>NZ_JAGDZB010000002.1:314232-595577 GCF_049116215.1 Shimia sp. | reverse complement strand
CCAATTCCCACTTGGTCTTGGCCTTTTCGACGGTGCTTTGCGCGGTTAGGCTCTCTTTTCGGCAGATTTAGCTTTGTCAAATCGCCTGCCGGGCAACGGGATGAACCCGGTGAATCGGAAGCTGAACTCTGTAGATGTGATTGATGCCTTGACCGATTTAGTCATCATGCGCGGAGAACCTGCCTTCATCCGCACAGGCACTGGCCCTGAGTTCGTGGCTCAAGCTGTCAGGGGCTGGATCGCGGCCGAAGGTTCCAAGACCGCCTACATCGAACCAGGCTCCCCTTGGGCAAACGGATACAATGGCCGGTTCCGGGACGAATCACTCAATGGGAAGTCTGTTACACCCTGCGGGACGCACAGATCCTGATCGAAGAAGGGAACCACTCGGACCATTGTCATGCAATGCCCTGCCGGTCACTGGGACGCACTACAACACCAAACCACCGCACGGCGCATTGGGCATCCGCCCACTAGCGCTGGAAACCATCATCCCGATGAAAACCAGCCCGATCATGCACTAACAATCAAACTGGACCAGTCAGATGAGGCGGCTCGCGTGTCAGAATTGCGGGACGGGCCAAACATGCAGCTCAACACGTTGTTTCATTACCCACTTGTTACGTTGAACCATGCGCGCCAGAGAGCGCCTTGGATGTTTGGTCACGTGTACAACACTTGGCGTGTGGCGAGAAACTCGGTGAATGTCGGCGTGGACGTGCGGGGCCTTGAACCAGTTGATTTTGATGCTGTACAAAGTCGTGCATTGACCTCGCCGATGAACAGGCATTGGCAGGACGTTGAGCCAGCGGCAGATTTGCGAATAGCGGCAATGAAATTGCTTGTCACGCGTGGAACTGTCCCAATTTGGTAGAGGCATGGCAGCGTAAAACTTATCCTCTTGCAAGATGGTCGGGGTATAGCTGTTTGGGCGATTACGGCGCAGAGCGGTCGGTGGTGCAGCACGGGTTTAAAGACCGCTCCCAACCCAAAGCAGGCACGATGTTTCGACATGTCGGGCGGAGAGCTGGCTTTCGTGAGATATGCGCAAAGTCCACCCGCGAACGGCAAAGCGGACCTTTATGCGTTGTGGAAACTGAAACCGGATTTGAATGGGTTATGTAGTCAAGCCCGTTATGAGAAAATGGCGGCGCATCTACGCTTCATTTAATTCCCTAAAGTTCAGAAGTGGACCCTGTCTCCGCCCTTCAGGTCGAGAATGTCTCGTGCCTCGTCTGGTGAGGCGACCTCGCACCCGAGGTCTTCGACGATGCGACGGATTTTGGCGACTTGCTGCGCGTTGCTTTCAGCCAATTTCCCGCGAGAGATAAACAGGCTGTCTTCCAATCCAACGCGCACGTTGCCGCCCATTTGGCTGGCCATCGTGGCGAGGTTCATCTGAGCGCCGCCTGCACCCAACACGGACCAGCGGTAGTCGTCGCCAAAGAGGCGGTCGGCGGTGCGCTTCATGAACACGAGGTTGTCCACTTCCGGCCCAATACCTCCCATGATGCCAAAGATGAACTGGATGAAGACCGGTGCTTTGAACAGGCCGATGTCCATGCAGTATTTCAGGTTATAGAGGTGGCCGACGTCATAACACTCGTGCTCAAATTTGATGTTGTGCGGCGCAAGGGTTTCGGCGGCTTCTTTGATGTCGCGGAAGGTGTTTCGAAAGATGTTTTGATCAGAGCCGGCGACGTAGTCTTTTTCCCAGTCAAACTTCCAATCGTCATCCTTGTAGCGGTTGGCCAGCGGGTGAAATGAGAAGTTCATTGAGCCCATGTTCATCGAGCACATCTCGGGCGAAAAGGTCTTGGCCGGATTGATGCGGTCCTGAATGGAAAGCGTCAGTGAGCCTCCAGTAGAGATATTCACCACCGCATCTGTCGCCTGTTTGATACGCGGTAGGAACGGGGCAAAGTCGTTGGGGTCCACGGAGGGGGCACCAGTTTCATTGTCGCGAGCGTGTAGGTGCAGGATCGAAGCGCCAGCGTCTGCCGCGTCCATAGCCTGCTGTGCGATGTCATCATACGTGTAGGGCAGGGCGTCCGACATGGTGGGGGTGTGGATGGCGCCAGTGACGGCACAGGTGATGATGGTTTTTTGCTTGGCCATTTGCGTGGCTCCTTGAGGTGTCAGTTGCGTTTGGTGACGCGATAGCCGAGGGGGAAGATTTGGATGTCAAAGCGGCTGCGGATCAGGCCCCAGAGGCCTTTGGGGGCCTTGAGCATGACCACAATGGCCACAACGCCGAGCACGATCAGATAGGTGGTGCCGAGGTCTGCGAGTGTTTCGCGCAGCAGGAAGAACACCAGCGTGCCAATGATCGGGCCTTCGATGGTGCCAATGCCGCCGATCACGACGATGAAGATCACAAAGGCGGTCCAGTCGTTCACCGAGAAGGCTGCATCTGGCGAGATGCGCAGTTTTTGCAGGAAAATTAGCGCGCCAATCATGGCAGTGAAGGCTGAGGTTACCACATAGACGATGAACTTGGTGCGCCAGATATCGATACCGAGGCTGCTCGCCGCGGTTTCATTGTCGCGGATCGCCGTCAGGGCGAGGCCTTTGCGCGAGCGCAGGAACAGGTAGACAGCGGTGACAACCAGCACAGCAGCCCCCAAAGCCAGCCAATAGGACAGGCTCTCTCGCATGGCGCGTTTGCTGGCCAGTGACTTGACGATGGCAACCGGCAGGGACGAGCCGGAACCACCGCCAAGAGCCGACACTTGGGCAAAGCCGAGGCGGAAGACTTCGGCGATCACCCATGTGCCGATAGCAAAGTAGGCGCCACGCAGGCGGAAGATTAATACTGCGACAGGAATGGAAATCAGCGCGCCCAAAATCCCCGCGAGTGCGATGGCGGCCAGCGGGTGCAAACCGCCAAACATGGTCAGCGCAAAGAGCATATAGCCACCAAAGCCGACATAAGCCTGCTGACCCACGGACACCAATCCGGCGTAACCCGCCATGAGGTTCCAGAGCGTGGCCAACGACAGGTAGAGGAACAGTTCTCCCATCAGGCGCATGTCGGCACGGCCTGCCCACCAGGGGGCGGCGATCAGGGCGATCAGAACAAGAGCGCCAAGGATGGCGGCCACTCGAGCGGCCTGAGAAGAACGGGTGACAGAAAAGGTCGTGGTGGTCATGCCGAAATCCTCGGGAAGAGGCCGTTGGGGCGCACGGCGAGAATGATCAGGAAGGCGATGTGGCCTGCGAGGATTTGCCAGCCGGGATCAATCTTGGCGCCGATGGTTTGGGCAACACCAAGGATGATCCCGCCCGCCAGCGTGCCCCACAGGTTGCCAAGCCCGCCGATGATCACAGCCTCAAAGCCAAAGATCAGGCGGCCGCCGCCGATGGAGGGATCAAAGCTGGTGCGGATGCCGAGCAAAATGCCTGCGACAGCTGTCACCGCAAGGGCCAACGCCATTGCGAGACCAAAGATGTGACGACGGTTCAGACCCATGAGTTGGGCGATGTCCTGATTGTCAGACACCGCGCGGAAGGCACGCCCAAGTGCTGTGTGGTAGAAGGTCCATTGCAGCCCCCAGATCACGGCGATGGCGATAGCGAAAGTCAGCACCGGCAACACACCGAGGGTCAAGCCGCCAAACGCGAAGCTTGCCGTTTCTAGAACTCCAGCGGAAAGTTTTTGTGGATCAGCTGTGTAGCCTTCCAATAGCGCGTTTTGGATGATCACGCTCAGGCCGAAGGTCACCAGAAGTGGTGGCAGAAGGTCGTCGCCCAGAGTTTGGTTCAGAAGGCCGCGTTGCAGGACGTAGCCGATGGCGGCCATGACCGGGACCACGATCGCCAGAGCCAAAAGCGGATGAATGCCGGTAGCGGTTGTCACAGTGAGGCCAAGATAGGCAGCCAGCACAATCAGGTCGCCGTGGGCGATGTTGACTAGCCGCATCACACCAAAGATCAGCGAGAGACCTGCGGCGAAGAGGGCGTAAAGGCCGCCAAGCAGGGTGCCCTGCACAATTGCGTTCAGCAAATCCATGTTATTCGATCCCGAAATAGGCGCGGGATATTTCCTCGCGCGAAACTTGGTCTGAGCCGCCTTCGAGTGAGACGCGGCCCTCTTGCAGGCAGTAGACGCGGGAGGACACAGACAATGCCTTTGTGATGTCCTGTTCCACGATGATGGCGCTCATGCCCTCGCCGATGATGCCGGGCAGGGCGGTGTAGATGTCCTTGATGATCACCGGCGCGAGGCCGAGGCTGATCTCGTCAAACAGGATCAGATCCGGGTTGGACATGAGTGCGCGACCGATGGCGACCATCTGTTGCTGACCACCGGACAGCGACGTGGATTGTTGGTCCTTACGCTCATCCAAAATGGGGAAGAGTTTGTAGACGGCATCCAGGTTCCATGGCCCCTTGCGACCCACCTGCGCGCCGATCATCAAGTTCTCTTTGACGGAGAGCGACGGGAACAGCTGGCGACCCTCAGGCACCATGGCAATGCCGCGCATGGCAATTTCATCCGCTCGCAGCCCACCGATGTCCGCACCCTCGTGGGAGATCTGACCGGGGCCGTTTTTGAGAAGACCAGTGATGGAGCGCATAAGCGTGGTTTTACCAGCGCCGTTGGCGCCGATGATGGCCAGCACTTCGCCTGCGTCCATATGCATGTCGACGCCGTAGAGAGCTTGAAAGTCGCCGTAGTGGGCATCAAGCCCGTTCATGGAAAGAATGGCATCAGGCATCGGCTTCGATCCCCAGATAGATTTCTTTGACTTGCGGGCTGTCCATGATCGCCTGTGGTTCGCCATCGGCAATCAGTTTACCGAAGTCGACCACGATCAGCCGGTCCACGACGGAGAGCAGCGCATGCACGACATGCTCAATCCAGATGATGGTGGTGCCGCCGGCGTGGATGTCTTTGATGGTTTTGATGAGTGAATGGCATTCCGCCTCGGTCAGGCCGCCAGCAATTTCATCGAGCAGCAGGAGTTCAGGTTGGGTGCAAAGCGCGCGAGTCAACTCCAGACGTTTGCGCTCCAGCAGGGTCAGGCTGTCTGCGAGCACGTTGGCTTTGCCCATCAATTCGGTTTGCTCCAGAACATCCACGCAGAGTTTTTCAGCGGCTTGGCCATGCAGGCCAGCGGATTGCGTGGCGGCGATCATCGCGTTTTCAAACACAGTCATTCTGGAGAACGGCTGTGGCACCTGAAAGCTGCGCGCGATGCCTGCATGACTTCGGCGTGCGGCGCTCCAGCCGGTGATGTCTTTACCCGCGAACTCGATGCGCCCTGCGTTCGGCTTGAGCGTGCCGGTGATCAGATTGAACATCGAGGTTTTGCCCGCACCGTTGGGACCGAGAACCCCTAGCGCCTCGCCTCGCTGCACCTCATAGCTCTGGTTGTCGGCCACAGTCACCGCGCCAAACGCTTTCTTGAGGTTCTGCAATTTCAAGATCGTTGTCATCCGGTCCTCTTTCATGATTGAGGAGCGCGGCGCCGGTAAAAAGGCGCCGCGCGGGAGATTAGCTGAGCAGTTTCAGGTCGGATGTGAGGGCGATTTCCGGCGCGGCGGAATTGGCCACAACTTCCAGCTCAAAACTGTCGCCGGTTTTCTGCCATTGGCCTGCAACCAGCGGCGTTTTGGTGACGTTGTTGATCGGGCCTTTGGACCAATCGACCGGCCCCACAATTGTGTTCAGGCTTGTGCCAGCAATGGCTGCGGTAATGGCCTCTGGATCTTCCAGATCCTCAGCGCGTTTCACCACATCCGCGACCACCTCAAATAAAGCGTGTTTGAAGCCAATCGGTTGCGTCCACGCACGTCCGCTTGCGGTAGTATAACCCGTCGCCAAATCCTTGGCTGAAGCACCGGTCAAAGATGAGGCAAATGGGTGGTTTGGGGACCACCAGACTTCGGAGCTCAGACCGTCGCCCCGATCACCAAGACTTTCAATGACGGATGGGAACAATAGCGCTTTGCCGATGGTTACAATCTTTGGATTGAAACCTTGCTGCGCGGCTTGCGACCAGAAGGTTGCAAAATCAGGTGCGATCATATTGCCCGTGACAATTTCACAGCCGGCTTCCTTGAAAGCGGCGATGTAGTTGGAGAAATCATCCGACAAAGGCTGAAACCGGCCCGGGTCAATCAGGTCATAGCCTGCAGCGGCCAACGGTGTCGGCAGGCCAAGTTCCGGATGGCCCCATGCATTGCCGTCTGCGTCGTTTGGAAACAGGCCACCGACTTTTTTGGCGACACCAGACTGCCCCCACATATCAAGGAAAGCCCCGATGACGTCTTCAAGACCCCAAAAGAAGTGGTAAGTGGAGGCGAAACCTTCACCCGGAACGCCGTTACGACCAAAGAAGTACGGCTGCCATGGGCAGTCGGTGGTGATACACGGCACCTCGTTGATCTCGGCCTGATCGGCGACCGGATTCACGGTGTCGGGCGTGGAGGCGGCGACAATAATGTCGACCTCATCGCGCAGGATCAGGTCGGCTGCGACCTCGGCGGCGCGGTTTGGGTTAGATTGGCTGTCTTTAGAGATGATCTCCACGTTCCAGCTTTTGCCGTTGTTCTCAAGGCCAGAGGACAGCGCCGCCTCAATACCTTTGAGCACAAAATCATCAGCTTCGGCAAAGCCCGCCAAAGGCCCAGTTCGCGGGCTGACATGGCCCACTTTGAGCGTCGGCGTGGCTGCATAGGCGCGTGACGATTTCAGGATAGCGGGCGTGGCGAATGCCGCCGTGGCCCCGGCCAGAAACGCGCGGCGCGTCGGTGTTTTGAAAGTCTTGGTCATTGTAGTCCTCCCTTATCCCCAGCCTCCCCGCCAGGGTTCTGTTTTAGTTTTCCAGAATGGTCTCAAGTTTGGTCAAATGGTTGGCGACACGAGCCCGCACCGCGTTGGCTTCGTCCTCGGTCCAAGTACGGAAGCCCCGGCCGGACTTCATGCCCAGATTGCCGCGCGAAACGAGATCTTGTAGGTAGGGCGACGGTCCCCGGCGCGCCTCAAGGTCAAAGAGCACGTTTTCGTGGATGTCGAGCGTGAGGTCGGTGCCCACAAGGTCGGCGTTCTCCAGTGGTCCCAGCACGGCCAAGCGACGCCCAAAACTGGATTTGATCACCGTGTCGACAGCCTCTGCGTCACAGATACCGTTCTCCACAAGGCTCACGGCCTCGCGCCATAGGGCGTGTTGTAGACGATTTCCAATAAAGCCCGGTACGTCTTTGGCGACCATGACCGGGGTTTTGCCCGCGTGCGCCAAAAGGCCGAACACCGATTGCGCCACGTCGTCGTCGGTCCACTCGGTTTTGACCACTTCAACCAATGGGATCATGTGGGGAGGGTTCCACCAATGCGTACCAACCGCGCGGTTTTTCAGCCGCAGCTCGGACATGATCTGGGTGATTGGCATCACGGAAGTGTTGGAAGCCAGAATGCAGTGATCAGGCGCATGTTTTTCGACGTCGGCAAAGATCGCCTGTTTGAGGGCCATTTTCTCGGGCGCCGCCTCAAAAACCACGTCAGCAGTTTTGACAGCACCGGCGTTGCAGCCAAACACTTCGATACGTTTTAGCGACTGGCAGATGTCTTGGTCGGAAACACCCATGGCCTGCATGCTGTGCGCGATGCGTTTGCGTACGGATTGGCGGGCGTCTTCGATTGGATCGGTGATCGCCACAGTGTGCCCTGCACGCGCCATGGTCAGTGCGATGCCGTGTCCCATCAATCCCGCGCCAATGACGGCGATATGTTTTTGGTTCGCCATCGCTCAGCCCGCCGTATATCCGCCGTCGGCATAAAGAATATGCCCGGTGTAAAAGTCGGATGCTTTGGACGCGAGGAACAGCAGTGGACCTGCAAGATCTTCAGGTTCGCCCAAGCGACCCTTTGGCACGCGGGTCAAAAAGCCGTTGCGCACCTTGGTGGCTTCTTCGTTGTCTTCAAACATCCACGCTGTCAGCGGAGAGCGAAAAACAGTTGGCGCAATCGCGTTAACGGTGATGCCCGTCGGGCCAAGTTCACAGCCCAGCGATTTGGTGATGCCGTCAACCGCCGCCTTGGAGGCGCAATAGGCGGTATAGCCAGCAGGGTGACCAAGCAGGCCGCGCGCCGAAGATACCAAGACGATCTTGCCGCCTGTGCCTTGGGCCGTCATTTGCGCGGCTGCTGCGCGGGCGAGAAGCCAGCTTTGCGTGACATTGGCGTCCATAACATTAGTGAAGGTCTCCGGTGACAATTCATTGATCGGCGCAACCTTGTTCATACCGGAGGCAACGACCAGAATATCGAGCTGGCCAAAGTTGGACACCGCCTCTTGAATCAACGCCTCACACGCGCCTTCGTTACTGGGCCGGGTGTTCACGGCAACCACTGAGGCGCCCATGTCGCGACATTCCCTAGCGATGTCATCCAATGCAGACTGATTGCCTGCGGCGAGTACAAGATTGCAGCCGGCACCGGCCAGAATGCGTGCGGCGACCATGCCGAAGGCGCCAGAGGCGCCGGTGATCAAGGCGACCTGACCGGTTACCTCAAACATCGAAAGGGGATTGCTCATCGCGTTCATCAGTTTATCTCCGTCTTTGCTTCGGGCGGATAAGGGATCACCACGAGCATCTTGCAGACGTCATTGCGGCGGTTTTCGATGGTGCGCACTTCGTTAGGGGCGATGGTGCAGCTGTCATATTGGCTCAGCACAGTTTCTTGGCCGTCTACGATGACAGTCATTTCGCCTTCGAGCACAACATAGACTTTCTCAAACGGGGTGAAGTCCGGGCCAGCGCCACCGCCGGGAAGGAACTGGCTAAAACCAATCCATTGATTTTTGGGGCCACCTTCTTCGAAGCCCTGTAGACGCAGGCCATGGCAGCCATAGTGGTTGGGTGCCTCATAGGGTTGGGCGTCCCGAAAGCGTTTGAGATGCATGGTTTTACTCCGTTGCGAAAGGAGGCCACCACCGCAGCGGCGGCCAGTTTGCTTGGATAGATTTAGAAGTCTTCGCCCGGCTCGATGCGGTACTGCTGACCCTTGTCGATCATCGCCACGAGACGAATGATGCAGCCGTCGCCTCGGTCCCAGTTCCAAGGGAAGAAGGCGAAGGTGCAGCGCTTGCCGGTAATGGCGTCGAGATCGCCGCCGACATTCTCGATGCCGAGAATGCCTTTGGAGAAGAGCGCCTGGTGGACGGGTTCCCACTCCGGGAAGTCGTCTTTCCAATCACGGCCGCCAGACCATTCTTTGTACTCTTCCTCGAGATGCGGCAGGATCGGGCCATTACGCTGCGGACCGATGGCCGTGGCCAGAGGATGGTCGTTGGCCTGTGTGTCGTGGCCGACAACTTTCACACCTTTCTCGATCATCCATTCTGCGGCAGAGGGAACGAGGCCGGGGCAATAGGCAAAGTAGTCGCCATCTTCATACTGTTTGTGCCAACCGGTATTGATGATCAAAACGTCGCCTTTACGGATCGCATGGCCGCAGGCCTTTTCCAGATCCTCTCCGGTGATCGGTTCCCATTTCTTTTTCGGGATGGACACCACCAGTCCCGAGCCGAAGAAGTGCGGCAGGGGCACTTCGTCAATGAATGGTGTGCCCTGCACCACATGCGCCGGGGCGTCGATGTGCGTGGTGACGTGCATGGTTGTGGTGATCGTCTGGCTCAGCACACCGGACTTCGCCATGTAGTGCTTCCGATCGATCTGCACGTCTTTGAAATAGGGCCAGTTTGGGCACTGGAACCCGTAGCGGTGGCTGAGATTGTAGAACTCCAGCCCCATGTCGTTGTCTGTGTTTGCCTGAAACTCGATACCGCGAATTTCTACCATTGGGCACACCTCCTCTGTTCGCCGAATCCGGCGTTTTTGCTGTCCAAAATGTCCGGGTGGCTCCTCCCACCTGTCTCGCATAGTGATGCATATGCACCGCAATGCGGTCAACCAAAAAAATCACAATGCGGTTGACATGAACCGCATTGCGGTACAGTAATGAGCGAGAGATCGCCGACAGCGATGCAAATAGATTTGGCACTGAGGGAATTTCAAGTGGCTGAAGTTGAAGATAAAAATTCGAGATCCGGCATTCAGGTCATTGCCCGCGCAGCAGCCATTTTGCGCGTTCTGAAAAAAACACAAACTGGTTTGAGCCTCGGCCAAATCGCAGAGCAAGTGGGCTTGCCCCGCTCAACGGTACAGAGAATCGCAAGTGCGCTGGTCGAGGAAAACCTCGTGATCAGCGCACCTCAAGGGCGCGGGCTTATACTGGGGCCTGAGTTTTCCTCGCTTGCAAGCAGCGCGCAATACAACATTGTAGAGCATTGTCGTCTTTTGTTGACGGAACTGACGCAAAAGACCGGTGAAACCACGGACCTTGCGGTGATGCGTGGGATTGGCATGGTGTTTCTGGATCAGGTTCCCGGGACCCATCGTTTGACAACCGTGTCTCAAGTGGGAGAAGTCTTTCCGCTGACGACCACGGCAAATGGAAAGGCGTGTTTGGCAGCCTTACCCAATGATGAAGCTTTGAAGTTGGCCCGGAATGAATGGGATCGAAACGGTGTGACCGTGGAGGTCTCACGTTTCTTGTCGGAGTTGGATGGCGTGCGCGAAACCGGGTTGGCATACGACCTGGATGAGCATTCTGGAGGGGTGTCCGCGATAGGTTTCGCGTTTCGGGACTGGGTCGGCGATTTGCACGCTATTTCCGTGCCGGTGCCGTCTTCCAGATTTGAGATGCAAAAAGATCCTATTGAGCGTGCGCTGCGAGAGACGGCTGACCATATCCAAGCAACATTCGACTAGCGGGGCGGCTCGCTACTGCCCGCCGCCCTTCCTCTGTAACGCTGTCTAGGTTGAAAAACGGTCGCGTAGCAGGTTCTTTTGCACTTTGCCCATGGTGTTGCGCGGCAGTTCAGGAAGCAATTCATAGCGCCGTGGATGTTTGAAGCGTGCGAGCTTTTTGGCGACGGTGTCGGCAAAGACACTCTCGGGAACCTCAGCGCCACTTTCCAAAACGACTGCGGCCACAACCGACTCTCCAAAGTCAGCGTGGGGCACGCCAAACGCGGCAGTTTCCTGAACGCCCTCTATGTCGTTGAGTACGGCCTCGATCTCTTTGGGGTAGATATTGTAACCGCCTGAGATAATAAGATCTTTTTGACGCCCGACGATATGCACGTAGCCGTCAGTATCGACCAAACCCAGATCACCGGTGATGAAGAACCCGTCTTCGCGCAGCTCTTCGGCGGTCTTCTCCGGCATTCTCCAATAGCCGGCAAAAACATTGGGCCCGCTAACTTCGATCATGCCCACTTCGCCGCCCAGCACAGTCTCGGTGCTGTTCGGCGCGGTTATGCGGATGTCTGTGCCGGGCAAGGGGAAGCCAACGGTGCCGGCGCGGCGTTCACCACTATAAGGGTTAGACGTGTTCATATTGGTTTCTGTCATGCCGTAGCGCTCCAGAATGCGATGGCCTGTGCGCTGTTCAAACTCAATGTGTGTTTCAGCAAGCAGGGGGGCAGAGCCGGACGTGAATAGGCGCATGTTGGTGCAGGCCTGCTTGGTAAACCGCGGGTCAGACAGCAGGCGGGTATAGAAGGTAGGCACCCCCATCATCAAGGTGGCTTCTGGCAGGTTTGAAAGGACGGTGTCCACGTCAAATTTTTGCATCAGCCGCACCTGAGCGCCTGCGATCATCGCCGTATTCATCGCCACAAAGAGGCCGTGGGTGTGGAAGATTGGCAAGGCGTGGATCAGGCGATCTTGATTGGCGATCTGCCAAAGGTCGGTCAATACCTCTGCATTGGACAAGATGTTGCCATGGGTGAGCATGGCGCCTTTGCTGCGTCCTGTTGTGCCTGAGGTGTAGAGCAGGGCCGCCAAGTCTTCCGGTCCGCGCGGCACGGTTTGGAAGGTGTCAGGCGCGTTGGCAATTTGTTCTGTCAGGCTGCCCCGGTCATTAGCGTCCAGGGTCAAGATGCGCGCGCCGCAGGTTTCGGCCACTGTCGAGAGCGCGTCCACTGATGCGGTTTCGCAAACGATCACAGATGGAGTGGCGTCGCCAATGAAATACTGCATCTCATCTGCGGTGTAGGCGGTGTTGAGGGGAAGGTAGACGCCGCCCGCCTGAAGGGTCGCGCCATAAAGTGCCAGGGTTTGTGCGAGTTTGGGCGCTTGAACCACAACCCGATCCCCCGGCTTCAAACCCGCAGCAACCAGAACGTTTGCTGTTTTGGCCACCAGCGTCACAAATTCAGCGTAAGTGAGGATCGCCCCGTCGTCGGTTTCGAGGAAAGGTGCGGGATTGGCAGAGTGCCCCCTCAGCAGGGCGTCAAAAAGGATGTTGGTCATTTTGAAGTCTCGGTTTTTTGAGTGTTCAGCCGTTGCGCCATGGAGCGGGCTTTTTGTTGCAAGGCGCGCGATGCGGAGATGGTGTGATTGAGGGCGAAGCTTTCGTGGTTCCGCTCTGTCTGGCTAAGGTCATAGAGGTAGTTCACCATGACCCCGCCGGATTGTGCTTTGCCTTTCTCGGTGGTGTCTGCTTCCACGTGTACCGCGTGGATCAACGCACCATTGCCAAGGTGAAAGCGGGCGACGGGATCATAGGGGAAGCCGTCCTTGCGTTTGGCGTTGAGCAGGTAGTGGGCTGCCAAATCAGCGTCGACTGGCAATGCGTCCAGCGATTGCTGAGCTTGCCATTTGCGCAGCAGAGGGATCGGAGACAAGGTCACAAAGGTTGTGAGGTGAGGGAGCTGAGTGCTGAGTTCTGAGGCCACTTGTTTGATCAGCAGATTGCCAAAGCTGATGCCTGCGAGCCCCTGTTGGCAATTGGAAATGGAGTAGAAAACAGCGGTCCGCGCGGCATCGATGTGTAGCGTCTCACGGTCTTCTGCCAGCACGTTTTGGATCGAGCCGGGAATGTCTTTGGTCAGCGCGACTTCGACAAAAATCAGGGGGTCCTCCGGCATGGCCGGGTGAAAAAACGCGAAGCAGCGCCGGTCTTCCGGATGTAGACGGCGACGCAAATCGTCCCAATCCTTGATTTCATGCACGGCCTCATAGGCCACAATTTTCTCAAGGATGTTGGCTGGCGTGGACCAAGTGATTTGCCGTAAAACCAGAAAACCTCGGTTGAACCAGCTGGTTAGCAAGTGCACCAGGTCCAGGTCCGTGCGCTTCAGGTTCGGGTCGTCTCTTACATAGTCTAATAAGTCGACGCGCATTTGCACCAATGCGGCGGTCGCGCCTTCGGCCTGATTGAGACGGCGAAACAGTTCTTGGCGGCGAGGTTCCGCGGCTTTCACCAAGGCGGCAAAATTTTTCGGAGTGGGGCCCTCATCATACTGTGCGGCGAGTTCTTTGATTTGCGCTGGGTCCACGTCCCAAGCGTCATTCAGGTGGGTGAAGAAGGCGTGTTTGCCCGCCTTGTCCATGATTTGATACCGCGCCAGTAGGGCTGCTGCGATACGGCGGCCTGAGACCTGTCCCTCGGTGGACAGCAGGGCTTCGCAGAGTTCCGCAATGGAACGGTCGTCCAGATCGTTGCTGCTTTTGCGGAGGTCGAGCAGCCCAGCGAGAAAGTCCGAAACGCTTGTTGGTTTGGCCACGGGGCTACCTCAGCGTCACAGACTTTGTGGATAGGCCAACGGACAGCGACAGGCTGCCTTCATTGATGAGCCAGCGCCGGATCGTGTAGGTGCGTGCGCCGGTTTTGTGCATGGGGTCGCCATCGGCCATGGCACGCGCTTCGTCCAGCGACTCAGCGCGGTAAACGATCATGCCGGTGCCTTCCATGAGGTCTCCGCTGAGATCGGAAAGCGGGCCTGCGAAGGCCAGGTTACCCGCGATTTCCATGTCCCGTTGATAGGCTAGATGATCAGGCAAAACGTCCGGAACCGGCGGGCCGTCGGCGGAAGGTGTTGATTCAACGACAAATAATTCCAGTGCGAGCGCCCCTCGCTCGCGGGCGTGTGCTTTGTACTCTTCCCATTTTGGCATGTTTTGCCCTTTCTAACAAAAATATCGATATTTATTGACACTAACATAAATAATCGGCAATGGTGGAAAAAAGCTAGGGGAAAACGATGAGATTCATTGTTGGTAAAACGGCCGGCGCGGCTGGCGTATTTGCGGTTCAAGGCGACGCAGCCAAAAAGCTTCCGGGTGTGGATGGCGACTTGATGCAGTTGATTGAAGACGGGGGCACAGCGCCAGCCTTTGATGCAATCGATGTAGCACCAGTGTCGGTAGATACGATTGAGCCGGCGTTGCCTATCGCTGAGCCTGGCAAGATCATCTGCCTTGGGCTCAACTATGTCGATCACATCAAAGAAGGTGGGTATGACGTCCCGGAGTATCCGGCGCTGTTCATGCGTGGCCGCAATTCCATCATACCAGCCGGGGCGCCGATGGTGCGTCCGTCCTGTTCCGAGAAGCTCGACTATGAGGTGGAACTGATGCTGATTGTTGGCAAGGGTGGGCGGCATATTCGTGAAGAAGATGCGCTCAACCATGTGTTTGGCTACACGTTGTTCAATGATGGGTCTGTACGGGATTATCAGCGCAAAACCCATCAGTGGACGCCGGGCAAAAACTTTGATGACACGGGTGCAATTGGACCGGTGGTTGTGACACCGGATGAGTTGCCGGAAGGCGCGGTGGGTCTGAAGATCGAGAGCCGTGTCGGTGATGAGATCCTACAGAGCGCGACCACTTCTGACATGATGTGGTCCGTGGCCAGGACCATCGCGACCATTTCTGAATACACCACGCTGGAGCCAGGTGATTACATCGCGATGGGCACTCCGCCAGGTGTTGGGCACGCCAAGACGCCGCCACGCTGGTTGCGGCCCGGGGAAACAGTAGAGGTTGAAATTGAAGGCATTGGTATTTGCGCCAATCCGATTGTGGATGAAGCTGACGTGGTGGCGAGGGCCGCTCAATGACCGCTCTTATTGGGGATGACTTGGAGCGCGCGCGGGCGGAGGCCCAGGCCTCTGTCCGCGCCCTTAGAGGTCGAAAATCAGAACTGGATGGCGACAGTATTGATGTGATCCTTGCCGATGCCCGATCTCATTATGCCTGGCAAAACAAGCTGGTGCCGGACGCGCTACTGCATCGTCTCTATGAGATCACGGCAGCTGGCCCAACCAGCATGAATACCTGCCCGGCGCGTTTTGTGTTTGTCAAAAGCCAAGAAGGCAAGGAGCGGCTTGCCAAGTCGTTAAAGGACAAAAACATCGACAAGATGATGGCTGCGCCGGTGACAGCGATCATCGCCCATGATCTGGAATTCTGGCGTCATCTGCCATTCCTGTTTCCACACGAAGATCGCCGTCCACATTTTGAAGGTAAGCCCGAGCACAGTGAAACCACAGCGTTTCGCAATGGCACGTTACAAGGTGCCTACTTCATGATCGCCGCACGGGCGCTTGGACTGGACGTTGGCGCCATGAGCGGGTTTTCAAATGCGGTTGTGGATGAAGAGTTTTTTGCGGGAACCACACTGCGGTCAAATTTTCTGTGTAACCTTGGATATGCGGACGAAGCCGCGCTGTTCCAGAAGCTGCCGCGGTTTCCTTTCGAACAAGCCTGCAACTACGCGTGAGGATTTAACACTATGGCCATTCGTCAAAAAACTGTTGTGACGATCAAGATGTCTGGTTTTGCCAGCAGTCATAGCCATTGCGTGGTGCATACACGCGACCTGTCGCTCACCATTGACGAGCCGGCGGAGCGGGGTGGGACCAATCTTGGGTTTTCGCCAACCGAAACAGCCTATGCTGCCTTGGTAGGTTGCACCAACACCATCGGGCACAAATGTGCGGCCAAGTTGGGTGTCGACGTTGGGCATCTCGAATTCGAGATGGAAATCGATTTCGACCGACGGGGTGTGTTGTTGCAGGAAGAGATCGAGGTGCCGTTCAAAGCCATCCGTCTGGACGTGACGTCAGACGGAGCTGCCAGCGTGGAGGAGTTGGCGCAGGTGGCGGCGGAAACTGAGAAATACTGTGCCGTTTCAAAGATGTACAAAAATTCAGGCACAGATGTGGAGGTCAATTGGATCAAGAAATGACCTCGTAAATTTGAACCATCTAGGGAGGAGACGATGGGAATGATGAACAAAGGACTGGCGCTGGGCGCATTGATGGCCGGATTGGCCGCGGCCCCGGCATTTGCACAGGAAACCATCAAAGCGGTTGTGATCGACGGGTATCCGGCGCGCGCGCTTTGGGTCAAGGAATTCACCAATTTCTTCATCCCGGAGGTCGACAAGAAGTTGGCCAAAACCGGCAACTACCAGATGGATTGGCAAGAGAGCTATGGCGGCTCGATTGTGAAGCCTAAAGGTGTGTTGGAAGGGGTCAAGCTTGGTCTTGGTGACATTGGCATTGTGACCACCATCTTCCACAGCTCGAAACTGCCCTCTCAGGCGATTTCTGCGGTGACACCTTTTGTGGCGGCGGATGCGCGTGCGGTGGCCAAGGCGGTGGATGAGATCGCCAAAGAGTATCCGACCATGCAGAACGAGTTTGCCAAGCAAAATCAAGTTTACTTGGCGACTGGCGTGGTTCTCGACACCTATCAGGTGTTCTCCAAGGAGCCGGTGAATTCGGTGAGTGACATGGAGGGTGCCAAGGTTGCCGGCGCCGGTATGAACCTGCGCTATCTGGAGGGTATTGAGGGGGCCGCTGGCGTTCGTGGGGGGCTTACCGACTTTTACAACATGCTCGACACGGGGCTGGTGGATAAAGCCATGCTGTGGCCAGAAGCGGCCAAGACCTTCAAGATCGCGGAAGTGGCCCCTTACATGCTGCGGGCGGATCTGGGGGCGGTGAACTCCAAAACCATCACAGTGAACAAAAACTACTGGGAAGGTTTGCCGGATGAAGTCAAAACTGCCTTGGAAGAGGTCGCGGTGATGTATCGGGATCACGTGGCGGGCATTGCCATGGATCGTGCTGCAGAAAGCCGGGATGCTTACGCAGCGGCAGGCGGTACTATTGTTGACGTGACCACCGAAGACCGCGCCAAATGGGCGGCAGCGATGCCAAACATTGCGGCGGAGTGGGCCAAGACATTGGACGACAAGGGGGAGCCAGGCAGCGAGATGCTCAGCGCTTACCTCGGCAAGCTCGAAGCCGCTGGCTACACCGGCGTGCGCAACTGGGCCGAGTGATCGGCTGATCCAAAATACTGAAAGGGCCTGACTGTGACGACCTCTGTTTTTGGCAAGACACTCCGGGCCCTTTCCGGAATTGCCAGCACCACCGCAATTGGCGCCAATGCTGTTGGTACGCTGGTGGTGCTGGGCCTTGTCCTGATCGTGAACTTTGATGTGGTGGCGCGGGGTGTGTTCAACGCGCCGTTCCGTGGGGCTTATGAAGTGGTGCAATTTGCCATGGTGCTGATTGTGTTCCTTCAGCTACCGGATGTGGTACGGGTGAACCGCCTGACGCGATCTGACGGCTTTCTTGTGGTGATCGGCCATCGGTTTCCGCGTTTTGCCAATATGCTGCGCCACGTCATCGACACGATCAGCGCGATCTTCATGACCTTGGTGGCGATCACCATCTGGCCCGAGTTCCTGGAGATGTTGGACACACGTGACTATTTTGGCGTGCCGGGCATTTTCACGGCACCGTGGTGGCCGATCAAGCTCACCATTTTTGCCAGCGCGACCCTTTGTGCGCTGCTCTTTGCCTTCAAAGTTCTTTCCCCTGCTGAAAAACCAGAGCTGATCCGCGCTCCCGAACATGAGGACAAAGAATGAGTCCGCTAGAAATTGGCATGGCCTCTGTCGTTGCCATTGTCGTCCTGATTTACCTTGGAATGTATATCCCGATTGCGCTGGGCGTGGTGTCTTTTGTCTCTATCTGGCTGATGCGCGACAATTTCGACCTGGCTATGAACCTGCTTAAGATCGCGGTTGGTGACAGTGTGATGGAATACACGTTTGCCACGGTGCCGCTGTTTACCTTCATGGGGCTTGTGGTGTCCAAAGCCGGGCTCGGCGCGGACGTTTACGACGTCATGAGCACAGGCTTCCGGCGGGTCAAAGGCGGCATTGGCATGGCCACGGTTGGGGCAAATGCTGTGTTTGCCGCCGTGACCGGCAGCTCTATTGCCTCCGCTTCCGTGTTCTCCAAAGTGTCTGTGCCGCAGATGCTCAAGTACGACTACAACCCGCGCTTTGCAGTTGGGGTGGTCGCCGGATCTTCTGTTTTGGGTATGATCATTCCGCCGTCGGCAATGCTGATCATCTATTCCTTCGTGGCTGAGCAATCGGTTGGCGAGATGTTCCTAGCCGGTGTGGTGCCGGGCCTCATGTTGGCGGTGGCCTATGTAGGCGCGATTTTCTTCATGGGGCGGTTCTTTCCGAACTTTGTTGGCGGACGTCCGGCAGAAGATTTTGAGGCGATGCCCTGGGGTGAGATTGCCTCAAAGACATTGCCAACAGTGGGGCTGATCATTGTTGTGCTGGGCGGGATTTACACCGGGTGGCTTACGCCTGTGGAGGCCGGAGCAACCGGAGCGCTTGTGGCGCTGCTGATTGCGGTTGTGCGTCGCCGTATGACCGCCAAAGGGTTCTGGGAGGCGCTGCTAGAGACCGGGCACATCACCGCTTCGATCCTCTTCCTGATCACAGCCGCGTCGATCTATAGCCGTATGCTCGGTCTTGCGGGCTTGCCAAACGAGTTGGGCGATATGCTCGCCAACAGTCAGGCCAGCTTTTTCACTGTCATGCTGTTGTATGTCTTGCTCATGTTGTTTCTCGGCACGCTTCTGGACACGGCATCGATCATTTTGATTGTGGTGCCGCTGTTCCTGCCGCTGGTCGAGCCCATGGGCCTGAGCCTTGTGTGGTTTGGCATCATCACCGTGGTGGGCGCCGAAATCGGCCTGCTGACACCACCGCTTGGTATCTCCTGCTTTGTGATCAAAGCCACGCTGAACGACGACCGCATCTCCCTCAAAGACGTGTTCCTTGGCGCGCTGCCTTTTGCGGGCGTGATGCTGATCGTTCTTATCCTGCTGATCCGCTATCCGGCGCTCAGCCTCGCCATTCTGAACTAGGAGGCGCCCATGCGCTCTGTCACCAAAGACAACATCACCGACGTTTTCACATCCTATTTTGGCGATGACACGGACCCGCGAGTCAAAGAAGTGCTTTCAGGTTTAGCACGTCACATCCATGATTTTGCTCGTGAGGTGAACTTGACCCACGACGAGTGGCGGGTAGGGATCGACTTTCTGACGCGGGCAGGGGAGATCACCAGCCCTGAGCGACAGGAGTTTGTGTTGCTGTCCGATGTCATGGGCCTGTCCTCGCTGGTGGACATGTTGCACTCCACACCGGAGGCCACCAGTTCCTCCGTGCTTGGCCCGTTCCATGTGTCCAATCCGCCGCCGCTTGCAGTTGGGGGGGATATGAAACGGGACTATGAAGGCGAGACCGTGCTTGTTGAGGGAATCGTGCGCGATACGGAGGGTAATGCGATTCCGGGTGCCCAGATTGACATCTGGCAGACTGCACCCAACGGGATGTATTCCAGTCAAGACCCGGAGCAGGATATCCATTCGTTCCATGGATTGATGACTGCTGATGAAAATGGACGCTATGCTTTCACCACGGTGCGACCTGTGGAGTACACCGTGCCCTCAGATGGGCCGGTTGGCGATATTCTCAATGCGGCGGGGCGGCATCCTTGGCGTCCGTCGCACTTGCATTACATCGTAACCGCCGAGGGGTTCCGCTCTCTGGTGACCGAGGTGTTTCCGGACGATGATCCGTATCTGGATCAGGACACGGTGTTTGGCGTGCGCGGGGATTTGGTCATGACCTATGTCCCGCAGCCTGCGGGCAGCTTCCCAGATGGATTTGAGCTGTCCGGCAAGGTCGATGGGCCTTACGCGCGGGTCGATTTTGATCTGGTATTGGCAAAAGCATGAGTGGTGTTGGCCTGTCCTTATGGGCAGGCCAACTGCCTACTCTGGGGTGTCAAACTGCGCCGTTAGGAAGTCGCCGGTTTGCCGATAATGTGAAATCAAGCGTTCCACCGCTAGATCGGCGTTGCGTTCGACTGTTGCTGCCAAAATGTCTGCGTGTTCATTGCTGACGTCCCGCTTTTGATAACCCGATGCGCGGCCCGCGAGGTAGCGGTAGCGCACATTCAGATCATACAGTTGATTGCAGAACCTGAGCAAAATTGGGGAGTCACAGGCGGATAGCAGTGCCATGTGAAAGGCTTTGTGGCGCTCCTCAAAGGCTTCCACGTCATCCCGGTCTTGCCGCACCATACGGTGGTGGGCAAGCACAAGGCTTTCCTCCCAGGTTTGATTGCCGTATGTGATGCCGCGCCGCAGGGCCATCTCTTCGAGGTGGCAGCGCAACATGAGGATCTCTTCGAAATTGCCGCGGCTTGCCGAGGCTGTCCGAAACCCGCGCTGGTCTAGGCGTTCAACCAGTTGATCACTGACCAAAAGGCTCAGTGCTTCGCGGACTGGAGAGGCTCCGGTGTCCAGCGTCTTTCGCAGCGTGTCGATTTTGAGTTTCTCGCCAGGGGACAGCTCCCCAACGACGATCATTCGACGCAACGCCGCATAAGCTTGCTGCGTGGCGGACCCGGTTTCGCCGGTCGGCCTGACTGGCGGTGTTTCGACTGGATTAAACATAAGTTCAAAATATCGAAATTATGAGTTTTTGCAATGAAAAATCGCAAATTCACAGTGCTGTCTTCGCCTTGAGAGGGGGGGAATCCCATCGCGGGCTTCCGAACAATCAATGCTGTCTAAACCAACTTCTGCCTTAAGGGAATGGTGCGCGGGGCGTGTTCGTCAATGGCTCGCTTGAGGAGTGTAGTAACTTTTCGGGCGTTAAGTTTCAGATTTCTTTGACCGGCATTTTGCATTAGCTTTGGAAGCGAACGCGCCAATTGGCGCCAGAAGGACAGGCAATGAGTGAGCCCAAAATCAAAAACATGGAAGATTTCGCGGCGATTAGTGGGATCTCCCGGCCAACCATCTCGAAGTACTTCAACGATCCGGAGAGCGTGCGGAAAACCACGCGTGCGCGCATCGAAGCGGCGTTGGAGCAATACAATTATCGACCCAACATTTACGCGATCAACCAAAACCGGCGACAGACAAAAAACATCGGCCTGGTGGTACCCAATCTGACCGACCCGTTTTTTGCCGGCATTGCACGGACAATTGAAGGCATGATTTTAAAGGTGGGATTTAATCCGCTGTTGCTGAGTTCTCATGCCGGGACAGAGCAGGAAATCGCTAACCTGGACAGTTTGCGCGCGATCAAGCCTGCAGGGGTGCTTCTGGCCCCATTGGGACGCGCGTCTGACACGGCACGAGTGGCCGAGTTCGCCGAAGAAGTTCCGACGGTTCTTTTTGATGCCAATCTAGACGGGATCGGGGAGGCTTTCTTTGGTTCGGACAACGATCAGAGTATTGAATTGATTGTCGAATACTTATGTCGGACTGGGGAACCTCCGGTGTTTTTTGAGTTGAAAACCCCCATCAACCCCAACGCTTACAAGCGGCGAATAGCCTATATCGCGGCGATGGAGCGTTTGGATCAAGAGCCACATTTAATCCAGGCAGATGGCGAGGGCTGGGACTTTGAAGAGATTGGATTTCGGGAAGGCAAACGGCTGATCACAAAGCGTCTTTTGCCGACCAACACCGTGCTTTGTTCCAATGACCGTTTGGCCATCGGCTTTCTGTCGGCGGCCTATGAAAATGGTCTGCGTGTTGGGCTGGGGGCGGGCAGTGCACTGCGCGTAGCGGGACACGACAACCATCCATTTTCGCAATACACCTGCCCGTCTTTGACCACGGTTTCTCAGGATTACGATTCCATTGGGGCGCGGAGTGTGGAGACGCTTTTGGGGCTTATTGAGTCGGGGCAGCGTGCAAAAACACGGGATGTTACGTTGTTTGAGGGGCGATTGATTATGCGCGGTTCTGCGTAAGGTGTTGATTTTACATACGTAACTTTAAAAATTTACGCGCGTAAAATTTTAAATTGACGCAGTGCGATCTTTAGCGCTACGCTGTGAATGCAACATCCAGAGACAGGGAGGATCGGATGTCCTATAGAAACGCGCTTGGTGCGGTTAGTGCCATGACCTTGATGGCCGGTGCAGCTGCTGCTGACACCAGCCTGACAATTGCGATCGTGAACAACGGTCACATGATCAACATGCAAAAGGTTGCTGAAGCCTACACAGCAGAGACCGGAGTGGAACTGAATTGGGTTTCGCTGGAGGAAGGTGTTCTGCGGGAGCAAGTGACCTCTGATACGGCCACCGGTGGCGGTCAGTATGACATCATCAACATTGGCATGCAGGAAGCCCCTATCTGGGGTGCAGCAGGCTGGATTGAGCCGCTCAAGTTCGGCGCGACATATGATGAAGGGGACATCTTGCCAGCGATCCGTGCGGGTCTGAGCCACGAGGGCCAGATGTATGCGGCGCCGTTCTATGGCGAGAGCTCCATGGTAATGTATCGCAAAGACCTCACAGACGCCGCGGGTGTTAAAATTGCCGACAACGACAGTTGGGATAATGTGAAAGCCGCAGCTGCCGCAATCCACAACCCAGATGATGGTGTTTACGGCGCATGCCTGCGCGGAAAACCCGGCTGGGGCGACAACATGGCCTTTATCACGACAGTGGTGAACTCCTTTGGCGGCGCTTGGTTTGACAAAGACTACCGCCCAACCATCGACAGCGACGAGTGGCGCGCTGCAATCAACTTCTACGTTGATCTGCTTGGAAATTACGGCCCTCCAGGCTCAGAAGGCAACTCGTTCAACGAAATTCTAGCTCTCTACAACGAAGGCAAATGCGGGATGTGGATCGACGCCACCATTGCGGCGTCCTTCCTGGAAGTAGACGGCGTTGCTTACGCGCAATCGCCAAATGCGGGTAACCCGGTTGGCGCCAACTGGCTCTGGGCATGGGCTATGGCCATCCCGGCAGGCTCTCCAAATGCGGAAGCTGCGGGCGACTTCATTGAGTGGGCGACCTCGAAAGAGTATGTGCAAGCAGTAGGCAACCACCCAGAGTTTGGTTGGGGTTCAGTTCCGACAGGACAGCGTGCTTCGACTTATGCGCTGCCAGAGTTCCAGGCTGCGGCAGGCTTTGCCAAAGCTGAGATGATGGCGATTGAAAGCGCCGCGCCACAGGCGACGGATCTGAAGCCATACGTGGGCGTCCAATTCGCTGCAATTCCTGAGTTCCCGGAAGTGGGCTCTGCTGTGGCGCAAGAAATGGCGGCTGCATTGTCCGGTGCCAAGTCAGTGGATGAAGCTCTTGCCGCATCTCAGGCAGCAGCCGATGCGATCATGAAAGAGGCAGGCTACTACTAAGCCTCTTCTCCCCGGGAGGGTCACGGTCCCCAGCGTGGCCCTCTTTTTAGTTAGTCGCTGACTTGCTCATTCAACGCAGCGACACGTACCCTTCACCCAATTGCAACCTATGAACAACGCGCTGAACGAATTTGTCGTTTTGCGAGGAGGAAAGCCTCATGTCTAAGAGAACGCTTCCTAGGCTCCTTCAAACACCAGCGGTCTTATTGCTTTTGGTTTGGATGCTGGTCCCGCTTGGAATGACCCTTTATTTTTCCTTCATTCGCTATGTGCTTAACAGCCTACGGCGACCTGAATGGACCAGCCCCAGTTTGAGCAACTGGCGGGGTTTGGGGAACTACGAATTTGTCCTCAAGTCCAAAGACTTTTTGCTCGCGATCCAAAACAGCCTCGTCATTGTTTGCAGCATCCTTTTTTTGACCGTGATCCTCGGTGTGCTGATCGCCGTGTTGATCAACCGTGCCTTTCCGGGCCGTGGGATCGTTCGCGTGCTGCTGATTTCACCTTTCTTTGTCATGCCTGCCGTAAACGCCGTTCTGTGGATCAACATGATCCTCGATCCTGTGCTTGGTCTACAGGGCATCGCGGTGGGCAGCATCAACGACATGGTTGAGGGGCTGCGCGATGCGCCGCTTGTGGGCTGGTTTTTCTCACTTTGGCCGGAACTCACACCGATCTCTTTCCGCGCCACTCAAACTTCCGCCCTTGCGGTCATCATTATGGTGACATGGCAGTGGACACCTTTTGCGGTGCTGATTTTTATGACCTCGCTGCAATCTGAAGACCAGCAACAGAAAGAGGCCGCCGTGCTGGACGGAGCAGGGCCATGGTCACAATTCCGCTTTCTCACCTTGCCGCACTTGGGACGCCCAATAGCCATCGTTGTGATGATCCAGGCGATTTTCCACCTGTCGCTTTACGCCGAGATCGAAATCGTCAGCCGCGGCAACGGCAACAAAAACCTGCCGTACCTGATCGGCGAATTTGCCAACAATAACATCGGAGCTGCCAGCGCTACCGGCATCTTCGCAGTCATCCTTGCCAACATCGTCGCAATTTTCCTGCTGCGCATGATTGGCAGGACCTTGATGGAGTAACCGACCATGGCGATCGTTGCACAAAGCTCGAAACTTTCGAATGTCCTCTGGCCAGTGCTGGCCTGGATCGTGGGCCTACTGTTCTTCTTTCCAATCTTCTGGATGGTGCTGACCAGCTTCAAAACAGATGCTGATGCAGTGAAACCAGAGTATCTGCTCTGGTTCACGCCGACGCTCGAAAACTATCTCAATATGACCGAAAACTACGACTACTGGCGCTTTGCGCGCAACTCGGTCATTACCTCGGTCTTCGCCACTATCTTCACGCTTGTGGTGGGTATTCCGGCGGCCTACGCCATGGCGTTCAACCCGACCAAACGTACCAAAGATGTGCTGATGTGGATGTTGTCGACCAAGATGCTGCCCGCTGCCGCAGTGCTGTACCCGATGACGTTTTTGACCAAGAGCCTTGGTTTGTTTGACACCCACTTTATGATCATTTTTGTGCTCAGCCTGATCAACCTGCCGATCGTGGTCTGGATGCTCTTCACCTACTTCAAAGAGATCCCCAAGGACATCATAGAAGCTGGCAAAATGGACGGCGTCGATACGCTTGGGGAGATCAAGGAAATCCTGATCCCGCTGGCTTGGGGTGGCATCGCCTCAACCGCTCTGCTGTGTTTCATCTTCTGCTGGAACGAGGCGTATTGGACGGTGCGTCTGACCACCACCGACGCTGCCACGCTCTCCAAACTCATCGAAGGCAACCGCGCACCCGAAGGCCTATTCTTTGGCCGCCTGTCGGCTGTCTCCACCGCCGCTGTCGGCCCCATCGTGGTGCTTGGCTGGTTCTGTCAAAAACAATTGGTCCAAGGCCTGACCTTTGGCGCCGTGAAGTAAGGAAACATCATGGGACGCATTCAACTTGAAAACGTGACCAAGTCGTTTGGCGATGTGGAAGTTATTCCACCGTTGAACCTGACCATTGAAGACGGTGAGTTCGCGGTTTTCGTAGGGCCGTCAGGCTGCGGTAAATCCACATTGCTCAGGCTGATTGCCGGGCTAGAGGAAACAACCTCCGGCAACGTCGTCATTGACGGAGAAGACATGACAGAGGTGCCGCCCTCCAAGCGTGGGTTGGCAATGGTTTTTCAGTCCTATGCGCTTTATCCGCATATGACGGTGCGCAAGAACATTGCCTTTCCAATGCGCATGGCCGGTGTTGGTGAGAACGAGCAGGAAAAGCGCATAGCCGCGGCGGCCAAGGCGTTGAACCTCACAGATTATCTGGACCGCAAGCCAGGGCAGCTCTCCGGTGGACAGCGACAGAGGGTCGCCATCGGTCGTGCCATTGTGCGCGATCCCTCGGCCTTCCTTTTTGATGAGCCGTTGTCGAATCTGGATGCTGCCTTGCGCGTGGGGATGCGTCTTGAGATCAGCGAGATGCATAACCGGATGCAAACCACGATGATCTATGTGACCCACGATCAGGTCGAAGCCATGACCATGGCTGACAAGATTGTGGTGCTGCAGGCCGGCGTCATCGAACAAGTTGGCTCTCCGCTGGAGCTTTATCACAAACCACGAAACAAGTTTGTGGCCGGCTTTATTGGATCCCCCAAGATGAATTTCATCGTCGGTGAGGAGGCTGCCAAACACGGCGCGCATACCATTGGTATTCGCCCTGAACACACCGAGGTCAGCACGACCGAAGGTATGTGGAAAGGGGTGGTTGGCGTGGCGGAACATCTTGGATCCGACACTTTTATCCACGTGCATGACACGGGGCTCGCAGAGACGTTCACGGTGCGCATCACCGGCGACATTGCTGTGCGCCATGGCGACACCGTTTATTTGACGCCGCAGGCTGATCAGATCCACAAATTTGACACAGACGGACTCCGCATCGCGTGAGGCCGCCCTATGCCCTTTAACCCAGCCGCAAAGAAAGAAGAGCTGATGGGATATCCCGCGAGGAGATCGGAAACGATGAAACTCAGCAACGCGACACTTCAGGACATGCCGGACGGTGTTCTTGTGCCGACTTACGATCGCGCGGCGCTCGCCCCGGGGATCGTGCATATTGGCGTCGGCAACTTCCACCGCGCGCATCAGGCGTGGTATTTGCACCGCCTTATGCAACAAGGCAAAGCGCTGGATTGGGCCATCATCGGCGCAGGAGTGCGGGATTATGACAGCGGGCAACGCGATAAGCTGGCGGCTCAGGATTACCTCACAACCCTGATCGAACTGGACCCGGCTGGCACCTCTGCAGAGGTGGTTGGCGCAATGGTGGATTATGTGCCGATCGAGGAGGGCAATCGGGCCTTGATCCGCCAACTTTCCGACCCGCAAATCCGGATTGTATCCCTGACCGTGACTGAAGGGGGCTATTTCCTCGACCCAGCCGACAAACGGTTCTCGCCCACGCACCTCGACATTCAGCATGACGCGGTCCACGGTGACACCCCTCGCACCGCTTTTGGCGTCATTGTCGCAGCGTTGAAGGCGCGGCGGGCCGCGGCCATTGGTCCTTTCACTTGCATGAGCTGTGACAACTTGCCAGGCAATGGGCGCATTCTCAAAGAGGTTGTGATCGGCCTAGCCAAGCTAAGTGACTCTGATCTGGCACAATGGATTGCAGAGACTGTTAGTTTTCCGAATTCCATGGTGGATTGTATCGTACCCGCCACCGGACCTGGAGAAGTGGCCATGGTGCAAAGCATTGGCGTTGACGATGCAGCGCCCGTGACACATGAGAACTTTCGTCAATGGGTGATCGAAGATGATTTTTGCGCGGGTCGCCCGCCCCTGGAGGAGGTTGGCGTAACGGTTTCAGATCGTGTGCACGACTATGAGGCGATGAAACTGCAGTTACTTAACGGCGGTCATCAGGTGATTGCGGCTCCAGCCGAAGTATTGGGGCTTCACACAATCGCAGACGCGATGCGCGCACCTATGATCAAGGCGCTGCTTCGAAAAGTGGCGCTTGAAGAAGTTCTGCCCCATATCACGCCCGTGCCAGAGATCACACCAGAAGCCTATGTGGATCTTATCGACGCGCGCTTCTCCAATCCCGCGATGGTCGACACCGTCAGACGGGTGGCGTTTGATGGATCCAGTCGTCACTCAGGGGCCGTTCTGCCGATCATTCGAACTGCGTTGGCCGCTCGGACGCCTACCGATGGTCTGGCCCTGTCTCAGGCGTTGTGGGCGCGCATGTGTTTGGGCGTGCGGGAAGATGGCAGCAAAATCGAGGCCAATGACCCGGATTGGGCGCGTCTCTCTAAGGCTGCCATTGCCGCCAAGCAGACGCCGCAAGCATGGTTGGAGCAACGGCATATTTACGGCGACATCGCCGACCATTCAGGATTCTCAGCGGCATTTTCGCGGTTTCTTGCGCAGCTTTATTGCGACGGTGTTGACGCCACCATTGCGGGCTACGTTGCCAGTTGAGATCATGCGCCCTCATTACTCAAAGTAGGATTTGAGCGTGGGGCGTTGATCATGGTTGCTTAGTAAGAAGCTTCCTTGAATTGGCTTTACCGGAAAAATCAGCCTATTGCGCAAAAGGTAAACCGCCTGAAGACTGAGGGCCCGGAATTGGTTGATCTGACCAAAAGGGCAGCAAGGTGCGATCGCATGAACCAAGGTCGGCGCCATGGTCGATGAGCCCAGCCAAATTGTTAGACCTTTAGAAACAAAGGGGGCTGGACACACATTCAGAACCGGCCTTATAGCTAATTTGGTAGAAGATTTTTTATTCACCAAATTTGCCTCTTCCACCATCGATAAATCCAAGATGGATGATGCATTGCTCATTCAAAGCAAAGGTTGGCAGATTTGGGACACTTTTCGAAATCCATCTGCACCACTGCAACTCGGCAATTTACTGAACTTGACCGGCATCTTTGGGCCGTTCCTGACGCTCGACACCGTCTGACTTCAGCGCTTAAGGGTCCAAATAGGGCAATTTGATAAGAGAGGGTTTCTGGCTCATCGTAACCACCAAGGAGCAGAGATGAGACGGAAATCCGAAGCGGATTTAATGAAGGCTGAATTGCAGGAGTGATCAACGAGCGGCGGCGAGGTAGAGCTGCGTGAGACTGGGGAAGCCCGCCATCAACCGGCTCCGGCAATGTGTCGCTCCTTGTTGTCGTTACAATTGCACCCAATCGGCTGGTGGTTTGCCTTTGCCCGGATGCACCTCTCCACACGACGGACAGGTGCGATTTTCGATGCTGTTGTGAAACCGGTCGTAGATTTTTGGCAGGGCGGTCACGATGCCTTCTGGGCCGTCCAGGGCCACTTCTTCCCGATGCACCAGCCCTTCGCAGTTGAAGCAGAACCATTCAAAGCCTTCTTTCATACCGAGCTGTCGTGGGGCTTCAACCACAATGCCAATCGAACCTTCTTGCGGCCGTTGCGGGGCGTGGCGCACATGTGGGGGGAGCATAAAGACTTCGCCTTCGCGCACCGGCACATCATAGATTTTGCCGCCATCCGCAATCTTGAGCATCATGTCGCCCTTTTGCTGGAAAAACCACTCCTCCACCGGATCGTCATGGAAATCGACGCGGGTGTTGGGGCCGCCCACCACCATCACAATCATGTCGCCTTCTTTGTGCAAAAGCTGATTGCCAACCGGCGGGCGCAGTTTGTCCGCATTTTCCGCAACCCATTTTTTGAAGTTGAACGGTTTCAAGGTTGGATGTGTGGCCATGTGACCCTCCCTAAATGTCCGCGCGATGCCTGCGCCGCGCGCGTGTTGGCATCAGGCTAAGGGATTTTGCGGCAAGGAAATATGAAATTTGGGGAAAGTGGCTATCCGCTTTTGGAATATGCCTCAGGGCGCGAGCAGTAAGGCGGTGCCAATCATCGCCAGCACCATGGCGAGCAACAACCGTGCAAGCGCCACGTTTTCTTGAGTAGGGCGCCACCGCATCAGCACAGCGGCAAACAACACATCCATGGCGCCCAGCACGGCCACGGCGGCCACCGTGGTGTGTTTGAGCGCAAAGAACTGCAGTATCTGCCCGGCACTGAGCGCAAAGGCGGTGATCCAATGCGCCGCTGTCCGGTCGACCGTGATGTGATGCCAGCCGGACAAACGGCCTTGCCGCAACACTGTTCCAGAAGCGACCCAGACAGCGGCCACCGACGCGCCGATGGCGGTGCCCAATGCTGCGTCTGGCAGATACAACAATCCAAGGCCGCGCAGGGTATAGGCCATTGCATAGGCAAAGGCGGACAATGCCCCAAGCACCACCCAGCCACCCAACGGCGTTTTATTGGGGGTGAGATAGAATAGCACCCCTGCAAGGACAAACGCGCCGCCGACCAAAACCTGTGGGCCGGGCGTTTGTCCGAGCACAACAAAGGCACAGGGCAGGGCAAAGACCGGCACCAACCGACGCAACAGTCCTGCGTTGACTGCCCCCGCGTCCTCGGTCACGCGATACATGGTCTGACGGCCCAACACATTGGCGCAGAGCCCGGCGCAGGCAAAAATCAGCAGCGCCATTCCACCCGCGCCAGACACGAGCACGTCGCGAGAGGCGTCTGCGGTGAATAGCCAAAGCCCCCAAGAACAGACTGCCGTCACCACAATGGACAGAAAAACGCCGTTGTCGCCTCGCGCCTGTGGTTTCGCTTGGATAATGGACATCCCGGCCACGCCGTAGGCGGCAGCCGCAAGCAGGGCCAGCGCTTCGCCTATCATCGCCGGATCAGAGCTGTAGCCCGCAATCTTCAAAAGCGGCACTGGTGGCGGCTTTTTCGGCTTCGGTTAGGTCCAGCATCGGGTGACGCACCCGACCGCCGACCTGTCCCAGCAACTCTTGCCAGTATTTGCCGTGGGCGGTGGGTTTGCCAGCGGGTTTGCTATTGCGGATCGCTGCTCGTACTGGCTCAAGGCTGTCGCGCACCCGGCGGGCCTGATCGAACTTTCCGGCAAAGGCCAGCTCGGTGTATTCGTGCATCCGGCGGTCATTTTTGGTTTGCAGCTGGTAGGGAGGGGACGAGCAAAGGTACAGCTGCCAGCCCAGCTCTTCGATGTTGGCAAGCCAGTCGTCTTCCTGCGAGGTTGAAACCAGAATTTTGTCGCCTACCATCTTGGTCAACCGGGCATACATCTCGCGCGGCACCGAATATTTGATCGCCATGATGTTGGGCAGGTCCGCAATCCGGGCGCAGGTTTCCGGTGTCATCAGGTAACCGCTGTCCGGATGGCTCCACATGGCGATGCCAATGTCGAGCCGGTCACAGAGGCACTTGTAATAGTTATACAAAACCTCGTCGCGGTCTTGGCAAAAGCTCAGCATCGGGGCATGGACAACCACATAGTCCGCACCGCAGTCCTGGGCGTGTTGGCCAAGTTCCAGAACGGTCTGCACGCTCTGATCAGAGATCGACATAATGGTGCCAGCCTTGTCGCCACATTCTTCCACCGCAATCGTCATGTTGCGCTTGCGCTCATCCAGCGACATAGACCAGAACTCACCCTGCTTCCCGGCAATGAACAGCCCCTGAATGCCAAGATCATCGATCCAGTGGCGGATGTTGCGGCGCAAACCGGCTTCGTTCAGCTCCAATGTCTCGTCAAACGGATTGAGCGCAGCCGCCCAAATGCCGCGCATGGTTTCACGGGAATAGGCTTTGGCTTCATGTTTGGCGTATTTCATGGCGACACTCCGATCCGGCAGAGAGGGGGAGCCGGTTTCTTGGCTCTTTGCAGACCTGATAGGCCACGGATGCGGCCCCGCACTAGCCGCATCTCGAGAAACTGGTTATCCAAAATTTTGATAACAGAGAGCGCTCTCTTCCACTATATTGATGGGGTACTTGGAGAGACACATGAAAATCGGCATCATCGGGGAAGGCGCAATCGCTCGCTACGTGGCAGAGGCTTTGCAGCAACGCGGCTGGGGACCCCATGCGGTTCTGGCGCGGACGGCACAGGCCAAGGATACGTCGCTAACGGATGTTGTACGCGTCACATCGGTGCCGGAGTTGCCTGCCGAGATTGTTTTGGTGTTGGACTGCGGCGGTCACGCGGCATTGACACAGCACGGGTCCGCGCTTCTGGCGAGGGGCACCGATGTGATCACCCTGTCCTTGGGGGCGTTGGCTGATGCCACTTTGGAAGAAACACTCACGCAGGCCGCGCAATCCGGCGGCGCGCAGCTGCATCTGGCCAGTGGTGCTATCGGCGCCTTGGACAGTTTGCGGGCCGCCAAGGTCGGGGGGCTAAAAGAGGTCACCTACATTGGCCGAAAGCCGCCACTTGGATGGCAAGGCTCACCGGCGGGGGCCCAACTGGATCTTGGCAGCCTGTCCGCGCCCACCGTGCACTTTGAGGGCACCGCACGTCAGGCGGCGCTGTCGTATCCCAAAAACGCCAATGTTGCGGCTGCCGTGGCGTTGGCGGGCACAGGCTTTGACGAGACACGCGTCAAACTGGTGGCGGACCCGATGATCACGGCCAACATTCACGAGGTGCAAGCCGCAGGGGCCTTTGGGCAGTTCTCGTTCCGCATCGAAGGCAGCACCTTGCCCGACAATCCCCGCAGTTCGGCTCTGGCCGCGATGAGCATGGTCGCCACTGCCGAGCGCCTTCTTTCTCCTATGTCGATGTGAGGACCTGCCATGGCCGCCCGTCACACCCGGATTGTAGAGCGTGCTTTGACCCGCCTGAAGCTGCGGCAATTGCGACTGTTGGTCGCCGTTGGTCAGCATGGCAGCATTCAAAGCGCCGCGCGGGATCTGAGCATCTCGCAACCGGCTGCCACCAAGATGATCCAGGATCTGGAGCTCGATTTTGAGGTGAAGCTGTTTGAGCGCACCAATCGGGGCGTGGTGCCCACGGTGTTTGGCGACTCCCTCATTCGGCATGGCAAGCTGATCTTTGCGCAGGTTTCGAATGCGGCGCAGGAACTGGACGACTTGAACGAGGGCAATGCCGGTCGGGTGGTCGTTGGCACCTTATTGGCAGCGTCACCGTCTCTGCTGCCGCTGGCGGTGGAGCAGTTGTTAAAAGACCGTCCCAAAGTGGCGATCAAGATTGTCGAAGGCACCAATGAAGTCCTGATGCCGGCGCTGCTGTCCGGCGAAATCGACATGGTGGTGGGGCGGTTGCCAGACCATCGGCACCGTCAGCACACCAGTCAGGAGAAGTTCTTTGACGAACGGATTGTGGCTGTGGTGGGCACCCAGCATCCGCTGGCGGCGCGGGCCAACGTCAGCTTTGACCAACTTAAGCCCTATGGCTGGATCCTGCCGCCCATCGAAACCACCCTGCGTCGGCAATGTGACCAGTTTTTTGTGCGCCAAGATCAATACGCACCAGAGACGGCCATTGAATCCGTGTCTTATCTGGCCAACCGGTCTTTGCTGCGATCTCACAACTTTATTGGGTTGATGCCGGCCCATGTGGCCGCGCTCGACATTCAGAATGGTCTGCTGGCAGCGCTGGATTGGGTGGCCCCGTTTGGGGCAGGGCCGGTTGGGGTGTCTTATCGCGGCAGCCAAAGCCTGTCTCCGGCCAGTGCGGCCTTTCTGGAGGCGCTGCGCGGCGCCGCAGAGGAGATGCATGGGCGCATTGAGGCGCTCTGATATTCGTCATTGTTATAGCTGGATTTGCTCAATTCTGTTGCGGCAAGGCGCTGGGCGCAGGACTTATGGGGGCAAGTCAAGGACGACAGCGAGGGCGGCATGCACACCTATCCAGACCTGCAACTTTTCATCAACGGACAGTGGCGCGACAGCACAAAGACCCTTCCAGTTGTGAACCCCGCGACAGAAGCGGTGCTGGGCCAGTTGCCCTGTGCCAGCTATGCCGACCTGGAAGACGCCTTGCGGGCGGCCAAGGCAGGGTTTGAGGTCTGGCGCAAGACATCGCCCCGCGCGCGGGCGGACCTGATCGTGAGGGCCGCTGCCATCATGCGGGACCGTCAGGAAGAGATTGCGCAGAGCATCACAGCCGAACACGGCAAGCCCTTGTTACAAGCCCGGCTGGAAGTCATCCGCGGCGCCGAGTTTTTTGAATGGGACGCTGGCGAAGCCATGCGCACCTATGGCCGGGTGATCCCCTCCGCCGCGGGAGGCAAAATTTCGGTGCATCACAGCCCCATTGGGGTGGTCGCGGCGTTTTCGCCTTGGAACTTCCCGATGAGTCAACCCGCCCGCAAAATTGCCGGAGCGCTGGCCTCCGGCTGTTCCGTCATTCTCAAAGCTGCCGAAGAAACTCCCGCCGGGGCGATCCACATCGTGCGGGCGTTTGAGGAGGCCGGACTGCCTCCGGGCGTGCTGAACCTTGTGTTTGGTGTGCCCTCCGAGATTTCCGAGTACCTGATCCCGCAGCCCTCCGTGCGCCTTGTTGCCCTCACCGGCTCCACACAGGTCGGGCGGCATTTGACCGGTCTCGCCGCGCAGAGTGACACGCGGGTTCTGATGGAGCTGGGCGGCCATGCGCCGGTGATCGTTTGTGAAGACACCGACGTGGAACAGGCCGCAATCAGCGGTGCGGTGCGGAAAATGCGCAACGCCGGGCAGGTCTGTACCTCACCCACGCGGTTTTTCATCCACGAGAGCATTTTTGACCACTTTGTAGACACCTTTGTGGCCCGCGCCGCCGCCACGATTGTGGGCAACGGGATCACCGACGGTGTGGAAATGGGTCCAACCGCAAACAAACGGCGCATCCCCGTACTGAGCGCTTTGGTCGAAGACGCCGTGGCCCAGGGCGCAAAATTGCGCACAGGCGGCGGACAGCACGGCGACACCGGCTATTTCTTCCATCCCACGGTGCTCACAGATGTGCCAAGTTCCGCCCGGATCATGCAGGAAGAGCCGTTTGGCCCGATTGCGGTGCTCAATCCGGTCGGCAACCTGGATGAAGCAATTGCACAGGCCAATGCGGTGCCATACGGGCTCGCGGGCTATGCCTTTACCAACCGCGCCGACTACATTGATCGTCTGATCGACGAGATCGAAGTGGGCAACTTCTCAATCAACACGCTGGAGGCGTCCCTGCCTGAAACCCCGTTTGGGGGCGTGAAGTCCAGCGGCTACGGCCGCGAAGGCGGCATCGAAGGGCTGGAGAGTTATCTGACTGTGAAAAACGTCTGGCACTCCGCTGTCATCGCTTGAGCCTACAACCTCCCTACGCACTCTTTCGCCCAAATGAGCAAGCAACACCATGACTGACTTCTCCAAAACCCGCGCCATGTTCGACATCCCCGAAGGCATGATCTACCTCAACGGCAACTCGCTTGGTCCGATGCCGAAAGCGGCACCGGAGCGCATGCAGCGTTTCCTGATGGATGAGTGGCGCACGGACCTGATCCGGGGGTGGAATACCCGCAACTGGTTCATGCAGACCAACACATTGGGCGATCGGGTGGGGCGACTGATCGGCGCGTCCGACGGCAGCACCGTCGTGGGCGACACGCTCTCGATCCGCGTGTTTCAGGCGGTGGCAGCGGGGCTGGCCTTGGTGCCTGAGCGCAAGGTGATCCTGTCAGACAACGGCAATTTCCCCACCGACCTTTATATGGTTGAAGGGCTAATGAAGCTCAAAGACGCGGGGTACGAGCTGCGCATCCCTGATCCAGAAAACGTGCTCGACAACATCACCGAGGAAGTTGCAGTGGTGATGGTCACGGAGGTGGACTACCGGACCGGACGGCGTCACGACATGAGTGCCATCATTGAAAAGGCCCATGCGCGGGGCGCGGTGGTGGTTTGGGATCTGGCCCATTCCGCTGGCGCCATTCCGGTGGATGTGGTGGGGCTGGACGTGGATTTTGCTGTGGGCTGTACCTACAAATACCTCAACGCTGGCCCGGGTGCGCCAGCCTTCATCCACGTGGCACCACGCTTGTTGAGTGTGGTCGAAAGTGCGCTGTCGGGGTGGTATGCCCATGAGGCTCCGTTTGCCTTTGACACCGATTTCCGTCCGATGCCGGATGCGATTGAACGTATGCGCATTGGCACGCCTTCCATCGCATCCTTTGCCCTTTTGGATGCTGCGCTGGACGTGTGGGACGCGGTGGACATGGAAGACCTGCACCGAAAGTCCATCGACCTGAGTGAGCTGTTTATCCGTGAAGTGGAAGCCCGTTGTCCGGGCGTGACGTTTGCCGGTCCAAGAGACCCGCAGGCGCGCGGCAGCCATGTGTCATTCCGTTTTGAGCATGGCTACGCCTGTATGCAGGCGCTGATTGCCAATCAGGTCATTGGCGATTTCCGCGCGCCGGATGTGATGCGTTTCGGGATCACGCCTTTGTTCATCGATCAGGCTGACATCCTGAAGGCCGTAAACACATTGGAAAGTATTCTGAAAAACGAAACCTGGCGCGAAGAGCGGTTCCAGGTGAGGGGCAAAGTGACATAGCCTTCTAGGCTGAAGACCAAAATCGCGGCACTCTTGGATACAGGAGTGTTGGCACCCCAACGCGGGTCGCTTGTGCTGGGAGGCATAATCGCGCGGTGAGGGGGGCTTGACCAGGGCGCAGCCGAGTAGAGTTTGGCTCGGCATTCTCCGAAAACCTCCCATGTTCAAAAAAGCTTCAAGAAATCGACATGATTTCTTTGAGAGGCACTCGTAATTCCGGTTTAAGCAAGCTGGGGAATTACAGTGCTGAAAATTGAGAAACTGACCAAAGCCTTTGGGCCCAATGTGGCTGTTGATGCGGCCAGTGTTGCGGTGGATAGGCCCGCGATGATTGGCATTATTGGCCGATCCGGTGCAGGCAAATCCACGCTGTTGCGCATGTTGAACTGCCTGACCGAGGCGACCTCAGGACGGATCGTGTTTGATGGCCGTGACATTACCTCGCTTAAGGGGCGGGCTAAGCGCCATTGGCAAAGCGAATGCGCGATGATTTTTCAGCAATTCAATCTTGTGCCGCGTATGGATGTGGTGAGCAACGTGTTGCATGGCACGCTGAACCAGCGCAGCACGCTGGCGACGCTGTTCAACCTCTTCCCAAATGAGGACATCCACCACGCCATCGATATTCTCGACCGGCTTGGCATTGCCGAGCACGCCGCGAAGAGAGCCGAGGCGCTCTCAGGGGGGCAGCAGCAGCGTGTCGCCATTGCGCGTGCGTTGATGCAGGATCCCAAGATCATTCTTGCAGATGAACCCATTGCTTCGCTGGACCCAATGAACGCGCAGGTGGTGATGCAATCATTGCGTCAAATTCACGAAGAAGATGGCCGCATGGTCATCGCCAATCTGCACACGTTGGACACCGCCCGCCGCTACTGCGACCGGGTGATTGGGATGCGTGACGGACGGATCGTTTTTGACGGCACTCCGGCGCAACTGACCACCGGCGTGGCGCGCGACATCTATGGCGCAGATGCCTCCTTTAGCGAAGCAGCCACCTCGACCGAGATCGAGACGCTGGACCGCACCGCCGAAGAACGCGCCAATCTCGAACTTGCCTGACTTTCATCATGCTTCACGCAAGCGAACTGCGTGGGGATTTTACCAACTGGAGAGAAGACGATGAAAAAACTGCTAGCTGCCGTACTGGCAACCACCGCCCTGACCACACCTGTTGTGGCAGAAGAAATCAGCGAATTCCGCATTGGCCTGTTGGGCGGCGAAAACGCTCAGGACCGTCTGAACAACAACGAGTGCCTGCGTGCAAAGACTGAAGAAGTGTTGGGTGTTCCAACCAAACTCTTCGCGCCGGCAGACTACAACGGTGTGATCCAGGGCTTGCTGGGCGGTACCATCGACATGGCATGGCTGGGTGCATCCGGCTACGCCAAAACTTATTTGTCCGACCCGGAAGCGGTTGAGCCGATCCTGGTGAAAGTAAACGTAGACGGCGGCTACGGCTACTACTCCATCGGTTTTGCCCGCAAAGACAGCGGCATCACCTCGCTGGAAGACATGAAGGGCAAGACCTTTGGCTTTGGTGATCCAAACTCCACCTCCGGCTTCCTGATTCCGTCCATCGAAATTCCTGAAGCGACCGGCGCGACCATGACCTCTGGCGATTACTTCGGCGAAGTAAAGTTCTCCGGCGGCCACGAGCAGACAATTGTTGGTGTGAACAACGGTGACTTCGATGGCGGTGTGACCTGGGCTGACGGTCTGGGCGAATGGGAAGACGGCTACAATTCCGGCGCGCTGCGTCGCGCGGTTGATGCGGGTCTCGTGGACATGAATGAACTGGTTAGAATCTGGCAGTCCAAACCGATCCCAGAAGGTCCGATTGTGCTGCGCAAAGCGCTGCCTGAGGATGTGAAGGTGAAGTTCACGGCCTTGATGGCGTCCTTGCCGTCCATTGATCCGGACTGTGCCTACGGCGTGCTGTCCGGCGAGGCCAAAGGTGTGATGCCAATTGGCCATGATGCCTACGAAGTGATCATCGAAGCGCGCAAGCTGAAGTCCAACTAAGCGTCGCGACAAAAGACGTGACAGGCCCTGCCACTTCTCGCGGGGCCTGTTTTCTTGAATGAAAGGGCGGTCATGACAGATCAGGCTTCAAGCGCTTTGGACATCCGCGCCGATTATATGGCGCAGGTGCGACGCAAACGAATGATGGATGGCATCATCCTTGTGGTGTTCATCGCGTTGATGGTGACAGGGTTCATGATAGCGGATGACCGCAACGCGGGTGGTTTCTGGGACGGTCTGCATCGTCTCTTTGACTTCCCCAAAGAGGTACTGAGCGAGGCCATTGAGAAAATCAATGAGCTACCTGCCAACCTCTGGACATTTTTGCCTTCGTTGACCGAGACCATCAACATCGCCGCCGCCTCCACACTCTTGGGCGCAATGCTGGGCATGTTGCTGTCGCTGCTTTCCACGCGCGGCATGGCGAAGTGGCCGCGTCTGATCCCGGTGTTTCGTCGAGTGATGGACGTCATGCGCGCCATGCCGGAGATCGTGATTGCGCTGGTGCTGATTTTTGTGATGGGCGGCGGGCCGGTGCCTGCGATGATTGCCATTGCGTTCCATACAGCGGGCGCGCTGGGCAAGCTGTTCTCTGAGGTCAACGAGAATGCCTCCCTTAAGCCGGTCGAGGGGTTGCAATCGGTTGGCGCTTCCTGGTCACAGCGGATGTGGCTTGGCGTGATCCCGCAGGTGGCCCCGAACTATTTCAGCTACGCGCTGCTGCGTTTTGAAATCAACATCCGCGCCTCTGCCATCCTTGGCTTCGTTGGAGCCGGCGGTATTGGCTACGAACTGCGCAACGCCATGAGCTGGGGCAAAGGTCAGTATGACGACGCTATGGCAATTTTCCTCTTGTTGTTCCTGACCATCGTTGCAGTCGATCAACTTTCCTCCGTGGTGCGCGAGCGCTTGACCCACGGCAAAACTCAGAAAGTGGCGTCATGACCATCACAGCCAATGATACCGATCTGCTGAAGGTCGAGGCCGACCGCCTGTTCAGTCGTAAGAAGCTGATGAGCTTCAGCGCGCCCGCCGTTGTACTTGCTTATCTGACCTACATTTTCTTTGCTTTTGACATTCCGGGACTGGCGCAGCGGTTTGAAGTGGATAACGCCCGCGCCTTGGTGGCGGACAGCTACAGCTACAAGACACACGTCACGCGTGACAATCGCACCGAAGAGATCAGTGCCGCCATAGAAGGTGAGCGCAAGGGTACTTATCCAGCGGGCACCGCGCCTGAGTGGGTGACCCGTGGCGAGACCGAGACGGTCATTGATTTGGGAGACGGTCACGTTGTGACCTTTGGGGCGGACAATTTTGTCAGTTACGCCATTCCTGAATATGGGACTGTAACGGCGCAGCCGAGCCGCGCGAAAGGTGTGCAGGCGGTGTTGCCAACTGACGAAACTCCAGAGTGGATCAACGCGTCAAAAAATCGGATGACCATCACCACAGAGGCCGGGCGTCTGACCATCACGCGCAACCGGACAGAAGTGTTCCGCTACTTTACCGGATGGGAGCTGTTCTTCTTCACGCTGGACAGCCCTTACTCCGGCCTCAGCATTGGCGAAGTGATGTCGCGCGCTCTGGGCGGCGAACATGCCCAGATCTGGCAAGACTTCTGGACCAACAAGATGTGGCGGCATCAGGATGTGGCATGGGCGATCTTTGAAACCATCTTAATGGCCTTTCTTGGTACAATGGGCGCCGCGATGGTGGCATTGCCACTGGCGTTTATGGCGGCGAAGAACTTCTCGCCATTTATGGTAGTGCGCCAGGTCACACGTCGGTTCTTTGACTTTTTCCGCGGCGTGGATGCGCTTATCTGGACCATTGTTTTGTCCCGCGCGTTTGGACCTGGACCCCTGACCGGCGCTTTGGCGATCTTGATCACAGACACTGGCAGCTTTGGCAAAATGTTCTCGGAAGCGCTCGAAAACGTGGACAAGAAGCAGATCGAAGGCATTCAGTCGACAGGGGCGAAGCCAGTGCAGCGCTACCGTTTTGGCGTGATCCCGCAGATCACTCCGGTCCTGCTCAGCCAGGTTCTCTATTATCTGGAATCAAATACGCGCAGCGCTACTATCATTGGCGCCATTACCGGGGGCGGCATTGGCTTGATGCTCACCCAGGCGATGATCACGCAGAAAGACTGGGAAGAGGTAACCTACTACATCGTGCTGATCATCCTGATGGTGATGGTGATGGATTGGTTCTCCGGCTGGCTGCGCCGCAAGCTCATCAGCGGCGACGACAGGGGTCATTGAAGGGGCGCGTCCGGCGGTAGTTTTTGCGGGATCGCCGCCGCCGGATGTCCAAAATCAATTCGAACGGGAGCCAAAAAAATGCCCAAACTCTCAGCCGACACACCGCTGATCCATGACAATTGTATTCTGCATGACGCTACCTTTGGACGCTATGTGGAGATCGGGCGGAGCAGCCGGATTATCTCTGCACATTTTGATGATTACTCCTACTGTGACCGGATGGCTGAGGTGGCCAATGCCCAGATCGGCAAATTTGCCAACATTGCTGCCTTTAGTCGGATTGGGGCGACAGACCATCCGATGGAAAACGCCTCTTTGCACCACTTTCTCTATCGGTCTGACGACTATTTTGACGATGCAGAGCCGGATGAGGCGTTTTTTGCGCATCGCCGCAGCCGGGTTGCCAAAATTGGGCATGACACCTGGATTGGGCATGGCGCTATGATCAAACCAGAGGTCACGCTGGGGCATGGTTGCATCGTGGCCAGCGGGGCCGTGGTGACCAAAGATGTGCCGCCCTACATGATTGTGGCGGGCATGCCGGCCACGCCTATGCGGCGGCGGTTCAGTGAGCCCGTTGCAGACCGTCTGCTTGATCTGGCGTGGTGGGATTGGGAGTATGCGCGACTGCGCGCGGCGCTTGCCGATTTCCGCGCGTTGAAGGCAGAAGCCTTCCTAGAAAAATATGAGTCCTGAGGGTGGCTCAGGACTCTGACAAGGTAAGTGTGACCCGGTCACCGGCGAACCATGTGGTGCCGAACTCGATTGGAGACTGATTGGCATCCACGTTGACGCCGATAGACCGCAAGATCGGATCACCCTCGTTCAGGCGCAGGTGGAGTGCCTGTGTCGCGGTTGCGCGCTTGGCCGTGAGACGTGTCCAAGCGCGGGTGTAATCCGGCACACTGTTGGCTTTGAGGGCTGCTGTGACCGACTGCAGGTCTGCCAATTGGTCTGTGAGCATCGGAAAGCGCGCGGCAGGGAAGACGCTGCGGAACACGGCGATGGGTTGGTCGTCCGCAAGCGAAAGTCCGTCATAGACATGCACGCGGGCATTGTCTGAGAGCTGCAACGCTTCTTTTTCCGATGTATCAGCCGCGCGGGTTTCCAGGTGCAGGACCTCCTTGCCGGGCAGTCGCCCCGCTTGCTCAAGATTGCGGTGGAAGCGGACGCGTTTGCCAATGGCATAGTCCGTGGGCACTTGCGCCACAAAGACGCCAGCGCCACGCCGCGCATGCACCAAGCCATTTTCGGACATCGATTTTATCGCGTGCCGCACGGTGTGGCGGTTGACGCCAAATCGCGCCGAAAGTTCTGCTTCGGTAGGTAGTTTTTCTCCGGGGGCGTAGCGGCCTTCGGTGATGTCTTCCGTCAGAGAAGAGGCAATCGATTGCCAGATTGGGGTGCGTTTGGTGGTCATGGGGTGGTCAGGGTCTGCACAGTGTCATGAAAATTTCATGGGCCTCAGGATTGCGCGACTCGCATCGCACGGCTAGGATTTGTCTAGTTGTATAGTAAGGTAGACAAATTCACAAGGTGTCTAGATGACCGCAGAAAATAACAGACGCGCCTGGATGTCGCTGCTCGCCAAAGCGCCCGCAGATCGACTGAGCGCGCTTTGGCAGGCATATGGCGCTGCCCCGAAGTTCCACTGGCTACGCGCGCCAGAAATTGGCGCGAGCATGGTGCGCGGGCGCCTTGGAGGCACTGGCGCGCCATTCAATCTTGGCGAGATGACGCTGACGCGCTGTGCCTTGCAGCTAGAGAGTGGCGAGGTGGGGCACGGCTATGTGCAGGGGCGTGACAAGCAGAAGGCAGAGATTGCCGCGCTGGTGGATGCGTTGATGCAGGGGCCGGAAGCGGCGGCAGTGGAAGCCGCTGTTCTAGAGCCGTTGGGCGCAGAGATGGCGGAAGTCAAAACCGCGCGTGCGGAGAAGGCTGCGGCCACTAAGGTGGATTTCTTCACCATGGTGCGGGGAGAGGACTGATGAAGGCAGATGTTCTGAAAGGCGGATTTGCCAATGCGCCGGTGGATGCCGCGCATGCGTTTCGCGCAGCGATGAATGTGATGGCACGGCCAGGCACGATCGAAACCATGGAAGGCGCTGAGCCGCCTGCACCGATGTCGGCGGCCGCTGGGACGTTGATCCTGACGCTGTGTGATCCAGACACACCGCTGCATTTGGCTGGCGACTGGGATTGCCAGGAAGTGCGAGACTGGGTCGCTTTCCACATTGGGGCGCCCATCGTAGGGGCCACACATGCGATGTTTGCGGTTGGCGACTGGGACGCTCTTGCGCCGCTCAACCGCTTTGCGATTGGCACACCGGAATATCCGGATCGTTCAGCGACATTGATTGTGGAGCGCGAGACACTTGGGGCCGCGGGCGCAAATTTGCGCGGACCTGGCATCAAGGAAACCGCCGTGATGGCTTTGCCTGAGACAGAAGCGTTTCAGATGAATGCGCTGCTCTTCCCACTGGGGCTCGATTTCTTCTTTGCCAGCGGAGATCAGGTATCTGCGCTGCCGAGAACAACAAAAGTGGAGGCAGCCTGATGTATGTTGCAGTGAAAGGCGGCGAGCGCGCGATTGACAATGCGCATGCGTGGCTGGCCGAAGAACGCCGTGGAGATCTGAATGTCGCGGAACTGTCCGTTGCACAGATCCGCGAACAGCTGAGCCTTGCGGTGAACCGGGTGATGGCCGAGGGATCGCTCTATGATCCGGATCTGGCGGCGCTCGCAATCAAGCAGGCGCGGGGCGATATGATCGAGGCGATTTTCTTGATCCGCGCCTATCGCACCACCTTGCCGCGGTTTGGGGCATCTGCGCCGGTTGAAACCGCTGACATGGCCTGTGATCGTCGGATTTCGGCGACCTTCAAAGACGCGCCGGGCGGGCAAGTTTTGGGGCCAACGTTTGACTACACCCACCGTTTGCTGGATTTTGCGCTGGCCGCTGAAGGCGAGGCTCCCGCGGTTGAGCGCGGTGAAGCACGCGCAGAGCCGACGCCGCATATCACCGAGTTTCTCAACAAAGAGGGGCTGATTCAGACGGAAGTGGACTCGGAAGACGTCCCTGGGGATTTGACACGCGAGCCGCTTGAATTACCTGCCAATCGCCCGCTGCGGCTGCAAGCGCTGACACGCGGCGATGAGGGCTTTGTGCTGTCGATGGCCTATTCCACGCAACGTGGATATGCGCGCAACCACGCTTTTGTGGGCGAGTTGCGTATCGGCAAGATCCCTGTCGAGATGGAGATTCCTGAACTGGGGTTTGCCATTGAGGTTGGCGAGATCGAGCTGACCGAATGTGAGACGGTGAACCAGTTTCAGGGCAGCAAAACTGAGCCCCCCCAGTTCACGCGCGGCTATGGCTTGGTCTTTGGGCAATCCGAGCGCAAAGCAATCTCCATGGCTCTAGTGGACCGCGCGTTGCGTTGGGAAGAGTTGGGTGAAGACAATCTTGGTGCACCGGCACAGGACGAGGAGTTTGTCCTTTATCATTCCGACAACATTCAGGCGACGGGCTTTTTGGAGCACATCAAACTGCCACACTACGTGGACTTCCAATCTGAACTGGAACTGATCCGCAAGCTGCGGCGTGAAGCGATGGAAAACGTGGCGCCGGTGCAGGAGGCAGCGGAATGAGCCTAGTCCATGCCCCCGCTAGAACCCCCGCTGTTGTCGGCGCGAACTTCTACGTCAAAGGCGGCCATCTGTCCCAAATTGGAGCGCTCGACTGTGTCCGAGTTGGGTTTGGCGCGTGCCGGTATGCCCGATTTTGGCGGGCGGTTGGACAGTTTGACTGCGCCCCAGACCATTGCGGTGAACAGCAGGATTGTAATGACTTCGCCCAACATGAGCCTCTCCCAAGCCAACTTCAGAAAGTTGTATGGTTCTACAAAGGCCTTGGTGGCGTCAATCACGGCGTAGCTCGAGGCGGGTGCAAAACTGTTTCAAATGCAAGCTTTTGGTCAGTAATTTGCGCCGGCGGTTCAGAAGGTGTCCGGCGGCACGTTCCGGTCATTGTTACGGCGCGCATCAATGCGCTTTTGCACCGGGTGCTTGCGCTTACTGCTTGGATTGCGCAGCGAGAGCCACAACACACCGCCGACGAGTACTGCACCAAACACAATCGAGGCGAGGGTTACAAAAGAGTCTTCGCTCATATCCCATCTTTCGTCATTCAAATGCCAACGCCGGAAGGGGCGCGTCATGTCTGACTATAACTTTGCTTATCTGGATGAACAGACCAAGCGCATGATCCGGCGCGCGATCCTCAAAGGACTCGCCATTCCGGGCTATCAAGTGCCGTTTGCGAGCCGGGAAATGCCGATGCCCTATGGCTGGGGCACCGGCGGGGTTCAGGTGTCTGCGGCAACGCTGACGCCGGACGACACGCTGAAGGTCATCGACCAAGGCGCGGATGACACCACAAACGCGGTCTCGATCCGCAAGTTTTTTGAGAAAACTGCCGGTGTGGACACCACCGAAGAAACGGCGCAAGCGAGCGTCATTCAGACCCGCCACCGCATTCCGGAGGAAGACCTGCGTGAGGATCAAATCCTTGTCTATCAGGTGCCAATTCCAGAGCCGCTGCGGTTTTTGGAGCCTTCGGAGATTGAAACCCGGAAGATGCACAGCCTTGAGGAATATGGCCTCATGCATGTGAAGCTCTATGAGGACATCGCCAAGCACGGCGCCATTGCCACGTCTTACGCCTATCCGGTGAAGGTCGAAGGCCGGTACGTGATGGACCCAAGCCCAATCCCGAAGTTTGACAACCCAAAGATGGAAATGGCCGCGATCCAGTTGTTTGGCGCTGGCCGGGAGCAGCGGATCTACGCGCTGCCGCCTTATTGCCAAGTGGTGAGCCTCGATTTTGAGGACTTCCCGTTTGAGGCCAGCAAGGCTGACCATACTTGTGACATGTGCGGTGCCACAGACAGCTATTTGGATGAGGTCATCATGGATGACGCGGGCAACCGGATGTTTGTGTGCTCGGACACAGATTATTGCGCCAGCCGCCGAAAGGCCGGCCACGTCGGCGCGCAAGCCGCAGCCGCAAGTGCTGCGCTGAAGGAGACAGCCGCATGACGCCGCTTCTTAAAGTTGAGAATATCAGCAAGTTCTACGGCCATCGCATTGGCTGCAAGGACGTGAATTTTGATCTCTACCCAGGAGAGGTCATGGGAATTGTTGGGGAGAGTGGGTCAGGCAAGTCGACTCTGCTCAACTGCCTCGCCGGGCATCTTGATCCAGATACTGGCGAGGTTCTGTTTGAAATGCGCGATGGCGCCATGCGTGACACAGTCACGATGAGTGAACCGGAGCGCCGGATGCTGAGCCGCACGGACTGGGCCTTTGTGCATCAGCACGCCCGGGACGGGCTGCGCATGAATGTGAGTGCAGGCGGTAACGTGGGCGAGCGACTGATGGCAGTGGGCGCGCGTCACTATGGCAACATCCGCGAAGAGGCTGTGGATTGGCTTGGCCGTGTGGAGATCAGCGAGATCCGTGTGGATGACCGGCCAACGCAGTTTTCCGGCGGTATGCAGCAGCGATTGCAGATTGCGCGCAATCTGGTGACTGGTCCGCGGCTGGTGTTCATGGATGAACCCACAGGAGGTTTGGACGTCTCCGTGCAAGCGCGGCTTTTGGATCTGCTGCGCGGGTTGGTGCGCGAGATGGGGTTGAGCGCGATCATTGTGACCCATGACCTCGCCGTGGTTCGGCTTCTGGCCGATCGCTTGATGGTGATGAAAGACGGTCATGTGGTGGAAACCGGCTTGACCGATCAGGTCCTGGACGACCCACAACATGCTTATACGCAGCTACTGGTCAGCTCGGTTCTACAAGTATGACCCTTAGGTTTTGAGAAAGACAAACTGATGATTGAGATCAAAAATCTGAGCAAGACCTTCACTCTGCACAATCAGGGCGGAGTTGTTATTCCGGTGATGGACGCAGCCGAGCTTTCGGTGGCACGTGGCGAATGTGTGGCTCTGACGGGGGCTTCGGGCGCAGGGAAATCCACCTTGATGCGGATGATTTACGGCAACTACCTCGCCGCTGGTGGCTCCATTTTGGTAGACGGTGTGGATGTGGTCACAGCAGAGCCGCGCGAGATTTTGGCGCTGCGGCGCGAGGTGCTCGGCTATGTGAGCCAGTTCTTGCGCGTCGTGCCAAGGGTGCCGACCTTGGACGTGGTGGCCGAACCGCTGTTGGCGGTTGGCGTTGAGACTGAAGCGGCCCGGGATCGGGCGCGAGACCTGTTGGCGCGGCTCAACATTCCAGAGCGGTTGTGGTCTTTGTCCCCAACTTCCTTCTCTGGCGGTGAACAGCAACGGGTGAACATCGCGCGCGGCTTTGCGCATAGTTATCCGGCAATGCTGTTGGACGAGCCAACCGCCAGTTTGGATGCAGCTAATCGCGAGACCGTGCTGAGCCTAATTGAAGAGGTAAAGGCACGCGGTGCTGCCATTGTGGGGATTTTCCACGATGAGGCGGCGCGGGAGCGGGTTTGTGACCGTGAAATCGATGTGTCTGTGTTCACACCGGGGATGGCGGCGTGATGGCAAAGGTGATTGGCGTTGTTGGTCCCTCTGGTGTTGGAAAGGACTCTGTGATGGAGGCCATGGCTGCGCTGCGCAAAGACATCCAGCTGGTGAGGCGGGTGGTCACCCGTCCGGCTGGTGCTGGCGGTGAAAGGTCAATCAGTGCCACTGAAGACGAATTTGATGATCACATTGCGCAGGACCAGTTTCAATTGTGGTGGGCGGCGCATGGTCTGCGGTACGGCGTGCCGCGCGCCGCTGTGGCCTCGCCGGACGCCTCTATTGTTCTGGTCAACCTGTCACGTGGCATTCTGGATCAGGCGCGCACGGCTTTTGATGACTTTGCGGTCTTGTCTCTTAGGGCCAAAACCGAAACCTTGGCCGCGCGTTTGGCAGCACGCGGCCGGGAAACATCGGCGGAGATCGTGTCGCGCTTGGAGCGTGCAGGCAGCCTGCGTCCGCAAGGGCATGACGTGATCGAAATTTACAATGACGGACCGTTGGGTGAAACCGTGCAGCACGCTTTGGCAGCGCTTCAGCCCGTGAGAGCTTGACGATGGATCTCGTGAAACTTCCCATCCAGGTCCTCGCCAACCAGTGTCAGGCTATCGACCTCAAAAGGACGCGGCAGCAGCGGCGTGATATGGGGGGCAAGCGCTTCCATCGTGGCTTCAACATCACGCCCAAGGCGGCCGGACAAAGTGATGTGAAAGCGGAATTCCTCCATCACATAAGGGTATCCCCATTGCGTGAGCAGCGCGTCTTGTCTCGCGGACAAGTTGGCTTTGCGTCGCCGCATAAGTTCGGCGTCAGTCGGTGGGGCACGAAAGGCGTCCAGCTCACGGACCACAGCGCCAGCCAGGTCGGCCAAAGGGGCTTGGTCGCCGTCGATTTTCAGGGCGATGAAGCCCCCGAGGCGAGCCAGAACCAGACCTTCCAAAGTGATCGGCGTCAGGGTGGCACACAAGGTGTCAAGTTGCGCCGCCAGCCCGTCGACATCGGTGCCGTCTGCCAAAACAAACGGCGGCTTTATCGTACCGTGAAGTCCGTATTTGCGCGGCGTTGCGGTAATTTCTGCGATCAAACGCGGCAGGCCGTCGATCTCGGGATGGGCAACGGTTTTACCCGACACAGGATCCCAGCCCAGCCAAGACTTTCCGAAATCCGCCAGTGCGCCAGGGTGCGGAGTGTAGTATACGCCGTATCTTTGAAACTGCATGGTGCCTCTTCCAACCTTTTGACAGCGAATGCCAACAATGCGTGACAACCACATGACACAAGAGATGATCCTTGCAAATGCCACCCTTGTTTTGCCTGAGGAAACCCTGACCGGTTCGATCGTGGTGCGAGACGGGAAAATTGTGGATATGGCTCAAGGCAAGTCTGTCCCCGCCGGCGCCGAAGACTGTGAAGGCGATTTTGTGTCGCCGGGTCTGATTGAGCTACACACCGATAATCTGGAGCGGCATATGAAACCGCGTCCAAAAGTAGATTGGCCCCATCAGGCAGCGATTGTGGCGCATGATGCCGAACTTGCGAGTGTCGGTATCACAACAGTGTTTGACGCGTTGCGGGTTGGCTCGATCCTCTCGGATGAGCGGCGCAATTACGGCAAATACGCGCGCTCAGTGGCGGATGAAATTCTGTCAATGCGGGACAGCGGTGGTTTGCGGATCAGCCATCATATTCATTTGAGAGCCGAAACCTGTTCTGAGACATTGGTGGAAGAGTTGGCCGAATTTGGACCTGAGGATCGGATTGGCATCGTCAGTTTGATGGATCACACGCCGGGCCAGCGTCAGTTCACCGATGTGTCCAAGTTTGAAGCCTATGTACGCGGCAAATATGCCATGGATGCAGACGGTTTTGATGACTACGTCCAGTTTCTATACGGGCTTCACGATCAGTTTGGGACAGCACATGAAGAGGCGACTGTTGCGGCCGCCAAGCGTTTTGGCGCAGTACTGGCAAGCCATGATGACACCACAGTAGAGCAAGTGGCGACGTCGGCGGCCTATGGGATTCATCTGGCCGAATTCCCGACCACCGTTGCGGCAGCCGAAGCGAACCATGCCCATGGTATCGCCAATATTATGGGTGGGCCTAATCTTGTGCGTGGCGGCAGCCATTCCGGAAATGTCGCGGCGATAGACCTGGCCGAGCGTGGGTTGCTAGATATTATTTCGTCGGACTATGTGCCGTCGTCGCTTTTGTTGGGGGCGGTGATGCTGGGGCGCCAGTGGGGCAATTTGGCTAAAGGAATACACGCTGTGACTGCTGCTCCTGCAAAATACACTAACCTTGAGGACCGCGGGCGCTTGGAAGTTGGTTTGCAGGCGGATTTGATCCGTTTTCGTTTGACGGAAGGTGTACCTGCCTTACGTGCGGTATGGCACAAAGGCATTCGGGCGGCTTAGACTTTGCCACGTGTCAATCGCGAGACGGTATCGGCCTCGGTTCCGGAGAGAACAAGGAGAGTTTTGCTCGGGAATGCTCACAAAGGGGCGCTTAGTGTTAGAGCAAGGACTTGTCATCCAACTCGGCGCGCAAAGCGCGGATGCGCGCACGTTGACCGGCTGTGATGTGGGCGCGCATGGCCATTTCGGCAGCGTCTCCATCTCTGGCGGATAGAGCGTTTAAGATTGCAGCATGTTCGGCGATTGCACTTTCATAGCGCTCTTCGTCGGCAAGTGTGGTGCGCCCCAAAATCAACATGGCCTTTTGGAGCGCCAACATAGATTTGATCAAGAAGCGATTTTTGGCAGCTTCCAGGAGTGCACGATGAAATTGGCGGTTGAGGCGGGAGGCTTCCGTGCCTTTCCCGACTTTGGCCAGATCGTCGCAGATCACGGCAAGCTCAGCTATTTCCACATCTGACGCAGCGCGCGCCGCCATGCGTGCGGCTGTACATTCAAGAACGCTGCGCATCTCGTAAAGCTCCATCACTTCGGAGTAGTCCAGTTTGCGCACAGTTGCGCCGACTCGCGGAAGGTGCGTGACGAGACCGTCAGCCTCCAACTGGCGTATGGCCTCCCGTACCGGCGTGCGGCTGACCCCTAGTTGGGAAGCGATGTCTGTTTCACGCAAGCGGTCACCTGGCGAAATGTGACCATTTTGGATGTCTGACAAAAGCGCCCTGTAGGCGGCATTGCCTTGTAGGTTTTCCGGGGAAGTTAGCTCGTCAGTCATCCAGGGGCAGCCGCGTGTTGAAATATTGCATCCAAATGTATACAGGTGGATGCAATCAGTCAATCAAGATTGGAATCACCCGTGTCTATTTTGCGACTTCGGGCCTTCACCTTTGCAGTGGCGGCGCTTGGGGCTCTTGTGTTTGTTGCGGTGGGTTTGCCGTTGCCGTTCTTGTTTGGACCAATGCTGGCCTGTCTTATTGCGGCTCTAAGTGGTGCCAGGTTCGCGGGCTTTGGCGAGGTCACGGCGGCGGCCCGAACCATTCTGGGTGTGGCCGTGGGGACGTCGATAACACCAGAAGTGGCGGCTCAACTGCCCAGCATGGCAGGCTCTATTGCGCTGATGCCGGTCTATATATTTCTGATCGCGCTGATTGGCGTGCCGTTCTTTCACAAAATCTGCAAATTTGACCCTGTTACGTCTTACTATGCGGCGATGCCTGGTGGATTGCAGGACATGATTTTGTTTGGCCAAGAGGCAGGGGGCAACGCACGGGTGCTGTCGTTGATCCATGCCACGCGGGTGCTGGTGATTGTGTCAGTAGCACCAATCATGTTGATTTCGGTTTATGACGTGAGCCTGTCCAATCCAATGGGACAACCTGCGTCGGAACTGCCGCTTCACGAGATGGCAATTATGGTCGCTGCAGCCTTGGTTGGTTGGAAAGGCGGTGAGCGTTTTGGGCTGTTTGGGGCGTCAATATTGGGACCCATGATTGTGTCGGCGGCATTGACAATGGGAGGCGTGTTACACTCGCGCCCGCCACAGGAAGCGATCTGGGTTGCGCAGTTCTTTATTGGGGTAGTGATCGGGGTGCACTACGTCGGTGTCACCATGCGTGAATTGCGCAGTGTGGTTCTGTCTGGGTTGGCGTTTATGGTTGTTCTGGCGGTGTTGGCAGCATGTTTTGCTGAAATTGTCAGACGGCTTGGTCTCGCGCCTGCAATGGAGGCATTCTTGGCCTTTGCCCCAGGCGGGCAGGCGGAAATGACGGTTTTGGCGATTGTGGTTGGCGCTGATCTCGGGTTTGTCATCGCGCACCATCTGACGCGAATAGTCTTGGTGATTTTAGGCGCGCCGATCGCGGCGCGCCTGTTGAAGCCAAAGGCCTCAAGTTAGCCTTTCTTTTGAAAGGCGATCATGACGAGAGCCAGCAGCGATGATCCTAGCATCAAAAGCAAGCTGACTGCGTTCAGAAGCGGGGTGGACCCTTCTTTGAGGCGGTCGAACATCGCGATGGTCAAAGGTGCATCGGAGCCGACGAGCATCAGAGTGGTGTTGAAGTTCTCAAAACTCATCAAGAAAGCCACCACAAATGCGCCGATCATGGCGGGTGCCAGATAGGGCAGGGTGACTGTACGGATTGCCGTCAAACGTCCAGCGCCGAGATTGAGAGCTGCCTCTTCCAAAGTCTTGTCAAATTTTTGCAGACGCGCGCCAATCACCAAAGTTGCGATTGTCGTAATGAAAGAGAATTGCCCCAGGATCACCAACCAAAGGCCGGGGCGCAGAGCTTCAACGTCCCATTGGAAGCCATCCCATAGGCCATTTGCCAGGCGGCTGGAGGCGACGAGGATGGAGATACCCAGCACGATGCCAGGAATGACCAGAGGCAACAGCATAAAGACGTAGAGGATGCTTTGGCCGCGGAACTTGTAGCGATTGAACAAAAAGGCATTGGACAGGCCTACGACCATGGAGAGCGCTGAAACGCAGAAAGCCACAAACACGGACGTGCCAATGGCGCGCAAAATCGAGCGTTCATGGAATGCCCCAATCATGGGGCGTTCTGAGCCAAAAAACCAGTTCCAGGTGAACCCTTCCCAAGGCAGGGAAGGGAACTGGCTGTCATTAAAGGCAAAGGCTGCGACAACGATCAGCGGCAACGCAAGGAAGATGAAAAACAACACCACGTAAGCTGTGTAGGCGGTGGTGACAAAGCGGGATTGTGGGATCGAAGGGATCATATTACTCTCCTTAACCCATTGTCTTTTCAAGCGATTGACCTGTGAGGCGCAACATGCCCCAGACAATCACGGAAGACAGAATAAGGAGCAGAAAGCCAAAGGCGGCACCGAGCTCCCAGTTGAAGCGAACGATGAACTGGGAATAGATCAATTCGGTGAACCATAGGCTTTCTTTGCCGCCCAACATGGTTGGTGTCAGATAGTTTCCGAGGCAGAGCATGAAGACAACGATGGAGCCAGACACGATGCCCGGCATCGCGTGGGGAATGATAATCTCACGCAAAACGCTGAAACCATTGCCTCCGAGATCATAGCCCGCTTCGACCACTTCGTCAGAAAGGCTTTCGAGTGTGGTGATCAGCGGCACAACCATAAACAGCATGGAAGTATAGACTAGACCCACCATAATGGCGGCATCGTTGTAGAGCATTTCAACAGGGCCGCTGGCGAGGCCGACAGATTGTAGCAAGTTGGAGATGATGCCGGTTTCGCGCAGCAGGATCATCCAACCAAAGGTGCGAACCAATTCGGAGACCCAAAACGGCACCAGGCAGAGCAGGAAAAGCGCGGATTGTGTGCGCCCTTTGGCCATTTTGGCAATATAGTACGCGACTGGAAAACCAATCAGCAGGGTCAAAATTGTCGCAAAGATCGACATCACAGCAGTGCGCAGGAACGTTACCATGTAGAGTGGTTCGGTGAAGAAGGTGAAGTAGTTTCCAAGGCTGATTTCATATTGGCCGACGCCGACGCGCTCACGCAGGGAAACCAACAAAAGGTCGATGTGCGGGATCACGATCAGCAGGCTTAGCCAGAGAAGAAACGGCGTCAGCAAAAGGATGAGTCCAAGTTTGGCTTCGCGGTGCATCAGGACGCTCCCGAAGCGAAACAATTGGCTTGATCGCTGGCCCAACCGATGTGCACCGGCGCGCCTTTGGTGAGATTTGTAAATTCACCGGATTGCGGCAGGTTTACCGCTACTTCTTCGTGTCCGGCCACATCACGCACCATGACCCGTGAGGCTGCGCCGTTAAACAGGATTGAAGTAACAGTGCCAGAAATCTGGTTGTCAAAGCTTGCAAGGTCTTCGGCATTGTGGGCAATGCGAATGGCCTCTGGGCGGACAAAGGCGTCAATGGTGTCGCCTTCGCTCAGAGCCCGGCCTTGGGTTGCGCCGCGTAGCGTTAGACCGCTTGTGGTTTGCACAAGTGTGTTGCTGCCATCCTGCTTGATGACTTTGCCGGACCAGCGGTTGCTGTCCCCCACAAAGCCCGCAACAAAAGCGGTGTCGGGGCGGTAGTACAGGTCTTGCGCACTGCCAACTTGCTCAAAGCGCCCCGCGTTCATTACTGCGATATTGTCAGACATCACCAACGCCTCTGATTGGTCGTGGGTGATATAGACAAAGGTGGTGTCAAAGGCGGCCTGAAGGGTCTTTAGCTCCACCTTCATGTGCTCGCGCAGTTTGAGGTCAAGCGCGCCGAGGGGTTCGTCGAGCAAAAGGACGTCAGGCTCAAGAACCATACAGCGGGCAATGGCCACACGCTGTTTTTGACCGCCAGAGAGTTCATCCACACGGCGGTGCCCAATTCCAGGTAGGCCGATGCGCTCTAAGGCTTCGTCAACTTTGAAGCCAATGTCTTTCTTGTGCATGCCCGCGCGGCGCAGGCCATAGCCGATGTTGTCCGCGATGTTCATCATCGGGAAGAGGGCGAGGTGCTGGAACACCATGTTCACGTGGCGTTTGTTGGGCGGCACGTTCAAAACCGAATTGCCTTTGATCTGGATGTCGCCGCTGCTTGGCTCCAAGAAACCAGCGATCATACGCATGATGGTGGTCTTGCCGCAGCCAGATGGGCCGAGGATCGAGAAGAAGGACCCCGCTGGTACAGAGAAGGAGACATTGTCCACCGCTGTTGTCTCGCCAAATTTTTTGGTGAGGTTGGTGCACTGCAGATCGGGCGTCATTGGAAGGTCCTTTAAAGTCGTAAAAGCGTGCGCCCGCGAGGACACACGCTGTTTTTAGTAGTTGAAAAGCGCTGGTTTATTTAGCGGCTTTTACGCGATCCAGAACGCCACCTTCGATGGCTTCAAGACCGGCTGGTACTGGTGGGTACCACTTGATGTTGTCGATGGCTTCCGCTGGGAAAGATTCCTGGTAACGGGCTTTCAGGTCCGCGGAGGCAAATTCATCTGCACCCTTGGATGCGGTGAAGTTGCCGGCAGCTGCGGTGATCATGGCGGCCACTTCAGGCTGCATCACAAAGTTGATCCAAGCGTAGGCTGCGTCATCTGCTTTGCCTTTGGCTGGCAGAACAAAGGTGTCAACCCAACCCAGAGCACCAGCCGCTGGCGCCACAAAGGTGATGTCCGCGTTGTCGGCGTTCAGTTTCCAACCGCCGGTGTCCCACGCCATGGAGGCCACAACTTCGCCGGAGCGCATCAGGCCCATCAACTCGTCGCCACCACCCCAGTAGGTTTTTACGCCAGCTTTACATTCGATCAGCTTGGCTTCGACCTGAGACATGATGTCAGCATAAGCCGCTTCGTCACCGTATGCGGCGAACGGGTCCAGCCCCATGGAGAACGCGAAGCCAATCAGAGTTGGGCGTTTCAGACGATAGGATACTTTGCCGGCAACGTCAGAGGCACAAAGGTCAGTGTAGTCTTGAACCATGGAGGCTTTGGCCGTGTCGACCACGAGGCCAGATGTGCCCCACACGTGCGGCACGCCATAAACATCGCTGCCAACAGTGGTGTTGCCCTGTGTGGCTTCCAGCATGGAGGGGATGAAGAGCGATGCATCGATTTTGGACAGGTCAATTGGCTTGTAGATGCCAAACTCGGCTTGCGGGCCTGCGATGCGGTCTTGGCTTGGCTGCGCCAGGTCAAAACCACCACCGCCGGTGGCGCGCAGCTTGGCGATCATTTCTTCGTTGTTGGATTTGGTCACTTCAACTGTGTGGCCGGTCTCTGCTTCAAATTTGGCAACTACTTCTTCCGGTGCGTAGCCACCCCAAGTCAAAAGGCGCAGTGTGTCTGCAGATGCTGCGCCGGCACCAAGCGTGGCGGCCATTGCAATCGTCGCAGACAGCTTAAATGATTGATTTTTCATGGAACATATCCCCCTGGGATCTTTTCTTTTGGTGTTTGGTGCCGCTACCATGGGGGGAATGTATCATTTGGTCAAATATTTTCGTGTCGCGTTACGAAAGTTTTAAAAACCGCAATTTGGGGCAGTGTGTTGGCGGTGTTGAGCTTCGCTGAAAGTTGGAAATCTGAACAGATAGGCTGGTGCTGTGTGCGATTTTTGTCCATGTTTATGGCTGATTTTGACATGTACATTGCGCTTGGTAAAAGTATTGTCCAGCTTCGATATGCGCGAGGAAAAAATGACAATAGACCCAGCTGCCGAGATAGTTTTAGCACCGCATAGCGCAGCCTTTGCAGTGAACCCCTACGCCACTTACGCAGCCATGCGTGCGTTGGAAACACCGTACTATTGGGAAGACGCCAATACGTGGATGCTGACAAATATAGCGGATGTTGAGGCTGTGGCGCTCAATAAGACCATGCTGCGCAACAACGATGAATTTATCAGCGTAGAAGATCGCAAGGTGCAACAACGTGCGATTAATTTCCATGACATGCCGTTCCATGAGCGCTACGTGCAGGTGAACTTGCTGGAAAGTGAGGGTGCGACACACGACCGTTTGCGCAAAGTGGTGTTTCGCGAGTTCACGCCGGCGATGATTGCGCGGCAGCGGGACGCGATTCAGACTTTTGTTGATGGGCTGCTTGATGAGCTGTCCGAACAAGGCGAAATTGATTTTGTCAGCGATTTTGCAGCCCACGTGCCGGGCCACATTATCGGGCGGGTATTGGGCGTCCCGGACGAAGACGCGCCAAAACTACGGCATTGGTCTGAGGAAGTTGTTCGATACTTTGACCCAGGGCGGGGAGATGCGGACAAGGCAAGGGCTGAGGTCGCAACAAAGGAGTTTTACGAGTACCTGTTAGACCTTTTGGCAGAGCGTGAGGCCGCGCCGCAGGACGACTTGTTAAGTCGCCTGATTGCGCACCGCGACGCGGGGCAATTGAGCCAGGACGAGCTGATCTCCACAGCCATGCTGATTTTGATGGCAGGCCATGGATCAACCATCGACGTCTTGGGGAGTGGCTTGCATGCCCTTTTGAATTTTCCGGACCAGCACCAGCGGTTGCGCGACGATCCTACATTAATGAAAACTGCCGTGCAGGAGATGTTTCGATTTGAATCTCCGCTGCCGTACTTTCACCGGTTCGCCACAGAAGAGACGGAGGTCGGCGGCATGATGTTTCCGGCAGGAACACGATTTGGGTTGCTATACGGTGCGGCGAACCGTGACCCGGTTAGGTTCGAAAATCCGGATAGTTTTGATGTGGGACGGACACCAAACCGACACATGGCCTTTGGCGGAGGAGGACATTTTTGTCTGGGCAACCATCTCGCACGTCTGGACATGGACGTGATCTTCTCGACTATCAACGCGCGTTTCTCCAGCGTCGAGCTCGCCGAAGCATCGCCGGAATACAAACGTGGCCTTTCTGTGCGCGGGCCCAAAGCGCTGCGCATTAGTTGGCGACGGGCATAAGGGCAGGGCAAGAAAATGATAAAACTGACATTTGTGCAGGCCGATGGGACACAAGTTGAAACGGATGCGTCACCGGGTATGTCTGTGATGCAAGCAGCGGTAAACGCCGGTGTTGATGCCATTGCGGCGGAATGCGGTGGGGCCTGTGCTTGCGGCACCTGCCATTGCGTGCTTTCGCAGGACTGGTTTGGTAGAGTGGCCGCGCCGGAAGCTGACGAGGTCGACATGCTTGAATTTGTGATTGATCCGCAGCTCACCAGCCGTTTGAGCTGTCAGGTAGTTGTCACTGAGGACATGCATGGCATCACAATCAGAGTTCCGGCGTCGCAGGTGTGAAGGCGCATGCCCGCACATGCATTTGACGGCTCTGCCATAGTTTTCAATGAGACACCCGTTGATCTCAACCTGTGGCCATATGATGTGCCGGCTGCTGGCCGGACGCTTGTCCAGGCCGACCAGGGAATGGTGCGGCAGAACTATCATGAGCATGTCCTGATCCTAACACTTCAAGGATTAGGGCGCATTGAAGTGGGGCAGACGCAATTTGAGACGCGCCCTGGAGACCTCGCTTGGATTGATACGGCGCTTGCATATGCGCATGGCGCAGGTTTTGAGACCGATTGGGGTTATCTCTGGATGGCCATTTCGGGGCATGGATTGCACGTCTTGCATCATCAGTTGGGCTTTGATGAGGTTCCGGTGGTGAGAGACTGTGGTGATCTGGAGTCAGTTTTCGAGTCTGTGTTTGCGCAGTTGTTGAGGTCTGACAAGGGCAAAGCCGCTCTTCTGAATTCTCTTGTTCCAAGAGTGCTGGAGAAAGCGTTCTTGGTGCGTGGGGAGGGGCAACCTGTGAACCAAACGACAGCCGTTCGGCGCGTCACTCAAAGGGTTCGGGCGGACCTGCATCGTCCATGGGACATTGCTGAACTGACGGACATTTCAGGATTAAGTCAGTCTCAGTTTTTTCGACGGTTTAAGGCAGAAACAGGAAAAAGTCCTATGGGATGGTTGCGAAAGGAACGGATCGTCCTGGCGTGCTACCTGCTGCGCACAACGGCTTTGCCGGTCGCCCAGATTGCGCTTCAATGCGGTTACCCGGATCCATTCCATTTTAGCCGGGACTTTAAGCGTTTGCAGGGGCACGCTCCTCGCGCGTTTCGAGCTCAGTTTCGGAAGGAAGAGTGATTGGGTTCAGTGGTGGCAGGCGGATCGCAGACCTCTTGTGACGACCGCTTAGCTTGATGGAAAGCATACTTTCGAGTGTAAAATAGGCGCGCATCATTCTAAATACCGTGTACTCGGGCAGGCAGAGAATGGCGCGGGGCGTTTTGTTGATCAAAAATGCGCCAAGGGCCACCAAAGTCGGCGCGCCGAGGATCACGGCGGCAACGGCCGTCCAGAGTGGACGTGGCCCGGTGTCGAAGGGCTCCAATAATTCAATTAAGCCAAAAATCACCAGCGGGATACCCATGGTGCGCACAGCTGTGTTCAGCAACATGATAGGAAGGACGAGCCAGCCGCGCAGGGAAGGATTGCGAAGCTCGGTTGCCTCACGACAACGGGACGTGATGTGAAACGCAGAGCGGAACCATCGCATGCGTTGCTCGCGCATATGCGCGTAGGTGGCCGGTACTTCTGACTCGTAGCGCACGTGTTGGTCGACTTGGACACGATACCCAAGCTCACCAATGCGCATGGACATGTCGCTGTCCTCTCCATTGAGACCAAAGGCAAACCCGCCAAGTTTGCGCACTAGATCGGTATGATACACCGCAAACATGCCTGGGATGGCGACTTGACCGTCAATCGATGTGTTGGCGATGGCGTAGTACCCGTGATTGATTAGCACTTCGGCCAATCGAGCACGCTCAAAAAAGGAGCGGCCTCGGGTGTTAGGCACGCCGCCCAAGCATCCTAGGTGCGGATCGGTGAAGTGCCGCAGAGCCAGTCGCAAAGAATCTTTGTCAATTTGTGTGTCTGCATCGATCCGGATGACCAAATCAGTTTTTACAGCGGCAAAGCCGGTGTTGAGGGCATGCGCTTTGCCGGGACGCGGCTCGTTGATGACCCGGCCTTTGGCGTGCTGAAAGCTGTCAAATGTTGCGTTGGCCACGTCAAAGGTGTGGTCGATTGAGTTGTTGTTGACAACGTAAACCATGACGTGGCCCAAGTAGTTTTCGGCGGCCTTGTCGATGGCCTGAAGTGTCGCCGCAATGATGTATTCCTCGTTGTGGGCTGGAATGACAATTGTGACATCTGGCGCGAAGTCTTTCGCGTATTTTTCTTTCCGACGGTCCCAGACCGCAAGCAGGTACATCATGAAGAAAAGCGATGGCAGGAACAGGAATACGCCGGGGCCAAGGCCACCTAGCAATGCGCGGGCTCTGAGCCAAAAGACTGTTTGCAAATCCAACTGATTAACCCACCAGGACAAAACGCCAGCGAGGGTCACCAGTACCCAAAACCGTCCAAACGAGCGGATTGGATGGGCCGGTGTCACGGCCATATACACGGGTGCCGGCATTTCACCCCAAGTGTAGAGGCGGGCGGAAAAGATTGCGAAACCGATCAGACCCGTCGCGATTTGAAGGTTTCGCAGAGAAATCGGGACATTAAAGGTTTGCCAAAGAAAGACTGAAAAAAGATCGATGACGAGGCAAATCGCAAGAAACGAAACGACGAGATCGGCAATGAACTTTAGGCGCACAATTGCGGGGCCATTGGCGAACAAACCAAAGCTCACAAAGAACGCCAGAAGAAAGTGCCGAATGGCGATGAAATGTTGCCCGGGCACTGGTGCAAAGACCCAGTCATTGGCCGTAAAAAAGCTTCCGAGCAGCGCGTCATTTTGCAAGACGATTAGTGATAGGGCTCCGAGCACAGTAAACGCGACCAAAACCGCTGGTGCTTTCCAAAGCGGCACACGGCCAGACAGTTTTGCGGGTTGGCTGTCTACCGACCAATATTCGTTTTGAGAAGCTTTGGGGGGATCGCTCACCTTGTTTCCTGATAAATGGACAAAAAATACCGGCCCGATTGTTGTATCGGACCGGGATGGCGTTTGGGAAGTGTTTATGCGGCGGGTTGGGTTTGACCGGCAAGTAGGGCCGCTTCTGTCACAACACCGGCCTGTTGGTCTTTGGTCCAGATTGAGGCCGCGGCGACGGTAGTGCTGTCAAAGCGATCGGCATAGCGTTCTGCAATCTCGACGGTTTCTTCCAGAAGGCCTTCTTCGAGAGTTGTGGGCTCAAGTCCCAGCGAGATGAAGCTTGCGTTGCTGACCCGAAGGTCGTTTTCCGCCGCTTCTTTGCGGGGATTCTCAACCATGGCCACCTGTGCACCGCTGATAGACGCTACCAGCCGGGCGAGATCGCGAACACGGTGGGTCTCGGTCATCTGGTTGCGGATCACAACGCGGTCGCCTTTGGCGGGCGGGTTTTCGATTGCCAAGCGAATGCAGCGCACAGTGTCGCGAATGTGGATGAACGCGCGGGTTTGACCGCCGGTGCCGTGCACCGTCAGGGGGTGGCCGACAGCGGCCTGAACCAGGAAGCGGTTCAAAACCGTGCCGTAGTCACCGTCGTAGTCAAACCGGTTGATCAGGCGCTCGTCCAGTTTGGTTTCAGGAGTTTGCGTGCCCCAAACAATGCCTTGGTGCAGGTCGGTCACTCGGATCTGGTCGTTCTTCGCGTAGAATTGGAAGAGCAGTTGGTCCATCGATTTTGTCATGTGGTAGACGCTGCCCGGGTTGGTTGGGTAGAGGATCTCCCGCTGGTAGATGACGTTGTCATCGCCTGAGACCATGACTTTTTGGTAGCCTTCCGGGATTTCCAGGCCGTCGCCATCGTAGCCGTAAACGCCCATGGTTCCGAGGTGCACAACATGTGTGTCCAGCCTCAGTGCTGCAATCGCGGCAAGCAGGTTGTGGGTGGCGTTGATGTTGTTGTCTACGGTGTAGCGTTTTTCGGTCAATCCGCGCATGGAGTATGGTGCGGCACGTTGTTCGCCAAAGTGCACAACAGCTTCCGGCTTCAATTCCTCCAACAGGGAGTGCAGGGCGTCGAATTGCTGAGCCGCGTCGATGTTTTCGAAACGGATGGTGTGGCCGGACGCCTCTTCCCAAGCTGTCAGGCGCTCTTTGATGGATGCGATTGGCGTTAGGCTTTGTGCGCCAAGGTCATCGTCGATGCGACGGCGGGACAGGTTGTCCACGATGGTCACGTTGTAGCCGCTGCGCGACAGATGAAGCGAGGTTGGCCAGCCGCAGAAGCCGTCGCCGCCGATGACAATGATGTTCTTTTCCATGGTAGTCCCCTCCAAAATTCTGTTTCGGTGTTGGAGAGATTTCGCGTTTCCCTTTTGGTTCTGTCGAAGTTCGCGCTTCATCTCTTGAACCAAAGATGGGGTATGTGAATGAGTTTCACTTATGAATTTGAGACAGGGTTATCAGCAGATGTGCCAAAGTGGCACGACGCTTCAAATAGTGTCTCAGGGGAATGCATGTTGGCTAAAACGTCCAGCGGACGCCTGCGAGAAACGCCAGGCTGTCTTCGTATTGGGCCGCAGAGTCAGCGTATTCGTATCTGCGAAGCAGTGCGTAAAGATCGACCTTGGGCGATTTTACTTTTTGCACCACCGCGATCCCGTAGGAGCGGCTGGAACTGAAAGACACGGGAGATGAGCGGCTTTGATAGATGCTGTCGCCGTCGTAAATGTCGACGGAGATGGCTGTCTGTCCTAGGTCGAACCAGCGGCCGATGTAGCCGAGTTTGCCGTAGTAATAATGTGCGCCGCTGCTCTCGTGTCCGGTGGCCATGGTGATGTTCCAGCCGCTGGGTCGGTGCAGGATGGAACCGGAGGCTATGAACACGTTTGGACGCTCTTCTATCCAGCGCAGCGCGCCGCCCGCTCGGACACGAAAATCGCCGTGATCTCCATCGTAACGCAGGGACGTGTCTGCATAGAGTCGATCGTCGTTATAGGAGAGGACCTCCTGTCCTGCCGCAGCGACAAAGCGCCAGCCGTTGGTGATTGGCGCGTCGTATCTCAGCCGAAGACGGCGAGAGCTGCCCATGGAGCGAAAAGCCTGTTTTATCCGTTTGTTGTCGGGGGTGTGTGCGCCTAGTGGAACTAGCAGTTGCCCTCCGGCAGCATCTTGCACCGGGGTTCCTGCAACTACGGTTGTGAGCGACAGGTCCAGGCCGGTGATGCCGTCCGCGGACATGGCGCCTTGTCCGATGGTAATGCGGCCGTACGTGTCGTGTACAAAGCCGACTTCGAGTTTGCGAAGCTGCGTGCGATCAAACTCGTAGTTGTCGTCGTGTGGGTCGTCGCGGTTGACGACATTGGTTTCTTTCCATTTTAGCGCAATTTCCCCTCGCGCGTGCAATCGCCAGCCGTCGCTGAGGGGCGTGTCATAGGTGGCGCCGATCCTGGAAACGGATTTTGAATTGTCGACAAACCAATAAGTGTTTTTGGTTGGGCCATCATCATAGCTCAGGACGCCGCGGTTGATTTGGCCATAGAACGAGACGCCCTGTGGAGGCGTGTCACTCTGTTGTGACGCCGCAGATGTGCCGCTGCTGAGCAGAACCGCTAGTCCAAGAGCTGTGGTGGTTTTGTGCACGGGCTGCCCTCCTGAAAGTATCAGAAGGGATTGGGGGCTGCGTTTCAAGTATTTGCTGGACCAACTGGGTGCGAGCGCGTTGGTCCAGCAACAGAATACTGAAGTCTTGTCGCTAAAGTGCTTGCCATGCGGCGTTGTTTTTTGACGACTGTTGGCAGGCGTGAATGAAGCGCATCCCCGCGAGGCCATCCTGAAGTCCCGGAACATCTTGAGCCGCTCCATGCTCGCCTGACAATTCGCGGGCGATGTCTCGGTAGAGCGTGCCAAAGGCTTCCAAATAGCCCTCCGGGTGACCTCCCGGCGTACGCGACACCGCGTTTGCAGCGTCATTTGCGCTGGCACCTGCACGGGTGATGCGTTGTTCGACACCGCCAATGGGGGTGAAGATCAACTGATTAGGATTTTCCTGCTCCCAGGACAGCCCGCCTTTGGTTCCGTGAATGCGCAGTTTCAGCCCGTTCTCGGTGCCAGTTGCTACCTGGCTGGCAAATATGGATCCACGGGCGCCGGACGCGAAACGGAGCATGATATTGGCGTTGTCGTCGACTTGCCGCCCATCGACAAAGCTGCTGAGGTCCGCGGCAATATGGCTGGCCTGCATGCGAACCACAAAGGTTGCCAAGTGATACGCGTGGGTGCCAATGTCGCCAATCGCACCTGCGCCACCGGTGCGTTCGGGGTCCGTGCGCCAGGCTGCCTGAACGTTATCGGGATCGGCGGGGCGGGAGAGCCAGTCTTGCAGGTATTCTGCATGAACCAGGCGAATATCGCCCAAATCACCGTTGGCCACCATCGCTTTGGCTTGTCGGATGAGGGGGGATGCACTGTAGTTGTGGGTCAGGAAAAAGCGTGCGCCAAAATTTTCGCATTCCTGTGCAAAGGTTTTTGCCTGCGCCAGATCGGTGGTGAGTGGTTTGTCACAAATAACGTGAATGCCGGCAGCCAAAAAGGCGCGTGCGATTGGCAGGTGCATATGGTTGGGGGTGACAATGGACACCGCGTCGATGCCATCTTCGCGAGCGCTCTCAGCAGTTGCCATGTCTTCAAACGCGCTATAGCTGCGTTCCAGTCCCAAAGAGTCTGCGCTCCGCTGGGCTTTCTCGGGTGTTGAGGATAGGCATCCAGCCACCAAGTCCCAATGCCCGTCCAGTCGGGCGGCCATGCGGTGCACGGCGCCAATAAACGCGCCTTCGCCGCCACCGACCATGCCAAGTTTCAGTTTTCGCATTTCACCTCCTACAAACCAAGCAGCGCGCGGGTGTCATCGCGGCTCAATCCGCTGTCGGCGAAGTCATCAAACGCCTTTTCGGTCACGTTGATGATATGATCTGCGATGAAGGGCGCACCTTCTGCGGCGCCTGTGGTGGCATCCTTCAGACAGCATTCCCATTCCAGAACAGCCCAGCTGTCGTAGCCGTATTGCGCCAGTTTGGAGAAGATCGCACCAAAGTTGACTTGGCCGTCGCCTAGCGACCGGAAGCGACCTGCACGTTGAAGCCATGGTTGGTAACCCGAGTAAACGCCCTGACGGCCATCTGGGCGGAACTCGGCGTCTTTCACATGATAGGCGGTGATACGCTCGTGATAGATGTCGATGAAGGCCAGATAGTCGAGCTGTTGCAGCAGGAAGTGACTTGGATCGTAGTTGATGGTGCAGCGCTTGTGACCGTCTAAACGATCCAGCAGCATTTCAAACGTCGCGCCGTCAAAAAGGTCTTCGCCGGGATGCAATTCAAACGCGATGTCTACACCGGCCTCGTCATATGCGTTCATGATGGGCAGCCAACGCTTCGCGAGCTCATCAAAGGCTTCCTCAATCAATCCTGCCGGTCGTTGCGGCCAAGGATAGAGATAGGGAAAGGCCAAAGACCCGGAGAAGCTGACAGACGCGGCCAATCCTAATTTCTGGGAGGCCTTCGCAGCCTTGAGTAATTGGTCATGCGCCCACTCTTGGCGCGCTTTGCCGTTGCCGTGAACCGCAGTGGGTGCAAAGCCGTCAAACTGCTTGTCGTACGCAGGATGCACCGCAAGCAATTGACCCTGGATGTGGGTGGAGAGTTCGGTCACTTCCATCCCGCGATCCGCCAACATACCTGCCAGCTCGTCGCAATATGTTTGCGACGACGCGGCTTTGTCGAGATCAAAGAGCCGCTCGTCCCCGGAGGGGATTTGAAGCCCTTTGTAGCCCAACTCCGCTGCCCAATCCGCAATGGCTTCAAGTGAGTTAAATGGTGACTCATCCGAGGCAAATTGCGCGAGAAACAGTCCTGGGCCTTTGAGATTTGTTGGCATCAGGTCTCCTCCAACTCCATGATTGCAAAGGCATCGTCCGCGCCAAAGGGCGCTGGGCGGTCACAGGTGCTTTGGAGTGATACAGTTTCTCTTGTGTCGCCAGATTCAAGGATCGCGCCCATAACTTCGACGACATGCAAAGCCAGTTCGTTGTTACAGCGATGTTGGCGCCCATCGCGGATGGCGGCGGCCATGTCTGCCAAGCCCGCGCCGCGGTAGTTGGCATTGTCTCCGTCGTTGGGTTTGGAGAATGGGTGGCCGGTGGAAATCAGCGCTTCGTCATTGTCGCTTCGGACAAGCCGGAGCTGGCCGCCAAAGAAGTTGGGGTCAGGGACATAGAGCGTCCCTTCTAGGCCGTAGAGCTCCATGTTGTTGTGTTCATGGGATTTAACATCCCAGCTGGTGCCATAGCTGATAATCGCTCCATTTGCGAACTTCAGAATTGAGTGCACGGTTGTGGGTGTTTCAACCGGGATTTGCTCGCCGTTGCGTGGGCCACAGGCAATTGTCCTGTGGCTGCGCGGTGTGCTGCTCATGGCGGTCACACTTTCGACCGGCCCGAGCAATTGCACCAGATTGGTCACATAGTAGGGGGCAAGGTCGAATATTGGTCCCGCGCCCGGTAGGAAGAAGAAATCCGGGTTTGGATGCCAATGTTCCATGCCGCTGCTCATCACATGGATGGTGCCCGAGGTCACTTGGCCAATCTCACCGTTGTCCAATATCTCGCGCGCTTTCTGATGGCTGCCGCCCATAAAAGTGTCGGGGGCGGAGCCGATACGAAGGTTTCGGGCCGTCGCCAATTCCGACAGCTTTGCGCCTTCCTCAGCAGTCAGTACAAACGGCTTTTCCGAATAAACGTGTTTGCCGGCTTTCAGGATCTCGCTCGACACCTCAAAGTGCGCTGCGGGAATGGTCAGGTTGACCACAATTTCAATTTCTGGATCGGCCAAGAGTTCTTCAATGCTCAAAGCACGCAAACCAAATTCGGTTGCCCGTGTTTCGGCGGCATCTGAGTTCAAATCGGCGCAGGCTACAACTTTGTAGTCTTTGAAAAACTGCCCCATTCGCATGTAGGTGGTGGAGATGTTGCCGCATCCGATGATGCCAACTTTCACTGCAGTTCCCATGATCAAATCTCCTTCAGGTTGGCCATAGAGACGGACGCAAAACGCACGGCGTCGCTTGGATTGTCCTGTTCCGCGACCAGAATAGCGTTGGGGGCCTGTTGGCGGATTTGACGGATCAATCCGGGCCAGTCCATCACTCCATCACCGATGTCGGACCATCCGTCCTCATCGAGACCTTCGCCTTCTTTAGCGATGTCTTTGACGTGTACGGCGACAATGCGGTTGGCGTATTTGGCAACGATCGGAGCCGGGTCAAGACCCGCGCGGGCTACCCAGCCCAGATCGGCTTCCCAACCGATGTCTGGGGCGTTTTCAAGGATGATATCCATTGGATAGCTTCCGTCCTCCAACGCTTCATATTCGAAGTCGTGGTTGTGCCAAGAGAAGGTTTTGCCGGTTGCGCCGACTTTTGAGCCGATCTCGGACAGCTCTTCGGCAAACGCTTGCCAACCGGCTTTGTCAGCTGGGCGAGCTTCGGCCACGAGGTAAGGTACGATGACATGTTTGATGCCAAAGGTATCCGCAAGCATCATTACGCCGTCAAAGTTGTCACGAAGCTCGTCGATGCCAAAGTGACCACTTGGCATGGTTAATCCATTCGCAGACATGGCTTCAGAAAACGAGTCCGGATCGCCGTAAACGCCACCGTAGCCTTCCACGCTGGTGTAACCGAGTTCGGCCAAGTTTGAGAGAAACGCTTCTTGGCTCGCGACATTGCGCGAGGAGTACAATTGAAATGAAAAGCTCATGAAAGCCTCCAGAAATGAGCGTCAAAGACGGTTTTCAGTTGATTTGTCAAAGAGGGATCCCTGAGCGGGATCAAAGCCGATTTTGAGTGCGTCGCCTGCTGCCACACTGGCTTTGCCACTCATGCGGAAGCGGAATGGGATTCCGGCAAGCGTGGTGTAGATTAGAGTGTCCGATCCCATGGGCTCTACCAGTTCCACCACGATTTCGGCGGTGAAAGGCTGTTGATGGACGTCTGTGCCAGTGATTACTGCTTCCGGACGGATACCGAGCCACGCCGGACGCGCCGTCAGCGCGCCCGGCGTGGCTTCATATCCCGTGAGTGGGAAATGCATGTCTGCCGAAAGGAACTCGCTGCCGCCATCGGTGATGGAACCCTCAAAGAAGTTGATCGTGGGGGAGCCGATGAAGCCCGCAACATATTTGTTGGCCGGGCGGTTGTAGACCTCTGATGGACTGGCGATTTGCTGCACCACACCGCTGCGCATGATGGCGATGCGATCTGCAAGTGTCATGGCTTCGACTTGATCGTGGGTCACGTAGATCATCGTGTTGTCGAGTTTTTGGTGCAGCAGTTTGAGTTCCACCCGCAGGTCAGCGCGCAGCTTTGCGTCAAGGTTAGAAAGAGGCTCGTCAAACAAGAAGACATCGACGTCTCGTACCAGAGCGCGGCCAATCGCGACCCGCTGACGTTGGCCGCCTGAGAGGGCGGCAGGTTTGCGTTTTAACAGCGGTTCAATTTGCAGGATCTCGGCAGCACGGGCGACGCGTTTTGCGATTTCAGATTTCGGTACCTTGGCGTTTTTCAATCCAAATGACAGATTCCCTTCCACCGACATCTGCGGATAGAGAGCGTAGGATTGGAATACCATGCCGATGCCGCGTTCTGACGGCTCCTCCCAGGTGACATTGCGGCCGCCGATGTGGATTTCACCATCGGTGATGTCGAGCAGCCCTGCAATGCAGTTGAGCAAGGTGGATTTTCCACACCCAGAAGCGCCGAGAAGCACAAGGAACTCGCCTTCTTGGACGTCGATGTTGAGCTGGTCCAGCACGCGCACGGCACCAAATTCAAGAGTGAGGTCTTTTACAGTTACATTGGTCATAGTCAGCCCTTTACAGCGCCGGCTGCGATGCCGCGCACGAAGAGTTTGCCGGAAGCAAAATAGATGATGAGGGGAACAAGGCCGGTGAGCATGGTTGCGGCCATGTTGACGTTGTATTCTTTCACGCCCTGCACCGAGTTGACGATGTTGTTAAGCTGCACCGTCATGGGATAGGTGTCGGGCTTGGTGAAGATCACGCCAAAGAGGAAGTCATTCCAGATCCCGGTGACTTGCAAGATGATCGCCACAACAAAGATCGGTAGCGCCATAGGCAACATGATCTGGAAGTAGATTTGCCAGAAGCCCGCGCCATCGACCCGCGCCGCTTTGAAAAGTTCTTCTGGCACCGAGGCGAAGTAGTTGCGGAAAAGTAGGGTCAGGATCGGCATGCCAAAGACTGTGTGTACGATCACCAAGCCCCAGATGCTGCCCATCAAACGCACCTTGGTGCCGGTTAAGAACGAAAGCCCTTCGCCTGCTTCACGCAGGAGGATCACCATGGGGTAGATCATCACTTGGTAGGGGATGAACGCGCCAAAAATCAGAATGGTGAAGAACACCTCAGAGCCTTTGAACTTCCACAACGACAAGGCGTAGCCGTTCACCGATGCGATGGCGATAGAGATCACCACGGACGGAACGAGGATTTGAACTGAGTTCCAGAAGCCACGTGAGAGACCGTCACAGTTGATACCGGTGCAGGCCTCGGCCCAGGCTTTGACCCATGGCTCAAATGTGATTTCCACCGGTGGAGCGAAGACGTTCCCAAGGCGGATTTCCGGCATTCCCTTGAGCGACGTCACCATCATCACATAGAGAGGTAGCAGGTAGTACAGTGCAGCCACAAAAAGCGTGCCATAAAGCATAATGTTTGTTGGGGTGAGGCGTTTGCGGGGTTTGGTTCCGCGCGGAACTGCGCCACGGGCAACGGGTGCATCAGTCACGGCTTTTGCCTCCAAATTCGAGATAGGCCCATGGGATCAACACCACGAGGACCGAAAGCAGCATCATGGTGGAGGCCGCGAAGCCTTGGCCAAGATTCTGAGCTTGGAACATTTTTTCGATGACGTATTTGGCGGGCACTTCAGACGCGATGCCAGGACCACCTGAGGTTTGTGCCACCACGAGGTCGTAGACCTTGATGATGCCTGCGGCGATCAGAACCAGAGCCGTTACGAAGATCGGACGCATCATCGGAATGACGATGAAGATGTAGGTTTTCCACACTGGAATGCCTTCAACGCGTGAGGCTTTCCAGATGTCCTCGTCGATGCCGCGCAAGCCTGCCAGCAGGATCACCATGATAAAGCCTGAGCCTTGCCAGATACCCGCGATCAGAATGCCGTAGATCACGATATTGGGGTTGTTCAACGGGTCAAACGCGAAGCTTTCCCAGCCCCAGCGCTGTACAACGCCTTGGACGCCGAATTGAGGGTTCAGAATCCACTGCCAGACGAGGCCGGTTACAACAAAGCTAAGCGCGAACGGGTAGAGGAAGATGGTGCGGAACACACCTTCGCCGCGGATTTTGCGATCCAGAAGTGCGGCCAAAACAAAGCCGATCACAAGGCTCAGCACCAATGAGCAAATGCCATAAATTGCGAGGTTCTCGATTGAGACAAGCCAGCGGCGTGTGCTCCAAAGCCGCTCATATTGGTCCAGACCTACCCATTTGTCGGGAGCTGGCAGCAGTTTGGATTTGGTGAACGAATGATAGATCGTCCAAAGAGTACAACCGATGAACACCACCAACGCGGTAAAGATCATGGGTATCGCGGCAAGTTTCGCCGTCATGTTTTTGAAAAGGCGGTTGGGCCGCTTTGTGGCTGTCCGAGGGGACTCCACATGTGCGCCGTCTGTCACAGCCATGGCTTGGGTCTCCAGCCTGATGGGTCTGAGTTTGACCTCCATCAGGTCCGATAGGGGAAATTAGGGGCAGCAGGAAAACGGAGCCTGCCCTGAGGGCGGGCTCCGTACTATGGATTAGTCCGCGTCTGCGATGATCTCGGCGTATTTTGCCTGAGCATCCGCAGCTGAGTAGGACGGATCGTTCCAAAACTCGACCATCAGGTCTTCGATCTGAGTAGAGGTGTCTGCTGACAGAACCTGGTCGCCGGATTGCAGAATGTTGCCGGAAGCCAAGATCTCCAGACCTTTCTTCATGCAGTCATTTGCGGCGGTGAGGTCGATGTCGCCGCGCACTGGCAATGAGCCTTTTTTCAGGTTGAAGTTCACCTGTACTTCTGGGCTCAGGAGCAGTTTGGCCAACTCTTTCTGAGCCTCTTCGATTTCAGGATCATCTTGTTTCGGGAAGTAGAAGGCGTCACCACCGGTAGAGATGATTTCGTTCACACCCAGACCTGGCAAGCATGTGTAATCCTGACCCGCAACTTGACCCGCAACCTGGAATTCACCCTGTGCCCAGTCCCCCATAACCTGGCCGCCTGCTTGGCCGGTGATCACGAGGTTGGTTGCTTGGTTCCAATCCTGTACCTTGGAGTTTGCGGCCATTGCGCGGGCTGCCGCGGCGGCTTCAAAAACTTTGGCCATCTCAGGGCCTGCTGCGGCTTCGGCGTCTTTGTTGACGTTGATTTTGTTCCATAGGTCAGGACCACCCACCGCCACGTTAATCACGCCAAAGGCGCCCGAGGACTGCCAAGCTTGCTGACCCATCGCGAGCGGGATTTTGCCAGCGGCTTCTAGCGCAGGGGCAGAAGCTACAAACTCGTCCCAATTGGACGGTACGTCGACGCCCGCGTCGGCATAAGCTTGATGGCTCAGCCAAATCCATTGCCAGGAGTGAATGTTGACCGGTGCGCAATAGATTTTGCCGTCAACTGTGCAGCTGTCGAGCAGAGATGTCGGATTGACAGTGTCAGCCCAGCCTTCGGCGGTCGCGACGTCGGTCAAATCAAGCATCAAGCCAGCTTCGATAAGCTCTTCCGCCTGACGACCGTGGTTTAGTTGTGTCGCATGCATTGGATCGCCGCCAATGATCCGGCTGACAATGATCGGGCGGGCGGTTCCACCGGAACCGGCAATGGCGCCGTCTACCCAATTGTTGCCAGTTGCATCAAAGGCTTTAGCAAATTCCGCGACCGCAGCGGCTTCACCGCCAGACGTCCACCAGTGAGTGACTTCAAGATCTGCCGCGGACACGGCGCCGGCCGCACTAAACGCTATCGCGGCAGTGGTTGCTTTGTAAAAGTTCATCATATCCTCCCAATGTCGGCCAATGCGGCCATGTAATCGATTACATTTCCTCCCAGACACACCCGTCACATTCCGAAGCCGTAAACATTTGCGCTATTTTTTGGATCGGTTGACAGATGTGTGTAATCGATTACATAGCGGTATCTCGACGAGGTGAGTTGAGTCAATGTATAATTTGAGGTTCAAAAATAATAATGAGAATTACCAAGCCTAAAGTTATTGATGTTGCCCGTTTGGCAGGGGTTTCAACTGCGACGGTAAGCCGGGTCTTGAATGACCCCTCCATGGTATCTGAGGCCACGAGGGAGGCCGTTCAAAAAGCGGTTCAGGAGACGGGATATCGCGTCAATAAGGCGGCTCGAAATCTTCGGACAAACAAGTCTCGAACAGTTCTTGCCTTGGTGCCAAACTTGTCCAACCCATTCTTTTCAAATATCCTTTCTGGGTTGGAACGGGAATTAAATGCGTCTGATTACAGCTTGCTTGTGACCGACAGCAGCGACGTCACCCTAACCAGCGACCAACTTCAGCGATACATCTCTGCAGGGCAGGCCGATGGGTTGATCATTCTGGATGGAGAGATCGATCAGCGGGAGCTTGCGGCGCTGCAATCGGTGCCAGCCACAGTTCCGGTGGTTTTTGCATGTGAGTGGGTGGAGGGATTTGCCTGCCCATCCGTGCGGGCGGATAATTCAGAAGGGATTCGCATGCTTGTGGATCACCTCTGGGAGCTAGGGCACCGGCGGTTTGGCCATGTCGCCGGGCCAAGCACCAATGTCCTGTCCCAGAAAAGGCAAGAGGCGTTTGCAAAGTTTGTGCAAATTCGGGGAGGGGAGCTGCAGTCAGCGTGGATGTTGCCGGGGGACTTCTCAATAGAGGCAGGTAAAATAGCGGCCAAGAAAGTGGCGACGCTTCAAAATGGTCCAACGGCTTGGATTTGCGCAAGTGATCAGATCGCGTTCGGATTGATCGCGGGCCTAACAGATATCGGGGTGAAGGTGCCCGATGATCTGTCCGTAACAGGGTTTGACAATATCGAAATGACGGAAGTGTTTAACCCGCCACTGACAACGATCCATCAGCATCGCAACAAAATGGGCAACGAGGCTGCACGACAGCTGTTGCATCAATTGAGAGGTGTCAAAAACATCGTCAACGAACCCACCGTGATGCCGGTCTACCTGGTGGCCCGAAAAAGCGCCGGGCCTGTTACACAGGGGCGTGTTTAACCGCCTGTGTGGCTCATGTGGCGCGACATTTGACCGTCAACCTTCTGGCGGGAGTAATCAAAATCATGTCCCTTAGGTTTGAGTGCAATGGCTGCGCGGATGGCATCTTCCAGCGCAGCGTCGCCTTCACTGCCGCGCAAAGCACCGCGGAGGTCGGCCATGTCTTCTTGCCCCAAGCACATAAACAGCTGACCGGTACACGTGAGGCGTACACGGTTGCAGCTTTCACAGAAGTTATGGGTCATAGGAGTGATGAACCCAATCTTTTGCCCAGTTTCCTCTAGCTTTACGTACCGTGCGGGTCCGCCAGTGCGCTCGGCCAAGTCGGTTAAGGTATAGCGTTCCGCCAGCTTTCCACGAAGTTCGTCGAGTGACCAATACTGGCCTATGCGGTCCTCATTGCCCAAATCCCCCATGGGCATGACTTCAATCCAGGTCATATCCATATCGCGATCTGCGCACCACTCTGCGAGGGTAAAGAGTTCGTCCTCGTTGAACCCCTTGAGGGCGACGGCATTGATTTTAATGCGTAGGCCAGCTGCCTGTGCGGCGTCAATTCCACGCATCACTTGCTCCAGGCGGCCCCATCGCGTGATATCGGCAAATTTTTGATCGTCGATGGTATCAAGAGAAATGTTCACCCGGCGCACGCCGTACGCATAGAGCTCTTCCGCAAAGCGCTCGAGTTGTGAGCCATTTGTTGTCAGGGTGAGCTCCTTGAGCGCGCCGCTGTCGAGGTGGCGCTTCATGCCTTTGAAAAAGGTCATGATGTCGCGACGCACAAGAGGCTCCCCGCCGGTGATGCGCAGCTTTTCCACACCGAGCCGGATGAAGGTTGAGCACATGCGGTCCAATTCCTCGAGTGTCAGAAGCTCCTTTTTGGGGAGGAACGTCATATTCTCGGCCATGCAATACACGCAGCGGAAATCACATCTGTCTGTGACGGATACACGCAAGTAGGACACGGCGCGGTGGAACGGATCAATCAATGGTGTGGTCATGGCATATTGGTAAAGGCACAAGCGGCGATGAGCAAGAGCGGCTAAAGTGGTAGGTGGACTTGCTGTGAATTGACGATCTGCTGGTGGATGTCCCCTCGGCGCTGGTTAGACACGTTGGGTTAAGCTAGCGCATGTTTCGAGAAGCTTCTTTGACGGCAAAAGGCTTCATTTCAGAGCCGTGGCGCTCCAAGAATGCGGTCACGCGCTCAGGATCATGTTTGGACAGGTCGCGAAGCCACCAGCCAATTGCCTTCTGAATAAACCAGGTGTGATCTGTCACGTAGCCAGCCGCCCAGCCTAAAACCCGATCCCTTGCTTCAAGTTCAGGCGGTTTCGGAAAATTCTGTTTGGTCCAGGGGAGGGTGATCACCAATGCTGCCCGTCGCGTCCACATGTGCTCAGACGTGGTCCATGTTTCAACCAAATCCAGCCGAGATGGATCTGCGACGAGTCGTTTTTGACCAGCCATGCACGCGTGATCCGCGATGGCCCAGCTGTCAAACTCAGGCATCCAACTGGCTATCAATTGCCAAGCTTCCTCGTCCGGGCGCAGGCGGGCTTGTGTCAGGACTTTTGCGGCGGCAAGGCGTGCTTCAAAAATGTCTGTCTGCCAGAGATCAGAGGCAAGTGCGACACGTTGATCAACCGATAGGTTTTGGCGCCATGATTTTGTGATATCATTCAGAGCCGGATTAGCGATGCCTAACACCGGCCTGGATTGTTTATGGTATTTGGCCATCCCCTCGGCGCGGCCAGGTTCAATTAGGGCTTCCAGCGCGTTTAGCGCCTCCTGAATCTGCATCATTCCACCGTCACTGATTTTGCGAGGTTGCGGGGTTGGTCGACATCCGTGCCCTTGGCAATTGCGGTGTGATAAGCCAACAACTGTGCGGGGATGGCGTAGAGGATTGGTGACAGAATGTCAGAAACTTGTGGCATTTGGATAGACGCCCAGGTGCCTTCCGACCCTTGCGAAAGGCCCGTGGAATCTGTGATCAGCAAGACTTTGCCAGCCCGCGCCATGACCTCTTGCATGTTGGAGATAGACTTGTCGTAAAGCTCGTCGCGCGGTGCCAGAACGACAACAGGAACGTGTTGATCAACCAGCGCGATTGGGCCGTGCTTCAATTCTCCGGATGCGTAGGCTTCGGCATGAATGTAGCTGATTTCTTTGAGCTTTAACGCGCCTTCCAAGGCAAGGGGGAACATGCGCCCCCGTCCGAGAAATAGAATGTCACGCGCTTCGGCCAGTTTGGTTGCGATCTGGGCGATTTGGCCTTCAGATCCCAAGGCTTGGTTAACCAAGCCAGGCAACGCTCGTAAATCTGACAGGTGGCTGTCCAAAGCTTCGGTGGTGAGTCTTTTGCGGTCACTTGCCGCCTTCAGTGCCAAGATCAAAAGAACACTCAATTGGCACGTAAAAGCTTTGGTCGACGCCACGCCAATTTCTGCCCCTGCCAAAATGGGCAGGGCAAGGTCACTTTCCCGGGCAATTGAGCTTTCCGGCACGTTTACGACAGAGACGATCTTTTCTGCTTTTCCCGCACAATAGCGCAGCGCGGCAAGAGTATCGGCGGTTTCGCCGGATTGAGAAACAAACAGCGCAACTGTACCGTCTGTGATGGGCGGTTCGCGGTAACGAAACTCGGAGGCAACATCCACTTCCACGGGAATGCCGGCGATTTGTTCAAACCAGTATTTTGCAGTTAGGCAGGCGTAAGATGCGGTGCCACAAGCCACCATCACCAGGCGCTTTACCTCGGCGAAGTTGAGGTCACCGCCTGGAAGGGCAATCTCGGTGCCGTCATTTGGCAGGTAGTGGCGAATGGCCTCCCCCAGAACCGTAGGCTGCTCTGCGATTTCCTTCGCCATGAAGTGCTTGTGCCCACCTTTGTCGACCTGTGTCTGGTCGATGTTGATGGTTTTGCGCTCACGTTGAACCTCATTGCCGGCCAGGTCGCGAATGGTGAGGCTTTGTCGCGTTACAACCGCGCTGTCACCTTCTTCGAGATAGGTGATTTGATCTGTAAGCGGGGACAAGGCAATGGCGTCTGAACCCACGAACATTTCTCCTTCACCATGCCCGATGGCTAAGGGTGAGCCTTTGCGCGCAGCGACAATCAAGTCTTCCTCGCCTTCAAACAGGAAGGCCAAAGCAAAGGCACCTTCAAGCTGGGAGAGGGTTTTGAGTGCTGCGTCAACAGGTTGGAGGCCGGACTGGATGTGAGATTGCGCCAACAAGGCGATGGTTTCCGTATCGGTTTCCGTAACAAAGGAAATGCCTTGGTTGGCGAGGTCTGAACGCAGTTCACGGTAGTTTTCCACAATACCGTTGTGAACCACAGCCACCGAGCCGGCCTGGTGCGGGTGTGCGTTGGTCACACTGGGCGCGCCATGTGTTGCCCAGCGAGTGTGGCCGATGCCAGACTTTCCGAGCAACGGCTCATGTACCAGCAAGTCGGATAAGTTGACCAATTTGCCCACCGCGCGGCGGCGCTCCAACACGCCGCCATTGATGGTTGCGATACCGGCGCTGTCGTACCCGCGATATTCAAGCCGTTTAAGCGCTTCAACGAGAATTGGTGCCACTTCGTGGTTGCCAAGAACCCCAACAATTCCACACATTATTTGGTCTCCAAGGCGCGTTTTTGTTTTTTCTTTTTCAACATTTCGAACAACTTTCGCGCGACGCCAGGTTTTGTCTGTTGTTCCGCGCGTGAGATCGCCAAAGCAGCCTCAGGGACGTCTTTGGTGATTACCGAGCCGGAACCGGTCATCGCTTCGTTGCCCACACTCACCGGCGCTACCAACATGGTGTTGGACCCGATGAAGGCGTTGTCGCCGATGTTTGTGTGATGTTTCATCACACCATCGTAGTTGCAGGTGATGGTGCCCGCGCCAATATTTGTGCCCGCACCCAGGGTCGCGTCGCCAATATAGGACAAGTGGTTGACCTTAGTGCCTTCACCAACTTCTGCGTTTTTGATTTCGACAAAATTGCCAACATGCACATTCTCGGACAGCTCTGCTCCTGGGCGCAGGCGGGCATAGGGCCCAACCACTGCACCGCGCGATACATGGCAACCTTCGAGATGCGAAAAGGCGCGGATGCGCGTGCCCGATTCAACGGTCACTCCAGGGCCAAAATAGACATTTGGTTCAATCAGTGTGTCGCGGCCAACGACGGTATCAAACGACAGCATTACTGTGTCTGGTTGCTGAAGTGTCACCCCCAAGTCCATTAGCGCTTGGCGTTCACGCGCCTGAAAGACAGCCTCCGCAGCGGCCAAATGGGTCCGGGAATTGATCCCCAGAGTTTCACTTTCTTCACATGCCACTGCTGTGACACCTAGGCCACGTGCTCGGGCCAGTCCGGCCACGTCAGTCAGGTAGTACTCGCTCTGTGCATTGTTTGGCGTGATGTCATCGATCAGGGAGAAAAGCGTTTCACGATCTGCCAGCATAACGCCTGAGTTGCAGAAGGTTACCGCGCGTTCTTCATCAGTGGCATCGGCAAACTCGACGATCTGATCCAGTTGATCGCCTGACATGATCAGGCGACCGTACTTACCCGGATCCGCCGCTTCAAAGCCCAAAACAACCACTGCGTTTTGGGCCTTGGCGGCCACCATGGATTCAAGTGTTTCCGCCCTGACAAATGGCGTGTCTCCAAACAGCACAATCACGTCGCCGTCAAAGTCTTGCAACGCGTCACGGCAAACGTCCACTGCATGGGCGGTGCCGTTTTGCTCTTTTTGCTCGACGACAATAGCGTCCTCGTCGAAATCCTTGGCAGCGGACTGCACCGCGTCAAACCCGTGCCCGGCCACAACCACGACGCGCTCCGGCGCTAAAGCGGCGCCAGCCTGCATGGCGTGGGCCAACATCGGCGCGTTGGCGATAGGGTGCAAAACCTTCGGTAGGTCTGAATTCATCCGTGTGCCTTTGCCTGCGGCCAGGATGACAAGTGCAATGCTCATCTGATTTCTCTTTTATTTCGAGTGTCCCCGTTTTATCCGAGTGCAGGAAGGGTGCAAGGCCTAGGGCCATCAATTCAGGTTGCGCCCTGTAACAGCCGTGCGCGGGAAGTTGCACAGGGGGGCAGGGAGCAGGCAATGAAAACCGTGGTTTTTGATTTGGACGGCACACTAGCGGACACAAGTGGTGATTTGATTGCCGCAGCCAATGTGTGTTTCCGCGCGATGGGGCATGGCGACGTTTTGTCTGTCGACACAGATGCAGGTGTGGCGCTGCGCGGTGGGCGGCGTATGTTGACAGAGGGCCTAACCCGATTGGGTGCAATGGATGAGACCATTGTGTCCAAGTACTATCCGGTCCTGCTCGAAGCTTACGGCGAGGCGATTGCGACCCACACGGTTTTGTACGAAGGCGCAATGGAGGCCGTGAAGACCCTCAAGGTGCGCGGTTACGAAGTGGGCATCTGCACCAACAAACCGGAAGCCCTGGCAGAGCAACTTCTACAGGCGCTTGGTGTCCGGGAGGCGTTTGGAGCGTTGGTTGGTGCTGACACACTGCCAGTGCGTAAGCCAGATCCTTTGCCTCTGCAGGAAACCGTGCGGCGGTTGAACGGCGATCCTGCGCAGACATTGCTGGTTGGCGACAGCGACACAGATAGGAACACAGCACGTGCAGCAGGGGTGCCGAGCGTTTTGGTCACGTTCGGCCCAAGCGGGGAGGACATGGCCGCACTGGAGCCTGAGGCTTTGCTGCATGATTACGCGGCGTTGCCGCAAGTTGTTGCCGCGTTGATCGGTCAAAACACCCTCTGATTTCTAAAGTAGATCACCTGCCAATCTCTGATGTGGTCACCTAACTGCGAGTGTCAAAAATGAGCGAGACTTTCACAGGAAATTTCACCCAACAACAGCCGATCTCGGAGGAGGCGATTGAGGCTGCAGTTGCCGTGATGCGGGGGGGGCGGTTGCACCGCTACAACCTTGCAGGCGGAGAGATTGGTGAGGTTTCCCTCCTGGAGCAGGAGTTTGCAGCCTATGTTGGGAGCCAATTTTGTTTGGCGGTGGCCTCGGGAGGCTATGCCCTTGCCTGCGCCTTACGCGCGATGGATGTGATACCGGGTGACCGGGTTTTAACCAACGCGTTCACTTTGGCGCCGGTGCCAGGCGCAATTGCGAGTATTGGCGCGGTGCCAGTCTTTGTGGGTGTCACCGAGGGGCTGGTGATTGACTTGGTCGACTTAGAAGCCAAGGCGGATCAAGCGGATGTCCTCATGTTATCCCATATGCGAGGACATATCTGCGACATGTCGGCGCTTATGGAGATCTGCGACGCACATGGTGTCAAAGTGATCGAGGACTGTGCGCATACGATGGGCGGCGGCTGGGACGGTGTTCCTTCCGGGCGCCATGGTGCCATGGCTTGTTATTCCACACAGACCTACAAACATCTCAATTCCGGGGAAGGTGGCTTTTTGATCAGTGATGACGAAGAGCTTATGGCCCGTGCTGTTATGCTATCTGGAAGCTACATGCTTTATGAGCGGCATGGCGCGGCCCCGTCTCCTGAAATTTTTGAGCGTATAAAATACCACACGCCTAATGTGTCCGGACGGATGGATCACTTGCGTGCAGCCATTCTGCGGCCGCAGTTGCGCGAGTTAGATGCGCAAGTGGCTGCCTGGAATGCGCGCCATGACATCTTGCTGTCGGGGTTGCGGGGGACGCCTGGCCTCACGGTTGTTGAAAGGCCGAGCGATGAATCTTACGTCGGCAGTTCGTTTCAGTTCATTTTGCTGGACTGGTCGGACGAAGAAATTCACGAGGTGCTGACCCGTTGTCGTATGCGGGGCGTCGAACTCAAATGGTTTGGTGGTGCTGAACCAGTGGCCTTCACATCGCGCTACGACAGTTGGCGTTACGCGCCTTCTGAGGCGATGCCAAAGACGGACCGCATATTGAAAGGGATTGTAGACATGCGCATCCCACTCACGTTTTCAGAGGCGGACTGCGCGTTGATCGCACGCATTATTCGAGCTGAAGTCAGCGCGGTGTATCAGGCAGGTTCACGCCCCTAGAGGATGTCGAGAACCGCTTCGGGCGGGCGGCCTAGAGCGGCTTTGCCATTGGCGAGTACAATTGGGCGTTCGATCAGTTTTGGGTGTTCAGCCATCGCCGTAAGCAAGGTTGCCTCGTCATCGGTCTTGGAAAGGCCAAGCTCTTTGAACAACGCGTCCTTGGGGCGCATCATGTCAATTGCTGAAACACCCAAAAGCGCTTGTACGTCTGTCAACTCTTGTAGGTTGGGAGCATTCTCAAGGTAGCGCCGTACCGTGACGTCTCCTTTTCCTTCAGCAAGCGCGAGAGTTTGGCGTGATTTGGAACAGCGTGGGTTGTGCCAAATTGTGATCATAACCAGTCCTCTCGTTTGCTTCCGACGGCGTCCGCTACGTTGATGAATCCGTCTTTTTGCAGCAGGTTATCCAGGTCGCGAATGATGGTTTCAGCCAAAGAGAAACCGCCGAAGACCAATGCCGTATAAAGCTGCACCGCGCTCGCACCGGCACAGATTTTTGCGTAGGCCTGCTCGGCAGAGCTAACTCCGCCAACACCGATCAGCGGGATTGAGCCGTCTGTCAGTTTGGACAGCTGTGCCAAAACTCGTGTGGATTTCTCAAATAGCGGCGCGCCGGACAGGCCGCCCGCTTGATCTTTGTGGGTGCTCTGAAGGCCCTCTCGGGATAGAGTTGTGTTGGTTGCGATGATCGCGTCCAAGCCGCTTTCGGCTGCCACTTCGGCAATTTCCGCCAACTCTTCGGTTGTCAGATCGGGTGCGATCTTCAGGAAAATTGGAATTTTGCGATCAAGACCGTTTCGTGTCTTCATGACACCGGCCAAAAGCGCGGAAAGCGCTGCTTTGCCTTGCAGGTCTCGGAGTTTCTCGGTGTTGGGGGAGCTGACGTTGACGGTCGCAAACTCCAGGTTTTCGCCGCAATGTGCCAGAACCCGGGTAAAATCTTCAGCGCGGTTTTCACTGTCCTTGTTGGCGCCAAGGTTAAGACCGATAACTGCGTTGGTTGGCCGGTTGGCAAGGCGCGCGCCGATGGCTTCCATACCGTCGTTGTTAAAGCCAAACCGATTGATCGCGGCCTTGTCTTCGGACAAGCGGAACAGGCGGGGCTTCGGGTTGCCCGGTTGCGGGCGAGGGGTCGCTGCTCCGACTTCGACAAAGCCAAAGCCTGATTTTGACAGCGCCTCAAGCGCGGTGGCGTTTTTGTCAAAACCTGCGGCCAAGCCAATTGGATTTGGCAGTTTTAGTCCTGCCAGGGAGGTCTTCAGGCGCGATGAGGTGATATCGCCGGGGGCGTTGCCCATACCCATCTCTAAAGCCTTCAGAGCCAAGCCGTGGGATTTTTCCGGGTCCATACTGCGCAGGACATTCATGCCCGCGGCTTCGAGGTTGCGTTTCAGACTCATGACAACACTCCGGCTGGGAATTCATGTTTGCCGTCGACGAGCGGCAGGGGCTGCGCCCAAGTGACATCACTTAGGCGAAGTTCGCGGTACAGGTGCGGGAACTCCGCGCCTCCACGGGAGACTTCCCACTTTAGGTCATCGCCCATCGGGTCGCCTTCACACGCCAGCAAGAAAAGGTTTTTCTCGCCGGCAAAGTGTTTTGCGGCGGTCTCGGCTGCTTGCGCAGCGGTGGAGAAATGCACGTAGCCATCGGCCACATCAATAGGCGCGCCCGCGGATTGCCCTTCGGCCCGCAGCGCCGCCCATTCATCGGAGCGGAATATCTTGAAGATCAGCATGGGCTGCTCATGCAACGGACGGGGCGTGAGGTCAAGCGTGGCGCGAATTGTTAAATCTTTGACATTTGAGCCGATTAAACGGCACGATATTGACTGAACAATAAAAAGAGAGGGGATTCTCCATGATTGCTCGACTGATGACAGGGGCGGCAGCTTTGGCCGTAACAGCCGGAATGGCTGCAGCGGACTACACGCTGACCATTTTGCACACCAATGATTTTCACGCCCGTTTTGAGCCGATTTCGAAGTACGATTCCGGTTGTAGCGAAGACTCCAATGCTGAGGGTAAGTGCTTTGGCGGATCTGCTCGCCTTGTGACCGCGCTGGCGGATGCACGTGCACGTTCCAACAACTCGATCCTCGTGGATGGCGGTGACCAATTCCAGGGCACGCTGTTTTATACATATTACAAAGGCAAGCTTGCCGCTGAGATGATGAACAAGCTTGGCTATGACGGCATGACCGTGGGCAATCACGAGTTTGACGACGGCCCGGAAGTTTTGCGTGGCTTTATGGATGCGGTGGAATTCCCAGTGCTGATGTCCAACGCGGATTTCTCCGGTGAAGAGCTGCTGGCCGACAAGTTGTTGAAGTCCACCGTGATTGAGCGCGGCGGCGAGAAGATCGGCCTGATCGGACTGACCCCACAGGACACCGATGAATTGGCGAGCCCAGGCCCAAACATCATCTTCACGGATCCGTCCGAAGCGGTTCAGGGTGAAGTCGACAAGCTCTCCGAAATGGGTGTGAACAAAATCATCGTGCTGAGCCACTCTGGTTATGGTGTGGATCAAAAGGTTGCGGCCAACACCACCGGTGTTGACGTAATTGTTGGAGGTCACTCCAACACTTATTTGTCCAATACTTCCGATCGCGCGGAAGGTCCGTATCCAACTATGGTTGGCAACACCGCGATTGTTTCTGCTTACGCCTACGGCAAGTTCCTTGGCGAGCTGAATGTGACTTTCAACGACGCAGGCGAGATTGTTGAAGCGGCCGGTGAGCCGATCATCATGGATGCGGCTGTTGCAGAAGACGAAGCCACCAAGGCACGTATCGCAGAAGCGGCAGCGCCATTGGATGAAATCCGCAACCGCATTGTGGCTGAGGCTGCAGAGGCAATTGACGGTGAGCGTGGCTCTTGCCGTGCTGGTGAATGCACCATGGGCAACCTAATCGCCGATGCGATGCTGGATCGCGTGAAAGACCAGGGCGTACAGATCGCTATCCAAAACGGTGGCGGCATCCGCGCATCCATCGACGCGGGCGAAGTAACCATGGGCGAGGTGCTGACCGTGCTGCCGTTCCAGAACACCCTGTCCACCTTCCAGGTGACAGGCGAAACCATTGTTGCTGCGCTGGAAAATGGCGTGAGCCAGCATGAGGAAGGCGCTGGTCGCTTCCCTCAGGTTGCGGGCATGTCGTATGCCTTTGATGCGAGCAAAGAGGCCGGTAGCCGCGTGAGCGACGTGATGGTTGGCGGCGAGCCAATTGATGCTGGCAAGCTCTACAGCGTGGTGTCCAACAACTATGTGCGCAATGGCGGTGACGGTTACAAAATGTTCCGTGACGCACAGAACGCCTATGACTTTGGTCCAGATCTGGCGGATGTGACCGCCGAATATCTGGCAGCCAAAGGCCCATTCAAGCCCTACCTGGATGGTCGTATCACCATGAAGTAAATCGTCAGACTTGACGATCGTTGCCCCCGCTAGGAAACTGGCGGGGGTTTTCTTTTGAGGCAGTCATGGACCATCCCCTAATCGACCTGATCAATCAGAAAATCCGGGACGCGGAAAAGGCCGGTGAATTTGACAACCTGGAAGGGGCGGGGAAACCGCTGCCTAAGGAAGATGATCCTGAAAATGCGTTGCTCAATCGGCTGGTAAAGGAATCTGGCGGCGTGCCGGAGTTTGTGTCGCTTTCGCGCGAGTTGGCTAAATTGCGGGAAGAGTTGCGAGAAACCGGGGATCGCACCCGGCTGCAAGAGATCATGAAAGAGATATCGATGTTGGACGCCAAAATTGAGTTGGCGCGAAAGGCCCATCGCTGATGTGTGGACGGTTCGCGATCACCTTGCCGACCGATGCCATGGCGCAGCTGTTTTCGGCAACGCCAGCAAACAACCTGCCAGAGGTGCCCAACTACAATGTGTGCCCCACCAATCAGGTCTATGTGGTATTGGGGGAAGGTGAGGCGACGCGGCGCCTGGTCTCGATGCGCTGGGGCTTCATCCCGCATTGGCATAAAACGGCCACGGACGGGCCATTGCTGATCAATGCGCGGGCGGAAACTTTGGCTGAAAAGCCTGCGTTTCGAAACGCCTGTCGAGAGCGGCGGTGCTTGATCCCGGTTACAGGGTTTTACGAATGGACCAAGGACAGCGAAGGCCTGCGCTGGCCATGGTACATCTCCGCAGGTGCGCCCTTGGCCTTGGCCGGGGTATGGCAGGAGTGGTCTCAGGGCGACGAGGCCATGAGCACCTGCGCGATTGTAACCACTACAGCCAATGAAACCATGTCCCTAGTCCATCACCGGATGCCCGTGGTGATTGACGAAGAAGATTGGGGATTGTGGCTTGGCGAGCAGGGGCACGGGGCAGCCACTCTGATGAAGGCGGCGGATGAGGATCTCCTGTCTTTTCATCAGGTTGATCGTGCGGTGAACTCCAATCGTGCAGCAGGTCCTGCGTTGATCGATCCGATCTAGTATTCGATTTTTGGCGAAGGTCCGAGGTGGATTTTCAAGAAAACTGCGACAATCCTTCAGCTTCAGAGGGGCCGGTAGTGCCTTGGCGTCACGCGGTAGGCCTGAGATGATGGGATGAACTTTTTGGAGGGTCCCATGTCCCGGTCTTCGTATTATGCACCGCAAGGCGGTCTGCCGCCACAAACCCAATTGCTCACCGATAGAGCGATGTTCACCGAGAGCTTTGCTGTCATTCCGAAAGGCACGCTCACCGACATCGTGACGTCCAATTTGCCATTTTGGACAGGCACTCGTGTTTGGGTGATCGCTCGGCCAATGAGCGGTTTTTCGGAGACGTTTTCGCATTACATCGCTGAAGTGTCTCCGGGAGGAGGCAGCGACAAGCCGGAACTTAATCCTGAAGCGCAGGGTGTGCTGTTTGTGGTTGAGGGCAGTATCGTTGTCACGATTGAGGGCGCCCAGCACGAACTTGGCGATGGCGGCTATGCTTATCTGCCCGCTGGCAGTAACTGGACGCTAAAGAACACAAGTGATGCACCAGCAAAATTTCACTGGATTCGCAAGAAATATGAAGCGGTTACAGGTATCGACCTGCCTGAAGCCTTCGTGACGTCAGATGCGGACACGCCGATCAACTTTATGCCGGACACGGATGGCAAATGGGGCACCACGCGCTTTGTGGAACCAGACGATCTGCGCCATGACATGCATGTGAACATTGTGACTTTTGAACCGGGCGGCGTGATCCCGTTCCTGGAGACACATGTGATGGAACATGGTCTCTACGTGTTGGAGGGTAAGGCGGTCTACAAGCTCAACCAAGATTGGGTTGAGGTTGAAGCGGGCGATTACATGTGGCTGCGTGCCTTCTGCCCGCAGGCCTGTTACGCAGGTGGGCCGGGCAAGTTCCGGTATTTGCTGTACAAAGATGTGAACCGTCACATGGCGCTTTGAGGCGACTTAGCGGACGTTTTCCCTGCATCTTCTGAGGTTGTGGCAAAATGCCCGCGCTTGATAGCGATAACAAGTGCCGAGGGGCGGATTTTCCGCTCCTTTTGGGGTGGCAATTGCACGTCAAACCCTATCAATTGACCTTTCAGAGCGAACTGGGACGCGTGCTATGACCGAGCGCAAGATCAAGATATTCATCAACGGGTTTGGGCGGATTGGCCGGACGGTCTTGCGTATTCTGGCCAAAGGCCAGCATCCCGAGTTTGAGATCGTTGGCATCAACGACATCGAGCCGCTGGAAACATGCGCCTATCTGTTTGAATTTGATAGCGTTTTTGGGGCATATCCTGGCGTGGTCGACACCAATGGGCAGACGCTCAATGTGGATGACCTGACCATTCCGTTTTCCGCCAAACGAGACCTGAGCACCTTGGATCTTCGTGATGTCGACGTGGTGCTGGAATGTACCGGCATGGCGGGCACACGGGCGATCGCTGAACGTGGATTGGCAGCTGGTGCCTCTAAGGTGTTGATTTCAGGTCCTTCTGATGAGGCTGATGACACCATTGTGTTGGGTGCCAACGACGCGCTTTTGAAGGATCAAAAGATCCTGTCCAATGCGTCCTGTACCACCAACGCACTTGCGCCGCTGATGCGGGTTTTGGATGCGGAATTTGGCCTGATCAGCGGGCATATGACGACGGTGCATTGCTATACGGGCAGTCAGCCAACCGTTGACCAGCCACGTGCAGATTTGGTGCGGAGTCGGGCGGCGGCGCTGTCGATGGTGCCAACCACCACCTCGGCGCAGCGGATGATTGATAAGGTTCTGCCGCATCTGAAAGGGCGTGTAGAAGCGCGCGCCATTCGAGTGCCAACGGCAAGCGTGTCTGCCATTGATTTGACAATTCAGACAGAAAAAGATGTGACAGTTGAGACGGTTAACGCCTGTTTGAAAGCAGCGGCGGAGAGAGATGGCATCTTGGGTTGGAGCACCAAGCCGCTTGTCTCAACCGACCTGCGGGCGCGGCCGGAATCGCTGATTGTGAGTGAGAGAGAAACCAGCGTTTCTGTGGGCGGGCTGCTGCGCGTCTTTGGCTGGTATGACAATGAATGGGGCTTTTCCAACCGGATGTTGGATATGGCCAGAGCAATGGGGCGGCGCTGAGCTGCGCGAGGGGAATTGGGAGAATAGAAGAGATGACAAACACCAAGGATCAGGACCGCGCCCGTCAGGCCGCACTTAACTACCACGAGTTTCCCAAGCCCGGTAAGCTGGAAATCCGCGCGACCAAGCCGATGGCAACAGGCCGTGACCTGAGCCGGGCCTATAGCCCCGGCGTGGCCGAGGCTTGTCTGGAGATCGAAAAGAACCCAGCGGATGCAACGCGTTACACCGCGAAAGGCAATCTGGTTGCGGTGATTTCCAATGGTACTGCCGTACTTGGTCTCGGCGATATTGGCGCGCAAGCGTCCAAGCCGGTGATGGAAGGCAAAGCGGTTCTGTTCAAAAAATTTGCCGGGATCGATTGTTTTGACATCGAAGTGAACGAGCCAGATCCGGAAAAACTCGCCGATTTGGTCTGTCGTCTGGAACCCACTTTCGGGGCAATCAATTTAGAAGATATTAAAGCGCCGGACTGCTTCCTTGTGGAGCGGATCTGCAAAGAGCGCATGAACATTCCGGTGTTCCATGATGACCAGCACGGTACCGCGATTGTGGCGGCGGCAGCGGCGTATAACGCGTTGATCGTGGCGAAGAAGAACGTCGAAGACATCAAGGTTGTGGCGCTGGGAGCGGGGGCGGCGGGGATTGCCTGCCTCAAGATGCTGATGACCATGGGTGTTCAACACGAGAACATCCTGATGCTGGACAGCAAAGGCGTGGTGCATAAGCAGCGCAACGACTTGACCGCGGAGAAGGCGGAATTCGCGCAAGACACTGATAAACGGACCACAATGGAGGCCATGGAAGGCGCGGACCTGTTCCTTGGAGTGTCCGGTCCAGGCCTGCTGACCAAAGAAATGGTTGAGCAGATGGCAGATGATCCGATCATCTTTGCGCTGGCTAACCCAACGCCTGAGATCATGCCTGAACTGGCTCGTGAGGCCGCACCTGGCGCGTTGATAGCGACCGGGCGGTCGGACTACCCGAACCAAGTGAACAACGTGTTGTGTTTCCCGTTCATCTTCCGCGGAGCGCTGGATGCTGGCGCAACCGAAATCAACGACGCGATGAAGCTGGCCTGTGTGGAGGCGATTGCCTCTCTGGCCCGGGAAACGACCTCTGCGGAAGTGGGCGCGGCTTATAAAGGCGAGACTCTGACATTTGGGCCTAACTACTTGATCCCAAAGCCGTTTGATCCGCGCCTTCTACCGACCATTGCGGTGGCTGTGGCCAAGGCGGCTATGGAGTCTGGTGTGGCCACCAAAGAGTTGGATCTGCACGCCTATGAGAACAAGCTGCAGGCGCAGGTGTTCCGCTCTTCGATGATCATGCGGCCGGTGTATGAAGCCTCCAGCATGAGCCGACGCCGGATCGCATTTGCGGAAGGCGAGGACGAGCGCGTGCTGCGGACGGCGCAGGCGATGCTGGAAGAGACCGTGGACACGCCAGTGTTGATTGGCCGTCCAGAGGTTGTGGCGCATCGTCTTGAAAAGGCTGGATTGAAAATCAAGCCGGGGGTGGATTTCGAACTGATCAACCCGGAACAGGACGAGCGCTATCGCGACTACTGGACCCACTATCACAACAAGCTGCGGCGTCAGGGGGTGAGCCCGGACAGCGCGCGGGCGATTCTGCGCACCAACAACACCGCGATTGCGGCGATTGCGGTGGATCGTGGCGACGCGGACAGCATGATCTGCGGCACCTTTGGCGAGTATCGTTGGCATCTGCGCTATGTGACGGAAGTGTTGGAAAACAAAGTGTTGCATCCGGTTGGGTCGCTGTCTTTGATCATTCTGGACAAAGGCCCGCTGTTCCTGGCGGACACGCATATTCACATCGAGCCGACCTCTGAGCAGGTGGCCGAAACGGTGATTGCCGCCGCCCGTCACGTGCGCCGCTTTGGGGTGGATCCGAAGATTGCGCTCTGTTCGGGAAGTCAGTTTGGCAACTTGGATTCACACTCTGGTCGGGTGATGCGCGGGGCGTTGGATCTGCTGGATCAGAACGACTATGACTTTGAATATGAAGGGGAAATGCACACCGACGCGGCCCTTGATCCAGAGTTGCGCGAGCGGTTGTTCCCGGGTGGTCGTCTGACCGGCAAGGCAAACGTGCTGGTGTACTCCAACACAGATGCGGCGGGTGCGACCCGTAACATCTTGAAATCAGTGTCAGATGGGCTGGAAGTTGGCCCGATCCTGATGGGCATGGGCAACCGAGCACACATCGTGACGCCGTCGATCACGGTACGTGGTCTGCTCAACATTGCGGCGCTGGCAGGCACCGAGGTGTCTACCTACGGCTAAGCCAAATTTCACGCGATGCAACAGGCCCCGTTAACCATGGTTTTCGGGGTCTGTTTTTTGTCTGTTTCACGTCGGTATTGCGTCGGTGGCGGGCTTGTGCTGCGGGACGCAGGTAAACACTACGTGCGTTGCGCAGGCGTTGCGCGACGCAACGCTTAAAGCGGCCAGAACACGAGAATCGCCGGGATCGAGACGGCGACCACGAGCACCTCTAGAGGTAGGCCGATGCGCCAGTAATCGCCAAACTGGTAACCGCCGGGGCCAAGGATCAGCGTGTTGTTCTTGTGTCCGATGGGCGTGAGGAAAGCCGAGGAGGCGGCGACAGCCACGGCCATCAGGAACGGGTCTGCGGATACCTCAAGCGCATTGGCCATCTGAATGCCAACCGGGGCGGCGACGATGGTGGTGGCGGTGTTGTTGAGCACGTCACTGAGCGTCATGGTCACGAGCATCAGCACGGTGAGCACGGCCCAGGCGGGCAGGCCGGAAGTGAGGCCAACGAGGCCGTTGGCGATCAATGCGGTGCCGCCGGAGCTGTCCAGCGCCGCGCCAAGTGGGATCATCGAGCCGAGCAGGACCACCACCGGCCATTCGACATGGTCGTAAAGCTCGGAGAGCGGGACAATTTTGGCGAGCACATAGGCGATCACCACAAGGCCCAAAGCGATGGGTAGATAGATCAGGCCAAAGGACGCGGCGGCGACAGCGCCGACAAACAGGCCAATGGCCAGCCACATTTTGCTGTTGGCGGTCACTGTCAGGCCGCGATCTGCGAGCGGCAAACAGCCAAGCCATTTGGTGACGTCCGGGCCGCGGTCTTTGTGCACAAGGATCAGGAGGATATCGCCGGGCTGGACCACGGTCTTGCGGATTTGGCTGCGGATGCGGCGGCCTTCGCGGGAGATGCCCATGAGCACCGCGCCTTGTCGCCATGCGAGACCGAGGGCGGCGGCGGTTTTGCCAGCGATGCGGGCGGTTTCGGGCACAACCACTTCGACAATGTCGAGGCCGTCGCCAGCGGCTTTGAGTTGTTCTTCGCGTTTTTCGTCGGAGAAGTTGAGGGACAGAGCAGTGCGGAACTCATCCAACGCGTCGGGTGTGGCTTCGAGCACCAAGGCGTCACCTTCGCGCAGGATGTTGGTGCGGGCGGAGCCGTAGAGCCGTTTGCCGCCGCGCATCAGGCCAAGGATTTGCACATCGGCCTCTTCGGCGTCCGGTTCCAACTCACCCAAGCGTTTGCCAATCAGCTTGCTTTCGGCTGGGACGGTTAGTTCGGCGATGTATTGACCGAGGTCAGCGACCTTTTTGCCTGCGTCTTCGCGATCCGGGATCAAGCGCCAGCCAATCAGCGCAACAAACAGAAGTCCTGCAATGGCGGTGAGGCCGCCCACGGGGGCAAAGTCGAACATCTTGAAGGGTTCGCCAAGGCTTTCCTCGCGGATGGAGGCGATGATGATGTTGGGCGGCGTGCCGATGAGCGTGGCCATGCCGCCAAGGATGGTGGCGAAGGATAGCGGCATGAGGGATCTGGAGGGACTGCGGCCTGCCTTGCGGGCGGTCTGGATGTCCACCGGCATAAGCAGGGCCAGTGCTGCAACGTTGTTCATAAAGGCAGAAAGCACGGCACCCACGGCGCCGATGATGGTGATGTGATTGCCCAAGGAGCGGGCGCTGTCGACCAAAGTGCGGGTGATCAGGCCGACTGCACCGGAGCGCACAAGACCGGCGGAGACGATCAGCACCAAGGCAACTATCAGCGTGGCAGGGTGACCAAAGCCGGAAAACGCGTCTTTGGTCGGGACGACGCCCGCGACCACCGCGATCATAAGCGCGGCGAAGGCCACCATATCATAGCGAAAACGCCCCCAGAGTAGCATGACAAAGACGCCGCCAAAGAGGCTGAACAAAATTATCTGATCGGGTGTCATCAAAAGGCCTGTGCACAAATTTAGTTGCGCCAGAGTCAATCGCAGAGGCAGAGGAAACGCAAGTCGCTTGCGGCCTTTGGTTGCCTTGACGTATAGAGAGCCCTGAAAAAGCGATACTGCCAATAGATAACCGGAGGCGAACCATGGCCGGCCACAGTAAATGGGCAAACATTCAGCACCGCAAAGGGCGTCAGGACGCCGCGCGTTCCAAGCTGTTTTCCAAACTTTCCAAAGAGATCACCGTAGCCGCCAAAATGGGCGACCCGGATCCTGAGAAGAACCCGCGCCTGCGTTTGGCTGTCAAAGAAGCCAAAAGCCAGTCTGTGCCAAAAGACGTGATTGAGCGTGCGATCAAGAAATCGGTTGCGGGTGAAGGCGACGATTATGAAGAAATCCGCTATGAGGGCTACGGCCCCAATGGTGTGGCGGTGATTGTCGAAACCATGACCGACAACCGCAACCGCACAGCCTCCACGGTGCGCTCGACCTTTACCAAGAGTGGCGGCAACCTTGGTGAGACCGGCTCTGTTGGGTTCATGTTTGATCGCAAAGGCGAAGTGACCTACGGCGCGGATGCGGGCGATGCGGACTCTGTGTTTGAAGCGGCGATTGAAGCTGGTGCCGAGGACGTGGAAAGCTCTGAGGACGGCCACATCATCTGGTGTGAAGACACCGACCTGAACGAAGTTTCCAACGCTTTGGAAGCAGCTCTGGGTGAATCTGTCAGCACCAAGCTGGTGTGGAAGCCAACCACCACAACTGAGTTGGACCTGGAAGGCATGCAGAAGCTGATGCGCCTGATTGATGCATTGGAAGATGACGATGACGTGCAACGCGTGACCGCCAACTTTGAAGCCTCGGATGAGGTGATGGAACAGCTGTAAGCGGCAGTTCTGTTAAGGATTTGAAGGGTGCGCTCTGGACGGGGCGCGCTCTTTTTCTTTGCGCAACACGTCGCGGACCTTGTTGGCGGGCAGGCCGAGGAAAGTTTGTGCGGCAAAGGGGCTGCGCAGAATCAGGCGTTGCAGCAGAATGGGGCCTGCCATGCCGAGAACCACGCCCAATGTGGTGACCGACAAGAGGTTTCCGGGCGTGTCCAGCTGCCACCAGAGCAACGTGACGGCAGCGGTGAAGAAGACGTGGAACAGGTAGATGGCGTAGGCTTTGGTGCCGATGTCTGCCAGGCGGGCCTGATGGGGGCGCAACATCAGCAGGCCAAAACAGGCGGAAAATCCCAGCGCGATTGCCAGAAGGCGGCGTGGCGTGCCGGTGAGGATCAGGTCCTGTGTGGCGAGGCGGAACCCGATGAAAAGGCCAGCCGCGAGCAGCAGCGCGCCAATTGGACGGGCCCAAGATGCGTTGCGCAGGGTTTGGCGGAGGCTGGGTGTTTGTGTGGTCAGGTAGCCGGACATGAAAAACGGCAGCAGGAAGGTGGCGTTGGTGATTGAGAACCAGTTTGTGGCGGGCAGTGTGATTAGGCCAAGGCCCCACCAGGCAGTGCCCAGCAGGCCAAGCGCGGCTGCAATGTGACGGTGCCAGCGGCCACCCGCGAGGCAAGTGAGCAGTACGGCGGCGGTCATGATCAGGAAGCTGGCTTGTAGGAACCAGAAATGCGCAAAGCTGGTGACAAAGGTCAGCGGAAGCGGCGGCTGGGTGGTGCCAGCCATATGGCGGGCGAGCCAGAACAGCGTGCCAACCGAGAGCATGGGCAGCAGCAGGCGGCGGGCTTTTTTGCGGATGGTGGTGCGGGCGTCGGGCCAGAGGCCGGTGGCGCGGGCAAAGACCATGCCGGAGACAAAGCTGAAGATCGGCATGCGCATGTCCTCAGTGGTGTGGCTGAGGATGCTGATGGGATGGTTCAGGGGCAGTTCTAGGCCGTAGGCGGGGGAAATGCCAACCATGTGGTGCAAGACAAGGATGAGGCAGACGATGGCGCGCAGCGTGTCGATTTCTGCGCGCATGCTTGCCGCTTGAGGCATTTGTGACGTTGTGGCTGGCATGATCTATGCCTCATCTGCGCCCTTTGTGGGCGGTTGTGTCTAGTTTAGCTGGATCGTCCTGTGGTGTCTTGCTTTGCTTGGTGTAGCTGCGGTTCCGGGAGAGAGCGCGGCCAGAGTTGGTCAATATTTTGGCAAATTGGCCGAAGTGTGCGGCGCCAGGTTTTGGCGCGCAACTTGGCGCACGGCTTTGGTGAGTGGAGCGAGGGCGGGGGCCAAGAGGCGGCTGGATTGCCAAAAAAGCGGCGTGTCGAAAGTCGTGTTAGGGATGAGCGGCACCAAGGTGCCGGTCTCCAGATGAGGCCGCACCAGGGGTTCCGGGTTCATGCCCCAGCCTAGGCCCAGCAGACAGGCCTCGACAAAACCGGAGGAGGACGGAAGGCGATGGCTTGGCGGCGAAGGCGTGACGCCCAGGTTTTGCGTCATCCATGTTTCTTGCAGGCGGTCTTTGGCATCAAAAATTAGGATCGGAGCGGTGGCGACGGCCTCTGCGGTGACTCCGTTGGGGAAGTGTTTGGTCATATAGGCCGGGCTGGCGGACGGCACATAGTGCATGGGGCCAAGCGGCGTGCTGTCGCAGCCAGCAATCGGGGCTTCATGCGCGGTCACTGCGGCGACCACTTCGCCACGCCGGAGCCAGTCGGCGGAGAAATCCTGATCGTCGACCACCAGATCAAACAGCAGGTCGGGCACCTGTGCGGCGGCTTTGAGGAACCATGTGGCAAGGCTGTCGGCAGTGACGGCGATGCGCAGGCGGGCGGTGCGCGGGGAGAGCTTTGCCAGATCGCGGGAGAGCGCGCCTTCGAGCATGCCCACTTGATCGAGATGGGCAGCGAGGCGGCGGCCGGTTTCGGTGCCTTCACACGGGGTGCCGCGCAACACCAAAGGCATACCGACGCGCTCTTCCAGCGTTTTTAGGCGTTGCGAGATGGCGGATTGGGTGATGCCCAGTTCCTGTGCGGCCCCATCAAAACTGCCGGTGCGCAGGATCGCCGCAAGGGCAGCGAGATGGGCGTAGTCGAGTTTCATTGTAGCTTGGCTGCGGTGCCATGCGTGGGGCTGATCCGGTATTGGTGCGGGCTTAGCATCGAACTGTCATGGGCGAGTGCCCAGTCCTTGGCCTCATTAAGTGACATGCCAAGGTTCACCGCCAGCTTGTCCGCGAGCGCATAGGCGGAGCGGGTGGGGTGCAGTTTGGTCAGCAATTCGACGTGTCGTAGGCGCGCTTCCGGGAATTGGTCCAGACAGTGCTTGATATCGTCTTGCGGCAGTTGGAAATGAAAGGCCAGCGCATTTCGCAAAAACAGAGCGTCGTGACCTGCGGCCTCCAGACGGCGGCAGTAGTCTACGTTGTCTTCCCCTTTGGCGGGCGGCAGGGTTTTGTAGCTCGGAAGCGACATAAGCTGTCCTAATGTGGTCTCAGATGTTTTAATTTGAGTAATTCACGGGTGGGCCGTAGTCAAACCCCAACACAAAAGTGCAATGGATAACCGCTGGGGGCAAGACGATATGGGCGAGACAGGTATTTTGGGACCGGCATTGGCCGGGTTTGCGTTGGGGTTTTCGCTCATTATGGCCATTGGTGCGCAAAACGCCTTTGTGCTGCGCCAAGGCTTGCGGGGCGAATTTGTGCTGCCACTGGTGCTGACCTGCGCGGTGAGTGATGCCATCCTGATCACGCTCGGCGTGGCGGGGTTTGGCGCATTGATTGCGGCCAATCCCACCATGATTGACTGGGTACGCTATGGCGGTGCGGCGTTCCTGTTTGTCTATGGTGCTATGAACTTTAAGGCGGCGGCTGCTGGCGGAGATGCTCTGCAAGACAAAGGGCGCACGGCAGGCAGTTTGGGCGCGGCGGTGATGACTTGTGTGTTGCTGACCTGGGCCAACCCGCATGTGTATCTGGACACGGTTGTGCTGTTGGGCGGGATTTCCGCGCAATATGCGCCGGGCTGGGCCTTTGGGGCTGGTGCGGTGACCGCAAGTTTTGTGTTTTTCTTCTCTCTGGGGTTTGGCGCCAAACTGTTGCGACCTTTCTTTGTCAATCCACGCTCCTGGCAGATTTTGGATGTGTTGGTCGGTGTAACCATGTGGGCGATTGCCGCGAAACTGATCTGGGGCATGTGAGGGGGCGCTGCCCCCGCCGGCGCAAGCGCCGACTCCCCAGGGATATTTGGGGGCGGAGAAGGCTGAGGTGTTGTGTGAGGTTGCGCACATGAGATGTGAGGTTTCTTGGGTTTTGTGCGGAAAGGAAATGGCCATATCCTGCGGATAGCAAGTCAGGAGAACGCTATGAGTTGGAACCCAGCCTTAGAGCCAACATTGCCAGATGCCACCGCTCTGGAGGCGATTGAGACGGTCATTGTGCCACGCTCACGCGACCTGGGCGGCTTTTCGGTGCGGCGGGCCTTACCTGCACCCAAGCGGCAGATGGTGGGGCCGTTTATCTTCTTCGATCAGGCGGGACCGGCAGAGTTTTTGACCGGGCAAGGCATTGATGTGCGACCCCATCCGCATATCGGGTTGGGGACGGTGACCTACCTGTATCGCGGTGAGTTTGAGCATCGCGACAGTCTGGGCACGCATCAGATGATTTATCCTGGTGAAGTGAACTGGATGGTGGCGGGCAATGGCGTGACCCATTCGGAGCGCACATCGGAGGCGACGCGCAAGGCGCCGAGTTCGCTGTTTGGCATTCAGACCTGGATTGCCTTGCCAGAGGCGCGTGAGGATGATCCGGCGGCGTTTGAACATCACGGCAAAGACGCGCTTCCGTTTTTGGAAGGCGAAGGCAAAGAGGTGCGGTTGATCCTTGGGGACGCCTGGGGGGAGCGCGCGCCGGTGAACATGATGTCAGAGACGTTTTATGCGGATGTAGCCTTGCAGGCCGGGGCAAAGCTGCCAATGCCGGACAACCATGAAGATCGCGGATTGTATGTGGTGGATGGTGCCGTGGAGATTGCTGGCGATGTGTTTGAGCCGGGGCGTATGGTGGTGTTTCGGCCCGGAGATGCGATCACAGTGACGGCAGGACCGCAGGGTGCACGGTTGATGGCGCTGGGTGGGGAGACCATGAATGGGCCGCGCTATATTTCGTGGAACTTTGTCAGCTCCAGCAAGGAGAAGATCCAAGCCGCCAAAGCCGATTGGGCGGCGGGGGATTGGGCGCATGGGCGGTTTCAATTGCCGCCGGGGGACGATGAGGAGTTTATTCCTTTGCCGGACAGGATGCTGTGACGCCGCGACAAAATTTTGCTTAACAGGTTTCCTACCTCGACACTGCCGCCAGGTCATGGCTATGTGGCGGCATGACGGATGAAAGTGCCAGTTCCCCTGTGATGGGCGTGTTTTGGATGCTGGTCACGGGCTTGTGCTTTGTGGCGGTGACCGCGCTTGTGAAAATGGTAGGCACGCGGCTGCCTGCGTCAGAAACAGCGTTTTTGCGGTATGCGCTGGGCATTGTGTTCCTGATCCCGATGATCAAGCCCATTCTGGAGGCCAAGCTCACCAAGCGGCAAGTTGGCCTGTTCAGCCTGCGCGGTGTCTTGCACACCGGCGCGGTGGTGGCGTGGTTCTTTGCCATGGCGCGCATCCCCATCGCCGAGGTTACGGCGATGAACTATCTGTCACCAGTTTACGTGACCATTGGCGCGGCGTTGTTTCTGGGCGAAAAGCTGGCGTTTCGGCGGATTGCGGCGGTGGTTGTGGCGCTGATTGGTGTGACGATCATTTTGCGCCCGGGCTTTCGTGAGTTGAGCCCGGGGCATTTTGCCATGCTGTTCACGGCGCTGGGCTTTGCTGGTGGATATCTCATTGCCAAACGGTTGAGCGAAGAGGTGAGCCCCACGGTAGTTGTGGGGATGTTGTCCGTGACGGTGACCATTGGTTTGGCGCCCTTGGCGCTTTCGGTGTGGGTCACTCCGACGTTGGAGGAGTTGGTGATCTTGTTTGGCGTGGCCTGTTTTGCCACCGCTGGGCACTACACGATGACCTTGGCGTTCAAGGCCGCGCCGGTGACGGTGACGCAGCCGGTGAGCTTTTTGCAGATGGTCTGGGCGGTATTGCTTGGCTGGATTGGATTTGGCGAGCAGCCGGATGTCTGGGTGCTGGTCGGCGCACTGATCATCATTGGTGCGATCAGCTTTATCACCTGGCGTGAGGCGATGTTGAAACGACGTCAGATCACGCCGCTGGTGGGGCAGACCAAACTCTGAGGTTTGCCTCAGCGCCCTAAGTGCGCCTATCCTGAGGGAAATCGGGAGGGGGACACTATGAAATCAACTTTCTGGATGGTCGGGATTGCGGCGGCGGTGACGCTGCCGGTGGCCGCGTGGGCGGGGCTGGAGATTTGCAACGAGGCTGGGTTCTCGCAAAGTGTGGCGGTGGCGTACAAAGATGGCGATGCTTATCGATCCCGCGGGTGGTGGAACCTTGATCCGGGCGAGTGCGAAACGCCGGTCACAGGTGATCTGAAGCGGCGGTTTTACTACGTTTTTGCCACCGCGCGCGGCTATGAGTTTGATCCGGCGGAGCAGTATAGTTTTTGCACCGAGCTCTCTGGTTTCTCGATTGTCGGGGACGAGGATTGCGCGGCGCGTGGGTACGAAAAGTCCATGTTTGCCAAGATCGACACCGGCAAGACAGCCAAAGACTATCGGTTGAATATCAAGGCCGGGATTTTCACGGCGTTGGAGACGGGGGGCGCAGGTGGTGCGACCACAACGCCGCCTGCTGAGATTGTGTACACGACGGAGTTCGAAGCACAGCGAATTTTGCCGCTCTATATGCCGATGGAGAACTCCGGTTTTTTTGGGGAGCCGTTTTCGCAGGTCGGGATTTTTCAGGGCTGCGCCTATGAGTATGAGGACGCGTTTTGCAGTTTTCATGCGGAAGGCTGGAAGTACTACGTGAACTACGGCAACGGTACAGAGGATGCCTTGCTGGATGCATTGGAGTATTTGCCGGTGGGCACGCCGGTGGCTTTTGGCGGGGACATGATCAGCTATGGTGACATTACCGTGGATACGGTGATCCGCGAGGTGAGTTATTTTCCGGAGCTTGATCCCTATCAGCACATCCGTGAAGCGATGATGGGGATGTGGGTGGATCAGGGAGACCGGAATTCGCAAATCATGATCGAGGGAGCCGAGTGGACAGACATTTACGGTGGCGAGCAAATGGCGACATACTTTCTTCAAATCGCTGCGGGCTGTGATGCGGGGCCGGGCGGGCCGGTGTTGTTGCAGACCAACCCGGAGGATCGCGAGCCTTACTGCTATATGATCGACAGCGTCACCGATGAGGAGATGGTGCTCTTTTATTTCGGTAATCCGGAGCCCTTCGTTTATCGGCGATGATTTGTCGCGAAACGTCTTGAGCTTTTCTGGGTGGTGTTCCTAGGGTGTGGAAAACCGTCCAAGGAGCTTATGCATGTCCCGTCCCAACATCCTGATTTTTATGGTGGATCAGCTTAACGGGACGTTATTCCCGGACGGGCCTGCAGACTGGCTGCACGCGCCGAACCTGAAAAAGTTGGCCGCGCGGTCGACGCGGTTTCAAAACGCCTATACCGCCAGCCCGTTGTGTGCGCCGGGGCGGGCGGCGTTTATGTCGGGGCAGTTGCCCAGTGGGACAGGGGTTTATGACAATGCGGCGGAGTTTGCCTCCTCCATTCCAACTTACGCGCACCATCTGCGGCGGGCGGGGTATCAGACTTGCTTGTCCGGCAAGATGCATTTTGTTGGGCCAGATCAGTTGCATGGCTTTGAGGAGCGGCTAACAACGGACATCTACCCGCCGGATTTTGGTTGGACGCCGGATTACCGCAAACCGGGCGAGCGCATTGAGTGGTGGTATCACAATATGGGCAGCGTGACCGGTGCAGGCGTGGCCGAGATTTCCAACCAGATGGAGTATGATGACGAGGTGGCCTATCACGCCACGCGCAAGGTCTATGACTTGGGGCGCGGCAATGATGACCGGCCTTGGTGTCTGACCGTGAGTTTCACCCACCCGCATGATCCCTATGTGGCGCGCAAGAAGTACTGGGATTTGTATGAGGAGTGTGAGCACCTGCTGCCGGAGGTGGGGGCCATTCCGTATGAAGAGCAGGATGCGCATTCCAAACGCATTTTTGACGCCAATGACTGGCGCAGCTTTGACATCACCGAAGAGGACATTCGCCGCTCCCGCCGCGCCTATTTTGCCAACATCAGCTATCTGGATGACAAGATCGGCGAGGTGATGGAGGCGCTGGAATCCACGCGGCAAGAGGCCGTTATCCTGTTTGTGAGTGACCATGGCGATATGCTGGGTGAGCGCGGGTTATGGTTCAAGATGAGCTTCTATGAGGGCTCCAGCCGCGTGCCGATGATGGTGGCGGCTCCGAATATGGAACCCGGTTTGGTGACTACACCGGTGAGCAACATCGATGTGTGTCCAACGCTGTGCGAATTGGCAGGCGTGAGCATGGAGGAAGTCATGCCCTGGACCACCGGCGAGAGCCTTGTGCATCTGGGGCAAGGTGGAGAGCGCGACACGCCGGTGGCGATGGAATATGCGGCGGAGGCGTCTTATGCGCCGATGGTGTCGCTGCGCTATGGCAAGTGGAAGTACAACCGCTGTGCGCTGGACCCGGATCAGTTGTTTGATTTGGAGGCCGATCCGCATGAGTTGACCAATCTGGCGGAGGAACCCGCGCATCAGGGGACGGTGCAAAGCTTGCGGGCCAAGTCCGAGGCACGCTGGGATTTGGCGGCGTTTGACGCGGCGGTGCGGGAAAGTCAGGCACGGCGCTGGGTAGTCTACGAGGCGTTGCGCGAGGGCGGGTATTTCCCGTGGGATTACCAGCCGCTGCAAAAGGCTTCTGAACGCTATATGCGCAACCACATGGATCTGAATGTGGTGGAGGAAAACCAGCGCTTTCCGCGTGGGGAGTAGATCGCCACACGTGGGAGTAGATTGTTAAGGCTTCTCCGCTTAGGCTGCGCGATGTCTAAGGGGATAGAGATATGACATTGAAAACATTGATTTTGGTCAGTGCCGCAGGACTTTTGGGCACAGCGGCGGCGGCGCAGATGCTTGTAGACACCGGCATTGAGAGCGGCACCTTTGGCGAGCCGTTTGAAGGTATGGCGTTGGTGCAGGAATGCATTTTTGAGGAAGAAGTGCCGTATTGTCAGCTGTCCAGCAACGGCTTTGGCTATTGGATGAACTGGGGCGATCCGACACCCGGTTATGTGCTGGAGGCCATTGGCTCATTGAATGTGAATGATCCGGTGTGGATCCGCGCGGATGTGGTGAACATGGGTGATATGTCCGCCGAGGTGGCAGTGCTGTCCGTGCGGCATGACCCAGCGCTGGATCCTTTCGCTGAGATACGGGCGAATTTGCAGGGGCAATGGGTGTTTGCTGCGGACCCGGCGTATACTTCCTATGTGTCCGGTACCCATGTCACCGAGTATGTGAATAGCGATTTTTCTTCAGAGTATACCATGCAATTGGCGGACAGCTGTGAGAAATCCAACGGGCAAGGGCCGGTGATGGTTGCGCATATTGATCCTTGGAGCGAACCGCCCTGCATGATTATTGAAGCCGTCACCGCGGATAAGATGATCATGCAGTTGGCTGGAGGCGACGGCACGCTTTTCAAATACGTGCGACCTTAACGGGATCAGCTTTCAGTTTTCAACATGAGGTCCGCCACTTCGCGGGCCTCTTTACGTGCCTGGGCCGGGTTGAGGGGCGCGTCGGATTGTGCTGCTTCAAGCCACACGCCGTCCATATAGCATTGCAACGCTTCGCGCAGCGTTTCGCGTCGATCGTCAGAGACAAGTGCGCGCAACTCGGCGCGGAAGTGCGCGGTGACGCGCGCACGGTTGATGCGGTGCAGGCGTTGCAGGCTTTCCGCATAGGGCGCGTTGGCCCAAAATTGCATCCAGATCGAGCATTGTTCGTTGGTGAAGAGCCGGTCTGAAAAGTTGGCGTCTATCACCGCCATCAGCCGTTCGTGCGGGGTTTTGGCAGTGGCATAGCGTTCCAACATCGCTTGTTTGAGCAAGGTCAGCAGGCGGCGCATGGTCGCCTCCATCAGCTTTTCCTTGGAGCCAAAATAGTAGTTGATTGAGGCTGCGGAGGCGCCGGCTTCAGCGGCGATTTCTGCCATAGTGACAACGGCATAGCCTCGTTTGTGAACCGCCGTGATGGTGGCGTTGATCAACTCTTCATGTCGGATATCGCGGATACGTGTACGGCCCATGGCGCCACTTTAGCGAGATCGCAGGGAGGGGCAATGTTGTTGTATCAATAAAATTTTTAAATGGTCATTTAAAAAATAGGCGCGTGATGTTAGTTTGGTCGCCAGATTGAGAATCCGCGGCCCTTTGAGCGTGGCCGACACAGAGAAGGAACGCGCGATGCAGCTGCAACCAACGGCCAGCCACTTCATTAACGGGGCCTATGTGGAGGACACATCCGGCGCGCCGATTGAGATCGTCTATCCGGCGACCGGTGAGGTGATCGGCAAAGTGCATGCGGCGACGCCGGCGATCATCGATCAGGCGCTGGAGAGTGCGAAAGTAGGGCAGAAAGTCTGGGCGGCGATGACGGGGCGCGAACGTGGTCGCATCATGAGCCGGGCGGCGGCGATGATCATGGAACGCAATCATGAGCTTTCGGTGTTGGAGACCTATGACACCGGTAAGCCCTATCAGGAGACCATCGCGGTGGATGCGACTTCTGGCGCGGATGCATTGGAGTATTTTGGCGGCTTGGCGGGTAGCCTGACGGGAGAGCATATCCCGCTGGGCGAGGACTGGGTCTACACCGTGCGCGAGCCACTGGGTGTCTGTGTGGGCATCGGGGCGTGGAACTATCCGACCCAGATCGCCTGCTGGAAAGGGGCCCCAGCGCTGGCATGCGGCAATGCGATGGTGTTCAAGCCATCAGAAACGACACCGATGTGCGCCTTGAAAGTGGCCGAAATCCTGCATGAGGCCGGTGTGCCTGCGGGTGTCTACAACGTGATCCAAGGCTTGGGCGACGTCGGTGCGGCGCTGGTCAATGACCCGCGTGTGGACAAAGTGAGCCTGACTGGGTCGGTCCCGACCGGCAAGAAAGTCTACGCGGCGGCGGCCAGCCACATGAAACATGTGACCATGGAGTTGGGCGGGAAATCCCCGCTGATCATTTTTGACGATGCGGATGTCGAAAACGCTGTGGGCGGGGCCATTTTGGGCAACTTCTACAGTTCCGGTCAGGTGTGTTCCAACGGCACCCGGGTGTTTGTGCAGAAGGGCATCAAGGAGAAGTTCCTGGCCCGTCTGGCGGAACGTTTGGCCACAGCGGTGATTGGGGATCCACTGGATGAGGCAACCAGCTTTGGGCCGATGGTGTCTGAGCGCCAGATGGACATCGTGCTGGGATATATGGCCAAAGGCCAAGAGGAAGGCGCGCGACTGGTTTGCGGTGGCAAGCGCATGGACCGCGAGGGGTTCTTTCTGGAGCCAACGGTCTTTGCCGATGTGACCGATGACATGACCATCGCGCGGGAAGAGATTTTTGGCCCCGTGATGTCGGTGTTGGATTTTGACACCGAAGAAGAAGTGATCGCGCGGGCCAATGACACCGAATATGGCTTGTCGGCTGGCGTGTTTACGTCCGATTTGTCTCGTGGGCACCGTGTGATTGGCCAGCTGGAAGCGGGTAGTTGTTTCATCAACTCCTACAATGATGCGCCGGTAGAGGCACCGTTTGGCGGGGTGAAAAACTCTGGTGTGGGGCGTGAAAACTCCAAAGAAGCGATCAACCACTACAGTCAGGTGAAGTCGGTCTATGTGCGCATGGGCGACGTGGAAGCGCCTTACTAACCCTCCTTTTGGCGGCTCTGTCAGGAAGAACAAGATGCAGGCAGATTATGTGATTGTTGGCGCGGGCTCCGCTGGGTGCGCGATGGCGTACCGGCTGAGCGAGGCTGGTAAATCCGTGCTGGTGATTGAGCACGGCGGCTCTGATGCGGGACCGTTTATTCAGATGCCGGCGGCGCTGAGTTATCCGATGAATATGAGCCTGTATGACTGGGGCTACAAGACTTTGCCGGAGCCACATTTGGGTGGGCGGACGTTGGTGTGTCCGCGTGGCAAGGTGATTGGCGGGTCCAGCTCGATCAATGGCATGGTCTATGTGCGCGGGCACGCGGGAGATTATGACCATTGGGCCGAGAGCGGCGCTGAGGGTTGGTCTTATGCGGATGTGCTGCCGTATTTCAAACGTATGGAGAACTGGCACGAAAGCGGGCAGGGCGGTGATGCGGAATGGCGTGGCTCTGATGGACCGCTTCACATCAGTCGTGGCCCGCGCAACAACCCGCTCCATGGCGCCTTTGTCGAGGCGGGGCGGCAGGCAGGCTATCCGGTAACCGATGATTACAACGGACAGCAGCAAGAGGGCTTTGGCCCAATGGATATGACTGTCTACAAAGGTCAGCGTTGGTCGGCGGCAAATGCTTATCTGAAGCCCGCATTGAAGCGCGACAATTGTGACCTTGTGCGCGGGCTCGCGCGTAAAGTTATCATGGAAAACGGCCGCGCTGTCGGCGTGGAAATCGAGCGAGGCGGGCAGGTTCAAGTGATCCGTGCCAATGCTGAGGTGATCCTCGCCGCCAGCTCTCTGAATTCGCCGAAGTTGCTGATGTTGTCCGGCATTGGGCCGGGCGCACATCTGGCGGAGCATGGCATTGAGGTGGTCGCGGATCGTGCGGGTGTAGGGCAGAACCTGCAGGACCACCTTGAGGTCTATATGCAGATGGCCAGTAAGCAGCCGATCACACTCTACAAATACTGGAACTTGCTTGGCAAAGGCCTGATAGGAGCGCAGTGGCTGTTCACCAAAACCGGGCTTGGTGCCTCTAACCAGTTTGAAACTGCTGGGTTTATTCGCTCTCGCGAGGGGATTTCCTACCCCGATATTCAGTATCATTTCCTACCGATTGCCGTGCGTTATGACGGACAAGCGGCAGCCGAAGGGCATGGTTTTCAGGCGCATGTGGGGCCGATGCGGTCACCCTCGCGCGGCGAGGTGACCCTGCAATCAGCCGATCCGCAGGCCGCGCCCAACATTTTCTTCAATTACATGTCGACAGAGCAGGACTGGGAAGACTTCCGCGCCTGTATCCGCCTGACACGGGAGATTTTTGCGCAAGAGGCAATGCAGCCGTTTGTGAAAAGTGAGATCCAGCCCGGGGCGGATTTGCAGACCGATGACGAGATCGACAGCTTCATTCGCGAGCACGCGGAGAGCGCCTATCATCCCTGTGGCACCTGTAAGATGGGCAGCGTGAATGATCCCAATGCCGTTGTGGATAGCGAGTGCCGTGTGATTGGGGTTGATGGTTTGCGCGTAGCGGACAGTTCGATTTTCCCGCGCATCACCAATGGCAACCTCAATGGGCCGTCGATCATGACCGGCGAGAAGGCGTCCGATCACATTTTGGGGCGGCGGCTGGCGTCGTCTAATGCGGAACCGTGGTTTGCGACCGATTGGGAAAATACACAGCGCTGATGCGTGTTTTTGAATGTGACTTGATCCGCGTCAAAGTGGGGAGGCATGTGGCTGACGTAGGGTGTGTGCGACCTTAAAAGCAGGAGCGTAAACATGGCGAACACCCCACACGAGCTGGCCGCAGAATTCCCTGAATTTGTTGAGAAAATGCATGAGCTGAAGGTCAGCGATAAGCATTTCTCAAAGCTGGCGGCAGACTATCACGAACTGAACCGCAAGGTGCATGCGGCCGAGACCAATGTGGCACCGCGTGAGGAACTGGCGGAAGTGGATCTGCGCAAGCGTCGCGGGGCGCTGAAAGATGAGATCTACGCTTATCTCAAAGCAAACTGATTGATGAATCTGGTCAGTTTTGGCCAGGTGTCGGTGCGCCACAGGCCGGTGTGACCTGCGCCGGGGGCTTCGACAAATTCTTTCTGATTGGTTGGGGCGGCAGCGAAAATCTGTCGCCCCATGTCTATAGGAATGAGCGCGTCTTCGGTGCCATGCAGGATCAGAAGCGGCAGGATGACGGCCTCGGCGCGAGACAGGCTGTCCCATTGATTTGACAGGTGTTTTGTGAAGCCGCCGTTGCCAGGGTAGTGGTGCGCGGCCATGGCCTTAAGCGAGGTGTAGGGCGCTTCCAGTAGGATAGCGTCGGGTGTGATGCCCGCCTCCAGAGCGCCCAAGGTAACGGCGGCGCCGATACTCTCGCCGTAGATTACCACAGGGGCCTGTAAGGGGTGCACAATGCTGTCGTAGATTGCCACTGTGTCGTGGACGATTGCGGCCTCTTGCGGGGTGCCTGTGCTGCCGGAATAACCGCGATAGGCGGGGGCGACGAGGCCGTAGCCGCGTTGAAGCAGCAGGTCGAACCGCGACGCACGGTTGGCGAGATTTCCTGCGTTTCCATGCAGATAGAAGATCACCGGCTTGCCGGGCGCGGGTGGCGCGGTCCAGACGATCAGCTCTTGGCCGTCGTGATGGGCAACCTCTTCGGTCACGGCTGGGAGGTTGGCGTCGGCGGGGGAGACGCGGGTGTCGTCCAGCGGGTAGATCATCAACCGCTCCAGCAGCGGCGCGGCGGCGATCAGCACAAAGGCAAAGACCACGCTAAAGGCGCCGAGCCGGAACAGGAATTGCGCCAGTCTAACCCACATCGTAGGGCAACACGCCACGGGCGTTTTCATTGATGGTCAGGCGGCGTTCCAGCGGCGGCACGGAGCGCTGATGGCAGTGGGTGCGTTCACAGATTCGGCAGGAAATGCCAATTGGTTCAAAGGCCTGCGGGTTGTCGAGTTCCATGTGGTCCGCGTAAACCAGTGCGTCGGCGTGGCGGATTTCGCAACCCAAAGCGATGGCGTAGCGGCGCACGGGGGCGCCAAAGTGGCCGCCGGATTTGGAGACGTCGCGGGCCAAGGAGATGTAGCGGACGCCGTCCGGGGTTTCGGCCAATTGGCGCAGGAAGCGGCCCGGTGTTTCAAACGCACGGTGTACGTTCCAGAGCGGGCAGGCACCGCCGAAACGGGCAAATTGCAGGCGTGTGGCGGAGTGGCGTTTGGTGATTGTTCCAGCCTGATCAACGCGCACAAAGAAGAAGGGAATCCCTTTGTTTCCAGGGCGTTGTAGGGTTGAGAGCCGGTGTGCGACTTGCTCGATGGAGGCGCCAAAACGGTTGGAGAGCAGTTCCAAGTCGTGGCGGGTTTCGCGGGCGGTTTGCAGGAAAGTGCCGTATGGCATGAGCGCCGCGCCGGCGTAGTAGTTGGCGAGGCCGATTTTTGCGATGGAGCGGGCCGCGTCTGATTGGAAGCGAGCGAAGTCCAATGTGGCCTCCAAAAGCTTCCCATTTTGCAGCAAGGCAACCTGCAGAAGGAGTTGAAATGTTTGAGTTTCTGGCTGGGCGTAGCGGGAGATTTGCAGGCGTTGGTGTTCGGCATCGTAGTGGCGCAGCTGATCGATGTCGGTGAAGGCGACGGTGATCCCGGACTCCTTGAGAGTTGCGAGGGCTGCGGCGCGGATTCCGCCGTGCTCAACAGCGCCTTGGGCGAAGCGTTCGGCGGCGTGGTCGACGGCGTCTATGTAGTTGTCACAGTAGTGAAAAAAGTCCCTGACCTCGTCCCAGGGGCTGGCCTGCATTTGCACATCCTGGCGACCCAAAGCCTCGTCCAGCGAGGCGAGGCGTTCGTGGGTTTGGCGGTAGGCGCGGTGCAGTTCCAGAAAGGCACGGGCCAAGGCAGGTGCGTTGGAGGCGGTGAGGCGGAGATCTGCCAGTGGGGCAGAGGTTTCAGCAAGGACCGGATCGGCCAGGGCTTCGCGCATGTCAGAGACCAGACGCTCGCTGTCTCCTGTGCTTAACTCTGTGACATCTAAGCCAAATTCTTGTGCCAGAGCCAAAACAACCGTGGTGGACACCGGGCGGTTGTTGTTCTCCATCTGGTTCAAATAGGGCAGGGAGACCCCAAGTTTTTGGGCAAAATCCTTCTGCGTCAGCGTGAGCCGTGTGCGGATTTCGCGTAATTTGGCGCCTGCGTAGAGCTTCTGCGTGGGCATGCGACTCCTCCCGATTGCATAGCTGCAAAGATAGCTTTGCAAAGTCGCGGGCGCCAGAGGGCAAAATGGGCTGCGGCGTTTGGTCGTTAACCGGGCAAAATGCCGGCAATTTTCACGTCGGTATATTGTCTGTATTGCGGCTGTTTTGCGGAGGTGGGGTTTGGTGTCGCGCAAGTGTTAACTGCGCGACATTAGATCAGACGCCGATGTACTTCTCGCGACGCACCACCATAACGATCGATGTCACGCCAAGAACAGACGTGGCAAGCATCAGCCACAGCAGTGGGAAGGCCCCAGTTTCCGGTGTGAGCAGGGCGCCTGCGAGGGCAGATAGCGCTGCGCCGCCGCCAATCATGATGGCGCCCGACAGGCCGGAAGCGGTCCCTGCGAGGTGGGGGCGTACGGACAAGGCGCCAGCGGTGGCGTTGGGGATGGCGAGGCCGTTGCCGATGCCAACAAAGGTCATAAAGCCAAAGAAGATTTCGGCGGAGCCAAAGCCCATGGCGAAGAGTGATAGGGAGGCGGCAACCCCAAGCCCACAGATGGTACAGCCCATGGTGACCATGCGGTTGATGCCGACGCGGGCGGAGTAGCGGCCAGAAAGGAAGTTGCCGATGAAGTAACCGACAGCAGGCGCGCCGAAATAGATGCCCATTTGAGCTGCGCTCATGCCGAAGAGTTCGGTGGCCACAAAGGGCGCACCGCCGAGATAGGCAAAGAAGGCACCGGAGGTAAAACAATTGGCCAAGGAGTAGCCCCAGAACCGCGGGCTGGTCAGAAGCTCGGGGTATTCGCGGAATTGCTGACCAAGTGTCAGGCCGCTGCTGGATTTGGTTTCACCCAGATCGCGGTAGGTCAGCCAGAAGATGGCAACGCCGGTGGCAAACAGCAGCCAGAAACTGGCCTGCCAGCCAAAGGCGCTGTCCAGCAGGCCGCCCAGGGCAGGGCCAAGCATTGGCACCACGGTCATACCCATGGTGACGTAGCCAATCATCGAGGCGGCCTCGTCCGCGGAGACCATGTCGCGCACCACGGCGCGGGACAGCACCATGGCGACAACCACAGCGGCTTGCAGCATGCGGAAAGTTAGGAAGATGGCGGCGTTTGGGGCGTAAATGCAGCCAAGCGTGGCGAGAAGGAAAATCAGAAGTCCCGCGAGGATCACCGGACGACGTCCCAGTTTATCGCTGATCGGGCCAACCACAATTTGCAGCACTGCGTTGACACCCAGGTAGACCGCAATGGAGAGTTGCATCACGCCATAGTCGGTGTCGAAATACTCGGTCATCGAGGGCAGGCTGGGCAAGAAGATGTTCATGCACAACGCAGAGACCCCGGCCAGCAGGATCAATGTGAAGATGTTTGGCGGTGTGGTTCGGTCGAGAAATTGACCACGGGCTAAGCTGCTCATGCGCTAAGAGGTAGGAGCGCGGTGTGCAAATGTCCATGGATGAATTTCAATTGTGAAGTATTTGCACATTTGCAATTCGCACCACATTGATTTTCTGGGGTTTGCAAATTTGCGGGAAAATTCTTTTGCGGGTGCAGCAATATGCGTATGCTCTCTCGCAAAGCTTTTGGGGGCAGTGTGTTTTGTACCTGCCCAAACCGACGAATGAGGGCCCCGCCATGAAAGACATTCTGCAACAGTTGGAAGAGCGCCGTGAAGTTGCCCGCTTGGGTGGTGGACAGCGCCGCATCGATAGCCAACACGCCAAAGGCAAGCTGACCGCGCGTGAGCGGATCGAACTGCTGCTGGACGAAGGCAGCTTTGAAGAGTTTGACATGTTCAAGACTCACCGCTGCACCGAGTTTGGCATGGAAGAGCAGAAACCGGCGGGTGATGGTGTGATCACCGGTTGGGGCACAATTAATGGCCGTATGGTCTATGTGTTTTCCCAGGACTTCACCGTGTTTGGCGGCTCGCTGTCGGAAACCCACGCGCAGAAGATTTGCAAGATTCAAGACATGGCGATTCAAAACGGTGCCCCAATCATCGGTCTGAATGACTCTGGTGGCGCGCGTATTCAGGAAGGCGTCGACTCGCTGGCGGGCTATGCCGAGGTGTTCCAGCGCAACATTATGGCCTCCGGCGTGGTGCCGCAGATTTCGGTGATCATGGGCCCATGTGCCGGTGGCGCGGTGTATTCACCAGCGATGACTGACTTCATCTTTATGGTGAAAGACACCTCTTATATGTTTGTGACCGGTCCGGATGTTGTGAAAACCGTGACCAATGAGGTTGTGACCGCTGAGGAGCTAGGCGGGGCGTCGACCCACACCAAGAAGTCCTCGGTGGCCGATGGCGCGTTTGAGAATGACGTTGAAGCGCTGACCGAAGTGCGCCGTCTGGTGGATTTCCTACCGCTCAACAACCGCGAGAAACCGCCGGTGCGTCCGTTCTTTGATGAGCCGGGGCGGGTTGAGACCTCTCTGGACACATTGGTGCCGGAAAACGCCAACACCCCATACGATATGAAAGAGCTGATCGCCAAAGTGGCGGATGAGGGCGATTTCTACGAAATTCAGGAAGACTACGCCAAGAATATCCTGACCGGCTTTATCCGTTTGGAAGGCCAGACCGTGGGTGTGGTTGCGAACCAACCGATGGTGCTGGCGGGGTGTCTTGATATCGACAGCTCTCGCAAAGCGGCACGGTTTGTGCGCTTTTGTGACTGTTTTGAAATTCCAATTCTGACGCTGGTCGACGTGCCGGGCTTCTTGCCGGGCACCTCGCAGGAATACGGCGGCGTGATCAAACATGGCGCAAAACTGCTGTTTGCTTATGGCGAAGCCACGGTGCCAAAAGTGACCGTGATCACGCGGAAAGCTTATGGCGGCGCCTATGACGTGATGGCATCCAAGCACCTGCGTGGTGATTTCAACTACGCCTGGCCCACAGCGGAGATCGCGGTGATGGGGGCCAAAGGTGCGACTGAGATTATTCACCGGGCGGACCTTGGGGATGCGGAAAAAATTGCGGCCCATGCGCAGGACTATGAGGAGCGGTTTGCAACGCCATTTGTGGCGGCCGAACGTGGCTTTATTGATGAGGTGATCCAGCCAAAATCCACCCGTAAACGGGTGAGCCGGGCCTTTGCGAGCCTGCGCAACAAGAAGCTCGAGAACCCGTGGAAAAAGCACGACAACATTCCGCTGTGATGACCTATAGGTGGTTTCACTACCAATCCACCACAAGGAAGAATTGAATATGCGTACCCTTACCTTAGCCTCTTGCGTTTTGCTTGCGTTGCCCTTGGCGGCGCAGGCGCAGAGCTGTCGTGGTGTCCAGTCGCTTGATCTGGGCAACGGCACACAGGCTTGCGTTGTTAAGATCGAAGAAGGCGCGATCACGACAACTAAAACGCGGGATGATTATGCGAGTTCGCAAAAACACACGCGGGCGCAGCCGATGGTTGGCGCAACGATGACCGGACCGGTGCCGGCCAAGCGGGCCACGGTCAAAAAACAAATGCTGGCGATGTGCAAAGCGACGCAAGCCAAGGTGGCTGGGCAGTTTGCGGGCCGAAAATACAATCGTGTCATCTTGATCCAGGATTGGACCAAGGCGGGTGGCAAGGTTCAGTCTGGCTTTTCCTCTGACAAGTGCAAAGGGTTCCGGTTCTTTGCTGGTTAAAGCGACATATCACGTTGCTATTGGGGCTGCCGCAGGTGTGGCAGTCCTGGTACGGTGCGGCGGAGTTCCCAGCGGACGCTGGGCCACATGACCCGCGCTGGCCCGAATATTGCGGTGTACCCGCCCGTCGTTTCGGTGATCGCCCCTGTGGCGGCGATTGCGTTGGAGTGGCTGGTGCCGTTGGCGGTGTTGCCTGAAGCGGGTCGTTTGCTTCTTGTGGTGCCAGGCGTTGCGTTGCTGGGAGGCGCCGGATGGCTGGCGATGTCCGGCACGCGGGCCTTTCAAGAGGCGGGGACAAATGTCGATCCCAAGCAGCCTACTTTGAAGTTGGTGGGTACTGGACCGTATCGTTTCACACGCAACCCGATGTACCTTGGTATGGTGCTGTTGCAATTGGGGCTGGCGTTGACGTTTTCGCTGGATTGGGCGGTGCTTGGCGCGGTCGCGGTGCTTGTGCTGCTGCACTATGGCGTTGTGTTGCGGGAAGAGGCCTATCTGACGGATCTGTTTGGGCAGGACTATCAGGCGTTTCTTGCGCAAACCCGGAGGTGGCTATGAGCCGGAGCCGCTGGCATATCCAACGCGAGGGTGATGCACTGACCATGAGCCGCCGCTTGCCGGTGCGCTGGGACGTGGTGGCGGAGACGTCGCTGCCGGATGCGGGTTTGCTGCGCACGGCGCAACAGGTGCGGCAGGATATGTGGCGGGCGTTGCAGGATCTGCGCGGTTTTGCGCCCACCGTTGAGGTGCGGCGCGAGGCTGGGCGGCTTTACGTGAAAGCCGGCGGCGCGGTGGAAGGAGCCGTGGCGAAATCCCATGCGCAGGCCATCATTGCCGAGATTTTGGACTGTCCCGAGCGGCGGGCGCGGTGGCGGCAGTTTGCGCAACATCGGGTGGCGTCAGTATGAAATTTATGACGTCACGTAAGGCCTTGGCGCAAAAAACTTTCGCGTCTCGCACATTTTTTGCAGCTTTTAGAAAAGAACTGTGCAAGCGTGCGACTCAAGTTACGATATCCGCCGCGTTTGGAGGGGCCCTCTTGGGCGCGGCCACGGCCGGGGTTTTGGAGGAGACCCCGGTCGTGCCCTCAGGCAACGATCTCCATCTTCAGGAAATTCTGTACGAAACCCGCGTGGACGAGAGCCGCGTGGCGCGGTTTCGCTATGTCATGCCGCTGATCCGGCAGGGCGTGGAGTTCGCGGAGATCGAGCAAGACTTCTTTCACCTGTGCATTGGCGTCGCGGTGCCGTATCTCGCCATACAGGATGAAACAGTCGATCAGGTGATCATTTCCATGGCGGACAGAGAGACCACATTTGGCGAGGCCACACAGCTGGCCACGCAGTTTTTTGAAGCATTCAGCGTGCAGGACGGCACCTGTATCTGGGAGGGCTTTTGATGACACCACTAGATATTGTTAACACTCAGGCCAATGCGCATGACATTGCGACTTTGCGGTCACAGCGGATGAGCTTGGCCTCGTATCTGTATCTTTTTGCAGAGCATTTGCGTAATCTCCGCCCGTGTCCCCAACGTGGGGCACTGAGGCAGGCAGGGCAAATCCGCCCTGTTTGGACGTTAAACAATGAGTGGAGAACAAGATGTCCAAGAGCATCAAGACATTCCTCGCGATCGGCCTCGTGGCCATCGTGGCAGCCTGTGGTCAAGACGAGCCGCTGGAAGAATATGTTGTGGTCGACCCAGAGCCGATCTCTTCTGAGCCAACTTACACTGGCAAATACAAGTAAGGCTTCGCGCCTGACAGGTGGACAGGCCGCACGGCCTGTTCACACCCGCGCCACCCCCTCTCAGATCCGGAGGGCCGTGGCATGATCAAGCATCGCGGGTTCCCCGGACGTCTTCCGGGATCGGATTTCCAATTCACCATTCGTCGCGCCAACCCCAAAGGGGTCACGCCGATCACCCGCCGTGAGCGGTTCAAGGACCGCCGGCCAGCGGATCGACGCGCGGACGCGGGCTTTATGGCGGCGTTGTGGGAATGCTTCGGCGACCAGCCGTTTGAGCGGGGCAATCTGGATGCCGGCCGGTTGAGCTGGCTGTTTGGCCGTGAAGTTGTGGCAGTTGAAGAGGATTTTGATCCGGAGGACTATGAGGCGCTGCTGGTCATTGACGAAGCTGTGGCGCGGATTTCCTTCCCCGACGCATTTGAGGATGACTGGGCGTAATGTTGCCGATGCCACGACATAATGGGCAAGCCATTGCCCAAAGCGGAGCAGAGGCAAAATTGTCCCTGTTTTCCGTGGTTTGCCGTGGCAAGGTCACTGTGATGGAGTGGGGCGTTGTCGCGCATCGCTCCTGTAACAGTGTATTCCGTTACCCTTCCCCTTTCGGGTGGTCCTGTGTTGTCCCTTCAGGATCACCCGTTTTTTCTGCGGCGCTTGCGCGTCCGGTGAAAACGGGTGAGATTGTGGGCACACTCACAGCACAGGTGGACATAAGATCCGCCAACAGACCCGTCACGGGAAGAGGCACAGACACATGCGTATCACAGCAGCAGTTTCCATCATTGCGCTCCTTGGGCTCTCGGCATGCGGCCGGACCATGGGCGAGCAGGCGCTTATTGGCGCGGGCGCAGGCACCGTTGCGGCAGCGGCCGTTGGTGGCAGCCTGGCAGCCGGCGCAATTGTCGGCGGCGCGGCCAACACGATCTATTGTCAAGAATTCGCCACCAGCTGCTGAGCGTCATTTCGCGCCGCAGGGTGATTTGAATTGTCCGGCTGAACTTCAGCCGGTTCCGAACCCAAAGCCATCGACGTGCGCAAGCGCGGCGGTGGCTTTTTTGTTGCCTATGCCAGCTGCTGTCGCGGCTCGCGAAGACCAAGAAGGACGATAAGATGTTCGACAAGATCCTGATTGCCAACCGGGGCGAGATTGCCTGCCGTGTGATCAAGTCTGCCCAGAAAATGGGTATCAAGACTGTGGCGATTTACTCTGACGCCGACAAGCAGGCGCTGCATGTGCAGATGGCAGATGAAGCCATTCACATCGGCCCGCCGCCAGCGAACCAGTCCTACATCGTGATCGACAAGGTTATGGACGCCATCAAACAGTCCGGCGCACAGGCCGTGCACCCGGGCTATGGCTTCCTCTCGGAGAACGCCAAGTTTGCCGAGGCGCTTGAGGCGGCTGGGGTGGCCTTTGTTGGCCCGCCTAAAGGCGCGATTGAAAGCATGGGGGACAAGATCACCTCCAAGAAGATTGCGCAGGAGGCCAATGTCTCCACCGTGCCGGGCTATATGGGGCTGATCGAAGATGCGGATGAAGCCGTGAAGATCTCCAACGAGGTTGGCTATCCGGTGATGATCAAAGCCTCCGCCGGTGGCGGTGGTAAAGGCATGCGCATTGCCTGGAACGATCAGGAAGCGCGCGAAGGGTTCCAATCCTCCAAGAACGAAGCGGCCAACAGCTTTGGTGATGACCGCATCTTCATCGAGAAATTTGTAACCCAGCCACGTCACATTGAAATTCAGGTGCTGTGTGACGCCCATGGCAATGGCGTGTATCTGGGTGAGCGGGAATGTTCGATCCAGCGCCGGAACCAGAAAGTTGTCGAGGAAGCGCCAAGCCCGTTTTTGGATGAAGCCACCCGCAAAGCGATGGGCGAGCAGTCTGTCGCGCTGGCCAAAGCGGTGGGTTATGCCTCTGCTGGGACCGTGGAATTCATCGTTGATGGCGACAAGAACTTCTATTTCCTGGAGATGAACACCCGTTTGCAGGTGGAACACCCTGTGACCGAGCTGATCACCGGTGTCGATCTTGTGGAGCAGATGATCCGTGTGGCCAATGGTGAGCCGCTGAGCATCACGCAGGATGACGTGAAGTTGCAGGGCTGGGCGATTGAAAACCGTCTTTATGCGGAAGACCCTTACCGGAACTTCCTGCCGTCGATTGGCCGTCTGACGCGTTACCGTCCACCAGCCGAGACCAAAGCCTACACCCCAGGCACCGCGCCGGGTGATGCGGGTGATGTGGTCGTGCGCAACGACACCGGCGTCTATGAAGGCGGCGAGATCAGCATGTACTATGACCCGATGATCGCAAAGCTCTGCACCTGGGCGCCAACCCGTGACAAAGCGATTGAGGCGATGCGTGTGGCGCTGGACAGCTTTGAGGTTGAGGGTATTGGCCACAACCTGCCGTTCCTGAGCGCGGTGATGGATCACCCGATTTTTGCGAAAGGTGACATGACCACTGCCTTTATCGAAGAGCAGTATCCGGATGGGTTTGAAGGTGTGGATCTGCCGGAAGACCAATTGAAGCGTGTGGCGGCAGCGGCGGCAGCGATGTACCGCGTGGCGGAAATCCGTCGTACCCGCGTATCGGGCCGGATGGACAACCACGAGCGCCGTGTGGGCAAGAAGTGGGTTGTGAGCGCACAGGGTCAGGATTTCGCCGTGAAGGTGAAGGCTGACAAAAAAGGCTCCACCATCAAGTTTGAGGACGGCAGCAAGCTGCGCGTGTCCTCGGATTGGACACCGGGGGATCAGCTCGCAACTTTGAAAGTTGGCGGTGAGAAGCTTGTCCTGAAGGTGGGCAAGGTGCCAAGCGGCTTCCGGTTGCGCACGCGTGGTGCGGATATGGTCGTCAATGTGCGTACGCCACGTCAGGCGGAATTGGCCAAGCTGATGCCGGAGAAGATTGCGCCCGATACCTCCAAGCTGTTGCTCTGCCCAATGCCGGGTCTGATCGTGAAGGTCGACGTGGAAGTGGGCGATGAGGTGCAGGAAGGCCAAGCGCTCTGCACCGTGGAAGCCATGAAGATGGAAAACATCTTGCGCGCAGAGAAAACCACTGTGGTCACAAAGATCAACGCGGCGGCGGGTGACAGCCTCGCGGTGGACGATGTGATCATGGAGTTTGAATAACGCCTGAGACCTTGTGGCCCGGTCATTGACCGGGCAGCCCCCGACTTCCCGAATGGTCGGGGGCATTATTCCCACCTGCGGCCGTGGGCTGCCCCGAATTGGTATTTGCCATGCCTGATAGCAAGCTAGCCATCTCCAAAACGACAAACATCGGCCCGTTTGGGGTTGGCCGTCTGGCGTATGGCTGTTGGCGTTTCTCCGGCAGCACGGTTGCGGATGCGACAGCAAAGATTGAGGCGGCGCTGGAGATTGGGGCCAACCTGGTCGACACAGCTGCGATCTATGGTTTTGGCGCAGAAGGGTTTGGCGGGGCTGAAGCGGTTTTGGGGGAGGTTTATGCGGCCAATGCGGGATTGCGCGACAAGACCGTGCTGGTCACCAAAGGTGGGATTCATCCGCCGGTGCCGTATGACAGCCGCGCGTCCAACCTGATTGCGAGTTGCGAGGGTTCACTCGCGCGGCTCAAGAGCGACGTGATCGACGTATTCCTGATCCATCGGCCAGATCTTTTGGCCTCTTATGACGAGGTCGCTGACGCGTTGACGCAGCTTCGGGCGGCCGGGAAGATCCGGGAAGCCGGTGTGAGCAACTTTAGCCACACCCAAATCCGGGCGTTGCAGAGCAAGTTAGATTTCCCGCTGGTGGCCAATCAGCCAGAGTTTTCACCGCTGGCCATCGCGCCGTTAGAAGATGGCACATTGGATATTGCGCAGGAGTTGAACCTTGCCACTATGGCCTGGTCACCTCTGGGAGGCGGGCGTTTGACCGCGACCCATCAGCCGGAAGCCGGTACGCAGGAAGCGCGGGTGTTGTCTGTGCTCGACAGCATTGCCACGCGGGAAGACGTGGGGGTGGATCATGTCGCGCTGGCTTGGGTTCTGGCGCATCCGGCGGTGAGCATGGCGCTGATTGGCACGCAGAATGTGGATCGGATCACAGACAGTGCCAAAGCCTATAACGTGACGTTGAGCCGTCAGGATTGGTACGACGTATTGGTGGCAGCACGTGGGGTGCCGATGCCGTGAGGCAGCGCGGGCGACATATCACGGCTTGTGTCGGCGCCTATGGTTGGCGACGGTCGCGGATTTCCTGCTGCCGCAGCGGGTTTTTGTCGATCGAGGCCGAGAGCTCGCGCACTGTCCAGGGCTCCGGTTTGCGCAGGTACACAATGCCGTCTTTGCCCACCAAGGCCATCATGAAGCCGCGCGGGCGCAGCCGTTTGCGCAGCGCGGATTTGGCCGCCGGGTCGGTGTCCGTGAGCACCACCACGTCGCGTTCGATCAGTTCTTCGGGCAAGGCCTCGATCAGCTCGATCTGTCTGATAAACCGCGGGTCACGGTCGGTGTCGGCAAAGACCACAACCAAGCGGTTTAACCAGAGGTATTCCTCCAAGGTGGCATTGAGGCCAGATTGTATTAATTCCGGTGCATTTTCTGCCACGGTTTCTACAGTGGTTGGGGCGTCTTCTGAGGTGGATTCAGTGGCTTGTGCGGCGGCGCCGGAGGCAGCCAGAAAACCTGTCAGAACAAAGGCTAAGCGGTGTGTCATCGTCTCTCCTGTTCTGACCAATATAGGGGGTGTTTCTGGCAATACGAACCCCTTTGGTAAAGTCGGTCAAATTTTAACGCCGATTAACAGCATTTGCACGGGTGGTGGGGCATGATGACGGCCCTTGTATATCCGGCCAGCCTTGAGGGTGTGGCCCTCAAAAAGGTGCGCAAAGCCATGGACGTCATCCTACATGTCGGGGCCCATCTGAGTGGGGTTTCCACGCTCGCCAGCTATCTCAACCGCAACCGCCGTCCACTAGAGGCGCACGGCCTTAAGGTCTGGACACCAGAGATCACCCGCAAAGGGCTGTTTGACGGGCTGACGCTAAAGTCTGGCCTGGACGGCGTGGCGCGACGTCGGGCGCGTGGGGCAGGGCGGGTGCAGCTGCGCTGTGCCATGTTGGAGCGCGAGAGTGTGCGCGAGTTGTTGGTGCTGGAACCCAATATGCTCGGCGCCATGGAGAGCAACATCGCCAGCGAGCGGCTTTATCCGGCGGCGGGAGAGCGGGTGGCGCGTATGGTGCATGCCTTTGGCGGGCGAGTGAAGCGGGTTGTACTGGGGATGCGGGCGTTGGAAGATTACTGGGGCGGGGCGATGGCGCATGCGTTGCAGATGGGCGCGGATGTGCCGAATGAGGCGACAATGGATCGCTTGGTCACGCAGCCCCGCAGTTGGCGCAAGGTGGTGCAGGACGTGGCCTGTGCGGCGCCGGATGCGGAAATCCTGGTGCTGCCATACGAGCGGCTGGGCGAACAGCCGGCGCGGGTTGTGGAATATGCGGTCAGCGGGCGGTTTGGCGCGCCAACCAATTTCCGCGTCAGCGGCCTGTCGCATGTGCCGGAGCTGCCGGAGTTGCGTGACGTTCTGACGGATCGCGGGTTGGACCACAGAAGCCTGCCCGATGGCACCGAGCGCTGGCATCCGTTCAGCGCCTTTCAAGTTGATATTTTACGCGAGATTTACGTTGAGGATTTGGCCTGGCTGCGCGCCGGGGCGGATGGTTTGGCGTTTCTCATCGAAGAAAACGGGACCAGCACGGCGCAACACGCCGGGCGTTTTGGCTCCTAACGAACACAGACGAGGATGACACCAATGACGGACACCAAGAAATGGGCCGAACTGGCAGAGAAAGAGCTGCGCGGGAAGCCGCTTGAGGATCTGACCTGGAAGACGCTGGAAGGCATCGACGTCAAGCCGCTCTACACGGCGGAGGACACCGAGGGGCTGGGCCACATGGGCGGCGTACCCGGTGTGGGGCCGTTCACCCGGGGCCCAAAAGCCACCATGTATGCGGGCCGTCCCTGGACCATCCGTCAGTATGCGGGGTTCTCCACCGCAGAAGAATCCAACGCGTTTTACCGCCGCAACTTGGCCGCAGGTCAGCAAGGTGTCTCGGTGGCCTTCGATTTGGCGACGCACCGGGGCTATGACAGCGACCACGACCGTGTTGTGGGTGACGTTGGCAAAGCCGGGGTGGCGATCGACAGCGTTGAAGACATGAAAATCCTGTTTGATGGCATTCCGCTCGACAAAGTGTCGGTGTCGATGACCATGAACGGCGCGGTGATCCCGATTTTGGCAAACTTCATTGTGGCCGGCGAAGAGCAGGGCCATGACAAGAGCCTGCTGGCGGGCACCATTCAGAACGACATTCTGAAAGAGTTCATGGTGCGCAACACCTATATTTATCCGCCAGAGCCGTCGATGCGGATCATTTCCGACATCATTGAGTACACTTCCAATGAGATGCCGAAGTTCAACTCGATCTCGATTTCCGGCTATCACATGCAGGAAGCGGGCGCCAATTTGGTTCAGGAGCTGGCCTATACGTTGGCGGACGGGCGCGAGTATGTGCGGGCTGCGATGAACGCGGGCATGGATGTGGACAAGTTTGCCGGGCGCCTGAGCTTCTTCTTTGCGATTGGCATGAACTTCTTCATGGAAGCAGCCAAGCTGCGTGCAGCGCGGACGCTGTGGCACCGGGTGATGACCGAGTTTGGCGCCAAGAACGAGCGTTCCAAAATGCTGCGCACCCACTGTCAGACCTCTGGCGTGAGTTTGCAGGAGCAGGACCCGTACAACAACGTGATCCGCACCGCTTATGAGGCGATGTCTGCTGTTCTGGGCGGCACGCAGTCGCTGCACACCAACGCGCTGGACGAGGCGATTGCCTTGCCTACAGATTTCTCGGCCCGGATTGCGCGCAACACGCAGTTGATCCTGCAGGAAGAGACCGGCGTGACCAACGTGGTCGACCCATTGGCGGGCTCTTACTATGTGGAAGCGCTGACCGACGACTTGATCCAGAAGGCATGGGCGCTGATGGAAGAGGTTGAGGAGATGGGTGGCATGACCAAGGCGGTGGCCTCTGGCATGCCAAAGCTGCGCATTGAGGAAAGTGCTGCGACCCGTCAGGCGATGATCGACAAAGGCGACGAAGTCATTGTTGGCGTGAACAAATACCGCAAGGACAACGAAGACCCGATCGACATTCTGGACGTGGACAACGTGGCGGTGCGCGAAAGCCAGGTGGCGCGTTTGGCGCAGATCCGCGCGGATCGGGACAGCGAGGCCTGTGAGGCGGCATTGGCGAACCTGACCAAAGTGGCGAAGGAAGGCGGCAACCTGTTGGCGGCGGCTGTGGAAGCGGCGCGGGCGCGTGCCTCGGTAGGAGAAATCAGCATGGCAATGGAGAAGGAATTCGGCCGCCATCGGGCCGAGGTGAAGACATTGGCGGGCGTCTATGGCGCCGCGTATGAAGGCGACGAAGGCTTTGCGGCGATTCAGAAGTCCATCGAGGAGTTTGCCGAAGAAGAAGGCCGTCGTCCGCGTTTGCTGGTGGTGAAAATGGGCCAGGACGGGCATGATCGCGGCGCGAAGGTGATCGCGACAGCCTTTGCGGACATTGGGTTTGACGTCGATGTCGGCCCGCTGTTCCAGACCCCGGAAGAGGCGGCGCAGGACGCGGTGGACAACGACGTGCATGTCGTGGGGATTTCCTCACAAGCCGCGGGTCACAAGACCTTGGCGCCTCAGCTGATCGAAGCCCTGAAAGGCAAAGACGCGGAAGACATCATCGTGATCTGTGGCGGGGTGATCCCGCAGCAGGATTATGAATTCCTACAAAACGCTGGTGTGAAGGCGATCTTTGGGCCAGGCACCAATATTCCGGACGCGGCTCAGAACATTCTGCAGCTGATCCGCGACGCGCGGGCGTAAGGCATTGGGGGCTGTCTGCCCCCAAACCCCCGAGGATATTTTGGGACTGAGAAAGCGGGGCGTTGCGGGAAACCGCAGCGCTATTTTTGTCGCTTAGTGGCGTTGGATTTTCAGGCAGGCGCGCATGCCGGCGGTGCCCGCTTCAAAATAAAGTGTGCCGCCGTGTTGCTCCGCCACAGTGGCCACAATCGTCAGGCCTAAACCGTAGCCGTCAATCGCCTGGGTGTTGTCGCCGCGGGTGAAGGGGGCCACGGCGGCTTCGATTTCGGCGGCGGTCATGCCGGAGCCTTCGTCCTCAACGGTGAGTGTGGCGTGTTCGGCGGTGGCGACCAGTTCCACTTTTGCTTTGCGCCCGTATTTCAGGGCGTTTTCGATCAGGTTGGAAATCGCGCGTTTGAGAGAGATTGGGCGGGCAGAGACTAGGATGCGCTGCTCGGACGGGAGCGAGCCACGTCCGGCGTTGGACATGAACACCGAGCCGCCGCCTTGGAATGACGGGGTTTCCAGAGCGGCCAGGGTGACGGGTTGGCCGGTGTCCTGATAATCGTCCACCAGGGCCTCCACCAAAGAGGTCAGGGATAACTCGCGCGGGGCTTCTTCGTTGAGTTCGGCGCGGGTGTAGGTCAGCACGCTTTCGATCATGCCGGTCATGCTGTCGATGTCAGCCTCAAACTTCTCGCGCAGGTCCGCATCCTGTACCAGAGCGGCGCGCAGGCGCAGGCGGGTGGCGGGGGTGCCAAGGTCGTGGCTGACGCCGGAGAGCACGGTGGCGCGCTTGGCAATTTGATCCCGTTCGCGCCCGAGATATTGGTTTACGGCCTGTACGATGTCGCGCAGTTCTTCAGGGCCCTGCACCGGGTAGCGTTGCGGGCCGCCAAGACGGCGGTGGTTGCGTAGGGTGCGGGCGAAGCGTTCGAAGTGAGCGGAGGTGTCGCGCACAATCGAGGTGAATATGGTGATCGAGACAATGGCGAGCAAAACTGCCAACAGACGGAAATCGGTGGGCGCGGCATCACAGCCCCAAACCGGTCGGCCGTCCACGCGTTTCCAGTCCTGCGCGCCCAGGCGGGCGTATAAAATGGGTTCGCTGCAATAGGTGGCCAGAAGCTGGGTGACCCGGCCGAGTTTTTGCGCCGCAGACTGGCGCTCATTGGAGACCAGTTCAGAGACGTTGTACCGCAGGCTGTCTGAGACGATCACCAGAGCGAGGGTTTCGCCTGACATGGGGTCATGACCTTGGCCCCGGATGGAGACATGGGTCACAAAGGCCGGTTTTGGCACGCCGCGGAGCTGTAGAAATTCACGCTGGGAGACCAGCTCCTGAGAGCTTTGGCTTAGGGTTTGAATCTCGACATCAACCGGTGGGTCGGCGCGGGTGCGCAGGCTGTCGTAAAGCGAGACGCCTGTGACGTAGCTACGGGTCAGGTGGTCCCGCCAGCCGGTGCTGGAGGCGGTCCAGAGCCAGGCGGTGCCGTATGCGGCGGCAAAGCAGGAAAACACCAGAAACAGGCCCAGCGATTGCAGGCGAAGACCATGTGACTTTGAGGTCATTGATCGTCCTCAACCACAACGTCCACGGCCAGAACATAACCAACGCCACGTTGTGTGCGCAGCAGCTCCGGGATTTTGGGATCTGCTTCGATTTTGCCGCGTAGGCGTCCAACCAAAACGTCGATGGCGCGGCCCGGGTTACCGGATCCCGCGTCTTGCCCGTCGCCGGTCACGTCCAGGGCGGTGTTGATCTCTTCGCGCGTCAGGGGGATGTGAGGATTGCCCAAGAAGACCTTGAGCAGGGCGGTTTCCTTGCGCGACAGGCTGACTTGGTAGTTCTGCGGCGAGGTGATCTCGTCGCGTTTGGCGTCATAACACCAGCCGCCAAAGCGGAAGGTGGAGATGCTGCGCCGGTAGGTGAGAGAGCTGCTGCGTTTGGCACGGTGCAGGACGGCTTTTACGCGCGCCAGAAGCAAGTTGGGATTAAACGGCTTGGCGATGTAGTCGTCCGCGCCGACTTCATACCCCGCCATGCGGTGATGATCGGCGGAGAGGGCAGAAACAAGGATCACGGGCACGTCCTGTTCGTGGCGCAGGCGTTTACAGATGTCGACGCCGTATTCGTCCCCTAGCATCACATCCAGCAAGATGAGGTCCACGCGGCCACTGTCCAGTTGTTCGCGAATGGTGACCTCGCTGTCACAGGGCAAAGCGATGAAACCATTCTGGCGCAGGAACTGTGTGAGCATTCCGCGCGTTTCCGCATCATCATCTACCACCAACAAACGTGGAATCGTCATCTCTGCCTCCCCGTGCTCTCCCGCTGCTCCCCACAGCGGGCTGACATGTCGCTTGCTTTGTAACACCGTGCAACAAAATCAAGGCCTAGGTAACAGCGTGTAACAGAACACCGGATTTTGTGACATGGCAAAGCGCAAACTGGTATTTGGTGGATTGTGACATCCCCCTGCGGTTTGGCAGGAATGGGGCAGCACTGCTCAAACGGGCGGTGAAATTGGGAGGAAATTATGAAAAAATCCGTATTCGCGGCCGCTGTGGTTGCGTCGCTTGTTGCATCCAACGTTGCAAAGGCTGAGCCTCAGGCAGAAGTTCTGCACTGGTGGACATCTGGTGGCGAAGCCAAGTCTGTGGCTGTGCTGCAAAAAGAATTTGCAGACAACGGCGGCACCTGGACTGACATGCCGGTTGCTGGTGGTGGCGGTGACGCCGCGATGACTGCGTTGCGTGCGCGCGTGCTGTCCGGCAATGCGCCAACCGCCGTGCAGCTGAAAGGCCCAGCCATTGCCGAATGGTATGAAGAAGGTGTGCTGGCAGATATATCCGATGTTGCTGAGGCGCAGGGTTGGGCTGACGTTTTGCCAGCCTCAATCGCAGGCCATATGAAATGTGAAGGCACCTGGTGTGCTGCACCGGTAAACGTACACCGGATCGACTGGATCTGGGCCAATGCCGACATCCTTAAAGCCAACGACATTGCGATGCCCAACACTTGGGCGGAATTCAACGCCGCGGCGGACAAGTTGATGGCGGCTGGCGTTATCCCACTGGCTCACGGTGGTCAGGCCTGGCAGGACGCAACTGTTTTTGAAGCTGTGGCTCTTGGCCTTGGTGGCGCAGAGTTCTTCCAGAAAGCATTTGTTGATCTGGATATGGACACGCTGAAGTCCGATCAAATGGTCGAAGTTTTTGATCAGATGCGCAAGCTACGCGGTTATGTGGACGGAAACTTCTCCGGTCGCGATTGGAACCTAGCCACCGCAATGGTCATGAACGGCGAAGCGGCGTTCCAGATCATGGGTGACTGGGCCAAAGGTGAATTCCTGGCTGCCGGCAAAGTTCCTGGCGAAGATTTCCTCTGTGTGTCGACACCGGGTGACGGTTTCCTCTACAGCGTGGACAGCTTTGCGATGTTCAATGTGGACGGTGATGACAAGCAAAACGGTCAGAAACTGTTGGCTGAGCTGATTGTTGGCAAGAGCTTCCAGAAAGTGTTCAACCTGAACAAAGGCTCCATTCCAGCACGCACCGACGTTGCATTGGATGAGTTTGACTCCTGTGCGCACACCTCTGCGGCAGATATGGCCGCCAGCAACACCGGTGGCTCCCTGCTGCCAAGCTATGCCCACGGCATGGCGCTGCGTGGTGCCCAGGCCGGTGCGATCACCGATGTTGTGACAGCGCACTTCAACTCGGACATGTCTTCGGCTGAAGCTGTTCAGATGCTGGCCGACGCGGTTGCCAACTCGCTGTAACCTCCTCCCACGCCCTGTCCCGAGATTGCTTCGGGGCGGGGCACTTAAATAAAGGGTCGTTGTGATGACCGAATGGCTTGAACGCCACGTGCCAAAAATGGTGCTAGCACCGTCTTTTGTGGCCGTCCTCATCTTTGTCTATGGCTTTATCATCTGGACCGGCTGGGTGTCTCTCACCCGTTCCAAGTTGATGCCGAAATACGAAATCAAAGGCTTCATTCAGTACGATCGCCTGTTTGCCTCCCCACGTTGGGACACGGCGATGGACAACTTGTTCATCTTTGGCGGGCTGTTTATCGGGATCTCGCTGATCCTCGGTCTGTTTCTGGCCATTTTGCTGGATCAAAAAATCCGCGCTGAAGGGGCGCTTCGTACGATCTATCTCTACCCGATGGCGCTCTCGATGATTGTGACCGGGACCGCGTGGAAGTGGATCATGAACCCCGGCCTTGGCATTGAGGCAACGGTGCGCAGCTGGGGATTTGAGAGCTTCACCTTCAACTGGATCACCGATCCCAAGATGGCAATCTATGCGGTGGTGATTGCGGCCGTTTGGCAGGCCAGCGGCTTTGTGATGGCGCTGTTTTTGGCTGGGTTGCGCTCCGTGGATGAGGAAATCATCAAGGCCGCGCAAGTTGATGGAATTCCCACTTGGCGGATTTATTCAGCGATTATCATCCCGTCGATGGCGCCGATCTTTTTGTCCGCATTTATCGTTTTGGCACACTTGGCCATCAAGAGCTTTGACCTTGTGATTGCGCTGACGGGTGGTGGTCCTGGATATGCCACCGATCTGCCAGCGACCTACATGTATGCCATGGCGTTTTCGCGCGGCGACATTGGGCAAGCGGCCAGCTCTGCCATGGTCATGATGGGTGTCGTGTTCACCATTGTCGTGCCTTACCTGTACTCTGAATTGAGGGCGAAACATGACTGATTTCACCCAATCTTACGACGCACCGCGTCGCAACTACAGTCAGCTGGCGCTGCGGTGGTTGTTGTTTTCTCTGCTGGGCTTGTTTGCGCTCTTCTACCTGATGCCGCTGTTTGTCATGGTGACCACCTCGCTGAAAAGCTTGGAGGAAATCCGGACTGGCTCTTTGGTGGCCCTGCCACGTGAAGTGACATTCGATGCATGGCGCACAGCTTGGTCTGAAACATGTACCGGCGTGAAATGTGAAGGTCTGAAGCCTTACTTCTGGAACTCGGTCTTGATGACTGTGCCAGCGGTGTTCATTGCCACGCTGCTGGGTGCTGTGAACGGCTATGTGATTGCGCAGTGGCGCTTTAAAGGTGCGAACCTGATCTTCTCGCTGATGCTGTTTGGTTGCTTCATCCCGTTTCAGGTGGTGCTGCTGCCAATGGCGCGCAGTCTGGGCATTTTGGGATTGGCGGGCTCGATCCCTGGATTGATCTTCGTGCACGTGATCTATGGGATTGGCTTCACCACGCTGTTCTTCCGCAACTACTATGTCACAATTCCGTCTGAGTTGACCAAAGCGGCCAAAGTGGACGGGGCAGGGTTTTTCCGAATTTTTTGGTCAATCTTCCTGCCGCTGTCGCTCCCCATCGTGGTGGTGACCGTGATCTGGCAGTTCACCAACATCTGGAACGACTTCCTCTTCGGGGTCAGCTTTAGTCAGGCCGGTACGCAGCCAGTGACCGTGGCCCTTAACAACATCGTCAACTCCACCACAGGGGTGAAGGAATACAACGTCGATATGGCCGCTGCCATCATCGCCGCCCTTCCCACGCTGCTTGTCTATGTGGTGGCAGGCAAATACTTCATCCGCGGCCTGACCGCAGGCTCCGTGAAAGGTTAACCTCATGGCACCCATTCTGGATATCAAAAACCTCTACAAGAACTATGGTTCTGTCGAGATCCTCAAAGACATCAATGTGGCGATTGAGCCAGGTGATTTTCTGGTGCTGGTCGGCCCGTCGGGCTGTGGTAAGTCCACGCTGCTGAATTGCATCGCTGGGCTGGAGCCAATCACCGGCGGCACGCTGTCGATTGGTGGCAAGGACATGACCCATGTCAGCCCCAAGGATCGCGACATCGCGATGGTGTTCCAATCGTATGCGCTGTACCCGACCATGTCGGTGGCCAAGAACATCACCTTTGGCATGAAAGTGCGTGGTGTGGATGCGGCGACGCAGGAGCGGAAGCTCAATGAGGTGGCCAGCCAGTTGCAGATTGAACAGCTGTTGCACCGCCGTCCGGGCCAACTCTCCGGTGGTCAGCGTCAACGTGTGGCCATGGGGCGGGCGTTGGTGCGCGATCCAAAGCTGTTCCTGTTTGACGAGCCGCTGTCCAACCTCGACGCCAAGTTGCGGGTTGAGATGCGCTCTGAGATCAAGAAGCTGCACCAGAACCTTGGCGCGACCATGGTCTATGTGACCCACGATCAGATCGAGGCGATGACGCTTGCGACCAAGATTGTGGTTCTGAAAGGCGGTGTGGTGCAGCAGATTGGCACCCCGGCGGAGATCTACAACCGTCCGGCCAACCTGTTTGTGGCGGACTTCATGGGCAGCCCGGCAATGAACCTGATCCCTGCTAAGGCTACCAAAAACGGCACAGGCACGCAGATTGAGATTGCCCGTCAGGGCGCGGCACCGCTGATGCTGACCGACACCCATGCGGAGAATCTGCCGCAGGATGTGATCCTTGGATTGCGGCCTGAAGACATTGCCGAAGCGGGGTTCCGCGCTGGTGAAGATGTGCAGGTGGCCGAGTGCCATATCGACATGGTTGAGCCTGCGGGCGCGGATACGTTTGTGGTCTCTGAGCTGGGCGGCAAACAGGTCACGGCGCGCTTGCACGCCGAAACCGGCGCCGAGTCGGGCAAAGCGCTGCCATTGGCGTTTGACTTGAGCAAAGTGTCCTACTTTGCGCCAGGGACCGGTGAGCGGCTGAACTAAGTCGGTATCGATGAATTAAAAAGGCCCGCTTGGTTTTGCCAAGCGGGCCTTTTTTGTAAACGCGTTGCTTTAAGCGCTTAGGCGCTCCTCATCATCGAAGTCGTCAGCCACTTCAGGTTGTTCTGCACCCTCCATGTCAAAACGGGCGACAATACCAGAGAGGCCTTGCGCCTCTGCCAGCAGCATCTGGCTCGATGCGGCAGCCTCTTCGGCCATGGCGGTGTTTTGCTGAGTCATGGAGTCGAGTTCACTCATGGAGGTGTTGATGCTGTCCAAGCCAGAGGATTGCGTGCGCACGCCTTCGGAAATCTCGGTCACCAGATCGGAGACAGATGTCACCTGTGTGATGATTTTGGAGAGGGCTTCGCCAGCGCGGCCCACCATTTCCACACCGTTGGAAACATGGTCCTCGCTGGCGCTGGTGAGACCCTGAATTTGACCGGCGGCTTCGGAGGCACGTTGTGCCAAGGCGCGCACCTCGGAGGCGACCACAGCAAAGCCACTGCCAGCGCTGCCGGCGCGAGCGGCTTCGACCCCAGCATTCAATGCAAGCAAATTGGTTTGGAACGCGATGTCGTCGATCACGCCGATGATTTGCGAAATCTCGCTGGAAGCGGTTTGGATTTGGTCCATGGCTTCCACTGCGGAGGACACAACATCACGGCTGTTCTCGGCTTCCTGACGCGCGGTTTGCATAACGCCGTCCACACGGGTCGCACGGTCGGCGGTGGCTTTTACGCCATCGGAAAGCGAATTGACCGCGTTCGCCGTGTCTTCGAGTGTGGCCGCGGCGCTTTCAGTGCGTTTCTCCATCACGGTGGCGGCGGACTTCTGTTCGTCAGAATACTGTCCCACGTGCTGGGAGGCTTCGACGATGTCAGACATCAGGTCGCGCAGGTTGGCCAGGCTGCGGTTGAAGTTCTCCCGCAAAATTTCATAGTCGGCCACAAACGGCTCGTTGATGTCACAGGCCAGGTTGCCGCGCTCAAGTTCGGACAAAGCCTCACTCATAGTTTCCACGACGTCAGAGGTTTTGCGGGCGTTTTCAGCTTCGCGCTCCGACGCCTCATCTGCGCGTTGCAGTTTATTGCGGAAGTCGCCCATGGTGCGGGCCAGATCGCCCAGCTCGTCGCCGCGCTCTTCGCCGGAAATCTCAATGTTGTAGTCGCCTTTGGCCAAAGCATCCGTTACACCACGCAGGGCTTGGATGGGTTTGGTGACGCGGCTAGCGGCAATCCACGAGACAATGATCGCAATGACCACAGAGGCGGCGATCATGGCGATGGCCACCATGCGGATTTGATGCACTACGGTGAAGGCGGCGTCATGGTCGGTTTCCATGACCAAGGACCAATCAAAGCCGGGCACCTCCATGGGTTTGACAAGGCTGATGGCGTCTATGCCACTTACTGAATCTACCGATTCAAAGAACGCCTCTTCGTGTGCTTGGGCGGCTGCAATGTGCGATGTGGCAGGCAGTTGTGTGGAAACGTCAAACAAGCCTTCGATCAGAGATGGGCTGCGCGCGGTGCCGTCTGCGCCCACCAGGAATAGGTTTTGGTGGCCGCTGTCGTCCAGGTTGGTGGAGAGGGCGCTCACGATGCGGTCGCTTGAAAGCTGCACCGCGAGTACGCCTGCGATGGTTTTCTTTTTGCTGAGGATCGGGATCGCAAGGAAGGCGCCAGCGTCGCCGCCTGTGATCTCATAAGCGCTAAAGTCTGAGGTGCTGATCTCGCCCGGCTTGGAGTTTATCGCTGCTTTGAAAACTTGACCCAATCCGGACTCAGCATAAGCGCCTTTGGAGAAGTCTTGCGCAAAGTCGTCCTGCTTCATCACGGTGTAGAGCAGGCGGCCCTCGGTGTTGAACAGGTAGATGTCTTCATACCCATTGAGGTTCAAAGAGCGCAGGAAGGTGGGGTGATAGCTGTTGTGCGATTGGCTGTAGTATTGTCCGTCCCCTGGATCCACCAGTTTGGCACGCTCACCCACAGGGTTTGGGTTTTTGGCAATATAGGTGTCGGTCAGGTATTTGATTGGGTCATCAGCCTCAATCATGCCAATCACGCGGTCAAAATTGCTGATGGCGCGGAAGGTGGTCGGCTGATCTGCATTCATCACCAGGTCGCGCTGGACCGCATCAACCAGCGCGGCAATTGCCTGTTTGCCCGCGTTGGCAGTGGTTTCGTGAGAGGCGTACACATTCTGTCGAATGTTTTGCTCCGCCATGCGATAAACAAGAAAAGACACTGTTACCAGAAACGTGGCTGTCAACGCCACCATCACCAATGGCAGCTTTAGCGAAAGCGACAGCTTTTTGGCTCTGAACATTTTTTGCTCCTCACAAAATGTCTCATCGCCCGAGGAATTACGGGGTCCCCCATCGGTACCCAGAAAAACCCTTCGAAGTGTTTAAGAGTAAATTTGAGCTGGAAAATAAGGCCCGTCAGACTGGTTTTGGCGGGCAATTGAGAGTGGTTGTCTTGTTAAGTTATTGGTGCTGTGCGCTTTTTGCGGTTTGTATGCTACGGTATGCGTACCCGCTCTACGAATTTCTTGAGCGCAAAACGGGAGCGGATCGCGCGAATGCCGGGCAGGCGCATGAGCTTGGATTGTAGAAAACTCTCAAACTCTTCAAGGCTTTCCACCCAAATCTCGAGCTGAAAGTCCATTGCGCCGGTCATCAAGGTGCCGGTGACAACTTCATCAAAGCGGGCCACTTCTTTCTGAAAATTTGAAATAGCGTCCGCATCCTGCCGTTCCAGCTCGACGTTTACATAGGCGGTGATGCCAAAACCGGCGGTCATGCGGTCGATGCGCAGGGTGTAGCCAGCAATCAGCCCGCTGTCTTGCAACTGCTTCAGGCGGCGTTTGCAGGGGGTGGCGGAGAGGCCGACGCGGTCGGCAATTTGCACCACAGACATGCGGCCATCCTCACACAATGCGCGGATGATTTTGCGGTCAATTTCGTCTATAGTGATTTTCGCCACAGTTCCCTCCTTGGCCGACTTTTTCGGCTAACATTTCGCAAATACGATAGGAGAACGCCGTTTTTCAACCCGGGATGTGGGCTAAACTTAACAGGTTGAATAATTCTCGCTGACTGGCGGGGGTATCGGTTCCATTGTCCGCCCCTGATCCCTTTGCGTGGGTCAACATGACGGAGCAACCGTGCCTTCCGGCGTCAGTCCCACTTCAGAAAGGTGACGCATGGGCTCTGATACCGCTCCGCTCTCCCTCAATGTCCCGGAACCGGGATGCCGTCCGGGCGACACGCCGGACTTCTCCGATTTTGAAATCCCCCGTGCTGGCGAAGTTGGCCGTCCCGATGTGGATACGGACCCGGATGCCATCCGGGATATGGCGTTTTCGATTGTGCGTGTGCTCAACAAAGAGGGCGAGGCGGTTGGCGATTGGGCCGGTGCATTGAGCGTTGACGAATTGCGCGATGGCTTGCGCCACATGATGACCCTGCGGACCTTTGATGCGCGCATGCAGATTGCGCAGCGTCAGGGTAAGACTAGTTTTTACATGCAGCATTTGGGTGAAGAGGCGGTGTCTTGCGCCTTTGCCCGCGCGTTGCAGCCGGGGGATATGAACTTCCCGACCTACCGTCAGGCAGGTCTGTTGATTGCGTCAGGCTATCCAATGCTGACGATGATGAACCAGATCTACTCCAACGCCGAAGACCCGTTGGCTGGGCGTCAGCTGCCGATCATGTATTCGTCGAAGGAACACGGGTTCTTCTCGATTTCAGGCAACCTGGGCACGCAGTTTGTGCAATCCGTTGGCTGGGCGATGGGCTCTGCGATTTCCGGTGACACCAAGATTTCAACCGGCTGGATTGGCGACGGTTCTACGGCGGAGAATGATTTCCACGCGGCGATGGTGTTTGCCTCGACCTATAAGGCGCCGGTGGTGCTGAACATCGTCAACAACCAGTGGGCCATTTCCACGTTCCAAGGTATTGCGCGCGGCGGTGTGGGTACCTTTGCGGCGCGGGGCCATGGATTTGGTATTGCTTCCTTGCGTGTGGATGGCAACGACTATCTGGCGGTACATGCGGTGGCAAAATGGGCCGCTGAGCGGGCGCGTTTGGGCCATGGCCCGACGTTGATTGAGCATGTGACATATCGTGCAGGTGGGCATTCGACCTCGGATGATCCATCAGCCTATCGCTCCAAGAGCGAGGCGGCGGCCTGGCCGTTGGGGGACCCAATTGAGCGGCTGAAGCAACACCTGATCAAGATTGGCGAGTGGAGCGAAGACCGCCACGCGCAGGCGGAGGCGGAAATCCTCGATTCAGTGATTTCGGTACAAAAAGAGGCCGAAGCGGTGGGCACTTTGGCAGGCGGCAAGGCGCCGAGCCCGCGCGATATGTTTGAAGGGGTGTATGAAACCATGCCAGCGCACCTAATCCGTCAACGTCAAGAAGCGGGGTTCTGATCATGGCTCAAATGACAATGATTGAAGCCATCCGCGAGGCCCACGATGTGGCCATGGCGGCGGATGACAAAGTGGTGGTGTTTGGCGAGGACGTTGGGTTCTTTGGCGGCGTGTTCCGTTGTACAGCGGGTCTGCAAGAGAAATACGGCAAGTCCCGGTGTTTTGACGCGCCGATCAACGAGAGCGGCATTGTTGGCACGGCGATTGGCATGGCAGCTTATGGCCTAAAGCCGGTGATTGAGATCCAGTTCGCGGACTATGTGTACCCGGCCTATGATCAGATCGTGTCGGAAGCGGCGCGTCTGCGGCACCGCTCCAATGGTGATTTCACCTGTCCTTTGGTGATCCGTATGCCCACCGGTGGCGGTATCTTTGGCGGGCAGACCCACAGTCAGAGCCCGGAGGCGATTTTCACCCACGTATCTGGCTTGAAGGTGGTGATCCCGTCCAATCCACGCGATGCTAAAGGTCTGTTGCTGGCGGCGATAGCGGACCCGGATCCGGTGATCTTTTTGGAGCCGAAGCGACTGTATAATGGGCCGTTTGACGGGCATCATGACAAGCCAATTGAAAGCTGGAAGAAGCACCCACAAGGCGACGTGCCGGAAGGCGACGAAATTGTCCCTCTGGGCAAAGCGCATATTCAGCGTGAAGGCGCGGATGTGACGGTTCTGACTTATGGCACAATGGTTTACGTGGCCGAGGCGGCTGCGGCAGAGACCGGTGTGGATGCGGAGGTGATTGACCTGCGCACGCTGATGCCGCTGGATCTGGAGACCATTGTTGAGAGTGTGAAAAAGACCGGGCGCTGTGTGATTGTGCATGAGGCAACCCGCACCTCTGGCTTTGGGGCCGAGCTGATGAGCCTCGTGCAGGAAGCCTGTTTCTATCATCTTGAAGCGCCGATGATCCGGGTGACCGGATGGGACACGCCGTATCCGCATGCGCAGGAGTGGGAGTATTTCCCGGGACCTGCACGGGTTGGCGAAGCGCTGCGCAAAGTCATGGAGGACTGATCCCATGGGAGTATTTGCAATCCGTTTGCCCGACGTCGGAGAGGGCATTGCCGAGGCCGAGCTGGTCGAATGGCACGTGAAAGTTGGCGACGTGGTGCGCGAAGATGACGTGCTGGCCGCCGTGATGACCGACAAAGCCGCTGTGGAAGTGCCGTCGTCTGTGGACGGTAAAGTGCTCGCGCTTGGCGGTGAGATTGGCGACATGATCGCAATTGGCGCCGTGTTGATCCGCATTGAAGTGGACGGCGAAGGCAACGAGAGTGGTGACGTTGAAGCGCCGGTGCAGGAAAAGCCGGCTGTTGTAGAGGTCGAGGATAAGCCCGTGCCAAAACCAGCGGCGAAGCCTACGGTGGCGCCTGTTGCCGCAGCGCCTGTGAAACGGGCCGCGGGCACCAAACCATTGGCCTCGCCATCTGTCCGTGCGCGTGCGCGGGAAGAGGGCGTTGATCTGCGGCAGGTGCCGGGGTCCGGCGCGGCGGGACGGATCAGCCACGGTGATCTGGACAACTGGATTGCCTCCGGTGGCATTCAGCAAGGTGCTGTGGTGCGCGGTCAGAACACCGGTGTGGAAGAGGTGCGTGTGATCGGCATGCGCCGCAAGATCGCCGAGAAGATGGCGATCTCCAAACGGCAAATTCCGCATATCACCATTGTGGAAGAGGTGGAGATGTCGGCGCTGGAAGACCTGCGCGCGGCGCTTAATGCCAAACACAAAGGCGAGCGGACAAAGCTGACGCTGTTGCCGTTCCTGATGCGGGCGATTGTCGAGGCGGTGCGCGAGCAGCCTGAGTTGAACGCGCGCTATGATGATGAGGCAGGTGTGATCCACCGTCATGGCGGCGTGCATGTGGGCATTGCCACCCAGACGCCAAACGGGTTGAACGTGCCGGTGGTGAAACACGCCGAGGCGGGCAGCCTGTGGGACAATGCCGAAACCGTGTCGCGGTTGGCGCAAGAAGCACGGGATGGCACCATCAAGCGCGATGAGCTGTCCGGTGGCACAATCACCATCACGTCGTTGGGTCCGCTGGGCGCGATTGCCACAACGCCGATCATCAACCACCCGGAGGTGGCTATTGTCGGCGTGAACAAGATGCAGATCCGCCCCGTTTGGGATGGGCAGCAATTCCAGCCACGCAAGATGATGAACATCTCATGCAGCTTTGATCACCGGGTGATTGATGGCTGGGATGCGGCTGTTTTTGTGCAAAAATTGAAAACCCTGCTGGAAACGCCAGCCATGCTGTTTGTTGAGGGCTAAATGACTGATCTATCTTGTAAACTGCTGATCATTGGCGCTGGGCCGGGGGGCTACGTCTGTGCCATTCGCGCCGGGCAACTGGGCATTGATACCATTGTTGTGGATGCCGGTAAGCCGGGGGGCACCTGTCTGAACGTGGGCTGCATCCCGTCCAAAGCGATGATCCACGCGGCGGATGAATTCCACAAGATTGCGCATGTGAACGATGGGCCGTTGGGGATTTCCGCAGGCGCGCCAAGCATCGATCTGGCCCAAACCGTGGCGTGGAAAGACGGCATTGTGCAGCGTCTGAACACTGGCGTGTCGGCGTTGATGAAAAAAGCCAAAGCGCGGTTTGTCACCGGACAAGCGCGGTTTCTGGATGGCAAAACCGTGGAAGTCACTAATGGGGACGAGGTGCAGCAAATCCGCGCGGAACACGTGGTGATCGCCACGGGCTCTGCGCCGGTGGAACTGCCGTTCCTGCCGTTTGGCGGACCGATCTTGTCCTCCACCGAGGCGCTGGACCTGACTGAAGTACCAGAGACATTGGCGGTTGTTGGTGGCGGCTACATCGGGTTGGAGCTGGGCACGGTATTTGCCAAGCTGGGCAGCAAGGTCACGGTTGTGGAGGCGGAAGACCGCATTCTATCGCTCTATGACAAAGCATTGACCAAGCCGGTGGCTAAGCGGCTAGAAGCGCTGGGCGTGAGAGTGATGACCGGCACCAAGGCGCAAGGGTACGCCGATGGCGCGTTGCAAACCGATCAGGGCGATGTCGTTGCGGAGAAGGTGCTGGTCACTGTCGGGCGGCGTCCGCGCACGGCGGGCATTGGCATCGAAGAGCTGGCGCTGACCCAAGACGGGCCGTTTGTGAAGATCGACAGCTTTTGCCAGACCTCGATGCGAGGAATTTACGCGATTGGGGATGTGACCGGCGAGCCGATGTTGGCACACCGGGCGATGGCGCAGGGCGAGATGGTGGCGGAGCACATCGCGGGCCATGCGGTGGAGTGGGACAAACGTGCCATTCCGGCGGTGTGTTTTACAGATCCGGAGGTGGTCACCTGTGGCGCACTGCCGGGCGAGATCGACGGCACCAAGTCCAGTGAGTTTCCGTTTATGGCCAACGGCCGTGCCATGACCACGGAGCGCGACGACGGCTTTGTGCGGGTTGTGTACCGCGAAGAAGACCACGCAGTTGTGGGCCTGCAAGCGGTTGGCGCGGGGATCTCGGAATTGTCAGCGGCGTTTTCGCTGGCCATTGAGATGGGGGCTTGCCTTGAAGACATTGCAGCCACGATCCACGCGCATCCCACGCAATCAGAAGGATTGCAGGAAGCCTGTCTCAAGGCTTTGGGGCACGCGCTGCACATCTAAACCAAAAAAGGCCCGCAGAGATCTGCGGGCCTTTTTGATTGCAGGGAATTGGAGGGACCTGCGTCTTAAAACAATTGCACGTCGCCCAGGTTGTCGTCGGCCTTGGGCTTGGGCTTGCGCCGCGGTGCTTCTTCTTCGGTGAGAAGGCGGGTGTCTTTCATAAACCGGCGCTGAATGCGACCTCCTACGGGCCAGAAACGGATGTTGCGGCCACGCTGTCCACCCAGGCAGCAGTCCATCAGCTCAAAGCCTTCATTGCGCACAAACCACATGGCAAATTCAGCGTTTTTGGACCCGATGTCGATGCGGCTGTTGAACATCTTGCCACCGCCCAACAGCTTCACCTTGAGATTGTCGCGGCGGGCGCCCGCCTGGATCAAGCCGTTCACCAGCAGTTCCATTGCGTGCACACCGTGGCTCATGGAACCGGCAGAACCGTCTTCGGTGCCAGGCAAGAGGAAATGGTTCATGCCCCCGATACCGGCAGTTTCATCCCACATGCAAGCTGCCACACATGACCCCAGGATCGTGGTCATCACGATGTCTTGGTCACTGGACACCTGCACGTCGCCCTGCAACAGGGGCTGGACCTGGTATCCTTTTATGGCTTCTGCTTCACTAAGACTCATTGGCTGTTCCATTCACCGAGGGTTACACGCCAGCCGGGTTCGCGCACCAGCTGGCAAGGCGCAGTTTTTGCGCAGTTCTTAGAAGTCTTCCCAGTCTTCACTGGCGGTGTCTTGCACCTGTGTTGATTGGTTTACGGCTGCTTTTGCCGGCTTCGGTCGCGGTTTGGCTGCTTGAACGGCCTTGGGGCTGGGCTTGGCGGTCGCAGTTTTCTTGACCTTGGCTTTGTTCACCTTGGCATCTTTGGCCGCGTCATCGTCCCATTCTTTGGTTTTAGCAACGTCTGCAACTGGTTTGGCGGGGGCTGGCTTCGCAGATTTTGGCGCCGGTTTGGCCGCCGCTGGTGCCTTTTTTGGCGCCGGTTTTGGTGCCGCAGGGGTCGAGGCAGCGACGACGTCCGCTTCGCTCAACTTAAAGGCTTTTAGGGCCTGAGACATATTGGCAGCCTCGTCCGACAAGCTGCGGCTGGCGGCTGAAGACTCTTCGATCATGGCTGCGTTGCGCTGTGTCACTCGGTCCAGTTCGGTCACGCTCTCTTTGATTTCGCGCAGGTTGTCCGCTTGGTCGCGGGACCCTGTGGCAATTTGCGAAACCAGATCAGAGGCGTGATTCACACCGGTTATGATTTCCTGAAGCGCGTCGCCGGCCTTGTTGACCAACTCGCTGCCTTTGGTGACCTGTTCACCGGAGGTCATGATCAGCTCTTTGATTTCGTTGGCGGATTCAGATGCGCGTTGCGCAAGGGCGCGGACCTCGGAGGCGACAACCGCAAACCCACGACCTGCTTCGCCGGCACGGGCGGCTTCGACACCGGCGTTAAGAGCCAGCAGGTTGGTTTGGAAGGCGATGTCATCAATCACACCGATGATGGCGGTGATCTTGTCAGAGCTCTGCTCAATGTTGCGCATGGCTTCAACGGTCAGTTCCACCACTTCGCCACCGGACTGCGCCTGTTGACGGTTCTGGGTGATACGCTTGTTGGCCTCAGCAGCGTGATCTGCCGTCTGTTCAACAGAGGTGCTCAGGGTTTCGATGGCCGCTGCGGACTCTTCGAGGGTCACAGCCTGTGCCTCAGACCGCTTGGATTGATCCACAACGCTTTCGGAAATTTCCTGGGCACTGGAGCGCACGGTTTCGGCGGTGCGGGTCACTGTGGAGAGGACAGATTTGAGATTGGTGAGGACCTCGTTGAAGTCTTTGCAGATCTGCTGGGAGTTTTCGCCCAGATTAGAGAACTCGGTCACGTCGATGGGACGATCCACACGGCCATCGGCAATTTCGGACAGACCTTCGGCAAGGCGGGCAAACAGGCGCTGGCGTTGTTTGTCCTGCTCGGCACGCACTGCGCGGTCACGTTCTTCCTGATCCAGTTGGGTGCGGAATTTCTCCAGACGTTTGGCCATGGCGCCAATTTCATCGTCCCGATCCAGACAGGGCACTTGGTGGTCAAAATCATGGTCGGCAATGGCGTCCATGGCTTTGCCAAGGCTCAATACCGGGCGCGTTACGACGCGGCCAACCAGCATCACAATCAGGCCCAGGGCCATCGCGGCTGCGAGAGAGGAGCCAATCGCGCCTTTGACAAATTCCTGGAGGGCTTCCTGGCGAATGGAGGACACATCGGCGGCCACTTGCAGCGAGCCAACAGGGGCACGACCCGCCTGTGCGATAGGCATATGCGCGGCATAAATGGCCCCGTCGATCGCATGGGCGCTGGGTTTGTCTTCGGTCACGGCAGCTGCAACAGTACCCAGTGCTTGGGTGATGCCGTCTGCGCGGGCTTCGGCCGTGTCATAGGAGTAGATCACTGTTCCGTCTGAGGAATGTACGCTTACGGCGGTGATATTCGCATCTTGCTCCAAGAAACGGTCAGTCGTGGCTTTCAGGCGGTCCACGTCTTGAAACTGGGCAGCGGCGACCAATTGCGTGCTGAACAATTCTGTAAGCAGGTCGTAGCGCTCCATTGCTTGCGCTTCAGCTTCGGCGGTGCGGGCGTTGTATTGGGAAAATTGTGAGAGACCAACGGCCAGGAGAGCGCAGGCGGCAATGGCAACTGCCAATTTGGTTTTGATGCTCATCCGCGAGAAGCGGGCTTTCATTTTTGGGAAAACTGGCATGGTGTTTCCTGTTGTTTTTATAGAGCTAATGGGAGCGGCAAAATGTTTGGGAGGGAAGCAGCTCCTTAAAGGGAGCTGCCTTTTTGAGTGACTTGCGACGCCTTGGCGGATAGGTCGGCCAGGTGGCGATCGGTGTTGTCATGGAAGTTTTCCAGACGAGCGATGATGCCGTCCAAACCACTGTCCACGTCACGCATACGGCCGCTTTCGACCTTGCAAAGCAGTTTCACAACGTCGAGACCGTTGATCCGGCGCCGCAGGCTGCGGCAGATGTCCGGGATGGATTTGCCGATGGAGGAAATCTCGATCAAGCGGGAACGGCTGCGCTGTTGCATGCGTTCGTGGTGCTCTTTGAGAAGATTGGCGCCATCGGTTTCCTTGTCTTCTGGCTGGACGTTATCGTAGGCTTCGCCAAGCAACTGTGCAATCTGCATGGACCAGCGCCCGTGGGATACGGCACTGTACATTTGCACCAGCGAGCCGTTTTCCGGATCGTGCAGGCGTCCAACAAGCCCGTGCATTTCTTTGGCCATCGCATCATAGTTTTGCGAGATGGTGCCAAGAGCGGCCCCGGCCCCTTCGAGGCGGCCTGCCAAAATGCGCAGGTTTACAGGTTCGCCACGGACGCGCTCAAAGCCTTGCTCGATGCTGTTCACCAAGTCCTGCATGTCGGAGATGATTTCCGCGAGCTCATCCATCAAGGAGAAACTGTTTACCAAATTGGGCTCGATGATGTTGCGGTTTTTGAATTCGAGGTTCAGTGCCTCGATGCCGTAAGCTTCCAGCGTTGGGTAGCCGGCCTCTTTGATCATCTCGAGCAAACGGGCGCCGCTTTGTTCCGGCGTCAGGTTTTTGTCTTTCTCTTCCTGCAGAAGGGAGACGTACATTTCTTTGGTGGTTTCAAACAACTCCGTACCGGGGCGGATACGCGCCGACAAAAAACCGTTTTCGGTCTGAGTGACCACTGCCAATACCCAGTAGTAACCGCCGGATTTGGTTTTGTTTTTCACATAGGTGCAAATTGGTTGCCCAGCCTTCAGGCACTCCCACATCAGATAGAAAACCCCTTTCGGCATGTCCGGATGGCGCATGATTTTATGCGGGGCATTGATGAGCTCTTCCAGAGAGTAGCCGCCAACTTCGACAAATTTGTCGTTGGCAAATTGGATCACGCCACGCGGATCGGTTGCCGACGTGATGATACTCTCGTTGGCAAACCGCACCTCAGTTGCGGAGCTGTCTGCGCTGGCGCTGCTGATCTTGGTCATGGCATTCATGGGTCTATTCCAGTGTCACTGTGGCTGAGCGAGTGTGGCTCAGAAGAGGTTTACGTTGCCTGCATCAGGCGAGATTGCGCGGGCTTTTTCCGCATCGGAGAGGCGAGATTTCAAGTAGTCCAAACGGACGCTGTTGGAGAGATCCTGCACATTGAGATCCGGACCAGCGCCAATCATGGACGACATATTTCCAAGCAATACCGCGATGTCATCCAGATGCTGGAACAGCGCGTCTACGCGCTGTAGATCCCTTATTTTGTTGTGATCGACGCCTTCCAGATCCAGTTCACTGGTCAACCCGTCCAGCGCATGTGCGATGGAGGCCAGGTCAGCCACGTCCTCGGAAATGGTTGTTAGTACGTCTGCGGTTGAGCGCGTTGTCATATGTAGTCCCCCATGGGAGCCTCCCTTACAGAGGCCCCACCACCTTCTCGATGCAGGCTTTCAGCTGTGCGGTTTCGAACGGCTTCTTAATGAAGTTGTTCATGCCCAGCTTGACGCCCTTGTTGATTGTGTCCGGATCTGCGCGTCCTGTGATCAGGATAAAGCCGGTGCGTGCCGTCGCTTTATTGCCGCGGATGCCTTCCAGAAGCTGGAGGCCGTCCATGCCGGGCATGTTGAAATCGGACAGGATCAAGTGCACCGGTTTCGCCGCCAGGCTACGCCAGGCTTGAGCACCGTCGTTTTCGGTGCGGTAATTGACGATCCCGATCTCATCGAGTGCCTGTGTGATGAGTCCTCGGCTGGTGGACATGTCGTCCACAACCAGAATGTGCAGCTTATCTTTCAAGCTCATTTTGAATTCCCCATGTGCAAGGTTGCATCAGCGCTTCTGCGGCCAATGCTGGAGGTGTCTATTGAGAAAACGCCCCGTCCGGCTGTGTGAAACAGGTCGGCGTGTTCCGGACCAATTCCTTCGGAATGACCCAAGAATAGAAGGCCGTCCGGGCAGAGCTGCTCGCCAAATCTGCGCCAGAGGCGGCTTTGTGTTGGTGCATCAAAGTAGATGGCGACGTTGCGACACATGATGATGTCGAACTGGCCTTTGAATGGCCAGTCGCCATGAAGATTGAGGCGCCGGAAGCTGATCAGTTCGCGGGCTTTGTCGCAAACAGACTTCCGATCGTTGGACCCTTCAAAATCCTCAAAATACTTGGTTCCCTGTCCATTGGGCAGGGTGTTGACTGAGGATGCGGGGTAGATGCCGCGCTTGGCAGACGCCAAGATTTCAGGGTCGATGTCTGATGCCAGGATTTTTACATCCAGGGAAGGGGCCTCCGGGCAGGCATCCAATACGTGGAACGCCAGGCCATAAGGTTCTTCCCCGCTGGAACAGCCAGCTGACCAAATCCGAACCCGCTTGCCGCGACGTGCCTGGGCCATAAGGTCCGGCAGCACATCATTAGCCAACTGTTCGAAGTGATGCCCTTCGCGGTTGAAGCGCGTCATGTTGGTTGTGTAGGCGCTGATAAAGCGGGTTTGTTCATCCCGCCCTTGAGGCGAGTGCATATAGTCAATGTAGTCGTTGACTGTCTCATAGCCTGTGGCACGGAGGCGCTTGGAGAGGCGGGAGGCGACCATCGTCCGCTTGTGCGGCTGAAGATCGATTCCCATCCACTCGCGCACCAGACCAGCAATGGCGGCAAAGTCCGCATCACTGATTGTGCCTTCTTCAAGGGATTTTTGCGCCATCTGGGTCATGCTGCTGACAATGCTTCCTGTGGCATAATCTGGTGAACATCGATTGCACGCACGATAGTGTCGTCCAGAGTGTAGACCCCGCGAATGAACGCAGCAGTCTTGGAGGAGGACACTTCCGGTGTGGCTTTTATCTCGTCGGTGTTCACCGTGATGATGTTGGACACGGCGTCCACCAGGAAGCCAACGCTCTTCTCATCGATGTGTGCGATGATGATGACGTGGCGGCTTTCCGGGATGGTTTTGCCCAGGCCAAGGCGCATCGACAAATCGATCACCGGCAGCACAGCGCCACGCAGGTTCATCATGCCAACCACATAATCCGGCGCATGTGGCAGGGTGGTGGTGTTGGTCCAGCCGCGAATTTCGAGCACGTGGCCGATGTCCAGGCAGAAGGCCTGTTCGCCAATGGCGAAGGACACGATTTCAATGCGTTCGTCGGTCTGTTCTTGAGTTGCTTGTTCAGACATAAGAGTTCACCTCTGCCAAATCGGACCCCTTAAGCAGTCCTGGGTTGCCGTTACCCGGCGATGGGATCATTTGATCCGTGTCGACGATCAGGGCGATCTTGCCGTTGCCAAGGATGGTTGCGGCGGCGATGCCCGGAATGGATTGATAGTTTTGCTCCAGACCTTTGATCACCACTTCGCGTTGCTCGACGATGCCGTCCACCGCTAGGGCGGAGCGCCGACCGGATTCCCCTTCGATCAGAAGGAGCGACTGATTGCTGAAGTCCGGCAGTGGCGAGCGGAAGCCAAGCGCTTCGCCCAGATCCACAATCGGGAGCATCGAGTCGTTTACCGAAAGCCCACGGTCACCATCACAGAAGTCGTGAATGTTGGCCTGACCAGGCTGAAGCGTTTCGCGCAGCGCAACGGTTGGAACCACCAGGCTTTCGCCGGCCACTTCGATCAACATACCTTCCATCACCGCAAGTGTGAGTGGCAGGGAGATGGTGATCGTCGTGCCTTTGCCTGGCTCAGACATCAGGTTGATCCGTCCGCCAAGCGCCTGAATTTCGGAGCGCACAACGTCCATACCAACACCGCGACCGGAGAGTTGAGAGATCTCATCTGCGGTTGAGAAACCTGGACGGAACAACAAGTTGTCGATGTCGCTGTCGGTCAGATCATCCTCAGGACGGATTAGACCTTTTTCCTCAGCCTTTTGACGCACTTTGGGACGGTTTACACCAGCACCATCGTCCGACAAAGAGATCACAACACGGCCGGAGCGGTGTGCCGCTTCGAGCTTGATTGTGCCCATCTCAGGTTTGCCCGCGGCCACGCGATCCTCAGGTTTTTCAAGGCCGTGATCGACCGAGTTCCGGATCATGTGGGTCAGAGGTTCCACCAGACGTTCGGTCACAGTTTTGTCGACCTCGGTGGCCTCCCCAACCATCACCAAACGAGAAGATTTACCAGCCTGACGAGAAGATTCCCGTACAATCCGGCTCATCCGCTGGAACAGGCCGCGCACAGGCTGTGCGCGAATGGCCATCACGCTCTCTTGCAGAACGCCGGATAGGGTTTTCAGCTGACCAATGGCTTCGCTGACGGCGCTGTTGGCCGACACGGGGAGCTCATTCATCGACTGGCGCAACATGGCTTCACTGATCACAAGCTCACCAACCAAGTTGATCAGGCGGTCTACGCGGTTCAGGTCGACACGAATGGTGCTGTTGCGCGGTTCAGAGGACTTTTTTCCGCCGTCTCCGCCTTTGGCCTCCTGCTTTTCAGCTTTGGGAGCTTTGGCAGGTGTTGGCTTGGCTGGTGCTTTGGCCGCAGGAGCAGCAGCAACCGGCGCGGCTTCTTCGGCGGGCGCAGGAGCTTCCGCGATGGGAGTGGCGTTCTCTTCCGCTGCGGTTTCCACAACAGTTTCAGAGATGTGTAGGGTGCATTGTCCTTCCACGAACTCAAAGATTTCGCGGATGGCGCTTTCGTCGATGCCGTCGTCCGGGCGCAAGGTTAGCGTCCAGGAGATTGCCGCGGGCGCATCCTTAAGGCTTTCCAGAGCGGCCACTTCGGAGCGGTCAGCTTCGATCGACAATTCACCCATTTCACCCAGGGCACGGAACAGCAGGGCTGGATCGTGGCCTCGTGTGTAGAGCACTGGATCGGCTTTGAACTTCACCACAAAGTGCGTCGCACCTTCGGGCGCGTCATCGCCACCACCAAGAGAGGGCAGGCCCGGCAGATCGCCAATGCCGCCGTCGTCGTCGCCACCCAGATCGAGGCTGAAGTCCATGGCCTGAACTTCAAAGTCGTCTGAACTGACTTCGTTGGCGTCTTCGTCATCGTCACCACCAACGCCGCCATTGGCATTTTGTGTGGTCTGTTTCAGCTCTGCCAAAACAGCCGCGCCGTCAGAGTCGGGCAGGTCGTTGTCGTCACGGGCCGCGTCCACAAGATCACTCAGGTGGTCAAAACCGGAGAACATCAGAGCGGTTATGGTGCCGTCTACTTCCAGCTTGTTGGAACGCAGGTCATCCAGCACGTTTTCGAATGCGTGGGCAAATTTAATAAGGCGATCAAGGCCAAAAGCCCCGGCGCCGCCTTTGATGGAATGCACGGAGCGGAACATCGCGTTGATGGTTTCCGCATCCGAGGTCTCGTTCTGGAGATCTTCCAGACCGGTGGACAACACTTCAAGAAGGTCGTCGCATTCCTCAAAGAACATGTCACGAAGATCGGACATAATTCAATTCCTTTCAGACAACCAGACGATTGATGACTGCAACCAGTTTTTCGGCGTCAAATGGTTTGACGATCCAGCCGGTTGCGCCAGCTGTACGGGCACGTTGTTTCAGTTCTTCACCGCTTTCCGTGGTCAGCACGAGAATTGGTAGAGAGGCGCATTCCGGGCGTTCGCGGACGCCTTCGATCATGCCAAAGCCATCTAGGCGCGGCATGTTGATGTCGGTGATGACCAGATCGGGGTCGGACCCACCAAGTTTGTCCAGCCCGTCGATGCCGTCCTCGGCCAGATCAACATCAAAGCCTGCATCGGTCAGTGCGGTTTGAATCATCGCGCGCATGGTGCGGGAGTCATCAACTGCAAGAATCTTCGTCGTCATGCGGAGCCCCTTTCAAGAAGACAGTCATGGGGCAGGCCGAGCCGCTCCATACCTTTAAGAAAATCGTCAGATGGTTGTTTCAGTTCAAATGGCAGTTCACGTGCGGCCCATTCGGCGCGCGTGGCCAAAAGCAGTTCCGCGCCAGCGCCCCCAAGGAACTCAACATGATGCGCATCCAGCGCCAGCGGTTGACCACGGGAGGCCTCGATAGCGAGGCGCAACTCTGTGCAATGTGCGTAATCCAACTGCTGCGGCAGCGCGATGCAGTCGGCCTGTGATGATGTGTTTTGTGTGTTCATGGGTCTGGTTCAATACCGTTTTCGGACTGGCTGATTGAAGGCAACGTAAGCTGGCAGCTCTTAACACCGCGTTACTCTGAAAATTCTTCTGGTATTGGTGCCCGGTTGGGCGGCGTGAGGCAGGGTTTCGGGGGGGAGGTGGTCGCGAAGACAGGCTTCTAAGTGGTTGGAGATAGGCCATTTTGCCGTGAAAAGGGTTTCTGTGGAGAAGGCATTGCTACGCTGCTGCCATAGGTTGTGTGGGATGTTGTGGCGTGGTTTGGGCGCGCGCGTAGTGGGGACTGGCGCGCTGCAAAAAGCCCTCGGAATCGGCGATTCCAAGGGCCTACAAGAACCAGATTGTCGCAGCGCGCGGCTGGAACGGCTTTATTGGGACGTCAGTTGTTTGAGCAGTCTGGCGAAGGTGTCGACGCCCTGCGCACCGGAGGTAGCTTGTTTACCACCAAAGACCATCGTTGGCACACCGGTCACGCCCCGTGAGGTCCAGAACTGTTCTTTCTGTCGCACCATCTCGGCATGGCGTTGGTCTTTCAAAACCTCTCGCGCCTCTTCAGGGGGCAAGCCAATCGAAGTGGCAACATCAACCAGAACCTCCGGATCACTCACGTCCTTCCCTTGGGTGAAATAAGCGTCAAACAGTGCCAGTTTTAACGCCTGCGCTTGTCCGGTTTCTGAGGCCCAATGCAGGAGCTGATGTGCCGCGAAGGTGTTGTAGATGCGACTGTCGTCGGTCCAATGAAAATCAAAGTCCAGATCCGCGCCCACCTTCATGAGCCGGTCACGTGCATCTTTGGATTGCTCCGCCGTGCTGCCATATTTGCGCATGATGTGGTCGCGCAGGTTCTCACCTTCCGCTTCCATGTCTGGGTTGAGTTCGAAAGGGTGCCAATAAGTTTCGATGGCAACGCCGGTTTCTTCTGCGGCCTGTTTGAGTTGACGGTAGCCAACGATGCACCAGGGGCAGACGACGTCAGAAACGATATCTACGCGGATTGGATCTTGGGCCATTTAGGCGCTCCTGTGAAAGGTCAGGTTGCCAAAATGGGGGGAGGTGGGCGCAGGTGCAAGCGGCTGTGCCGTACGGTCACGGCAATGTGCCCAGCCAAAGCCAAACTGTGAGCACAGAGAGCGCGGTGCCAATCAGTACGGTGGAGGCGGCCACCCGCATGGCGCGGCCATACATATTGGCGAAGAGGTAGGCGTTGATGCCGGGGGCCATGGAGGCCGTCACAATGGCGGAGCGCATGTTTTCGGCGGAAATGGCGCTTAGTGTGCCAAAGGCAAAGGTTAGGGCCGGGTGCAGGCCCAGAGAGACGGCACAACAAAAGAGGATGGTGCGCATGTCGCCTTCGGGGCGGTAGCGGTAGAGCACGCCACCGATGCCAAACAGCGCGGCAGGCAGGGCTGAGCCAGCCAGAAGATTGACCGCGTGCATCGCCGGTTCGGGCACCGAAATGTTGCCGAGGTTGACCACAAAGCCAAGACCGATGCCGATGATCAACGCGTTGGAGAACATCGCCTTGAGCACGGTGGGTACAATTTTGGCTTTGGAACTGTGCCGTGCGCGCATGATCTCCATGGTGGCAATGCCAAGGCCATAGCAGAACGGCGCGTGGATTGAGATTATGGCGTAGTTGCCGGTCAGGCTGTCGGCTCCGTAGGCGCGCTCCATGATGGCGAGACCCAGCAAGAGCGAGTTGGAAAACAGGCAGACAAAGCCAATGGCCGTGGCGTCTTCCCAATCGCGGCCAAACAGGAATTTGGCGCCCAACATGCCGGTGAGAAAGCAAAGGAAGGCGGCACCGTAGAAGCTGCCCAGCAGGATGAGATTGTATTCTGCGGCCAAATCCAGGTTGGAGATGGCGCGGAAGAGCAGGACTGGCACGGCAAAGTTGGTGGCGTAACGCATCAACCCGTCGACGTTTTGTTGGCTGAACAACCCGCGCCATGCGGCTAGATAGCCAAAACCGATGATGAAAAAGACCGGCAGGATCACAGAAATAAGAGTTTGCATCTGTGTCGTGTCCTGCTGTGTGACCTGTGCTTACAGGTCGTAGGTGATTTTCATCCCGTCAAACGCGGGGGTGATATGGTCTGGTGTCTCGCCATCCACCACAGTGTGATCGAGGTCGATGTGCATATTGGTCAGCACGGCGCGCTTTGGTTTGAGCTTGGCAATCCACTCCAGCGCTTGATCGAGATGTGCGTGGGTGGGGTGCGGAGACCGGCGCAGCGCGTCGATGATAAAGCACTTCATATCCGCAAGTTGTGGCCAGGCGGCGTCATAGATTTCTGCCACATCCGGCATATACACGACGTCGTTCACGCGGAAGGCCAACGCGTCGATGCTGCCGTGGTTCACTTTGATCGGTGTGAAGGTGATATCGCCACCAGCGCCGGAGATGGTGAAATCTTTGTCGTCAATGGTGTGCAGGTCCAGGATCGGCGGGTAAGGGCTGTCTTTGGGCTGTACAAAGGCGTAGCCAAAGCGGCTGAGCAGATCGTTTTGGGTGGCACCATCGGCCCAGACCGGGATGCGATTGCGCATGTTGTAGACCACCATGCGCAGGTCATCGATGCCATGTACGTGATCCGCGTGGCTGTGGGTGTAAACAACCGCATTCAGCGCACCGGTGTTGGAGGACAACAGTTGATCGCGCATGTCCGGCGAGGTGTCGACCAGCACCGTGGTTTTGCCGTCAGCGGTTTCGCGTTCAATCAGCAAAGAGCAACGGCGGCGGCGGTTTTTGGGATTGGTGGGATCACAATCCCCCCAATGGCCGCCAATGCGTGGCACGCCACCTGAACTGCCGCAGCCCAGAATGGTGAAGGTCAGCTTGGCGCTCATGCAGCGGCCGCCGTGCTGGCCGCTTTGGAAAACAGACGCTCAAAATTCAGTTGGGTCTGAGCGGCGAAGTCGGCGTAGTCCATACCAAAGACCTCAGCGCCCACACGGGCGGTTTTTTCAACGTAAGATGGCTCGTTGCGTTTGCCGCGGTAGGGCGGGGGCGCAAGGTAAGGCGCGTCGGTTTCTACCAGCACGCGGTCTACCGGTGCGGCGGCAAAGATGTCGCGCACTTCTTGGGACCGTGGGAAGGCGGCGATGCCGGACATGGACAGGTAAAACCCCAAATCCAGCATTTTCTTGGCCAGTTCTGCTCCGGAGCTGTAGCAGTGCATGACACAGCCATAGGCGCCTTTGTCGAATTCTTCCGTCAGGATCTGCGCCATGTCTTCATCTGCGTCACGGCTGTGAATGATCAGCGGCAGACCGGTTTCCCGGGCGGCTTCACAATGGATACGTAGAGATGTCTGCTGCACTTCTTTGCTGTCGGCGGTGTAGTGGTAATCCAACCCGGTTTCGCCAATGCCAACAAACTTGGGGTGCTGCGCTAAGGCGATCAGTTCATCCACGGTGGCCAGCGGCTCTTCGGCGGCGCTCATCGGGTGGGTGCCAGCGGCGTAGAACACAGGCGCGTGAGCCTCGGCAATCGCGCGCACAGAGGGCTCATTGCGCAGGCGGGTGCAGATGGTCACCATGCGGGTCACTCCCACCTCCGCCGCGCGGGAGATGAACTCATCCAGCTTGCCGTCAAAATCCGGGAAATCGAGGTGGCAATGGCTGTCGGTGATCTGTGGATAGTCAGTCATGAGGCGCTCAGGCGGTTGAGGTTTGATGGATCTTGAAAACCGTATCCAGCACAAGCGCGGCAGGGTCAAGGTTCACCGCCTTGCCGTGGTGGGTGCGATCGGAAATTTCCTGTGCAGCGGCAGCCCAGGCGCGGGCCTTTTGGGCGTGGGGTGCAAGCCGTGTCAGCACCTGCGTCTCATTGGGGGCCACCTCGACGGCGGGCGGTTGGCCCAAGGCACCGGTGCGGGCCAGACGCATGAGGAAAAGGTCGATCAGTGTGAGCAACAGCTCAAAACGATCCGCATTTGCGGGGCCAACGGCCGCGTTGGAGAGGTTGATGGCGCGTTGCCGGTCAAAGCCTTGATCGGTGGCAAAAAGAGAGATCAGTTCGGCATAGAGCGCCAGGCCGTCGCTTTGCAGAATGCGCAGGGCTTCCCCCACAGATCCAGCCGCCAGTTCGGCGAGGGCAGGGGACTCGGCGGCTTCAAACCCCGCTTGAGTGAGGGCGTTGTGCATGTCGTCCGGTGTCAGCGGATGTAGGCGCAGCTCGCGGCAGCGCGAGCGGATGGTGGGCAACAGGCGCGATGGCTGATGTGAGATCAGCATCATCGTGGTGCGCTCCGGTGGTTCCTCAAGCATTTTTAGGAGCGCGTTGGCGGCGTTCACGTTCATCTCATCCGCGCTGTCGACAATCACCACGCGGCGGCCGCCATCGGCAGAGGACATGGTCAGGAAGTGGGTCAAGCCACGCACGTCATCCACCACAATCTTGTCGCGCAGCTTGCCGGTTTTTTCGTTCACGGAACGCGTGATGCTGAACATGCCCGGCTCAGAGCGTGCCAAGAGGCGGTGGGCCACGGGATGATCGGGCGCAACATCAAGGCTGGTGTGGGGCACGGGGTCGCCAAACAGGCCAGCCCCATCGTCCAGCGGTGTGGCCAGCAAAAAACGGGCCATGCGCCAGGCCAGCGTGGCTTTGCCTACGCCTATCGGGCCGGTGATCAGCCAGCCGTGGTGCAGACGGTGCGAGTTGACTGCGGTGAGAAAATCCTGTTCGGCAGAAGCTTGACCAAACAGCACTTCGGTTTCCCGAGGATGCGGAGCGCCGGTGACGCGGTCTGCCTCTGGGACTGTGTCGTCGCTCACGCGCTGGCCTCGATGTGTTGCGTGACTGTCGCGTAAACTGCATCAGACACGCTGTCCATGTCCTGTGCACCGTCGATCACGCGGAAGCGGTCCGCAAATTCGCGGGACAGGTCCAGGAATCCTTTGCGCATTTGGTCCTGAAGCGCTTGACCAAAGTCTTCAAACCGCTCTTCAGCGGTTTGGCGGGATTTGGCACGGGACAGGCCGGTGGCCGGGTCCATGTCGATCAGCACTGTCAGGTCAGGCTCGCGGCCAATCATCAGACTGTGCAATTGGTCGACAATCCCACGGAGATCGCCACGCGAAAGTCCCTGGTACATGCGGGTGCTGTCAGCAAAGCGGTCACAGATGACAATTTTGCCCGCGGCCACAGCAGGCAGAATGGTGCGTTCCAGATGGTCACGCCGCGCCGCCGTGAACAGTAGGATTTCGGTTTCTGCCGACCAGCGGTCTGGGTCCCCTTCGAGCACAAGCGCCCTGATTTCCTCTGCGCCAACAGAGCCACCGGGTTCGCGGGTCAACACCACGTCACGCCCATCGGCGCGCAGGCGTTCTGCGAGGCGTTTTGCTTGGGTGGATTTTCCGGAACCGTCGATGCCTTCAAACGTGATGAAGTGTCCGCTCACGATGCACCTGCGAGATTGAGGCCAAATTGCTGCATCAGAATGCCAGTGGCAGTGCGCAGGCGAATGCCAAAGCCACCTTCAGGCACGTCCGCTTCCGCCACCAGCGGAATGCGCATTTCAGGCAGGTCTTCCGGCATTAATACAAGTTCGGCCAGCGATTGGCCCTTGGTGATCGGAGCCTCAATGGGGCCGTTGTAAATCACCTCAGCTTTGACTTTGTTTTTGGCCAGAACCGGCAACAGCACTTCGATGTCGCTTTCCGGGACCAAGCCCACACGGGCGGTTTTGCCCATCCAGACGTCCGCCTCGGCCACGCGCTCGCCTTCGCGGGCCAATGTGGCCTCAGAGAATTGGCGGAACGACCAGTTTACGATTTGCTCAGACACTTCCGCGCGTTCAGCGGCGGTTTGCAGCCCGGAAAAAGCAAAGATCACACGGCGGTTTCCTTGTTTAGCAGAGCCAACAAGACCGTAGCCTGCCTCAGACGTATGGCCGGTTTTCAGTCCATCCGCGCCAATGTTCAGTTTGAGAAGTGGGTTGCGGTTTTGCGTGTTCTGCGGTGCGCGCCCGTCAAATTGAAACTCCCGTTCTGCAAACATCGGATAAAACTCGGGGAAGTCAGAGATCAGGTGGTTTGCCAAGAGTGCCAGGTCCCGCATGCTCATGCGATGGCCCGGTGCGGGCCAGCCGTTGGAGTTGGCAAATGTCGAATTGGTCATGCCCATTTGTCGTGCGCGACGGGTCATCAGGCGGGCGAAGCCAGCCTCAGTCCCGTCGGGGCTCAGGGTCTCGGCAATCACCGCGCAGGCGTCATTGCCCGACAGGACAATGATGCCACGCAGCAGGTCTTGCACTGCCACGCGGTCCGTGGTGTCCAAAAACATGGTGGAGCCGCCGTAGTTCATCGCATGTTGCGACACTGGCAGCTTTTCGGTCATTTGGAGGCGCCCATCGCGCACGGCTTCAAACGCCATATAAAGCGTCATCAGCTTGGACATGGAAGCCGGCGGCAAGGCTTCGTCGGCATTTTTTGCCAACAGCACCGTGCCAGTGGATTGGTCCATCACAAAGGCGGCGCGGGCTTTGGTTTCAAAGGCGCTGGCAGAGCTGGCCGCGACCGTCAATCCAATCGCTGCCACACAGGCGTGGAACATGGATTTGAACATGGCAGAAGCCTCCGTCAGTTGGTCACCGCATAGGCATCAGTGAAGCCAATGCCATGCACTTTCTTGGTCATTGATTTGAGAGCCGACTTGCTGGAGGCCGGGCCAACCAGCACGCGGTAGAAGGTTTTATCACCCGAGGTGGTTTTCTTGGTCAAGGCTGGCAGACCCGCGCTCTTCATCTGTGCGGCGGCGCCGTCAGCGTTGGACTTCACCGAGAAAATCCCGATCTGCACATAAGGCTTGGACAGCGAGGACGACTGCGGCTTGGGTGCCACTTCGGATTGCGCGGCTGGTGCCGGTGCCGGGGCGGTTTGCTTGGATTCGGCGGCGGCGATGGCAGCGGTGGCAGCGGCGATTGGCTCCAGCGGGGTCTCTTCGACCTGCGCGGTTTCGGTCACTTCCACGGTCGCCTCGCCATCTGTCGGGGCCTCTTCCGCAACTTCTTCGCGACGCAGGGCGGTGATGTTCAGCTCCACTGGCGCACCGGCCAACATGCCGAGGGCTGCGGCCGCGTCAGAGGATACCTGAATGCGCGGGCCGGGAATGTCGCGTTCGCGCCGGAACAGCGCCCCGATCACAAATTTGCCGTTGGCCTGGTTGCGGATGATCACGCGTTCTGGATCCCCAACATCAGGGTGGGCGGCCCAGACGCCACCCAACGACGGACGCCCGTCCCAGAGGCCCGCTTCGGAGGTGGAGAATACTTCTGGTGCTTCGACGTCACGTTCAACAAGTTTAGTGGTCTGTCCGGCCACCGGTGCCGTGGCTTCGGTGGCCGCGGGTTTGTTCAGAAAGTTGTAGTCTTCGCTATCAGTGCAGCCTGTGAGGGCCATGCCACACATCACAAAAACAATGGGCGCCGCGCGGCGCGGAAAATGAAAGTTTGCGCCTGAAAATAAGGTCATACTGTGCCCTTTGCCTGCTCGTATTCTGTCGCACCAAGTGCCGCTGTTTTCTGTCCCCAAAGAGGCGCAGCAGCGGTCAATTGCGCGGAGTGTAACCCGCGTTGGGTTTTAAGGAAAGTGCGGCGGACAAGAAGTGTCGGAATTCCGCCACTCTTTCTGCTTGAACCACGCTTAGAGTGGTATTAGGGATGGCGCGTCGGAGAAGTGGCAGAGTGGTCGAATGCACCGGTCTTGAAAACCGACGAGGGTTAACGCCCTCCGTGGGTTCGAATCCCACCTTCTCCGCCATCTTGCGTTTTTGTTCGGTTTGAATTGGCTGCTTTGAGCGGCCATTTTTATTTGTTTTCGAGGTTTTAAGTGTCTTTGCCGTTTTGGTTGAATTTCTTTCGATGATACCCGTATCGTTTCTTTGGGTGGTATGAAATGTGGTATATTAGATGACACTTTCAGGAAAGTTGACGAAAAAAACTGGTCGAGAATCTCGGCGCTGGGCGGCATGGCGATGGCAACGGCTTGTACCTGGTCGTTGACCCCTCGGGCGCGAGACGCTGGATCGTACGAGTGGTGGTCAAAGGGCAAAAGAACAAGAAGGGAGCGCCACTTAGGACTGACTTTGGATTGGGTGGCGCGGATATTGTCACGCTGAACCAAGCACGAGCGCGCGCGTTGGAATATCGACGCATGGCTAAACAGGGGCTTAACCCACGTTTCAATGGACGACAGGAAGTGCCGACTTTTGAAGAGGTGGCGGAGCAGGTCCATATTGATAGCATGCCGACCTGGAAGAACGCCAAACATGGGGCGCAGTGGATTAACACGCTACGCGACTATGCCTTTCCAAAAATTGGGCGCATGCCTGTCGACAGCATTGATCAGCCCGAAGTGATGATGTGCCTATCACCGATTTGGACCGACAAGCATGAAACGGCACGACGTTTGTCGCAGCGGATAAAGATCGTATTGGATGTGGCAAAGTCGAGAGGGTTTCGGTCTGGTGAGAACCCCGTGACTGCCATCAAGGATGCGCAAGTGTTGCCTAAGGTGAAAGCTAAACCAAAGCACCATATGGCAATGCGCTGGCAAGACGTGCCTGACTTCTATGCCATTCTAAAGACTAAGAATGCTATGTCTGCCAAGGCCTTAATGTTTACTTGCCTAACAGGATCAAGAACCGGTGAAGTTTTGGGGCTACGGTGGGCTGAGTTGGATTTTGAACAGCGCCTTTGGACCTGCCCCGCAGAGCGGATGAAAACAGGAGAGGAACACCGCGTCCCGCTGACAGTTGCGACCCTGGCCATCATAGAGCCGCTGAAGGCCATGCAATCCGAATTTGTATTTGAGGGGCAGAAACGCCATCAACCGCTTTCTAATATGTCGATGCTCATGCTTTTGCGTCGCATGAAGGTCGAGGGGGTAACCGTGCATGGGTTTCGGCCCACATTCCGCGACTGGGCAGCAGAGGAAGCCAATGCGCCGCGAGAAGTGGCCGAAAAGAGCCTCGCCCATTCAGTAGGCTCAGAAGTTGAACGGGTTTATGCACGTTCCGATCTCTTGGAGAAGCGCCGTGCGTTAATGCAAATGTGGTCTCAATACGTAACATCCCGGTGAAAATACGCAATTGGCTCAATGCGGTCATGGAACCCAATGTGGAAAACTGAGGTATGAAAATTTAAACACTCATCCGAAGCGCATGTCATGTGCCAGTTCGACACGGTTTTTGAGGGTGTAGCTGGCGAGTGTTGCGGGCAGTCATGGGGTTGTTACGGTGGTTTCGCCGCCTTTTGAATTGTTCCCCAAGGTGTCCCAGTTGGTATGACGATCACAAAAAAAAACGATCACGATGCAAGACACCTGCAGCGTGACTTAAGTAGATGTATCAGCCGTTGAACAGGTGTGGATTGCGGAATCTCCCAAATCGCAAAATCCGCGCTTAAAACCACTCCACTTCACTGAAATCGACCAGGGCAGTGTGATCTCTGCCAAAAGCCACAATCGCAACGGAGGTAACGGTATCCGCCCGCGGGGTCTTTCGGAGGAAACTGCCGGATGGTTTGAAGGCGCTGAAGGGCAGTTGGACGTCGGTCCAATCCAGGGAGGTGGCGAACTGCGCCTGATAGTATTGCCAAGGCAAACGCGTGCCTTTGGTGCGCAGGTGTATAAAATAGGCGCCTCCGTTGCCGCGTACTTTTAGCTGCACACCTTTGGCATTGTCGGGCAATCGGTTGGACAGTGTGCGGCGCACTTGGATGAAGCCGCCATTATTGTCGGTACTCACTTCGCCCGACAGCCGCACAAAGGCGCCTGAGGCATCGCGCTCAAACGTGGCGTCGCCGGTTGACACGCCCCCCATGACGTTGTCAGCAAAATACGTCCAACGCGTGGAAGGATTGGCGTCGAAGGTTTCAAACATCTCCTCTGCCTTTGTTGCCTCAGTGCCCAGGGCGACAAGCAAGCCAGTGACGATCAGAGTACGCCATTTCATCTTGTGTCACTCCTTCAGTTCAATACCGCTATCGACAGGTTCAGCAGTGTGGCAAAACTCACCCAAGCGAGATAAGGGATGAACGCAACCGCAGAGAGACGATCCCAGCCCCAGGTGCCGCGGATGAAAAACACAATGGTGATCCATAGCGCAGCGATCACAGCAAGCGCCAACCAGGGCACTTTCAGCACAAAGAAAGCCGGGGACCAGAGGAAGTTCAAGATCAATTGCGTCCACCAAAGGGACATCTGTGAGCCGTGCGCACGCGCTTCAAATTGACGCCAGCCTGCCATCGCAATGAGCACGTAAGGGACTGTCCATACCGGCGCAAAAATCCAATTGGGAGGATTGAACGGAGGTTTGTTCAAACCCGCATACCACGCCCCCGGCGCGGTCAACGTGCCGATCAGAATGCCGCCCCCCATTACAAGGAACAGAAAAGCGAGGCGGATGGTCCATTTGGTCACGTGCTGTTGCTTCCTTCGGTGATTGTTTGCGACCCGCTCAACAAGAAAGACCGGATACAGATGCTGTTGCGTCTGAGCCAAACAGGGCGGTTTGTGGGCCTGCATCCCCCACCAACCGCACCATCGCGCCAGAGATTTCGGAGCCGGTCACCGTTATCTCACGCGCACCAAGAGTGTCGTCCACATCGATTGTAAACGCGATGCTTGCACCAGGGCTTAGTGACGACACGGTCAAGTCCACTGTGTTCTGGCCGTCGACAATTGTTGGCATGGAGGTGAACGCACCCTGTCCGGCGACGATCTCAAAGGGTTGAAACACCTCTACGCCGGCACCGCGATCGGTCACGTCAAAAATGAGGGCGCCTTGCGATGTGGACAGATCCAGCGTGATGGTGCTGGCGGGCAGTGCGCAGGCCCCTTGGTTTTTGATTTCGAAGCGGTCTTTGGGGGCGCCCTCGATGAAGCGCACACTGAGCTCCGCGTGACCGGCAGCCACAAGCAAAGGCAGGGCAAGTGCGGCATGAGCTAGGTGCTTTAGGCGAAACATATTGTGGTCCTCTCTGTCTACGGTTTGCTTTGGTTACGCCCTGTGGCTGGGAGGAGATCAGTTTTACAGCCAGGGAAGTCGTCTGACCGGCGTAATCTTACGTATTTCCAACAAACCGATGTTTTGGAGATTATGGTGCAAATCGTTTGGTTCAAGCGTGATTTACGGGTGCAGGATCATCGGGTGTTGACCAATGCGGCGCAACGCGGGCCTGTTTTGCCGTTGTTTGTGGTGGAACCTGACTTCTGGCGGCAAGACGACGCGTCCTCCCGGCAATGGGGCTTTGCCGCCTAGACCTTAAAGGAATTGCGCGCGGACCTTGCAGATTTGGGCCAGCCATTGGTTGTGCGCATAGGCACTGCGGTGGAGGTGCTCAAGGGCCTGCATAAAACCGTGGGCGTGGACGCCCTTTGGTCGCATGAGGAAACGGGCAACGGCTGGACCTATGCGCGGGACAAAATGGTGGGCGATTGGTGTGCGCGGCAGGGTGTGCCTTGGCACGAGTACCCACAGCACGGGGTGCAAAGACGTATGGCTTCGCGCAACGGATGGGCTGGGAAATGGGATGCGTTTATGGCGGAGCCAATTGCCCAAGCGCCTGCTCTGGCACCGGTCGACATTAATCTGGGCCCGATACCAACAGCGGCGGACCTCTCGCTTGTGCCCGATAGTATCCAGCGCCGACAGGTGGGAGGTCGCACAAAGGCACAGGGCTTGCTGTCGTCCTTTTTAACACACCGAGGCCAAACCTACCGCCGAGACATGTCTTCGCCGCTCACGGGCGCGAAAGCCTGCTCCCGCCTGTCGCCCCACCTGGCTTGGGGGAGCTTGTCCATGCGGGAGGTCGCCCAAGCCACTTGGGCACGTCAAAGGGAAAGGAAAAAGCAAGGTGGACGCGACGGGTGGGGCGGCGCGTTGTCGTCCTTTTCCGGTCGGTTGCATTGGCATTGTCACTTTATCCAAAAACTCGAGGACGCGCCGCGCATTGAGTTTGTAAACCTGCATCGCGGCTATGATGGCATTCGCCCCTCCGCCCCAGATGCGGAGCGATTGGCGGCATGGGCGCGGGGCGAAACGGGTTTGCCGTTTGTCGATGCCTGTATGCGGTCGTTGCGCGCGACGGGCTGGTTGAATTTCCGCATGCGCGCCATGGTCATGGCGGTGGCGAGCTATCACCTGTGGCTGCATTGGAGGGCGCCGGGATTGGTATTGGCACGGCTGTTCACGGACTATGAGCCGGGCATTCATTGGAGCCAGGTGCAAATGCAATCCGGCACAACGGGCATCAATACTGTGCGCATCTACAATCCGGTGAAGCAGGGCATGGATCAGGACCCGACGGGCGCGTTTACCCGGCGTTGGGTGCCGGAACTGGCCAAGATCGACGATCGCTTTCTGCACGAGCCGTGGAAGGCTGAGAACGCGCGCGATGTGTTGGGACGGGCCTATCCTTTGCCTATTGTGGACCACCTGAGCGCGGCGCGCGACGCGCGGGAGCGTATCTGGGCGGTGCGCAAAGGAGACGCGTTTCGCCAAGAGGCGCAGGGGATAGTGGCCAAACACGCAAGCCGGAAAACCTCACGCAAGCGTTCGCGCAAAGAGGGGACGTCCAAACAACTTGATTTGCCGCTGTAACAGGACCTCCCAATGAAGATGCGCAAAAAATCTGATCTGCCGAGCAAGATCTGTGTGCGATGTCAGCGGCCATTCAGCTGGCGTAAGAAATGGGCCAAGGTGTGGGATGAGGTACGCTATTGCTCCGAACGCTGTCGGCGTGGGGGCTAAGACAACCCGTCAAGCACCGCTGCTGCGCTGCTGCGGTAGGCGTGCTGCTTTTCCTCGCTCATGCGGTCCCACGTGCGATAGGCATGGCCAAGCCGCGGATTGCCGCGAAGTTTGTCTTCGTTGCGGATCAGGAAGTCCCAATACAGCGGGTTGAACGGGCAAGCGTCGGGGCCGGTTTTTTGCTTCACGTCATAGCGGCAGGTCTGACAGTGATCAGACATTTTGTTGATATAGTTGCCGCTCGCCGCGTAGGGCTTGGAGGCCAGCAAGCCGCCATCGGCAAATTGGCTCATGCCAATCACATTGGGCGCTTCGACCCATTCATATGCATCGGCATAGACCGCCAAATACCACTCATGCACCTCATGTGGATCAATGCCCGCCAGCATGGCAAAGTTGCCGGTGACCATAAGCCGTTGGATGTGATGCGCATAGGCATGGTCGCGGGTTTGGGAGATTGCAGCGGCTATGCAAGCCATGTCCGTCTGCGCGGTCCAGTAGAAGGCAGGCAGTGGGCGTTTTGCGTCGAAAAAATTGGAGTGTGTGTAGCCCGGCATCTTCAGCCAGTAGATGCCGCGCACATATTCACGCCAGCCGATGATCTGGCGTATGTAGCCTTCGACCGCGTTGAGGGGCGCATCACCATCGTAATAGGCGCGCTCTACACGTCGGCAGATTTCCAACGGATCAAGCAATCCAGCGTTCAGGTATTGGGCCAAAACTGAGTGATAGAGGAACGGTTCGTTGGTCAACATGGCGTCCTGGTAGTCGCCAAAGTGGGGCAGGGCGGATTGCACAAAATGCTCCAGCGCCAGGAGGGCGTCCTCTCGCGTGACCGCCAGCCAGAACGGCTCAAGTGATCCAAAGTTATTGGCAAACCGCGTTGCGACAAGTTCCAAAACGTCTTCGGTGATCGCGTCACATGCGACTTGCCGTGGCTGCGGCATAAACAAATCGCCTTTGGCCGGCTTGCGGTTCTCCGCGTCATAATTCCATTTGCCGCCTTCCGGCGCGTCCCCGTTCATCAGCAGGCCAGTTTTGCGGCGCATCTCGCGGTAGAAATACTCCATGCGCAGCTGCTTGCGCCCCTGCGCCCAAGTTTGAAACTCCGCGTGGGAGCAGACAAACCGCGTGTCCTCCCGCATGTCCAAAGCGACGCCATTTTGCGCGACCCAGTCCAGCAAGGCGTGTTTTAGGCAATACTCTCCGGGCTCTGTCATCACCACTTGCGAGAGGCCGAATGTGGCCAGTTCCTGGCTCAGCTGGTCGGGGAGGGTGCCCTTGTTGTCTCTATCGTCCAGTTGCACAAAACGGACAGTCCACCCCTCACGTCGAAGAAGATCTACATGGTGCCGCATGGCGGAAAACAAAAATGCGATTTTCTTTTTGTGGTGGGGCACATAGCTGGCTTCCGCCGCCACCTCCGCCATCAGGATCACATCGCGGTCTTTTCTGGCGTCGCGTAGTGCGGAAAGGGTCAGGGACAGTTGATCGCCCAACACAAGGATAAGCCGCCCTGACGCGTGCGCGGGTGTTTGGATCGTCATAAGTAAAAACCAGCGCTCAGTTCAAAAGGGCTTCGATTTTCGAGGTCACCGCTTCAGACATCGGTTTGGTCTGGGAAGAAAATTTCGCAACCACTGCGCCGTCAGGGCCAATCAGGACCTTGCTGAAATTCCAGCGCGGCGCATAGCCGGCTTCCTCACGCAGCGACACAAATAGGGGGTGCGCGGTTTTACCTTTGACCGAGGTGATCCCCGTCATCGGCATGTCGATGCCATATTGCAGCTCGCAAAACTCTTTGACCTCTGCGTTTGTGCCCAGCTCCTGTTTGAAGTCATCCGAGGGCACCGCGAGCACCACCAACCCTTGATCACGGAAGGTGTTATAAAGGTTCTGCAGTCCGCGGTATTGTTTGGTGAAGGCGCATTGCGAAGCCGTGTTCACCACCAAAACCGGCTGGCCTGCCCACTCAGAAACCGCAAGTGTGCCGCCGTCTATCGAGACAAACTTGGCTGACAAATCCAACGCGAAAGCGGCCCCTGCCGTGGACAGCGTACAAATCAAAGCAGTTAGGAACTTCATTTCGACCCTCCGTTTCTCCGAATACGGTACAGTGGGCGTCTTGGATGTCCTTTTGATGCTACGCGAGACGTGCCTAACGGATCACGCTTTTAAGCCATAAAACCTTGCGGCGTTGTCCCCAAACACGGCGGCGTGCCAATCGTTGGGGACCAGCGTCTCCATGGCTGCGAACAACGTGGTATAGTTGGAATAGAGGCTGTCGACCGGGAAGTTTGAGCCAAACATCACGCGGTCCTGGCCAAATTGGTTCAGGCAGGCTTGTACAATCGGCGCGATGCTTTGCTGCGTCCACTGATGGTCAAACATGCCAAGGCCTGAGAGCTTGCAGGATACGTTGGGCAGGGCGGAAAGAAGCTCCAACTCTTTCGCCCAATCTTCCAAGCCGCGGGCACTGCGATCGTGCGGGGACCCGGCATGACAGAGAGCAACCTGTAGGTTAGGCACTTGCGCCAACACACGGGCGGTGTCTTCCATCAGCTCCGGGATCAGTTGCAAGTCAAAGCGCCCGCCACGCCCTGCAACCTCCTTCAAGCCAGCTAAAAAACGCGGGTTTTCAAGCAAAGCGTTGGTGCCGGTCACAGCATCTTCGCCCGGAGCGCGGCCAACAATCTGGCGCACGCCGCGCAAAGTGGAGAGGTTTTGCAGCCGGTCGAGGTCCCTTGCTAGCGTGGCTGCAGTGAGGTCGCAAAACGCGACTTGAACCAAAGGCCAATGCGGGTTTGCCTCTGCCACCTCCTGCACCCAGAGCGCCTCTTGCAGCGGATCTTCCGCACCCACTTGAATGTGAACAGACCCTGAAATGCCATGCTGCTTCGCTTCACCGCTGAATTCTTCCAGCAGGTAGTTGCGCTGAATCGGGGCTGGGTCACCAAAGAACCGTGCAACCCCTTGCGCCATTAGCCAGGGGTAATGTACCGCGGAGAGATCCCAGAGGTGGTGATGTGCGTCGATCCTCATGTGCGGGGCACCTCCGCCATGCGGGCCAGAATATCGACGCCCTGCTGTTTCCAGAAGTGCAGTAGGTCAATGAAGATCCAGTTTTCGGCCAACTTGTCTCCGTCGCGGCGATAGATGTCGATCACGCGGAACTCACCAGGCTTGCCGGTCGCGGGCATGCCCATGAAGCCGCCAGTTGGGGTAGCGGTAAAGTTGGGCCAGCCAAAGAAGCCGCCGAAGTGCCCTTCGGCCATGCGGCAGATGTGGGTGGTTTTGGAGCGATCGGTGAAGCCGGCGCGGAAGGGGCCGGAGTGCTGCTTGGCGTAGCGCGGGATGGTGTAGGTTGCGCCAATGCCGGCCGGACCCCACCAGATCATATCCTCATGCCAGGTGCGGCGCAGTTCGTCCTCTAGGCTCAACCCGCTGTTCCATTGGCCGAGGTCGGTGATCATCGCGTTGATCGCTGCGAGGGTTTTTTCACCGGTCTCGGGCGGCTGCGGTGTGAACATCAGGCCGTCATGCGTTATCGGGCCTGGTTGCACTAGGTGTGCGGCTGTCTGTGGTGGAAACGGTTGTAGCCCCGCTTGCATCATCAGATGCGGAATATCGAAATACATCGCGGTTTCTGTCACTTGGCCGTTCTCAACCTTGTTGAACTCACAATAGCGTAGGAAGGCCATTTTGCCCGTGGGCGCGATGCGAAGCCAGGGCGCGTCAAACAGGCCCATCAGATGGCCCATGGACACCACCCATGTGGAGTCAAAGCCGTCCATCTCGTTTTTGCCCGCCATAAACACATCCTGGCGGCGTTGCAGGTGGGTGAGGGAAGTTTTGAGCGGTGTCCAAAACCGGTCCGCCACAGCCTCGGGCCCATGGATTTCATCAAACGGATGGTAGCCGCGCCAGATATGATTCGGCGCATAGTGATGTTTGAGGGCCGCTTTCGCTGCCCCAGGTGAGGCAGTATCCAGATCTCTATAGAGCTCTGTTATTATACGTTTTTCGTCTGTGAGGTCAGTCATGGTTTGGGTCGCTTTGCATACGTTTGCAAAAAAGTCTTGCCGAATTCCTAATCTCAAGTCTACCCTTTATGCATACGTATGCAAAATGCATGTGACATCGGACGGGGGACCACATGGCCGAAATTCAGCTGCGCAATGTAGGCAAGCGCTGGGGCAGTTTTGTCGGGGTCGACAATTTTGATCTGACGATTGCGGATCAGGAGTTTCTGGTACTGCTTGGCCCCTCAGGCTGCGGCAAGACCACAACCATGCGCATGATTGCCGGCTTGGAAGACGCCAGCGAAGGCGACATCCTGATTGATGGTAAAAAGGTCAACGATCTTGAGCCCAAAGATCGCGATGTGGCGATGGTGTTCCAGTCTTACGCGCTCTACCCGAATATGAATGTTTATGAGAACATCCGCTTCCCGCTGAAGGTGCGGGGGATTGATCCGGCGACACATGACGAAAAGGTGCGCCGCGCCTCTGCGATGGTTGAATTGGACGAATTCCTGCACCGCAAACCTGCGGAACTCTCCGGTGGACAGCGGCAGCGTGTGGCTTTGGCCCGTGCAATCGTGCGCGAACCCAATGTGTTCCTGATGGACGAGCCGCTTTCTAACCTTGACGCCAAGCTGCGGGTTTCCACCCGTGCCCAGATCAAAAACCTGAGCCACGAGCTTTCGGTCACCACCATCTACGTGACCCACGATCAGATCGAGGCCATGACATTGGCGGATCGGGTTGTGGTGATGAAAAAAGGCGTGGTGCAGCAGGTTGGTAGTCCGACAGAGATTTACGACGCGCCGGCCAACACATTTGTGGCGAGCTTCATTGGCAACCCGGCAATGAACCTGATGAGCGGCCGGATGGAAGGCGGCACATTTGTTGCCGAGAACGTGCGGGTCGAAGGACTGTCCGCGCCGGACGGTCCTGTGACCTTGGGCTTCCGCGCTGAGGATGCGGGCCTTGGGGACGCAGGCCACCATGAAATCACCGCACCGATCTACACACTCGAGCTGCTTGGGGACGCCACCATGGTGACAGTCCGCATTGGCGGCGAGTTGGTCGCTGTGCGCGCACCCAAAGATTATCGCTCACAGATTGGCGACACGGTGTCTTTGTCCGTGCCGGCCGACATCTGCCACCTGTTTGACGCCGAAACCGGCGCGAGAATTGAGGCCTGACGGCTTCACACCAACAACCGGCGATCAACGCCGGGGGCGAGAGGGTGCGCGATTGCAAGGCGCACCTGCAAACACAGAAACGCAACAGGGAGAAAAGTTATGTTTCTAAAGAAAGTAACCGCCGCCGGTGCCTTTGCCGGTCTCATGGGAACCGCAGCCTTTGCTGCCGATTGCGGGCCAGAAGGCCAGTCGATCCGCATTCTTGCGTCTGACTTCCCCGCCATCCACGCGGTGGCCGGAGCTGCGGAAGCCAACTGCGGCGGCGCTGCTGCCGAGTTTAACCGCAACCACACCACAGAAGCGCGTCAGATCATGAACGCGGCGCTGACACCAAATCCGGCAGAGTACACCTCTGTGATTGTGGCCAATGCCACGTTGACCCAACTGATGAACGACGGCCTTGTGCGTCCGCTCAACGACCTTGTGGAAAAATACGGTCAGAACATTCCGAAAAACCTGCTGATCAGCATCGATGGCAACATCATGGCTGTGGCCTTCATGGCAAACTCTCAGCACCTGTTCTCGCGTCAGGACCTTCTGGAGAAGGCGGGCGTTGCCGAAGTGCCATCCACCTATGCGGAAATGATCGACGCGGCCAAATCCATCCGCGATGCGGGCATCATGGAATATCCGGTGGTCATGAACATGAAAACCGGTTGGAACGTCGGCGAAAGCTTCAACCTTGCGTTCATGGCGCATGGCGGCGAGTTCTTCAAACCAGGCACTGCAGAGCCATCCGTGAACAGCCCTGCCGGTGTGGCCGCATTGGAAACACTCAAAGGTTTGGTGGAGTATGCGCATCCAGATCACCTGACCCAAGCCTCAAACGAGACCCAAGGTCTGTGGGAAGCCGGGCAGGCGGCGCTGGGCATCATGTGGGGGTCGCGCGGCGCGCCGATCCTGGATGATGAAGGCTCCTCCGCTGAAGTGACGTCCAACACCGTTCTATCCGCCGCACCGTCGGTGGAAGAAGGCGGCGTTCCGGGCGCGACCCTGTGGTGGGATGGCTTCACCATCGCGTCCAATGTGTCTGACGAAGAGGCCGAAGCAACCTTTGCCGCGCTCGCAAGTGCGCTGAACAAAGAGATGGTCATGGCCAACAACGACGACGCGGTCTGGCTGCTGGATGGCTTTATGCCGGGCGCGGCGGCCGAAGGTGTCTCCGCCACAGCAAAGGCGGGCGCGAAGCCTTACCCTATGATCCCGCAGATTGGCCTGATGCATAACGCGCTGGGCGCGGAGCTGGCGGACTTCCTCAAAGGCGACGAAAGCGCAGAACAGGCGCTGGCGGACGTTGAGGCGGCCTACATTACCGCCGCCAAAGAAGCGGGTTTCCTCCAGTAATCCTCTCTTGAGGGGCCCCTCGGGGCCTCTCCACCCTCACTCTGATTTTCTCCACCGGGACGTAGGCTATGAAGCATCGCACCTTTTTCTGGTTCATCTTACCGACGCTCTCCGCGATGATCCTGTTCATCGCCCTGCCCATTGTTTCGGTGTTCGTTCAGTCGCTTTTTGTTGCGCATGAGCAAGTGCTTGTGGTGTCTGAAAGCTGCGGCCCGTTTGGCTGTACCCCCACCACATCCGTCGACCTGGAAGCCACTGAGAAGCTCCGCGAAGAGGCGCCTTTGGGTCGGTTCAACGGATTAGGCACCTATTTCAACCGCTCCCATCTTGCGATTGCGGAAATTGGAGAAGCCTGGGCGAATTCTGACAGTCTGTGGGCGTTCTGGAGCCAGATTTACAACCTGCCATTCTACAACGCGTTGATCTTCACGCTGACCTACACCTTTGTGGTCACACCGGCGGTGCTGGTCCTTGGCCTTGCCATCGCAGTTGGGGTGAACAACCTGCCGCGCGCGCTCAAAGGCCCGTCGATCTTTGTCTCTCTCCTGCCGTTCCTTGTAACACCTCTGGTGGGGTCTCTGATCTTGTTTTGGATGGTGGATGGAGATGGCGTGATTGGCGCGACCATTCAAAAGATCTTCAACGATCCGTCGCTCAGTCTAAAGGCCTCCACCGCGCTCACTTGGATCATGCTGATCGTCTACGGCATCTGGCACACGCTGCCCTTTAGCTTCATCACCTTTTATGCCGGATTGCAGACCGTGCCTTACGACACGCTTGAAGCGGCGCAAATTGATGGAGCGTCCAAGTGGCAAACCATGATCCACGTGGTGGTGCCGCACCTGATGCCTTTGGTGTCCTTTGTGACGCTGATGCTGATCATGGACAACCTGCGCGTCTTTGAACCCATCGTCAGCTTCTCTGCGGAGGCCCATGCCCGCTCGCTCAGCTGGGTGATCTTCAACGACCTGCGCGAAAGCGGCAACCCGCTCTACGCCTCTGCCGGAGCCACCTCCTTGCTGACCATCATCATCGTGATCTTCCTGATGATGCCAGTCCTGGTGCGCACCTGGCGCGACTTCACCCGCAAATCCCACTGAGGACAGAGATATGGCGACCAAAGCACAAAACCGCATGACCCCGCTGAAGCTGTTCTCCTACATCTTCGTAGCGCTCTGGCTCATCATCGCTGCCTTCCCCTTCTTCTGGACCTTCTGGGGCAGCTTCAAAGTACAGGCTGACTTCCTTTCGAAGGCCGACTGGCGCAATGCACTGTATGGGGCCAACACCATTGCACAGACCGGCAGCGCATTTACGGCAGAGGCCTATCGTGGGGCCTGGATTGACGAGCAATTCTGGTTCAACTTCAAAAACACCACCATCGTCGTTTTCTTCACCGTGGTGATCTCGCTGACTTTTGGCACGCTTGGCGGCTACGCGCTTGCGCGGTCAGGCTTCCGCTATGCCTTCTGGATCCTGATGGCGGCGTTGGTGTTCCGCGCCATGCCGCACATCACGCTGATCTCCGGATACATGCTGCCGTTCTTTGAGTGGAACGTCTGGGGCATTCTGCCCACCACAATCATCGTGCTTGTGGCCATCAACCAGCCGTTCACACTCTGGATGCTGCACAGTTTTTTCAAAAACATTCCCAAAGACATGGACGAAAGCGCCATGGTGGATGGCTGCACCCGGTTCCAAGCGTTCCGTTATGTGATCGTGCCTGTCATGTGGCCCGGCGTGATCACCACGGGACTGTTCAGTTTCCTCTTGGCCTACAATGACTTCACCGTCGGCGCGATGCTGCTGAGCGAGGAAAATGAGACTATCATTCCGGCGATCAACAGCTTCATGGGCACCACGCAGGTCGAAGGCAAAGTCATGTATGCCGTGGCCGCTGTGGTCTCCACCGTCGCGCCGCTCTTTGTGCTGATCCTGTTCTTCCAGCGCCAGATTGTCTCCGGGCTGACCGCTGGGGCGGTAAAAGGATGAGTTCCTCCGCCCGCCATAGCGCCATAGCGCGTCATCCGGCGCTCAACAGAATGCCACGGGATTTCATAAAGCAGGGGCCATCTAGTCCCCTCGAAATCCCCAACACCATTCTGAAAGGAGGCGCCCCATGAAAGGCTCCCGTCCCGAACAAGCCGTGCTGACACGCGACACCGACATGTCCAAAACCGAAAAAACCCGTGCTGTGATCGAAGGCATGGTGGATGGTCTGAACGACCACCGCATTGATGACATCGGCGAGTTCTTCGCCCAAGGCTTTCGTTGGATGGGCAACCAAGGCTGCGGCACCAAAACCGGTCTGCAGGAGTTTCAAGACAACTGGCAGCGCCCGTTTCAGGCGGCGTTTTCCGACAAGACCTGTATCGATGAGGCACGCCTCTACATGGGCGAATGGGCCGCTGCCTTTGGGCGACAGGAAGCCACGCATTCAGGGGAGTTCCTTGGCATCGCGCCCACCGGCAAGCGGGTCGAAATCCGCTACATGGACTTCTGGAAAGTTGTAGACGGCAAGATCGTCGACAATTGGGTGAACGTCGATTTCGCCCATGTCGCCGCTCAATTGGGCGTCGACCTGTTTAACGGCGAAGGCTGGGAAGCTTTTGATCGCGGCGAAAAAGAAGCGCCGCGCCCCCACAACTGATCCTGTCAATTGAGGATAAGACAATGACAATCGAGTATCTGAAACGCGGCAAAGACCAAGCGGAGCGTGCTGAGGATGACGCAAAAACGCGCGCCGTTGTTGAGGCCACGCTGAAGGACATCGAAACCCGTGGCGACGCGGCAGTGCGCGAGCTGTCGGAGAAGTTCGACAACTACTCGCCGGCTTCCTTCAAGCTGAGCCAGCAAGAGATTGACGATCTGATGTCGCAACTGAGCGACCGTGAGTTGGCGGACATTAAGTTTGCCCAAGAGCAGGTGCGCAATTTTGCCCAGGCTCAGCGTGACACGATGCTGGATCTGGAAGTGGAAACGCTCCCCGGCGTTGTCCTCGGGCACAAGAACATCCCGGTCCAATCTGTGGGATGCTATGTGCCCGGGGGCAAGTTCCCGATGGTCGCCTCGGCGCATATGTCCGTGGCCACGGCCTCTGTGGCTGGCGTGCCGCGCATCATCGCCTGCACCCCGCCATTCCAAGGTAAGCCCAACGCCGCCGTAATCGCGGCGATGCACCTTGGCGGCGCGCATGAGATTTATGTGATGGGCGGCATTCAGGCGATTGGCGCCATGGCGCTGGGCACCGAAACCATCGATCCCGTGCACATGCTGGTCGGCCCCGGCAACGCCTTTGTGGCCGAAGCCAAACGTCAACTGTTTGGCCGCGTCGGCATCGACCTCTTTGCCGGTCCCACCGAAACCATGGTGATTGCGGACGAAACGGTGGATGCGGAAATCTGCGCCACCGACCTCTTAGGGCAGGCGGAACACGGCTACAACAGCCCCTGCGTGATGGTGACCAATTCCCGCCAGTTGGCCGAAGACACGCTGTCGGAAATCGATCGCATTTTGAAAATCCTGCCCACAGCGGACACTGCCTCGGTGAGCTGGGAAGAATATGGCGAAGTCATTGTTTGTGACTCCTACGAGGAAATGCTCGAAGTCGCGGACGACATCGCGTCCGAGCACGTGCAGGTCATGACCGATCGCGATGATTGGTTCCTGGAAAACATGACCTGTTACGGCGCGTTGTTCCTGGGGCCGCGCACGAATGTGTCCAACGGCGACAAGGTGATTGGCACCAACCACACGCTGCCGACCAAAAAGGCCGGGCGTTACACCGGTGGTCTCTGGGTGGGTAAGTTCCTGAAAACCCACAGCTATCAGAGAGTTCTGACTGACGAGGCGGCCACGATGATTGGCGAATACGGCTCGCGCCTGTGCATGCTCGAAGGCTTTGTCGGCCATGCGGAGCAGTGCAACGTTCGGGTGCGCCGTTACGGCGGCATCAACGTGCCGTATGGCGAAGGTGCACCCTATCGGGAGGCGGCTGAGTAAGATGGCTGTCGACAAACACACACAACACAAAGAGCTGATCCAAGCCTTTCGAGACGCGACCTATAACTTTAGCGAAGAGGGCGTCCGCAAGGCGCTCACTGATCTCGCCACACCAGATGCGCTCTTCCGGCTGTGCCATCCTTTTGGGGACATGACGGGGCCGAATGGCTTCTACGACGGCGCCTATAAGGGGCTGTTTGACGCTTGGCCGGATTTGGAGCGTCGTGACTATATCGTCATGGCCGGACCAGATGAATTTGGCAACGACTGGGTCGGCTGCGGTGGTTACTACACCGGCGTTTTCACCGGGCCGTGGTTGGACATTCCGCCCACCGGCCATCAGGTGTCGATGCGCTATCACGAGTTCTTCCGTTTTGTAGATGGCAAAGTGGTTGAGTATCAGGCGCTGTGGGACATTCCCGAGGTGATGATGCAGGCAGACGCATGGCCGATGGCGCCGTCGCTGGGGCGCGAATGGCATGTGCCTGGCCCCGCAACCGCAGACGGTTTGGTGCCGGGCCCCTATGATGAAGTTAAAGGCAACGAGACCTGCCAGCACATCATCGACATGCTGGAGCATCTGAAGAAGCACCCGCGTGATCCGGATCCACGCTCAATGAAGATGGATCACTACTGGCACGAGCGTATGAGTTGGTATGGCCCAGCCGGTATTGGCACGGGACGTGGCGTGGCAGGGTTTCGTAACTGGCATCAGATTTCGTTTCTCAATGGCATGCCGGATCGAGGCCAATATGTGGACGAGATCACCTATCATTTCTTTGGCGATGGCGAATATGCCGCCGTCACGGGCTGGCCCAATATGATCCAGACCGTCACCCACGATGGGTGGATGGGCATCGCGCCTACCGGCAAAAAGATCACCATGCGCAGCCTGGATTTCTGGCGTTTGGAGAACGGAAAAATCCGCGAAAACTGGGTGCTGGTCGATCTTTTGGATGCCTATCGCCAATTGGGCGTAGACGTCTTTGCCCGGTTGCGGGAATTCAACAAGGTGCGCAGTATGGCGCGCCTGAATATCCCGGATGGAATGAGTAAATGACTAACCTGCCCCGCACCCCTTCCTTTTCACTGAGCGGCAAAACCGCCCTTGTCACCGGTGCGTCCTCCGGCATCGGGCAGGGCTGTGCCGTGGCGCTGGCCGAGGCCGGCGCCCTTGTGATTTGCGCAGCGCGCGGGGCAGAAAAACTTGAGGACACCGTCGCCGCCATGACGGCTGCGGGCATGAGTGCCGAGGCGCTGGTGTTGGACCAAGCCGACCTCGCGGCGCTGGCGCAGGTATTTACAACGCGCGACATCGACGTTGTGGTGAACTCTGCCGGTCTGGCGCGGCACGGTCCGGCTGTTGAGACCACGCCAGAGGATTATGACGCGGCCATGGGGCTCAACCTGCGGTCTGCCTATTTCCTTTCCGCCTACGCGGCTAAGGCATTGATCGCGGAGGGCAAACCTGGTTCCATCATCCACATCTCCAGCCAAATGGGCCATGTTGGTGGTGTGGACCGCGCGGTCTACTGCGCCTCCAAACATGGATTGGAAGGCATGGTCAAAGCCATGGCGATTGAGTGGGGGGCGTCGCAAATCCGCATCAACACGGTCTGCCCGACCTTCATCAAAACGCCTCTTACGGCGCAGACCTTTGAGCTGCCCGAACGCAAAGCCTGGGTTGAGGAGAAAATCAAACTTGGCCGCATTGGCGAGGTCGAGGACATCATGGGGGCAGTGCTTTACCTCGCTTCTGATGCCAGCGCTTTGGTCACCGGCACTTCCATGTTGATTGACGGCGGGTGGACGGCAGACTGATGGCTGACAAAGTTACTTCCCTCCAAGTTGCTGAGCGTGCCGGTGTCAGCCAATCCGCTGTGAGCCGCGTGTTCACACCCGGCGCTTCCGCCTCCAAAGCCACCGTAGAGAAAGTGCGCAAAGCCGCTGAAGAACTTGGGTACCGGCCCAATGTACTCGCCCGCGCCATGGTGTCCGGCAAAAGCCGCATCATCGGCCTCGTTGTGGCCTATCTGGACAACTATTTTTATCCGGAAGCGCTGGAAATCCTGTCCAATGCCTTACAGGAAAAGGGCTACCACGTGCTGGTTTTCATGGCGTCTCAAACCGCCGGAAACATCGACGGCGTGGTCGAAGAAATCATGGACTATCAGGTGGATGGCATTGTCACAGCCTCCGTGGCCATGTCTTCGGATCTCTCTGCCAGATGTCTGCAAGCCGGCGTGCCTGTGGTGCATTTCAACCGTTTTGAAGATGCCAAAGGCGTCAGCTGTGTCACTTCTGACAACTTCGAAGGCGGACGCCAGTTGGCGCGGTTCCTCGTCGCGGGCGGGCACAGCAAAATCGGCCACATCGCCGGTTGGGAAGGGGCCTCCACCCAACGGGATCGCGAAGCTGGTTTCCGCGCGGGACTTGAAGAAGCGGGGCAGGACCTATTTGCCCGCGAGATTGGCGATTTTGACGTGGACCGCGCCCGCGCCGCGGCCAGCGCCATGTTCGATGTGCCAGAAGACAAGCGTCCGGATGCGGTCTTTGTGGCGAACGATCACATGGCTTTTGCTGTCATGGACGAGCTCCGTTTTGGCCTTGGGCTCAAGATCCCTGAAGACGTTTCCGTTGTGGGCTTTGACGACGTGCCGCCCTCGGCATGGCGCGCCTATGACCTCACCACCATGCGCCAGCGCGCCAATCTGATGGTGGAAGAAACCGTCGATGCGCTGCTGGAGCACATTGAAAAGCCGGCATCTGCCACCCCAAGGCAGGTTGCCATTCCGACCCCGCTGATTGTGCGCGGTTCTGCGCGCGTCCCAGACACCTGGCCTCCAAAAGAAGGATAGACCCCCATGCAAGGCTTCGATGCGAAATTTCAGGATTTCCCCGATTATATTATCGGCATCACCAAAGAGATTTGGGAAGATCGGGGCATTGCCACGCTGCACCATTACTATAGCGATGACATCGTTGTGCGTTCTCCGGCGTCTGTGGTGCTGGGCAATCAAAATGTCATCGGCGCAACCATGGCCACCTTGGCCGAATTTCCGGATCGGCAGTTGCTTGGTGAAGACGTGATCTGGTCTGGTACGCCGGAGGAAGGCATGCTCAGCTCTCACCGGATTATCTCCACCGCCACCCACATGGCGGACGGCGTTTATGGCAAAGCCACCGGTAAGCAATTGCGTTATCGCATCCTGGCGGACTGTCACGCGATCAACAATCAGATCAATGATGAATGGCTGATCCGCGATCAAGGTGCCATCGTGCGTCAAATGGGGTGGGACCCCAAGGAATACGCCGCGAACCTGATCGAGGCCGAAGGTGGCCCGGCCAAATCCGTGAAGCCTTTGACGCCGCACACAGACCAGCCTGGCCCTTACAAAGGGACTGGCAATGACAATGCATGGGGCGCACGTTACGCCGAGCTCCTCAACCGCATCATGGGTGCCGACATTGCGGCGATTGAGGCCGAGTACGACCGCGCGGTACAATCCGAATACGTGGGTGGTGTGACCGGTCATGGCTGGGATGCCGTGGACCGCTTCTGGATGGGATTGCGCGCCAGCTTCCCAAATGCTGAGTTCAAAATCGAGCACCAGATTGGTCGTGATGACCCAATGATGCCACCACGTGCCGCGATCCGGTGGAGCCTCTGGGGCAAACACGAAGGCTGGGGTACCTTTGGGGTGCCAACCGGCGCAGAAGTCTATGTGCTGGGCATCAGCCATGCCGACTTCGGTGCACTGATCACCGATCAGCCTAAAGTGCGCCGCGAATACACATTGTTTGATGAAACATCGGTCTGGAAACAGATCCTGCTTCAAACAGGTCAGGCGTGAATTCCAACCTGACATATCCTCGGCTGTGCAACACACAGGCGGCGCGGCGCTTTCATGCGCATCGTGCCGCTTTGCGCGCACGCCGTCTCAACAACCGTCCTCCTGGGGCGGGGTCGACTTTGACCCCAATCCCCCCCAAAAAGGTGACAAAAGATGAGTTCTATCCAATCCCGCATCGTACGCTACGGCGGCTTGAAACCCTGCAAAACTGCCTTCATCGACGCCCACTCACCGGGCAGCGACCAGAAAGAAAACTTCACCATTGTCGGCGGCGGTGTGTCCGAGTCTCCAGATCAGCATGTGCACATCACCGACAAAATCGGTTTTAACATTGGCGCGGCGGGACAGCCGCCCAAATGCTGCAACTCGCTGCACAGCCACACCACCGCTGAAGTGTTCTTCGTGGCTAAAGGCCGCTGGCGCTTTTTCTGGGGTTTGCACGGTGACGCCGGTGAATTCATCGCCGAGGAAGGCGATATCTTCAACATTCCTACCGGCATCTTCCGAGGCTTTGAAAACGTTGGTCAGGACTACGGGATGATCATGGCGATCCTAGGCGGCGATGACGCAGGTGGCGGCGTCACTTGGGCGCCGCATGTGATCGAAGATGCGCAGGCGCATGGTTTGATGCTGGGCGACAACGGCGTGCTTTATGACAGCAAGAAGGGCGAAGAGCTGCCACACAACGTGCGCCCGATGCCGTTGTTGACCGAAGAGGAGTTAAAAGCGTTCCCCGAAGTGCCGGTTGAAGAGGTGATGCCTTATGTGGCCCGCTATTGGGATTTGATAGCCTTGGCGGCAAAAACGCCAGCCAAAGTGATTGGTGAGGACGCGATCATCAAAGACAAGCCCGGGTTTGAAGTCGATTTCCTCACACGCGGTTCCGCCGTGACAGAGCCCGTGGCAACTGCGCAGCCCGTGGTGCTGATGCCCGCCACTGGCCATTGGCGCATCACTATCAACGACGTGGAGGTCACCTTGTCCGCAGGCGACACGGCCGTGGCATTGTCCGGCGAAAGCTACAGCGTGGCCCCTTCGATGACGGGGGAAGCGGGGCTTTACCGCATCACCGCGACAGACGATGCCGCAGGGGACACCTGGACCGGCTAAAACCTTAGGCCTCGCGCGGCGGCACTTCCTGCCGCGCCAGGCGCTCAAACGTTAACGGTGATGGTTGGCGGAGCGCACCTCCGCAGTACCGACGCAATACCGACGGGAAACAGACAGGGAAAACGGCGCGATGAGCAAAATCTTAACAACCCATGTGGGCAGCCTGCCACGCACCCAGAAGGTGGTGGATTTTATCTTCGCGCGTGAGCACGAAAACCCCTACGATCCTGCGGCGTTTGATGCAGCGATGACTGCGGCCGTGGACGAGACGGTACGCAAGCAGGTCGCGGCCGGTGTTGATATTGTAAGTGACGGGGAAACCAGTAAAATTTCCTACGCCACCTATGTCAAAGACCGCTACACGGGGTTCTCGGGAGACAGCGAGCGCAACGCACCAGCAGACCTCAAGATGTTCCCGTCTTTCCTGAAGCGTTTGGCCGATGATGGCGGCACACCGCAATACGCCCGCCCCAAGTGCACCGGAGAGGTGCACAGCAAAGGGCAGGGGGAATTGATGAAAGATATCAATAATCTGAAGGCCACCATGGCGGATCACGACGTTGAGCGTGGGTTTATGAATGCCGCCTCGCCAGGGGTGATCTCGCTGTTTTTGCAGAACGATCATTATGCCAGTCGTGAAGCCTATTTGGCGGCGCTCGCGGATGCCATGAAGGACGAGTATGAAACCATTGTTTCCAATGGCTTAGATCTGCAATTGGATTGCCCCGATTTGGCCCTGTCCCGCCATATGTTGTTTAACGATCTAAGTGATGCGGAGTTCCTCAAGATCGCGAACTTGCATGTGGAGGCGCTCAATCACGCCCTGCAAAACGTGCCGCAAGACCGTGTAAGGGTTCATATTTGCTGGGGAAATTACGAGGGGCCGCATTGTTGCGACATTCCGATGGACAAGGTGTTTAGCACATTGATGGCAACAAAGTCGCGCTACGTGCTGTTTGAAACGTCAAATCCACGCCATGCCCATGAATGGACAGTGTTTAGAGATCGAAAATCCGAGATCCCTGATGACAAGATACTGGTGCCCGGAGTGGTCGACACCACGACCAATTTTGTCGAGCATCCTGATCTGGTTTCTCAGCGAATCCAACGCTTTAGTGACATTGTTGGCGCGGACCGTGTAATCGCCGGAAGCGACTGCGGCTTTGGGACTTTCGCAGGATTTGGCGCGGTCGATCCCGATATTGCCTATGCCAAACTCGCAGCTCTCAGCGAAGGAGCCGCAGCGCTGTCATGACACCATTGGTTTTGCTCCCCGGTATGATGTGTGATGCGCGCCTTTTTGGCCCGCAAATCAATGCTTTGTCTGGTCGCTATCCGATCATGGCGGCTCCGCTGGGCGGGAAGAAAACCATTGAGAAACTCGCCACAGAAGTGTTGCAGACCGCGCCTCCAAAATTCGCTCTGGCGGGGTTGTCGATGGGCGGAATTGTCGCCATGGAGATGTTGCGACAAGCGCGAGACCGCATTGTGGGGCTAGCCTTGATGGACACCAACCCACTTGCGGAATCGGAGGCGATAAAAGATCGCCGAGCGCTTCAAATAGCCGCCACTTTGGCAGGAGATATGCGGCGTGTGATGCGCGAGGAGATGAAGCCCAATTACCTGGCGGATGGGCCCAATCAAGGCAAGATCTTGGATCTTTGTATGGCTATGGCCACCGACCTTGGGCCTGAAGTTTTTGTTCGACAGTCCAAAGCGTTACGGGATCGGCGAGACCAAACGGAAACGCTACGCGGATACGCAGGTCAAACTCTGATCCTGTGCGGTCGTGAGGACAGCTTGTGCCCGGTGGAGCGCCACCGTTTGATGCAAAACCTGATCCCCGGAAGCACAATGCAGATTGTTGAAAACGCAGGACATTTGCCCACTTTGGAACAACCTGGAGTTACCAACGCGGCAGTGACCCGCTGGCTGGAGAGCTTATGAACGACACACTATTAAAATTGCTACAATCCGTGGACACCCCAACCGTCTGTAACGCCATTGAAGTGGCCCAGGGCCAACGTGGCTTTGACCAATTCACCCGTGGCACGATGTTGTGTTCGGATCCTGAGGGCGGAGCGATTGTCGGCTATGCCCGAACCGCAAAAATCGCGGCGCTTGAACCACCATCGGAAGCGCCTGATGTGATTAAGGCGCGGCGGATGGCCTATTACAAATATATGTCCGAAGGCCCGCGTCCCGCGATAACAGCGGTGCAGGATCTGGATTATCCCCATTGCGTTGGCGCCTTTTGGGGGGAGATCAACACCACCGTTCACAAAGGGCTCGGCACAAATGGGGCCCTAACCAATGGGGTGATGCGCGATCTTGGGGATCTGCCGAAGGGGTTTCCGGTTGTGGCGGGCTCAATCGGGCCAAGCCACGGGTTTGTACATGTCCGTGAAATTGACACGGAAGTTCAAATCTTTGGCCTGCGCATCCGTAACGGAGACTTGGTGCACGCCGATCAGCATGGTGCCTTGGTGATCCCTCCGGAAGTGGTTGATCAACTCGCAGACGCAATCCACAAACTGCTGGACACTGAGCAGCTGATCTTGGAACCGGCACGACAAACGGGGTTCGATTTTGCAGCTTTTGAGACAGCTTGGGCCGCATTTGAAGCTTCGCGAACATAAGCTAGAGACGTAAGTTCTGGTTCGACTGGAGTCATTGTGCTGATCCAAGATCAGCCTCAAGATGGCTGTGGTGCAAACAGGGAGAGCGTTGAACGATTGTGACCTCTCTACTTTTTGCACTTGGCCACGCGAACCCGCCGCGGGAAAGCTGGCGACTAATTCCAAACTCGTCAGCTAGTCAGCTGGGTGGAAAGTGTAAGGAGCTGGCGGGTTGGTGTGGATCCATTGGATCTGCGCATAGAAGACTTTCACACTGGCTGCTGCGAATGTCTGGAAACCGGCCTTCCCTATAGAAAGGTCATGTTCGCTTTGGGCTGGAAGCCGTCGTTAGGCGGGTGTTGTTCCTACGGCAGCAAAGGGCCGGTAGCTGACCTAATCATTTTGGGCGGGAAGCGGACCTTCGCTGCGCCGAACGCCAAGATCAGGATTGCGGCCAAAGCTGCCGTTCATCTCAATCAGACCAACGACCGTAAGCAGCCTGAAGTCGAGAATTTCCACAGGTGTAGGGATCGTACTATGAGCATTTACCGCCCTCTGGAGCAGCGACCGCTTTGGTCCTTGTAACAATGGTTTAAATGCAAAAATCAGACCGCAAAACCGGACGAAATGGAGGTGATCCACTCACCTGTCACACCAGCTGTTCAGTGGCGTACCGTGGCCCGAACGGGCTAATTCGCAATTCACCTGTTAAAGATTGATCCTCAGCCTGAACCCAAAAACCAACGGGTCGTTCGCGTTTGCGCCGGGATTGCTCAGATATTGAACGTCGGCGGTCAAAGCCAAATTATCAGCCAAATCCCATCGATAGAATGCTTCGACGGTTGTTTGATGGAGCAACCCCGGTGTCGTCAGATCTGCAACTGTCACAGCCAAACCCAAAAGGTCGTCATAGGTTCCCGGTCGCCACAACAAGCCTGCGTTTACGGCCTTTTTCGCCAGCGCCCCACCACCGTTGGACCAACCGAGACGCCCAAAAATCATCAACTCATTTTCAAAGGTGTGGTTTGCAGCCAGAGTCACGCCGTATGTTTCTGGCACACCTGCATCTTGGCGCTCATCAATGTGGAACATTCCCAGATGAACATTTGTCAAAAACCGCTTTGAACGTTCAGGCGTCCAACCGACTTCTGCATATTTATAGAACTCGCTGCCGCTGGGAAACCATTCCACATCGGTCAATGATCCGTTTGCATCACTAACCACACCCAGGGCATAGACCTGATCGGTCAGATACCCGCCTGCGACCGCGCCGAACCCCGGATCGGGGATTGGCAAAACCGGGCTGAACATGATTGAGAAGTTCGAAAATGTCGTTCTGGGGTTCACGTAACCAAGAATGTCCGAATAGTCGCCGGGATCGATACGGCCAACAACATAGCCACCTCGCCCATTTCCAAACCCCTGCTGCCAATATGCGACAGACAGATTTGTGTCTGTGTCTCCAAAGGTCACGCCTGTGGCGCCCTGATAACCGATTTGACCGGCCAATGCCGACGGCGCAATGGGCTGGCCCAACCGGTGCCGGTTCTCCAGAATAAAGACAAGGCTACCTGGGTTAGCGCCGCCCCGGTTTGCCAACTCCCATGTACCAATCATCCTGAGTTGGCCCGATGCAGACTCGCCCTGACCAGTCAGATCATGGGAACTGCGCTAATACAGAGCCTGATAATCAAAGCTCAACGCCAAGCCTGTGTTTTCCCGGAAGCGACCCAAAGACTGTTCTATAGGATCAAGGGCGCGGTCCAGACCCGGCCAACGGGACTCTTCCAGCCGTCGCAGCCTGTCCTGTTCCTGCTGTGCGCTGGCCGATCCCGGACCACCTAATGACACCTGCGCAGCGGCCTCTAAACTCGCCTGAGCGTCACTTTCCTGAGCCACAGCAGAACCACCAATTAGAGTAAGCCCGCACATGAGTGCGGCGTAAAGGGCATGCCGTGGTGGGAGGTGCGATTTCTGGCGGAACAGGCTGCCCATCATTTCATGTCATCTGCCGCTTTGACATCGGAAACACGCTCTAGCGCCGTGCCCATATCCGCACTGCTCATCAACTCAATCATTTGGTAATCATCCAACACCCCGTCTCCCAGACGCGTGAGATAAAATGCTTGGATAAAGGTGGGGTCGTCAGGAAGGGATACGGTTATGTAATTCTTACCGTTCCCAAATCCCCAATAGTAGCTGAGAAGTTTACCGCCAAGCGCCTCGATTCCGCCCTTGACCGTAGCAGCGCGGTCGCCCGGGTTCGCTATCTGCATTTCCCACGCCGCACTGTTTGGCGTGCCTATGAATAGGAATGTGCGCATGTTTTTCGCGTCCTCAGCGAAAGCGAATGAACCACAGAGTGTTATCAATGAGCCAAGTACGAGATGTTTCATAGACTGCCCCACAAGTTTTGATAGAAGAGTTAAGGAGAACTTGGGGCGGAGATTGACCCGCCCCAAGCGCTGATCATTCCAGCGTGTTCTTGTAGATCACACCATCTTTCATGATGATGCGCATTGTTGGGATTTCCTCGCGGTCAGGAGCGCCAAGCCAATCGGAACTCGCTCCGATCACGGTAATGTCTTCGAGCGGGTTTCCGTCAACGATCAGAATATCGGCATAAGCACCTTCCTCGATCACACCGAGCTTTCCGGGGTAAGGGTTCTGCTTGCCACTGAGGGCCATCAACTCACCCGCGGTCGAGGTCATGGCCCGTAGCGCCCGCAGGTTTCCAAGATAGTCGGTCAATACCCACTTCTCAAAGTCGATCCCGCGGCGCAAGTCGTGCCCAAGGGTGAACACCAGATCGGTCTGGAAAACCATCTTGAGATCGGGGTTGTCGTTTACCACCTTCTTGTAATTGGAAACCCCCGAAAGAAATTGCTTGGTCTTCGCGAGGACGGGCGAGCCTTCCACAGAATATGCGGGATGCTGGAGGATCCCATCTGTCGATCCGGCGAGGTTGGAGACGATGAACGCTCCCTTTTCGATGGCGAGTTTTGCGGTCTCGTCAGTCATGAACTGCCCGTGTTCAATAGATTTGACCCCAAACTCCAGTGCCCGCTTGATGTCGGAATCGTTGTATACATGAGACATAACATAGGTGTCCCACGCCGCCGCCGCATCGACTGCCGCGCGGACCTCTGCCTCGGACATCTGTGAGGAATGAAGTGGATCCTTCACGGATGATACCCCTCCCGAGATCATAATCTTGATCTGAGACGCACCAAGTGACAGGTTCTTGCGCACCGCTGCGGTGACCTCATCCGCACCATCAGCATTGATTGAAAAACCTAACCGATAAAGATTGCTTTCGGTTTGATCGAACTGGCCGTAGGTAACAAAATCTTGGTGACCGGATGTCTGCCCAATCCAAGCTGCTGACGGGTATATTCTCGGCCCCTCCATGTAGCCTTCGTCAATCGCCTGTTTCAGGCCAGGTCCGACCGCGCCGCCACCGGCCTCGCGCACGGTCGTGAAACCGTTGTGGAGGTGTTCTTTGGCAGCATAAGCACCCATTGCACCGAGATACTGCCAATGCATCTGCTCAGCAGCGCCGACCCCGCCGTTCACGGCAAAAAAGAAATGGGTGTGACCGTCGATCAGGCCGGGCATCAATGTGCGCCCGCCACCGTCGATTACGGTGGCGTCCGGAGCGTCAATGGTCTCTGTAGTGACGGTCTTGATCAAATTTCCTTCGATCAGAACGTAGGCGTTCTCGATGCGGTTTTCGCTGTTCCCGTCGAAAACATGCACATTGGTGAACAGGGTTTGAACAGGGCCATCCTGCGCAAAGGATGCGGATGCCGAGAAGGCAACCACACTTGCGGCTGCTAGCAATCGTTTTGATACATTCATATTTTCCTCTCCCTTTGACAAATTGGTTTGTGCGCGGGGTGTCGAGGTAAAATCACCCCGCGCGACACTCAGTCGAGTGTATTATTGAAGGTCGCACCATATTCGACCTGGTTTCTCTGCAAAGTCAGAACGCTGGCATTCTCAATTCGCCCTTCGTTCAGTCCGGCGAAGCCATGAACATTGGTGAATACGGTTGGAAAGCCCACTTCTTGTACAGCAGCGCTGGTTGAGAGTAGCAAACCTAAACCAGCCGCCAGGACCACGGACGTCATTGTACTGGTTCGCTTTTGAATCCGGTCGTCCCTCCCAAAAAGACGAATCACAGATGTTCCTTTTCTATTGCGATTGTAGGGAGTACGGGAGAAATTGCCTGACACCTTGACCAGTGCCCGGGATTAGTTTTGGCAATCTGCAAGATTTGAAGATTTCTTGTAGGAATCCTCTTCACCTCGGCTCCAACCTCGCGAAGTAGGAGGCGGAATGACGGACGAAAGTAGCAAAATACGGGATCAGTCCTTACCCCTTGTCAGAGCTTCAGTTGCTGCTCCGGTTGTCGGCGCTCTTCGTAATGTCGGCATTGAACCGGCATTTGTGCTCGGCCCGCTTAGCCTGAACGAAGCCCAGATAATGGACCCTCTGAACTTCCTGCCGCACGATACAATCTACCAAGTCTATCTCGCTGTCGCCGAGGCCACATCTCCGGATTTCTGTGCCCAGGTCGGGCAATCTGTCGATCTTGTCCAGTTCCTGCCTCTGGGCGACGCGCTTGCGGAAGCGCTTACCCTTGGGGACTTCTTCACGAGGTTCACACAGGTGGTTTCGAAGGAGTCCAACGCTGTGACTCAGTCCCTTTTTGTGGAAGGTGAAAACGCTTATTTCAGCGCCAAAAGGAATTTTCAGGTCTCGACTTCTCCCGGTCAAACCGATGCGTTTCTGACCAGCATATGGATTTCTCTGCTGCATAGAGTGCTGGATTTCAGGTGGGACCCCACTCAGATTATTCTTCGTGTCAGCGACCCGGACGCATTGCCCAAGCAGTTTCATGGCGTGCAAGCCGTCAAATGCGGACCACAAGGGTTTTCGATCAGGTTTCCGTCGAACTGGTTGAGCTACCGGTTGTTTCCGGAGGCTTTGGAAAACCCACCAAACCTCAGAATTCTGGACAGGGATCTCGCGGCTCCGCAGGATTTTCTGGCCGGGCTGGAAGGTTTGATACGGGTTCATCTGGCGGAGCCGGGGTTTGGTGTGGATGAACTGGCCAACCTGTGCGGGTTCCATCGGGAGACGCTGAACAACCGATTGGAACCTTACGGTCAGACGGCCTCGCAGGTGATCGTGCGTCTCAAACAGGAAGCAGCCGAAAGCCTACTCATCAAAGGTTGGAAATCCGTTGGTGAAACAGCACAAAGGCTCGGATATCGCGATCCCACCGCGTTCTCTCGGGCGTTTCGTAAATGGACCGGTATGTCACCGGCAGCCTTCAAGAAATCAAACAAGGAGGACTGACAATGGTCCTAAACATAATCTTAGGCCTGCTGTCGGCATTTTTTCTATTCGCGTCATCCATCAAGATTTTTGGCTGGCAGAGAAAGGTCTTTGAGATCCAGCTGGACATGATTGAAAGCTACGGCCTAAACCGGCAAATCATGTTCCTGGTCGGATGCGCCGAGTTGTTCGGGGCTACCGCTATCTGGTTCCAGTCTTCCTGGATTGGACCGCTTGGAGCGTTGGCTCTGCTTGGCACTTCGATTGGCGCGATTTTCTGTCACCTAGTATTTGACACCTGGAAACAGGGCGTTCCGGCGATGATGACAGGAACGATGTCCGCTTTTGTTTTGAGCACCGGGTACTCAAAGCTTTTGGATCTTCTATAAAATCGATTACCGTAGTGGGACCGGACATTCGCAATAATGGCGACGGAACAACCTCAGCGATCCTCTGTTTTTCACTTTGCAAGACCCGTTTTCCGCGCAACGCCGCCTTTCGTACCCGATGCAGCATCGGTTGGATTTAGGCTCGGAGCGGTCATTGGCTGCGGTTTGATCGAATGTCGGCTTTGGGCCGTTCGCGTTGCTCGACACAAAAGGCGGGAAACAGCCATTCGCCGGGTTCATGCAAACGTCTACAGCTACTCGCATACCAGATGCCGCCTAAAAGGCAGAACTTGCATATGCAGCGAACGGCGTCATTGATGCGCCGCCGTATAGCTCCAATGTCTATAGTTGGGAACCCGCGAAAGATTGAGTAGGGCGGCTCGTGTGTTCATCATGCGAGAATGTGAACGGGTGTCTGAGTGATGGAAGTAGATCCGTATGTGTGTTTTGTGTGGTATGAATTGATTTTAGCTCGCAAAAATCAATTATATGTAGTTGTTTGAGTAATTATTTAGTCGGACAGCTTCTCCGCCATCACATTCCCGAACATTTTGGCACGCGACTGTGCTTTTTCAGGTCTCAGACGCCGCCAACCGCTGGTAGGATTGCCATCCGCTGCTTTGCGTTGTGGTGGTTTGTGCTTTGCGCTTTGATAGTGGCAAACAAGGAGGGAGCTTTGATGCTGACGTTGGATCACTTGGCTGTAGCAGGCGAAACGCTTGAGGCAGCCGTGGCGCATGTGGAAGCTGCGCTGGGCGTTAAGATGGGGCCTGGTGGAGAGCATGAGCATTTTGGCACACACAATCGGCTGATTGGCCTTGCCGACGGGCTGTATCTGGAGGCTATTGCAGCCAATCCGGCGGCCGGGGCTCTGCCGTTTCCGCGCTGGTTTGACCTGGACCGGTTGCAGGGCGCGCCGCGTTTGGGGAATTGGATTTGCCGCACGGATGATATGGACAAAGAACTGGCGCGGTTTGATGTGGATGCGGGCAATGTGATGCATTTGACGCGCGGGGATCTGCGCTGGCGAATGGCGGTGCCGGACAGCGGTGTTCTGCCATTTGACAACCGATTTCCCGCGCTTATTCAGTGGGATGTAGTGGTGACACCGGCAGAAATTCTGACACCCTCTGGTGTGGCACTCACACGGCTGGAAGTGGCGCACCCTGATGCGGAGGCGCTGAGAGTCTGTGTTGGACTGACCGACTCTCGGGTGGAGTTTGTGGCCGGTGATCCTGCATTGCAGGCCACCTTTGACACCCCAATTGGCACACGGGTGTTGCGGTGATCCTACGTGACGCAACGGGGGCCGATGCCAGGGCGATTGCCGACATCTGGAACCGCGAAATCCGCGACGGGGTCAGCACGTTTAACACTGTCGAAAAAGAGCTGGGGGCGATGAAGACCGCGATTGCGTCAGAGGCCGTGTTCAAGGTTGCAGAGGATGACGGTGTGGTACAGGGGTTTTCCACCTTTGGGCCGTTTCGGAGCGGCCCCGGCTATGTGCGTACCATGGAACACACAATTTATCTGGCAGAGCGTGCGCGGGGAAAAGGCGTTGGGCGTGCCCTGATGGATGCCTTAGAGGCTGAGGCCAAAGCGCGTGACGTTCATGTTTTGGTGGCTGGCGTAGGCGGAGAGAATGCCGGCGGCATTGCGTTCCATAAACAGCTTGGCTTTGTTGAGGTTGGGCGGATGCCTCAGGTTGGGCAAAAATTTGATCGCTGGATGGACTTGGTGCTGTTGCAAAAAATGCTGTGACGCAGCACTGGCCATTTGGTTAAGAAGCGCTAAGGTGGCGGCATGTCAATTTGGTCCCGCATATCGCAGGCGTTGTCTGCTCTGAGTCAGGGGGAGTCGCTCTCCTCTGTGTTTGATCATCTGCGTGCGCCGCCGGAGCGGTCCGTTGCCTTCACCATCGCGGTGATCGCGCTGGGTGCAAAGATGGCCAAGGCGGATGGCTTGGTGACGCGCGATGAGGTCACGGCATTCCGAGAAGTTTTCCAAATCGCGCAAAAGGACGAAGCTAACGCCGCCAAGGTGTTCAATATGGCGCGTCAGGATGTGGCTGGTTTTGAAGAATACGCCACGCGTATCAAAGGCATGTTTGGTGCGGTGCATGGGCGGCCGGATGATTTGATGGAAGGTCTGTTTCACATTGCGGTGGCCGATGGGGAATATCATCCAAATGAAGATGTTTTCCTGCAGCGCGTCGCCGAGATCCTTGGAGTCGAAGATCATGCGTTCAAAGCTATGCGCGCGCGATTTGTGCCTGACGCCGAAGCGGATCCCTTTACGGTTTTGGGCGTGACGCCGGAAATGTCGATGGAAGATATCCGCAAAGAGTGGCGCCGCCTGGTGCGGGAAACCCACCCAGATGCGATGATTGCGCGCGGCGTGCCGGAAGAGGCGGTCAAGATTGCCGAGAAACGCATGATTGATATCAACCGTGCCTGGGACCAGATCAACGAGGCGGCGTGATGCGTATTGCCACGTATAACGTGGAATGGTTTTCCAGCCTGTTTGATGATCAAAATCAGTTGCTTATGGATGACGGCTGGTCTGGTCGTAAAGGTGTCACACGCGCGCAGCAGATTGAGGCCGTGGGGACTGTGTTCACTGCGTTGGATGCGGATGCGGTGATGGTGGTTGAGGCGCCGGATCAGGGCAGCAAGCGTGATACGGTTTTGGCGCTGGAGCGGTTTGCAGCGACGTTTGAATTGCGAGCCGACAAGGCTGTATTGGGGTTTGCCAACACGACCCAGCAAGAGATTGCGCTGTTGTATGATCCGGCGACGTTGACGCCTACGCATGATCCGCGCGGGGAGATCACGGGAAAGCACGGGGCCACGGGCGCGCCGCGGTTTGATGGCGTGTTGCGGCTGGATCTAGACGTGGATGCCAAAGAGGATTTGGTGGTGTTTTCCAAGCCGCCACTGGAATTGGACGTGACAACAGCGGAAGGGCGCAAGCTGCGTGTGATTGGCGCACATTTGAAGTCCAAAGCGCCGCATGGCGCGCGCAATCGCGATGAGGTGATGAAAATATCCATCGCCAACCGGCGCAAGCAATTGGCGCAGGCGATCTGGCTGCGACGCCGGATTGAGGAGGAACTGACGGCGGGGGAGGATGTGATCCTTCTCGGGGATTTGAACGACGGCCCTGGGCTGGATGCGTTTGAGGACCTTTTTGGCCGCTCGTCTGTGGAAATTTTGTTGGGCAGCAACGATGGCGCGCGCATGTATGATCCGCATGCGGCGATGGCGTTGCGTCACAAGTTGGTGGCACAACCGACCACAGCACGGTTTCATCTCGAGCGTGAGGGGCGTTATTTGAACGCGCTTCTGGATTACATCATGGTGTCAGAGAGGTTGCGATCGGCGAACCCACGCTGGCGGATTTGGCATCCGTTTGAAGATCATACATGCTGGGACATGCCAGAGCTGCGTGACGCGCTGTTGATGGCATCGGACCATTTTCCAGTGGTGTTGGATATCGATGTTTGAGTTGAGTTGGGAAAAGCTGTCATGAAAACCTTGAAAGCTTGTGTGGTGTGTGTTGGCCTTTGTGCTCCTGCGGGGCTTGCGACAGCAGAAGAGACTGACAATGGTCGCAGCCTGATAGAACAGGGTATGGAGCTGTTTCTCAAAGGGTTGCAGGACGAAATTGCGCCAACCCTTGATGGGTTCTCTGCTTTGGTGGAAGAGATTGGTCCGGGCTTGCAGGGCTTCCTAGAGGAAATGGGGCCAAAGCTTGGCGCGGTGTTTTCCAAGGTGGAAGATTGGAGCAGCTATCACGCGCCGGAAATGCTGCCCAATGGCGACATCATCATGCGCAAAAAGACACCGGAAGAGATGGGGCAGCCTCCGGAGGATGAGGCCTCAGGTGGTGTCGAGCTGTGAGAGGGCCAAGGGGGGCTTTGCCCCCGTCACACAGGTGTGATTCCCCCAGGATACTTGGGGCAAGAAGAAGCCATCCAAGCCGGCGCTTGAGCGTTAATCTTTCAGGCGCACGCTGCTGGTTGCGCCGAGGGCATTGGCCAGCGCGTTGAATCGGGCTTCGGCCACTTCGCCATAAAGGGGACCCGTGCTGGCGGGCAATTTGAGGTGCAGCTCGGCCTTTTTGGGGTGGTACTTCAGCGTGCCCATATTGTCGCGGTCTTGTTGCCACAGCATGGCGCCAAAACGCATGGCTTTGCCAATCACCTCAGCTTGGTGCTGCTCTTTGTCACTCAAAATCTGGGCAAGATCCTCAAAGCGGGTGCCTTCGGATTTGTTGCGGTAACGATGCAGCAGGGACAGGCCGAGAAACACACGTTCCTCATGTTTGAGGCCGCCAAGATTGGCGCGGGTGGTGCTGTCAAACACGGTTTCGGCTCGATAATCGGGATGCGCGCGCCAGCTGACATCGTGCAGGTAGCAGGCCGCTTTGATCAGTCGTAACTGTTCCGGCTTGGCGGATTTGAAGATCGGGAAGATGAATTTGTAGAGCGATTTGCCAAAGCCGGGGATGCGGGCGTCCTTGGCTTCCATAAAGCGGCAGGCTTCGATCAGCGGGTCGCGTTCGCGGATGCGGTCGGGCATTTGCTCATAAAGCACGCCTTCGCGAATGCCATAGGAGCTGATCGCGATGTCATGCGGTTTGAAGCGGCGCAGTACGCCTTTTAGAACTTCGATGGCCAGCGGCACCAGCGCCATACGGGAGCTGGACACACCGCAGCGGCCGCGTAGTTCTTCTGGATCGTGTTCCTGAATGTAGCGGGCGGTGTCGCGCACCGAGGTGGCGGTCATGCGGTATTCGTGCAGCACCTTGAGCGGGTAGCCGCGGCGCTCCATGTCGATGCGGGCAATGGCCCGCCAGGAGCCGCCCACCAGGAACAGGCGGTTTCGCTGATTGCCCATCTGTTGATAAAGGTCATCCAAGGTGCTGTTGATGAAGTCGCGGCGGCCTTTTTTGCCACCTTTCAAGTCGCGAAGTTTCAGCGGGCCAAGCGAGGAGGTGACACGTTTGCCAACCTGACCGTCGTTGATTTCGGCCAGCTCCATCGATGCGCCGCCAATGTCACAGATCAGACCATAGGCACCCGGCCATCCAGTGAGCACGCCTTGGGCGGATAGTCGCGCCTCTTCGGCGCCGTCGATGACATGGATGTGCACGCCGGTCGTGGCCAGTACTTCGGCGCAGAAATCCGGGCCATCAGAGGCTTCGCGCACGGCGGCTGTGGCGACTGCGGTGAGACCGTTGAGGCGCATGGAATCCGCCAATCGCGCAAAGCGAGCGATGGCTGCCAATGCCCGTTCACGCCCTTTGGGGTTGAGTTTACCGGTGTCGGCGATGCCAGCGCCAAGGGCACACATGATTTTCTCGTTGTAGAAATAGGCCGGGCTACGCGCCGCGCCGTCAAAAACCACAAGGCGCACCGAGTTCGAGCCGACGTCGACCACGCCAACCCGCGAGAGGGCGCGTGCCTCGAGGTCTTCAAAAATAGGGCGTTCAAACAGGCTATGGTCCTGCTGCGGATCGTGGGGCATGGCGGTCGTCTTACGTCAGGTGCAGAGTTGTTTGGTGGCGCAACATTGCGCCACCCTTGAAGTGGGGTCAATCATCCGTATGGGTCAATTGAGGCACATCTGATGCCCCTGCAGAGCCGCGTCCAGAGAGTGACGGGTTTTCCATGAAGAAGCGGTGGCAGTTGAAGGCAAATTCGCCTTCCGGAACCGGGGTGCGGTCAAAGCTGCCGTCTGGCTTCATCACCCAACTTTGGGCCACGTCAGCCATGTTGGCGGCCATGACCTGGGACATCATCTGGGCTTTGACCGTGGCGTTTTTGACTTCGACTAGGGTTTCGACGCGACGATTGAGGTTGCGGCCCATCCAATCGGCAGAGGACATGAAGACCCGCGCTTTTTTGGTGGGTAGCTCGTGGCCATTGGCAAAGCAGACAATACGGGAATGCTCCAGGAAGCGGCCAACCACGGATTTTACGCGGATGTTGTCAGACAGGCCTTCGATGCCGGGGCGCAGGCAACAAATTCCCCGCACGATAAGCGAAATTTTCACGCCAGCCTGTGAGGCTGCATAAAGCGCGTCGATGACCTCCGCCTCCACCAAAGAGTTCATTTTCGCCCAGATCGCCGCTGGTTTGCCTGCGCGGGCGTTTTCTGCCTCCTGCGCGATCAGCTCAAGCAACTTGGGTTTCAGGCTGATTGGGGAGATGGCGAGATTTTCCAAAGTGTCAGGCTCGACGTAGCCGGAGAGGTAGTTGAAGACGCGGTTTGCGTCTCGTCCCAGCGCCGCGTCGCAGGTGAACAGGCTTACGTCGGTGTAAATTTTTGCGGTGATCGGGTGGTAGTTGCCGGTGCCGTAGTGGGTGTAGGTCACCAGTTTCTCGCCTTCACGGCGCACCACTGTGGAGATCTTGGCGTGGGTTTTTAGATCGAGGAAACCATACACGACATGGGCGCCCGCCCGTTCCAGACGGCGGGATTGGCGGATGTTTGCAGCTTCGTCAAAGCGGGCTTTGAGTTCGACCAACGCTGTTACGGACTTGCCGTCCTCGGCTGCTTCGCAGAGCGCTTCGACAATTGGAGAGTCCTTGGAGGTGCGGTACAGCGTTTGCTTAATGGCCACAACATTGGGGTCGCGCGCGGCCTGTTGCAAGAAGCGCACCACCATGTCGAAGGTCTCATACGGGTGGTGCAGTAGCATGTCTTTTTGTTGAATGGCGGCAAACATGTTGCCGTCAAAGTCCTGCACCCGTTCGGGCACGCGAGGGGTGAAAGAAGGCCACAACAGGTCCGGGCGATCATCGATCACCATTTCCTTGAGATCCGCGAGGCCAATCATGCCGTCAATGTCGACGACCTCGTCGCCGGTGACTTCAAGCTCCTGCATGATGAGCTTTTTGAGGCCTGCAGGGGCGTCGGACGTGATCTTCAGGCGCACAACTTCGCCGCGGCGGCGGCGTTTGAGCGCCACTTCAAATTCGCGCACCAGGTCTTCGGCTTCATCTTCAACTTCGAGGTCGCTGTCGCGCAGAACGCGGAATGCACAGTGGCCTTTGGCCTTGTAGCCGGGAAAAACACTGTCCAGATGCAGGATCAGAAGTTCCTCAAGTGGCAAGGCGCGGATGGTGCCTTCAGCGGACGGTAGAAAAACAAACCGGTCAATCTGATTGGGAATTGGCAGCAACGCCTTGAGGCTGCGTTTGTTTTTCTTGCGTTCAAGCTGCAAGGCCAGCGTGAAGCCGGTGTTGGGAATGAAGGGGAACGGGTGTGCCGGGTCGATGGCCAGCGGCGAGAGCATTGGGAAAACGCGGTTCATAAAGACATCCGCGAGGAACGTGAGATCGTCGTCGGTCAGGGCATCGCGTTGCAGGATGTGGATGTTTTGCGTTTCCAGCTCGCTGCGCAGGCTGTTGAACATCCGCTGTTGCTCTTGCAGCAGGTTGCGGGCGTCGGCGTTGATCAGCACAAGCTGTTCGGCGGGGGACAGGCCGTCTTGGGCTGGATTGTTGTGGCCTTCGCGGACCAATTCCCGCAGGCCTGCAACGCGGACGGTGTAAAACTCATCCAGGTTGGTGGCGGAGATGGACAGAAAACGCAGGCGTTCCAACAGCGGCACCCGTGGATTTTCGCTTTCTTCAAGCACACGCCAGTTGAAGCTGAGCCAGCTTAATTCACGGTTGAAGAAACGGTCCGGTCCGTTGCGGTCCAAATCGGGCAACGCAACAGGGGCGGGGAAGTCGGATTTTAGAAAGTCAGCTTGGGTCATGTCACTCTCATGCCATTGGCAGGTAACGAGAAGATGACTTTAGGCGGGAAAATGCGAAGGGTCCAGAGAGCTGCGCAAGGCAGGGTGTCGCGGGGGGTCAGTTTTGCTCCAACACCCGCTTAGCCAGCGCCTTGGTGATGGGGCGTTTTTCGCTTAGGGACAGCTGGTCCAGCGCTTCGACAATACGGGCGACATTGGCAAAGCTGCGGTCCATATGTTTCGCAATGTAGCTCAGCACGTCTGGAGTGGGCATCAGTTGGCGGTCGCCAAATTGCTTGGCCATAACCGCCATAAGCAACATGTCGTCCGGTTGGTCCAGCGTGGCCACCGTGGTGCCTTGCATGCGACTGAGCAGGTCTGGCAGGGTTAATCCCCATTGCAGAGGGGCGCCGTTGCCGGTGAGCAGAAGGGTGTTGCCTTCAGCCAAGGTCAGGTTGTGCAAGTGAAAGAGCGCGGTTTGTACCATGGGCAAGTCCGCGATTAAATGCACGTCTTCGACCGCAACCGGGGTCTTGGCCAAAGCCGGAACCGCCTCTTTGGTAAGTGTGGTTGCTGCCACGATCTGTGCGCCTGACAACACCGCCCAAACGTGGGTCAGATGGGTTTTTCCGGCACCTGCTGGGCCCGCAAGCACCAGTTTGCCACCCGCCCAGTTGGGCCACAGGTCGACAAGCCCAAGCGCCATGGCGTTGGCCGGGCTGACAAAGAAGTCATCACGCCCCAGGGCTGCCCGGACGGGCAGGTCGAAGTTCAGCTGCTCAGCCATGTGGATTTAGTCGACGTCCTGTGCGCTTGCTTGATCTATCTCACTGCGCCCTTTGTAGAGCGTGGAGGACATGTATTGGCCGGTGACAAAACGTGCAAGCACTCCAAGTGCCGCGGCGACGGGCACCGCAACCAGCATGCCGACAAAGCCAAACAGCGCGCCAAAAACCGACAAGGCCAAAAGCAGCCAGACCGGATGCAGGCCGACGGATTTTCCAACCAGTTTAGGGGTGAGGACATTGCCTTCGATCATCTGGCCGGTGGCAAAAATTGCGGCAACGAGGCCAATCTGCAGCCAATCGCCCCAGAATTGGAAAAGTGCAAGGCCAATGGCCAGTGCGCCACCGATGAGGGCGCCGAGGTAGGGTATGAAGGTTACAAGACCGGCGATGAAGCCCACCACAAGGCCGAAATTTAGCCCCACAATGATCAAGGCGACGGCGTAGTAAGTGCCAAGGATCAGGCAGACGGTGCCCATGCCGCGCACAAAGCTGGCCAGAGTTTTGTCGATGTCTTTTGCCAGGCGGCGGATGGTAGGGGCGTGGTCGCGGGGCAGGAGCGAGTCAACTTCGGCCACCATGCGGTCCCAATCCAAAAGGAGGTAGAACGCCACGACGGGTACAATCACCAGGAGGACTACCACATTAATGAGTGAAGCCGCCGAGCTGAGCGCGGACTGCAGGAAGTCTCCGCCGCGATCCTGTAGGAAGTCGCCGACTTTCTGCAGGGATTGATGCATCATCGAATCCGGCTGCAACAGGCTTGGGAAGCGTTCAGCCACAAAGGCTCGGAGCTGCGCAAAGGCCTCTGGCAGGGTTTTCACCAGTTCTTCAGTCTGCTGGATCAAAGACGGGATGATGGCAAGGATGCCGACCACAAAGATGAGGACGCCAAATAGCGTGATAACAGTTGTCGAGGCCGCACGGGACAGGCCTTTTGCCTCCAGTTTGTCGGCCAGCGGATCGAGGAAGTAGGCAATGGCGCCGCCCAATACAAAGGGCAGCAAGACATCGCCAAGCGCCCAAAGCACCACGGCAAAGACAACTACAAAAATTCCCCAGAACTGGAACTGTTTGTGGGCGGGAAGGGCCATAAGCGCTGAACTCCGGTCTGTCGCGTTGGCCACAGTGATTGCGCATGGCGGCAAGGGTTGCAAGCCTTTGAAGGAAAAGCCCGGTTAGCGTTCCGTCAACGCGCAAAGATCCGCCCGCCGGATTGGCTTGGCGAGGCAGTGGTCAAACCCCGCATCCATGTAGCTGGCAATGTGCTCCGGGAAGACATTGGCGGTGACCGCAACCAGTTTGGGAACCGTCGCGAGACGGCCTCTTTTTTCGTGTGACTTGAGTGTGCGGGCGATCTGATCGCCGGTTATGTCTGGCATGCGGATGTCGATAAACAGTGTGTCAAAGGTGTTTGAGAGGGCCTGGCGGAGGGCGGTTTTGCCATTGTGTGCGCTGATCACTTCGGCGCCCATGCTTTCGAGCATACGGGACAACACCATCCGGTTGACCGGGCTGTCATCTGCAACGAGGGCGCGCTTGCCAGCAAATGCGGTGGCCATATTGGATCCCTGAAGGTCTTTGCTGTCGACGTCTTTGGCGACAGGCATGGGCACCCAGGTTGTGAAGGTGCTGCCTTTGCCGGGGGTACTGTGGACCGTGATTTGGCCGTCCATCAAGGCGATCAGTCGTTTGACAATTGGCAGCCCGAGACCGGTGCCGCCTTTGCGGCGTGTAACCGAGCGATCTGCTTGGGAATAAGCTGAGAACACCTCTGGCAATTGTTCGGGAGGCATGCCGCAGCCGGAATCCGTAACTGTTGCGCTGATGGTATTGGGCCTAGCCTCCAGGCGAACGTGGATGGTGCCTGTTTCGGTGAACTTCACCGCATTGCTGAGCAGATTTCCAAGAACCTGGCGTAAGCGGTACTCATCCCCCATACGCAGCGCGCCGTTTTCCGTGTCGCTGGCTTCAACCATCAGTTTTACGCCTTTGCATTCAGCGGAGGCGCGATGCAGAGCAATAACGTCCACCACAGCGGCGCGCAGGTCAAAGGGGCGGTGTTCCAGATAAAGTTTGCCGGCGTCGATCTTGCTGAGGTCGAGTGAATCGTTGAGCGTGCGCAGCAGGCCTTGGGTGGAGCTGTCCATGGTGCGCAGCAACTCTGGCACCAGCGTGCTCTGATCACCTTTATCCAGTTCGGCTGACAAAAGGTCCATAGATCCAATAATGCCATTGAGCGGAGTGCGGATTTCGTGGGCCATATGTGCCAGGAAATCTTCACGGGCATGAGCGGCATCTTCCGCTTCGGTTTTGGCAACTTCGGCGGCGCACAGCGCAACTTTCAAAGCAATTTGTTCATTCACACACAGAGCCAGTTGGTACAGTTTTTTTTGCTCATCCTCTGTCCAAACGCGAGGGGCATCGTCATTAGCGCATAAGGCGCCGATGCACGTGCCATCTGGCAGGTTGATTGGCATGCCTAGATAGGCAATCACGTTAAGTGTTTTGATAGCACCGTTGTGTTTTAAAACAGGGTGTTGGCGGGCATCAGATACAATCAGTGGACGACCCTGGGCGCGTACATGTTGGCAAAAGGAATGGCTGAGGGGTGTTTGGCGGGCTTGAGCCCATGGAACGGGCAGGCCGACATGGCTTTTGAAATATTGGCGGTCCAAGCCCGGTTGCACAATGGAGATCAAGGCGACGGGCACATCCAGAATCGAGCGGGTCAGCGTTGTCAAATTGTCGAAGGCGGATTCCATCTCCGCGTCGACAAGACCGAGGTCCGCCAACAGCGTGTCGTTTGCGGGCTTGGGATCAATTCTTGATGCCACCGAGGTGTTCATTATCTGGCTCACTTATCAACATATCGGAAGAGGGGTGTTGAATTCCCTTGAGTGTTTGCGCTGCAGTGCGGTCTGCTTTCTGACCGGTCCATGCAGAGCAAATGACCCAAACGAACGCATGAAGCGCCCCTCCCGTGTTTGATCAAAAGCGAAAAGCGTTAACAGTTGCCTAAAATTTAGGCGGCAATTGTAAATTTATTTTCGAATTTGCGGTGGCGCTGTAAAGGGGCGCGCTTTGTTGTCCGGTGTGCAACCATGCCGTCGCACGGCTTGCCTCGACTGTCTGATTGGGCTAGCCCAAGGCAAATGTTTAGAGATGGTCGTTCCATTTGTGTTCGGCCCAAGCCGAGAGAGTGAGTGCCGATGCGCCTGTCCCGCTATTTCCTGCCTGTGCTGAAGGAAACCCCTTCCGAGGCCCAGATTGTCAGCCACCGCTTGATGTTGCGTGCTGGCATGATCAAACAGTCCAGTGCGGGGATTTATTCCTGGTTGCCGCTGGGGTTCAAAGTGCTGCGCAAGATCGAGAATATTGTGCACGAAGAGCAAGTGCGGGCGGGCCACATTCCGATGCAGATGCCGACCTTGCAGTCAGCTGATCTTTGGAAAGAAAGCGGGCGCTATGACGCTTACGGCGAGGAGATGCTGCGCATCAAAGACCGCCATGATCGTGACATGCTCTATACACCAACCGCGGAAGAGCTGATCACCGATATTTTTCGCAGCAATGTAAGCTCTTACAAAGATTTGCCGCTGACCATGTATCAGATTCAGTGGAAGTTCCGCGATGAGATCCGTCCCCGTTTTGGCGTGATGCGCGGCCGCGAGTTTTACATGAAAGACGGCTATAACTTTGACTTGAGCAAAGAAGACGCTCTGCACGCGTACAACCGCCACCTGGTGAGCTATCTGCGCACCTATGAGCGTATGGGACTTCAGGCGATCCCAATGCGGGCGGATGGTGGGCCGATTGGGGGCGACTATACCCACGAGTTCCTGGTGCTGGCTGAAACTGGCGAATCCGAAGTGTTCTACGATTCCGCGGTAACAGACCTGTCTTTTGGTGATCGCGAGATTGATTACGACAGCGTCGCACAGTGTCAGGGCGTGTTGGAGGAGTTCACCACCAAATACGCGCGCACCGATGAGACCCATGATGAGGCGCTGTTTAACGAAGTGCCGGAAGAGCGTCGTCGCACGGCGCGTGGCATCGAAGTGGGGCAGATCTTTTACTTTGGCACCAAGTATTCTGACGCGCTGGGTGCGCAAGTGCAGACCGCAGAAGGCGAAAAAGTGTCCGTGCACATGGGTAGCCACGGCATTGGTGTGAGCCGTCTGTTGGGGGCGATCATTGAAGCCAGCCATGACGACAATGGCATCATCTGGCCTGAAGGTGTGACACCATTCCACGCGGGCATTGTGAACCTGAAGCAAGGTGACGCAGAAGCCGATGCGGCCTGTGAGGCGCTGGAGAAAGCGCTGGAAGCGGCCGGTCTTGAGCCGCTGTACGATGACCGCAAAGAGCGTGCTGGCGGCAAGTTTGCCACTATGGATCTGATTGGTCTGCCATGGCGCATCACGGTTGGGCCACGTGGCCTGAAAAACGGCGTGGTGGAGCTGACTTCACGGCGGACTGGTGAAAGCGAAGAGCTGGCGCCGGAAGCAGCGGTGGCCAAGTTGATCGAGATCTATGCGGATCACCGTGTGACCGGTATCTGATCCAGACGCTTTGTGAACTTTGAACATTGGGAGGTCCTCGCGATTTGCGAGGGCCTTTTTTGTTATGTCGCGGGGACTTGTGCCGGTTCCCGGACAGGAAGGGATTGTGAAACCGCGAAGGTCAATTCGATGACGATAAAGCCCCAGATCATAGGGCTTGCGCCGTTCAAGACGGCGTTGAGCATCCAGGCAGAGAACAGCCAGCGGCCAACTGCGTCGTAGCGGGCGAGTTGGGGATTATTCAGGCGCAGGCGTACGATCGACCAGATGATCACCACGCTGCCAAAAAAGTTGGCAAAGAGAACAGCATAGGCGTTCAGTTCGGGTAAGAGCGGCAGGCCGGTGATGGCATGGGCGCCGTTCATGCCGCTCCAGAACAGGCCAAGCGTCAGCGGCGTCATATAGGGCCAGGTGATCAGCAAATCGTACCAGGCGGAGACGCGGTACAGGCGGTGAAAAGCGGTGGGTGACATGATGCATCCTTTGTCAGTTGCGTTGGATGCGGGGAGGTGTAAACCTTGGAGTAGAGTCTAAGGTCAAGGAGAAAAATGATGCGGATCGGGGCGTTGGCCACGGCAAGCGGCGTGAGCCGAGACACGTTGCGGTATTATGAAAAACAAGGGCTTATCCGCGCCGACCGGTGGCCGAACGGCTATCGCGATTACCCGGAGGGCATGGTGGAGATGGTGCGGTTGATCCGTCAGGGGCAGGCCTTGGGGTTTTCGCTTAAGGAGATTGGCGCGTTGGTGCAGGGGCTTGGCGGTGGGCTGTCGCAGGGGGAGGTCGAGACTTTGCTGCGCGGCAAGTTGGCGGAGATTGATGCGCGTATGCAGGAGCTTAGCAACCTGCGAGAGGTGGTGGCGCGGCGGCTGGCAGAGGCGTGCCCGTTGGGATTGGATGCGCCGGGATCGCTTGACCCTAAGCGGGTGGCCTCATAGGGTCACGCCAACCAAGAACCGGAGCAGTTATGGCAGGTCGCACAGCCCCTTTTTCCCGATTTGAATGGATGATCGCCTGGCGCTATTTGCGCGCGCGCAAAGCTGAGGGCGGGGTCAGTACAATGACCTGGATCAGCCTGATTGGCATCACCTTGGCGGTGTTTGCCTTGATCGCCACCTTGGCTGTGCGAGCCGGATTTCGGTCTGAATTTGTTGGGACCATCCTGGGCGCCAATGCGCATGTAAGTGTTTATCAAAGCGGCGAAATTTCCGAGACCGGAGCAATTGACCGCACCATCAAAGACTTTGACACGGTGGCGGCAAAGTTGCGTGACGTGCCCGGCGTGACCCGGGCGGCACCGTTGGTGAAAGGGCAGGTCATGGGCAACCTGCGCAACCGGAATGCGGGGGTCGAAGTCTTTGGCATGCGGGCGGACGATTTGGCGGAGTTGCCACGGATTGCCGACCCGACCAGCAGTAATGGCGATATTGGGCGCTACAACGAAGGCATCGCGATTGGCTCCGGCGTGGCGCGGGAACTGGGCGCGCGGGTGGGGGATCGCATTAAGTTGATCTCGCCCAATGGTGTAAAAACCGCCTTTGGCACCTCGCCACGGATCAGCAGCTATGAGGTGGTCTACATCTTCAGTGCCGGGCGCTATGACATTGATCGCACACGGGTCTATCTGCCGTTCAGCGAGGCGCAGCTGTTCTTTGATCGTGATGGTGTGGCCGATGAAATCGAGGTGATGGTGGCGGAGCCGGAGAAGGTGGAAGCCTTGGCGGTGCCGTTGATGATGGCTGCTGGTGACCGAGCGCTGGTGTGGACCTGGAAGCAGGCGTCGGGCGGGTTTCTCAATGCGTTGGAAGTGGAGGACAATGTGATGTTTGTGATCCTCTCCATTCTGGTGCTGATCGCGACAATGAACATCGTTAGTGGTTTGATTATGCTGGTGAAAAACAAGGGGCGTGACATTGGTATTCTGCGCACTATGGGGCTGACCGAAGGCTCGGTGCTTCGGGTGTTTTTCATATGTGGGGCGTTTACCGGCGTGTTGGGCACGGTGTTTGGTGTGGCGCTGGGGTGCCTGTTTGCACTTTATATCGATCCGATTTTTTCTTTTGTAAACGTGCTCTTAGGCGGCGAGGCTTGGGACCCATCGATCCGGGGTATTTACCGGTTGCCTGCGAAGCTGGAGTTTGGGGATGTGATGTCGGCAATGAGCCTGTCGCTTGGTTTGGCTTTTGTGGTGACGATCTTTCCGGCGCGTCGGGCGGCGCGGATGAACCCAGTGGAGGCTCTGCGCTATGAATGATGTTGTGCTGACCCTTGAGGGCGTAGAGAAGTTTTATAACAAAGGCTTAGCCAATGAAATCTGCGTGTTGAGTGGCGCGGAACTGGCCCTGAAACCGGGCGAGTTGGTGGCGCTTGTGGCGCCGTCCGGGGCTGGCAAATCGACGCTTTTGCACATCGCGGGATTGTTGGATGAAGCGGACAGCGGCTCCGTTGAAATTGGCGGTCAAACCTTGAGCGGGAAGTCGGATCGTCGGCGCACCAGAGCGCGGCGGGAGGATATTGGCTTTGTCTATCAGTTCCATCATTTGTTGCCGGAATTCAGTGCGTTAGAGAATATTGCCCTGCCGCAGATGGCCAATGGCGTGAGCAAGGCGGATGCCGAGAAACGCGGCAGAGAGCTTCTGGAAACCGTTGGTGTGGCGCATCGGGCAAAACACAGGCCAGCGGAGCTGTCTGGCGGCGAGCAACAGCGGGTGGCGTTTTGTCGGGCTTTGGCCAATAAGCCACGGATTTTGTTGGCAGATGAGCCAACAGGCAACCTTGACCCGGCGACCAGCGATCAGGTGTTTGACGCACTGATGACGCTCGTGCGGGAGACCGGATTGGCGGCTTTGGTGGCGACCCACAATATGGAGTTGGCGGCGCGGATGGACCGTGTGGTGCGACTGGAAAACGGGGTTTTGGTGGACGGCTAAAGCTGTCTTGTTGCGTAAGGTGTTAACGCCGTAATGCGCGCCAAATTCACGTCGGTATTCTGTCGGTATCGCGACTGTTTTGCGGAGGTGACTGTTTTGTGGTGTGGCCAGAAGTAACAACAAAGTGCACAGGCGTTGCGGGGTGGCAAAGCGGTTGCATCTGTTGGTCAGTCCGGCAAGGTGTCCCCATGACAAAAGAGACATCTGTTCAAGAAGACCAGAGCCGCGCCGCGGAGCGCCGCGCCAAGGGTGAGTTTGTGCGCGGGGTGAGCGGGTTCCGCCATGCGATTGGCGATCCCGACTTCCCACCGGAAGCGGGGCGCTATCATCTGTTTGTGGCGTTAAACTGCCCGTGGTGCCACCGGGTGAGTTTGGCGCGGGCTGCGCTTGGCCTAGAGAGCAGCATTACCATGGATGTGGCTTTTCCCAACCGTACCGGCGAGGAAGATCCGGTGGGGCCAAATCTTTGGGAATTTGATCCAAGCCGGGTTGCGACGCTTACAGGCGAAACTTTGGCAGAGTGTACGGATGAGACCGGGACAGGGTTGGGCCTGCGTTTGGCCAAGCAGATTTATCAGCGGGAAGGGTCAGACGAGCAATCGGTGCCGATCCTCTACGACAAATTGGCTGGGCGGATTGTGAACAACGAGAGCGCCGAGATCCTGCGCATGTTGGACCGGCACGCCGCGGCGTTGGGAAGCACGATAAGCGAGGAGGCCCGGGTGCAGCTGGTGCCGCAGGACGCGGATGTGCTGTCCCTTGTTGAGGCGCTCAACGAGCGGATTTACGTGGCGATCAACAATGGCGCTTACAAGGCCGGGTTTTCATCTGACCAAAGCGTCTATGCGCAGGCTTTTGAGGCGTATTTCACGGCATTGGACGAGCTTGAGACCTTGCTGTCGGATGGGCGGCCGTTTCTCAGCGGCGCGGTGTTTAGCGAGGCTGACTTGCGGTTGTTCCCGACGCTTTATCGGCACGATCCGGTGTACTATGTGCGCATGAAGTTGAATGGTGCGCGGATTTTGGACTACCCACATCTGTGGCGCTGGCTATGCCGCGTTTATGCAATCGAGGGCGTGGCGACGGCCGGGTCGTTGGTGCATTGCCGGCAAGGGTATTTTGGCCGGTCCTGGAATGGGGTTGTGCCGTTGGGGCCGGTGCGGCCGATGGGCTACCCTGAGGCGTACCTGCATCCGGAACTGGCGGATCAAGGCCCTTCATAAAGCAGTGCGCAGGCAACCGGCAGCCCTATCAACGCAAAACGCGGCCCCAAAAGGAGCCGCGTTTCAAAAGTCTTACTCGGAGTGGCTTATGCCAGTGCGAGGTTGATCGCGGATTCACGACCGTCGCGACCTGCTTCGATGTCGAAGGTCACTTTTTGGTTGTCAGCCAGGCCTGTCAGGCCGGAGCGCTCAACTGCGGAAATGTGTACAAACACATCTTTGCTGCCGCCGTCAGGTGCGATGAAGCCGAAGCCTTTAGTTGTGTTGAACCATTTTACGGTGCCAGTAGCCATGCCGTAGTCTCCTTAAAAAATCTGCCCGCATGATTGCGACAGTGTGGCGAGGTCGGTCTGTATCGAGAGACTGAGCGCCGTTTGAAGGGAGACAGTGGTCGAAATAGAAAAACGTTTGCGAGCGCTACATAGGAGTGCGCGAGCGGCTATACAAGAGAAAGCTTCAAAACAATTGTTAAGATGTCCCGCCTTGCGCCCCGTGGAGCAAGTGGGCGGTTGCCCCCTTTCTTGGGGGCACGTGGCCGAGCAAGCCTACCAGACCTCGGGATTGTTCAAGGCCTCGATGCAGCTTGGCCGACCTTGCAGTGGCGTAAATGGCGCCTCGGTCAGGGATTGTCCAATCCAGCCATGTGGAAAGCTGAGCGGGAGCGGGGCGGCAGCGATGTCCTCGGTGATGGGTTGGAAGCCGGTTTTGCCGTAGAACACTGGGCTGCCGTAGGTGATGGCGATGTCTACGCCTGAGGCGCGCAGCGCCTCCAATGCGTGGGTGATGAGGGCTTGACCGATGCCTTGCCCGTGGTGCGCGGTGGCAACAGCCATCGGGGAGAGGAGAAAGACGCTGCGGGCATCGTTTACGTAGGTCAGGGGGGAAAAGATTACCGCGCCAGCCAACACGCCATTGTCGGTGGCGGTAAAGATGCGGGAGCCGTCGGTTTGGCGGTCTTGAAGCATCTGATCCACCATCGCGCCGATGAGCGCGCCTTCGGTCTCGCCTTCGGAGGCGGTGAAGGTGTCGGCAAAGAGCTTGGTGATCGCTTCAGCATTTGGTGTGAGGTCTTCAGCATAGATCATGGTGGGCTCTCCTTGAGGCACGGCTTGGTTGTGTCACGCGGTCTGATCGGGATCAAGGCGGGCAGGGGGGAACTGTGGCAGACTTGGGGACGTGGGGGCGAGCAACGCGGGCCAAAGGTCCGCTGTAGCAAAGGAGGACGTTGCGATGAAAACGGGTCTGTGGGCGCTGGCGATCACTGTGATGGCGGGGGCCGGTTTTGCAGAGGATGTGGAGGAAGGCGCGGCGCTTTATAAGAAGCACTGCGCAACCTGCCATGGCATTGATATGGATGGCAATGGGCCAATGGCGGGGGTGCTGGTTATCAAGCCGGACAACCTGTTGACCCTCAGCCAGGAGAATGGGGGGCCGTTCCCTTTGGTGCGGGTGATCAAGCGCATTGACGGGCGGGATCCGCTGGTGAGCCATGGCAGCCCGATGCCGGTGTATGGCGACTTCTTTGAAGGTGTGGATGTGGCGCTTAAGGCGCCGACTGGTCAGCCGATTATGACCTCGCAGCCGGTGGTGGAACTGGTGACCTTTTTGCAGAGCGTGCAGCAGTAGCGCCTAGACGCTCATGGCGAGCACGCGGCTGATTTCGGTGAGGCTGCGGCCGGATTGGTCCATCCAGATGTTAAACGCCTCCTGGACTTTTTTCATCGCGCCTTTGGAGGTGGGTTGCTTGTCGATCACGCCTTCAGCAACCAGGCGGGCAACCACGTCGCGGGACAGGATGAAGCTGTCTTTGCCCAGAAAGCGCAGCGCGTATTGTCCGGTGGCACCGCCGATGCGGGAGCCGCCTTTTTTCATGAACTCCAATTGATTGACGTAGTCGGTGTTGGCCCAGCCGCCGAGTACTTTGCCTGCGCCGCCATCGTCGCGCAGGGATTGGATGAAGTGGGCGTTTTCCAGCACGGTGCGGATTTTGGGGCCGTTGCGCACGATGTCGGTGTTGGACATCAGGCGGTCCATATCCTCGTCATGCATAAACGCGCAACGGTCGACGTCAAAACCATGAAAGGCCGCCTCAAAGCCGTCCCATTTGGTTTCGATGACCTTCCAGTTGAAGCCTGCCTGAAACACACCTTTGGTGAATTGCGCGAGCCAGCGGTCTTCGGGGATTTGCGCGAGGTCTTCGGCGGATTTGGGTTTGCTGAGCAAAGCTTCGAGGGCGTTAGAGCCGCCCTTGCGCTCGGCGGAGATGGCGAAGAGGTCGTCGAAGCTGCGCATGTTGGAGGGTCCTTTGGGTGCGGTGGCGATGGTAGCATTGTTGCGATTTCTTGGGGGAACGCCAGAGGTTGCAGTGTGCAATTTCTCGCAAGGTACGGGCAAAAATGCTCACGTTGAAGCTAGAGCTTCCCGCAGAGGTCGTTGTAAAACACTACTGCGGGCTCAAATTCTTTGTTCAAAGATCGCGTGAAAGGTGAAGTCTTATGGAGTGGGACGACTGCAGGGACGTTTTTCATGCCGATGGATCGCTGCGCGATATTTATGTTCTCAACACAACAACAGAGGATTGGAGACGCCTGTTTGACGCCTTTTTGCAGTATGAAAGGACGCTCTATTGCGACGGTGATCCGACGACGATGATCGAAGATCCGGCGACGATATTTGAGGGATGCAGTAAGCATCACTATCTACTCAAGGTGTTGGTGAGAGGCGTGGCTCTGCATTGCCATTTTTTCACTATTGAAGAGATTGAGATCGATGTTGATCCCAAGGAAATCAACTCGCAGCGGGATTTGGATGCTGTTCTAGATGCGATGGGTTCTATCGGGCGCGCCTTGGCGAGGCCGGTCCTCCTGACTGAGGAAACGACTCAAGATTTTGTGTGGATCGCGTTTGATCCTGCAATGAATGCGTTTGAGTATTTTGAACACTGACGAATTTTGGCGCCCTTCAGATTTGGCGCCGCGAACGAACCGAGGGGCTAGGACGCGAAGCGCTCGCCCCGTGGGGGCGGATCGGGAGATGCTAAATCGGAGATTTGGCATAGGCGAGTCCCGCAGTTTTGATCCTTCCAAGTCCCCCATCTTTACCTCCCCTTAACTCAAAAAACCTTAGGTGGCCTTGCAGCCCCTCAAACCCATGACTAAGACTCTCTTGGTAGGGTCCGACGGGCGGGCCGCAGAGCGATCAACAGGCAGGCGATATGAACGACCCTTTTGAAACCTATATGAATACCCTTGTGCCCATGGTTGTCGAACAGACCAGCCGCGGCGAACGCGCGTATGATATTTTCTCGCGCCTGCTCAAAGAGCGCATCATTTTCCTCAACGGTCCAGTGCATGACGGCATGTCGTCTCTGATCGTGGCGCAGCTTCTGCACCTTGAGGCGGAAAACCCGTCCAAAGAAATCAGCATGTACATCAACAGCCCTGGCGGTGTGGTGACCTCCGGTCTGTCGATCTATGACACCATGCAGTACATCAAACCCAAAGTGAGCACGCTGGTGATTGGCCAGGCGGCCTCGATGGGTTCGCTGCTGCTGACTGCCGGTGAAGCGGGTATGCGCTTCTCCCTGCCAAACAGCCGCGTGATGGTGCACCAGCCCTCCGGTGGCTATCAGGGTCAGGCAACCGACATCATGATCCACGCCGAAGAGACGCTGAAGCTGAAGCGGCGGTTGAACGAGATTTACGTCAAGCACACTGGCCGCACCTATGAAGAGGTGGAGCAGGGGCTTGAGCGCGACAACTTTATGTCTGCAGAAGACGCCAAAGAGTGGGGTTTGATCGACGAGATTGTCGAAAACCGCGCCAAAGGTGACGACGAGGACAGCTAACTATTGGGTGCCCGGTGGCGCAAACACGCCACCGGGCACTTTCGCATTGTGCCCACTTTGACGCTGGCCTAAGCTGGCTGAAACGTGGGTAGCCCTCTCCAAATGGGGGCAAGATTTGGCCTGAAAGGTACGACATGTCGAACACGTCCGGTGGTGACAGCAAGAACACGCTTTACTGCAGCTTTTGCGGAAAGAGCCAGCACGAGGTGCGCAAGCTGATTGCGGGCCCAACGGTATTTATCTGTGATGAATGCGTTGAGTTGTGCATGGACATCATCCGTGAAGAGACCAAAGCCAGCGGGCTGAAGTCCAGCGAAGGCGTGCCAACACCACGTGAGATTTGTGATGTGCTGGACGACTATGTGATTGGTCAGGCCACGGCGAAACGCGTGCTGTCTGTGGCGGTGCACAACCACTACAAACGTCTGAACCACGCGGCCAAAACCGGCGACATTGAGCTGGCGAAATCCAACATTCTGCTCATCGGCCCAACCGGCTGCGGTAAGACCTTGCTGGCGCAGACGCTGGCGCGGATTTTGGATGTGCCGTTCACCATGGCGGATGCAACCACACTGACCGAGGCTGGCTATGTGGGTGAGGATGTGGAGAACATCATTCTCAAGCTGTTGCAGGCGTCTGAGTACAATGTGGAACGCGCGCAGCGCGGCATCGTTTACATCGACGAAGTGGATAAGATCACCCGCAAGTCCGAGAACCCGTCCATCACCCGTGACGTGTCCGGCGAAGGTGTGCAGCAGGCGCTTCTGAAGCTAATGGAAGGCACCGTGGCCTCTGTGCCGCCGCAGGGTGGCCGGAAACATCCGCAGCAGGAATTCCTGCAAGTTGACACCACCAACATCCTGTTTGTCTGTGGCGGTGCGTTTGCCGGTCTGGACAAGATCATTGCGCAGCGTGGCAAAGGCTCTGCGATGGGCTTTGGCGCGGATGTGCGTGACAATGATGAGCGTGGCGTGGGTGAGATCTTCCAGGACCTGGAGCCAGAAGATCTGCTGAAATTTGGCTTGATCCCGGAATTTGTTGGCCGTTTGCCGGTTCTGGCAACGCTGGAAGATCTGGACGCGGATGCCTTGGTTATCATCCTGACACAGCCGAAAAACGCGCTGGTGAAACAGTATCAGCGTCTGTTTGAGCTGGAAGACACGCAGCTGACGTTTACGGATGATGCGCTGAAGGCGATTGCCAACCGGGCGATCGAACGCAAAACCGGTGCACGCGGTCTGCGCTCTATCCTCGAAGAGATCCTGCTCAACACCATGTTTGAGCTGCCAGGTCAGGACAGCGTGACCGAGGTTGTGGTCAACGAAGAGGCGGCCACCGGTCAGGCGGCGCCACTGATGATCCACGGCGAAAGCGAGAAAGAGCCGGCTGAAGCGGGCTGAGGTCTGGCAACAGGCTGAGAGAGATTGGAAAGGCGTCCCGGTGGGGCGCCTTCTGCTTTTGGAAAAACTACGAGCGGTTTGCTGGCTTTGTTAACTACATTGAGCATTTCAGCATAGAGAATAGCTCCCATTCAGGCATGATCAACACTTTGGGATTTGAGAGCTTAGTATGAAAGATGACAAAATCGTCCTCGCACACAAGCAATCCATGCGGCACCGCATGCAAATTGAGGTCAGCACAATTTGTGGCTGTTTCTTTTGTCTTTCGGTGTTCAGACCTTCCGAGATTTCGGAATGGTGTGATGATGATCAAACCGCCTTGTGCCCAAATTGCGGGGTAGATTCTGTGATTGGTGCGGCGTCAGGGTATCCAGTTGAAGAGAAATTTTTGGCAGAAATGAACCAACATTGGTTTTGAAAACCGTCGGTCATTATAGGGTGATAGCTGACCGTCACCCCAGTTCATGTTGCTAGATCCTGAGATTGAGACCACCGCGCACGAACTGAGGGGCAGGAAGCGGAGCGCCCGCCCCGTGGGGGCGGTTCGAGCGCTGCCAAAGCCTTGTTTTGGCATGATCACATCTCACCACATCAATGTGAACGCGCGTCTCTTGCGCCTCCGTGGCGCGGCTTTCATATCCCTTTGGAAAATGAGGAGATCTGTGATGCCCAAAGCCACGCTCTATCGGATGGATTTGCCAAACTACACCTGTGGCTACGGCACGGCTGCGTTGGAGTTGTTGCAGAGCCATGGGTTTGAGATTGACGAGCATGTGCTGCGCACGCGGCATGAGACGGATGTCTTCAAAGACAAACATCATGTGACCACCACGCCGCTTGTGTTTATTGATGGTGTGAAAATCGGTGGTTTCACCGAGCTGCGAAAGCATCTGAAGGGGCAGAAGAAGCCGTCTAAACGGTTCTGGAAACGCTAAGCCGCATTGACTCCGCCGCACCACCAGAGGATGTCTTGGACAACCTAATTCAAGGAGCCTCCCTATGTCTGTACGTCACATCTCCACCGGATCGCCGTTTGAAGAAAAAATCGGGTATTCCCGCGCGGTCGTGGCCGATGGCTGGGTCTTTGTGGCGGGCACCACGGGTTATGATTACGAGACCATGACCATGCCTGAGGATGTGGCGGACCAGTGTCGCAATACGCTCAATACCATTGGCAAGGCTTTGGAAGAAGCGGGCAGTTCGCTCGATGATGTGGTGCGAGTAAATTACATTCTGCCCAATGGCGCGGACTTTGAGAAATGCTGGCCAGTGACCAGTGAGGTGTTTGCCAAGGCCAAACCTGCTGCAACGATGATCATTGCCAATCTGATGGAAGAGGCGATGAAAATTGAGATTGAAGTGACTGCGCGGGTGTCCGCGTCCTAATTTGGTCAGAGCAACGGTCAAGGGCTTGATGTCAACATCAGTCAACCCCAATTACACGCTATGGTATATCGATGGACGTCTGTGATTGGGGCAGCTTTGCTGGGATTTTGGCCATATTGGGGGATGGCGCAAGACGCCTCCGCGTCTGATGTGTTTGCGCGCACGGCGCAGGTGGCCCCGAAGCAAGCGTTTGGGGTGGCGTATGCGTTTGGCAATGACACGCCAACCGTGATGGTTGCGGGGCCGCGCAGTCGGGGTGATGGCCGTAGCGTGGCGCCTGATGCACCGTTTCATATAGGCTCTATCAGCAAGAGTTTTACCGCGACGCTGTTGATGCAGTTGGCGCAAGAGGGACGTGTATCGCTTTCCGCGCCCATTGGCACATATCTGAGCGGGCCCAAATACCCCCTGCATTCGACATGGGCGGCGCTGACTCTGGAACAGCTGTTGAGCCATACAGCTGGCTTGCAGGTCAATGTGCCATTGCGCCTGCTGGCAAAACGCTTTGCGGAAACCCCAATGGCGGGACGTCAGCGGGTGCTGTCAGAGCTTTGGCAGAAGCCTGTGCCAAAGCCGGCAGGAAAGATGCGATATTCCAACGTCGGGTATGTTCTGGCCGGTGTGGTGGCGGAAGAGGTCATGGGGCAATCCTGGGAAGATCAGGTGCAGGCGCGGTTTGGCCGCGGGTTGGGGCTGACGTCGTTGGGATTTGGCGCGCCGGACGCTCCCGGGGCGCCATTGGGGCATGTCAGCATCGTTGGCGTGAAAAAGCCGTTGGCAGCCGATGTGCCAGAGGCGGACAACCCGGCCTGGATGGGGCCTGCGGGCACAATTCATCTTAATATGGCGGATTTGGCCCGATGGGGTCAGGTTCATTTGCAGGCTTGCAAGGGGGAAGCTCCCCGTTTTCTGAGGGCCGAAAATTGCCGGCGACTCTGGACGCCGGTGTCCAGAAATTACGGGCTGGGATGGATCATTGAGCAGCCAAAAGAGTTCGGCTCAAAGCGCTGGCACAATGGATCAAACAACCGGTGGTTTGCGGTCCTTGCGGTTTATCCGGAACAGGATCTTGTGGTTGCGACGGCCTCTAACCATGCGACGGCACAACGTGTGACCAAGCTGGAAGACAAGATGGCGCGCGCCTTGGTCGCAGGTGCGCGCTAACGCTTGTATCGCTGATGGGCCTCGCCCATACCTGCTGTCAGCGACAGGAGCAGGAGAGCGGGCCTCATGACATCCCATATTGCCACCGACCGCGCCGCCAATCGGCTGGGCGCGCTGTTCATGGTTGCGGCCATGGCAGGGTTTGCCGTGGAGGACGCCTTTCTGAAGGCGGCGGCGAAAAGCTTGCCAATTGCGCAGGTGATGGTGCTGTTTGGGGCCGGGGGCGCGATGGTGTTTGCGCTTTGGTTGCGGGCCAAGTCGCAGCCTTTGGCGCCCAAAGAGGTGGTGTCACGCCCGATGCAAGTGCGTGTGGTCTTTGAGATTGTTGGACGCCTGTTTTTCACCCTGTCGCTGGCATTGACGCCGCTCAGTTCAACCACGGTGATCTTGCAAGCTACACCTTTGGTGGTGGTGGCCTTTGCTGCGTTGGTGTTAGGTGAGCAGGTGGGCTGGCGGCGCTGGTTGGCAATTGTGATTGGTCTGATCGGTGTTGTGTTGATTGTGCGGCCGGGGGGTGAGAGTTTTAGCTGGCTCTCGCTGTTGGCCGTGGCGGGCATGCTGGGCTTTGCTGGGCGGGATTTGGCCAGTCGGGCGGCACCGGCAAGCCTGAGCACCGCGGTCTTGGGCCTCTATGGATTTCTCGCAATTGTGGTGGCCGGGGCGGCCTACGGTGCGATTTGGGAGCAGGTGCCGTTTCATACGCCGCCACCAATGGCGCTGTTGTCGGTGGTGGGCGCGGTGGCCTGTGGTGTGTTTGCCTATAGCGCCTTGATGCGCGCGATGCGCACCGGAGAGGTCTCGGCTGTGACGCCGTTCCGCTACTCGCGTCTGTTGTTTGGCGTGGCGCTTGGCGTGGTTGTGTTTGGCGAGCGCCTGGACAGCTGGATGCTGATTGGCAGCGCGTTGATTGTGCTTTCGGGACTGGTGATCATGGTGCGTGGGCGGGCCGCCGCCAAAGGGTGATATCATTCAAGCCATGTGCGCCGTTCCACCACTGGACCTTTGTGGCCAAATAGTCCATATGGGGGAAGAATTTGCGGAGACTCCCATGGGCATTTTGAGCACAATCAACAATGTTTTGACCTGGTGGAACGGCGGTACGCTGAACACCAAGCTGTTTACGGCGCGCAAAGGCGTGAAAATGGGCGAAGACGAGCAAGGCAACGTCTACTACCGCACCGAAAATGATTCCAAGCGTTGGGTGATGTTCAACGGTGAAGTGGAAGCAAGCCGCGTGAGTGCCGACTGGCATGGCTGGCTGCACCGGACATTTGATGAGGTGCCAAGCCAGAAGCCGCTGAAGCACAAAGAATGGGAAATCCCGCATCAGGAAAACGTGACCGGCACCGCATTGGCCTACGCGCCTGCGGGCACCATCCGTGCCCATGGTAAGGCGCCGGTGGAGCGGTCTGACTATGAGGCCTGGAGCCCCGAGTAAGCCTGATGTCTGCGGTTCGTACAGAGACTTTTGTTGGCGCTGCTGTGGTTGCCGCAGCTGCCGGTTTCCTGCTTTATAGCGCGCAGTTTGCCAGTGTTGGGCAAAGCAGTGGCGGCTATGGGCTAAATGCGTCTTTCCGCTCGATTGAGGGCGTGAGCGTGGGCACGGATGTGCGGCTGGCCGGTGTGAAAATTGGCACCGTGACCGACATTCAACTTGATCCGCAGACCTTTCGTGCCCTGACCACGTTCAGCGTGCTAGACGGCATTGCGCTACCGGATGACAGTGCAGTTGTGGTGTCTTCTGAGGGGCTGCTGGGTGGGAATTTTGTGGAAATTCTGCCGGGTGGATCGCCGTTTAACTTTGAAGCCGGTGATGAAATCGAAGACACGCAAAGCTCCGTGAGCCTGATTTCACTGCTTCTGAAGTTTGTGAGCGGTGGCGACGATGAATAAGTTTGGTGTGACAGCTGCGGCGCTGCTGCCGATGATGGTGCAGGCGCAAGAGATTCAGATCGAGATGCTGGAGATTGAGCCGCTCAAATACGAGACGCTGAATATCCCGCTGGGCGATGTGAAAAGCGAAAGTGTTGTGGCCGCGACGGTGGGCAAGGGCGCGTTGTTGCGGGGGCTGGATAAGCTGACCGGGCAGGTGGCCGACTTTGAGCTCGACAACGGCTATTCGGTGAAGTTTGGCACGCTGCGTGTGGATATGGCGCAATGCCGTCACCCAAGCGAAAACCCAAATGGCGACGCTTTTGCATTTATTTCGGTCTATGAGGATCAAGGCGAGGGGGCCAATGTGTTCCAGGGCTGGATGGTGGCTTCGTCGCCGGCGTTGAGTGCCTTGGATCACGCGCGCTATGACGTTTGGGTGCTGCGCTGCACCGGCCTGGCTCAGGCGGGCGACGAGAGCAATTCCGAGGGCGACGGCAACGAGTGAGCCGTGATGTCGGCGTCATGCCGCAACGCCCATGTCAGCATCTTGTGATAATCCGCACGTGGAACTTCGATCGCCCCCAATGAGATGAGGTGATCGGTCACAAACTGTGTGTCAAACAGGGTAAAGCCACAGCGCCGCAGATGTTCGATCAGATAGGCTAGGGCCACCTTTGAGGCGTCTGTTTGGGTGGAGAACATGCTTTCGCCAAAGAAGGCCCCACCCAGGGCGACACCGTAGACGCCTCCCACCAGCTCATCACGATCCCAGACTTCGAGAGAATGCGCCTCTCCGCGCTTGTGCAGGGCCATGTAGAGGGTGTGGATCTGATCGTTGATCCAGGTTTCTTCGCGGTTGGCACAGCCGTTCAGCACGCCTTCAAAATCGGCGTTGAGCGAAATGGCATACCGGCCACGGCGAATGCGTTTGGCGAGGCTGCGGGAGATGTGGAAGCTGTCGAGGGGGAAGATGCCGCGGCGGATCGGGTCCACCCAGAAAATGTCCGGGTCATCGCGGTTTTCGGACATGGGGAAAACACCCATGCCATAGGCGCGCATCAAAAGGTCCGGTGTGACCTCACTCATGATGCGCGCCCATTAGGTATCAGCCTTCGGCCATGTTGGCGTCGAGCCATTTCTCCAGCCAGTGAATGTTGTACTCACCGGTGTGGATGTCTTTTTCCTGAAGCAGAGCGTGGAACAGTGGCGTGGTGGTGTCGATGCCATCCACAATCATCTCTCCCAGAGCGCGATTCAGACGCGCCAGTGCTTCGGGGCGATCACGGCCGTGCACAATCAGCTTGCCAATCAGGCTGTCGTAGTAAGGCGGGATTGAATAGCCTTGATACAGCGCTGAATCCATCCGGACCCCAAGGCCACCAGGCGCATGATACGCGGTGATCTTACCGGGGCAGGGCGCGAAGTTTGGCAGACGTTCGGCGTTGATGCGGACCTCAATGGAGTGGCCATTGATCTCCAGGTCATCCTGACCAAAGGTCATGGCTTCGCCGGCCGCCACGAGGATCTGCTCACGCACAAGATCGACGCCAAAGATGGCTTCAGTCACCGGGTGTTCCACCTGAAGACGGGTGTTCATTTCGATGAAATAGAACTCGCCGTTTTCATAGAGGAACTCGATGGTGCCCGCACCGATGTAGTTGATTTTGGCAACCGCATCCGCACAGGTTTTACCGATGGTTGCGCGCTCTTCTGGCGTGATAGACGGACCGGGGGCCTCCTCAAACACCTTCTGGTGACGGCGCTGCAAGGAACAATCCCGCTCGCCGAGGTGCACAGCTTTGCCCTTGCCATCCCCAAAGACCTGGATCTCGATGTGACGTGGGGTGGTGAGGTACTTCTCGATGTAGACTTCATCGTTGCCAAAGTTGGCTTTGCCCTCAGCCCGCGCGGTTTGGAAGGCAGATTTCATCTCTTCGGCGTTGTTGGCAACTTTCATGCCTTTGCCGCCGCCACCGGCGGTGGCTTTGATGATCACCGGATAGCCAAACTCTTCGCCGATTTTCAGCGCAGCGTCGACATCTGGCACACCACCTTCAGAGCCGGGCACACATGGCACGCCAAGCGCCTTCATGGTGTCTTTGGCGGTGATCTTGTCACCCATCGTGCGAATGTGTTCCGCAGTGGGGCCGATGAAGGTCAAGCCGTGGTCTTCGATGATCTGCACGAAGTTGGCGTTTTCTGACAGAAAGCCATAGCCCGGGTGGATCGCTTGCGCGCCGGTGACTTCGCAGGCTGCGATGATCGCCGCCATGTTCAGATAGCTTTCGGTGCCCGGAGCCGGGCCGATGCAGATGGCCTCATCTGCCATGCGCACGTGCATCGCGTCAGCATCCGCGGTGGAATGCACCGCAACCGACTTGATGCCCATTTCGCGGCACGCACGGATCACGCGCAGGGCGATCTCTCCGCGGTTTGCGATCAGGATTTTATCAAACATGTGAACGCCTTATTCGATGATTGCCAGCGGTGCGCCGTATTCTACAGTGTCGCCGTCACCCACCAGAATACGTTTCACGGTGCCGGATTTTGGTGCCGGAATGTGGTTCATGGTTTTCATGGCTTCCACGATCAGCAGGGTGTCGCCTTCGGACACGGTCTGGCCCACGGCGGCAAATGCTGGCGCGCCTGGCTCTGGTGCGAGATACACGGTGCCCACCATAGGAGAGGTCACGGCGCCCGGGTGGCTCGCAGGATCGTCTTCAGATGCAGCTGGCGCGGCAGAAGGAGCAGCGGCCGGTGCAGCAGCGACTGCTGCGGCGGCTGGAGCAGCCACGGCCACCGGTGCGGCTGCAGCAACCACTTGAGTCTGGCGGCTAACCCGCACGTTCAGGCTGTCATCTTCGCCATATTCGCGCATCACTTCCAGCTCTGTCAGGTCATTTTCACGCAGCAGCTCTGCCAAAGCAGAGATGAAGGCCACATCAGAATCGTGATTTTGTTTGCTCATTTTACGTTTCTATCCCCTACGCGCTTAAGCGCTGTTGAGTCTTATTGGTTTCCCCTGCGGCGCTTATAGAGAAAAAGCTGCCCCTAGGAAAGCTGAACTGGGGTTCAGATGTGGGGAAATGGACGCAGTTTCCAGCCCTAAATGGGGCTTAGAGCGGCATTCCGGAGAGTTTGGCCACCAATTCCGCCAATTTGCGGGCGCCAAACTTGCGCAGCAGACGGGCGCGGTATTCTTCGACCGTGCGGTAAGACAGCTCCAGTTCGAGGCCAATTTCTTTGGAGGTCATGCCGCGACAGGTCAAGATCGCCACTTCGCGTTCCCGTTGTGTAAGTTCCACTACGGGCCGGTCTTCTGAGAGGTCGGCAAAGGACCAGACGCTTTTTTGAAATGGGTGGTCCGGAGAGGTCGATTGGCCGCGCACCCGGCACCAAAACAGCGTGCCATCGCGGCGTTGCATCACCCGTTCGTCGCTATAGCGCCCGGTGCCTCCAAGTGTGGAATAGACTTTCTCGCCGAGTTTCTGGAAATCTTCGTCTGAGGCGTAGAAGTCGGCAATGGAGCGGTTGGCACAGGCCTCGGCTGGGGTGGCAAACATCTCGCCAAAGCGCAGGTTCACCCGTTGGATGATCCGGTTTTCAAGGATGCAGAGTCCGACGGGGGCGTGATCAAATGCGAGTGCGTTTAGTTCCATGGGGTGCAGTGATGGCACAGGTCGGCGCGAAGGGGAAGGGGCGGCGGCAAACGACGCGCCACTGGGACGCGCCGTTTTGAGTCTACTCCTGCGGCTTAAAGGCCGGAATTGAAGCGGTCGCGGGCGGCTCGGCCTGCGTCGGAGTTTTCAAAGCAGACCAGCAGGTTGTGGTTGGCCAATGGGGTTTCGTGGAACACCAGTGCGTCGGCGTGTTTGGCCAGGCGTGGCTCTGTGTCGAGCATGTGTTCAAACACGTTGCGGTCAATCACAGCGGCGTCCATGCGACCTGCGGCGACCTTTTCGACATTGGACACGTCGGTTGGACCTGCGTCTACCTTGAGGGAGCCGTCCGCGATCATGGCGTCAAAGCGAGCTTCGTTGATGTAGCCTTCGACCACGCCGATGCGGTAGTTGCCCAGATCGTTGTGCGAGGACCATGTGAAGGCGTTGTCTTTGCGGTGGATAAAGCCCACCGGAGAGGTGCCAAATGGGGCGGAGTACACGCAGCGGTCACCGTCTTTCTCAGCATCAGCACCGGCGTCATAGTATTCCGGATAAAGGCCGAGGTAGTTTGGGTCTTTGGCGGCGAGGTTCACAGCGCGGTTCCACGGGAAGACCTCCGCAACCACTGCGTCTCCCGCGGCAGCAAAGGCTGCGGTGACGGCATCAGTAGAGGTGCCGGAAGCGTCGGCGTTCACATAGGGGGGCCATTCAAGCGTGGTCAGCTTGACGGTTTCAGCAGAGGCAGAGGTGGCGAGGGCCGCAAGGGCGGCGGCAAAAAGCGTGGATTTTTGCATGGTGACTCCAAAAATTGAATGGGCATTTAAGTTCTGACGTCACATGAGCATGAGAGTGCTAAGAAGGCGTTACCAATTGCGGGATTTGGCAAGGCTTCCTCTCCTCAGTTGCCTGCAGAGGAAATAGTGCTTTTTGCAGCGCTTTCGCCTGGTCGTGGTCCCCGGTAAAAATGAGCACAGCCCCCCAGAAACAAGAAAGCCCCGCCAAAACAGGCGGGGCTTTGCAAATTTAACAGTTTATCGCGCTTAGTTGACGATGGTCGCCTCAGTTGCGGCGCGCAGCTCGTCTTCGCTCACACCGTCGGCGCATTCGACGATTTTCAGGCCGCCTTCAACCACGTCCAGCACACCCAGGTTGGTGATGATGCGGTCGACCACACCTTTGCCGGTTAGCGGAAGGGTGCAGTCTTTCAGCACTTTGGAGACGCCGTGTTTGTTGGCGTGATCCATCACAACCACCACGCGGCCCACACCAGCTACCAGATCCATTGCGCCACCCATGCCTTTCACAAGCTTGCCGGGGATCATCCAGTTTGCGAGGTCGCCGTTCTCGGCCACCTCCATGGCGCCCAAGATGGCCATGGCGATTTTGCCGCCACGGATCATCGCGAAAGACTGCGCAGAGTCAAAATACGCGGTCTGTGGCAGCTCGGTGATGGTCTGTTTACCTGCGTTGATCAGGTCGGCGTCTTCTTCGCCCTCAATGGGGAAGGGGCCCATGCCCAGCATGCCGTTTTCCGATTGCAGCGTCACCTCGACGCCCTCGGGGATGTGGTTGGAGACCAGCGTCGGGATGCCGATGCCGAGGTTCACATACCAGCCGTCTTGCAGTTCCTGTGCGGCGCGTGCCGCCATTTGATTGCGATCCCAAGCCATGATTATGCCTCCTCACGCGGGCGCACGGTGCGCTGTTCGATACGTTTTTCGTGATCACCCTGAATGATGCGGTGTACGTAGATGCCGGGCAGGTGGATGCTGTCGGGCTCTAGGCTGCCGGTGGGCACGATTTCCTCAACTTCCACGATGCAGATCTTGCCGCAGGTGGCCGCAGGAGCGTTGAAGTTGCGTGCTGTTTTGCGGAACACGAGGTTACCGGTTTCATCGGCCTTCCAAGCTTTCACAATGGCCAGATCGGCAAACATGCCTTCTTCCATGATGTAGTCTTCCATGGCGCCATCCGGGCCGGTGGGGAACTGCTTCTCCAGCTTGCCCTCGGCAATCACGGTGCCCACGCCGGTCTTGGTGAAGAAGCCCGGAATACCCGCGCCGCCAGCGCGCATGCGCTCCGCCAGAGTGCCTTGTGGGTTGAATTCCAACTCCAGCTCGCCAGACAGGTACTGGCGCATGAACTCTGCGTTTTCTCCCACATAGGAGCTGATCATCTTTTTGACCTGTTTGGTCTGCAACAGGATGCCGATGCCGAAGTCATCGACGCCCGCGTTGTTGGAGGCAAACGTCAGGTCCTTGACGCCGCTGTCTTTGATTGCGTCGAGCAGAAGCTCGGGAATGCCGCAGAGGCCAAAGCCGCCTGAGGCAATGAACATGCCGTCGCTCAGAACGCCGTCCAGCGCCTCAGCGGCATTTGCATATACCTTTTTCATGGATGTCTCCCCTTATCCGGAAATTGGGGAGAGTAGTGACGGCGGGGCGGAGATGAGTCAACGCCAGCTGGGGGTGCCCGGTATTACTACGGGCGTTTGTGGGTAGTGGCGCGGGCGCAGCGGGGCGCCCGCGAAGTTGCTTGTGTGTCAGACCGGCAGAGCATCGGCGCTGTATTGCGCGGCAAAGGCGGCGCTGGGCGGGATCGGGGTGATCACATCGATCAGCACGCCATTGGGGTCACGCAAGATGAAGTGGCGCTGGCCGAAGTCCTCATCGATCAGCGGTTTGACCACTTCGAGGCCGAGTTTGGTCAGGCGATCGTATTCCGCCGCGGCGTCTTCTACCTCGAAATTGAGCAACATGCTGGTGGTGAGACCGCGTCCGACGTCAGGGATAGTTTCGTGGGTGCCGTCCAGAATGGCGAGGTTCACAGACGGATCGGCGTTGCTTTGCAAATGAACGTACCAATCGGAGGTGAAGGCTTGGGAAAAACCAAAATGGGTTTCGTAGAAGGCTGCGGTGCCAGCGACATCATTGGTTTGCAGGACGGGGTAAAACTGGGTGGGTTTCATTGTCAGCGATTCCTTGGTAAAAACATACAGTGTGTATGCAATAAACAAACAGGCTGTATGTATGCAAGAAAAATCGACCCGGACTCCAAATGCCGAAAGGCGGGCGCAGATGCGTGCGCGTTTGATCGAAGCCGCGCGGGCGGTGTTTGTGGAGAAGGGATACGCGGAGGCCAGCACGCCGGAGATTGTGCGCGCGGCTGGGGCGACGCGCGGGGCGCTTTACCATCACTTTGAGGACAAACAGGCCTTGTTTCGGGCGGTGGTGGAAGCAGAAGCGCAGGCCGTAACCGGTTTCATTGAAACGGCTAGCACCCGGGTGGAGGCGCAGGATGCGCTCGCGGAAGGCAGCCGCGCATTTTTTGACGCGATGAGCGATGCGGCGCGGGCGCAGTTGTTGCTTGTCGATGGGCCAGCGGTGCTCGGTGCGTCGGAGATGGATCAGATAGACGCAGGCGGTGGGCGGCAATCTCTCTTGGTGGGGCTGAAGGCCGCGCATCCCGATTACGATGACGAAACGCTTTACGCAATGGCGGTGGTGCTGTCCGCTGCTTTTGATCGCGCAGCACTGGAGGTTGCGCAATCGGGAGCGGACCCAACTGTGTTCGAAGGTGTTCTTAATCGGCTGATGGGGGCGGCGCTTGCTCCGATATAGGACAGTTGCTTGGCGCGAAAAAAAGGCCCCTTAGCGGGGCCTTTTGTTATTTCTTGGCAGCGGTTTTTTTGGCGGGTGCCTTTTTCTTTGCTGCCGGTTTTTTCTTGGCGGCGGCTTTCTTCTTCGCCGGTTTCTTACCCGCCTTTTCGGTGATCCACTCCATGGCCTGCTCCATGGTCACGTCTTTCACATCGATCTCTTTTGGGATCGTGGCATTGACTTTTTCCCATTTCACGTAAGGCCCATAGCGGCCGTCCATGATGTTGACAGGACCGCCGGCGTCCGGATGTTCGCCCAGCTCTCGCAGTGCTTTGGCGGCGGCGCGGCGGCCACGGCCCGGGTTGTTGCGCTTTTCGGTGATCATCTCCATGGCGCGGTTCATACCGATCTCAAACACATCGAGCGTTTCTTTGAGGTTGGCGTAGACCGGTTTTTCTTCATCCGGCAGCTGGTGCATGATGTAGGGGCCAAAGCGCCCCAAGTTGGAGGCAATCACGCCGCCTTCCGGGTGATTGCCAATTTCACGCGGCAGGGTCAGCAGGGTGACTGCCTGCTCCAAGGTCACCTCTTCAGGCCCCCAGCCAGGAAGGAACTCTTTGCCCTGTTTTGGCAGGGAGGAGCGAGGCGGCTTTTTGTTTTCTGGTGTGGCTTCGCCGCGTTGTACGTATGGGCCAAAGCGGCCGGATTTGAGGTGAATTTCGTCACCATCGTCCTCGCCGAGCACCTTTTCGTAGCCTTCCGCACCCTCGCCGGAGATTGGGCGGGTGTAGTTACATTCCGGGTAGTTGCCGCAGCCAACAAAGCCGCCGGTGCGCGAGGTTTTCAGGTGCAGCTGCCCTGCGCCGCATTTCGGGCAGACGCGCGGGTCGGTGCCGTCTTCTCGCGCTGGGTAGAGTTGTGGCGCCAGCGCGTCATCGAGGATGTCGAGCACCTCGGAAATGCGCAAGTCGCTGGTTTCGGCGATGGCCGCATGGAAGTCTTTCCAAAAGCGCGACAGCACGTTTTTGTAGTTGCGGTCACCGGCGGAGACGTCATCGAGCTCTTCTTCGAGGTTCGCGGTGAACTCATAGCCGACGTATTTGCGGAAGAAGTTCACCAGGAAGATCGTCACGATCCGGCCTTTGTCCTCTGGGAAGAGGCGGTTTTTCTCTTTGCGGACGTAATCGCGGTCCTGGATGGTGGTGATCACTGACGCGTAGGTGGACGGGCGGCCGATGCCTAGCTCTTCCATGCGTTTGACCAAGGTAGCCTCGGTGTAGCGCGGCGGCGGTTGGGTGAAATGCTGCTCTGGCGAGACGGCGTTTTTGGCCATGGCTTCGCCTTGCATGATCTGTGGCAGGCGCTTGCTGTCCTCATCATCCACAACCTGATCGTCCCGGCCCTCTTCGTAGACGCGCATAAAGCCGTCAAACATCACAACCTGACCGGTGGCGCGCAGCTCGATCTGCTGATCAGCGGAGGCGATATCAACCGTGGTGCGCTCCATGCGGGCGCCTTCCATCTGACAGGCCAAGGTGCGTTTCCAGATCAGGTCATAGAGTTTGCGCTGATCGTCCTCCGACACCTTCAGATCGGACGGTTTGCGCATCATATCCGTCGGGCGGATACATTCGTGCGCTTCCTGAGCATTTTTGGCTTTGTTCTTATAAATCCGTGGCTTGGAAGGCACATAGTCCTTGCCGTAGAGCGCCTCGATGGCGTCGCGTGCGCCATCAACAGCTTCCGGTGCCATGTCGATACCGTCGGTCCGCATATAGGTGATGTACCCGGCCTCATAGAGGCGCTGCGCCGTGCTCATGCAGTGTTTCGCACCCATGCCAAATTTGCGGCTGGCTTCCTGCTGCAGGGTCGAAGTCATAAATGGCGCGGACGGATTGCGGGAGGCGGGTTTGGCCTCGACACGGGCCACCGACAAATCGCGGCTTTGGATCGCTTGTACGGCCAGTTCCGCGGCGGTGGAAGTTTCCAGCGAAAACTTGTCGAGCTTCTCGCCGCCCAGAACGGTGAGGCGGGCTTCAAACTGTTGATTGCGCGGGGTGGAGAGCTGCGCCTTTACCGACCAGTATTCACGGGCGTTGAACGCCTCGATTTCGGTTTCACGCTCAACGATTAGGCGCAGGCATACGGATTGCACACGGCCTGCAGAGCGGGCGCCGGGCAGTTTGCGCCATAGCACCGGAGAGAGGTTGAAGCCGACAAGGTAGTCGAGCGCGCGGCGGGCCAGGTAGGCGTCCACCAGCGGCTGATCCACTTGGCGTGGGTTTTGCATTGCCTCGGTGATGGCCGCTTTGGTGATGGCGTTGAACACCACGCGGGACACGTTGGTGTCTTTTTTGATGGCACGGCGTTTGCGCAGGGCTTCTTCGAGGTGCCAGCTGATCGCTTCTCCTTCGCGATCGGGGTCGGTTGCGAGGATCAGTTCGTTGTCGTCTTTCAGCGCATCTGCAATGGCTTTGACGTGAGGGCGAGAGGAATTGCCGATCTCCCAAGTCATTGCAAAATCTTCGTCCGGATCAACTGAGCCGTTTTTGGCCGGCAGGTCCCGGATGTGGCCGTAGGAGGCTAATACTGTGTAGTCCGAGCCAAGGTATTTATTAATGGTTTTGGCTTTGGCTGGGGATTCTACGACAACTACTGGCATTCATTTTCCTCTCGACTCGGCGCGAGCCTTATGGCGGCGAAAAATGTGGGGCGAAAGGGGGGATTGTCAATGCATAGCGGAATTTCACGTGTAAGAGTGCGTGACATAGAGGGAGTAATTAACGAATGAAGCATTTGATTTTGGCCGGAGTTTTGATGGTGACAGCGGCAAGTGGCGCGATTGCGCAGAGCTGGAAAGAGCCGGCGCGGGGCACGCAGGTGCGCAAAGATTTGATGAGCGCGATCCGTCCAATTGCGGAATGGCGGCTGGGCGCGCCGGTGCAGTTTGTGGTCAAAGACCTGCGGGTTGCGGGGGACGTGGGCTATGGTCGGCTTTACGCGCAACGCCCAGGGGGCGCAAAGATTGAGCTGAACGCCACGCCGATTTCGATGCGCATGGGCGGCGAGTACTTCGAAGAGTGGGAAGAGCCTTACATTGACGTGATGTATCAGAAATCCGGCAACGTCTGGGTGGCGGTGGAATACACGCTGTCCTCCAGCGAAGCCTGGTGGGCGGCGCCGGAATATTGTGCCGCGTTTGGGCCCGCTCTGACCGAGTGGTGCCACTAAATATCCTGCATTTTAGGTTTTTGAGAGCAGCCCGCCTGCCAGGCGGGTGATCTTGCCGTCCATTTCGAGATCCAAAAGCACAGGCGAGACCTCAGAGGAGGACATCACCATGTCGCGCACCAGTTGGTCTTCGCTGACCGGCGAAGGCCCGAGGCGTTGCAGGATCTCACTGTGCAAGGCGGCGGTGTCGCGCAGGCTGCGTTTGACGCGGCGTGGTAGAGGCTCTTTCGGCGGCTCTGACTGGCGCGGCCTGCGCAAAGGGAGTGTGTTGAGCACTTCCAACACATCTTCGGCGCCGCGCACCAGGCTTGCCCCATCACGGATCAGGATGTTGGCGCCAGCGGCGCGGGCGTCAAACGGGTGACCGGGCACGGCGAGCACATCGCGCCCTTGATCGAGCGCCATGCGGGCGGTGAGCAGGCTGCCGGACTTGGAGGCCGCCTCAACCACCACCACAGCCCGTACAAGGCCGGAGATGATCCGATTGCGGGCCGGGAAGTGGCGGGCGCGGGGCTCCATGTCTGGACGTTGTTCGGAGAGGCACAGGCCTTGGATGGCGATCTGTTCCGCGAGATCGATGTTTTTGGACGGGTAGGGTCGGTTGAGGCCACCTGCGTAGACCGCGATGGTGCCGGTGTCCAAAGAGGCCTCATGTGCGGTGGCGTCAATGCCACGGGCGAGGCCGGAGACCACGGTGAGACCCGCATCGCCCAGATCCGCGGCGAGGCGTTTGGCCATGCGCATCCCCAAAGAGGAGGCATTGCGGGCGCCGATGATGGCCACTGTTGGCGTGTTGAGAAAGCGCGTGTCGCCGAGGCACCACAGCATTGGCGGCGCGTCGGGTATCTCTTTGAGAAGAGCCGGGTAGTCGGCGTCTTCAAAGAAAAGAGGCCGTGCTCCAAGAGCACGGCCGTCATTCAGTTCGCGTTTTGCGTCGTCGATTGATGTTGGGGTGTACCGGGGCACGCCAGCAATTCTTGCTATCTCGGGCAGGGCGTTTAGGGCCGCCTCCGCCGATCCATGCTCCCGCATCAATCTATGATATGTAGTTGGCCCGACACGTCGGGATCGCAAGAGGCGAAGCCGCGTCAATCGCGCTTCCTCCGTGGTGGGTGGGATTTGGGGGTGAGTGGAAGAAATTCGATCTTCGGTCATCCGCAACTCCGCCTGCTTGCAAGACAAGTATTAATCTTTCAGTGGTTAACAGCACGTAAACCAAACAGGAAAAAATTGAGAATTGACCAAATAAAACGAATTCCCCTCACATTTTATGCAGCTTTGCCTTAAGTGGCTGCGCCACCAACCGTCAAACCGTCCATTAAAACAGTGGGTTGTCCAACCCCAACTGGCACCCATTGACCAGCTTTGCCGCAATTTCCCATGCCCGGATCAAGCGCCATATCATTACCCAGACCTTTAATTTGGGTCATGGCGGTGGCGCCGTCGCCTATCAATGTGGCGCCTTTAACGGGAGCGCCAACTTTGCCATTCTCCACTCGGTAGGCTTCGGTGCAAGAAAACACAAACTTACCATTGGTAATATCAACCTGTCCGCCGCCAAAGCCGACGGCATAGATGCCATCTTTCAGAGACGCGACCAGATCGGCGGGATCCGCGTCGCCGCCTTCCATGTAAGTGTTGGTCATGCGTGGCATCGGGGCGTGGGCGTAGCTTTCGCGGCGGCCGTTGCCGGTGGGGGCCACTCCCATCAGGCGGGCGTTTTGACGGTCTTGCATGTAGCCCACCAGAATGCCGTCTTCGATCAGTGTTGTTTTTCCGGACGGCGTGCCCTCGTCATCCACCGTGATGGAGCCGCGACGATCCGCAATGGTGCCATCGTCGATCACAGTGACACCTTTGGAGGCGACCTGCTGACCAACCATGCCGGCAAACTTGGAGCTGCCTTTGCGGTTGAAGTCGCCCTCGAGACCGTGGCCCACCGCTTCGTGTAACAGGATGCCCGGCCAGCCGGGGCCAAGCACCACTTCCATCGGACCCGCCGGGGCAGGCACGGCGGAAAGGTTCACAGTGGCGACACGCAGGGCTTCACGGGTCTTGGCTTGCCAGTCTGCTGGATCCAGCAATCCGTCAAGGCCAACGCGGCCGCCACCACCGGCAGAGCCGCTTTCTCGGCGGCCGTTTTCCTCGACAATCACCGAGACGTTCACACGGGTCATCGGGCGGGTGTCGGTGATGATCTGCCCATCGGGGCGCAGGATCACCACCTCTTGGTGAGAGGCGGCCAATGTGGCGGAAACCTGTACCACGCGGGGATCAAGGTCGCGGGCAAAGGTGTCGATGTCGCGCAGGGTTTCGATTTTCACCGGGAAGTCGATGCCACCAATCGGGTCGGCGTCTGTGTAGAGCTTGCGGTTGGTGGGGGTGGGGCCGTCTGCCAGGGTGCCACCACCGTTGCCCACGGCGAGGCGTGCGGTGTCTACGGCGCGTTTGATTGCGGCCTCGCTGATCTCGGAAGAATGGGCGTATCCGGCGACCTCGCCATTCACCGCGCGCAGGCCGAATCCTTCGGCCGCGTCATAGCTGGCGGTCTTGATCCGGCCGTCATCAAACACCAAAGCTTCCGAACTGCGGCGTTCAAAAAACAACTCGCCATCATCTGCACCCGTGGTCGCAGCGCGCAAATGCCGCAGCGCGGTGCCCTCATCTAGTGTGTTTTCAAAGGGTTGGAAACGGGTTTGGGTCATGTGCAGTCAGCCTCTAAATTTGATCTAAATCAAAAAAGCGTCCGTTTGACGCAAGCTTCGATCTTTATCTACGGGAGAGAATATGGTTTTTAGGCGCGAAACAACAGCGGGATTCCGCCGAAAGGCACCAGGGATTCTGTTCCACCGATAAGAACAACACCGCAACCGATCAGGGTGACATATGCGAATTCTCTCGACATTCCTGGGCCTTATGGCAGCAACACTTGCAGCGCCTGCCATCGCGCAGACCGCCGAAACCATCGGCAAGCCGGTTCCAAATGCGACAGGCTTCCAGCCTGCGGCAACCGAACTTGCCCGTCAGATTCACTCTTTGGACAACTTGCTCCTGTGGATCATCACCATCATCACGCTTTTTGTGACCGGTTTGATGGTCTACTGCATCGTGCGCTTCAACCGCCGTGCAAACCCAACCCCAAGCACATTCACCCACAACACCCCGTTGGAGATTGCTTGGACCCTGGGCCCAATCCTGGTTCTGGTTTTGATTGGCTCGTTTTCGCTGCCAGTGCTGTTCAACCAACAGGAAATTCCTGAGGGTGAAGTGCACATCAAAGTGACCGGTTACCAGTGGTACTGGGGCTATGAGTACACCGACCACGAGTTTGCCTTTGACAGCTTCATGCTGCCGAAAGAAGAGCTGGCGGCAAACGGCTACAATGAAGACGAGTACCTGCTGGCAACCGACACCAAAGTGGTTGTGCCAATCGGCAAAACTGTTGTGATGAACGTGACCGGCGCGGACGTGATCCACAGCTGGACCATCCCATCCTTCGGCGTGAAGCAGGATGCGGTTCCTGGCCGTATTGCGCAGCTTTGGTTCAAAGCTGAGAAAGAAGGCATCTTCTTTGGTCAGTGTTCCGAGCTGTGCGGCAAGGACCACGCCTACATGCCAATCACCGTCGAAGTTGTGTCCCAAGAGGCCTACGACGCCTGGCTGAAAGGCGCGATCGAAGAATATGCGGGCGACATGTCCACCCTGCCGGGGGTGGCACTGGCTTCCGCTGACTAAACAGATCAGGACGGGTTCGCCCGTCTGACGACTTCAAGGCGGGCAGGGTGCCCGTCTTTCACGAACAGGACAGAGCATGAGCGACGCAAGCATCAATACGCAAGCCAGAGCCAGCCATGGTGACGCAGAGTTTGGCGATTATTTCGCCCTGCTGAAGCCACGGGTGATGTCGCTTGTGGTGTTCACAGCTGCCGTGGGCCTTTTGGCCGCGCCGGGCTCTGTGCATCCGTTTGTGGCGTTTTGCGCCATTCTGTTCATTGCTGTGGGTGGCGGTGCCTCCGGCGCGTTGAACATGTGGTATGACGCGGACATCGACCGGTTGATGAAGCGCACCCAAAGCCGCCCGATCCCCGCTGGCAAAGTCACCGAAGGCGAAGCGCTGGCGGTTGGCGTGGCGCTGTCTGGCTTTGCTGTCGTGATGTTGGGCCTTGCGGCCAACTGGGTCGCTGCAGCGCTGTTGGCCTTCACAATTTTCTTCTACGTGGTGATCTACACCATGTGGCTTAAGCGCTGGACGCCGCAGAACATCGTGATTGGTGGTGCGGCCGGTGCTTTCCCTCCGATGATCGGCTGGGCGGTTGTGACCGGCGGCATTTCGATTGAAAGCGTGTTGATGTTCACGCTGACCTTCATGTGGACCCCGCCGCATTTCTGGGCGCTGTGTCTGTTCATGAAGTCCGATTACAAAGACGCTGGCGTGCCCATGTTGCATGTAACTCATGGCCGTCGCGTGACCCGCAACCACATTCTGGTCTACACGCTGTTGCTTGCTGTTGTGGCGATTGGCATGGCGTTCACCGGTGTGGGCGGTCCGATTTACCTGACCACGGCTTTGTTCCTGAACGGCCTGTTTGTGGCTGGGGCGATTGCGATCTGGCGTCGTGATGAAGAGATTTCCGAAGCAGACGGCTATAAGCGCGAGAAAGCGTTCTTTGGCCTGTCGCTGATTTACCTGTTCCTGCATTTTGGTGCGATTTTGGCAGAGGCCACGTTGGCCCCTTATGGCATCGGAGGATGGTAAGCAGATGAGCTTTCACGAACAACACGAACTGCACAAGCGCCGCTTTGGCCGCAACCTTGGGGTTGCGTTGGTCTTGGTGAGCTTCATTGTGATTGTTTTTGGCCTGACCGTGGTGAAAGTCACCCGCGGCGACTATGAGCCAGAAAACGCCAGCATCCAAAGGGATCAGTAATGGCGATGGACCCGAAGAATAAAACATTGGTGCAAACCGTCAGCGTTGTCCTTGTGATGGGCGCTCTGGCGTGGGCATCGGTGCCGTTTTATGACTGGTTCTGCCGGGTGACGGGCTTTGGCGGTGTAACCGACGTTGCCGAGTCCGGCAGCGATGTGATCCTGGATAAAACCATCAAGGTCCGGTTTGACGCCTCCATTGAGCGCGACATGGCGTGGGAATTCAAACCGTTGCAGCGCGAGATGGAAGTGCGCATCGGCGAAACTGGTCTGGCGTTCTACGAAGCCTACAACCCAACCGACCGTCCGATTGCCGGTACCGCGAGCTACAACGTGGCGCCCTATGATGCGGGTGGGTTTTTCACCAAGATCGACTGTTTCTGCTTTGAAGAGCAGGTGCTGCAACCCGGCGAGCGGGTGACGATGCCGGTGAGCTTTTATGTGGACCCGGAAATCGTGGATGACCGGGACGCAAAATATATCAAGGTGATCACATTGGGATACACCTTCTATGAAACCGACTTGCCTGAAGAACTGGCGTCCTTGACGACAGTGGGCGAGTAAGAGCAAAACCAAAGGTAAGCCTTCCAACGAGGGAAATGGACAACATGGCGCACGTAAAAGATCACGATTATCATATTTTGAACCCCTCTTGGTGGCCGTTTCTCGGCGCTGTAGCGGGCTTCATCATGCTGTTTGGCGCGGTTGTGTGGATGCACGACAGTGGCCCTTGGATGTTCCTTATTGGCCTGATTGGCGTTTTGTACGTCATGTTTGGCTGGTGGGCTGACGTGATTGCGGAAAGCAAAGTGGGCGACCACACCCCGGTGGTGCAAATTGGCCTGCGCTATGGCTTCATCCTGTTCATCATGTCCGAAGTGATGTTCTTTGCCGCATGGTTCTGGACCTTCTTCAAGCACCGCATGTATCCGATGGATCCAAACGGCAACAGCCCAGCAGTAGACGGTCCTTGGCCACCTGTTGGCATCGAGACGTTTGACCCTTGGCACCTGCCACTGATCAACACGCTGATCCTGCTGTGCTCTGGTTGTGCGGCGACGTGGGCGCACCACGCGCTGGCGCATGAAGACAACCGCAAGGACATGAAAAACGGTCTGATCATCGCGGTTCTGTTGGGCCTGATCTTCACCGGCTTCCAGGCTTATGAATATAGCCACGCGGCGTTTGGTTTCTCTGGCAACATCTATGGCGCGTCGTTCTTCATGGCGACCGGCTTCCACGGCTTCCACGTGATCATCGGCACCATCTTCCTGTTTGTGTGCTTGCTGCGTCTGAACGCGGGTCACTTCACCAAAGAAAAGCACGTCGGTTTTGAGGCGGCTGCCTGGTACTGGCACTTTGTGGATGTGGTCTGGCTGTTCCTGTTTGCCGCCGTGTACATCTGGGGCCAATAAGCCTGACTGCTAAAGGTTGATCCTTGAGAGCGGATACGATTAAAGCAAAGCGCGGCAGCATCTGCCGCGCTTTTTCTTTCAGAGAAGGATCCCTGCCTTGCGTCGACTGTTCTTGCCTCTGTTCTTTGGCATTCTGGGCACGGTGGTGTTGGTGTCGCTGGGCACATGGCAGTTGCAGCGACTGACCTGGAAAGAAGGCGTGATAGCCGAGATCAATTTGCGGATTGCGAGCGCCCCTGTGGCGCTGCCTGACTCAATTGACGTAGAGCAGGACAAGTACCTGCCGGTGGCCGTGTCTGGCACCATCACCGAGGATGAAATCCACCTGCTGGCCAGTACGCGCGATGCTGGCGCGGTCTATCGTTTGGTGTCCGCGTTTGAAACCGACGGTGGCCGTCGGATCATGATTGATCGCGGTTGGATCAAGACTGAGGACAAAGAAAGCCCACGGCCGGCACATGTCGTCGAAGTGACTGGCAACCTGCATTGGCCGGACGAGCGCGACAGTTACACGCCAGCCAACGATGTGGACGGCAATATCTGGTTTGCCCGTGACGTGAAACAGATGGCGGAAGTTCTGGGCACCGAGCCGGTGCTGGTGATTGTGCGGGAAGACAGTGACCAGGGCGCGATTGCCACGCCATTGCCGGTGGATACCGCCGCTTTGCCCAACAATCACCTTGAATATGTCCTGACATGGTACGGACTGGCAATTGTCTGGGTGGCGATGACCCTGTATTACCTGCGCCGGATGCGCAAAACCAAAAAGGCCTGAGAGACGTGAAATATATTTCTACCCGTGGAAATGCCCCGGAGCTGAGCTTTGAAGAGGCCATGTTGACCGGTCTGGCACGTGATGGCGGTCTGTATGTGCCGGAGAGCATTCCAACGCTGTCTGCTGAGGAGATCGCAGGTCTGGCGGGCAAGTCTTATGAAGAGGCCGCGTTCGTCGTGATGCGCCCGTTTGTGGGCGACGCCTTCACGGATGAGGAGTTCAAAGGCATCATTGCGCGGGCCTATGCGAACTTCCGTCATGAGGCGCGGGCCCCCTTGGTGCAGCTGGCACCCAATCACCACCTGCTGGAGCTGTTCCACGGCCCAACGCTGGCGTTTAAGGACTTTGCGATGCAGCTGATTGGTCAGCTGTTCCAGTTTTCGCTGGCGCGTCGCAATGAACGTGTGACCATTGTTGGCGCGACCTCCGGCGACACGGGCTCTGCGGCGATTGAAGCCTTCCGTGGCTTGGACAATGTGGATGTGTTTATCCTGTTCCCACATGGCCGCGTGTCTGACATTCAGCGCAAACAGATGACCACGCCTGAGGATGCCAACGTGCATGCGCTGGCGCTGGATGGTGATTTTGACGATTGCCAAGCCAAGCTCAAAGACATGTTCAATGACTTTGACTTCCGCGATGGTGTGAAGCTGGCGGGTGTAAACTCAATCAACTGGGCGCGGGTGCTGGCGCAGGTGGTGTATTACTTCACCTCTGCTGTGAGCCTTGGCGCGCCGCATCGCAAGGTGAGCTTCGCCGTGCCAACCGGCAACTTCGGCGACATCTTTGCCGGCTACATCGGCAAGAAGATGGGCTTGCCCATCGAGCGGCTGGTCATTGCGACCAACCAGAACGATATTCTGCACCGCACCATGGAAACCGGCGCCTACACCAAAGAAGGTGTGACCCCGTCAATCAGCCCGTCGATGGACATTCAGGTCAGCTCCAACTTTGAGCGCGCGTTGTTTGATGCATATGGTCGCGATGGCGGTGCTGTGGCGCAGTTGATGGAGGAGCTGAAGGACGGCTCCTTTGCGATCTCCCAAGGCGCGATGGAAACGCTGCGCGAGCATTTTGACAGCGGGCGGGCTTCGGAAGACGAAACCAACGCCACCATTGCCGATGAATTTACCGCGTGTGGAGAAGTTCTTTGCCCCCACTCCGCAGTTGGCGTAAAGGTCGCGGATGCCTATTTGGGCGAGGTGCCTATGGTCACTTTGGCCACGGCACACCCGGCTAAGTTCCCGGATGCGGTGGAAGCCGCGATGGGGGCACGGCCTGCACTGCCGCCGCATATGGCGGATATGATGGACAAAGACGAACGCGTGACCCGCGTGCCCAACGACTTGGGCGCACTACAGGCGTTGATCAAGGAACGGATAGCACAGCGTTGACAGTCAAACTGCACACACTCTCCAACGGATTTCAGATCGCCACAGAACATATGCCGGGGCTTGAGAGCGCCTCGATTGGCATTTGGGTGAGCGCGGGTGGCCGCCATGAACGCGCGCCGCAAAACGGTATTGCGCATTTCCTGGAGCATATGGCGTTCAAAGGCACAGAACGCCGGACCGCGTTGGAGATTGCGGAGACCATCGAAGACGTGGGCGGTTATATCAACGCCTACACCAGCCGCGAGGTCACGGCCTATTACGCGCGGGTGCTGAAAGACGACGTGGCCCTGGCGCTGGACGTGGTGGGCGACATTGTGTTGAACCCGATTTTTGATCCCAACGAGATCGAGGTCGAGCGTGGCGTGATCTTGCAGGAGATTGGCCAGGCGCTGGATACGCCAGACGATGTGGTGTTTGATTGGTTGCAGGAACGGGCTTATCCGGATCAACCGATTGGCCGCACCATTTTGGGTGAAGACGATCATGTGCGCCGATTTGGCCGCGAAGATCTGTCGGCCTTTGTCACTGAGCACTATCGGCCAGAGCGTATGATCCTGTCCGCGGCTGGCGCCGTGGATCATGATGAAATTGTGCGCATGGCAGAAGAGATGTTTGGTCATCTTGAGCGGGGGCCCGCAATTGAGCTGGTGCCGGCGCGGTTTGCCGGGGGCGAATACCGCACCGAAAAGGCACTGGAGCAGGCGCATTTTGCGATTGGCTTTGAAAGCCCGGACTATTGCAGCCCGGACATCTACACCGCGCAGATTTATTCCAGCGCTTTGGGTGGCGGCATGTCGAGCCGTCTGTTCCAAGAGGTGCGTGAAAAACGTGGGCTGTGTTATGCGATTTTTGCCCAGACCGGGGCCTATGCTGACACCGGCATGACCACGATTTACGCGGGCACCTCCGGCGAACAGATTGCAGAGCTGGCTGAGATCACCATTGATGAGCTGAAACGTGCGGCGGATGACATGAACCCGGTGGAGATTGCGCGGGCCCGTACACAGATGAAAGCCGGGCTGTTGATGGGGCTGGAAAGCCCGTCGAGCCGTGCAGAACGTCTGGCACGTATGCTGGCGATTTGGGGGCAAATCCCTACCTTGCCGGAAACAGTTGAGCGCATTGACGGTGTCAGTGATGCGGACGTGCGCCGTTTTGCGGAGCAGATGGCCAGCCAAGCCCGCAGTGCCATGGCGCTTTATGGCCCCGTCTCTGCGGCGCCTTCTTTGGACGCATTGGAAGCGAGGCGCGCTGCTTAATGCTGCTGACGCGTCGCAAGGTTCGGATCGAAACCGAGCGCATGACGTTGCGCCCGCCGATCCATGCGGACTTTCGCGAGTGGGCGGAGCTGCGCTCTGCCAGTGCGGATTTTCTGGTGCCTTGGGAGCCGGTGTGGGCCAGCAGCCATTTGAGCCGCAAGAGTTTCACCAACCGCGTGTACTGGGCGCAGCGCTCAATTTCCAACGACACGGCTGTGCCGTTGTTTATGTTCCGCCGGTCTGACAACACCTTGGTTGGGGCGATCACGCTGGACAACATCCGGCGTGGGCCGGCACAAGCAGGCACGTTGGGCTATTGGGTTGGGCAGCAGTTTGCGCGGCAAGGCTTTATGAGCGAAGCGATTGAGGCGGTGGTGCATCATGCCTTCTCCCGTTTGGACCTGAGCCGGATTGAAGCGGCCTGTCTGCCGGAGAATGTCGCCAGCCGCGGTGTGCTTGAAAACTCCGGTTTCAAGTATGAAGGCGTCGCTCAGAGTTACCTGCAAATCAACGGGCGCTGGCGCACGCATGTTTTGTATGCCGCCCTGCGTCATGACCGGCGCGGCCGGACATTGGCTGGGCAAGTTTAAGGGGCTTTGCCCCAACCTCAGCGGCACTGAGGCTTCCCCAGGATATTTGAGGCAAGAAGAAGCCCAAGAAACCGTGCCCCCCCCAATAGCGACGATTTCTGCTACTCTGTGTGAATCAGGGAGGGATGCAGAATGCGATTTTTGGTACTTCTGGGACTGATGTGGGCGACAGCGGTAAGTGCGCAAGATCGGCGGCCCAGCCATTGTATAGCGTTGGCGCAGGTGCCGGGCATTGAATATTTGCACAAGGCGTCTTTTCGAGAACCGGTGGACACCCACTCGGTGCGGATCAGCTATATCAGCCACGCCTCCTTCCTGATCCAGAGCCATGACGGCATTGATGTGGTGACGGATTATACTGGGTTTCTGGGCGCAACCACTCTGGTGCCAGATGTGGTTACAATGAACCACGCGCATAACACCCATTGGACCGCCAACCCGGATCCGGCGATCCCCAATGTCTTGCCGGGGTGGGGCGATTATGGGCTGGGGATTGAGCATCATCTGGATTTGGGCTCGATGCTTGTCCGCAATGTCTCCACCGATATTCGCAGCTTTGGCGGGGTGGAGGAGAAAGGCAACTCGATCTTTGTCTTTGAAGTTGCGGGGCTGTGCATCGGCCATTTGGGACATTTGCATCACGAGCCCAATGACGCGCAATATGCTGCTTTGGGCCGTCTGGATGTGGTGATGGCGGCGGTGGACGGTGGCATGAGCCTGGATGTGCCCACCATGATGCGGGTGCTCAAGCGGCTCAAGGCGCAGGTGGTGATCCCAATGCATTGGTTTGAAGACTGGACTTTGAGCGCGTTTTTGACCGGTATGTCCGATGACTATTTGATCGACAATGACGGGCGCTCCAGCCTGACGGTGAGCCTGCGGGACCTGCCGGATCGGCCCACCATCAAAGTGCTCTCGCCACGCTATCTACAAGACCCATAAGGGATTTTGCGTGGACCTTGCCGCGGGGGCAGCGTACATCAAGTCCATGAGTTTACATGATGCTTCCCCCGAATTTGTCCAATCCCTGTCTGAACAGCTGCCGGACGGCACCTTGCGCAGCCCGGAGCCGCGCTATCTTGAAGAGCCGCGCGGGCGGTCCTTTGGCAATGGTGGGATCGTGGCGTTGCCGCGCTCGGTCGAAGAGGTCGCAATCGTTGTGAAGGTATGTAATGCGGCCAGTGTGCCGGTGGTGCCTTATGGCGGTGGTACCGGGCTTGTTGGCGGGCAGATTGTCGAAGATGGCGCAAAGCCAGTGATCTTATCGCTGGAGCGTGTGAACAAGGTGCGAGACGTGCGGCCATTGGAAAACGTGATGATCGCGGAAGCGGGCGTAATCTTGCAGGACGTGCAGGCGGCGGCCGAAGCGGCGGACCGGCTGTTTCCACTGTCATTGGGCGCAGAGGGCACGGCGCGGATTGGGGGCAATCTGGCGACCAATGCGGGCGGCGTGAATGTATTGCGCTATGGCAATGCGCGCGACCTGTGTTTGGGGTTGGAAGCGGTGCTACCCAATGGTGAGATCTGGCACGGGCTGACGCGGCTGCGCAAAGACAACACCGGCTATGATCTGCGCAACCTGTTGGTGGGGGCGGAAGGCACGCTGGGCGTGATCACGGCGGCGACGCTGAAGCTGTTTGCCCGGCCAAAATCGGTGGCCACGGCAATCATGGTGGTGAAGGATCCGACAGCGGCCTTGCGCTTGCTGGCTATGGCGCGGGATTGCGCAGGGGAATCCGTCTCGGCGTTTGAATTGATGCACCGCAATGGCATGGATTTTGTGGCCGAGACCCTGCCGGACGTGCGTTTGCCGTTTGAAACACCACCGGAGTGGTCGGTGTTAATCGAGCTGGGCACCGGTTCGGGGGCGGAGGACCTGCTGGAAGAACTGTTTGGCGAAGCGCTTGAGGAAGGTTTGGTCGAGGACGGCCTGATTGCGCAAAGTGCGCGCCAGAGGGACGACTTCTGGAACCTGCGGGAGCATATTCCAGTGGCCAATAAGGCGATTGGCTCAGTGGCGAGTCATGACATTTCCTTGCCGCTGGAAGCCTTGCCCGAGTTCATCACCGAGATGAGCGCCAAAATTGCCGCGCAATGCCCGCTGCGCGTCAATTGTTTTGGGCACCTCGGCGATGGCAACTTGCACTACAACCTGTTCCCGCCCAAGGGCGGCGATCGGCATGACTACGATGATATTCGCCACAAATTGAGCGCGCAGATTTATGACCTTGTGCACCAATATGGTGGCTCGTTCAGTGCCGAGCATGGCGTTGGGCGGCTTAAAGTTGGTGATTTGCAGACATACGGCGACCCGGCGCGGCTGGCGGCGATGCGCGCGATTAAAACGGCGCTGGACCCGAAGGGGATCATGAACCCGGGCGCGGTGCTCGCGCCCTAGGTCTTCATTTGTCCAAAAATATCCTGGGGAGTCGCCGAAGGCGACGGGGCAACGCCCCTTTTACAGACCGTCGAACTCACAAAGCACGGAGACATCCATGCCCATGGCCTCAAGTTTCTTGCGGCCGCCAAGCTCCGGCAGGTCGATGATGAAGGAACAGCTGATGATCTCGCCACCAAGGCGTTCGATCAGCTTGATGCCGGCTTCAGCGGTGCCGCCGGTGGCCAGCAAATCATCTACGACCAGCACCTGTTCGCCTGGCTGAATGGCATCGTCGTGGATTTCGACAATCGCTTCGCCATATTCCAGCTTGTAGTCCTGCGAGATGGTGGTGCCTGGCAGTTTGCCTTTTTTGCGGATCGGCACAAAACCCACGCTCAACTGGTGGGCAATCGCTCCGCCTAGGATAAACCCGCGCGCTTCCAGGCCCACAACTTTATCGATGCGGGTGCCGGCGTAGGGGTGCAGCATTTGGTCAATCGCCATGCGAAAACCGCGTGGGTCGGCAAACAATGTGGTGACATCGCGGAACATGATGCCTTCGTGCGGGAAATCGACAATGGTGCGGATGTAGTCTTTGACGTCGGCGCTTTTGGGCATCTTTGGTTCCGGGGTTAAATTTCAGACGCAGCAGGTTTGGCGGATGCAGGCGCGGCGCGCAAGGGCGGAGTTTGTCGCGGTGGTGCGAGTTTGCTCTGGACGGGGACCACGTCCCCTCTGTAAGCAGATTTTGGGCAGGGATGCAGCTTGGGTGGGTGTCACATGGGATCAAAAGACGCGGCGCAGCCGGACAAGACCAAGGACAAGTCAAAGCCTAAGGAAAAGTCCAAAGTCAAAGTGAAGTCCAAAGCCAAGAAAGACAGTCAGTTGATCCTGCGGCTGGACAAGAAAGAGCGCGATGCCTTTGTCGATCTGTGCAAGGTTATGGACACCAGTGCTGCCCGCGAGATTCGCGGCTTCATTCGTAAGTTTATGAAGAAAAACAAACGTTAAGTGGCGCGTTTTAGCGTGGCTGTCAGCAGCCCCATGCCCATCAATGTGACGCCCCCCAGACGGGTCAAACCATGCATCACCGCTGGACGTTCAATGCGACTGCGCAGCCGGTCCGCCAGCAGCGCATAGGCCAGCGCGTTGAATGCCGCGAGCGTGACAAAGGTGCTGATCAGGATGGCAAATTGCGGCATCATCGCGGAGGTCGGATCAATGAACTGCGGCACAAAAGCGATGAAGAATCCGATGCCTTTAGGGTTTAAAGCGGTCACAGCTGCGGCCTGGCTAAGAACGCGAGACGGGGGCAGGTCGGTGGATTTGCCAATGTTTCCCAAACTGGCCTGACCTGCGCCCCGCATCATTTTGTATCCAAGCCAAAGCAGATAAATCGCGCCGGCCCACTTTAGAGCAGTGAACGCCGTGGCGGAGGCCAGCACCAAGGTGCCAAGACCCAATAGGGACGCCGTCATGGCGATCAAGTCGCCAAGCGCGACGCCCGCCGCTGTTGCGACTGCAACCTTGCGACCTTGGGTCAGCGCGTAGCTCAGCACCAGCAAGATCGTGGGGCCGGGGATCAGCAGAAGGGCGGTAGAGGCGGCGACAAAGGTCAGCCAGAGATCAAGGGACATCGCGGTGTTCCAGAGTTATGGGTAGTGGCGTCTGATGGCCATAAGGTCTTGCCCCTTTATCTGGGTAACAGACACGCCGTTTTCGGAGAATATGCTGCGATTGGTATAGTACGGATTTTTGATGTCGGTCAAAAAACCCAAACCTTGGGTGATTTCTTCGAGCACTGTCGATTTGATGGCGTTTGTGTGCAGGCCGGTGCTGATCACAATGGCGCCACGCTGAATGCGAAGGCCGTTGTTCCACCAGATGTGCACGTACGCGGCATCAATGGTGTTGCCGTCCAGACCGCTAATCCTGGTGCCTTGAAGCTTGGCGCCTTGTTGTACGTCCAGCATCAAAATAGGGAGTTTTGGTCGTTTCTCGCTGTACTCAAGGTGAATGCCGGCGCCGCTGGCGTTGAGCTCGGCGATGGCGTTTTTTGCGGCGGCCTCAACTTGGGCCACTCGTGATGTTGGAATGCCCGGGTCGATGCGCGTGATGCCCACCGTAAGGCGTCGAGCGTTGCGCTTAGACCATTTCACAACTGGCTTTTTGCACTTGGCTCCGGGGGCGGCGGCGCAGGACACAAGTTTATAGAACTGATCGTCGCTAAGCCGGCCATTGGTACTGACATATTCCTGTGCGTTTGCAGCACTGAAGGTGACGAGCGTGACAAGGGTGAAAACCGCACGAATCCGTGAGATCATGCCAGCACCCGGCCTGCGACCGCATCCAGCTTTTTGATCATCTCCGGATCGCGTTTGTCTGGCGCTGTCATGATGGCAAACTCCAGCGCCTTATCGCAGCCGTGTTCGCAGTCGGCGCGCTCGGCTCCCAAGAGAGCAGGCAGGCCACGTACAAGGTTACGGGCTTTCTCGCTGTTTCCGGTCAAAGTGGCAATGATTTCAGTGACATCCACTTCGCCGTGCTCCGGGTGCCAGCTGTCATAATCGGTGACCATGGCCACCGAGGCGTAACAGAGCTCGGCTTCGCGGGCCAATTTGGCTTCGGGCATGTTGGTCATGCCGATCACATCTGCGCCCCAGCTTTCGCGGTACATTTTGCTTTCGGCCAAGGTGGAGAACTGCGGGCCTTCCATAGCCAGATAGGTGCCGCCCTTGTGGACTTTGATGCCCGCATCGGTGGCGGCGGTGAAGCAGGCCTCTGAGAGGCGCGGGCAGGTTGGGTGCGCCACGCTGACGTGGGCGACAAGGCCAGGGCCAAAGAAGGATTTCTCGCGCGCAAAGGTGCGGTCAATGAATTGATCCACAATAACAAAATCGCCCGGTGCCATTTCTTCGCGGAAAGAGCCGGTGGCGGAGACAGAGATCACATCGGTCACGCCAAGACGTTTGAGCGCGTCGATGTTGGCGCGGTAAGGCACGGAGGTGGGCGTGTGCACGTGGCCGCGGCCGTGGCGTGGCAGGAAGGCCATTTTGACGCCATTCAAGCGGCCGGTGAGGATTTCGTCAGACGGCGTGCCAAAAGGGCTTTCGACCGCCTGCCATGTGGCGTCTTCCAATCCGTCGATGTCATAGATGCCAGAGCCGCCAATCACGGCGATCATGGTTTCTTTGGTGGCCTCAGTCATGCCCGTCTCCCAGTGCTACGCTTTGGGCAAAGTTGTGCGCACAAGGGGCCGGAATTGCAAGGAAAAGCCGGGTCGGTAACGCGTCTGTAATGCGTCGGTATCGCGGAGGTGCAAATTTGGCTGGCATCAGGCGTCGATGACGCGTTGGCGCAGGTGGCACAATTGTCGGGAACCTAAAAGGAGGTGCACGACAATTTTGGTGTCGTTGCCACAGCTATGCGGCTCTTTGGTGTGTGGTTGCCTTAGGGTTGTGGGCGTTATAAGGCTTTTCATCAACAATTGCACAGAAGAGGTGGCCAGTTGAAAGCACGTACCGTCGTTACCGCTCTTTCGCTTGTCGCTGGTTTGCCGCAGGCCGTACACGCAGAGTTTTCTAAGGAGCAGTTGGAAGTTCAAATTGCTGAAGCCGGTAAATTTGAATGGCATGACGCTAATGGAAACTTGGAGTCATGGACGCGGACTGAGATCTCGAATTGCCAACTCACGCTAAAAACCTTCAAATTTGATGATCAAAATAGCGTTTATTTGTTTTCGTCGGATATGATTGATGTGCGCAGTTTCGGACTAAATGATGCGGATGAGAAAACTGGACTGAATGTCACCGACCTGACGCGCAGTACGCCTGAGGCCAAAATGAAAGTAATTTACGTTGGCTACGTCCTCAAAAGCGGCGAGGAGCTTGTGCGCACACTGCCAATGGCTAGAGCCAACCCCGAAAAATCGTATGAAGTGGGGCCGGTAATTGAGGGCCGGCAGTATGTGATTGGGTCTCGATCCCGAGGAGGGTTTATGGCCACCGAACCATCAACCCTAGAACCTTTTGAGGAATGGCTGGACGCCATCGAGATATACGCCAAAGAGTACTGTGAGACGATCAGTTAAATTCGGTAGAACAGCCCTTTGGTGCCTCTGCGCAAATTGGTAGTGGAAGCCACGACGACGGAAGCGTCAGCCTTTCGAAGCTCAACTTATTCTTTCCAGGAACTTGGACCATGGCCCGGGTGTCTTTGATTTGCGATCCTGCTGCTTAAGAAGTGAGCGACAGTTGCGAACAAATCGCCACTCGTATTGCAGATTTGGCGCTAGGCGAACGCGCTAAGTGCCATCTCAGCAGGGCCGCTATTGTTTGTTAAGGGCAAACCCGCTAGGGAGGCGCGAAGCGAACACTCCCAAAATTACGCAGGTATCCATATGAGACGCGCGGCGTTGGCCATGCTGGCCAAGAATATTTCTCCCCCCAACCTGTCCATCATGCAGGACGAAGGGTTCACTCCAAGCCGGGTTAAGACCGAGGTGCTCTCCGGTTTGACCGTGGCCTTGGCCCTGGTGCCGGAAGCGGTGGCCTTTGCCTTTGTGGCCGGTGTGCACCCCTTGGTTGGTCTTTATGCGGCGTTTTTGGTTGGCTTGATCACCGCGCTGATTGGCGGCCGCCCGGGCATGATCTCTGGCGCAACCGGTGCTTTGGCGGTGGTCATGGTCGCCTTGGTGGCCGAGCATGGCGTTGAGTATCTGTTTGCGACCGTGATCCTGATGGGGGTTTTGCAGATCATTGCGGGCGCGCTGCATTGGGGCAAGTTCATCCGCCTTGTGCCGCATCCTGTAATGCTAGGCTTTGTGAACGGTCTGGCGATTGTGATTTTCCTCGCGCAGCTGACACAGTTCAAAGACCCTGCGAACACCGATGCATGGCTGGCTGGTCCGCAGCTGGCGATGATGTTGGGTCTTGTGGTTCTGACAATGGGCATCATTTGGGGTCTGCCGAAGCTGACCAAAGCCATTCCAGCGCCGCTGGCGGGCATTGGGATCACCGCAATTATCGTGATTGTGTTTGGCATCAACGTGCCAACGGTGGGTGATATGGCCTCGATCAAAGGGGGCTTCCCAAGCTTCCACGTGCCGTTTGGCTCTGGCGAAGGTATTTACCCGCCTGCGCTGTTGGCGCCGTTCAATCTTGAGACCCTGTGGATCATCCTGCCTTACGCGGTGATCCTGGCGGCAATTGGTCTGATCGAAAGCCTACTGACTCTGAACCTTGTGGGCGAGATGACCGGCAAGCGTGGTGGTGCGTCCCAAGAGTGTATCGCGCAGGGGACAGCCAACGTTGTGACCGGTTTCTTTGGCGGCATGGGCGGTTGTGCGATGATTGGTCAGTCGATGATCAACGTAAAATCCGGTGGCCGTACGCGGATTGCCGGGATTGCTGCGGCGCTGTTCCTGTTGGCGTTTATCGTTGTTGCAAGCCCGTTGATTGAGCGTATCCCGCTGGCCGCTCTGGTGGGCGTGATGTTCATGGTGGTGATCGGCACGTTTGCCTGGAACAGCTTCCAGATCATGCGCAAAGTACCCAAAATGGATGCCTTTGTGATTGTGCTGGTGACGGTTGTGACCGTGCTCGAAGACCTCGCCGTGGCGGTGGTTGTTGGCGTGATCGTAAGCGCGCTGGCTTACAGCTGGCAGAACGCGCGGCGTATCCACGCCAACACCCGTGAGAGCGAAAGCGATCCGGGCGCGAAGGTTTATGAGATCGAGGGACCGCTGTTCTTTGGCTCTGCTGAAGGGTTTGGCGAACTGTTTGAAGTGGACAGCGATCCGGATCATGTGATTGTGGACTTCGCCCGCTCCCGTGTTGTGGATCAGTCGGCGTTGCAGGCAATTGAAGCGCTGGCTGGCAAATATGAGGCGGCGGGCAAGCAGGTTGTGCTGCGTCACCTGAGCCGGGATTGTCATGAGTTGCTCAGCAAGGCAGGCAACCTGATGGTCGATAGTGATGACGATCCAGAGTATCAGATTGCCGTGGATTATCCTGTGAAGACCGGTGTGTTTGGCGGCGGGCACTAACCACTGCGTCCAATGACTGAGAAATGGGCTGGCCGAGAGGCTGGCCCTTTTTGTTTGGCAAGTCTTTGGGGGGCTCTTGTGCAATGGCGGTTTCAGGCGCAATAGAGGTGGGACACACCGGAGCAGCTCTTATGACTTTTCTTGCCATTCTGATCGGGCTTTTGCCGTCCTTCCTGCTCGTTGGGCTGGGTGGGCTGCTGCGCAAACGTTTGTCGGCCAATGCTTGGCAGGGCTTGGACAAGCTCAACTTTGAAATCCTGTTCCCGGCGCTGTTGTTTGTGGCGGCAAGTCAGCGACCTTTGGAGGTTGCTCAGGTGGTGGGCATTGCGCCATTGGTCTGGGCGCTTCTGGCGGTGGGGCTGGTTGTTGGCTATGGCGCGCGGCGGTTTGGGCCGGAGCGATTTTTGGATTTTGCCGGGGCGTGGCAGACCGCGTGGCGGTTCAACACGGCGCTGGCGTTTATTGCGATTGCCACCACAGAGAAGGCTGACGCCGGTGTGATGGCGGTGGCAATTGGCATGGCGGTGCCGATGGCCAATGTCTTTGCTGTGAGCGCGCTGAGTCGGGGCGGCAGCTTTGGACTGTGGGGCACGGTCAAGAAAGTGGCGCTCAATCCGTTTTTGATTGCCTCTTTGGGCGGCGTGTTGGTCGGGCTATCCGGTCTTACGATCCCGGCGCCGGTATTGGCTCCGTTGGAGATGCTGGCTGCGGCAGCGATCCCGATCGCGTTGATCTCGGTGGGGGCGACGATGAACTGGGGCGCCTTGGCGCGTATGGATTCGTTTAGCGGCATCATTTGCGCCACCAAGCTCTTGGTGATGCCGGTGGCGGCGCTGGTGCTGGCATTGGCGCTGGGGCTAGAGAGTGGCGTGGCGGTGGTGCTGGTGATCTGGGCGGCCTTGCCCACGGCGAGCGCGGCGCATGTTTTGGCGTCTGGGTTCGGGGCGGATAGGGAGCTGTCCGCGACACTGGTGGCGCAGACAACTTTGTTGGGGGCGGTGAGCCTGCCGGTGTGGATCACATTGGCGGAGGTGGTGTTCTAGACCGCCTTCAAGACGGCGACATCACCAGCCATGATGGCTGGGATCGCGCGCTCGATTTTTTCTTTGGGCCAGTCCCACCACGCGATGTCCAGAAGCTGCGCAATGGTCGCCTCATCAAAGCGCTTTTTCACTACAGTTCCTGGGTTGCCGGTGACAATGCCAAAGGGGGGCACCGTGCCGCGCACAACCGCGCCTGCGCCGATGATGGCGCCGTGGCCGATTTGTGCGCCTGGCAAGATCATAGCGCCATAGCCGAGCCAGACGTCGTGGCCGATAGTCGTATCCCGTTTGTCGGGTTGGTAGCCTTCCGGAACAGTGTGGCCAAAGACGGGGAAGGGGTAGCAGCTCAACCCGTCCATGGCGTGGTTCGCGGAGGACGTGATGAAGCGCACGCCGTGAGCGATCTGACAAAATTTGCCGATGCGCAGGGTCTCTTGGCTGAACGGGAAGAGATAGGGCGCGAGGTGCGACGCCCAGTCTTCCGGTGGGGTGAAGTCGGAGGCGTAGGTAAAGTCTCCGATGTCAAATTTTGGATGATCAATCACTGCAGACAGCAGCACAGTGCCTGCGTGTTTGCTGCCATCCGGCAGGGTGATCGGTAAGGCGGTATTGGGATCGGGAAGGGGCATGGAGCCCTCCTTAACAAATGTCCCTCGCGCCTGAGGCCCCTGACTTACTGATCGGGGCGGGCGAGGGTGAAGGTGTTGTCGACCACCGCGTAGTCCTTGTAGCCGAGGCGGCTCAGAGGGCGGTAGGTGGTGACGTCAAAGATACCATCCACAATGCAGTTGTCACGCAGGTGTACGCCGGTCACTTCGCCGATGGCCATGAAGTTGTTCTCGCCAAGCAGTGGCACAATTTGGGTCAGGCGGCATTCCAGTGAGGCGGGCGCACCCACAAGGCGCGGGCAGTCGATGGTGTCACATTGGGCGGCTTCCAGGCCCGCGGCCGCAAACTCGTCCTCATCTTTGCCCAGCGGTCCGGACGAGATGTTCATCGCGTCGCGGATGCTCTCCTCGACGATGTTCACACAGAACACTCCGGTGGCGCGGATGTTGGACAGGCTGTCTTTGCCCTCGGCCTGATCGTCTTTCTTGCCGGTGGAGGCAAACATCACCTGCGGAGGATTGTCCGCAAGGGCGTTGAAAAACGAATAGGGCGCGAGGTTGCGTACGCCATTGGTATCTTGGGTGGAGACCCAAGCGATCGGGCGTGGGCTGACGATGGCTTTGAACGGGTTGTGCGGCAGGCCGTGGCCGTCTTTGGGCTGATAGAACATCGGACTGACTCCATATTGGTTTGCAGGCAGTCCTAGCGTCATGTTAGGGGCGATGAAACCGCAAAATGAACGACGGGCATGAGGCGCGCAGGTGATTACGCTAGCTGTGGAAACCGGTGAAGATTGGTGGGAAGTGGAGGCGCTTTATGACCTCTGCTTTGCGCCGGGGCGTGAGGCGCTGTCTTCGTACCGTTTGCGGGATGGTGTGGACCCTGTGGCGGGGCTATCGCTTGTTGCTCGGGATGCTGACGGAATCTTGGCGGGGGCCATCCGTTACTGGCCGGTGAAGATTGGCGCTGTGCAGTCCTTGTTGCTAGGCCCGGTGGCGGTGCACCCGACACACCAAGGCGAAGGTTTGGGCCGATCTTTGATTGAGGACAGCTTGCAACGCGCGGCCCCTTTGGGTTGGCAGCGGGTGATGCTGGTGGGGGATGCGTCGTATTATCAGCGGTTTGGTTTTGAGAAGCTGGAGGGCGTGGTGATGCCGCCGCCGACCAATCCAGACCGTGTGCTGGGCCGGGTGCTTGCGGAAGGCGCTTGGGATGGTGTTGTTGGGGATGTGGAGAGTGTGGGGTAGGCCTGCAAAAATGGCACCGAACCTACCGAGTGTTCTGTGATTCGCCTCGCCGAGTTGCCGCAGCTACAGGGCTTGGCTTAGAAGCTTTATTAAACGTTTGGGAACGGCATCACCGAAAAAACTACTGAAATCTTACTCCGCACCAAATGAAGAACTGTCTCCAAACCCATAGCATGGGAAGTAGCAGTACAAGGCCTATCCGCCCCTCCTTGGAAGTTTCTCCAGGGATGAGCATTGAAGCGGCGGTGATACCCAAAAGGGCGACGGATACGGTTAGTAGAATTAGCGTAACCACGCCTAGTAACACTATTAAGGGGCTACGACGCATTGATTTTTCTATTCCGTTTTAGAATCGTACTAACGATTAGTCATGTCCCTAGAGCGCCTCAAGAAGCAAGCTTTAGATCAAGTATTTATTCGTGCAGTTTCTGAAATGGTTGTCAAAAAGCGTGCCCGTTCGTCTGGTGGCGACGCATACAACGGTTGAAACCGAGACCGGTCCTATTACCTCTAACCCATGAACCAAATCGAGATTCTACCGGACGTTCCGGAGCAAGACATTGACGTAAACACCGAATTGGACGCTTTGGCCAAGCGCTATGGCGGGGCCAGTGGGCTGGGCATGAAAGTGCTTGGCGTGTTGGGCATGCCGGTGGCGGGGTTGCTCAAGAGCTTGCCCAATGAGGTTCAGAACGGACTGGGCGGGGCGACAGAAGTGGCCTTGATGCAGGCGGTGAAGTGGGCCGATGGCAGCCGGGGCTTGGTGAAAGATCAGCCGGATTGGATCAACGCCAGCGTCACGGCGGCGCTGGGCGCGGCGGGGGGCGCTGGGGGGGTGACGTCGTCACTGGCGGAATTGCCGATCACGATCACGGTTTTGCTGCGCGCGATTCAAGGCGTGGCGGTGCAATATGGGTTTGACCCGAGCCATGAGAGCGTGCGGTTTGATTGTGTGCGCGTGTTGGCGGCAAATGGGCCATTTGAGGAAGATCGCGGCGCGGATCTGGCGATGCTGGAACAGCGGGCGGGACTAGCAATGGGCGGCACCAAATGGATCAGCACGGTGATTGTGCCCAAGCTGGCGCCGGTGCTGGGGCAGAAGCTGGCGGCGCAGATGGTGCCGGTGATTGGCGCGGCGGCAGGCGCGGCGACAAATTACGCTTACACCAGTTATTATCAGGACATTGCACATGTGCATTTTGGCCTGCGCAAGCTGGCGGTGGAGGCGGATGTGTCGCCGGAGATGCTGGTGGAAGGTATGCGCAAGCGGTTGGGGAAAGAGTAGCCGGGCGACCGGCCACTTCCATCAACTGCTGCTGCGCAGATATTCCATCACGTCAGGGCGCACCGATTGCTCGCCGCGCTCCCGTGCGGCGTGGATCACACGGCGCAGCTCTCCCAGATCGACCCGACGGATCAGACTTTTTACTGGGCCAATCGAGGCTGGTCGCATCGACAGGTTGCGCAGGCCCATGGCGGCGAGACAAACGGCCTCAATTGGGCGGCCCGCGTCTTCGCCACAGAAACTGAGTGGCGTGCCGGTGTCGATGCAGCGGTTTACGATGCCTTCGAGGAAAGTCAGGAAGCTGACGTTGAGCGTGTCATAGCGGCGACGTACGCGTTCGTTTTCGCGGTCTGCGGCAAAGAAGAACTGTTTCAGGTCGTTGCCGCCAATGGAGAGGAAGTCGACCTCTTCGTAGAATTTTTTGGGGGCAAAGGCCAAAGACGGGGTTTCCAGCATTGCGCCCACTTCGATCTCGGACGGGAGCGGATGGCCAAGGATTGTCTCGCGCTCAATGGCTTTGTCCACTTCGGCTTTAGCGGCTGTGTATTCTTCATACTGCGCAATGAAGGGGAACATGATGGTCAAGGGACGGCCATTGGCAGCCCGCAAAAGCGCTTGAAGCTGCATGCGCATAACGCCGGGTTTGTCCAAAGCCACACGCACCGCGCGCCAACCCAGCGCCGGGTTGGGCTCGTCTTGCGGCGCCATGTAAGGCAGGACTTTGTCTGAGCCAATGTCGAGCGTGCGGAAGACCACACGTTTGCCTGCGGCCGCGTCCATAACGGTGGCATAGAGCTGCGCCAGCTCGGTCCGTTTGGGCATTTGGTTGCGGATCAGGAATTGTAGTTCGGTGCGGAACAGGCCAACACCTTCCGCGCCAGAGGACTCCAGCGACGGCAAGTCAGCCATCAGGCCCGCGTTCATCGTCAGGTGCACCACCGCGCCATCGCGGCTTTTGGCTTCTTTGTCGCGGATGCTGGCGTAGCGTTCCTGCGCTTTGGCGGCCATGGCGATCTTGTCGCGGAAGGCGGTCACAACCGTGTCGTCCGGGCGCAGGTGCACAACGCCCTGATCGCCGTCTACCATAATGTGGTCGCCATTCAGCGCCTCGGTGGTGATTTTGTCGGCGTGGATCACCAAAGGGATCGCCAAAGCGCGGGCAACGATGGCCGCGTGGCTGCCGACCGAGCCTTCTTCCAGCACGATGCCCCGGAGTTTGCGGCCATATTCCAGCAGCTCGGCCGGGCCGATGTTGCGTGCAATCAGGATGGGATCGGTTGGCATGTCCGCGCCGGTCTCGCTGCCTTGGCCGGTGAGAATGCGCAGCAGGCGGTTGGACAAGTCGTCGAGATCATGCAGGCGTTCGCGCAGATACTGGTCGGTGACCTGCTCCATGCGGGCACGGGCGGTGGATTGTTCTTTCTCCACAGCGGCTTCTGCGGATAGGCCGCGGGCGATGTCCTGCTCCATGCGCTTCATCCAGCCTTTGGAATTGGCAAACATGCGGTAGGCTTCGAGCACTTCCAGCTGCTCTTTGTCGCCGCGTTTCACCCCATCGAGCATTTTGTCGACACCCACACGCAGCTCTTCGACAGCGTTGTGCAGGCGAGGGAGCTCCACATCCGGATCATCGGCCACTGGATTTGTGACCACGACGCGCGGTTCGTGTAACCAGACATGGCCCTCGCTTGCGCCTTCCTGTCCACAGGTGCCGCGAAAGAGTTCAGATTGCTGGTGCAGCGCACTCATGGCGGCGCCTTCGCCAATAAAGGCGCCCAGTTCGGTCATTTCGGCCAGCACCATGGCAACCACTTCCAAAGCGTAAACCTCATCCGGGGAATAGCCACGTTTGTCTTTGGACTGCACCACCAGCACACCAAGGTTGTCGCCCAGGCGCTGCACCGGCACGCCACAGAAGCTGGAGTAGATCTCTTCGCCGGTTTCCGGCATGTAGCGGAAGCCTTTTGCGCTGGGAGCGTCGTCAGTGTTCACCACTTTAGAGGTGCGCGCCACGCGGCCCACAAGGCCTTCGCCCACACGCATGCGGGTTTGGTGTACCGCTTCGGCATTCAGGCCTTCGGTGGCGCAGAGTTCCAGAGTTTCTTCGTCGCGAAACAGATAGATCGAGCAGACCTCTGTGCCCATAGACGTGGCAATCAGATGGGTGATTTTGTCCAGACGCTCTTGCCCAGCACTGTCCTCAGCCAAAGCATCGCGCAGACGCCCCAGAAGTTTGCGGCTCTCGGTCTCGGTTTTTTGCACCATCTGAGGTGGGGTCCTTGTCGCTACTCGGGGCCGAATAGAACACAACATAGAGGGAATCAAAACGGTTTATGCTGAAGTTCAGGCGGCAATATTACGCCGCAATGCAGCGATTTTTTGGAAGAAAATTCGAAAAAGGCGTTTTGGGGCTTATGGGGCAGGATTTCTTTGCGTAAAGGCGCGCGCTGCAGCGTAGCGAGGGCGTCGGTGCTGTGCGACCAAATGGAGGCCAAAAGAGGCAAAATGCCGCAAATTCGGGCGTTTATGAAGCGGCAATAAAAAACGCGCGGCCGGTGGGCCGCGCGTGGTGTTTTGGGGCAGACTGGTTAGCCAGCTTTTTCCAGCTCAAAGGCGTCGTGCAGCGATTGCACCGCCAGCTCCATATATTTGCGGTCAATCAACACCGAGATTTTGATCTCCGAGGTGGTGATGACTTTGATGTTCACGCCTTCGTCGGACAGCACTTTGAACATCTTGGCCGCGACGCCAGATTGCGAGCGCATGCCGATGCCCACAACAGAGACTTTGGAGACATCTTCGTCGATCACCAGCTCTGCGAAGTTCAACCCGCCGGAGGTTTTGAGCTCGTCCAGCGCGGTTCCGGCGCGTTTCACCTGATCGGTAGGCAGGGAGTAGGTCATATCTGTGCGGCCATCTTCCGAGATGTTTTGCACGATCATGTCCACGTTTACGCCTGCATCGCTGAGGCAGCCGAAGATGATGGAGGCGATGCCCGGGCGGTCGGCCACCGACAGCAGGGTCATTTTGGCTTCGTCGCGGGAGTAGGCCACACCGGCCACAACATTGGATTCCATGATTTCCTCCTCATCGCAGACCAGCGTGCCGGCCTCGTCGGATTGTTCTTCAAAAGAGCTGAGTACGCGCAGTTTCACTTTGTAGCGCATGGCCAGCTCGACAGAGCGAGTTTGCAGGACCTTGGCGCCCAGTGAGGCCAGTTCCAGCATTTCTTCAAAAGCAATTTTGTCCAGCTTGCGGGCTTTGGCGCAGATGCGTGGGTCGGTGGTGTAGACCCCGTCCACGTCAGTGTAGATGTCGCAGCGTTCCGCCCCGAAGGCGGCGGCAAACGCCACGGCGGTGGTGTCAGAGCCACCGCGCCCCAATGTGGTGATGCGGCCCTCGTCAGAGATGCCCTGGAAGCCAGCCACCACAGCCACGCGCATGCCTTCGCCAAATTTGGCGTTTAAGTTGTCGGTGGGGATCTCTTCGATCCGGGCCTGGCTGTGTGCCGAGGTGGTTTTGAGTGGCACCTGCCAGCCTTGCCAGCTGCGGGCCGGGACGTCCATTTCCTGCAAAGTCAGCGCCATCAGGCCAGCGGTGACGTTTTCACCGGAGCTGACAATGGCGTCATATTCGCGCGCATCATAGAGCGGGGATGTTTCATCCACAAAGCCAACAAGCTTGTTGGTTTCGCCGGACATGGCAGAGACAATGACAATCACGTCATAGCCTTTGGCCACTTCCACACCGACGCGTTTTGCGGCGCGGCGGATGCGGTCCAGGTTGGCGACAGAGGTGCCACCGAATTTCATCACAAGTACGGGCATGGCGCGTCCTTATATCGTAAGTCGCAGGCGGTGTACGCGGTTGATGGTCAAGAGGCAAGAAGGATTGGCGCGGGAGGCCGGCGTGTGTGGCGGTGGCGCAAAGCTTGAGGGCAGGGCGAGAGCGGGGGCCAACCCCTCCGGCACATGGGATGTGCCTCCTCCCCGGGATATTTAGGGAATGAGAATGCGGGGTCAGACCGGGTGCGCGCGGCCGTCCCAGGTTTCAAAGCAGCCGGTTGTGTCCAGACTGAGCGCGTGGAATCGCTCGACCAGCCCGGCGGTGGACTCAGCCACGGTGATGTCGCCGGCGTCGCCACCCATATCGGTTTTTACCCAGCCGGGATGATAGATGCCGACAGCGATGCCGATGTGTTTGAGGTCTTGTGCCAGGTTGAGGCCAAGGTTCAGCGCGGCGGCTTTTGACGCGCGGTAGATGTAGCCGCCACCTCCCACCTTGGTGGAGGAGCCCATCTGGCTTGAAATGATCGCAATTTTGGGGTTTTGCGCCAGTTGTAGGTTGGGCAACAGGTTTTGCACGGTCAGGAACACGCCAGTGACATTGGCGGCGAAGGAGTTGGCCCAAAGCTCTGGCGCGTAGCCGTCTGCGAGGTTTTGACCTTTGTCCAGAAACACACCGGCGTTGCAAATCAGCAGGTCTACCGGTTGGGTGTCCAGCGCCTGTGCCATGGCGCGCTGGCTATCTGCGTCGGTCACATCCAGTTGAAGGCATTCGCCGCCTGTGCGGCTGGTGCCGGTGACCTGATGGCCTTGGGCGCGCAGGGTTTGATCAAGCGCCAGTCCTATGCCGCGGTTGGCGCCGGTGATGACTACATGCATGGGGTGGCTCCTTGTGGGGGATCAGTTGGTCTTGCGGCCAATGTTGAAAGGCAGTGGGGCAACCGGTACGCCATCGTCAATCAGGGCTTTGGCCTCTTCTACCTTGGCTTCCCCATAGATGGGGCGCTCAGGCGCCTCGCCATCGTGCATGGCGCGGGCTTCGCTGGCGAAGTCTTTGCCAACGTAGTCCGAGTTGGCCTCGACGTGGGTGCGCAGTTCTTTAAGCGCCTGTTCTGCCGGAGACGCGGGAGCGCTCAACGGGCCGGGTGCGCTTGGTGTCTTGGGGGCTGGCGCCGGTGTTGTGTCTTGCGGCTGTGTCGCGGCGGAGCGGGCAGGGCGCACGCGCGGGGCCATCATTGCCTTTTCCACGTGGGTGTCGCCGCAGACCGCACAGGACACCATGCCGGCAGCCTTGAGTTTGTCAAAGGCGTCTGCGGATTGGAACCAGCTGTCAAAGCGGTGGTCGTTGGCGCATTTAAGTGTGTAGTTGATCATTGAAGTGACGTGCCTAGGTTCTGTTGCGCGAACATAGGCGTCCGGCCCCATGGGATCAAGCAAGCGTGGCTATGGCTTGGCGCGGATCATGTCGGGATCAAAGCTGCGCACCAATTGGGCCAAATCAGGATGATAGATGCGTTTGGCCGCCTTTTTGGGGCTGAGCCATTTGCGCTCACGCTGTCCGGCCTCCGGGTAGATGCGTGCGAGCTTGTCCACTTCGAGGGGGTAGACCAGCACGCGGATGGCTTGGCCGCGTTTGGCGCCGCGGGTTTTGCGATAGCGATAGGTGCCAAGGCAATATTTGCGGGCACGCCCGAGAATGCCCGCTTCTTCCCAGGCTTCTTGCGCGGCAGTTTTGTGAGGCTTGAGGCCGTCCATCGGCCAGCCTTTGGGCAGCAGCCATTGGCGGGTGCCACGTGAGGTGATCAGTAGTACCTCTGTCTTTCCTTTGTGGATGCGATAGGGCAGCGCGGCAAACTGGATGTTTTTTCCCCGCTTCTGCGCTTTGCGGATCATGGCCTCTGTCGCGGCCGGGTCAAGCAGGCCCATGTGATCTCCTAAGGCGTGTGCGTGCTGTGGTGGCGGTACTCTAGCAGGGTGCTTGGGGGGGCCAAGAGGCGGTGCGAGATTTCTTTCTGGCCTGTGTCTGGCCTGGGTTTGGGATTTTGTGGGAAAGATATGGGAATTATGTTTGGGAAATCATGGGATCGGCTTGGGAGGGGAGGCGGATTTGCGCCGAATCGGTTTGGCGATGGCGGGAATTTGCCTCTATTTCGCGGTGGTTGCGGGGTGCTCTTGACGTTCTGTGGAGAAAAAGTGGGATAACTTGGGAAAAATTTTGGCGCTGTGTTTGGGGTGCTATTTTGTGGGTGTTGGCACTGACTTCGGCTAGATGTTGCGGTGCGGTCTACGCTTTTTCCTTCTGATTTACGCGTTTGGGCCGGTTTTGAGCGCTCGGGCGAGCGGTTCGCCCGCAAATTCCTGTTGATTTCCATGAATTCCCATGGCATCCCTAATTACACGATGAAGACGGGACATAAAGAGAGGCGCTAAGACCTCCGATCCCAAGTCAGGTTTCATACAGGCACCCGCTTTCATCGAAAAAAAGAGATCCGGTGCGTGGGCGAGCAGAACATCCCCCCAGGTGGCACGCGCAACTGGACTACCCGCAAAAGCGGGACGAGGGCGGCGGATTGATCAGTGGCAGCAGATCAATCCGCCGTTTTCCCTTCCGGCCCCGGGGTGGTCGGAGCAACAGGTTGAAAGGGGCCATAGGCAGTGGCGCTCATGTTTCGCGGCGAAAGCCGTAACAAGGTGGATAGCAAGGGACGGATGTCGATTCCGGCCAAGTTCCGCCGTGTGCTTGAAGCAGGCGACCCTGAGTGGAAAAGTGGCGAAAACCCCAACCTGGTGATTGTCTACGGCGGCAAAACGCGCGATTTCCTGGAATGTTTCACGGTTGAGGCGATGGATGATGTGGTGGCCCGCATCATGAAAATGCCCCGTGGCAGCAAAAAGCGCCTCGCGCTTTCGAAATTATACCTCACCCAATCTCTGGAAGTGTCGGTGGATGAAACCGGCCGTCTGGTGTTGCCCAAAGAGCAGCGCGACAAGATTGGGCTTGAGAATATGGCCTTCTTCGGTGGTAAAGGCGATACGTTTGAGATCTGGAACCCAGAGACATATGACGCGACCCAAGAAGAAGCGCTGGAAGCGGATGATGATTTTGATCCGGACGCTGACCCCTCCATTTATCTCGATGGCGACGAGGATTTCTAAGCATGGCGACGTCAGATGAACCCGCCGCCAAACGCCCTCACATTCCCGTTCTACTTGCGCCGTTGCTGCGCGAAGTGGCGCCGGTGTCGGGCCGTTGGCTGGATGGCACCTTTGGGGCGGGCGGCTATACCCGTGGATTGATCGAGGCCGGGGCCAGTAAGGTTTACGGTGTGGATCGTGATCCCCTGGCGTTTGAGATGGCCGCGCCCTGGGTGGGCGACTATGGCGATCAGATTGAGCTGGTTGGCGGCGTGTTCTCCAAAATGGATGAGTATGCGCAGGATTTGGACGGGGTGGTGCTTGACCTTGGGGTGAGCTCCATGCAGCTGGATCTGGCAGAGCGCGGCTTTTCATTTATGAAAGACGGCCCGCTGGACATGCGCATGAGCCAAGATGGGCTCTCCGCTGCCGATTTGGTGAATGAGGCAGAAGAGGCTGAGATCGCCAATATTCTCTATCAATATGGCGAGGAGCGCGCGAGCCGCCGTATTGCAAAAGCCATTGTGCGGGAGCGGGCGGTTGAGCGGATCACCACAACATTGCGATTGGCGGGTATTGTCGAAAGTTGTTTGCCACGCTCCAAGCCGGGGCAGAGCCATCCGGCGACACGCAGTTTCCAAGGGCTGCGGATTGCGGTGAATGATGAATATGGTGAGCTGTTTCGTGGCTTGATGGCGGCGGAGCGGGCGCTCAAACCCGGTGGTTTGCTGGCGGTTGTGACTTTCCATTCGGTGGAAGATCGCATGGTGAAGCGGTTTATGCAGAGCCGCGCAGGCAAGACTGGCAATGTGAACCGATATGCGCCAGAGACCGAACAAGACAAACCGGCGTTTGAGCTGATCACCCGTAAGGCTGTTGGGCCGGATCCGGATGAGTTGGAAGACAATCCGCGGGCACGCTCGGCCAAGTTGCGCGTGGCGCGGCGCACCGATGCACCTTTCGGTGACATTGCGGAAAAAGCTATTGGCATGCCGACACTTGGGGGACGTAAGTGATGCGGATGGTGTTGTTCATCCTGGCCGCAGGGATGGTGATTGGGCTCTCGGTCTGGGCCTATCAAGAGAACTATCGTACTCAGGCGATGATTGGTGAGACCGAGCGCTTGCAGCGTGAGATCGGCGAGGCGCGGGCGCGTCTGGCTGTGTTGAAGGCGGAGTGGGCTTACCTCAACCGTCCGGACCGGCTGCGTGATCTGACGGAAATCAACTACAACGACATGCAGCTTTTGCCGCTGCGCCCAGATCAGTTTGGCCGCATTGAGCAGGTGGCGTTTCCATCTAACGACGCGCCGATTACGTTTGAGAATGCCGTCGAAGTCTCCTCTGAGGAGGCCAAGCCATGATCCGCAAGCCTTTACGCCCTCTGGCGTCGATTTTGCACGCGCGCAGTGCCGGAGAAAACCCCGATCAGATTGAACGTGCGAACCTGCGTGAGCGCCACGAAGAGATGCGCAACAAAGGGCGAGCGCGGGCTGAAGGCCGATTGTTGATCATGGGCGTGCTGTTTGCGGGCGCGTTTTTGACGGTTGGCGCGCGGATGGCTGTTGTCAGCACGTCTGAGGCCACCGAGCCGCGCACCAGTTATGCGGGTAGTCGTATTCAGGCGGAGCGGGCGGATATTGTCGACCGTCAGGGCCGCATTCTGGCGACCAACCTGGAAACACACTCCATCTATGCGCATCCGCATGAGATGATTGATCCGGCCTACGCGGCGCAGAAGTTGGCGGAGATCTTCCCTGATTTGGATGCCGCGAAGCTGGAGCGCCGGTTTAATGATGGGCGTAAGTTCTACTGGGTGAAGAAAAAGATCTCCCCGGAGCAAAAACAGGCCGTGCATGACATTGGCGAGCCGGGCTTGCTGTTTGGGCGTCGCGAAATGCGGCTTTATCCAAACGGGCGTCTGGCGGCGCATATTCTGGGTGGGGCGTCTTTTGGCGAAGAAGACGTGCATGACGCCGAATTGGTGGGTGTTGCGGGCGTTGAGAAGTACTTTGACGATGCGCTGCGTGATCCGGCCAATGGTGACAAAGCACTAACCCTGTCGATTGATTTGACGGTGCAAACCGCAGCGGAGCGGGTGCTTTGGGGCGGCATGAAACTGATGAACGCCAAAGGCGCGAGCTCGGTTTTGATGGATGCGCACACCGGCGAGATTGTCTCTATGGTGAGCCTGCCGGATTTTGACCCGAACAACCGGCCCAATCCACCCGTGCAGGGGCAGGCGGCGGACAGCCCGCTGTTTAACCGTGCGGTGCAGGGGCTGTATGAGCTGGGGTCGACGTTCAAGATTTTCACGGCAGCACAGTCGATGGAACTTGGGCTGGCGAACCCGGAAACTAAGATCAACACCGCAGGTCCGTTGCGTTGGGGTAAATTTAAAATCCGTGATTTCCGCAACTACGGCGCGCAGTTGACACTGACCAAGGTGATCGTGAAGTCTTCCAACATTGGCACCGCGCGTATGGCGCAGGTGATTGGCGCGGCGCGGCAGCAGGATTTCCTGAAACAGCTTGGCTTCTTTGAGCCAACACCAGTGGAACTGGTCGAAGCCAAAGGCGCCCAGCCGCTGTTGCCAAAAAACTGGTCCGAGCTGTCGACCATGACCATTTCCTATGGCCACGGTATGTCGGCCAGCCCGTTGCATTTGGCGGCAGGCTATGCGGCGATTGCCAATGGCGGCACCAAGGTGGTTCCGACGATCCTGAAACAGGACAACGTGGTTAAAGGTGAGCGGGTGATGACACTTGCCAGCGCCGAAGCCTCTCGACTGATGCTACGCAAAGTGGTGAGCGAAGGCACGGCCTCCTTTGGCGAGGTGCCGGGATACGCTGTCGGTGGCAAAACCGGCACCGCAGACAAGCCTTTGGAGAGCGGGCGCGGGTATTATGAGGACAAGGTGATTGCCACCTTTGCCGCCATGTTCCCAGCGCATGATCCCAAATATGTGCTGATCCTGAGCCTGGATGAGCCGGTGGAAACCTCTGGTGATGAACCGCGACGGACAGCGGGTTGGACCGCAGTGCCGGTGGCGGCAGAGATGATCACACGCGTGGCGCCGCTTTTAGGGCTGCGTCCCGAGGTTGAGCCTGCGCCTTTGGCTGATATAACGCTGACATCAAACTAAGCCAAATAAGGGCATTCACAGATGGCAGCAGGCACAAAACAGCTTTCAGAATTGGGTCTGACAGCCATGGGTGGGCTGAACCCGGCGATCACCGGTTTGGCAGTGGACAGCCGTGAGGTGAAAGATGGGTTTCTCTTTGCTGCTTTGCCGGGCACGCGGGTGCATGGCGGGACGTTTATCCAGTTTGCCCTTCGCATGGGCGCGGCGGCGATCCTGACCGATGCGGCGGGCGCCAAGATTGCCGAACAGGAGTTGGCCGCAAGTGACGCCGCGCTGGTGATTGCCGAAGATCCGCGTCAGGCGCTGGCCTATACGGCGGCGCTTTATTTTGGCAAGCAACCCGGGATCATGGCGGCGGTCACGGGCACCAATGGCAAGACCTCAGTGGCGACCTTCCTGCGCATGATCTGGCAGGAGTTGGGGCTTGAGGCGGTGAATCTTGGCACAACTGGGGTTGAGGGTGACTTCACGGCGCCGCTCAATCACACCACGCCAGAACCGATCACCTTGCATCGCACGTTGGCGGCTGCGGCGGACGCCGGGATTGGCTTTGCCGCGATGGAGGCCAGCTCGCATGGCTTGGCGCAGTGTCGTTTGGATGGGGTGCAATTGAAGGCGGCGGGGTTCACCAATTTTACGCAGGATCACCTCGATTATCACGAGACCTTTGACGAGTATTTCAACGCCAAGGCAGGGCTGTTTGGCCGGGTGTTGCCAGATGATGGCACGGCGGTGATCAATGTGGACGATCCGCGCGGACTGGATATGGCGATCATTGCCGGGGGCCGTGGTCAGGGTGTGATCACCGTGGGTAAGGCTGAGGCGGACCTCGCGCTGATGGCGCAGCGGTTTGATGCCACGGGGCAGGACATTCGGTTTACATTCCGGGGCAAGGCCTACCAACAACGCCTGAACTTGCTGGGCGGGTTTCAGGCGGAAAACGTCTTGTTGGCCTCAGGATTGGCGATTGCCTGTGGAGCGGAGCCGGAGCGGGTGTTTGAGGTTTTGCATGAGCTCAAAGGCGTGCGCGGGCGGATGCAGTTGGCGGCGACGCGGGAAAACGGCGCGGCGGTCTTTGTCGACTACGCCCACACACCGGATGCGGTTGCGACAGCGCTTCAGGCGATGCGCCCGCATGTGATGGGGCGTTTGATTGTGATTGTTGGCGCGGGCGGCGATCGCGACGCGGCCAAACGTCCGTTGATGGGGCAGGCGGCAGCGCAAAACGCCGATGTAGTCTATGTCACCGATGACAACCCGCGCACGGAAGATCCGGCCACGATCCGGGCGGCTGTCATGGAAGGCGCGCCAGAGGCCACAGAGGTGGATGACCGCGCCAAAGCCATTTTGTTGGCAGTGGATGCGCTGGGGCCCGGCGATACGTTGTTGATCGCAGGCAAAGGCCACGAAACCGGTCAGATTGTGGGCGAGGATGTGTTGCCGTTTGATGATTGTGAACAGGCCAGTGTGGCCGTGGCTGCTCTGGACGGGGGGATCGCATGAGCCTGTGGACATCTGAAGCGGCTGCAAAGGCCACCGGTGGCAAAGCCAAAACTGCGTGGGCCTGCAATGGTGTGTCGATTGACACGCGTACCATTGAACCAGGCGATTTGTTTGTGGCGTTGACGGCGGCGCGGGACGGGCACGAGTTTGTGGCGCAGGCGTTGGAAAAAGGCGCGGCTGCGGCCTTAGTGAGCCGGGTGCCGAAAGGCGTGTCTCCAGATGCGCCATTGTTGATTGTCGACGATGTGCTGGAAGGGCTGGAGGCGTTGGGTAACGCCGGCCGCGCCCGCACGGACGCGCGGGTTGTGGCGGTAACGGGTTCGGTTGGCAAAACCTCCACCAAAGAAATGCTGCGCGCCATTCTGGAAGAGCAGGGCCGGACCCATGCTTCTGTGGCGAGCTATAACAACCATTGGGGCGTGCCGCTGACCCTCGCGCGGATGCCGCAGGACACCGAGTTTGCGGTGATCGAGATTGGCATGAACCATCCCGGTGAGATTTCACCGCTGGCAAAGATGGCCCGCCCACATGTGGCCTTGGTGACCACGGTGGCGGCGGTGCATCTGGAGGCCTTTGAGAACGTTGAAGGTATCGCGCAGGAGAAGGCGGCGGTGTTTGACGGGTTGGAAGCAGGTGGCGTGGCGATTGTGAACGCGGACATTGAGACCGCAGACGTGTTGCGCAGCCATGCGCAGAGATTGTCAGCCGAGATCCAGGACTTTGGCGAAAGTGCAAAGGACTGGCGACTGGGCGACGTTAAGCTGACCGGCAACATCACTGTTGCCCGTGCCATTCACGGCGGCGATTTGGCGATGTTCAAAGTGCAAAGCGCCGGACGGCATTTTGCGATGAACGGGCTGGGGGCTTTGGCTTCTGCTGAGGCATTGGGTGCCGATTTGGCGCTGTCGGTGGCGGCTTTGGGCCGTTGGACGCCTTTTGTCGGCCGCGGCGCGCGGGAAACCATTTATCTCGATCCGGTGGAAACTGAACGCACGTTGGAGTTGATCGATGAGGCCTATAATGCCAATCCAACCAGCCTTGGGGCAGCGCTGGAGGTTCTGGCGGCTGCGAAACCAACAGATGGCGTGGGCCGGATTGGCAAGGGGCGGCGGATTGCCTTTGTTGGTGATATGAAAGAGCTGGGCCCGCAAGAGGTTGAGATGCATGCGGAGTTGGCTGCGCATCCGGCAATGGCTGACATTGATATTGTGCATTGCGTGGGGCCGTTGATGCGCCGTTTGCACGCGGCCTTGCCCGAAGAAAAGCAAGGGCAATGGGCGGAGACAACGGCGGAGATTGTCCCGGATGTACGCAAACTGGTGGATGCCGGTGACGTGGTTATGATCAAAGGCAGCCTGTCGATGGCATTGGCCAAGGTGGTTGACGCCATCCGCAAACTGGGCCATCCCGCCCCGCAATCCAAGAACGAGGACGCGTAATGTTTTATTGGCTGACCAGTCTGTCAGACGGCGGTGATTTTTTTAACCTGTTTCGCTACATCACTTTCCGCGCCGGTGGCGCGTTTATGACGGCACTGATCTTTGGGTTCCTGTTTGGGCGCCCTTTGATTGACGTGCTGCGCCGCAAGCAGGGCAAAGGCCAGCCGATCCGGGACGATGGTCCTGAGGGGCATTTTGTCAAAGCTGGCACGCCCACGATGGGGGGCTTGTTGATTGTTGGCGCGCTGGTGACCTCGACCTTGTTATGGGCACGATGGGACAACGGCTTTGTTTGGATGGTGTTGTTTGTGACATTGGCCTACGGACTGATTGGTTTTGCGGATGATTACGCCAAAGTGTCCAAGCAGAACACCAAAGGCGTGTCGAGCAAAGTGCGCCTGCTCCTGGGGTTCTTGATTGCAGGTGTGGCCGGGGTCTGGGCCACCTATTTGCAGCCCGAAACGCTGCAATTTCAACTGGCTGTGCCGGTGTTCAAAGAAGTCCTGATCAACCTCAGCTGGGCCTATATCCCGTTTGCCATGTTTGTTGTGGTGGGCGCGGCCAATGCGGTGAACCTGACAGATGGTCTGGATGGTCTGGCGATCATGCCGGTGATGATTGCCGCCGGTGCGTTGGGTGTGATTGCCTACGCCGTGGGCCGGGTCGACTTCACCCAGTATTTGGATGTGCACTACGTGCCGGGCACCGGTGAAATCCTGATCTTTGTGGCAGGGCTCATTGGCGGCGGTTTGGGCTTCTTGTGGTACAACGCGCCTCCGGCTGCGGTGTTTATGGGCGACACGGGCTCGCTGGCTTTGGGCGGCGCCATTGGCGCCATTGCCGTGGCGACCAAGCACGAGCTGGTTCTGGGCATCATTGGTGGTCTGTTTGTGGTGGAGGCGCTGAGCGTCATCATTCAGGTGCTCTACTTCAAACGCACCGGCAAACGTGTGTTCCTGATGGCGCCAATCCATCATCACTATGAGAAAAAAGGCTGGTCTGAGCCACAGATTGTGATCCGCTTCTGGATCATTGCGGTGATCCTAGCAATGATTGGACTGGCGACGCTGAAACTGCGATAAGGGGGTTTTATTGTAGTTTTGGAAAAGTGAAATGGGTTTAGATGATTTTGAAGGACATGAAGAACATAAAGCCGACCGTTGCATTCTCCATATAGGGCCGCCCAAAACCGGTAGTACGACCATTCAGCGAACTCTCAGCCGCGCGGCGCCAAAATTGGTGTCATCCGGAGTGCTGTATCCATCCGTCGCCGTGAATCATCGGTTCCTGGCGACTTTGTGCTCCAGCGATCCAATGCGTCTGCGTCAGGTGACGAAGCACAACATAACCCAGGCTGAGGTTATGGCGCGCAACTTGGAGAGCCAGCAGCTGTTTGAGGCCGAGTTCCGCGCCACAAAACCTCGGCTTTTGATATTGAGTTCGGAACACTTGGTGCAATTGCACCAAGACAGACGCGGGCTGGACACGCTGCGGGACTATCTATTGAGATTTGCAAAGCGTGTAGACGTCATATTCTATGTGCGTGACCCGCTTTTGTTGATGATCAGTCGGTTGTTTCACGGCATTAAGCGCGGTGACCGGAGGTTAAATGCTCCGTTGGGCAATATGCCCGAGTCTCCGGCGCCAGAAATAATTGAAGCCTATCGCGCAGTTTTTGGTTCTGACCATCTCAAGTTACTGATGTTTCCGGGGGATTTGACACGCAAGACGGACATTATGGAGAGCTTCTGGCGTACCGTGGGTCTGTCGGCGCTAGGTCGTGAAATTGACACCGTAAATGCGAACCAATCTCTCTCCGGTGCAGGGCTGCTGATTGCAGATGCTTTGTCAGACATTCAAGATGACAACTCAAACCGTGTTATGAATGGCTCTCGTCTGCAGCACATTCGCGGGCCAAAACTTCGGTTGGAGGCCGCCAGCGTCGCACAGATGCGCGCGCGTTGTGAGGAAACCTACAGATATTACCGCGAGACATGGGGCATTGAGTTCCCTGATCGCGATCTGGAAGGACCACCGCCGACACAGCAAGACCTTTTCACCGCTGACTCGGTGCAAGGGATCGCGCAAACCTTTTCCGAGGTGGCTGAAGAGTTGAAGGCGGCCAAGCGGGAAGTCGCGCAGTTGCGACGCAAGCTCAATCAGGAAAAAAGTAGACAATAGTGCCTGTGTTCCAGTCGTTTCTGGCTTAGATGACATAAGCGACATTGAAGGTAGGTAGATCAAAGATGATTCCAGTGCAGGGATTTGAAGGCGGAAAGGTCGCCGTTCTGGGGTTGGGCCGGTCCGGTTTGGCCACTGCAAGAGCCTTGCGCGAAGGCAGCGCGGAGGCAATTTGTTGGGACGACAATCCAGCCGCACGGGAAACCGCTGAAGGCGAAGGGTTCACCTGTCGTGATCTGTCACGCCAAGGCGAGTTTGAAGACATTGCCAGCCTGATTGTGTCGCCAGGCATTCCGCATCTCTACCCGGAACCCAACCCCGTGGTTGCGGCTGCTTTGGACGCAGGTGTGCCAGTAGACAATGACATCGGTCTGTTTTTCCGCTCTTTTGCAACGCGACAATGGGACAGTTTTGAAACCATGCCCAAAGTGGTGGCGGTGACAGGCTCCAACGGGAAATCCACCACGTCGGCGCTGATCCACCATGTGTTGAGCGAGGCGGGACGGCGCACGCAACTGGCGGGCAATATTGGTCGCGGGGTGCTCGATATTGACCAGGCCGAAGACGGCGATGTGGTTGTGTTGGAGCTGTCGAGCTATCAAACCGACTTGGCGCGCAGTCTGACGCCGGACATTGCAGTGTTCACCAACCTGAGCCCGGATCATTTGGACCGGCACGCGGGCATGGGCGGCTATTTTGCCGCCAAGCGCCGCTTGTTTGCCGAAGGTGGGCCGGATCGCGCGGTGATCGGTGTGGATGAGATTGAGGGCAAGTATCTGGCGGGGCAGCTGTCTGAAGGAGCTGCGGATGATCGGGTGATGCGGATTTCAACCGACCGCAAGCTGACCGGGGCGGGCTGGAACGTTTTTGCCCGCAAGGGGTACCTGAGTGAGTATCGAAAGGGCCGTCAGGCGGGCTCGTTAGACCTGCGGTCAATCAAAGGCCTGCCGGGGACGCACAATCATCAGAATGCCTGTGCTGCCTATGCGGTGTGCCGTGCGTTGGGCTTGGCGCCTCGGGTGATTGAGACTGGGTTTGCTTCGTTTGGTGGCTTGCCCCATCGCAGCCAGATCATCGCTGAGCAAGATGGCGTGACCTATGTAAATGACAGCAAGGCGACCAATGTGGATGCAGCCAAAAATGCGCTGGCGGCCTTCAAAAACATCCGCTGGATTTGTGGTGGTTTGGAGAAAGAGGGCGGGCTTGGCGATTTGGCAGAGAGTGCCGGTGGCGTAAAGAAGGCCTATGTTATTGGGCGTGAGGCTGCGGGCTTTGCGATGCAACTCAAAGGGGTCGAGGCTGAGGTGTGCACAGATATGGCGACGGCTGTAGCCAAGGCTGCGGCTGAGGCAGAGGCGGGCGATACGGTGTTGTTGGCCCCGGCCGCGGCGAGTTTTGACCAGTACAACAGCTTTGAAACACGCGGCGAAGATTTCGCGGACTGCGTTGCGGAGGCGCTTAAATAATACGGTTGGCTAAGGCGTCTTTTTAGGTACGTTTGACAGACATCAAAGTGGGCGGAAAATGGCCTGTTTATTCTGAATTCACGCAAGGAAATGAAGAGCTTGTTCCTTGTAAATCACGCAGACGTTCATAGGTCTGTAGTGTAACGATGAAAGGATCTGACGATGCAAATTCAGGTGAATACCGACAACTTCATTCATGGTGACGAGCGTGTGATCGAGGTGGCTGAGCTGGCCGTTTCCAACGATCTGCAGCACATGAGCGACCGTCTGACCCGAGTGGAAGTGCATCTGAAAGATCAGAACGCGGACAAACATGGGCCGGACCATATTCTGTGCACCATGGAGGCGCGTCCGCGTGGTAAAGGGCCATTGTCTGCGCACCATGAAGCGGCAGACATTCAGGCGGCGCTGAAAGGGGCGGCGAAGAAGCTGCGCACCCGCCTGACCAGTGAATTTGGCAAGGCAGGCAACCACCACTGAGCCATGGGATAATCTCAAAAGCTAAGAATTGCATGGCGTCGCCGGACTTTGGCGACGCCACTTTTGTGCTACGCTGTTTCTAAACTACGGGGGAAGGGACTGTGCATTTTGATTTAGCACATACGGTGATCATTGTTGTGGCGCTGGTCGTGATCAAACTTTTCGTGATTGTCACAGGGCTTGTTTCGGAAGAAGAGCGAAAGCAGGTCAGTTGGAAGATGATCCTCGCCTATTTTGTCGTCATTCTATTTGTGAACGCTGTGTGGGAGCACTGACTTATCAAGGCTGTTCCACTTACTCTAGTTTTGCTGAGATTTCTTGTCCGGCGGCCCATCCTGATGACCAGGCCCATTGAAAGTTGAAGCCGCCAAGCCAGCCCGTGACGTCGGCGGCTTCGCCAATCACATAAAGGCCGGGCATGGTTTTGGCTTCCATGGTTTTGGAGGACAACCCGTCCGTGTCGATACCACCCAAGGTGACTTCAGCTGTGCGGTAGCCTTCGGTGCCGGTGGGCACCAATTCCCAGCTTTTTAAGCTGTCACACAGGGTGCGCAGTGTGACGTCGGACTGATCTGCAAGATTGCCGGAGAGGTCCATTTCACCTGCCAGATGCTCGACCAAGCGGCTTGGCAAAAGTGTGGCCAGTTCCGTTGTCAAGTTGCGGCGGCCTTGGGCTTGGCGCCGGCTGCGCAATTCTTCAAATGGGTCGATGTCCGGAAACAGGTTGAGGGCAATCGGTTGGCTTTCTTGCCAATAGGAGCTGATTTGCAGCATCGCGGGCCCAGAGAGGCCGCGGTGGGTGAACAGCATGGCTTCGTCAAAGGCTGTACCGTTGGCTGTGGCTCGGACCGGATGGGCCACGCCGGAGATGGCTTTGAAGCGGCCATCGGAGAAGGTGAAGGGCACAAGTCCTGCGCGGGTGTTAGTGACCTTGAGGTCAAACTGGCGGGCGATGTCATAAGCCAGACCTGTGGCGCCCATCTTGGGAATAGATTTGCCGCCGGTCGCCAGCACGAGGTTCCGGCACGTCAGAGTTTCGCGGCGACCGGATTTTTCGATGTCGATGGTGAAGCTTGTTCCGCCATGTCCAACGGACACAATCTGGGTTTCCAGCCACAGCTCAGCCCCGGCTTGCGCCATCTCGGCCCGCAACATGGCGATGATGTCTTTGGCGGAGTTGTCGCAGAACAGTTGGCCTAGGGTTTTCTCGTGATAGGCGATGCCGTGGCGCGCCACCATGTCGATGAAGTCCCACTGGGTGTAGCGGCTGAGGGCGGATTTGCAGAAATGCGGATTGCCGGAAAGGAAGTTCTCGGGACCGGCATACATATTGGTGAAGTTGCAGCGTCCGCCGCCGGAAATCCGGATCTTCTCACCGGGCGCTTTGGCGTGGTCAAGCACCAGCGTGCGCCCGCCGGTTTGCGTCGCACACATCATGCCAGCGGCGCCAGCACCCAAAATTATGGTGTCCCAAGTCATGGGCGCGGGGTGCCTGATATGGCGGCTTGCGTCAAGGGGCGAGGGGGAGGGGGAACCAGTTGAGAATTTTGCAATTGGCCTGCATCTTATTTGGATTTCGATTGCACAAAAGCTGGCAGTGGCAGGTCTGATCCATTACGTTGTGCGTCATGAGACGCGACAGCTCACTAATTTGCAAACGGCCTGCGGCATAGTAATGACGATCGACGTCTTGCTACCGGAACTGCGCGCCTATGCGCTGTCTCTATCCAAACATCGGCATGATTCCGAAGATCTGGTACAAGATGCCATCGAGCGGGCATTGCGATCAGATAAGCGCCCCAAACCGCTGGCTGATCTGCGCCCATGGATGTTCCGCATCATTCGCAATCTGCATGTGGATGAGACACGAAAAAAACGGGTGCGCATGGAATATTCCAATATGCAAAGCCGTTTATCTAGTGATCTAACGCAAAGCCACAACCATGCCGAAGACATGACGGTGCGGATGACATATGCAACTTTACCCGCAGCCATGCGGGAGGTGTTGTTTCTGGTGGATGTCATGGGCATGAAATATGCCGAAGCTGCAGAGATTATGGATGTGCCGCATGGCACGGTGATGAGCCGAGTGAGCCGGGCGCGGCGCGCGCTGATCAAAGCAATGCAAGCCGGCCCTGAGGGGGCTGATGAGGATACCAAAAAATGACCGATCTAAACGACAGCGATTGGGACCTGATCAACGCCTATGCGGACGGCGAATTGCCTGACTCTGACTTGGCGGCCTTCGAGGCGCGCTTGACCAATGAGCCTGCGATACAAGAGGCGTTGCAGCAGGTGCAGATGGTGTCCAGCGCATTGGCGCAGATGCGCCCGGAGGTGGCCCCGGCTGCGACAAAGCCCGTGCAACCGGCAAACCGGAACTGGCGCCCGCTTGCGGCTTGCGCCTCTTTCGCGGCTGCGGCGATTGTGGCAGCGGGCGTGTTCTTCATGTCATCCAAGGCGCCAAAATCCGCCATTGAACTACATCAGGCTTTCTTGGACACAAACTACACACTGTCGTCAGGGTCCGATGTTCACACAATAGACGTGCAAGCAAATCCTCAGGCACCAGAATTGCTGATGGCCAATCTGTTTCTGGTGGAACAGGTTGCTTGGTCAGGGGATCGCAGTGCCGCGCATTACAAAGGGCGCAACAATTGCCGTCTGACGCTAATTTCCGGGCCAAATGTGACTGCCGGTGACGCACCGGACGGCATCCGGTCTGCGAAGTGGCAAACCGACGGGCGTGGCTTTGTGGTGATGGCGTCAGGCATGGATCAGCGTCGGTTCAACGCAATAGCGGAGTTTTTGCGTCAGGCGACCGATGCGCCCACGCAGCCCAATACGGTTTTGGCAATGAAACAGGCCACGGATGCGGCCGCGCCCTGTCAGCAAGTCTAAAAAAGGGATAGCCCATCACCATTCAAATCCGCGTTTGGGCCGGAATGGTGAAAGGCTTTGGTTGCGCAAGATTAGCTTTTGCCAGGGAAGTTGGGGCGGTCTTCGCCGTAGTGTTCGCTGAGATAGTTCAGAATGACGGTCAAATCCGGCTCTTCGATTTCACTCATGCCCTGATCTTCGACCATCCATTCAAACAGTTCGATCCAGCCTTCGCGGGTGAGACCCTGCTGAGCCACAATCATCTCTGAGTGACAGGCGGAGCAAGCGTAGTAGGTTTCTTCCACGCCCGGTGCGTCAAACAGGATTCCAAACTCGTACTCTTCTTCCTCTGCTTCGGCCGCTGCTGGCGCTGCTGCGGTGTCAAAACTCAGTGGCGCATCGCTGTTCTGATTGAGATAGGCAATCAGGTTGGCCCGGTCAGAGGTTTTCTTCATGCCTGCGAAGGTCATTTTGGTGCCTTTGACCAGCGCTTTTGGTTTGGTCAGGAAGGCGTCAAGTTGATCGACAGACCAGGTGCCACCAAGCGCAAACAGCGCCTTGGAGTATTTGTACCCGTCCACGCCCGCGATCGGCGCGCCCACGATACCATAGAGATTGGGGCCGGTCTTTTTCTTGCCGCCCTGATCCACGGTGTGGCAGGCCTTACATTTCTTGAATGCCTTTTCCCCTTTGGCAAGGTCTGCCCGGGACAGAAGATCGGCAACGGTTTCGGCAGTGGACATGGCTGGCAGAGCAATCGTGAGGCAAAGGCCCAGAGTTGCCCCGATGGCGGGGATACGCATGGCGGTCTCCTGAAGTGATAAAAATTTTAGTACGGACGGCGTCAACGCGCCGCCCGTGTGTTGGGGTTAGCTGACGCGCAGGCCAACCCGGTGCATGGTGTTGTTGAGATACCCTTTGGGGTTCCAATCAATGGCAAACGGCTGCATCTCGCCATTGCTGTCCGTGGCGCGGGCCCAGACTTCGTAGTAACCGGCCTGCGGGAACGACACGTTCGCGCGCCAGTTCTGCCAGGCGCCGGAGTTCACCGGGGCGTCTAGCTCTGCGTTTTGCCAAGTGGTGCCAAAGTCAGATGAAATCTCCATCTTTTCGATGGTGCGGTCACCGGACCACGCGTGGCCGCGCACTTCGGTTTCCATGCCCACATCCGCGCCATTGGCAGGGAAGGTCACCAGTGATTTCACCGGCATACGCTCGATGATCACAAAGTCCTCGGTCGCAACCTTTTCACCCGGAGCCACCGGACGGTTTGGCACACGGTAAGCCTTGCCGGTCATTTTAGGACCGTCATGCACCACGTCGCGCAGCTCAATGCGTGTCAGCCACTTCTGCGCCGTAGACGCAGGCCAACCCGGCACCACTAGACGCAGCGGCGCGCCGTTGAGAGGGTGCAGCGGTGCGCCATTCATTTCAAACGCGATCAAGATCTCGTCGGTCATCGCCTTGGCAATCGGCATCCCACGTGAAATTGGCAGCTTTTCTGGGTCGCCGGACAGGTGGGTGTCTGCACCGTAGTGGGCTGTGTAAACCACGTTGGACTGCACGCCGGCCGCTTCCAGAACGTCTTTCAGACGGACGCCGGTCCACTCAGAACAGGCCACCGCACCATAGGTCCACTGGTTGCCTTTGGCAGGTGGATTGAAGAAGCCACGGCCGTTGCCGCCACATTCCAACGTCAGGGCGCTGGTGACCACTTCGAATTTTTCTTTTAAGTCAGCAATGCTCAGCGTCATGGTCGTGTCGACAAAACCATCAATGGTCAACGTCCAGCTTGCCGCATCAACATCCACTGGCGGAATGCCGTTGTTGCGCACAAAGTGGCGCGAGGTTGGGGTGATCGCATCGTCCAGCAGCTCTGGCGGAGTTTCCGCATTCACCGGGCGGTCGTTCAGCAGCGTCAGACCGTCTTTGCCAACCAGAACGTCCTCAGACGCCATCGCTGCGGGTACAAAGCCAATCGGTATATTGCGGTGAAATGGGATCGACGTGCCCACCATGGCAGCCATTGTCGCCAGGCCTGTGCGTTTGAGGAAGCCACGGCGGTCTGGGTTGGGCACCCGACCAAAAAATTCCTTGTCCGCCTTTTCCGGATTTTCTGCAAAAAAGCTGTTTACGTCCTTAGTCTTGTCGTTGTCGGCCATATTGTCCTCCCATGGCGTCCTGCTGTTGGGCGCAGCCCACTGTTTGGTGGTTGCAAGGAAGAAACGGATGGGTGCGACAATTTATTCCCTTGAGATGCATGTTTTTTGGCAGGTGTGTGAATTTGTAGAGAAACTGCACAAAAAACCGCTCCAGACAGTTTGTCGGGAGCGGTTTTTGTCACTGGCTAGGAGGCGCTTTATCAGGCCACGTGGCTCGGCGTGTCTGTGTTGTCCAAACCCGACATGCTTGGTGGCATTGTTTTGAACTCGGCCACGGTGCAGGATAGGGGTTTGGATTTCGTCTGCACGCCTTGCATTGACGCGTTCACCTCAAAGAAGGCGGCCGCGTTTTCCTGTGTCAACTTGTCCAGACGTCCCACAGTCACGTTGATTTCGTTGATGCCTACTGAACGATGTCCGGCGTACCGGCACTTTTCAGGGTGTCATTTTGCGAACTGAACGCGGCGACGGCGGTGGCGTCTTTGTCAAAAATAACAAGAGCGGAGATTTCACCGGAGGCGGGCGCGCGGTTATAGGTGGACGACAGGTCCTCTTGCACGGCGGCAAAATCGCCGCCTTTCAATGCTGTCATACTGGTGCGCGACCAGGACACGGTGCGGCCATGGTTGGTCAGGGTCTTTTTACTGCGTTGCAGCACTTGCAGCGCCGCCACGCTGGCGCCTTCCCAAGCAGCGAAGCCATCGCGGAAGTAATTGACGTTGGGGAAGCTCCGCTCGACAGCCATCTCAGCGGCTTTGGAGGAGCGCATACAGGAGTGGCCGTTGCAGCAGAATACAAACGGTGCGTCTGCGGCGACAACCTCAGCCAATGCATCTTGGGTCAGGGCGGATTTTACGTCCAGATGCACGGCGCCAGGGATGCGGCCGGCGTCAAAATCGGATGGTTTGCGCACATCGGTGAAGGCAACACCGTCATCGAACAGCTGGCCCGCTTCTTCAGAGGACACCGTGGTTGCGCCGGAGACGGTTTCGGGGGAGGTGGCGGAAAGCACGGCAAAGGGCAGCAACGCCAGGGAGGCGCCTGCCGTAAGTGTGCGACGGAAGTTGTTCATTTTGCTCTCCAAGTTTGAAGGCCGGGGGGACCATTGGCGCTAGGTGGCGCGCAAACATTCTGAAATACTGATGATCTGTAAAACCTGAGTGATTTTTGCTTGGGCGCAGGGGTGGGTTGCGCACGGCGTGTTGGGAGTGTGTTAAGGCGCATATTTTTGCGACCGGTCTGTGCTGGCTACGAGTCGTTAATCTACCGCGGGTGGCCCTGTTGGCGTGAAAATGCCGTAGCGGATTCTCTTTACTTTCCATAAAGCGCTTTGGGTGTTAGTGTTTCACTCAGACCCGGAAAACGGGCGTTTTGAGGCAGAGATCGGCGGTTCCCGATGACAGAGATGGTGTATGGCGCGTTGCCTTCGCAGGCGCGTGAGCCCGTGCTCCCCAAGTGGTGGCAAACCCTGGACAAATGGACGATGGCGTCCATTGTGATGTTGTTTTTGATTGGCTTGATGCTGGGCATGGCGGCCAGTCCGCCTTTGGCGGCCAAGAACGGTTTTGCGCCGTTTCACTATGTGCAGCGGCAGGTCATCTTTGGCGGTGCGGCCCTCGTGGCCATGGTTGTCACGTCGATGATGTCGCCACAATTGGTGCGACGTCTGGCGGTGATGGGCTTCGTAGTGACCATGGTGGCGCTGGCCTTGTTGCCGGTGTTTGGCACCGATTTTGGCAAAGGCGCCACCCGTTGGTATTCGCTAGGGTTTGCGTCGTTGCAACCGTCCGAGTTTCTCAAGCCAGGGTTTGTTGTGGTCGCCGCGTGGCTTATGGCCGCCAATGAGGAGATCAATGGTCCGCCCGGACGGCGTTGGTCTTTCCTGTTGATGATGACCATTGTGGTCATGCTCGCCCTGCAGCCGGACTTTGGCCAGGCTTGCCTGATCCTGTTTGGCTGGAGCGTGATGTATTTCGTCTCTGGTGCGCCGATGTTGCTGATTGGTGGCATCTGCCTGTCGCTCATTCCGGTGGCCAATTTTGCTTACAACAATTCGGAGCACTTTGCCCGTCGGATTGACGGCTTTTTGGACCGCTCCGTCGATCCAACCACACAAATTGGCTACGCCACCGAGGCGATCCGCGAAGGTGGGTTGTTTGGTGTTGGCGTGGGCGAGGGCCAAGTGAAATGGTCGCTGCCGGATGCGCACACGGATTTCATCATTTCCGTAGCCGCCGAAGAGTACGGGCTGATCCTCGTGTTTGCGATTATGATCCTCTACGCGACCATTGTTTTGCGGTCCTATTTCCGACTCATGCGTGAACGGGACCCGTTCATTCGCCTGGCCGGCACCGGCCTTGTGGCGATCTTCGGCGTACAAGCGCTAGTCAACATGGGGGTCGCGGTGCGGCTACTGCCTTCTAAAGGCATGACTTTGCCATTTGTCAGCTACGGCGGCTCCTCCCTGATTGCAGGGGGGATTGCAGTTGGCATGATTTTGGCGTTTACCCGCTCGCGTCCACAGGGCGAAATCAGTGATATTTTACGGGGTCAAACCCGTTAACAGGTGGGTGCGATGAGCAAACAGCCTCTTTTAGTGATCGCTGCCGGGGGGACCGGTGGCCATATGTTTCCTGCGCAGGCTTTGGCCGAGGTCATGCTGCGCAAAGGCTGGCGGGTGAAGCTCTCCACCGATGCGCGCGGTGCGCGCTACACCGGTGGCTTCCCGCATACGGTGGAAATCGAAGAGATGAGCTCGGCGACCTTTGCCCGTGGCGGGGTGTTGGCCAAGTTGGTCGTGCCGTTCAAGATTTTGGGCGGCGTGCTGGGCGCGATGTCCAAGATGCGCAAAGACCGACCTGATGTGGTTGTTGGTTTTGGCGGCTACCCGACCATTCCGGCAATGGGCGCGGCCTGGCTGATGAAGTTGCCACGAATGATCCATGAGCAGAACGGCATTTTGGGCCGCGTCAATCAGGTCTTTTCCAAGAAGGTGGATGTTGTGGCCTGTGGCACTTGGCCAACAGCTTTGCCAGATGGCGTCGAAGGCACACCCGTAGGCAATCCGGTGCGTAAGGCGGTGATGGATCGCGCGGGGGCAGGGTACATTGCGCCCGGAGACTACCCGATGTCGCTGCTGGTGATTGGCGGCTCCCAAGGGGCGCGGATTTTGAGCGATGTGGTGCCAAGCGCGATTGCATATCTACCATCTGAAATTCTGAAAAACCTGCGGGTGAGCCATCAGGCGCGCGGCGAAGATCATGAGCGGGTGACGGCGTTTTATGAAGAACAGGGCATTTCGGCCGATGTGCAGCCGTTCTTCCAAGACGTGCCGTCGCGCATGAGCGAGGCGCAGCTTGTGATTTCCCGCTCTGGGGCGAGTTCTGTTGCTGACATCAGCATCATTGGGCGGCCTTCTATTCTGGTGCCTTTTGCTGCGGCAGCGGGTGACCATCAGACCGCCAATGCGCGCGGATTGGCAGAGGCAGGGGGCGCAATTGTGATCCCGGAAGGCCTGCTGACCCAAGAGACATTGACCGAAAACATCACAACCATCCTGTCCAATGCTGCCGGGGCCACACAGATGGCCACCGCGGCGTTGTCGGCGGGCAAGCCCGACGCGACCGAGACCCTTGTGGCGCTGGTCGAAGATCTGGCCAAGAAGGACCAATAATATGAACGCAGCAACCAAACTTCCCGGTGACGTGGGCGCCATCCATTTTGTGGGCATTGGCGGTATTGGCATGTCCGGCATTGCCGAGGTGCTGCTCAACCACGGCTATACGGTGCAGGGGTCTGATTTGAAGTCGACCAAGATCACCGAACGGTTGGCGGATATGGGCGCGACCATTTTTGAGGGCCAGCGGGCCGAGAACCTTGCGAACGCCGAAGTGGTGGTGATTTCTTCCGCCATTAAGCCGGGCAACCCAGAGCTGGATGAAGCGCGTTTGAAAGGCCTGCCTGTGGTACGCCGCGCAGAGATGCTGGCCGAGCTGATGCGTCTGAAATCCAACATTGCGGTGGCGGGCACCCATGGCAAAACCACCACAACCACCATGGTGGCGGCGCTGCTTGATCATGGCAAGTTTGACCCCACCGTGGTCAATGGCGGCATCATCCACGCCTATGGATCCAACGCACGTGTGGGCGATGGCGAGTGGATGGTTGTGGAAGCGGATGAAAGCGACGGCACGTTTAACCGTCTGCCCGCGACCATTGCGATTGTGACCAACATCGACCCGGAGCACATGGAGCACTGGGGCACCGAAGAAGCGCTGCATCAGGGCTTCTATGACTTTGTGTCCAACATTCCGTTCTACGGTCTGGCTGTCTGCTGCACCGATGATCCGGACGTACAGACTTTGGTGGGTAAGATCACCGACCGTCGTGTGGTGACCTTTGGTTTCAACGCGCAGGCTGATGTGCGGGCGGTGAACCTGACCTACAAGGCGGGCGTGGCGCATTTTGACATTCAGCTGCAGGGCGAAGACGCTGTGATCGAAGGCTGCACGTTGCCGATGCCGGGGGATCACAACGTGTCCAACGCGCTGTCTGCCGTGGCGATCTCGCGGCATCTGGGTATGAAGCTTGATGAAATCCGCGCCGGTCTCGCCGCTTTTGGCGGGGTCAATCGCCGCTTCACTAAAGTGGGTGAAGTTATGGGCGGCGTGCCTGTGATTGATGACTACGGTCACCACCCGGTGGAGATTGCTGCCGTGCTGAAAGCTGCACGGCAGGCGTTGGGTGACAGCGGTGGGCGCGTGATTGCTGTACATCAGCCACACCGCTATTCGCGTTTGCACTCGCTGTTTGAGGATTTCTGTACTTGCTTCAACGAGGCGGATGTTGTGGGCATTGCCGACGTCTTTGCGGCGGGCGAAGCGCCGATTGAAGGCGCCAGCCGCGATGACCTGATCAACGGATTGGTTGCACATGGGCACCGTCATGCGGTGGCGATTGGCCAAGAGGCGGACCTTGTGGCGCTTGTAAAAGAAACCGCCAAGCCTGGCGACATCGTGGTGTGTCTTGGTGCCGGTTCGATCAGCGCCTGGGCCAATGCGTTGCCCGGCCATCTGGGCTAAGTCCTTGTCAAATGTGTTGCGCGCGGTAGGCTGCGCGCGAATGACCTAGACGGGATGTTTAACGTGAGCCTTTCCTTGATCCTTGCCTGCCTTTGGGTACTGGCCTCCGCGCTGGTGGCGGCTTTGCCAATGCGCAGGCAATATGTGCCCGGTGTGGCCTTGCTGATCGCGGCGCCGGTGCTGATTGGCGTGATCTTTTATGAACATGGCGCTTTGCTGGGATTTGCGGCGCTGTTTGGCTTTGTGTCTATGTTCCGGCGGCCACTTCTGTATTTTGGCCGCAAAGCGCTTGGCCTGCCTGCGGAGCGCCATGAGCCGGAGAGCGACGCATGACCATTTCCATCACAGCGGCTTTTGTTTGGCTTATCGTGGCCAACTTGCGGGCGATGTTCCCATCCAAGGATCATCATTGGAAATTTGCTTATGTGATGATCGCAATTGGCATTCCGATCCTAATTGGCGTGGCGATCCAGAACAGCATCTGGCTCGCGCTGGTGCTATTGGGCATGGGGGCGTGGATCATGCGCTGGCCGGTGATTTACCTGTGGCGCTGGATCAAACGTGTGAGTGGTATGGAGACTCCAAGTGATCCTTGATTTTACCCTCGCGCTGAATGCGCTGATCTGGTTTGCAACGCTGATCCTGCCGCTCTACGGACTGATCACTGGCTACAAGCTGCGCCGAGACCTGATGATGCGGGCGAGTCTGTTGATTGTGTGTCTGGTTGTGGCTCTGCTGACATTGGAAGTGACATTGAATGTCTTTGCCACAGGCGCGGATCGTGAAGAGCTAACCGTCCTGCAAGGGTACCGTCCTTGGCTGTTCTTTGGCACGTCCGGCAGCTTGGCCCTTGGCTGGGCGCTTTTTGTCATGGGCAAAGCAGTGCGTGGGCGTAAGTAACCAAGCGCAGGCTCTTGCTGTGTGACTCGCGCTTCGGTATCGGTGCGCAACAGGCATTTTGATTTCAAGGAAATACCATGACGACATTGCCGACCCCACGTGGAAAGCTGACCGAAGGCAAAGAACTCTCCGGGCTGACGTGGATGCGCGTGGGTGGACCGGCGGATTTTTTGTTTCAGCCAGCAGATGTGGAAGATCTGGCCGCGTTCCTGAAGGCGTTGCCTGAAGATGTGGCTGTGTTTCCGATGGGGGTTGGCTCCAATCTGATTGTGCGCGACGGCGGCATGCGCGCTGTGGTGATCCGCATGGGGCGCGGGTTTAATCACATCGAAGTGGAAGGCAAGCGCGTGCGGGCTGGCGTGGCGGCATTGGATGCCCATGTGGCGCGGAAGGCGGCACAGGCCGGCGTGGATTTGACATTTTTGCGGACCATCCCAGGTGCGATCGGAGGCGCGGTGCGGATGAACGCGGGCTGTTACGGCAGCTACACAGCGGATGTGTTTGTCGAGGCCACAGCGGTCACCCGGGCAGGGGAGATTGTGACGCTCACCGCTGAGGATCTGAACTTCCAGTATCGGCAGACGGATTTGCCCGAAGGCTGGGTGATTGTCGAAGCGGTTTTGGAAGGCCCATCCGGGGATCCTGAAGAACTGGCGCAGCGTATGGAAGACCAACTTGCCAAACGCGACGCCACGCAGCCAACCAAAGACCGCAGTGCGGGCAGCACCTTCCGCAATCCGGCTGGGTTTTCCTCCACTGGCAAGGCGGATGACGTGCATGATCTGAAGGCTTGGAAAGTGATTGACGACGCTGGCATGCGCGGCGCCCGCGTTGGTGGTGCGCAGATGAGCGAGATGCACTCCAACTTCATGATCAACACCGGTGACGCAACTGCCGCAGATTTGGAAAATCTTGGCGAGGAAGTCCGAAAAAGGGTTTTCCAAAACAGCGGAATAGACCTACAGTGGGAAATCATGCGCGTCGGCGAACCGGCGGCGGATTGATGCCTCAGTCTGGACCCGTTAAACGGTCATTAACCAAGAACTGAGATCACTAATAAAACAAGGGCGCAAAGCCCGACTTTAGGGTCAATGACCCATTGAGCGCAGGGCCATGTGCCCACCCCGAGCAGGCAGTCCATGCCTGATGAATAAAACAACAGCCCAACGCGGCTGTGAAAAATGAGTCCAAAAAGGGCTTGTATAAGAACAGGGCCAAAAAGGGTCCGGGACATTGAGGCACAGTGGGACTGTCAGAGCAGGCAACCCCCAAGGTGGCAGTATTGATGGGCGGCCCCTCTGGAGAACGAGAGGTGTCACTGTCTTCAGGGCGTGAATGCGCCGCTGCCCTTCGGGACGCAGGATTGGACGTGGTTGAGGTCGATGCGGGCCCCGATCTGGTTGCGCGTTTGCAAGAGATCAAGCCGGATGTTGTGTTCAATGCGCTGCATGGCCGTTGGGGAGAAGATGGCTGTGTGCAAGGACTGCTCGAATGGCTGCGCATTCCCTACACCCATTCCGGCGTTCTGGCGTCCGCCTTGGCGATGGACAAACAGCGCTCCAAAGATGTGTTTAAGCGGGCAGGCTTGCCTGTTGTAGAAAGCGTGATTGCCGATAAGGTTGAGGTGTCCAAGCGCCACGTGATGGCGCCACCCTATGTGGTGAAGCCTAATAACGAGGGCAGCTCCGTTGGCATCTATATCGTCAACGAGGGAGCTAACACGCCGCCACAACTGGCGGAGACCATGCCGGATGAGGTGATGGTTGAGACCTTTGCGCCGGGTCGCGAGATGACCACCACGGTGATGGGCGACCGTGCCTTGGGTGTGACCGACATCATCACCGACGGCTGGTATGACTATGAGGCAAAATACGCTGAAGGTGGCTCCCGCCACGAGGTGCCAGCAAACATCCCGCAAGAGATTTACGACGCCTGCATGGACTACGCGGTGCGTGCGCATCAGGCATTGGGCTGTCGCGGTGTGTCGCGCACAGATTTCCGCTGGGACGAGAGCCGCGGTTTGGACGGGTTGATCATTCTGGAAGTGAACACACAGCCGGGCATGACACCCACGTCTTTGAGCCCCGAGCAGGCGGAGCTGATTGGTCTGTCTTTCTCTGACTTCTGTGCGTGGATGGTGGAGGACGCTTCATGCGATCGGTGACCGCGGTTCGCCGCGATAACGCGCCCTCTCGATGGGTCTACCGCTTTGAACGGTTGATGCTGACGCCGCTGTTCCGTCTATTTTTGCGGGTAGTGGTGCCGTTTGTTGTTGTGGCTGGTGCGACAACGGTCTGGCTGTCTGATGCGGACCGGCGCGAGAGCTTGAATCTGGCTGTGGCGGATTTGCGCCGCGATATTGAAACTCGGCCAGAATTCATGGTGTCTGCGATGACCGTGGATGGCGCATCGCAAGGCACCTCGGAAGACATTCGCGATATTCTGTCTTTGAGTTTCCCAACCAGTTCCTTTGATTTGGATTTGCCCGCCATTCGGGAGCGGGTCGAGGAGTTGCCGGCCATTGCCCGTGTTGCGGTGCGTGTGCGCCCCGGGGGCATTCTGGAACTCAATGTGGCGGAGCGCACTCCGGTTGTGGTGTGGCGCACTCATGAAGGGCTGACGCTGGTCGATCCGAAGGGCAATGTCACCGGTCCAGCCTTGTCACGTGTGGCGCATGCGCAGATGCCTTTGATTGCAGGCGAAGGTGCCGAATTGCATGTGCCTGAAGCCTTGCGCCTGTTCTCGGCCGCTGCGCCTTTGGGTCCGCGTGTGATTGGGCTTGTCCGCGTGGGCGAGCGGCGATGGGATCTGGTGTTGGATCGCGGGCAGCGGATCAAATTGCCAGAGCAAGGCGCAGTCGAGGCGCTGGACCGCGTGGTCGCGCTCAACAACGCCGAAGAGCTTTTGGAGCGAGATATAAAAGTGGTCGATATGCGTTTGGCGCATCGGCCCACAGTACAACTAACAGAACAGGCCGTAGACGCCTGGTGGCAAGCCAGCCAAACGACGGGGACAGTGGGACAATGACAGAGCTTTATCAGAGCCAGCGTGCCATGCGCGCGATGCGCAAAACGGCGATGCAGCGTGGTGTGATTGCGGTGTTGGATGTGGGGACGTCCAAGATTGCCTGTCTGGTTTTGCGATTTGACGGCACCGACCGTTTGGCCAGTGTCGAAGGTATAGGTTCCATGGCAGGGCAGTCCGGCTATCGTGTGATCGGCGCCAACACCATCATGTCCCGTGGTGTGAAGTTTGGCGAAATTGACACCATGCAGGAAACCGAACGTGCCATTCGCACCGTGGTACAGGCGGCGCAGAAGATGGCGAAGATCCGGGTGGATCATGTGATTGCCTGTTTCTCCGGTGCGGAGCCGCGTTCCTATGGTCTGGATGGTCAGATCGATCTGGAGGGCCACACCGTGGACGATCAGGATGTTGCCCGTGTGCTGGCGGCCTGTGACGTGCCGGACTATGGCGCAGAGCGCGAAGTATTGCACGCGCAGCCGGTGAACTTTGCGCTCGACCATCGGTCCGGCCTTGGCGATCCACGTGGGCAGGTGGGGCAGACGTTGACCACCGACATGCACATGCTGACCGTGGACAAGGCGGCGGTGCAGAACCTTGTGCATTGTATTCGCCGCTGTGATCTTGAACTCGCGGGCATTGCCTCCTCGGCGTATGTGTCTGGGCTGTCCGCTCTGGTGGAAGACGAGCAAGAGCTTGGCGCGGCCTGTATTGATATGGGTGGCGGGGCGACCAGTCTGTCAATCTTCATGAAGAAACACATGATCTTTGCGGACACCGTACGTATGGGGGGCGACCACGTCACCGGCGACATTTCCATGGGGCTTCAGGTGCCGACCTCTACAGCTGAGCGGATCAAGACGTTCTACGGCGGCGTTGTCGCCACTGGCATGGACGACCGCGATATGATCGAGTTGTCCGGAGACACCGGTGATTGGGAGCATGATCGTCGCACCGTTAGCCGCGCCGAGCTGATTGGGATTATGCGTCCACGTGTTGAAGAAATCCTCGAAGAGGTGCGTGCGCGTCTGGATGCGGCTGGATTTGAGCATTTGCCAAGTCAACAGATTGTGCTGACCGGTGGAAGTAGCCAAATTCCCGGATTGGACGGGCTGGCTTCCAAGATTTTGGGGCAGCAGGTCCGCCTTGGCCGTCCGATGCGGGTGCATGGATTGCCACAAGCCGCCACGGGGCCGGGCTTTGCCGCGACCGTGGGCATGTGCCTGTTCGCAACACATCCGCAAGACGAGTGGTGGGACTTCGACCTGCCGGTGGATCGTTACAACACACGGCCGTTTGGCAAAGCGGTGCGCTGGTTCAAAGAGAATTGGTGAGAAAGGGGACGCGGACGCGTTTTTGGGGGTGACCTCTGATTAAGCCTTGGTTAAGTTCTGGATAACCGCGATCAAAACGCGGGTCCGGAGCACCGAGCAGTGGTCTCCAAACATGAACATAGCAAACTCCTGCGGCGCTATTTGTGCCCTGGGTGCTTGTGTAGTGTTGTGTGACACTTGTCTTGCCCCGCAAAATCTGGCGGTTTCGGCAAGATGCCGCTAGTTTTTACATTTTTCCCCCATATTTTGTGGCGAAATGCGCTTTTTGGGATGACGATTCTGGAAAGCCTGTTTAATAATGGAGCTGAGTAGGCAGAAAATAGCCCGCTGTGGCGGGTAAACAACAGGCGGACAGTTCTATGACATTGAATCTGACGATGCCCGACGAGGGTGATCTGAAGCCCCGCATCACCGTATTTGGTGTTGGCGGAGCAGGCGGCAACGCGGTCAACAACATGATCGACAAGGAGCTTGAAGGCGTGGAGTTCGTGGTTGCGAACACCGACGCGCAAGCGCTTCAGCAGAGCAAATCTGACAGCCGTGTGCAATTGGGCGTGAAGGTCACCGAAGGTCTGGGCGCTGGGGCACGCGCAACCGTCGGTGCTGCCGCTGCCGAAGAAAGCATCGAGCAGATCGTGGATCACCTCGCAGGCGCACACATGTGCTTTATCACGGCAGGTATGGGCGGAGGCACCGGCACAGGTGCGGCCCCAATCATCGCGCAGGCAGCGCGTGAGCTGGGTGTTCTGACCGTGGGTGTTGTGACCAAGCCGTTCCAATTCGAAGGCGCAAAGCGTATGCGTCAGGCCGAAGAGGGCGTGGAACAGCTGCAGAAGATGGTCGACACGCTGATCATCATTCCAAACCAGAACCTGTTCCGTTTGGCGAATGAAAAGACAACCTTTACCGAAGCCTTTTCTATGGCGGACGACGTTCTGTATCAGGGCGTTAAAGGTGTGACAGACCTGATGGTTCGTCCGGGCCTGATCAACCTCGACTTCGCAGACGTACGCGCTGTGATGGATGAGATGGGCAAGGCGATGATGGGCACCGGTGAGGCCGAGGGCGAAGATCGCGCCATTCAGGCTGCTGAGAAGGCCATCGCCAACCCACTGCTGGATGAAATCTCCCTGCGCGGTGCAAAAGGCGTGTTGATCAACATCACCGGCGGCCACGACCTGACCCTGTTCGAACTGGACGAAGCGGCCAACCGTATTCGCGAAGAAGTCGACGCCGATGCCAACATCATCGTGGGTTCCACCATGGATGAAAACCTTGACGGCGGCATGCGTGTGTCCGTTGTGGCAACTGGTATTGATGCGGCTGAGACCAACTCTGCAATGCCTCTGCCGCGCCGCTCCATGCGTGAGCCTCTGACGGCGACGCCAACCATCGAAACCGCACAGCAGGTTCCTGCTGTAGAAGAAGTGGCCCCGGCGGCTGCAGTTGAAGCTGCGCCCGCAGTGGCAACTGCTGAGCCATCGTTGTTCCAACAAATGGACACGCAGCAGGCGGCAGCGCAGGAACAGATGGAAGACATCTTCGAAGAGGAAGCGCCCGCGGTTGCTGCTGCACCGGCTGCGCCAACTTTTGATGCGGCATCTGCTGGTGCAGACGTACCAGCGCCAGCTTACCAGCCAACGCCGGCTCAGGCTGTCCAGCCAGAGATGTTTGATGAAGAGCCACAGGGGTTTGTTGCGCCACAGCGTCCTGCGCCTGGCACTCCAACACCACAGCTGATGCAGCGCCTGCAAGCTGCTGTTGAAAAAGCGCCTGCTGCGCCGGCCCGCCCTGCGGTACCTGCGCCTGCACCAGAGCCTCGGGCAGAAGAGCGTCCACGGTTTGGTATCAACTCGCTGATCAATAAAATGACCGGTCATGGCGCCGAGCAGGGTGCGACACAAACCGCACAGCCTGTGCGTCAGCAGCCAGCGGTTCAAACAAGTGAGCCAGCGCCGCAGATGGACGAAGATCAGGAGCGGATTGAAATCCCCGCCTTCCTGCGTCGCCAAGCGAACTAATTTATTTGTGAAATACTGTGAATAGGCCGCCCAATTGGGTGGCCTTTTTCTTTTTAAAAACAATTAAGTGCGTCATTGTGCGCGATGTTTTGCCGATTTGTTACAGTGATGTTTCACACCGTTACAAAGCTTTATTTGAGAAGACAGGGCAAAGCGCCTACCTCACTATTGCGGCCAATGGGGTGTGCCGCGTCACTTTGGGGAAACCAGTGCAAGCAACGCTAAAGACACCAGTTCATTTTCAGGGCACCGGCCTTCACTCGGGCGCAACTGTGCACCTGACTGTTCGACCAGCCTCCACCGACTATGGGATCTGGTTCAAACGCACAGACGTCTTGCTTGGGGATGCGATGATCCCGGCACGCTGGGATGTGGTTGAGCAAACCGCGCTTTGCACCCGCATCAAAAACGAGGCTGGCGTCTCTGTTTCCACAATTGAACACTTGATGGCCGCTTTGGCTGGCTGTGGCATCCACAACGCCTTGATCGAAATTGACGCGCCGGAAGTGCCTATTCTGGATGGCAGCTCGGCAGATTTTGTACTCGGTTTTCTGAAAGCTGGCATCGTGCGCCAAGGCGCGCCAGTTTGGGCAATCCAAGTGTTGAAGCCAGTGTCTGTGACTCGCGGTGATGCAACAGCCACCCTGGTGCCCGCGGATGAAATGCGGATTGATTTTCACATCGACTTTACCGACGAGGCGATTGGTCAACAGACCAAAGAGCTGAACCTCGCCAATGGCAGCTTCATTCGCGAACTTTGCAACAGCCGTACCTTCTGCCGTCAGGCTGATGTCGACGCCATGCAGGCCAACGGTTTGGCCTTGGGTGGTGATCCGGCGGAAAACGCCGTGGTGTTTAACGGCGCTGACGTGCAGGCCAAAGGTGGGCTTCGCCACGCGGATGAACCTGTGCGGCACAAAATGCTGGACGCGATGGGGGATCTCTATCTCGCCGGCGCACCTTTGTTGGCGCATTATCAGGGCCACCGTGCAGGGCACTCGCTGACAAATGCCCTGCTGCGTGAGTTGTTCTCGCATCCTGACAATTGGCGTTTGGTGGAATGTGACGCTGCGCAAGCGGCACGCCTTCCAGGTGCTGGCGTGCACATGGGCGAATTCCCAGCCGTCGCATAAGGTCGGATTGAAACAATTCCGTCCAAAGGCGTTTTGCCCCGCAAATTTCTATGCTAACAGCATGTGAAAGAGGGGGGTAACCCCCACAGGGAGCAGAAGGTAAGCACTATGTCAGGCATCGGAACGCGCACCCGCCTACTCGGTTCGGTTCTGGCTTTGGCCTTTGCGGTGGCCTGTAGTGACAACAGCGCCAGTGATGCACGCCGTGGCTTGATTGACATGGAGCAATTCACGCCGGAGCAAATCTTTGAACGCGGTGAGTTTGAGATGGCACGCGACCGGGGTACCGACGCGGCGTTTTTCTTCTCTGAAATTGAGCGGCTCTATCCCTACAGCGAGTTGGCCAAGCGCTCGATGGTGATGCAGGCTTTTGCCTATCATTCCGATGGGGCTTACCCGGAGGCACGGGCCGCAGCGCAGCGCTATATCGATTTTTATCCGGCAGACGAAGATGCGGCCTATGCGCAGTATTTGCTGGCGCTGACCTACTATGATCAAATTGACGAAGTGGGCCGCGACCAAGGGTTGACCTTCCAAGCTTTGCAAGAGCTGCGCAAAGTGATCGAAATCTATCCGGAAAGCGAATATGCGCGATCCGCGATTTTGAAATTTGATCTGGCCTTTGACCATCTGGCATCCAAAGAGATGGAAATTGGTCGCTACTATCTGCGTCGGGATCACTACAGTGCAGCGATCAAGCGATTCCGTGTGGTTGTCGAAGACTTCCAGACCACGACACATGCGCCAGAAGCGCTGCACCGTCTTGTGGAAGCCTATCTGTCGCTGGGGCTTTATGGTGAAGCCCAAACCGCTGCGGCAATTCTCGGGCACAACTTCCAATCCACCGAATGGTATCAGGACAGCTACAAACTGCTGCGCGAAAACGGGCTGGAAGCCAAAGCGGACGGCAGCAGCTGGCTCAATCAGGTTTATCGCCAGACGCTGCAAGGCAAATGGCTGTAACAGGGGGCGGGGCATGCCCTGTTGTGTGAGGCCTAATGCTGCGCTCGCTTGAAATCCGCGACATGTTGATCATTGACCGCCTGGACCTTGCGTTTCAGCCGGGGCTGAATGTGCTGACCGGCGAAACCGGTGCCGGGAAATCCATTTTGCTGGACAGCTTGGGATTTGTGCTTGGCTGGCGTGGCCGTGCGGAGCTGGTGCGTGCCGGGGCCGATCAAGGGGAAGTGGTGGCAGAGTTTGATCTGCCAGAGGGCCATCCTGCCCATGCCATTCTGGACGACGCGGGCTTGCCTGGCGGCGATGAGCTTATCCTACGGCGTATCAATCGCAGTGACGGGCGCAAGACCGCTTGGGTGAATGACCGCCGTGTCTCCGGTGAAGTGCTGCGGCGGCTTTCCGAAACCTTACTGGAGTTGCACGGCCAACACGATGATCGCGGGTTGTTAGACCCCAAAGGCCACCGTGACGTGTTGGATCTCTTTGCCGGTACAGAGAAATTGCGCGCAAAAACGCGCAAGACATGGTCTCAAATGTCGGCCGCAGGCAAGGCGCTCAAGGCGGCACAGGTCGCCTTGGAAGAGGCCAAAGCAGAGGAAGATTTCTTGCGCCATGCGGTGGCCGAGCTAGACAAGCTGGATCCGCAGCCGGGGGAAGAAGCCGAGCTGGATACGCGCCGCCGAATGATGCAGAACGCTGAAAAAGTGCGCGCGGACGTGAGCCGCGCTCATGCGGCCCTTGGCAATGACGGTGCGGAAAGTGCGATGGGCGACGCGATGCGATGGCTGGGGGATGCCGCCGCGGAAACGGGTGATACTCTGGAAGCCCCTGTGGCCGCATTGGAGCGTGCTCTGAATGAGCTCGCGGATGCCATCGACGGCGTTGAACGTAGTCTTGAGGCTTTGGATTTCAATCCTCATGAGTTGGAAGAGCTCGAAGAACGCTTGTTTGCGATCCGTGGTTTGGCCCGGAAATATAACGTGTTGCCGGATGATCTGGGCACCTACGCTGAAGAGCTGCGCGCTCGATTGACTGCGTTGGATGCTGGCGAAGGCGACATCGCCGCTCTTTCGGCGGATTTGAAAGAAGCTGAAGCGGCATATGATGTGGCTGCAGATGCGCTGAGCGCCGCACGAAGCAAGTCCGCAAAGAAACTCGACAAAGCTGTGATGGGGGAGCTGGCCCCACTGAAGATGGAACGCGCGGTGTTCACCACAAGCGTGACACCTGGTGACGCCGGGCCGGATGGTCGAGACGCCGTGGAATTTGTGGTCGCCACAAACCCGGGGGCGCCCTCCGGCTCATTGGCCAAGATTGCTTCCGGTGGCGAGTTGAGCCGCTTTCTTTTGGCGCTCAAAGTGTGTCTGACCAATGATATCAGCGGTATGACCCTGATCTTTGACGAAATTGATCGGGGCGTTGGCGGCGCAACTGCGGATGCGGTTGGGCGTCGCCTCAAAGCGCTGGCCGAAGGCGGACAGGTGCTTGTGGTCACCCACTCCCCGCAAGTGGCGGCGCTTGGGGCGCATCATTGGCAGGTGGCGAAGTCGGTCAAACAGGGCCAAACCCTGAGCCGCGTGGTGCCGCTGGATGATGGCGAACGTGTGGATGAGGTGGCGCGGATGATCTCCGGCGATACCATCACACCTGAGGCGCGGGCGGCTGCTAAAGCTCTGATGGGGTGAACCTGTCCATCATTGGGACAAAAATCACGCACGCGCAGGCACTTTGGCGTGAAACCCCCTGCTTACCTCTTTGCGTTACAAGAAAATTCTGACTAGATCGAAATAACCACACTCGGCACTCTTACCCTGGAGATTTTGCAGCACTATGGCGAAGTCGGTAGGCTCCTTCCTTGCAGAAAGCGCACAAGACGCGGCGGATACCTGTCGTGGCGGTTGGAAGGTTTTGGTCAACAAAGGTCCAAGCCAGTTTCAGTTCTGGATCATTGCGCTTGGCATTGGGATTGCGGCGGGGTTTGCGGCGCTTCTGTTTCGCAAAAGTATCCACTGGTTACAGTCCACGCTTTACGGTGCAGAAGATGTGACGCTGCTGCATTCATTTGCAGACACTTTGCCGTGGTATTGGCTGGTGATCATTCCGACGATTGGCGGTCTGGTAGTAGGACTCATTCTCAACAAGTTTACACCGGACGGGCGCGTGCGCTCCGTGGCGGATGTGATCGAAGGGGCGGCGCTGCAGGAAGGCCGTGTAGAGCGCAAAGCGGGCATTGCCTCTGCCTTTGCCAGCCTGATCACCCTGTCTTCCGGAGGGTCGACCGGCCGTGAAGGTCCGGTAGTGCACGTGGCCGGTATGATTGCCACCTGGGTCAGTGTGCGGATCAACGCGGATGGGATTACCGGGCGTGATTTGTTGGGCTGTGCTGTGGCAGCGGCTGTGTCGGCAAGTTTCAACGCGCCAATTGCCGGCGCACTCTTTGCGCTTGAGGTGGTGTTGCGCCACTTTGCGGTGCACGCTTTTGCTCCGATTGTGATCGCTTCCGTCGCGGGTACGGTGATCAACCGTCTGGAATTTGGCGATGTGACCGAGTTCACGCTCAACACCGGCACCGCGCTGCAATTTTACCAGGAGTTGCCAGCCTTCCTGATCCTGGGGGGACTGTGTGGTCTGGTGGCTGTGGCGCTGATGTGGACGATTTTCTGGGCCGACGATATGGCCAGCCACTTGCAGGAAGACCTGCGCATCCCGCGTTGGCTGCGCCCCGCAATCTCTGGCGCGCTGCTCGGCATTTTGGCGATCTGGTTCCCGCACATCATTGGTGTGGGCTATGAGACCACCTCTGCGGCGCTGACCGGCAACCTGCTGCTGCATGAAGCTGTGGTGTTTGCGGTGCTGAAGGTGATCGCCGTGTCGATCACCATGGCAGGCCGCATGGGCGGCGGGGTGTTCTCACCGTCTTTGATGGTGGGCGCGCTGACAGGGTTGGCCTTTGGCATGATTGCCACGGCGATCTTCCCGGATGTGTCGGGCACCACGACGCTTTATGCGCTGGCCGGCCTTGGGGCTGTGGCTGCCGCCGTGTTGGGTGCACCCATTTCCACCACATTGATTGTGTTTGAAATGACTGGCGACTGGCAAACCGGTCTGGCGGTGATGGTGGCGGTGTCGATCTCCACCGCGCTGAGCTCACGTTTGGTGGATGGATCGTTCTTCCTCACTCAGTTGGAAAGGCGCAACGTGCACATTGCAGCAGGGCCGCAGGCGTATCTTTTGGCGATGTGTGGTGTCGGGAAGGTGATGCGGAGTAAGGATGATCCCAAGGCGGCCCCCGAGGAGCGCTGTTGGGAGATGGTATCTGAGGGGCTTTATGTCGATGGGACAGCCACGCTGGAAAGTGCGATGCCGATCTTTGAAAAGACTGGTGAAATCTTTCTACCGGTGGTGACGCTGGGCGGCGAAGATGCGCCTCCTGAGTTGCTTGGGGCCGTGTTCCAGGTGGACGCGCTAAGGGCGTATAACAAAGCGTTGGCAGCCACCGCGGCGGAAGAACACTCCTAAACCTCAGGAGTCGTAGGCAATCACACTGTCTGCTTCCATGGTGTAGGTCACGTCTACGTCTGCTTCGCCGTCCACCATGTACAGCGCGTGGCTGTCAAATTCGCTGCGCAATTCGCCGCTGATCCACACCGGTGTGTAGAGGCTGTCAGTGGGGTAGCCCGCAGGATAGCGCACATGCACAATTTGATTTGCTGGCGGCGGAGGGGTGTGGATGCAGGCGCCGACGGTGGGTACCAGAAGGAACTCAACAGCCAGATTGCCGTCGAGCTCGAGCGGTAGAAGGTAGCCAGGCATGCGGATGGTTTGGCCAACCAATTTGGTGTTTGGCGCCTGAGACTCGGCCTCCAACTTGGTCATGATGCGCAGCCGCTCTTCAAGCAGGAAGTCAGCGTCAATGCCCTCGTTGGCCAATTCCACCCTCAAGCTGGCGGCATCATCCTTGGCGTTGGCATCGGTCTCACTCAGATAATCCAATCGCAAAATGCGCGCCAAAGTTTGCATTTGCAGGTCTGTCAGATCTTCAAATGGGTTTTCAAAAGAAGACGTTGGACCTTCGAGATCGGTCCAACCAATTTCCTGAGCTTGTTCTGCGAAAGTCGCGGAGGCCGCCAATGATAGGGCTGCTGATAGTAAGAGCGCTTTCATGGCGGGGCCTCCGGATGTGATTTTTGTGCGTCCTATTTGCGCGGCTTATAGTCGTGTGGTCAAGCCGTCTGCCAACGTCATGCGATAGACACGCCATGCTGGCAACAGGCTGGCCAATCCGCCAAAACACAATACTGTGAGTAACAACTGGCCTTCACGCAGTGTGAAGAGGCTTTCGCCCAAGGTGACGCCAAACCGGTTGGCCAGAATTGGCTCTGCAAACAAGCCTGCCCCCCAAAAGATGAGCACACCAACGCCGATGCCTGTGGTGGTTACCAAAAGGGCTTCCGATACAATCATGAGGACCACATCGCGCGGTGTCGCCCCAACCGAGCGGAAGATGGCAAACTCGCGTCGCCGGGCTTCCAATGCAGCCGATAACATCACCACCATGCCAATCATACTGGCCACGACCACTGCCAAAGACATCAAGCGCAGCGCGTTTTCCGCTGTGCCGGTGATGGACCAGAGCTGCAGCAAAGCGACATTTGGCATCACAGCGGCCAGAGGTTCTGCTTTGTAGGTCGCAATGGCACGCTGCACGCCCAAAACGGCGGTACGGTTGCTCAGGCCTACATAAACGGCGTTGATCTGACCGGGCACAAAAGCGTGGTCGTGATCATGTCCATGATCGTGACCATCATGCACTTCGTGTTCGTC
>NZ_JAGDZB010000002.1:0-314183 GCF_049116215.1 Shimia sp. | reverse complement strand
GTTCGTCATGGTCGCCATGCGCTTCGTGTTCGTCATGGTCGCCATGCGCTTCGTGTTCGTCATGGTCGCCATGCGCTTCGTGTGCGTCGTGGTCGTCATGCGCTTCGTGCTCGCCGTGGTCGCCATGCGCTTCGTGCGCGCCGTGGTCGCCATGCGCTTCGTGTTCGTCATGATCACCATGTGTTTCGTGATCGCTGTGGTCATCATGCGTGTGATCGGCGTTGCTCTGGAGCTGCTCTTCCAGAGCATGCGAAGCCAGAGGGTCGGCACTATGCGTTTCTTCCTCCGCATGAATGGCTTCAAAACCCTCCAGAGACACAAATACCATGCGATCAACTGCCGTATTGGTGCGCTTCAATATGCCGGTAATCTCAAACGGCGCTTCGTCATGGACTTCCAGTGCAACCGTGCCAGAACCGTGGGCATTCACGATCTCTGTGCCAATGCCGTAGTCAAGCCGCTCTGCGACTTCCGCGCCAATGACAGCAGAGGACGCATCCGCAAACTTGGCACCTTCAGCAAACACCAAAGGTTCACCACGGCTGTGCTTGAAGTGCTCAAAATAGTCCTGAGACGTGCCAACAACGGGGAATCCTTTGTGGTTGTCGCCCTGCATCAGCGGCACGGTCCAGGCCACTCCGGGCATCTCTGCAACCACGTCGGCCACGTCACCGGACATGCCTGTACCCGTGGAGCCAACACCAAATAGCGTGGCCAGCAGGATTTGCACGTCGTTGCCTCGAGGGGCGACGATCAGATCGATCCCTGACGCGGAGTTTGCAAAAGACGTGCGTGCGGAGTCGCGCAGGCGCTCGACGCTGAGGATCAGGGCCACGCTTAAGGCAATTGCCAAGACTGTCAGGGAGGCCACAAACCGGCGGTTCCAAAGGCTTTGTGCTACCAATGTCATTGGTTTTCCTCCGAATCCGTCAGACTTGAAATCTCGACCATACGATCGAAGTGTTGATCCAGACCGGTGTCATGGCTGGCCATCAGCAAGGCAGCGCCACTTTTCTGCGCCTGCTGACTTAGCAGCTGCATGAAAGAGTCTTTGGTGTCGGGATCCAACGCTGAGGTTGGTTCATCCGCGAGTATGACTTCGGGCGCACCGATCAACGCTCGGGCCGCGGCCACACGTTGCTGTTGCCCAACGCTGAGGTTGCTTGCTTTGGAGGCCCCCAGAGTGTTTGGGTCTAGTTCGAGTGCTGACATCAGTCGGCGGGCTTCGGTGTCAATGGCGCCGTTCACACGCTGGCGTCGGCGTTTGGAGAACCGGCACGGGAGCAGGACATTGTCCAAAGCACTCAGCCAAGGCACAAGGTTAAATACTTGAAAAATAAGCCCCAAATGGTCCGCCCGAAAGCTGTCCTTCTTGCTGGCGGGCAGCGTTCCGATGTCTTGTCCTGCAATCGTCACCGCGCCACTGGGGATGTCAATCACCCCCGAGATTGCGGAGAGCAGAGTCGATTTACCTGATCCGCTGGGGCCGCGTAGCATCACGCGTTCGCCGGTATCGATGTTTAAAGAGAGGTTTTGCAAAACCGGTGCGTCGCTACCGGGCCAGCTATGGGACAAATTGGAAATATGTATTTGGGACATAAGCTCGTTTTGGGGAAGGCGCGCCGTTTCCAGCACGCCGGATTGGGGGTCTAAACGCGTTCAACCGCCACCAGATCGCTGGTATAAAATGCGAGGTGGTCTTTGATACGTTCGGCGGCTTCAACCGGCGCCTCATAGCTCCATGCCGCATTGGCAATGGTTTGGCTTTTGGTCACGATCGAGAAATGGTTTGCGTCGCCCTTGTACGGACAATGCGTGGTTTTTTCGCTTGGGTCCAAAAACGCCATGGCGATGTCATCACGTGGAAAATAGATCACCGGCTTCAGATCGCCTTCGTTCAACTCCAACGCGTTGTTGCTTTCACCTAGGATGGCACCACCTGCACGGACAACCCAATTGCCTTCTGCTTTGCGGATTGTGATGTTTGTCATGTGTGGTCCCTTTCGGTTTCGCACCAGGTGCGGTTATAGTATAACATATCTTGTTTATCCAGCGGAATTTGTCAGCGTGGCGCAGGCGGCATCCAACCACATCTGCTGCTCTGCTGCGAGTCGTGGTGACAAAACCTGACGGCACGTCGCGTGATAGGCGTTTAACCAGTCCAGCTCGGCTTCGCTCAAGAGGGCTGTCACTACCATAGTCCGGTCAATTGGCGCATACGTGAGATTGCAGAATTGCAGCATCTCGCGGTGGTCATCACCGCCGGACAGGGCGGGGGCTTCCTCGACCACAATCAGGTTTTCGATGCGGATGCCAAAGGCGCCGGGGCGATAATACCCGGGTTCATTAGACAGAATCATGCCTACTTCCAACGGTGTGTCGCTCACCCGGCTCAGGCGTTGGGGACCTTCGTGCACGCAGAGGTAAGCGCCCACGCCATGGCCCAACCCGTGATCAAAGTCTTGACCGGCCATCCACAAAGGCAGGCGACCAATGGCCTCAATGTGGCTACCAGCAACCCCTTTAGGGAAGCGCATGCGTGAGATGGCGATCATGCCTTGCAGCACGCGGGTGAAGGCAATTTTGGCGTCCTCGCTCACCTCACCAATTGGCAATGTGCGGGTGATATCGGTGGTGCCATCGGCGTATTGTCCGCCGCTGTCCAGCACCATCAGGTCGCCGTTTTGCAGCGGACGGTTGGTCTCGTCAGTCACGCGGTAATGCATGATGGCCCCATTAGGGCCAGCACCTGCGATGGTGTCAAAGCTGATTTCCAACAGCGCATTGGTGGCCCGGCGGTATTCTTCCAGCTTTGTCACCACGTCAATTTCTGTCAGTGCGGTTTTGTCTTGTGTATCAAACCAGCTGAGGAAATTCACCACGGCTGCACCGTCACGCAAGTGCGCCTCAGCCATGCCGGCAATCTCAGCCGAGTTTTTGCGGGCCTTGGGCATGACACAGGGATCTTGGCCGAAGCTGATATCGGCACCGCTTTGCATTAGTGCGGATTGAACAGCGATAGGGGCGCTGCCTTTGTCGAGCCGCACAGTGCCGCTCCGTTGGGCAAGGTGCGGAATAAAGCTCTCTGGAGTATGTACGCGCACCGCGTCACCAAGGTGGTCCGTGACATCTGAAAGTTTCTCTGCTGCCATGAAAAGGTCCACGGAAGCGTCGGAGTTGAGCACGGCAAAACCATGGGCCAGCGGGTTACGAGGGATGTCGGCACCGCGAATGTTCAAAAGCCAGGCAATGCTGTCGGGCAGGGTGATCACAGCGGCGCTTTCGCCATGGGCGTTCAGGTCCGCCGCCAGACGTGCGCGTTTGTCGTGATGGGATTCTCCTGCGACAGACGTGGGGTGGCCTTTGACCGGGGCCATTGGTGGCGCAGGTTGGTCTTCCCAAATGGCATCAACCATATTGGGCACTGGCACAAAGGTGATGTCTTTTCCGTCAGCGGCGTTGAGCAGCGCCTCCATCTGGCCCACGGTGTAGAGCCATGGGTCAAACCCCACCTTGCCTGCGCCAAGGTGCTCCACAATCCACGGCCCTGGTAACTCTTCGGGCCAATCCACGGGGGTGAACACATCCGCCACCTGCTGTTGCACCTGTGTGCGGTAGCGGCCATCAACAAACACCCCAGCGATGTCGTTGAGCACCACACAAAACCCTGCCGATCCAGTAAAGCCGGTGAGCCATGCCAAACGGTCATCGCGCGGGGCGACGTATTCGCCTTGATGCGCGTCGGCACGCGGCACCAAAAAACCGTCCAGACCTTCTGTGGCCAACGTCTCGCGTAGCGCTTGCAAGCGGCTCGGCCCCTGTTCCGGGCGGGCGGTGACAGCAAAATCCTGAAACATGAGGTGGTCCTCGCAGCAAGTGAATGGGCGTTCAGTGATACCCAGAGAGCCGCCATTGACAAGTGTCTTGCCTGTGGCGCAAGCAGAAAGGGGGCCAGCCCCCTCGCAGACGCTCACCCCCGGGATATTTACAGACTGAGAATGCAGGTCTTAGCTGACCTTGCGCATCCCCATGACACGCGCACGGGCACGTGGATCGTTGTCAAATAGGGCGGCCAATTGCTCGGTCATGGCACCGGCCAACTGTTCCACATCGGTGATGGTCACCGCGCGGTCATAATAGCGGGTTACGTCGTGGCCAATCCCAATCGCCAGCAGCTCCACCATCTTGCGTTTTTCCACCATGGCGATCACGTCGCGCAGGTGTTTTTCCAGATAGTTGGCCGGGTTCACCGACAGGGTGCTGTCATCCACCGGCGCGCCGTCGGAAATCACCATCAGAATTTTGCGCTGTTCAGGGCGGGCCATCATGCGGCGGTGCGCCCATTCCAGCGCCTCACCGTCGATGTTTTCCTTCAGCAAGCCCTCTTTCATCATCAGACCCAAGTTGGGCCGGACACGCCGCCAAGGAGCGTCCGCTTGTTTGTAGACGATGTGACGCAGATCATTCAGGCGGCCTGGCTGTTGTGGGCGACCGTCGTTCAGCCATTTTTCGCGGGCCAACCCACCTTTCCACGCGCGGGTTGTGAAGCCGAGGATCTCGACTTTCACATTGCAGCGCTCCAGCGTGCGGGCCAAAACGTCAGCACAGATGGCGGCGATGGAAATAGGGCGGCCCCGCATGGAGCCAGAGTTATCAAGCAACAGCGTCACCACGGTGTCGCGGAACTCGGTGTCGTGCTCCATTTTGAAGCTGAGTGGGGTGGTGGGGTTAGCCACAACCCGCGCCAGACGACCGGCGTCCAATGTGCCTTCTTCGAGGTCGAACTCCCAGCTGCGGTTCTGCTGTGCCTGAAGACGGCGTTGCAGGCGGTTTGCCAGACGGCTTACCGCGCCTTTGAGCGGTTCCAGCTGTTGGTCGAGATAGGCACGCAGGCGCTCCAACTCGACCGGCTCGGCCAGTTCTTCCGCGGCAATTTCTTCGTCATGGGTGGTGTCAAAGGCGACGTAATCCGGGTCCGCGTCCGAAATCGGCGGTGCAGGCGGCGGATCCAGTGGCGCATCGCCATCGGGCATCTCAGCCTCATCCGACATCTCATCCTCAGCCATGTCATCCATGGTGACCTGCGCCTCAGACATGTCCTGTTGCTCTTCCTGAGATTGCTCAGGGCTGGCTTCGGTGTCTTCCTCGTCGCTGTCGTCTTGGCCTTGGCTATCCGGATCCTCCTGCTCTTCGGCCTGTTCTTCAGCGTCGTCTTCCTGATCCTCGATATCGTCGGGATCATCACCCAGCTGGTCGCCATACCCAAGATCTTCGATGATCTGGCGAGCGAATTTTGCGAAAGCCTGTTGATCAGACAGCAGGTCTTGCAGGTTGTTAAGGTGGTCACCGGCGCTTTGCTCGATATAGCCGCGCCACAGGTTCATCACATTGGCCGCAGCCGGGGGCAGGTCGCGCCCGGTGGCGAGATGACGTATCAAATAGCCCGCAGCCACAGGCAGAGGCGCCTGTTCCGTGGAGGTCATATCACCATAGCCACGCCCGTTGGCTTCCTGGCTGATTTTCATGTCGATGTTGGTGGCAGTGCCAGGCATGTCGCGCGCGCCCATGCCTTCGCAGCGCGCGGTTTCCATGGCTTCATAGAGATCGCGGGCGATGCCCTGACCCGGCGCATACCGTATGTGCGTGGCGTCATCATGGTACTTGCGCTGCAAGGCAAGCGCATCGGCTGTGCCACGGGCCAGAAGCACTTCGTCGCGGGACATGCGACGGCTGATTTGCGGCAGGCGGATGCTGTCCCCGGACATACCAGAGGGGTCGACCGTGTAGGACACCGATAGTTCGGGATCGTCGGCCATGACTTTTGTGGCCTCGGCCAGGGCCTTTTTGAACGGATCAGCTGGGTTGTCGGTTGGTTTTTTCATAGCAGAGATTAATCACGGTGAAGTGGTGCAGTGCAAGGTTCGAAATGGTGGAAACGCGTTCCACGCGAGCACATTGAAGATGGACATAAAGACGGCTCATCTCGGATCTTAGTCAGGAAATGGAACCTTCTTTATTTGATTGGTGAACGGGGGGCTACCTTGCTGATCTGCCATTGAGACGAAATGGGCCATGCAAGCAAAAGTCTGGTCCAACAAAATTTGCCCTTCACGTACATTGTATGGTGTGTGGTCAGTCAATAGCGCTGCCCAGTAAGTCTCGCCGTGACTCCGCCAATTGGGTTCCCATTCAATTGCAGTTTTGAAGGCTGCTTCAGCTTCTTTTACGCCTCCAACTGTGCGCAGAACCCAATCTGACGGTTGTTTCAAGTTCACCTGAGAACTGTATTTTGATTCACCTGGCTCTAGTGATGAGTTGGCGAGCTTGGCACCCAAAGCTCCAGCCAGTGCCGAGGCATACTCTACGGATAAACAATGGCGCGTGATGCGTTGTGCCGAAGCGTGATCTGGAAAATCTGGCATCGGTTCGGCATTACCGGAGACAGGGACAAGGGTGGCCAATGCGGCCACCCTCAGAAGCTTATCCAAGGCTCACGCTTGCCGCACTTTCCGGCAGCTCTTCATCAAAGCAGCGCTGATAGAATTCGGCCACGGTCTGGCGTTCCAGCTCGTCACATTTGTTCAGGAAGCTCAGGCGGAAAGCGTAGCCAACATCGCGGAAGATTTCCGCGTTTGCTGCCCAGTTGATCACGGTCCGTGGACTCATCACGGTGGACAGGTCACCGTTCATAAACGCGGTCCGGGTCAGGTCAGCCACGGTCACCATCTGGTTGATGATCTTGCGACCTTCGGCGGTGTTGTAGTGCGGCGCTTTGGACAGGATGATCGCGGCCTCGGCGTCGTGGCTGAGGTAGTTCAGCGTGGAGACCAGAGACCAGCGGTCCATCTGGGCTTGGTTGATCTGTTGTGTGCCGTGATACAGCCCGGTGGTGTCACCCAGACCCACGGTGTTTGCTGTGGCAAACAGACGGAAGTAGGGGTTTGGCGTGATCACTTCGTTCTGGTCGAGAAGTGTCAGTTTGCCGTCATGTTCCAGAACACGCTGGATCACAAACATCACGTCGGCACGACCGGCGTCATATTCGTCAAATACAATCGCTGTGTTGTTGCGCAGCGCCCAAGGCAGGATGCCTTCGTGGAATTCGGTGACCTGCTTGCCGTCGCGCAGTTTGATGGCATCTTTACCAATCAGGTCGATCCTGCTGATGTGGCTGTCGAGGTTCACACGCACACAAGGCCAGTTCAGACGGGCGGCAACCTGCTCAATGTGGGTCGATTTACCGGTGCCGTGGTAGCCCTGAATCATCACACGGCGGTTGTGGCCAAAACCGGCCAAGATCGCCAGCGTGGTTTCAGGGTCAAATTTATAGGTTGGGTCGATTTCAGGAACGCGGTCGGTGCGCTCTGCAAAACCCTTGATTTTCATGTCGCTGTCGATGCCGAACACTTCGCGCAGATCAATGTCTTCGGTGGGCTTTGTGTTGGTGTCCATCATGCCGTCCGCCATGTCCTCTGTCCTTCTCCCGGCAGCCCTTTTAGAGCGGCCCAAATCTATCGGCCTTTGGTGCATCAAATCCTGCGGGATCACAAGTGAAACTCTGCAAATTACGTGGTGTTGTCACGAAACTCACAGCCATGTGCTAAGTCGTTAGTTGCTAAACCGATCGCTGGTACGCAATTTTACGACCAAAGGAGGATGGATTATGCAACGTCGCCATTTCTTATCCGCCGCAGGCGCGGCAACCCTCGCAGCTATGGTTTTGCCGCGCACATCTCTGGCCAAGGAGTTTGAGGTCACCCGGACTGAGGCGGAGTGGCGTGCCATGCTCACACCCGTGCAATACAAAGTCATGCGCGATGAGGGCACGGAGCGGGCTGGGTCGTCGCCGCTCGATAAAAACTATGGGAAAGGCACTTACCATTGCCGTGGGTGTGACCTGAAGCTCTACAGCTCCAAACATAAGTACGACAGCGGCACCGGATGGCCCAGCTTCTACAAGTCGCTCCCCAAAGCGATTGGAACCAAGCCGGACCGCAAATTGCTTCGGGTCCGCACCGAATGCCACTGTCGCAGATGTGGGTCTCATCTGGGACACATCTTTGATGATGGCCCGAGACCCACAGGGAAACGCCACTGTCTGAATGGCGTTTCGTTGGTGTTTAAGCCAAAATGAGGCCGGGTGCGCCGCTGCCGAGGTGGGGCATTAAGTACGGTGACGGCGCAACCCGGCCTCGCTTCTCCGGAGGTGGATCATGGGAAAAGAACCGACCACTTAAGCGGCCACGGCCTCCGGGGAATCTGAGAAGCGATATCCAAGCCCATAAAGGGTCTCGATCGCCATAAAGTCGGGCGCAACTTCGCGGATCTTACGCCGGATGCGTTTTATCTGGCTGTCGATGCTGCGATCGGTGACAAACACGTCACCGCCATAGGCAAGGTCCAAAATATTGGCCCGGCTGAGCACTTGCCCGGGGCGTTGCGCGACGATCCATAGCACGTTGAACTCGGTCGCGGTCAGTGCAACCTCTGTGCCGTCCCAGCGGGCCTCGTGACGGAGCCGATCCAGTCGCAACGCTCCGCGCTGAATCACCGTTAGGTCATCCGCGTCACGGTGATTTGGTGCGGCGCTGCGCAAGGCTGCTGCCACGCGGGCGCCAAACACGCGCATCGAGAACGGTTTGGCCAGATAGTCGTCGGCCCCTAGGCGCAGCAGCATTGCCTCTTCGGTGGCGCTGGCGGTCGTGCTGGTCACGACAACCGGGATGCCAAAGGTGTTGGTGATCCGCTCAATCACATTGAGAGCATCCATAGAGCGTTGTCGCAGCTCCATGACCACCAGGTCCGGTGCCTGCCGGGCCAAGTCGCTCAGCGCGGTGTCAGGCGCAACGTGGCACAGGCTGTCGTGCCCGTCGTGCAGCAGCACTTCCTGCATCGCCATCATGTGGTGACGGTCCGGTTCGATTAGAAGGATTTTGGACATGGCCGCCCCCCGATCTGACCGCCACGCGCTGCCGAGTCATGTCGTGTGATTGCCACAAGTTGTGGCTGCCCAAGCTGGTTTATCCATACCAGCGCAACCAGGGCGCTAAGTACTAAAGCACTGAAAAACATGGCACCTCCCTTTTGAGATCTGATGTGAAAACTCGAAGAGAGTGTCTTGTCTCTTCATTCATCACACAGATGGGGAGGGTTCAGGCGCTTGCTTTGGGCAAAGTTGCCACTGTTTTGTCAAACCACGCCAATCGTGGCCGTTTTGACAAAGTCCGCTCAGGTCAGCGATTGCCGACGCTCGCCCGGCGATTGACCGGTCCAGCGTTTGAAGGCGGAGGCAAAGGAACTCACGTCAGAATAGCCTAGCAGAAAGGCAATCTCGCTCTGGCTCATATCGCTGTTCTTCAGGTAGCGGTCTGCCATTGCTCGGCGGAAATTCGACAACACGGTCTGGTAGGTGGTGTTGGCATCTCCCAAGCGGCGCGCCAAGGTGCGCGCGCTCATGCCCAGATCTCTGGCAACTACGGAAACCGACGTTTGCCCAGAGGCCATACGATCTGAGATGGCTTTTTCAACCACCAGTTCGATGTTGGACCGGTTCTTGGGGCGTTGCGCCAGGACCAGATCAGCATGCGCTTGCAGAACCTTGTGGAGCCCTTCGTCTGACGTGCTCAGCGGCACGTCCAGATCAGCGGTGCGGTATTGCAGGCTGTTCCATTGCGCCCCAAAAGTGACCGGGCACCCCAAAAGCTTCTCAAGCTCGGCCGCATTGTGTTTGCGACGGTGGCAAAAGGTGATGTGCTTGGGCAATACCGTGCGCGGCAACAACCGGTTAGTACCGCTAAGAAACTGGCTCACCTGGGCCTCAACAAATCGCCCGGTTTCCACCGTAGCCGGAATGTCCAGCCGCCATTTGAAAATTCCCTGATCATCCAGCTCGGAAATGTCACTTTCCATCGCCTCGGAGAACACCTGACCGTAACGCGCGAGGTTTGTGACAATGCACCGGATATCCTTGGAAGACCGCCCGAGGTAGCCAATCAGCCCGAGTTTTGCAAACCGCCGCGTTTGTCCCCAGCGCACCGCAATCAGGTCATCCTGTGTCAAGGCAAGGCCGTTTTCGACAATCCGCGCCAGTCCGGCGAGGGGGACCAGACTTTCGCTGTCCTGGAGTTCAGCGAGGGTGATGCCGGTTCCTTTGAGCACCTCTCTCTCGGGAAAGCCGAGTCCAATGATGTACTCGGAAAAATCGCGCCCCATGGCCGCAACATGTTTGGCGGAATTTTGCATCATGCGCACACATCACCGCATTTGTCGCTCAAAATCAAGACCGTGGCTGGAAGCTTGACCAGAAGCCAAGAATTCACTAGGTTTGTGTACCTTGGTACCAAGGTAGGATTCGTGCCGTGAAGAAAATAGAACGTGTGCAAACCGGGCTACGGCTGGAGAAGCGGCTCCTCAAAGTCATGAAAGGCCTGGCGGAGCACTTGGATATGTCCACAGCCGAGTTGGTAGAGGGGGTGATGCTGCATGCACTTGATGGCAAAGCCCCGTTTTCTCAGCAAACACTGCAGAAGGCTGCGATGTTGCGAGAGGTTTATGATCTCAACCTGTCGGCTGAGGACTCGCACAAACTGTCCGAAGAAGGATCAGACACATGAGACCATATCGTCAGACATTGCTCGCGATCGACAGCGGGACGTTGAATCCGGCAGATTTTGACCACCAAACCCATGTTGCGGTGGCATTCGAGGCCCTGCGTGAGGATGATTTCTTTACCGCGTCCAAGCGCATTGCGGATGGGCTGAAGCGGTTGACCATTTCGGCGGGTGTACCAGAGAAATTCCACGCCACGATTACACAGGCTTATATGTGTGCCATTGCAGAAGCCATGCATGTGTCCCCGGTAGAGACAGCAGAAGAATTCTTGGCGCAAAATGCGGACCTGTTGGCCGGTGGCTTTCTGAAAATCCGCTACAGTCAGGCGTGTCTCACATCCGAATTGGCGCGGCGGGTGCCGCTTTTGCCGGATCGGGTGCCCAACGCCGCTTAAGCTTTGTCGAGCGCTGCGCGGACAGCGGCGGCGATTTTGGTGCGGCTGTCCGCATCCATGCCCTGCATATCAACAACCAGGTTTTCGCCTTCCTCGCGTGCCGTGGCTGGGCGACGATTTGCGCCGTGGCGTAGCACACGATAGGGGATGATTTCTCTGGAAATGCCTTTGAAGTGTTGCGGCTCCAACGCCTCTGCTTTCACCAGATCGCGGGCATGCGCATAGGTTTCATAGCTCATAACAATGCCGCCGGGTTCCGCGATGCCTTCCAGCCTTGCAGCAAGGTTCGCTTCAGCTCCAATGATGGTGTAGTCCATGCGGGTGTCGCTGCCAAAATTTCCCACATTACAATACCCGGTGTTGATGCCCATGCGAGCGCGGAACGGATGCTCGATGCCCTTGGCGCGCCATTGCACCTCCAGCTCGTCCAAGCGTGCCTGCATGTCGAGCGCCATGCGCACACAGGCGCGCGCGTCTTCGGTGACGCCGTTGGTGGTGGGGTCTCCAATGAAGGCGACAATCGCGTCGCCAATGAACTTGTCGATGGTCGCGCCGTGTTTTTGCGCAATGGCGCCCATCTCGGTGAAATATTCGTTGAGCAACGCAGTCAGTTCTTCCGGTTGCATGCGTTCCGTTGTGGCGGTGAAATCTTTGATGTCGCTAAAAAACACCGTGAGCTTTTTGCGCTCGGTGCTGATCGCCACATCCCGTTCGCCTTCAAAAATTGACCGATACACCTGTGGCTCGAGGTATTTTGAAATTTTGAGCGATACATCCGCGAGGAAGGAGTTGTTTTCCGTCAGCTCGTCGTTGGCTGCGGCAAATTTTTCAGCCAACCGCAGCTGGTGTTTGGCAAAGGCAATGCCAAAGGTCCCGGCAATCAGCAGGTAACTGAGCAGGAATTTGAAGGACGCCAAGTCCAGAGTCAGCGGCTGTCGCACATGCACCACCTGAAGGCCGCGCACGTCTCCAACTTTCCAATCGGTCTTGGAGCTTTCGGGGTGGCTGTTGTGACACGCGACACAGGCGTCTTGCATGTAGACTGGGGCCGCCAAGGTCATCCGGTGGTCGAGCAAACCACCTTCTTCTGCAATTATCCGGTCGCGTTCATTTGCCGGGTCGCGAAAGGCCTGAAGCGCTCGGGTTTCAAACTCCGTCATATGGCGTTGCGGGCGGCCGACAAACGGGTGGTCGGACACAAAGTGGTAATCGACCCCAGGCAGGATCTCTGAAAACCGGGCGGACAATTCGATGGCAGCCGTGGCCGGGATCGGAAAGGCGCCTTCGATGTCATGGTAGTCGTGGCGGGCTTGGGGCGTATTGGGCGCGGCCTGGACACGGGCGACCACGTTCTCCGCATAATAAGAGCGCACATCATCCATCAGCTTATTCAAACTTGTCGCTTGGCGATGCAGGTTGTGGTGGGACAAGCTGTTGAGATCGAGCCAAAGGGCTACAGGCAGCAAGAGGACCGCACCGGCCACAACAGTATAAAGTCGTTTTGGGTGTGCTGTCAGATATTCAATCAGTCGATGCATCGCCGTTTCCCCGCTGTGCTCGCGCATTCACACTTCAGTGATACTTAAGCGTTGTTACAGTACAAACGGATTTCAAGCATTTTTCCGTCGCAAACAAAAAAGGCGCGACCCTTCGGTCACGCCTCACACATTGCGTTGCGCTACAGTTATTTAAAGTTGCGGCTCTCTTTGATTTGATCCCACGCCCACATGACTTCCTGCAGCTGGTCTTCTTGGCTGCGGTCGCCACCGTTCATATCGGGGTGCAAAACCTTGATGAGCTTTTTGTAAGCCTTGCGAATTTCAGCCTTGGTCCAGCTGTCTTTGGCTTCCAGAATCTCCATAGCGCGGCGTTCCGTGGGCGGCAGACGTTTGCCCGCACCGCCGCCTTTGCCGGGGTTCTGCGTGGCATTGCCGCCGAGCACTTGATGCGGGTTCTCGATGCCCAAGCGGGCCCAAGCACGGGCCTCAGGGTCGGTAAACTTCTTGGTCTCGCGCTCCCAGACCTTGTCTTTGGAGTTTTGCGCGTTCAGCTCCGCTTCGGTTTTGCCGTCAAAGAAGTTCCATTTCAGATTGTACTCGCGGATGTGTTCTTTGCAGAACCACTTGAATTCATCGAGTACATCGGGCGCACGTGGGGCGCGGTATGCCCCCGGCTCTTCGCATCCCGGATGCTCGCAAACGCGTTGTGACGTCTCTGACGCCCCTGACATGCCACGACGCCCTCGCGGGTTTTTCTTCTTTGCCGATTTAATCGACATGTCGAAACCAAAAGGATCTGATTTTGTCATTCGCGCACCTATTCGACTCGGAGCGGAGAGTTTACCCTAACCGGCGTCAGATTGAAGAGGCTGGAGATAAAAATTATGAGCGTCGCACAGGAAATTCACGACAAATTGTCCACCGCCTTTTCGCCGGTTGACCTGCAAGTTGTGGACGACAGCGCAAGTCACGCAGGACATGCGGGAGCCCCGGCTGGTGGCGAGAGCCATTTCAACGTCCGCATCCGTGCCGCTGCCTTTGCGGGGCAAAACCGCTTGGCCCGTCACCGGGCTGTGCATGCTGCTTTGGGGGCGGATTTGGTGGGGAGAATCCACGCCTTGGCACTGGACATAGACGCGGCCTAAGCGGGATTACTTGGACTGTTCCAGAGTCTCGACGCGCTTTTTTAGCGCCACGTTCACATCATCCACCGAGTCGGCCTCGTCCGGGTCCTTTTCCGCAGATGCGCCGGTCTTGTCGTTTTCGGCAAGCACTAGCGTGTCCTCAGTGGCAGCTGTCTCCGCTTGAGGCTCTGGCTCTGCAGGGCTGTCGTCCGGTGCAGGCAGTTCTGCCACCTTTGGGGCTTCCAGCGTTTCCGGTTGAAACGCCGCCACATCCCCCGCCTTTGCCCTACGGAACACCAATACCGAACGGTAGCTGGTGTTCGACCCGGTCAAGCCGCTGCGTTCCTCATGTGGCAACGTGTCGGCGCGCAGGTATTCCCAGCCTTCGGCACCCAGACGGTTCATCTCGATCTCAAGCGCATTTGCAAAGCGGCCTTCTGGCCCTTTGATGCCTTTGGCCTTTTGTCCACGTGTCGGGGCGGGGACCACTTTGTATTCATAAGTCATTGAAAAATCCGGTATTCATTGTTTGGCGGCGGTTAGCCGCGCAATCTCTTTGGCAATTTGCGCAGGCGGTCCGGATATTCCGGCACCTCTGCACTTTCCTTGAACATAGCCCAACTTGGGAACTTGTCTTGCGGGTCGCGGTTTTTGGACAGTTGGGTGCGCATCACCGGCTGGCCAAGCTCGTCGCCCAAGGCGTCCACGCAAATCTGCACCAATGGCCATTTTTCATGATAGTCGTGTCCGGCAATCATGCCTCCCACCTTCACTTTTTTGAGCCAGTCAAACATGGTTTTTCCGCGCTCTTCACCGGTGTGGGCGTAGCCGTCAACATAGACATAGTCGAAAAACTCATCCGGAAAGGCATTCAATGCCTCCTTAAAAGTCATCCGCAACAGCCAGTAATTCTGCCCCATGCCGATGTTCTTTAGCGCTTTGATGTATTCCTTGGTGTCGTGTTTATCGCCATAAATGTCGACCCCGTAGAGCTCTTTGAAAAGCCCACCTTCCATCAACCTCTTAGAGTACCAGCCTCCGGCCACCCCAAGCTCAATTCCAATGAGCCCATCGCGTTCCAGAAACTGCGGCAATTCCTTGCGCTCTTGTATGATGTCGATCACGTCTACCATTTGGCGGCTACCGTTTCACGTGACGACAAGGAGGTCCAGTAAATTGGCTGCCTGTGACGCGCTTGCCGATTAAACGTGTCACCTCTGCATCGCGTCTCATTTGCGGCGAAGCCCCATGATCCGTCCGACTCTTTCGGGGCGGGGGAGGCCGCTATGGGCGTCCGACAGCTCAGCGAATTTGGCAAGTATCTCTTCTGGCATTGGAGCAACGCGGGGCCCGTTTTGGTCAATATGCAACCCAACACCTTCACCGGTGGCCGAGATCCAGCCATCAGGGTGAATCAGTTCCTGATAGAAATGAAAGCTTTTGGCGTCGTAGTCGAGCAGTTGAAAGCTTGCGGTGACCTCATCTCCCAGGTGCAGTTCCCGCAAGTAGCACAAGTGAAATTCTGCGGAGAACGTTGTGTTGCCGGTGCGCTCTCGATAGGCGGGACCAAAGCCCAAAAACGCGCCGAGCTGGTCCACGCCACGATCAAACAGCACGTTGTAATACGCCATATTCAAGTGCCCATTAAAGTCGAGCCATTGTTCTTCGACGGCCATCGGTTTGGAGACAAATGGGGCGGTCATGGCAATCCTCCTATTGCTGCTAAACCTGTATGGCGCTCGCTCTGGCGCGGATCAACCTTTGGCTGAAGGTGTAACGTAGGGGCACAAAGGAGTGAGGCTGTGTTTCGCAGCGCTTCTATGGTGGGAAGCCCTTATTTTTAAGCAAAATCGGAGGGGTATTTCACAAAAGTCTAAGCGCTTTTGCAGGCCTTATTCAGGCAATGCTTAAGCTTCGCCACCTACCGTTTCCCTGTGTGTGGGCAACGATGAGTGGCACGATGGAGTGGCGAGACAAACGTCTTTCGACAGCAATTATTTTGGTGACCAGCGTTCTGGCAGGTTGCGGTGGCGAGGATACCCCGGCGGTGAAAGATACCGGAGGCGGCTCAGAGGGGTCATCTCTGCCGCAAACCGACAGTCAGATTTTACTGGCGTCGTTCCTCAGCAGCCTGGACAGCGTCCGCAGCCAGGCCAATCGCCTTCTCAGTGGCGATGTGCGGTACCAGGTGCAGGCCGCTGCAGGAGATCAGTTTGTTGATCGCAACAACAACCGGCGCTTTGATTCCAACACGGACACAAGGCTGGAAGGCAATCCCATTGAACATTCGGGCATTCATTATGCCCATGCCGCTGGCTTGACAGGTGAAGGGCAGATTATTGCCTTTTCCGACAGCGGGTTTCGCACAGGGCATGAGGCCTTTTCCGGCAAAAGCATCACCACTGGGTCCGGCATGTCGCAAGACGATCACGGAACTTTTGTGGCCTCCATCGCAACGGGCATTTCTGACGATATGATTGGCGTTGCGCCAAATGCTGATGCCATTTTTGGCAGTTTCAATACCTATTCCCAGCTTGCAGAAACCGCCAACGCAGCAGCCCGCGCGGGGGCTGTGGCGCTCAATAACTCCTGGGGGTATTCGGGCATGACCGCGACCCGCTCAGACTACAATTTTATCTTTGGCTCCTCCTCGGGGCGCGACTATCTCGATGCGCTGCGCAATTATGCGGATGACGGGATTGTCGTTTTTTCAGTGTCCAATGATTACAACGAGTCCAATGTGGGTTTGATGGCCGGTTTGCCGGTTTTGGAGCCTACGTTGGAGAACAGCTGGCTTGCGGTTGTAAATGGCGTGCCGACATTGCGTGGCGATGATGTTGTGTCGGCGGAGCGTGTGTCTGCGGGCTGCGGTGAGGCCGCCGCTTGGTGCATTTCCGCAAACGGCAGTTGGACAGGCGCCACTGCAAATTCCAACAGCAGTTATTCCTTTGGCACGGGCACGTCTTATGCGGCGCCAACGGTTTCCGGTGCCTTGGCGCTGCTGGCCGAAGCCTTCCCAGATATGACCCATCAGGAATTGCGCATTCGGCTTTTGGCCTCCGCTGACAATGAGTTTTCTGGTTTCAGAGAGGCAGGCACCGTAGAATTGGTTCCCGGTTTTGAGCACGCCTACAGCGAAGAATGGGGACATGGCTTTCTGGATGTGGCCGCTGCTTTGCTGCCGATAGGGCAAACCACGGTCACCACGCGCAACGGCACAGCGGTTAACACCGACGAGCCACTTGCGGTGGTTGGTGCAGCTAGCGGCGATGCCGTGGCGCGCTCTTTGCGCAACGTGAATGTGGTTGGCAAAGACTCCCTGTCTGCCTCCTTTATGATTGATGCCTCCCAGATGGTGGCGCACCGTCAAGCGGCGCCAATGTTTGCCGCACATGATGCAATCAACTTTGACCAATACCGCGTACCGGAGTTTGGGTCGTCGTCTTTCTTTGGTGCGCGCACAGGGCTGCCGATGCAGCTTCTGGACAGCGAATATGATCTCTCAATTTACCGGTCTCGTAGTGGTGGCTCCGATCGCTTTGGCCTCGGCCTACGCCGGACATTCGATCTTGGTGGCGCCAGCTTGCAGATTGGCGGCGGTCTTGGCGAGGACACAATGAACCTGCTGTCCGATTGGAACGGAGGCACCGACACGTCCCTTATGTCGATGGATATGGCGTTGTCCGCGGATGTGTCTGACAATGCTCAGATCAGATTTGCGCTTGGTTATGCCTTGGGGCAGGAGGCCTCCAGCCTGGGGCAATCTGCTGATGTTTTGCTCAATGGCGGTGCTGTGACCTACGCCCATCAACATGCGTTCTCGCACAATGACCGGCTGAGCCTGTCGCTGTCGATGCCGGCTGCGGTGTCCTCTGGCACAACTTCCGTGGCGTTGCCGGTGGTGAATGATGCAGGGGCTGTCACGCACCAGAACGTGCCCATTGATCTGGCCCCTTCGGATCGGGAAATGCGCCTGACACTAAGCTATGAGCGTCCGCTCACTCGCCGCACCAATCTGGGGCTGTCTCTGGCACATGCTGTCAACCGCGGCCATATCCCAGGCGCACGTGAGACGGCCGTGATGTTTGGCCTGCGGACACGGTTTTAAGCCAGTTCGTTAACGCCAAAAATGCGTAACGCGCCGGTTTTGACACCGACGCGTTACAGTCACGATACAGACGCAATACCGACGTGGCTTTTAGCCGTTCAGCTTCTGCGCCACCAATTGGTTAACGGCCTTCGGATTGGCTTTGCCGCCGGTCGCTTTCATCACCTGACCGACAAACCAACCCGCCAGTTTCGGGTTCTGCTTGGCCTTCTCAACCTGGGCTGGGTTGGCCGCAATGATCTCGTCCAGCGCGGCTTCAATCGCACCGGTGTCAGTCACCTGCTTGAGGCCCTTTTCTTCTACGATTTTGGCCGGATCGTCCTTGGTTTCGATATGAATCTCAAGCACTTCCTTGGCAATTTTGGTGCTGATCTCATCAGACGCCACCATCGCCAGAATGGCCGCGTTTGCCTCTGGGGCAACCAGGTCCTGAGGTGCTTTTTCCGCTTTGTTGGCGCGGCCCAGCACTTCGTTGATCACCCAGTTGGCGGTTTTCTTGCCGTCACCTTTGCCTACGGAGGCTTCAAAGTAGGTGGCTAGATCCACCTCGGCAGTCAGCACGGAAGCGTCATATTCGGTCACGCCGTAGTCATTGATAAAGCGGGCTTTTTTCTCGTCCGGCAGCTCCGGCAAACCTTTGGCGATATCGTCTACCCAGCCTTGTTCAATCTCCAGTGGGAGCAGGTCAGGGCAAGGGAAATACCGGTAGTCATGCGCTTCTTCTTTGGAGCGCATGGAGCGGGTCTCGTTTTTGTCCGCATCATACAACCGTGTTTCCTGATCGACCGTGCCGCCAGCTTCGACAATAGCGATCTGACGCTTGGCTTCGTAGTCAATCGCCGCCTGAATGAAGCGCATGGAGTTCATGTTCTTGATTTCGCAACGGGTGCCGAGGTGGGAGAAGTCCTGTGTTTCCATATACTTCTCATACTGGCCCGGACGGCAGATCGACACGTTCACATCCGCGCGTAGGTTGCCGTTCTGCATGTTGCCATCACAAGTGCCCAAGTAGCGCAGGATCTGACGCATCTTGGTTACGTAAGCGGCAGCTTCTTCAGGACCACGAATGTCGGGGCGGCTGACAATTTCCATCAGCGCCACACCGGTCCGGTTCAGGTCCACAAAGGACATATTTGGGTCCATGTCGTGCACAGATTTGCCGGCGTCCTGCTCTAGGTGAATGCGCTCAATGCGCACCAAACGCGCCACACCTGGGCCCATGTCGACCAGAATTTCCCCTTCGCCTACAATCGGTTCGTACAGCTGGGAGATTTGGTAGCCCTGCGGCAGATCCGGATAGAAGTAGTTCTTGCGGTCAAAGGCGGACTTCAGGTGGATCTCGGCTTTCAGGCCCAGGCCAGTACGCACCGCTTGCTCCACACAATACTCGTTGATGACTGGCAACATGCCCGGCATTGCGCTGTCCACGAAGGCCACATTGGAGTTTGGCTCCGCGCCAAATTGGGTGGAGGCACCGGAGAACAGCTTGGCATTGGAAGAGACCTGAGCATGCACCTCCATACCAATGACCAATTCCCAGTCATGTTTGGCGCCCGCGATTACTTTGGGCTTTGGGGTCTCATATGTCAGGTCGAGCATCGCTCACGCTCCTTGAATATCTGGCTGATCTGCGTTCTAGGCCAGCCAGATAAAAGGAGCAAGAGGGCGGGTGACTTATGGGTTGATTTGGGTGATGCCGTCGGGCGAAAAATGCACAGTCTGTCCAGCTTGCAGCCCGGCCATAAACGGCATGGCAACAGCTTGCAACGCCACATCGCGGCCCTTGGCAGACAGGCGTTCTTTGGAAATCACACGCGACGTGTTTTCAAACCCAATCTCCGCATGGCCCCAAATCAGCGGGTGAATTTCGCGCAAATGCTCGCGTACGACCATGTCAAACCCCGCGCGTAACGCCGGAGGCAGGTCTTCGCGCAGGCCGTCCGCGCCGTATTGCGACCGGGCATGTTGCCAGCTGCGATACAGGTGAGCCGCCATAAGGTTTGCGGAATGTTGATCCCCGCTGCGTTGCAGGGCATCCGTGACACCGTCGATGAAGTAGTCAACCTCCATCATCTCCAAGCCATTTGGATCAACCAACAAGGCGTCAAACCAAACCCATGCATAAGCGCCTGCTCCCCAAATATCGTAGGTTTGCGCGGCAATGCGACGGGCCTGCAAGTCAAGGTGGGCAAAATCACCGTACCAGCGAGGGAGGAGATAGTTGCCCAAAGCCCGCATATGGCGTGGGTTGAGGGGATCCAATTGGATCAGCGATTCAAACTCCGTACACAACGTGTTGAGAGGTTGGGCAGATCCCGGCAAAAGCGCACATCGCGCTGCGGAGAGGGCGGGAGAGAAGTATTGCTTGGGGCAATACCGGTTCAAAATGTCAGCCGCGCGATCAAAATGTGCCTGAAAGGCATCCCGGTTCACATCTCGCACATCGTCTTTGGCGGCGGCGCCGCGCCACGCCCAGCCGATGTCAATGTGCATATGGGCCACCACCAAGGCCATTGGATAGCTGTTGGGGTAGTCTTCCAGCAAGACTTCAAGGGCTTCAATTCCTGAGAAAAAATCCGCGCCTTCCGCAGGGCGGCCATGAAGCAACGCATGCTCTGCGGCACGCACAACGTCCGATCGTGCGCCAAACAACATGAGCTCCGCAAGCGGCGTGCCCGTCGCTGTGGTGGCGCGGTTTTGGTCGTGTGTGCGGATCAGCTCTTCTAGTTCTTCCCAGAGCTCCTGACGGGCGAGGAATTGTCCATGATCGCGAATCTTCTCGCTTTCGATTTGATCTGGCGTGGAGGCGTTGATTGGTATTTCCAGACGGCTCAAAAGAGTGCGGAACGTGTTGTTCCCTTCTCCAGAAAGATCAGATGCTTCTGGCTTTCGTGGCGCAGAAAACGCTTGTCCCAATCGGCGCAAAGTCGGCGCAGGTGCCGCCGGATGCCCTTGGGATTTGGCCTGATTTCTGGAAAACAATTTCATTATAGCTCCGATCTTCTCACAGGTCGGACTATGGGCGCGTATTCAGGCCAAAAAAGGGCACCAAGTTGAAATCATACGGACAGTGTCTGCCCAATTATGGTCAAATTCCTTACTCAAATCAGGCGCAGGCGATCACGCTTGATTGGGATGTCGTGCCGAGAAAGTGCGGCCTCTAAATCGGTGCGAGGTGGTAAAACATCTTGTGGAATCCGCACCTTAGCATCGTCAAACATGATCAGAGTGATGCGAAAGGCAACCCCGAGACGGGTGGCAATATGGGCCGACTTGATTTGATGGAAGCCAAGCTCCGCCTCTTGGGTGACGTTTTTCCAACGAATGCCGTTTTCGTCGAGCGCAAAACTTGCAATCGGGTTGAAGATCACGTCCACAAACGCAGGCACGGCGATAAGAGAGAGCACCACGACAATTGCCCAGTGCACGCCAATGGCAAGCAGTCCGAGCAGACCTGCGCTGACCAGGCACAACATCACAATACTGCGTGGATTACGACCGTGATGAGTGTGTTGAAGCGTGTCCATTGTCATCGGCCTCCCGAGACATCGAGTGTGCTACCGGTGATATAGCTGGCGTCATCTGACAGCAGAAACAGAATGGCGCGGGCAATTTCTTCTGCAGTGCCAGCGCGTTGCATCGGAATCTTATGTGCCAGAAGTTTGGCACGGTCTGGTGCGCCACCTTTGGCGTGGATCTCCGTGTCGGTGATGCCGGGGCGGAGGCTGTTGACGCGAATGCCTTGTGCGGCGACCTCGTCGGCCAGACCCTTGGTGAAAGTGTCAATGGCCGCTTTGGAGGCGGCGTAATCGACATATTCATTGGCGGAGCCGGTGCGGGAGGCCACGGAGCTTACATTGACAATGGCGCCGCCGCCTTGCGCTTGCATGCGGATCACCGCCTCTTTGGCGACAAGCATGGCGCCGATCACATTGACATCAAACATACGTTTCAACCGCGTGTGGGTGAACTCGGTCACAGGCGCGCCTTGGTCCACGATGCCAGCGTTGTTAGCGAGCGCGTCCACGCGGCCGAAGCTTGCGTCGATGGCTTTGAACATGGCTTCGACTTGGTCGGGATCCGCCACGTCAGCTTGAAAGAGTTCTGCACAGACGCCAAATGAGCGCACTGTTTCTGCAATACTTTCAGCACCTTGGGTGTCGCTGCGGTAGTTTAACGCGAGGTCATAGCCCGCTTCGGCAGCCAGTTTGGCGGTGGCGGCGCCAATGCCTGCGCTGGCGCCGGTGATCAGAAGAACCTTGGACATTATGCCTCCAGAATGCGGGTCACCATTTCGGTGGTGTCGCGGCTCAACCCATCTTGACTGGCGATCCGCTCAAGCTGTGCTTTCAAGAGCGCCTGCCGCTTGGCATCGTAGCGTTTCCAGGTTTGGAAGGCGCTGCACATACGCGCGGTGGTCTGTGGGTTCACAGGGTCCAGCTTGATCAGCCAGTCCGCCAGCACCTCGTAGGCCTCACCCGGCTCGTGGTGGAAACCCGCGTGATGTGCGGCCATGACACCCATAACTGCACGGAAGCGATTGGGGTTTTTCCAATCAAAGTCAGTGTGTTGGGTGAGCGTGGTGACAGTTGTCGCGAGCTGTTCTGGTTTGGCAAACATCACCTGCATCGAAAACCATTTGTCGATCACAAGCCGGTCGTCTTTCCATTGGTCATAGAAGGCTGCGACGGCATTGTCCCCTTTGTCCGCATCCAGAAGCGCACCAAAGGCTGCGAGTTGCAGCGTCATGTTGTCGGCGGATTTGTATTGTTTCGCAGCAGCTTCACCACCGTCCAGCCGGGTCAACAGGGAGAGCGCGGCATTTGCAAGGCTGCGCTTGCCGGCAGGCTCCGCATCTGGCGAGAAGGGACCCGCGACCTGATTAGAGGCGTAGATGTCGGGCAGCAGGTCCGCAAAGAACTTGGCCTTGGCATCGCGCAAGGATTCCGTGGCTGCATGGATTGTAGACGGGTCTGGTGTGTGGCCCTGTTTATGCAGAATGCCGGCCAATTCGGACTGCGAAGGCTGTCCCACCATTAATGCGCGGTAGGCCGGATCAAGGCTGTCGTCGCGCAAAAGTGTTTTCAGACCAGAGAGATAGTCTTGGTTGGGAGCGGTCCCATCCACGATTGTGGCAATCAGGCTGTCGCGTGCGAGATCGCGGCCCGCTTCCCAGCGGTTGAACGGATCGGTGTCATGCGCGAGCAAGAAGGCGCGGCGGGCGTTGTCGATGTCTTGGGTCAACGTCACCGGGGCAGAAAAGCCGCGTAAAACCGAGGGGATAGGGCGGGTGGCATGACCCTTAAAGGTGAAGCTCTGTTCCGCTTTGGTGAGTTCCAGCACCTCAGTGGGCAGCACTTCATCGCCATTGTCATTGAGCAGACCCACAGCCACCGGGATAACTTGTGGAGCCTTTGTGTCCTGACCCGGCGTTGAGACGCTGGATTGGCTCAGGTGCAGGGTGAAGGTGTCGCCATCGTACTCTTCGCGCACGGTGACTTCGGGCGTGCCGGATTGGGAGTACCAGAGTTTGAACTGCGTAAGGTCACGGGCAGTGCTGTCCTCAAAGACTTTGATCCAGTCCTCAATTGTGCAGGCCTGACCGTCGTGGCGCTCAAAATAGAGGTCGAGCGCCCTAGAGTAGGCGTCATCTCCGACCAGGGTTTTCAGCATGCCAATAACTTCGGCGCCTTTTTCATACACAGTGGCGGTGTAGAAGTTGTTGATTTCCTGAAAGCTTTCGGGGCGCACTGGGTGCGACAGCGGGCCTTGGTCTTCGGGGAACTGGCGGCCACGCAGGGCGAGCACGTCGTCAATCCGTTTGACCGGCTCAGAGCGCATATCGGCGGTGAACTGCGCGTCGCGGAAGACGGTCAGGCCTTCTTTCAGGCAAAGCTGGAACCAGTCGCGGCAGGTGATGCGGTTGCCGGTCCAGTTGTGGAAATACTCATGCGCGATGATGGCTTCGATGCGTTCAAAGTTGCCGTCTGTTGCAGTTTCCGGGGAGGCAAGCACGCAGGAACTGTTGAAGATGTTCAGCCCTTTGTTCTCCATCGCGCCCATGTTGAAATCATCCACGGCGACGATGTTGAACTCATCAAGGTCATACTCGCGACCGTAGACCTCTTCGTCCCATTTTATAGACTTTTTAAGGGCTTCCATGCCGAAAGCACATTTGTGCTCATCCCCGGGGCGGACGTAGATCGACAGACGCACGTCTTTGCCGGACGTGGTTTTGAAGCTGTCTTCGTGGGCGATCAGATCACCGGCCACAAGCGCAAAGAGATAGGCAGGCTTGGGCCAAGGGTCGATCCAGACCGCGTAGTTGCTGGCCGGTGTGACGGTTTGGTTGGTGCCGTATTCGTCGCCGTTGCCGTTAGATAGTAGCTTTGGTGTGTTTTCCACGTCGCCTTCGATGCGCACGGTGAAGGTGGCCATCACGTCTGGACGGTCAGGATAATAGGTGATTTTGCGGAAGCCTTCGGCCTCACATTGGGTGCAATACATGCCGTTGGACATGTAGAGGCCTTCGAGTGCGGTGTTGGCCTCTGGGTTGATTTCAACCTCAGCTTCCCAGGTGAAAGGGCCGTTGGGCACGTCGACTTCGATGCCGCCGTCTACGGTGTGGGGGGTAACCTCTGTACCGTCAATCTTGGCGTTGATCAGCTTAAGCTGTTCACCATGCAGGAAAAACCGCTTGTCAGTCGCCTCAGGATTGGGCCGAAATGCGATTTTGGAGAGCACCCGTGTTTTGGTGGGATGAAGGCGAAACGTCAACTCGACGCCATCCACGATGAAGCCAAACGGGGTGTAATCTTTGAGATAGATCGTTTGCGGCGCGGCGTCTTTCATCACGGTCTCCATTGGTTGCTCATCTTGGTGTAGCTTGTAGGGCGGCACTCGCAAGGGGGTAGGCGATTTTTCACAAAATGGATGTGCAGTTTCGCAAATTTATGGAAAAAGTTGAAAATCCCTTTGGTAAACAAAGGTAACCGGTTTTATTGCCTATAGAAAACATGTGCACTAATTGAGACGCGACGCCAGAGATGAGGAAGTTTCACGATGACCAAGAGAATTGAGCAGCACGGGCTGCAAATTGCCGACGAGCTCTATGATTTCATTGTGAGTAAGGCGCTTCCTGGAACTGGCATCGATGCGGATGTGTTCTGGCAAGGTTTGAGCGTATTGGCGCATGATTTTGGGCCAACCAACCGTGCACTGCTCGCCAAGCGGGAAGAGATCCAGCAGAAAATTGATGGCTGGCATTTGGCCCGCAAGGGTCAGGCGCATGATGCGGAGGCGTATAAAGCGTTTCTGCAAGAGATTGGCTACCTGGTGGCCGAGGGTGAAGAGTTCGCAGTGGAAACCGCCAATGTTGATCCGGAAATTGCAGCGATTCCCGGCCCACAATTGGTTGTGCCAATCACCAATGCGCGCTTTGCCTTGAATGCGGCCAATGCCCGGTGGGGCAGCCTGTATGACGCGCTTTATGGTACCGATGCGATGGGCGACTTGCCGTCCGGCAAAGGCTACGAGTCGGCGCGTGGGGCGCGCGTGATCGCCTGGGGGCGGAACTTTCTGGATAAGACACTGCCGCTGGCCGAAGGTAGCTGGGCAGACATTGGCGGATTGTCGGTTGAGGCTGGGCAGCTTGTGCCAGCTTTGAAGGCAGGAAGCGCGTTTGTTGGTCACGTGGGAGACGCTGTCTCGCCTTCGCGTATATTGATGAAAAACAACGGCCTGCATGTGGTTGTTGAAGTTGATCGCACAGGCAATATTGGCGCATCTGACAAAGCGGGTATCAACGACATCACGCTGGAAAGTGCCATGTCCACGATCATGGATTGCGAAGATTCCGTGGCCTGCGTGGACGCTGAAGACAAGGTTGTGGCCTACGGAAACTGGCTTGGCCTGATGCAGGGCAATCTGTCTGAAGAGGTTGCCAAAGGTGGCAAGACCTTCACGCGCGTTTTGAAAGATGACGTCTCTTTTACCGCAGCGAACGGTACAGAAACCTCGCTGAAAGGTCGCTCGTTGATGTTGGTGCGCAACGTTGGCCATCTGATGACCAACCCGGCGGTGCTGGATCGGGACGGAAACGAGATTGGCGAAGGGCTGATGGATGCGCTCGTGACGGTGATGATCGCGATGCATGACCTGAAGCGGGAAAGCGGCAATTCGGTGCATGGTTCGGTCTATGTGGTGAAGCCGAAGATGCACGGGCCGGAAGAAGTGGCGTTCTCGGATGCGATCTTTGCCAAGGTCGAGGACATTCTGGGCCTGCCGCGCAACACGGTGAAGATGGGCATTATGGACGAGGAGCGCCGCACAAGCGCCAACCTCAAGGAATGTATCCGGGCCGCAAAAGGTCGCGTGGCGTTCATCAACACCGGGTTTCTGGATCGCACTGGTGACGAAATCCACACGTCCATGGAAGCGGGCGCTTTCTTGCGCAAAGGCGAGATGAAGACCACACCGTGGATTCTGTCATATGAAGATCGCAACGTGGACATTGGTTTGGCTTGCGGGCTTCAAGGCAAAGCGCAGATTGGCAAAGGCATGTGGGCCATGCCGGATCTGATGGGCGCGATGCTGGAGCAGAAGATTGGTCATCCCAAATCTGGCGCCAACTGTGCCTGGGTGCCATCTCCAACCGCAGCGACGCTGCACGCCACGCACTACCATGAGGTGGATGTTTTGGCGCGTCAGGAAGAGATCAAAGCAGGTGGCGCACGCGGGACGTTGGACGATCTGCTGACGGTGCCGGTGATGGATGGGCGGAACCTCTCGGACGAAGAGATTGCCGCCGAGGTGGAAAACAATGCGCAGGGCATTTTGGGCTATGTGGTGCGTTGGGTGGACCAAGGCGTGGGCTGCTCCAAAGTTCCGGACATCAATGATGTGGGCCTGATGGAAGACCGTGCGACTTGTCGGATTTCCAGCCAGGGTCTGGCCAACTGGCTGCACCAAGGTGTGGTGAGTGAAGAGCAGGTCATGGCGGCGATGCAGAAGATGGCCGCCGTTGTGGATCGACAGAATACCAACGATCCGCTTTATGCGCCGATGGCGCCGGGTTTTGACGGGATTGCCTTCCAGGCTGCGTGTGATCTGGTGTTCAAGGGCCGCATTCAGCCGTCGGGCTATACCGAGCCGGTGCTGCATGCGCGGCGGTTGGAGCTGAAAGCACAAGCCTAACAAGCGAACAGGTCGGGGGATGCCCCGGCCTTTTTTCTTTGTCTTGAAGGATGTGAACGCTTCGGGGCTTTCTCATTTGGGATGCGCGTCCTATGGTTACCTGCGCAACTAGACTAAGAGGCCAGCATGACGCGTCCTGTCGTCGGGATCATCGGCAACCAATATCTGATCAATGACCAATATCCGGCACATGCCGGAGGCACCATGAATTCCGAAGCGGTTTCAGGGGTTTCTGGCTGTATGCCGCTGTTGATTCCCGCCGACCCAAGGTTTGTGTCTGTTGAAGAGTTGCTGGCGCAATGTGATGGCTTTCTGCTGACGGGTGGCCGGCCCAATGTGCACCCTGAGGAATACGGCGAGGCAGCGACAGCGGCGCATGGGGAGTTCGATCGGGCGCGCGATGCGATTGTGCTGCCGTTGGTGCGGGCTTGCGTGGACTCTGGTCAGCCGTTTATGGGGATTTGTCGGGGGTTTCAGGAGGTTAACGTTGCCATGGGCGGCAGTCTCTATCCAGAAATCCGCGACCTGCCGGGGCGGGACAATCACCGGATGCCGCCCGATGGCACGTTGGAAGAGAAATTTGCGCTGCGCCACACGGTGGAGTTCAGTGAAAACGGGCCGTTCCATCACCTGTTTGGCAGTCAGAAGGTGATGACCAACACTCTGCATGGGCAGGGCATCAAGCGTGCGGGTAGTCGTGTGATTATAGATGGTTACGCGCCGGATGAGACGCCGGAGGCGATCTATATTGAGGGCGCGCTGGGGTTCACTATGTCAGTGCAATGGCATCCGGAATGGGATGCGGCCAATGATCCGGTGAGCCGTCCGCTATTTGAGGCCTTTGGCGAGGCAGTGCGGGCCTGGGCACAGGGGCAAGAAGCCCGGTCCATGCTCAAGTCTGCCTAAAGATTAACGGCCAATACGACGCTGATTTCCACGTCGGTATCCTGTCGGTATTGCGACTGTTTCGCGACTGTCCATAAAAATGGAATATGTAATGGTTAACGGCGGAGCTATCGTGCGTTGCTGCGGCGAAAGGGCTTGGGACAGCGCCAAGCCCTTTGCCGATTTTCGCCTCAGGCGCTGTCTTGCATGTGCACCACGTCGCCGGTGTCACCCCGAGCCTTGCCCTCTTCGAGCGCTTTCACGGTGACAACGCCGGGCTTCTGGTTCTTGGTCCAGACCGTGGCGGCGGCAACCCGATCTCGAGTTATCCGGTCCGCGTATTTCTGCGCCACCTGATAGGTGTCAGACAGCAGGCCCTCGGCCAGGGTTGTTGGATTGAGACCAAGCTTGAGGAAGCTGGCGTTTGATACCCGCAGGTCGTTTTCAGCGGCCTCCTTGCGCGGGTTGTCGACCATGGCGACTTCGGCGCCGGTTAGACGCGCGACCAAATCTGCAAGTTCGCGCACGCGGTGGGTTTCTGTCATCTGGTTTCGGATGACGGGGCGGTCGCCTTTTTCCGGCGGGTTGGAGATTGCCAATTCGATGCAACGCACGGTGTCGCGGATGTGGATGAAGGCGCGGGTCTGACCACCGGTGCCGTGTACGGTGAGCGGGTAGCCAATGGCGGCTTGCATCAGAAAGCGGTTGAGAACCGTGCCGTAGTCGCCGTCGTACGCGAAACGGTTGATCAGCCGTTCGTCGCGACGGGTTTCATCGGTTTGGGTGCCCCAGACAATGCCTTGGTGCAGATCGGTCACGCGGATGCCGTCGTTCTTGGCGTAAAACTGGAACATTAGCTGATCCATGGTTTTGGTCATGTGGTAGATGCTGCCCGGGTTGGACGGGTAGAGGATTTCGCGGTTGTGGATGACGTTGTCATCGCCGCGCACCATGATTTGTTGATAGCCTTCTGGGATTTCCAAGCCCGCGCCGTCGTAGCCATACACCCCCATAGTGCCGAGATGCACAACATGGGCGTCCAGATCGAGTAGCACCAGCGCGGCAAGGAGATTGTGGGTGGCGTTGATGTTGTTGTCGACGGTGTAGCGCTTGGGGCAGGCGCCGCGCATGGAGTAAGGGGCAGACCGCTGCTCGCCAAAATGCACCACGGCGTCGGGGCGTACCTCGCCGAGCAGGATAGCGAGGTCGTCGAACTCTTGCGCCACGTCGAGCTCGACAAACCTGATGGTTTTGCCGCTGACCTCTTTCCAGGCCTCAATGCGTTCTTGGGTGGATTTGATTGGTGTTAGGCTGACCACGCCGAGGCGGTTGTCAATTTTGCGGCGTGATAGGTTGTCGATTATGGTGACGTCGTAACCCTGTTCGCTAAGATAGAGAGAGGTGGGCCAGCCGCAAAAGCCGTCGCCGCCAATAACCAGAACTTTGTTCATGCGCGTTCTCCCGATAAGTGTTTGGTCAACTGATTGACCAACTTGGTTGCCGAGCCAGGTGTCGGCAAAGGCAAGTTCAAATGAAGATCCGAGTACAATGGACCAGTTTGCGATAGTGCGAGAAATGTGTCTCTACGATATTTGAAAGTAAAAGAAACGTAAGGCACCAGATGACAGATCTCAAAGCTGTTTGTTGAAATGGTCTTGGAGCGAAGTTTGGGTTTTCACAACTAATCAGGTTGCCGTTGGCTTTTTCAACGGGAAGAATACGTGGCATCGCCTTTTTGTTGACGGCTCACATCGGGGGAGCCTAGCCGAGACGCCTCGCGTGCTGGAGTTCAAGAATAGAGATCCGGCCAGGCAGCGAATTAGTGCACCTGCAGACCCAATTGCCCCAGCAAAATCGCAGCCTGTTGCTTGGAGAGAATGGCCCCCTTGAAGCGTCTCAGGTCTGAGAGACGAATGCCTCCCAAATCGGCGCCACGCAGGTCTGCGTTTTCGAAACGGCTGTCGATCAAATGTGTGTCGCGCAGGGAGCAGTCTTCAAAGACAGCGTCGCGAAAATCACATTGGCTCATGTCCGCGTCGGTAAAATCCACCCGTTTGAGGGTCATTTTGCGAAACGAAAATTTGGGCAGCACCGCGAGGGCCAACAACACATCCTCAAGTTCGATACCAAGCGTGTGGGTTTCTCTGAGATCAGCGCCAGTCATTTTGCAATTGCGGAATTTTGAATGGGTGAGGGTGGCACCGCGCAGATTGGCGTTGCTGAAATCGCCGCCGTCGATGGTGCCCTCGGAGAAGTTGGCGCCCTGAAGCGAGAGACCGCCAGCGCGGCATCCCTTTAAAGTGGCGTCTTCCAGTGTGGCGCTTTTGAAAGAGGCTTGAGCCAGATTGCACACCTCAAACCGCCAGCCAGTGAGGTCGAGATCGGAAAGATCGCATCCTACCAGGGTGCAGCGCGTGAGCCTGTGTGGCTGGCCGGTTTGACTGGCCTGTTCAAGGTCCGCACGGGTGGGGCTGCAATCGACAAACTGGTGGGTTTTGACAGTCACGTGCGGCTCCAGACGTGGCAATGTGGGGTGGGTCCCCTAAGCCATACGGTGGAATTTTCGGTTTGGAAAGGCCAAGCAGGAAGCGGGAGCGGTGGCGCTCCCGCAGTGTGGTCAGCCTCTGGTGTCACATCTCGCCGCCAGCCACTTGCAGCGTTTGCCCACGGACAGAGTCCGCCATGTCGGAGCAGAGATAAAGTGCGGTATGCGCCACTTCTTCAGGTTTGATCAGCCGGCCGTGTGGGTTCACGCCGACCATCATGTGGCGGGCTTCCTCTTCAGAACAGCCGGTGCGGGCCATGATGCTTTCGATGTTTTGGTCGATGATCGCGGTTTCTACATAGGCGGGGCAGATGGCGTTAAATGTGATGGGCTTTAGCGCATAGTCGGCGGCCAGAGATTTGATCATGCCGTTCACGGCGTGTTTGGAGGTGGAGTAGGCGGGGGCGCCTTTCAATCCGCGCAAACCGGCAATCGAAGAGATCACCATGACACGGCCCCAGTCGGTCTGGTTCATCGACTTGAGGCTTTCCCGGATGGTGAGGAAGACGCCGTCGATGTTGATCGACATCATCTTGCGCCAGAAGTCCATGTCGGTCTTGTGCAGCGCGCGGCCTTCGGCAATGCCCGCGTTGGCGACACAGATTTGGATGGGACCGCGGGCAGCTACTGCTGCGGCGACGCCGTCCACCACAGAAGCCTCATCCGCCACATCCATGGCGAGGGGAAATAGACCATCGGAAGCCGCTTCTTCCAACACGTTCAGACGACGGCCGGTGATGGTGACTTGCGCGCCCTCGGCAGCCAGTGCCTTGGCGATGGCGAGACCAATGCCGGTGCCGCCGCCGGTGACCAATGCGTGTTTGCCCGATAGTGTCATGTCTCTCTCCCTGTCCTGTGTCGGGATCACCTTAGCGCGCGAATAAGACCGGACAAGCGTTCTGGTTGATTGCGCCGCAGGGTCACAAAAGTGGGGTAGGTGGTCAAAATGTCCGTGCAGTCATGCGGAAAATGCGCTCAAAATGGCATTTCGGGCAAAACTCCTGTCCTATTTTGGGCGCTCCATGCGGCTTTCTGGCCCTTTTTGACGCACGACGGGTCTGTATCGTTGCAGTGTATCAACGGATCGTTAAACCAAGGGGCATGATGCAACGACGCGCAAAGATAATACCAATTGGGGCCCGGTCAGTGCGCCGGCGCTTTGGCGAGTCCTGGTTGGGGATGGGCCTATGAGGGCTTTGCGGTTGATTGATATTCCGCCGGTCTGGTTGCTGGCGGCTTTAGCGATGGCTTGGTTGCAAGCCAACCATTGGCCCACGGGCCTGAGCTTTGGCCCGGTGTGGGCGGATCTGCTGGGCGGGTTGCTTGTGGGCGGCGGTGTGGTTCTGACCGCGTTGGCGGTGGTTGAGATGCGGCGGCATGAGACCACGATTCATCCGCATCACGACAGCGCACGGCTTGTGCAAAGCGGCATTTTCAAGCGCAGCCGCAATCCGATCTATCTTGCAGATGTGATGATCCTTGCGGGGTTGATACTCTATTGGGACGCGGTGCTGGCCCTGCCTTTGGTGCCGGTTTTCTTGTGGATCTTGGAAAAGCGTTTTGTCATTCCAGAAGAAAATCGCCTGCGGAGGACATTTCGCATGGATTTTGCGCACTATTGCGAGAAGGTGCGCAGGTGGGTGTGATGCCGTTGCGTCGCAGAAATACGGTAAGTTGCTTGTTTGCTTGTGCAGCAATTCAGGTGGCGTTAAAACATTATGCAAGTGCAGCATGGTCTGCGTGAAACATTATTGCTCTTAACCTGAAGGGGGATAAGAAAGGTGAAGATAGGTACACCAAAAGAGGTGTTTGACGGTGAGAACCGGGTCGCGATGACTCCGGACTCTGCCAAACAGCTCCAAAAGCTCGGTTATGAGTGCGCCATTGAAAGTGGCGCCGGTGCTGGTGCTGGATTTTCGGACGCCACATATGAGGCCGCCGGTGTTGAGGTTCTCAAGACCGCAGCCGCGCTCTGGAAAGCGTCTGACATTGTCGCCAAAGTGCGTCAGCCGGATGCCACCGAGCTGAAACGCCTGACCAAAGATAAGACGCTGATCTCCTTCTTCAACCCAGCTGGGAACGAAGACGGCATGGAAGCGGCCAAGGCCAAAGGCGCCAACGTGATTGCCATGGAAATGGTGCCACGCATTTCGCGCGCGCAGAAGATGGATGCGCTGTCCTCTATGGCCAACATCGCGGGTTACCGCGCAGTCATTGAGGCGGGCAACAACTTTGGTCGGTTCTTCACTGGCCAGATCACCGCTGCCGGCAAGGTGCCGCCAGCGAAGGTCTTGGTTGTTGGCGCCGGTGTGGCCGGATTGGCCGCAATTGGCACATCCACCTCGTTGGGCGCCATCACGCTTGCGTTTGACGTGCGTCCCGAAGTGGCGGAGCAGGTTGAATCGATGGGTGCCGAGTTTGTTTACCTCGACTTTGAGGAAGAACAGGCAGATGGCGCGGCGACTGGCGGCTATGCCGCTGTTTCCAGCCCAGAGTTCCGCGAAGCCCAGCTGGCGAAGTTCCGTGAACTTGCGCCGGACGTGGATATTGTGATCACCACCGCGTTGATCCCGAACCGCGAAGCGCCGGAGCTGTGGACCGAAGACATGGTTGCGGCAATGAAGCCGGGCTCCGTGATTGTCGATCTGGCAGCGGAAAAGGGCGGCAACTGTAAGCTGACCGTGATGGACGAGAAGATTGTGACCGAGAATGGCGTGACCATCATCGGCTACACTGACTTCCCATCGCGTATGGCGGCGCAGTCCTCCAGCCTGTATGCGACCAACATCCGTCACATGATGACTGACTTGACCCCTGAGAAAGACGGTCAGATCAACCACGACATGGAAGACGATGTGATCCGTGGCGCAACCGTGACCTTTGAAGGCGACATCACTTTCCCGCCACCCCCACCAAAAGTGGCGGCGATTGCGGCCAAGCCGAAGGAAGTCGTTCCTGAGCTGACACCGGAAGAAAAGCGCGCAGCCGAAGTGGCGGCGTTTAAAGCGCAGACCAAGCAGCAGGTGATGCTGTTGGGTGGCGGCGGGGCCTTGATCTTGTTGCTGGGTCTGGTGGCACCGGCGAGCTTTATGCAGCACTTTATTGTGTTTGCATTGGCCTGTTTTGTTGGTTTCCAGGTGATCTGGGGCGTGGCGCACTCGCTGCACACACCTTTGATGGCTGTGACCAACGCGATCTCCTCGATCATCATCTTGGGGGCTCTCATGCAGATTGGCTCAGGCAGCTTCCTTGTGATCCTGCTGGCGGCGCTCTCTGTCTTCATGGCCGGGATCAACATCTTCGGCGGTTTCCTCGTGACACGGCGCATGCTCGCCATGTTCCAGAAGTCCTAAGGAGGTCGAGCGATGGAATACGGTTTTACAACCGCAGCATACGTTGTCGCGGCAGTGCTCTTCATCCTTTCCTTGGGGGGGCTGAACAATCAAGAAAGCGCCAAACGCGCGGTGTGGTACGGCATTTCCGGCATGGCGCTGGCGGTGTTTGCCACATTGATCGGCCCCGGTGCGGGTCTGTGGTGGCTGTCCATTCCGCTGATCGCGGCGGGTGGCATGATTGGCTATCAGCTGGCGTCCAAGGTCGAGATGACCCAGATGCCGGAACTTGTGGCTGGCATGCACGCGCTGGTTGGCCTGGCGGCGGTGTTTGTGGGCTTCAACGCGCACTTTGAGATCGGCAACGCAGCGGAAGCTGTGGCGGCAGGTCCGGATGCAGTGAAAGAGCTTGGCACTTTTGGCAAGCTGATTGCCAAGAAGTCTGGCGTAGAGATCAGCATTCTGCTGGTGGAGCTGAGCCTGGGTGTCTGGATTGGTGCGGTGACCTTTACTGGTTCCGTGATTGCCTATGGCAAACTGTCAGGCAAAGTGTCCTCAAACGCTGAAAAGCTGCCAGGTGGTCACTTGCTGAACGCGGGTGCCGCAGGTCTCTCTTTGCTTTGCCTGATCTGGTATCTGAACACCGGTGGATTCTTCCCACTGTTGATCCTGACAATTGCAGCGCTGTTCATCGGTTATCATCTAATCATGGGCATCGGTGGTGCGGACATGCCAGTGGTTGTCTCCATGCTGAACAGCTACTCCGGCTGGGCCGCGGCAGCGATTGGTTTCTCGCTGGGCAACGACCTGTTGATTGTGGTTGGTGCGCTTGTGGGCTCCTCTGGTGCAATCCTCAGCTACATCATGTGTAAGGCGATGAACCGCTCCTTTGTGTCGGTGATCCTGGGTGGCTTTGGTGGCGCGGCTGGCCCTGCGATGGAAGTCGAAGGTGAGCAGATCGCAATTGAAGCGGATGGTGTTGCCAGTGCGCTGGACGATGCGGACAGCGTTGTGATCATCCCGGGCTACGGCATGGCGGTGGCTCAGGCACAGCAGAACGTGGCGGAGTTGACCCGTCGCCTGCGTGCCAAAGGCAAAGAGGTGCGCTTTGCGATCCACCCGGTGGCGGGTCGTCTGCCTGGGCACATGAACGTGCTTTTGGCCGAAGCCAAGGTGCCCTATGACATCGTGCTGGAAATGGACGAGATCAACGATGACTTCCCGGAAACGGATGTGGCCATCGTGATTGGCTCCAACGACATCGTGAACCCGGCAGCCCAAGAAGATCCGAACAGCCCTATCGCGGGCATGCCGGTTCTGGAATGCTGGAAAGCCAAGCAGGTGTTTGTCTCCAAGCGGGGGCAGGGTACCGGTTACTCCGGCATCGAAAACCCGCTGTTCTTCAAAGAGAACACACGTATGTTCTATGGTGACGCGAAAGCCAGCCTCGATAAGTTGCTGGGTATGATCGAGTAATCGATCACTGCCATAGAGTGTGGAAAGGGCGCCCTAGAATGGGGCGCCCTTTTGTTTTGCGGGGGTGTTTGGAGCGCGTGTAGACGCCTCCGGCGGGGATATTGGGGGACCGTGAATGAGACACATCGCGTTCCCACATTCATGGTCCAAAAAATATCCCGGGGTGGGTACAGCGTGCTGTGTCAGGGACAGCGCCCCTAAAGGCCCAAGCCCAAAGGCTTGAGCCACGCCAGGTTATCAGGCGGTTTGCAGGAGGGCTTCCTGGCGCATGAGGGCAAAGGAGGCGCCGATAATCAGGGCGGCGCCCAGCCACAGGCTGCCGGGAGGGGCGTAGCCAAATACCACCAAGCCAAGTCCCACATTGAAGGGTAATTTGAGGTGATCAAACGGCTGCAAATAGGCGGCGTCCGCGATGCTATAGGCGCGGGCCAGGGCATATTGGGCCACCGCCGTGCACAAACCAGCACCGATCAGCAGGAGGCCAGCGGTTATGCCGTCAAAGCCCAGGCCTGCGTCCAGTGCCAGACCGGCGTTGATCGGGGTGAGCAGCATCAGCAAATAAAGCGTCAATGTGGCCGGGCTTTCGGTGGCGCTCATCTGTTTGGTCATCAGGCTGGTCAGACCCCAGAAGATGGCCGCGCCAACCGGATAGAGCGCGTGGGGTGTGAAGGCATCTGACCACGGCGCCAGGATGATCATGCCGCCAATGAAGCCAATCACCACCGCGCCCCAGCGGTGAGCCGAAACCTGTTCGCCGAGCCAAAGGCTTGCCAGCACAGTAACAAAGAAGGGCGACAACATGATCAGAGCAATGGCCTGCCAGATCGGCACGTGGGCCAGGCCGGTGACCCAGAGCTGCACGCCAATTACGGCGCAGCCGACGCGCAGCAGGTGCTTGGGCAGAGCTTTTGTACGCAGGGCGTCAGGGGATTTGAAGATCATCCAGGGCACGAGCCAGAGCGTGGCAATCAGGTACTGCCAGAAGGCGACGCGGGTGGGGGGCAGGCCCATTTTCATGGTACCCCATTGTACAATGGTGTTGACCACGGCGAATAGCAGTCCGGCAAAGATCATCAGGAAAGCGCCGGCGGTGGCCGGGCGGGTGGTTTCAAAAATGCGAGTCATGGCGTTGTCCTTTCATCTGCGCTCACAACTCAAGGCAAAACAGGACAAGCCAAACAGGGCTGTTGCCAGCTCTGCTTAGGTTCTTCCCGCTCTCTTCCATCCGGACTGTGACCGTCGGCTCAGGAGTTGCACCTGATCTGCTGACACTTTCATATTGGCTCCGCATCTTGTCCCAAAACCGGGACCCACTTTTGGGGATGAGGACGTGTTCCATCTTGAAAGCCGCTCGCGGGCTTACAGCTGCGCTGCTTACCGCCGGTGGGGAATTTCACCCCGCCCTGAGAACGTTACGACCCGGAGATGGGCCGCAGCGGTAGGGATAGGCGGGCGTGGTGCGCGCGGCAAGCCAAAATTGAAAATGTACATTTTGGGGCTTGAGCTGGAGTGCACTCCAGCTCGTAAGGTGAACCGACTCATAGGAGCAGGAGAACAGATGCGGATTTCGGAGGTGGCTGCGGCCACGGGGCTAAGCGTGGACACGTTGCGGTTTTACGAGAAAATTGGGCTGATTGATCCGCCGCCACGCGATGGCGCGGGACGTCGCGTATATGACGACGCCGTTTTGGCTTGGATTCGATTCATAGGGCAACTCAATGCGACGGGCATGAAGCAGGCGGATCGGGTGCGGTATGCGCGCTTGAGGGCGGCTGGCGACAGCACGTTGCGCGCGCGGCGGGAGATGCTGGAGGCGCATCGCGAGGTGATGCGTGCCCAGATGGTGACGCTCCAGGAGACGCTGCAGCTCATGGATCAGAAAGTGAATTATTACAGAGAGTTGGAAGGAAAGTCTGAAGATGTCTAACGCATTGGAACGTGGACGCGCGGTTTTGGCGGATTTGAACCCCACCGTGGAAGGGGTTTTGGCGGAGCGCTATGACGGCTTGGTGCCGGAAATGGCGGAAAGCCTGGTCGAGTGGGCCTATGGACGGCATTACACTCGCGGAACGGTGGACCTGAAGACCCGGCAGCTGTGCACGGTGGCCGCATTGACCGCGCTGGGCGGGCAAACCGCGCCGCAGCTGAAGATCAACATTGCCAACACGCGGCAGGCCGGGGCTTCGCAGGAGGAGATTGCGGAGGTGATTTGGCAAATGGCGCTCTATGGCGGCTTGCCCGCCGCAATCAACGGCTTGAACGCGGCGCGGGAGGTTTTTGCGGAGGAGTAGGTCAAAAGACTTGGCTTATTGTATGCGGCGGTATTCCGGCAAGTAGTTGAAAAGTCACAAAAACATTTACTTTTGAGCGCGGCGGGGTAAGTTGGCGCGATCAGGAGAAGAGCATGTCCGCCATTCAAGACCACCCGCTGCGCTACAAACTGGCCAATGAGCTCCACGCGCGTCCGTTCCCGACGTTAAACGCGCCGTGCCGGGCGGTTTATATCGCCTGGCGCATTCCACAGGATCAGGTTGGCGTGGAAACCGCGGCGGAGCTCGAGCACCTTTATGATTTGCTCGACAGATTTGGCGCGCCGCATCCACAACCGGGCGCGACGCATTTCACCTGCCAGATCGGGCGGGACACGTTGAAATGGGAGCAGCACGCGGAGTTTGTGACCTACACTATGTTCCTGCCGCAGGTGAGCACGCGGGCGTTTGATCCGGCGGATCTGGATGTGTTTCCTGAGGATTGGCTGGCAGCGGCGCCGGGGCAGCGGGTGACGTCAGCTATGATCCGAGTGGAGAACATGCCCAGTGATGCGCAGATGATCTCACAGGTTTATGAATGGTTTTTGCCTGAAACAGTGGCGGTGAACTATGTGCTAGACCGGACCTGTGTTGTGGCCACGGACTTCCGTATCGCGGCCAACGGGCATCAGAACATGGCGGTGTTTGTGGCGCCGGAGACCGGCGCACGGCGTGTTGGCCGGGTGGTGCAGCGCTTGTGTGAGATTGAGACCTACAAATGTATGTCGATGCTGGGCTATTTCCGAGTGAAAGCGATTTCGCGGGAACTGGGGGCCTTGGAGACGGACGCAGGGCGCTTGATGGGGCATTTGCGCAGTGACCGGGATGATGCTGCGGAGACCTTGCAGGCGCTATTGGAATTGTCCGGCGATGTGGAGCGTTTGATTGCGGACACGTCGTTCCGGTTTGGCGCCACAGGCGCCTATGAGAAGATTGTGCAACAGCGTATCAAGATCCTGCGCGAAGAACGGTTTCATGGGCGCCAGACGTTTAGCGAATTTATGACGCGGCGCTATGATCCGGCGATGCGCACGGTGAATCACAGTGAGAGTCGCTTGCAGTCTTTGGCGGAGCGGGTGGGGCGCGCAGCGCAACTTTTGCGGACCAAAGTGGAGGTTGCGCGCTCAGCGCAGAATCAGGCGCTGTTGGAAAGCATGGATCGGCGAGCGGATTTGGCGTTGCGCCTACAGGAGACAGTGGAAGGTCTGTCGGTGGTGGCAATCAGCTACTACGCGGTCTCTTTGGCGGGCTATCTGGTCTATCCGTTGGCGACGCCATTGGGCATGAGCAAAGGGGTGGTTTTGGCGGTGCTGACTCCCATCGTGGTGCTGGGGGTCTGGGCAATGGTGCGGCGGATCAAGGCGAAGATGCACTAGATAGCCAATTGGCTTTTTGTTGCGAATCAATGGCTTCTCTGCGACGCGGCGAGACGGGTGACCCGGGGTCGCACAGACCTTAAGTGCAAGAATTTGCAGGTTTCACAGGTGCCTAGGCCGGAAAAATCGGTGATTTGAGCGGATTTCCACCAAGGGAAGCGGACAATTCGTTTCCGTTCTTCATCTTTCTTCTTATAGTCAAGAAGATGCATGCGAAAAGACCTGCACGCCCTCAGGGAGATAGACACCGATGATCCGTTCGGAATTGATTCAGAAAATCGCAGACGAAAACCCACACCTCTACCAGCGCGACGTAGAGCGCATCGTGAACACGATCTTTGAAGAGATCACAGAAGCGATGAGCCGCGGCGATCGGGTGGAACTGCGGGGCTTTGGCGCGTTCTCGGTAAAACAGCGCGACGCACGCGTTGGGCGCAATCCGCGCACTGGTGAATCGGTGGAAGTGGAAGAAAAGCACGTGCCGTTCTTTAAGACCGGCAAGCTTTTGCGGGATCGTTTGAACGGAAAGTAAGCTATGCGCTACATTCGCTATGCATTTCTCGGCGGCTTGGCTGTCGTGTTGATTGCGGTTGCTTTGGCAAACCGTGCCGTGGTCACTTTGACATTGCTGCCTGCGGTGGCAGAAGAGTGGTTTGGGATCAACCACGCGGTGGACGTTCCGCTGTTTGCGGTGATCTTTGGTGCCATTGTGGTGGGCCTTGTTGTGGGTTTTGTCTGGGAATGGATGCGCGAGCACCGTCACCGGGCGGACAAGACCAAGGCGCAGAAAGAGCTGCACAAAACGCAGCGCGAGGTGCGTCGTCTGAAAGGCCGCGAGGCGGAGAACAAAGACGAGGTGCTGACGCTTTTGGACGAAGCAAGCTGAGCGCTTTGCTTTGACCGGAAGGTCAGGTAGGTCCAAACCATGGATATTCGTGTCAAGATTTGCGGGCTAAAAGAGCCCGCGCATGTGGTTGCGGCGGCGGAAGCGGGCGCAGCCTATGTTGGATTTGTCTTCTTTGAGAAATCGCCACGCAACGTCGGTGTCGCGCAGGCGCGGGATTTGGCGGTGGAAGCCCCGGTAGGGGTGGCCAAGGTGGCGCTGACCGTGAATGCGGATGACGCGTTTCTGGACAAGCTGGTCGAGACCGTGCCGCTGGATATGCTGCAGCTTCATGGCGGTGAAAGCCCTGAACGCGTGGCCGAGGTGCGCGCACGATTTGGGCTGCCGGTGATGAAGGCCATTGGCATCGCGGATGCGGAAGATGTGGCCAAGATCGATACCTACGGTGCCGTGGCAGATCAGCTGTTGGTGGATGCCAAACCACCCAAAAACGCGGAGCTGCCAGGCGGCAATGGGTTGTTGTTTGATTGGCGATTGGTGAACCGCAAATATTGGCCACGCCCCTGGATGCTGGCCGGTGGATTGACCGCCGACAATGTGGCCGAGGCGGTCAAGATGACCGGCGCGCGTCAGTTGGACCTGTCCTCAGGTGTCGAAAGCGCGCCGGGGGTGAAGGACATTGGTATGATCCGTGCCTTTATGAAGGCGGTTGAGAACGCGCTGTGAAGCGCGGCGCGGATCGCGCAACCAGAGTTTGAGCAGAGCAAAGCGCCGCAGTTGCCGGCGCTTTTTTAATGCATTGGCCTTTGCGCGGAAGATCTCGCGTTCTTTGGCGTAGCTGGACAGGGGCTGTGGCTCTGATGGGCGGCTGGGGAGGAGATAGAAGTTCATCAAGAAAACCTCACATTGGGATTGGGCTTGACCACATTGCCGGTTTTGAGCTTCCATTATTAGAGCGCCTAAATGAGAGTTTGATTTCAAAAATGGAACAATTACCGCCTCTGGATGATTTGACCCTGTTTGTGGATGTGGCCCGAGAAGGGGGGCTGGCCGGGGCTGCACGGCGTACAGGCGGCTCGGTGCCGACAATCAGCCGCAAGATGACCGCGTTGGAGCGGCAGCTGGGGCGCAAGCTGTTTGAGCGTGGTCCGCGCGGCTATGCGTTGACCGCCGAGGGGCGTGCGGTTTTGGAGCAGTTACAGGACCTTAAGGACATTCAGGCGCGGCTGACCCGTAGTCTGGGGCAGCCTGATGCGGTGCGGGTGCGGGTGACGGCGGGGGCCTGGACCGCGTCTTACTTGGCGCGGCGGCTGGGGGAGGTGTGGCGCAAAGACGAACCTTGGCGGTTGGAGTTTGTTGAAAGCACGCGCATGTTGGACATCGCCCGGCGGGATGCGGACATCGGGATCCGCAGCCGGAGGCCGGATCAGCCGTGGCTGGCGGGGCGGCGCACGTCCAAAGTCGAATTTGCGGTCTACGCCGCGTCAGACGATGTGACTGGTTTCGTGGCGTTGAGTGCGGATGGACCGCTGACGCCCTCGGTGCGTTGGGTGCGGGGTAACCATGGCGGTGAGATCATCACAACCGCCTGTGAAGAGGGCACGCTGGTGGATTTGGCGGTGTCTGGCGTGGGGCGCGTGGTCATGCCGACGTTTGTCGCCAGCCGGGTCCCAGGGTTGAAACAGGTGGCACCGGTCATTCCTGAACTCTCTCATGATGAGTGGCTCGTGTGCCATCACGAAGCGCGTCATGATCCGCCCATTCGTGCAGCGTTGGAGGCGGTGGCAACGCTTTTGACATCCAAGTCGCGGCCACCCGCGTAGTCACAAAGTGCCCGCCGCGAAGGCAAGCCGCGCTTTGCGCTTGCGTGCCCCCCTTGCGGCGTTTTAGGTAACTGCGACGCAAGGGAGAGACGCATATGTCCAACGATCTTTTCAACAGCTTTATGACGGGTCCCGACGAAAACGGCCGGTTTGGCGATTTTGGTGGGCGCTTTGTCAGTGAAACGCTGATGCCGCTGATCCTTGATCTGGAAGCGGAATATGAAAAGGCCAAAGATGATCCGACCTTTTGGGCGGAGATGGACGATTTGTGGAAGCACTATGTGGGCCGTCCAAGCCCGCTCTATCATGCCGCGCGCATGACGGAAGAGCTGGGTGGCGCAAAGATTTACCTCAAGCGGGATGAGTTGAACCACACCGGCGCGCATAAAGTGAACAATGTGCTGGGCCAGATCATTCTGGCGCGGCGTATGGGCAAAACCCGGATTATCGCGGAAACTGGGGCAGGTCAGCACGGTGTAGCCACAGCCACCGTCTGTGCCAAGTTCGGCCTCAAGTGTATCGTCTACATGGGTGCGCATGATGTGCAGCGTCAGGCTCCCAACGTGTTCCGTATGCGCCTGCTGGGGGCGGAAGTGGTACCGGTGACCTCTGGGCGTGGGACGTTGAAAGACGCGATGAACGATGCGCTGCGCGATTGGGTGACCAATGTGCACGACACGTTCTACTGCATCGGTACGGCGGCTGGCCCGCATCCGTATCCAGCCATGGTGCGTGATTTCCAGTCGATCATCGGCAAAGAGGTGCGCTGGCAGCTGGCAGAGCAGGAAGGCGAAGGCCGTCTGCCGGACACTGTGATTGCGGCGATCGGCGGTGGATCCAATGCGATCGGTCTGTTCTATCCGTTCCTCGATGAGAAATCGGTCAACATCATCGGTGTTGAGGCCGGTGGTCGCGGTGTGAACGACAAAATGGAGCACTGCGCGTCCCTGTCAGGTGGTCGTCCAGGCGTGTTGCATGGCAACCGCACCTATCTGTTGCAGGATGACGATGGGCAGATCCTTGAGGGCTACTCAATCTCTGCAGGTCTCGATTATCCGGGCATTGGGCCGGAGCACAGCTGGCTGAACGATATTGGCCGCGCGCAATATGTCTCGATCACCGACAAAGAGGCGTTGGAAGCGTTCCAGTTCTCTTGCTCGATGGAAGGCATCATTCCGGCGTTGGAGCCTAGCCACGCGTTGGCGCATGTGATGAAGATCGCGCCGACTTTGCCGAAGGACCACATTCTGGTGATGAACATGTGTGGGCGCGGTGACAAGGACGTGCAGACCGTGGCGCGTCATCTGGGCTTTGACATGTCTGACACCGAAGGCCGCGCGGCGGACTAAACTCATAAGCACATCGAAGCTTTCTGGGCGTCCCTGTGGGGCGCCTTTTTCTTTGGGTCAGCGCTTTATACCAAAGGGTATAGGACTAGGCTTTTGCGGCACCGCCACGCGGGAGATATGGCGTAAATTTGGATGTAAGGCACATGCGGGCATGCGTCGTACTTGCCCCCCAAATTTTCGGAGGAATACCCAATGAAAGCCACTACAGATACCGCGTCTTCGTCCCGAGAAACCGCCACAACTATGCAGCGGGCCAAGCAACTTGCCGAGCGTGTTGTCACATCAATGCGCCAGCAGGGGTATCAGGACATTGAGTATATCCTGACCGAGTGCCAGTTGAAGGTGGTTGCCAGTGCAACCGGTAAAGCGCCGCGCACACAGTACCTTTCGATGCCCACGTCGTCCTTTGGCGGCGAGGTGAACGCCAGACGTCCAGTCCCGAAGCGCCGCTTTGTGCTCTGAATTTGGGGCCTAAACCAAGGTTTACGTCTCTAATCCCTTGGTCAATGGCGTGTTTAATAAACTCGTGGTCAATAGAGCGCGGGCCGATCTCATCACAGGTTGAGGGCACAGCGCCACTGACGGCGCTTCCACTCAACATCGAGGAGAAAGACCCATGAAACGCATTCTTTTGACATCCAGCGTGATTGCATTGGGGCTGGGGGTTCAGGTGCACGCAGAAACTTTTGCGCAACGCGTCGAAGCGGCCATGATCGCGGATGGCTATAGCGACATCGAGATCGAAATGGTCGATGGCAAGCTTAAGGTCGAAGGCAAGAAAGACGGGATGGAGGTTGAAACTGTGTATCTCGCCGCTTCCGAGGAGGTTTTGTCCGAGCACGTCGAAGAAGACGATGATGATGACGACGAAGATGACGACGAAGATGGGGGCGAAGACGAAGATGAGGACGATGACGACACCGAAGACGACGATGACGGCGACGCAGGCGCCGATGATGATGGCGAAGGTGAAGATGACGACTGAGACGGCATAGGAAAGCTGAAGGCTTGAGGTCTGCCAACCTCTGATCCGGTCCCAGTTTTTGCCATCCACTCACGGTTCCGGTAAACGGTATGGGATCGAAGTTTCTTCAGCCGGTCGGCGCGTTGTCCCTCGCGTCGACCATTTTGCGGATGAGTTACATGACACCAAAAGCACTTGCCCTAGGCCTCACGCTGGTCGTGACTATGTCGGGCGCGGCGCAAGCCGAGACGCGGGTTGAAGCCATTGCACGTCACTTGGCGGAGCAGGGCTATCACGACATTGAAATCGGTCGGACCTTTCTGGGTCGTGCACGTATAGAAGCTGAGAAAAATGGTATGGAGCGCGAGATCATCGTCAATCCGCGTACCGGGGAGATTCTGCGCGACTATTGGGAAGAAGATGGCGAGCACAAGGTGCTGGGCAGCTCGGCGGATAGCGAGAAATCGGAGCGGACCAACAGCGGTGTTGAAAGCGATGACCCCGAGGACGATAGCGACAACGAAGACGACGCGGATGACGATAATGACGACGAAGACGATGACAGTGACGATGGCTAGGGCGGTCGTCTGTTGTCAGTTTATGGCGGAGGTGACCTCGTGAATCGTCGCTGGGTTTTGATTGGGCTCTTTGTGCTGCAGGGCCTCTGTGCCCTGTTCTTTGTCACTGAGATTGTCCTCACAGTGATTGGTGCCCGCGCGGCGCCAATCAGTTGGCACATCCGGGAGCTAATGGAGCTTGGTGCGGTTGTCGGCCTTGTGCTGGGGGTGGTCCTTGGTGGGGTTGCTCTGCAACAGGCGGTGCGGGCGCGCAAAGACGCGGAGGCCAGCCTTCGAGGCGTGCAAATCGCCTTTCGCGATCACATGGAAGCAACCTTCACGCAATGGGCGTTGACACCAGCCGAGCGCGATGTGGCACTGTTTACTATCAAGGGCATGTCAATTCAGGAGATCGCGGGGTTGCGCAACACGTCGGAGGGGACAGTGAAGGCGCAGAGCAATGCGATTTATCGGAAATCTGGCGTGAGCGGACGGGCGCAGCTGCTTAGTCTGTTTCTGGACGACCTGTTGGCGGAGGACGCCGAGGACTAGGGGGCTGTGCAGGGCAGGGGCTGCCCCGCGCGGTTTTTTGGGCGGACAGCTTCAGCTCTCCTGCAGGATGGTCTCAAACCCTTCAAATTCCGGGTGACCTAGGATGGCGCCTTTGCTGCGGCTGTCTCCGGCGTTGCGGTGGGAGGCGCGGAACTGCTCGGATTTTGTCCAGGCCTCAAAATCCGCTTTGCTGTCCCAAAGCACATGGCTGGAATAGAGCGTGTGGCCTTCACGTTCTGGGCCTTTGAGCAGACGGAACTCGCGGAAGCCTTTGAGTTCTTTCAGGCGGCTTTCGCGGCTGCGCCAGACATCTTCGAAGTCAGCTTCGCGGCCTTCGGCGATTTTGAAACGGTTCATGGCGATGTAGCTCATGGGAGACCTTTCTCTCTGGAATTGGGGGGGAGAGCTGGCTGACCCGTCGCTAGGTGGCTGGCAAAATCGGAGGCATATGGCGCGTGAATGCCGGGAAGGTCAACCGGTTTGGCGGACGTCGTGTTCTTGCAGGACACGCAGAGGCACGATGTCGAGTGCACCTAGGTGGGTGGCCGCCAAGTTGACCTTGGGCGCGCAACCTTCGTCATGGGCTTGCAGGAAACGCGCGGCGCAGAGGCACCAGGAGTCGCCAGGCTTTAGGCCTGCAAAGTTGAACTTTGGCTGCGGGGTGGAGAGATCGTTGCCGACATATTTGGAAAAGGCGAGAAATTCCGCAGTCATGACAGCGCAGACCGTGTGGCTGCCTTGATCTTCGGCGCAGGTGTTGCAGGCGCCGTCGCGGAAAAAGCCGGTCAGCGGATCAGTGGAGCATGCGGCAAGCTTGTCGCCAAACACGTTTACGGAAGCGTCTTTTTCTACCATGCGCGGAGCTTTGCACAGGGGGCGGGCGGCAGGCAACGCTCATGCGTCGACGGCCGCGTGGAAAAACTTAAATGATCATTCAAGTTTCGATTGACGGGCGTGGCGTGCGTGGCGAAGCATGACGGTTATGAAACAGATTCTTGAACCCGCCCGCCAGATTGATGTGATCCATGAAACCGAAGTGCTGGTTGTCGGCTCCGGCCCCGGTGGGCTGTCAGCGGCGCTGGCAGCGGCACGGGCGGGCGTGGAGGTCACGCTGGTGGAGCGTTTTGGCTGTTTTGGCGGCAACATCACGGTTGTGGGTGTGGAAGGCATGCATTGGTATCGCCACGAGCAAACCGTGGAAAGCATGGGCATTCCCAAAGAGTTTGAGGATGCCGCCAAGGACGCAGGCGCGGCGGTGCCGGAGAGCCAGTCGTTGAGTTATGAGATCGACAGTGAGGGTTTCAAGCTGGTGGCGGATCACATGGTAGAGCAGGCGGGTATTCACCCGATGCTGCACCGGGCCTTTGTGGCGCCGATCATGGACGGCGGCGAGATCAAGGGCATCATCACCGAGTCCAAGGCAGGACGGGAAGCGATCCTGGCGAAGGTGGTGATTGATGCCACCGGGGATGCGGATATTGCGCATCGGGCTGGTGTGCCATGTCGGAAGGCGCCGCGTGAGGATCTGATGGCGGCCTCGGTGATGTTTCATCTCGCGGGCGTCGATAAAAAGGCCTTTATGGAAGGTGTTAAGGCCGATCCGCAGACCTACGCTGATTGGGGCGGCGGCGGGGAGTGGAACATCGAGACTTCTGGCAAAGAGGACGAGATGTTCTCGCCGTTTCTGCACAAGCCATTTGCGCAAGCCATCAAGGCTGGGCTGATCCCGCCGCATCTGAACACGATTGCGGGCACATGGGGCGCAGTGCATGACAGTGGTGAGATGACCTATATGAACCTTGTGCATCTGGCGGGGATTGACGGCACCGATCCGGACAGTCTCACAGCGGGTGAGATTGAGGGGCGCAAGCAAGCGATGCTGGCGATTGAGGCACTCAAACGGTTCATGCCGGGGTGTGAGAACGCACGGCTGCGGAACTTTGGCATGAGTTTGGGGATTCGCGATACACGCAAGGTGGACACGGTCTACAGCATGACCGAGCTGGATGTGCGCGAGCAGGGGCGGTTTGAGGACAGCATTGGGATTTTCCCCGAGTTTATTGATGGCTACGGGATTCTGATCCTGCCCACCACGGGGCGGTATTTTGAGGTGCCCTATCGCAATCTGCTGCCTCAGGGCCCGAAAAACTTGTTGGTGTCTGGACGAGCCACGGCGGGGCACAAGGTGGCCCATGCGGCAACGCGCAATATGGCGTGCTGTGCGGTGATCGGTCAGGGCGCTGGTGTAGCGGCGGCGTTGAGTGTGCAGCAGGCGCGCGCGCTTGATGACCTCAACATTACGGATATTCAGGCTGAATTGACCCGACAGGGGGCGCGGGTGCACTAGGCGGGGAAGCTCACCTTCAAAACTCTCCTTTAACGACACAAAATCGCCTCATGCGTGTGTGATATTCGTCGCCACCATTGAGGGTATTTTGCTGATGTTTAAGCTGTTGAAGTCCAAGCCGTCCTTTTCGCGCGCCAAATCCAGCCCCTTGACCTGTTCGGAATGGCTGGGGGCGTCGCTAATGTTTACTGAACTTGCACGAATCTATGGCCGGGACTCCGCCGCTTGGGGCAACGACAGGACGCATTGGAATGGCCAGGTGGTGAACAAAGGGCTTTTGGGCGCTTTTGAGATGCTTGTTGAGCAACAGGTGACCGGGCTTGCAATTGGTTTTATCGAGGCAAAAATTGCATTGGCGCGTATCTCGACGATAAAACCGTTCGAACGACCCCGGCCAATGCTGCAATTTAGCGGCTTTGCAAATCAGTTTGTAACCCTACTGAAAGGCCATTCACAAAAGGGATCCGGCGGTTACGAAACCTCCGAGAAAGACATGGTACAGGTCTTCGCTGAACCCGCCTCGATTGTAGCGGATGGCAAGGATATCTATCTTTGGAGTAGGGTCTTTAACGATAGCTTTGCCGCTGGCGTGCCCAAGTCTGTCCGGGGGGCGGGCGTGCGGTTCCTACGGGACGCCAAGTATTGGCAGGAGGTTGACATGCTCCGCAAATCTGAGCTCGAAAACTTGGATAGCAGCGCTGCTCAGTGGGCGCGGTTTTTGGGGGTTGCAGAGGACCAAACATATGTTGCTCAGGTGATCGCCACAAAACGCAAAGAGCGCGCAGACTACTGTGAAGGTGTGTTGAAATCGCTGAGCCCGGAGTTTCAGGCATTGTTTTCTGAGGTGGAGTTTACTGTGGACGTGTTTGACGCGGCTTTTATGTCTGAGGCCTCCCGTGAGTTGCGTGGCACGCTCATTGTGGATTTTTTGCGGATTTGTGATGCCGCCCAAGGGGTGGCTCAGGGAACCGCTGGAGATTGGCATACGCCCGGGCAACTCAGTTTGGACGTGAACTGGACTTTCTCAAGCATGCACAGAAGGTTTCAAAAGGAAAATCCCGCAACGGCAAATGCAGTCGCATTCACGCGGGCACAAGCGCGTGAAGTGATTGACCTATTGTTCAAGACCCGAAATTGGGGGGCTCGGTTTGTCACAAAGCCATTCCTGAATGCGCTGGCGCAGCCGCTGTCTGAATTGGATCAGGATGTTCTGGATCGAATAAAAGCCTCGGGCCTATATCGATCGATAGCCGATGTCTTGTTGGCGCCGTTTGATCAGGTGCAAGTCGATCAACCGACCGACGAGGAAATTATTGCACGCTCCTCGCAGGATCTCGCGCAACTCTGTGTCCGGTCAGCGCTGCGCGACATCCAAATCTGCCCCGGATGGGTGCTGAAAGAAGACGTTGTCGTGTTGTCGCAGCCGTCAGGACGTCGGCGTCCGCATCAGCACACATTACACGAAATGCGCGGCAGATTCTTTGAAACGAGTGCGCGTATTGGTGAGGCTGTCATCCTTGGCAAGGCAACGGCTGCTGAGCGGGCAACTTTACGCGAGGTGGAAACGCAGTGTCGGAAGGTTCTGGCTTTGATGACACCAGACCGCGTGGAACGGATCACAGTTGATGAACGTCTGAAATCGCGGCTCGGAGCGGAAGGCTATCATGCTATTCTGCGATCCCTTCAAAGCGACAGTGATGCGACTGTTTGGCGAAGCTATCTGGAGGACAAAGACAAGCAGCCCGAAACGCCAACATTTGAGGAGATGATCAAAGCCGAGGAGGCATTCCTCGTGCAGTTTACCTCGTTGCTCGATCACCTCGACGCCATCGCGCCGTTCTGCGCTGAGGGCTTGGACCTCCAGCCTGGTGTTGGTGCACAAAAGCCAACGCGAAAATGGTTGGCTTACGCGGATTCGTGGCTCACCGAAGAACGGTTGGCGCTCTTGTTGGCGCAGCTGCAAGGCTATGAGTTGCCCGGCCCTGAAGTGTACGGATACTATTTTGACTATGAGATGAAGACCTACAGAGATTTGGAACAATCGGTTCTACGCTATTGGGTATGGGTTTTGTCTCTACGTCCTCTTGAGCAGGTTGGCACAGTGTTGGAGCAACTAATCGTGCGTGGCAGCGAGAAAATACCGGGCATTGGTCCGAGATCGAAAAGGCTGGCATTTGCAGCGATTTGGGCTTTGGAGAACCATGGAGACTCGAAAGGGCGAGCGCACCTACGGGCGGCGCGGCAACATGTGACGTATAAGTCCATTGGCGCGAGGCTTGATCGGGCCCTTGGTGACAATTGATGGGAAACCAGAATTGAAAAGGCCTGCCGGTGTGGCGGGCCTGTGTTGTTTCTGTTGGCTTCGTTAGCCGCCTGCCGTTTCGGCAATTTCCCGGAACAATGCGATGTTGCCGTCGGTCACACCGCTTTCCTTGAATTTACGGTCGGCGGAGTTCACTGCGATCACCACGCCGTGCGGGCGGTTGATGTAGATGTATTGGCCGTAAACGCCGATGCCGAAGAATTCGCCGTCGCGCGGGTCTTTGGGCATCCACCATTGGTAGCCGTAGTGCAGATTGCCGTCTTTGGTGTTGGCGCTAGGCACGGTGGCGGCTGCGAGCCAGTCGGCTGGGACCACTTGCGTGCCGTTGTATACACCCTCTTGCAGGATCATCTGACCAAAGCGGGCGTAGTCGCGGGTGCGGATGTTCAGCCCGCCCAGCACAAAGGCCACGCCTTCGCCGTCGGTGACGTAGTAGGGGTCTTGTTCATAGCCGAGTTTGGAGATGATTTTCTCAGACAGCAGGTCGGGGATGGAGCGGCCGGTGGCGCCGCGGATGACCATGCCCAACACATGCGTGTCGATGGAGACATATTGGAATTGTTTGCCGGGCTCTACGAAGGTTTCAGTGAGGCCCGCAGCAAAGCCGTCCATGGTGCCGCCCATGGCAAGAACACGGCCCATGCGGTTGATATCGCTGTTGAAATCCAGGTAGTCCTCGTCAAAGGTCACGCCTGAAGACATCTGTAGCACATTCAGAACGGTGGCGCCGTCGTAGGCGGTGCCTTTGAGTAGCGGGGCGTAGGTGGTGACCTGTTCGTTGATGTCGATCAGGCCTTCGGCGACGACAATACCCATCAGCGACGACAGGTAGGACTTGGCCACCGACCAGCTGATCCGCAGGTCCTCAGGCGCGGTGTCCTGATAGTAGCTTTCGTGCACCTTCTGGCCGTCTTTGAGTACCACCATGCCGGTCACGGCGCGGTCTTTGGTCCAGCCATCAAAACTCGCAGGCATGGTCATGTCGGTGCCGTTGGGCAGGGTGCTGACTGCTGTGTCGCCTTTGGCAATCCCGGCGGAGAGGAAGAGCGTGTCCATGTTGGAGAAGTTGGAGACAATCTTCTCCTCGGAGAACAGCGAGTTCACCGCCAGCAGGCGGGTGATTTCTTCGCGTTTGAGTGCATAGACGGTCAGCGCGGCCAGGATCAGCATCAGTAGAATGCGGCCAAGCCATTTTCCAAAGGTGCGCATGTGTGGGGTCCCCTCCCTAATTTTGTTGGACGGAGTTGAGCATTAAGCGGCGGTGGGCGGCAACGGTGACGTTAGGGGAGTTCGGCGGGCGCTTGCCATTCCACCCAACGGCCGTGGAAGTCAGCGCGGCCCAAAGAGATCGTGTGATTGCCTGGCCAGAGGCGCAATGTGAGCGCGGCGCCGTGGGTGATGTCGTCTGCCTCGTAAGACAGCCATGCCAAAGGGGAGTCTTCAGTGGCTTGCGCGCCGGCGGCCTCCATCAAAGCGGTGCCGTGGTTTTGGCGCTCTTCCGGGAAGTATTGCCAGGCCACGGTGGAGTAGACCATGTGTAGCTCGCCCACGTTTGGTGCGGACAGGCGATGGTCCAGCCAAGAGATGGCGTCGTCTTGGTCGAGTCCTGCTGTGTTGAGTGCGATCGCTGCTTGGGTGCGAAGTAAGCGCTCTTCCTGATCGGCCCAGAGATAACTTTGCAGGCGCAGGGCGTCGTCAGCGTTGGCGCTGTTGAGTGGGTTGAGGTCCACACCGCGGCGGTTGGAGATGGTGACGTTTGCTTGTGGAGGGAGCGGGCCGGTCCAATCGGGGGATAGGGCCACTGTGCTCTGCGGGCCATAGCCCTCACCGACATCGAGGTGGAACTGATCAAACATCAGGTTCAGCCCGGCGGAGGCGCCGAGTTCGGAAAGCTTGATGGGCAGGGTGAACCGGTCCGCCAGCAGATGCGCGGTGGCGATTAGGACAGCAGCGCGGCGCACCTCGTTGGTTTGTGGCGCGTGGGTGATCCAGTCGGTGAGGAAGGCGTCGTGGGTGCGCAGCGCGGACAGAACAGCGCTTCGCAGGTCGGCGTCGTCGCTCTGGTTGGGTGGGTAGACAGCGGTGAGGTCCGCGTTTTTGCCTTGCAGAACCAAGGCATGCAAGCCGCCCGCGATGCGCAGCGGCAGGCTGTGGCCTTTTGGACTGATGTCGCCCTCAAACGTGGCACATTTGGCAGCAAGGGCCGTGTCCTGAGGCCAATGGTCTGCGAGCAGACGCAGCAGGCGGCCCATAAACGGGCTGTCGAGCGCTTCGCAACTCTCGGCTTGCGACAAAAATGCAGCCTGTAGTGCGCTCACGAGAATTTATCCATGAGTTTTTGCAGAGGGCTGCGGCTGTCCTCGGTGAGTTCCGGCGCTGTGGCAGGCTTTGATTTTGATGTCTCGGCCTTAGGCTCCGGTTTGGCTTTGGCGTTTGGATTGGCCTTGCCAGTGGAGGGGCGCGGCGGGTTGAGGCGCATGGCGACTGCGTTGGAAAACTTGGCGGTGTCGCCATCCGCGAGATGGGCTGCGCCGTCGGAAATCCCGCGCAGCATGTCATCAAGCCAGTCCTGATCCATCTTGTGGAAATCATGCAGCACGTAGCGGCTGACCAGATCTTTTTGCCCTGGGTGGCCTATGCCCATGCGCACCCGGCCATAGGCCTCGCCGATGTGCTGGTGGATTGAACGTAGACCGTTGTGACCGGCGTGACCGCCGCCCATCTTGTACTTCAGCTTGCCGGGTTTCAGGTCCAACTCGTCATGAAACACCACAACATCGGCTGGGGTGAGCTTGTAAAAGCGCATAGCTTCGCCAACCGATTGCCCTGACAGGTTCATGAAGGTTTCTGGCTTGAGCAGGAGCACCTTTTCGCTGCCCAAACGGCCCTCGGTGAGCGCGCCCTGAAATTTGCCTTTGAAGGGCGCAAAGCCGTGATCGGAGGCAATCTGATCCATCGCCATAAAGCCGATGTTGTGGCGGTTCTGCGCGTATTTGGAGCCCGGATTGCCAAGGCCAACAAAGAGTTTCATGAGGTCTGCTCGCGTAAGTTTCTGCGGCGCAATATAGCTTTGCCGCCGGGGAGAGGCAAATCACTCGGCTGGGGTGGCCTTATCGCCTTGGCAGCGGGCGAGGTGATCTTTGTCGTGCAGTGTGAGTTTGCGCGAGGCGGTGAAGTCTTGTCGGACGTGGTCCCACCAGGCGCCAAGATAACTCCGCTCTGCCTCGGCGTGAAACACCTCTGGCGCAGTGCGGCGCAGGGTTGGTAGGCGGGTCCAGGGCACGTTGGGGAAGGAGTGATGCTCGTTGTGGTAGCCGGTGTTGAACAGCAACCAATTGATGGGGCCGTATGTGGAGCGGGTGGGGTTCACATCGTCATCGCCGGGATGTTCTGTGAGCGATTGACCCAGGTTGGAGATGCCCAATTTGCCAAGGAAGAAGGAGAGCGACCAGAGGTGGTAGAGCAGGGCCCATGGACCAAGCAATACGAGCATTATGATGTTGGAGAGCGCGGAGACCACGATGTAAGGACGCATTTCGGTGGAGGTGGCGGAGGTGCCGGTGAAACGCGGCTGCGGGTCGCGCACGGGGCGGCCGGAGGCTTTGGCGTAAAGCGGTGGCAGGATTTTGTCTGCGATGAAGATGGAGCCAAGTGGCAGTGCGTGCAGGAAGAGCGTCAGAGCGGTGAGCAGTTTTTGCAGCACGGGATGGGTGCGGCCAATGGCAAAGCGGGCTTGCAGGGCGCAGAGGTCTTCGTGTTCGTAGTCATTGTCATAGTCGCCAACAAAGGGGTGGTGGCTGGTGACGTGTTGGCGCTGATAGGTGAGCTGTTTACCGTAGGAGGTCAGGATGAACTCCAGCCCGAGGTCAAAAGCGAGTTTGGGCGCTCGGTCGCGGAACACCAGCTTGTGGCAGGTCTCGTGAATGAGACTGGCTGCAGAGTGGTAGACCAACTGCCCAATCAGAAAGGCGGTGAGTCCGATCACCCAGATGGGTTGACCGGACACCAACCAGGCGATGCTCCAATGCACCGCCAGCAACACTGGCAGGGCCAGGGTTGTGAGCGGTTGTGTGCCAGGCAGTGCCGCCAGCTCCGGATGTACGGCAAGCGCTTCTTTGCGCATCTCGTTGTGGCGGCGCGACTGGGGTGAGATGCCTTTGGGGCGCGTGAGTTGGGCTTGGGTGGTCATCACAAAAGAACAATCTGAAATCGATGATCCCACCCTGACGCGGCGCAAGGGTGGGGTCAATGACAGGGCTTCATTTGACCGGAAATATCGCTGGGTGGGCGCATTGGAAATGCGCCAGGGGCAGAGCCCCTCAGGTGCGAGGCCATGCCTCGCGCCACACTTTTGCTTGGTCCTACGGCTGGAGAGTCGCTGTGCGGATTCCCGCACAAGTGTGAATTGCGCTGTGCGGGAAATCGCACGGGGGGCGGTTTGGTGCTCCAGGGCAGCCACCAAGTTTCTGGTATAACCATCTGCAAATACAGAAAATAACCGAGAGATGGGCGCAAAGGTAAAGAAACTATTGAGCGGGCTTTCGCCGACAGTCACAGTTTTGTCATCGCACGCTTAAGAGGCGTGAGGAGGACATCGGACAAATTCTGGGAGGAAACCGATATGAAATTTCTGACAACTGCCGCCACCGCGCTGGCGCTGACTGTGACCGGTGCGAGCTTTGTGTCCGCTGCCTGTGACGACGGCGAGATCGTTGTGAAGTTCAGCCACGTGACCAACACCGACAAGCACCCAAAGGGGATTGCAGCGTCGCTGCTGGAAAAGCGCGTGAACGAAGAGATGAACGGCAAGATGTGCATGGAGGTTTTCCCTAACTCCACGCTCTATAACGACAACAAAGTTCTCGAAGCGATGCTGCAGGGCGACGTTCAGCTGGCGGCACCTTCGCTGTCCAAGTTTGAAAAGTTCACCAAGCAGTTCCGGCTGTTTGACCTGCCATTCATGTTCAAAGACGTGGCAGCCGTGGACGCATTCCAGGCGTCTGACAACGGTCAAGCGATGCTGGACAGCATGCAGCGCCGCGGCCTGCAAGGTCTGGGCTACTGGCACAACGGCATGAAGCAGATGTCTGCCAACGTGCCGCTGAACGTGCCTTCGGATGCCAACGGCTTGAAGTTCCGTGTACAGTCTTCTGACGTGCTGGTTGCACAGATGGAAGCCATGGGTGGCTCCCCCCAGAAGATGGCCTTCTCCGAAGTTTACGGCGCGCTTCAGCAGGGCGTTGTGGACGGTCAGGAAAACACCTGGTCCAACATCTACGGCAAGAAGTTCTTCGAAGTGCAGGACGGCGTGACCGAAACCAACCACGGCATTCTGGACTATCTGGTTGTGGCCTCTGTGGACTGGCTCGACAGCCTGCCAGCCGACGTGCGTGAAGAGTTCTTGACCATCTTCAACGAAGTGACCGCAACCCGGAACGCAGAATCCTATGCGGTGAACCAGGCGGCCAAACAGTCGATCATCGACGCCGGTGGCACCATCCGTTCTCTGGACGCGGCACAGCGTGACGAGTGGGTGAACACCATGAAGCCGGTGTGGGACAAGTTCTCCGACGACGTTGGTCAAGACAACATCGACGCGGCACAGGCAATCAACGCCTCCATGTAAGTCTCTGACTTAACTTGAAATCACAGAGCGGGCGGGCCGCAAATGGCCCGCCCGTTTTGCCAACAAAAACACTCACGGGACGCGGGACAATGCAAACCAAGCATACCTTTGTGGACCGGATTGAAGAGACGCTGATCGCGTTTTTTCTGGGCATGATGACATTGATTACCTTTGCCAATGTGATTGCCCGGTTCGGTTTTAACTCCAACATTCTATGGGCCTTGGAAGCGACCGTCTTCCTGTTTGCCTGGCTGGTGCTTCTGGGCGCCTCTTACGCGGTCAAGAAACATGCGCATCTGGGCGTGGATGTGATTATCAATATGGTCAGCCCGGCTGCTGCGCGCATCATCGGCCTGATCGCGGCGGCCGCCTGTCTGGCCTATGCGGTGCTGATGCTGAAAGGTGCCTATGACTATTGGGCGGTTTTTGCTGATCTGCCGCCAACCTCCGGCCGTTGGTTCCCAACCGGCTTTGCCGAGAAGTTCCGCAGCCAGTCGTTCTATGAGGTGCAGGATGTACCCATGGTTGGCTTGTTCCAGTTCCTTGAGGATCTGATCAACTACGGCGACGAATACGAAAAGCTGCCCAAAGTGGTGCCGTATATCGTGCTGCCGATTGGCATGCTGCTGCTGACTTATCGCTTCTTCCAAGCGACCATGCAGATTTTCCGCGGTCAGACTGACCGCCTGGTGGCAAGCCACGAGGTGGAAGACGAAATTGAAGAAGTGCGTGCACTTCAAGGGGAGCACGACTGATGGAAGTTGTTCTACTATTCTCCATGGTCATTGGCCTCCTGCTGATCGGCGTGCCGATCGCGGTGTCCCTTGGCCTCAGCTCGATCTTGTTCCTGCTGTTCTTCTCAGATGCCACATTGGCCTCTGTGGCTGGCACGCTGTTTGAAGCCTTCGAGGGTCACTTCACCCTGCTGGCGATCCCGTTCTTCATCCTAGCGTCGAGCTTTATGACCACAGGTGGTGTGGCGCGGCGGATCATCCGCTTCTCCATTGCCTGTGTGGGCCACTTGCCCGGCGGTTTGGCAATTGCGGGTGTGTTTGCCTGTATGATGTTTGCGGCCCTGTCTGGCTCCTCGCCAGCGACGGTTGTGGCCATCGGCTCCATTGTGATCGCGGGCATGCGTCAGGTGGGCTACTCCAAGGAGTTTGCCGCCGGTGTGATCTGTAACGCGGGCACATTGGGCATTCTGATCCCGCCGTCCATCGTGATGGTGGTTTACGCGGCGGCCGTGGAAGTCTCCGTGGGCCGGATGTTCCTTGCGGGGGTGATCCCGGGTCTGATGGCTGGTCTGATGCTGATGATCACCATCTATGTGATGGCGAAGGTCAAGAACCTGCCAAAAGGCGACTGGCTCGGCTGGGGGGAGATTTTTGAATCCGGACGTGACGCAGGTTTTGGTTTGTTCCTGATCGTGATCATTCTGGGTGGCATTTATGGCGGTGTGTTTACGCCAACTGAAGCTGCAGCGGTGGCGGCGGTCTATGCCTTCCTGATCGCCTGCTTTGTCTACAAAGACATGGGGCCATTGGCGGCGGACAACAACGGTGGTCAAAAAGTCTCTCTGTTCAAGAAGCCTTATGCGCTGATCACGGCCTTTGTGCATGGCGACACCAAGCACACGCTGTTTGAGGCGGGTAAGCTGACCATCACGCTGCTGTTTGTGATCGCCAACGCGCTGATCCTGAAGCATGTGTTGACCGAGCAGCAAGTGCCGCAGCAGATCGCGGGTGCAATGTTGAATGCGGGCTTTGGTCCGGTGATGTTCCTGATTGTGGTGAACGTGATCCTGCTGATTGGTGGTCAGTTCATGGAGCCATCCGGCTTGTTGGTGATTGTCGCACCGCTGGTGTTCCCCATTGCCATTGAGCTGGGCATTGATCCGATCCACTTGGGTATCATCATGGTGGTGAACATGGAAATCGGGATGATCACGCCGCCAGTGGGGCTCAACCTGTTTGTGACCTCCGGTGTGGCTGGGATGCCGATGATGTCTGTGGTGAAGGCGGCGCTGCCGTTCCTCGCAGTGCTCTTTGTCTTCCTGATTATGGTGACCTACATCCCATGGATTTCGACATATCTGCCGAACACCTTCATGGGGCCGGAGATCATCACCAAATAGAGCAGGTGAATAAGCGGGGCGCTACCGCGCACGTTTGTTCGGAAGAGATGAGAGGCGACGCTCCAGTTTGGGGCGTCGTTTCTTTTTGTGGGGCCTAGAAGGGAGTTTGCTGAGAAGCGGTTCATGGGCAAGTGTGCCCTGAACGCGCCATGTCCAGTGTGTGGTTTGAGAGAACCGCCTCAAGGCCATGCCGCTGCGCGGGCGCATTCGCGCGCCGTGACCCGGCCCCCTCAAACGGTGGTGGTCTTAGGTGCGGGTGGCGATGTAGCCGCAGCTGGTGCGGCTGGGTGGACCTTTGGAGAAGGGCACGGAGCAAGTGCAGGGCGCTGTGAGGTTGATTGGTCTTGAGCCAGGCCTGGGCCAGGGCGCCGGTGCCGCAGCCTGCGTCCAGGACGGTTGGCGTGGAAGTGGTGGCAGGCAGGGCCGCCATGAGCTCGTCGTAGGCGGCGGGGTAGCCAAGGCGCGTGATGTCGCTGTGCCAGCGGTGTGAGAACTGGGCATACAGCGAAGAGAGCGGCGCCTTGGCCATAGGATTATGCGGCGTCGAGCGCGGTGATGATGGCGCCAAAATCGCTGGCCTTCAGGCTGGCGCCACCCACCAGCGCGCCATCCACGTTGGAGACGGCAAAGATCTCTTCTGCGTTGCTGGGTTTCACAGAGCCGCCGTAGAGCAGGGGCACAGTGCGGCCAACGCCTTCGCCAAAACGACGCTCCAGACGCATGCGCATGAAATCATGTACCTCGCCAATTTGGCTCATTGTGGGGACCTTGCCGGTGCCGATGGCCCAGATCGGTTCATAAGCCACCACCAGGTTTTCGCCTGTGGCGCCGTCGGGGATGGAACCTGCCAATTGGCCACCAATGATGTCGAGTGTGTTGTCGGCTTCGCGCTCGCTGAGGCTTTCGCCCACGCAGATCACGGTCACCAGACCAGCATCCCAGGCGGCATTGGCTTTGTTGCGCACGTCTTCGTCGCGTTCATTGTGGTCTTCGCGGCGTTCAGAGTGGCCAAGAATGACATGGGAGGCGCCGGCGTCTTTCAGCATATCAGCAGCGACATCGCCGGTGTGGGCGCCGCTGGCATTGGCGTGGCAGTCTTGGCCGCCGATGGCGACAGCGCCCGCCACGTCTTTGGCGCGGGAAGTCAAGGTGGCAGGGGGGCAGATCAGGATGTCGGTGGTATCGGAGGTTTCGAGAGCGGCAAGCGCCTTAAGCTCCGCCAGTGCCGCGGCGGTGCCGTTCATTTTCCAATTGCCTGCTGCCAGCTTGCGTCGCATGACGTGCCCCTTCAAAAATGTTGTTTGGCAAAGTCATGCGGGGGGGAACGGCCTAGGTCAAGGCCATCAGGTTAATTTTGGCGCTCCGTTCGCGGCAACTTGTTCTGCAAGCTCGTCCATATCTTTGAATTTGATGGATTCGCCGCAGCCGCAGGCGTCGGCCACGTTGGGATTGTTGAACTTGAAGCCGCTTTCCAGAAGCGAGACTTCGTAATCAATTTCGGTGCCAAAAAGGAACATTTGCGCCATCGGCGCAATCATCACCACGGCGCCGTCTTTTTCGACAATCTCGTCGTGCGGATCGCGGTCGGTCACGTAGTCCATGGTGTATTCCATGCCCGCGCAGCCGCCTTTCTTCACGCCAATGCGCAGACCGGCGTGGCCTTCTTTGTCCATGAGCCGGGCGATCTGTTTGATCGCCGCAGGTGTCATGGTCAGGGCTTGTTTTCCGGGAATGCCAAACATCGACTTTCCTTTCTAACCTATTGAAAGGTTACATGAAGCCCAGTTCAAGGCGGGCTTCGTCGCTCATCATTTCCATGCCCCATGGGGGCTGCCAAACCAGCGCAACCTCGACAGTGCGCACGCCGCCGACGCCAGCAATGGCTTCTTGCACCCAGCCTGGCATTTCGCCAGCCACAGGGCAACCCGGGGCGGTCAGGGTCATGATCACGTTTACGTCGTTTTCGGCAGAAATCTCAATGGTGTAGATCAGGCCGAGATCGTAGATATTCACCGGAATTTCCGGGTCATACACACTGCGACAGGCCTCAACGAGTTGCTCATGCAAAGGGTGATCGACGCTCGAAGGCGCGATCAAAGGGGTGCCTTCGACGGGATCGGAAGTTGGATCGGGGGCCTGTGTCATATTCTGTCCTGCCATAAACCTGAGCTTTTCATATAGGAAAACTTGCAAGCGGCGTCCAGAGGGGGAGGTGAGCGAAATTGGCGCATCGGTATTGCGTCGGTATCGCGGCTGTTTTGCGGAGGTGCCAAATGGGGCGTGAATGACGGGGGGGGGCTTGAAGAAGCAACGGAGCCCGAAGGCCCCGCACTAGAAATCAATCGTTGATGTCATGGTTGAAGGTTTTGACTTCACTCTTTGGCAACGCGAAAACCCGTCGCATCACCAGCCAGGCCACAAGGCTGAGGGCCGCAAACACCAGTAGGAGCATTGGCACCGACAGGAGTTGCAACGGGCCGAGTAGGGCAACGCCAACCAAGGCCGCGCCGATGGCGAAGCCGAGGAAGATGAAGCCCGGTGCCAGCACTTCGAGAATGGCCAGTACCAGAGCGGCGGCAAGCCAGACCCACCAAATTGTCAGAAGGTCTGTCATCGCTTACCCTTTCAACAGTTTGAAGGCGTCGCCAAAAGCCTCGAGCGCAGCGGCTGGCAGCACGATGGTTTGCTTGCCATCGCCGTTGCCAAGCGCGTTGAGCGCCTCGACTTGTTTCAACGCCACCTGGTATTGCGCCGCTTCGATGCCGTTTTCCTTGATGGCTTTGGCAACCACTTCGGTGGCGTAGGCTTCGGCGTCCGCGCTGATGCGGCGGGCTTTGGCGATTTGCTCTGCGGCGTAAAGCTCAGCGTCGGCTTGAAGTTCCACAGCGCGCTTTGTGCCCTCAGCTTCGGTCACCTGAGCGCGGCGTGCGCGTTCGGCGTTGAGCTGTTGCAACATGGCGTCGCGAGTGGCTTGGTCCAGGTTCACATCGAGTATTTCGGCGCGGGTCACTTCGATGCCCCAATCGTCCACAGCGGTTTCGACGCTGGCTTGAATGGAATCGATCAGGCTGGCCCGGTTGGACTGCACCTCATCCAGGTCCATTTTACCAATGTTGGCACGCACAATGCCAGCTACAGTGGTCGAGATGGCGCCGTCCACATCACGGATGCGGTACACCGTCTTTTCCGGCTCCAGAATGCGGTAGAAGACGGAGGTGTCGATCTGCACCAGTACGTTGTCTTTGGTGATCGCGTCTTGGGTGGCGTTGGGCAGCTGACGCTCCAGAATGGAGATCTGGTGGCGCACCACGTCCAGAAACGGCACCACAAAGTTGATGCCAGGCCCAAGCACCGAGTGCAGCCGACCAAAGCGTTCCACCACGTGTTTTTCCGATTGCGGCACGATGCGCACGCCTTTCAGAACCACAACAATCAGGAACACTGCGGCCAGCAGGATCACGATGTTTTCAGATAGTAACGAGAAGATCAGGTCTTCGTTCATTATGCTCTCTCCCCAGAAAGTGTTTGTTATCTATGGGTTGGAATATGGTCACATCGGCGTGTTTTACAAGTTACATGGTTCGGCGTAAGGAGGGGGAAATTTTGCGCAAACTCCCCGATGAAGGTCTCAGATGTCTGAAAAGTTCTCGTTTTCGCTACATGCAACCGATGGCAAAGCCCGTACCGGTGTGATCAACACGCCGCGCGGCGACATTCGCACGCCTGCATTTATGCCGGTTGGCACAGCGGCGACCGTGAAGGCGATGATGCCAGAGAGCGTGCGCGCCACCGGGGCAGACATCCTGCTGGGGAACACCTATCACTTGATGCTGCGGCCTACGGCGGAGCGGATTGACCGGTTGGGCGGCTTGCACAAGTTCATGAATTGGGAGCGGCCCATTCTGACGGACAGCGGTGGGTTTCAGGTTATGAGCCTCGCAGAGCTTCGTAAGCTGACGGAAAAAGGTGTCACGTTTAAGAGCCACATTGATGGGTCCAAACACTCGCTGACGCCGGAACGATCGATGGAGATCCAGAAGCTTTTGGGCAGTGATATTGTCATGTGTTTTGACGAATGCCCGGCGTTGCCGGCGGATCGGGACCGGATTGCGGAGAGCATGCGGCTGTCGATGCGCTGGGCGCAGCGGTCGCGCGATGCGTTTGGCGATCGGCCGGGGCATGCGCTGTTTGGTATTCAGCAAGGCGGGCTGGAGCAGGACTTCCGTGAGGAGAGTGCTGAAGCTCTCAAAGAGATTGGCTTTGATGGCTATGCTGTGGGTGGCCTCGCGGTAGGCGAAGGCCAAGAGAAGATGTTTGATTGTCTGGACTATGCGCCGGATATGCTGCCGGTGGACAAACCACGCTATTTGATGGGTGTGGGCAAGCCGGATGACATTGTCGGCGCGGTCAAGCGTGGCATCGATATGATGGACTGTGTGTTGCCGTCCCGTTCGGGGCGTACGGGGCAAGTATTCACGCGGTATGGCGTGGTGAACATCAAAAACGCGCGCCATGCGGATGATCCGCGGCCATTGGACGAAAACTGTTCCTGCCCGGCCTGTTCGAACTATTCACGCGCCTATCTGCATCACGTGTTCCGCAGCAATGAGATGATTTCCGGCATGCTGCTGACATGGCACAACTTGCATTACTTCCAAGAGATCATGCAGGGCATGCGCGATGCGATTGCAGCCGGAACCTTTGACGCCTGGGAAACAGAGTTCCACGCGCAGCGCGCGCAAGGCGATATTGAGCCGCTGTGAGGAGACAGTCCATGAAACGGTTTTTGATGGCGGCAGCCGTGGCTGCCTTGACGCCGGTTGCGGCAGTGGCGGATGGGTATTGCGGGGTCAGTGATCCGGCGGTGGTCTATGAACGGCTGGCGGGGAGTTGGGTGCGCGAAGGCAGCACATCCGTGGAGGGCAGTGTGACCTCCTTTGTGCGTCCAGCCCGGATGTTTGCCACGGAAATTGACGCGGACGGTCTGTACCACTCCGGCTTTGTCGACAGCCTTGTGGGCGAAGAGGTGGCACTGCGCTGGGCGGAGCCAAAGCCTTATGATGTGGACCGTGTGGATGACGTGCTGGACACCACAGAGCGCGCTGATTTGGCAGATCTGTTGAGTGATACGCAATGCGGTCCAGCGGGGCTGCCGCAGTTGCAGATTGAACTGCCGGAATTTGAGGGCGGGATCACGGTGTTTGGCACCATCACCTTGGTGCCGTACTTTGACGATCGGGTGCTAGAGATTTCTGAGCTGACCCTCAAAAGCGACGAAACGGTGCTTTTTATGACTGAAACGGTGTTGTTGCGTCCTGCGCAGTGAAGGCTGGAAGGGCGTCTTACCTGTTGGCGGGCAACAAGAGTATTTGTTTCAGCCTCGGTTGAGTAGGCTGCGCGTCACGCTTGGAACACCCTCTCTGTAAGCAAATTATTTTGCCTCTTTAGCCGTTTCCCGCCTTGTTCCTCACGTTCTGTAAAGGCATTGTGTGGTCCAACCAACAAAACGCCGTTGAAAGCGGGGACGAGGCACCCCAAATCAATAAGCCGAGGAAACGGAAAGGGACCAAAAGGTTGCCACATGTGGGACCCGCGTCGCTTTGCTAGAACAAGGAAAACTCATGACTGAGCCCCTCAACACATCTTATCCTGTGCTGCCGCTGCGCGACATTGTGGTGTTCCCACATATGATTGTGCCGCTGTTTGTTGGCCGGGAAAAATCGGTCCGTGCGCTTGAAGAGGTGATGGCCGATGACAAGCAGATTCTGCTGTCCAGTCAGGTTGATCCTGCAGAGGATGATCCAGATTTTGACGGCATATACCGCACCGGCGTTTTGGCCAATGTGCTGCAGCTGTTGAAGCTGCCTGATGGCACCGTAAAAGTGCTGGTCGAAGGTCAGAGCCGTGTGACCATCACCGACTTTGTTGAAAACGACGACTACTTTGAGGCCCGTGCCGAACATCTGGACGAAATGCCAGGCGACGCTGCCACCATCGAAGCGCTGCTGCGCTCTGTTGGCGACGAGTTTGAGCGCTATTCCAAAGTCAAAAAGAACATCCCGGAAGAAGCGCTGAGCGCGGTGGAAGACGCCAGCGAGCCTGCGCGTTTGGCTGACCTTGTGGCGGGCCATCTGGGTATTGAGGTGAACGAGAAGCAAGAGCTTCTCGAAACCCTGTCTGTGAGCGAGCGTCTGGAGAAGGTCTATGGCCTGATGCAGGGCGAAATGAGTGTGCTGAAGGTTGAGAAGAAGATCAAGACGCGCGTGAAATCGCAAATGGAGAAGACCCAGCGCGAGTACTATCTGAATGAGCAGATGAAGGCCATTCAGAAGGAGCTTGGCGACGGCGAAGAGGGCGAAGGCGAAATTGCCGAGCTCGAAGAGAAGATTGGCAAAACCAAGCTCTCCAAAGAGGCCAAAGAGAAGGCTGAGGGTGAGCTGAAGAAGCTCAAAAACATGAGCCCGATGTCGGCCGAAGCGACCGTTGTGCGCAACTATCTGGATTGGATGCTGTCCATTCCATGGGGCAAACGTGGCCGTGTGAAGAAGGACCTGGGCAAGGCACAAGAGGTTCTGGACACAGATCACTTTGGTCTGGAGAAGGTCAAAGAGCGCATTGTTGAGTACCTTGCGGTGCAGCAGCGCTCCAGCAAGCTCAAAGGCCCAATCATGTGCCTCGTGGGCCCTCCAGGTGTGGGTAAAACCTCGCTTGGTAAGTCCGTGGCAAAAGCCACCGGTCGAGAGTTCATCCGCATCAGCCTTGGCGGTGTGCGCGACGAAAGTGAGATCCGTGGCCACCGCCGGACGTACATTGGCTCCATGCCCGGTAAGATCATTCAGGCGCTGAAAAAGGCGAAGACCACCAACCCGCTGATCCTGCTCGATGAAATCGACAAGATGGGGCAGGACTTCCGCGGTGATCCTGCGTCCGCGATGCTAGAGGTGCTTGATCCGGAGCAGAACGGCACGTTTGTGGATCACTACCTTGAGGTGGAATACGATCTATCCAACGTGATGTTCCTGACCACGGCGAACTCCTACAACATGCCGGGTCCGCTTTTGGACCGGATGGAGATCATTTCACTGGCTGGCTACACCGAAGACGAGAAACGTGAAATTGCGCGTCAGCACTTGATTGACAAGCAGGTCAAAAACCACGGTCTGAAGAAAGGTGAATTCGAGGTATCGGATGAAGCGCTGCAAGAGATTGTGCGCACCTACACCCGTGAAGCGGGTGTGCGGAACCTTGAACGTGAATTGGCGAAGCTGACCCGGAAAGCTGTCACCAAGATTGTGAAAGGCGAGGCGGAGACTGTTTCTGTGACCCCGGACAATCTGGATGATTTCCTGGGCGTGAAGAAGTTCCGCTATGGCTTGGCTGAGGACGAGAACCAGGTGGGTGTTGTCACCGGTCTGGCCTGGACCTCGGTTGGCGGTGACCTGTTGCACATCGAAGGTCTGAAGCTGCCCGGCAAAGGCCGCATGAAGACCACCGGTAAGCTAGGCGACGTCATGAAAGAGTCGATTGATGCGGCGTCTTCTTACGTGCGGTCTATTTCGCCTCAGATTGGCGTGAAGCCAACGGTCTTTGACAAGATAGACATCCACGTGCACGTGCCGGATGGCGCGACGCCAAAAGATGGCCCGTCTGCGGGTTTGGCGATGGTGACGTCGATTGTGTCGGTGCTGACTGGCATTCCGGTGCGCAAAGACATAGCGATGACCGGTGAAGTGTCTTTGCGCGGCAATGCGATGCCGATTGGCGGTCTGAAAGAGAAACTTCTCGCGGCGCTGCGTGGTGGCATCAAAACGGTGCTGATCCCGCAGGAGAACGAGAAGGATTTGGCGGACATTCCGGACAACGTGAAAGACGGTCTGGAAATCATCGCGGTGAAGCACGTCTCTGAAGTGTTGAAACTGGCGCTGACCAAAGAGCCAGAAGCAATTGAGTGGGACGAGGCTGCGGAAGAAGCGGCTGCGGCGAAGCTCAAGAAAGAAGAAGCGGCGAGCGCGACAGCGCATTAAGGTCTTCTAAGCTTTGAATTTGAAGGCGCGTCGAGAGATCGGCGCGCCTTTTTTGTATGGGTTAGACCGGAGGCAGGCCAAGCACGGCGCGGCCTTCGTTGGTTTTCAGGGAAAAGTCTTGACCCGCGTGGGTCTTGCCATCCGGGCCGCAGAGGTAGGCGATGGCCTGTGCGACCCATTCGGCTGGGATGTGCGCGTCAGGTGCCAGCTGGCTGACTGGGTTGATGCCGGAGGCGCGGATGGTGGCCATCATGTCGGTGGCGACAGTACCGGGACTCAGGCCGACAACCGTCACACCTGCGTCGGCGTTTTCTTTGTGGGCTATGCCGGTGAGACGCACCACGGCAGCCTTGGAAGCACAGTAGTGGGACCAGCCTTCGAGGAAGGAATTGGCCGCACCAGACGAGATGTTGATGATGGTGCCCGCGCCTTGGGCGCGCATGACCGGCAGGGCGAAACGCAGGCCGTGGTAGACGCCTTTGATGTTCACATCGAGGACTTTGGACCATGCGGCGGGATCGCTGTCGGCCAAGGTGGTAATTGGGTCTATGAGGCCGGCGTTGTTCACGAGGATGTCGAGGCTTCCGAAAGTGTCGGTGGCGGTTTTGAATAGGGCTTCGACGGAGGCAGGGTCGCTGACGTCGCAGACCTGTAGCCGGGCCGCGCCGCCATCGTCGAGGATGCTTTGTGTCAGTTCTGACAGCGCGCTTTGAGAGCGGGCGGCGAGCACGACGTTGGCGCCAAGTTTGGCGAGGTGGTGGGCGGCGGCGGCGCCGATGCCGCGGCTGGCGCCGGTGATAATGGCGGTTTTTCCGGTGAGGTCAGTCATTGGGGTCTCCTTGTGTTGCCTTGGGGATAGGCCGTGAGGAAGCTGCGAGAAATGGCTGGATTGACAGATAAGTCGTGCGTAATTTGCATGAATGGATGTGCGAGATTTGGAATTGGCTCTGCTGGTGCAGGCACAGGGCAGCATTGCCGGGGCAGCGCGGGTGTTGGAATTGGATCCTTCGTCGGTGTCCCGCAGCCTCTCGGCTTTGGAGGCGGAGTTGGGGGTGCGGTTGTTTCACCGCACAACGCGGAAGCTGTCTACAACTGAGGAAGGCGCGGCCTATTTGCAGCGGGTGGCTCCGCTGGTGGACGAGATGCAGGCAGCAGCGCAGGCGGCTATGGGGGCGCGGCAGAAACCGGCAGGCACATTGCGAGTGACCGCGTCAGTGGCCTTCGCCTGTCAGAAGATTGTGCCGGTTCTGCCTGCGTTTTCAGAGCGGTATCCGGAGATTTCCGTCGAGGTGATCAGCAGCGATGCGAATTTGGACTTGGTTGAGCAGGGGATTGACCTGGCGGTGCGGCTGGCCCCGGCGCCAAAAGGGGATTTGGTGTCCAGTAAGCTGATGGATACGCGGTATTATTTGGTGGCGAGCCCAGCGTATTTGACGCGCGTTGGCGGGTTGGAGACGCCTGAGGAGCTTCGTGATCGCGACTGTTTGCGATATGCGTTGCCGGGGATTGGGGACGTCTGGCGGTTTCGTGGGGCGGGCGAAAAGCCGTTTAAGGTCAATGTGGCCGGGCGACACAAGTTTTCTAACGCTTTGGCGCTGTTGGAAGCTACGCGGCAGGGGCTGGGCGCGGCCTTGTTGGCGGATTGGCTGGTGGTAGAAGATTTGGCAGCGGGGCGGTTGGTGGAGATGTGCCCTAAATATCAGGCTACAGTGAGTGATTTTGAAACGGCGGCTTGGATGCTTTACCCAAACCGCCGGTACCTGCCCCGCAAAACACGCGTGATGATTAATTTTTTGCGCGAGAACCTGGCGCGTTAGCCGGGCCAGAGGGCGGTGTCTGGGTGGAACTGTGACCAGGCGAACCAGAAGGCTTGGTGGCTGCCGAGGTCCGCGCCACTGGCGTCGACTGCGCGGATGCCGCCTGCGTCGAGCTTGAGGCGGATGTTTTCATAGGCGATGTTTTCGCCTTTGCGTAGGGCCACAAGGGCTTTGGACCGCTGGAAGGCGACGGGCTGGCCGGAGGCTGTGACGATGCCGATGATGTCTTCATGCACGGGTAGGCGTGGGTCGACGTCACCCACCGGGAAGATCGGGCCGTTGGCGTCGCGACCATTGCGGAAATCGGGATTGCGGCCGAGGGCGAGGTATTCGGCCAGAACTGTGGTTTCGGGATGGGTGGTTCTCCATGTGCCCCAGTCTGTGGTGATGACGGCAGCTTGCTCCAATTTGATGCCTTTGTCGGCCAAGGGGCCGGTGACGGCGTGGCCGAGGAAGGTGTCAAAGACGGAGTAGGTGGTTAGGTCGTACATGACCTTGTTGGAGCGGCTGAGCAGGCCGGAGGTGCGCAAGATTGGCCGCTCGACACCGGCGGGCAATTGGTCGGTGAAATAGGCCTGGGCGGCGCCGCAGAGAGTGCAGTAGGGGATGCCAAGGTCGCGCCCGCCAAGGGTGTCGTTGACCATCTCGCGGACTTCCATGATCTGGCGGGGGTAGGCGCGGTATTCGCCGTTGACCTCAACGCCAAAGATGATGTCGTCATCTTTGAGCCAGGTGGCACCGGCGGCGTCGGTGACCTCGGGGTTGTCGGCGGCGGGGATGCAGTTGCACGGCTCATCGGTGGTGTCAAAAGCGCGGTTGTCGATCAGCACTCCACCCCAAGATACCAGCCGCCAGTCAATGTCTCCAGGCACAAACAGCGGGTCCCATTCCGGGACGATGGCGGTGAAGATAGCGCGTTTGAAGCGCAGGTAATCGGGTGGTTCGGGGATATCCCAGGCAATCAGATGATCGGTGACGACGCCCCAAGTGTTTTCGGTTGGTGTGTCGATCTCCAGCAAAGTGGCAGCGGCTTCGGAGAGGACGAAGTTTAATTGCGGGGAGGTCACAAAGCGCATCAGATCACTAATGATCCAGGAGAGGCGCGGGTCGCCTGAAGCTGCGATTTCGTCGAGGGCGAGCGTTTCGTCTCGGCCCCAGGTGCCTTGCTGCATGCTTTCGACGAAGGCCATGTCTGCGGCGGTCTCTAGGGCATCGGACAAGGGGCCGGAGGGCACAACGGGCGGTGTGCCAAATTGCTCGATCACATACGCGGGCAGGGGGGCAGCGTCCTGTGCAGAGACAGGCAGGGCGGTGGATAAGGCGATGGCGCAGAGAAGGGCAGAAAGGCGGAGAGACATGGTGGATCCTTGGCGCAAAGGGCGGTTTACTCTTTGTGGCTGAGGAACGGATGAGTGCGCCAATCAACTTGGATCAGGAGAAAGTGAGTGGTTGAAAGATTTGGCCACTGCACAAAAAAAGTAGGGGGCCAAAGGGCCCCCCAGTTTCGCCATTCAGGCTCACTCTATAATTACCGCTCGATGTTTTTTGCCTGCGGCCTGAATGTCGTCGGAGCGAGCGCACCCGCTCCGTGGAACACCACTGCCTAAACTTAGGGACGGCAGCGGAGTATGTCGTCGGGGGCCGAGGCCCCCTACCCAGGTCCCCCCGGGATCTCGTGGTCGCCGATCAGGAGCTTTTGCGGGCGGCAAAAATCCGGTGCTCGGCGTAATCGTCGTTGGCCGCCTGCGGGGCAGGGGCATCTGCTTCGCCACGTACCTTGCGGGCCCAGTCACCGCTGATGCGGATGGTGCCCACCAAGGTGTCATTGGTGGTTTGGCTTTGGTCGTCATTAGACGGAAGGCTTCTGCTCTTCGTCACAGTCATCTCCTTAGCTACAGCCCGAGGTGGCGCCGCAGGTGTTGCATTTCATGCAGGTGCCGTTGCGCACCAAAGTGTAGTTGCCGCAATCGCCACAAGGGTCGCCCTCGTAGCCTTGCATTTTGGCTTTGACCCGCTCGTCCATCGGAGCCGCCACCGCTGTGACGGAGGCGCTAGGTGCCATGTCTGATACGGTTGCGCCAGCGGTTTCCGGCACCAAAGTGGCGAGATTCTTGACGGCGTCCGAGTTATCCACAGAAATGTTGCCGCCGCCGTTCAACACCACCAGTTCTTGCGGCAAACGCTTGCGCAAATACCCGGTGGAGGAGATCTGCTTCAGCACCTCAAGCGAGCGAGTCGCAGCGGTGTCGGACAGTTCGGAGACGTTGGAAACACCTTCTTCCTCGCCACGTCCAACATCGTCAAACGTGGTGCCTTCTGGCTTGATATGCGCAAGGTCGGTGCGGTCGAGGTAAGACACGGCCAATTCGCGGAAGATATAGTCGAGGATTGAGGTGGCGTTTTTGATGGAGTCGTTGCCCTGCACCATGCCCGCAGGCTCAAATTTGGTGAAGGTGAAGGCGTCGACAAATTCTTCGAGCGGCACGCCGTACTGCAGGCCAACCGAGACAGCGATGGCGAAGTTGTTCATCATCGCGCGGAAGCCAGCGCCTTCCTTGTGCATGTCGATGAAGATTTCGCCCAGTGAGCCGTCGGAATATTCACCGGTGCGCAGGTAGACTTTGTGGCCGCCCACAACTGCTTTCTGGGTGTAGCCTTTGCGGCGTTCCGGCATTTTTTCGCGGCCGCGGGCCACTTCTTTGACGACGATTTTCTCGACGATCTTTTCGGCCAGAACTTGCGCCTTTTCGGTCATGGACCCGGATTCGAGCACTTCGGCAGCTTCGTCATCGTCCTCCACCAGCGCGGCAGCCAGCGGTTGGGACAGTTTGGAACCGTCACGGTACAGAGCGTTGGCTTTGATGCCGAGGGACCAAGAGAGCTCGTAGGCGCTCTGGCAGTCCTCGATGGTGGCATCGTTGGGCATGTTGATTGTTTTGGAGATCGCGCCAGAGATGAAGCTCTGGGCAGATGCCATCATGGTGATGTGGCTGTCCACAGAAAGGTAGCGCTTGCCTTTTTTGCCGCATGGGTTGGCACAATCAAAGATGTGATAGTGCTCTTCCTTGAGGAATGGCGCGCCTTCGAGGGTCATGGTGCCGCAGACGTGGTCGTTGGCCAGATCAATGTCCGCTTTGGTGTAGCCGAGGTGCCCAAGCAGTTCGAAGGCCGGGTCGTTCAGCTTCTCCGCTGGGATACCAAGCACATTGGTGCAGAACTCTTCGCCCAGCGTCCATTGGTTGAACACAAAGCGAATGTCGAAAGCGGACCCAAGAGCGGCTTCGATTTTTTCGATTTCGTTGGTGGTGAAGCCATGGCCGATCAGCGAGGTGTGGTTGATGCCCGGCGCGTTGCCGATGGTGCCGTGACCTACAGCGTAGGACACAATCTCTTCGATCTGCGCGGAGGAATAGCCGAGACCTTCCAATGCCGCAGGCACGGAGCGGTTGATGATCTTGAAGTAGCCGCCGCCTGCGAGCTTTTTGAACTTCACCAGCGCAAAATCAGGCTCAATGCCAGTGGTGTCACAATCCATCACCAGACCAATGGTGCCGGTTGGGGCAATCACCGAGGTCTGGGCGTTGCGGTAGCCGTTCTTCTCGCCCAGCTCGAGGGCTTCGTCCCAGGAGGATTTAGCCAATTCAACCAGGACTTGGTCTGGGCAGTTTTCAGCGTCCAGCGGCAATGGTTTGACGGCCAAACCTTCGTAACCGGAGGTCAGGCCTTGGGCCGCGCGGCGGTGGTTTCGGATCACGCGGAGCATATGTTCGCTGTTGCGAGCATAGCCGTCAAAGGCGCCCAGTTCCCCCGCCATTTCAGCCGAGGTGGCATAGGCCACACCCGTCATCAATGCGGTGAGCGCGCCGCCAAGCGCGCGGCCTTCTTCACTGTCATAGCCGTAGCCCATGTTCATCAGCAGGCCGCCGATGTTGGCGTAGCCAAGACCGAGAGTGCGGAAGTCATATGACCGTTGGGCAATTTCCTTGGACGGGAACTGCGCCATGGTCACCGAAATTTCCAGCGTCACGGTCCAGAGACGGGTGGCGTGCATGTAGTCTTCGGCCTGGAAAACGCCGTCCTTTAGGAAGGACAGCAGGTTCATGGAGGCGAGGTTACACGCCGTGTCGTCCAGGAACATATATTCGGAACACGGGTTGGAGCCGCGGATTTCGCCATCTTCCGGGCAGGTGTGCCAGGCGTTCACCGTGTCGTGGTACTGGATGCCCGGATCAGCACAAGCCCATGCGGCGTGGCCGACATCTTCCCAAAGGTCGCGGGCCTTGATGGTTTTGGCCACTTTGCCGTCGGTGCGGCGGATCAGCTCCCAATCGTCGTCGTTTTCCACAGCCTTCAGGAAGGCGTCGGTGACGCGGATGGAGTTGTTGGAGTTCTGGCCGGATACAGAGGCGTAGGCCTCAGAGTCCCAATCGGTGTCATAGGTCGGGAACTCGATGCTGGCGTAGCCCTGTTTGGCGTAATCCAGCACGCGTTTGATATACGTCTCCGGGATCATCGACTTTTTGGCGTCGCGGATTGCGGATTTCAGGCCTTCGTTGATCTTGGCGTCATAGGCGTCTGCCTCGGCACCATCCCAAGATTTGATCGCGTCAAAGATGCCGTTAAGCTTTTGCTCGTGCATTTTGGAGCCGGCCACGATGGAGGCAACCTTCTGCTCCTCTTTGACCTTCCAATTGATGTATTCCTCGATGTCCGGGTGATCGGCATCGACAATCACCATTTTGGCCGCGCGACGGGTGGTGCCGCCGGACTTGATCGCCCCTGCGGCGCGGTCGCCGATTTTCAGGAAGCCCATCAAGCCAGAAGATTTGCCGCCGCCAGAGAGAGATTCGCCGTCTGCGCGCAGAGAGCTGAAGTTGGTTCCGGTGCCGGAACCGTATTTGAACAGGCGGGCTTCGCGGACCCAGAGATCCATGATGCCGCCGTCGCCCACAAGATCATCCGCCACGGACTGAATGAAGCAAGCGTGCGGTTGTGGGTGCTCGTAAGCAGATTTGGATTTGGTCAGCTTGCCACTTTTGTAGTCGACGTAGTAGTGGCCCTGAGAGGGGCCATCAATGCCGTAGGCCCAGTGCAGGCCGGTGTTGAACCACTGTGGCGAGTTGGGCGCGGCGCGCTGGGTCGCCAGCATGTAGCGCATCTCGTCAAAATAGGCGCGAGCGTCTTCTTCGGAAGAGAAGTAGCCGCCTTTCCAGCCCCAATAGGTCCAAGCCCCGGCGAGGCGGTCAAACACCTGTTTGGCGCTGGTTTCGCTGCCGATGGCCACGTCATCGTTGGCCGGGACCGAGCGCCACAGGAACTCTGGAACACCTTTTTCACGCACTTTGCGCATTTTGGCCGGGACGCCCGCTTTGCGGAAGTATTTTTGCGCGATCACATCAGAGGCCACTTGTGACCAGCTGGACGGGACTTCGACGTCAGCAAGATGGAAGACAACTGTGCCGTCCGGGTTGCGGATCTCAGATTCGGTGGTCACAAAATCCAGATCTGCGTAAGCATCCTGTCCGGTCTTGGTGAAGCGTCGTTGAATCTTCATGCCTGTTGTCGTCCCCAGTGCCAAAGTGTCCCGTGGTGCACGTTCTGTGCGATTGATGGCGCATCCAGTGTGAACCCTTGGATGGTGGTTCGGACCAGCAGGCAAAGGGAGACCGGCGCGTAAACGTCATGCGTTTGCCGCTACAACAGACCCAAACGGGTGTTTATCAGAGTTTGTCTCCGCTACCTTGGTCGCCACAATATCTAGTGGGTTTTCTCGGCTGCTGCCACAAACTGGCGTATCGCCCCCTAAAGGGTCAACGGATTTATTTACCAAAAATCAGGATTTTTCCTGTTGACGGAAAGGGGCTGGCGGCGACTCGCCGATGGGGTCCGATTCCTCCACAGGCCTGTTTAGAGCCCGTTAATAATGGTTAATTCCGCTAAACGTTTGAAAAAAGGCGTTTCTGCTTTTGGGCGAGAGCAGGGGGCAGAGTTATCCACAATATGTAGGCCTAAGCGGGTATTTATGTGGAAAATATTGCGGCAGGCAGATGTGCATCTTTTGCAACGGTGGCCGGCAAATACAACAATGGGGCGAATCGTCTAACGATCGCCCCATTTGTGTGCGGAAGATTTTGACTTGCCGGATTAGGCGGCGGTGTTCTTATTGGCTGGCTTGCGCGCGGCAGCGGCTTTCTTCTTTGGCGCCGCCGCGTTGGCATCGATGAATTCGAGCACCAGAGGGCGGATGTTGTTGCGCCAGCTCTTGCCTGCAAAAATCCCGTAGTGACCGGCGCCCGGCTCAACGTGGCTTGCCTTTTTGTCGTCAGGCAGGCCAGTGCAGAGGTCCAGAGCGGCAATGCATTGACCGGGGGCGGTGATGTCGTCTTTGGCACCTTCGACGGTTTTCACAGCCACGGTGGTGATCTTGCCAATGTCGACCTTGCGGCCTGCCACAACAAATTCGTTGTTGGCGATTTCGCCGTTTTTAAACAGACGCTCCACCGTGGAAAGGTAGAATTCGGCGGTCATGTCCATAACAGCCAGATATTCATCGTAGAATCGGTTGTGCGCGTCGTGATCTGACGCCTCGCCGCGGGACACGCGCATGATTTGGTCGTTAAACGCCTTTGAGTGGCGCTCGCCGTTCATCGACATAAAGGAGGAGAGCTGCAACAGGCCTGGATAAACCATCCGACCCACGCCGGGGTATTTGAAGCCCACACGTTGGATCATGGTTTCTTCAAGCTGCCCCATGGTGACGCGATGGCCAAAGTCGGTGACTTCGGTGGCGGCGGCGTTAGGATCAATTGGCCCGCCAATCAGGGTGAGGGAGCGCGGCTGCGCTGCCGGGTCTTCTTCGGCCAGATAGGCGGTGGCGGCCAAAGTGAGCGGGGCAGGCTGGCACACGGCGATCACATGGGTGTCGGGGCCAAGCTCTTTCATAAAATCGACAAGGTAGAGGGTGTAATCCTCAACATCAAACTTGCCATCGGACACGGGGATGTCGCGCGCGTTATGCCAATCGGTGATGTAGACTTCGCAATCCGCAATCAGGCTTTTCACGGTGGAGCGCAGCAGGGTGGCGTAGTGGCCGGACATTGGTGCCACCAACATGACCTTGCGCTTCATCGGTTTGCGGCCGGAAACTTCAAAGTGGATCAGGTCCCCAAAGGGGCGTTCGATCACGGTGTTGATGTTGACGATGTGGTCTTTGCCGTCTTCGCAGGTGAAGCTGTCGATGCCCCAATCCGGCTTCACAATCATGCGTTGGAAGGCGCGTTCGGTGACCTCGCCCCAAGCTGCCATCCATTGCAAACCCGGGTTTGGGACCAATGCGAAAGCTGGGTATGACGCCATGGCGCTGGCGGTGGCGCCCAACCATTGGTTGGTGTTCCGCATCGTTTCCATCAGGTCATACGTGGCCATGTATCGCATGTGCTTCGTCCTATCGTTTGGGGTATGCACCCTGTGTTTTCCCCAGTAATATTGAGGGGGCGCTTGGTTAATGCTGCACAGCAGCGACATTAGGGCGAATGGGTTAATATGACAACAAATGAGACTGAAACTGGCGAAAAAATGGATCGCCTGAACGCGAATTTGGCAAAAGTTGAAGCTTTGTCGCTGCGATTAACCGAAGTGCTTGGTCGCCATAAGCCATTGAGAGATGAGCTAAATTCCCCGGAACCTGAAGTCTTCATGAACGCTGCGAACGCCTATTGGCAAGCGATGGTCGACAACCCCGGAAAAGTTATCGAAAATCAGCTCGATCTGTGGGGAAAGTCGGTTAAATCTTTCGTAGACGCACAGAATTTAATGCTTAAGGGGCAATTTTCTGCACCGCAGGATGACACACCGACCGACCGCCGATTCTCTCACCCAATGTGGAAGACCCATCCCTATTTCAATCTTCTCAAACAGCAATACATGCGCAATTCCGAGGCGATCAAAACCGCTGTTGGTGAGCTCGAGGGGCTGGCGCCGAAAGACAAACAACGGATTGAATATTTCTCGAGCCAGATTGTCGACATGATGTCGCCGACCAACTTTTTGGGGACCAACCCGGATGCGTTGGAAAAGGCTGTGGAGACAGAAGGGCAGTCCCTGATCGACGGATTGCAGAACATGATCTCTGATCTGGAGGCCAACAACGGTGAGCTTCTGGTGAAGCTCGCGGACGAAGACGCCTTTGAGATTGGGCGCAACATTGCGACAGCCCCGGGTAAGGTGGTGTACCGCAATCGCATGTTCGAGTTGCTGCAGTTTTCGCCAACCACCGAGACGGTGCATGAAATACCGTTGATCATCTTTCCGCCCTGGATCAACAAATACTACATTCTGGATCTCAAAGAACAGAACAGTCTGATCCGGTGGTGTGTGGCGCAGGGGTACACTGTGTTTGTGGTGAGCTGGGTCAATCCTGATCTGTCGCACGCGGATGTGGGGATGGATGACTATATTGAGGAGGGATTCCTCGAAGCCATTGCGCAGGTCAAAGACATTACCAAGCAGAAACAGGTGAACGCGGTTGGCTATTGTATCGCGGGGACCACACTGCATCTGACGCTGTCGTTGATGAAGCAGCGCGGTGACAAATCGGTGAAATCCGCGACGTTCTTCACCACGCTCACGGATTTCTCTGACCAAGGTGAGTTTACGCCGTTTTTGCAGGATGACTTTATTGACGGCATTGATGATGAGGTCGAGGAGTTTGGCATCCTGCGGTCCTTTATCATGCAGCGAACGTTTAGTTTCCTGCGGTCCAATGACCTGATCTACGGTCCGGCGATCAAGAGTTACTTTATGGGGGAGGCACCGCCCGCGTTTGATCTATTGTACTGGAACGGCGATGGCTCTGGCTTGCCAGGCAAAATGGCGCATCAGTATTTGCGCGAGCTGTGTCAGGCCAACAAATTTGTTGGTGAGGGGGTTGAGCTGTGTGGCACAACTTTGAAAATCACTGACGTGGATGTGCCGGTCTGCGCCGTAACCTGTGAGACAGATCACATCGCGCGGTGGAAAGACTGCTACAACGGATTTCAGCAAACCAAGAGCCGGTCCAAGACCTTCATCGTATCGCAGTCGGGCCACATCGCCGGGATTGTGAACCCGCCAAGTAAGAAGAAGTATGGCCATTACACCAATACCGATGTGAAAGGCACGGCGGATGAGTGGATGCATGGCGCAACCTTCAACGAGGGATCCTGGTGGCCGCGTTGGGATGCGTGGTTGTCGAAGAAATCAGGCAAAAAAATATCCGCCCGAGAGGAAGGGGACGAGAATCACCCTCCGCTTGGAGACGCTCCGGGCAGTTATGTTTTGAAAAAAGCATATAAATAACAAAGGCATGAAAGGTTTTTGCTGCAATGCAGCAAAAACTTCTTGAAATGCTGCGTCGCAGAAAGCATATTGTTTCCAGAGACTAGAAACGCAGCCCATAGTCCTCATCTTCACGGGCTGTCATTTGTTTAAGGAACTACACCAATGGCTAAAGCGACACAGGACATGACCGCAATGTTCAAAGACGTATTGGGCGCATTCCCGGTTGATACATCTGCTTTTGACGACGCGTTCAAAAACTCCGCAGCGCTGAACGAAAAGCTGACCACTGTTGCTCTGGGCGCGGCTGAAAAGTCCTCCGAGATCTCTACAAAGTGGACCAAAGACACTCTGGCGAAACTGGGCGACATGTCCAAAGCCAAAGAAGATCCAGCTGACTACGCCAAAGCGATGACCGATTTTGCCTCCGCTCAGGCTGAAGTTGCTGCTGAAAACATGGCGGCGTTTGCCGAAGTTGCCAAAAAAGTTCAGATGGAAACTGTTGAACTGCTGATGTCTGCCGGCAAAGAAGCGTCTGAAGAAGCAACAGCTGCAGTGAAAAAGGCCACCAACGACGTGACCGCTGCCGCGAAAAAAGCGACTTCCAAGTAAGAAAAGCCGCAACTCGGCATCCTTATCCTCCCTAAGGAAGCAGATTGCGTGAGCGGGCTTTATGCCCGCTCTTTCTTTTTGTGCTGCAGTCGCATAGGCTTTTTCTGCAGCGCGCAAAATTTTTGGGGAGAATGACGTGGGCGAAGACAACAAACCACTGCTGATCAAACGCTACGCCAGCCGGCGGCTCTATAACACAGAGACCAGTGACTATGTCACCTTGGACGATATTGCCGGCTTCATTCGGTCCGGTCGTGAAGTCCAGATTATCGATTTGAAAAGCGGGGATGATCTGACCCGTCAGTACCTGCTTCAAATCATTGCGGAACATGAGAGTCGGGGGGAGAATGTCCTGCCGGTGAATGTGCTCAATGATCTGGTGCGGGCCTATACCACTCAAGCTACATCAATGGTGCCACAGTTCTTGCAAACTTCGTTTGATATGCTGCGTGACAGCCAGGAAAAGGTCATGGAAAGCATGGGGACAGGCATGACGATGCCTGGGCTGGAAGCAATGCAGGCGCAGCAAGAAGCCTTTATGAAAGCGATGACCGGCGGCATGCCGTGGCCCGGCAGTTCCACGCCTGCAGCTGAGAAAGAAGACACCTCCAGTGGCGACGGGGAAGACCTCGATGACATCAAGAAGCAATTGGCCGAATTACAGGACAAGCTGTCCAAGTTGAAGTGACGGCTTTGTTTGGATCCGAGTAAATATGAGTGGCGCACATTTGGTGCGCCACTTTTGGTTTTGGCGTTGATATTGTGGCAAGTACCCGAATTGCCTGTCTTTTTTACCTGTCTGTGCTATGGTTGGCATGTCGAGCAGACCAGTGAGGTAGAAAACCATGGCTAAGGCTCCCGCAACCACGCGCAAAAGCGTGTCCGGCAGTAAGACGCGCGCACGTGCGACCACGTCCCGCAAAACCAGCACCAGTTTGAAAGAGATTGCAGAAGCATCACCTGCAGCTGTGTCTGAGAAAGCAGAGGGTATTGCCGCGGACGATGGTTTGGATCTCATGCGCAAAAAAGAGCTCATCGAGGCGGCTGTTGCCCGGGCTGGCGTGAAGAAACGTGATGCCAAGCCAGCTATTGAGGCGGCACTTGCCATCCTCGGGGAGACGCTCACATCTGGGCGTGGTCTGAATATGCCGGGCCTTGGCAAAGTGAAGGTGCAAAACAGCAAAGATCTGGACGAAGTAAAGGTGGTAAATCTGCGTTTGCGTCGGAAAACGACAGAAGGTGCAGAAAGTGACGAAGAGGGTCTTGCAGAGCCTGCGGAGTGAGTCTAGAAGGCGCGTATCGGGTCGTTAGCTCAGTTGGTAGAGCGCTTCGTTTACACCGAAGATGTCGGGAGTTCGAGCCTCTCACGACCCACCATTTTTTTAACGGGCGCTCCCTTAAGTGGTTGAGCGCCCGTTTCTTTTCTGAATAGAAGCCGGAGCTGGCAGCGATCTGCCAGTACAAAAGAGGGCACCCCTGGTAGGGAGGTGCCCCTGTCGACCTTGGCTACACCAACTCGAAAACCACGTCGTCCTGAAGTGCCGCAAGGGTCATATCCCAGATCATCAGAGATACTTGGGAATTCACCTCTAAGAGCAGATCGTCGCCAACTTGCTGCGCATAGTCCGAGATGTCATTGCCGACGCTGCGGGTGGTATAGATTCGGATTGTATCCACATCGTCTTCGAAATCCTGGATGACGGAGCGGCTGCTCTGGCCACCGATTAAAGCTTCCAGATCAAACTCGAAGGTATCTGCGCCGGCGCCGCCAATTAACGCATTGTTGCCTGTACCGCCTGAGAGCCGGTCATTGCCAACGCCCCCGTAAAGCTCGTCGTTGCCATCGCGGCCGGTTAGAACGTCGTTGCCGTCACGCCCATAGAGCGTGTCGTTGCCGTCAAATCCGTCGAGATGGTTTGTGCCAGAGGTGCCAAAAATCTTGTTGTGGCCGGATTGCGAGCCGGCGGCGCTTTCGAAGTTTTTGATCGTGTCATTTACAGCCCAAGATCCAGAGACCATGTCTGCCTGCAAGTCAATTACAACGCCTGCGCGGCTGTCGCGGTAGCTGATGATGTCATGGCCATAGCCGCCATCAAAGTATTCGGCGCCACCTCCGGCAAAAACGTAGTCATCGCCTTCGCCAAGGAAGACGCGGTCATTGCCTTTGCCAGCATAGACAGTGTCGTTGCCGTCTCCAGCGAAGATATTGTCGTCTCCGCCGTAGGTTCTAATCATGTTTGCGCCGGACGTACCGGTGATTGTGTCGTCGCCGGTTTTGGAGCCCGAGACGTTTTCAAAGCCGCTGATGGTGTCGTTGCTGGCCCAGGATCCGGAGACTTCATTGGTTTCCAGATTGACGTTCACGCCATTGCGGCTGTCGTAATAGCTGAGGTAGTCATTGCCATCGCCGCCGTGGAATTCCTCGCGCCCGCCGCCAACGCGCACGTAGTCATTGCCGTCCCCAAGGTTGACTGTATCGTTGCCTTTGCCAGCGTAGACTTTGTCGTTGCCTCCGCCTGCGTGGATGATGTCGTCGCCGCCGTAGGTTTTGATTTTGTTGGCGCCAGACGTGCCAGTGATAGTGTCGTCACCAGTTTTGGATCCCGAGACGTTTTCAAATCCGCTGATGGTGTCGTTGCTGGCCCAGGATCCGGAGACTTCATCGGTCTCCAGGTTGATAGTCACGCCATTGCGGCTGTCGTAATAGCTGATGTGGTCGGTGCCCGCGCCACCGTGGAACACTTCCGCACCGCCGCCTACACGAACGTAATCATTGCCGTCGCCAAGGAGAACCGTGTCGCTGCCTTTGCCGGCGTAAACCTTGTCGTTGCCCCCAAAGGTCCGAATGGTGTTGGCGCCGCTGGTGCCGCGGATAACATCACGCCCGAATTCGGACCCGTCGACGCTTTCAAAGCCGCTGATGGTGTCATTGCTGGCCCAGGAGCCGGACACCTCGTTGGTTTGAAGGTTGATGTTTACGCCATTTCGGCTGTTGAAGTAGCTGATCCGATCGTGCCCAGAACCGCCATGGAATTGTTCCGCACCGCCACCGACAAACACGGTGTCGTTGCCGCCGCCAAGATACACCTTGTCAGCGCCTTTGCCGCTTTCAACAGTATCGTCGCCACCAAAAGCCTGAATGAACTCCGACTCGTCGGAGGCGTTGATGAGATTGTTGAACTCGTCTCCAGTTCGGCTTTGGAGGTCGGTGATGTCGACAACATAGATTGAGTAGTCGCCGGTAAAACTGGTGTTTTGGTTTGAGGAGAAGAAATTCCCAATTTCAAAGTCGTACTTGCTGTGTTCAATTGAAGTCCACTCGAAGGTAACGTGTGCCACCGAATCCGTGCGGGTATAATTGGGCCACCAGTCTGCGTTGAGTCGCAGAAAGGACATATCGACACCTTTAAGTGTATCTGGGGTCAAATACTCAATTGTGAGCGCGTAAGATGAATCCCTGGATCCAAAGAAACTAAACGCATCCGCATCAAAGTCGTAAGCAATACTCCCCTCTATTGGAGTATTCGCGCCCAACCGCGTCGCATTCGTGGGGCTCTCCATAGTCGACCTGTGTGTGTGCCGAGTGGCTTGATGGTCGTCGTCGCCTATTTTTTCAATCGTGTAAGAGTAGTTTGAGGGAGCGGTCCCTTTCAAATAGAATTCTACGGGATCATCGGAATCTGCAAGGAATAACAGTTCGCCGCCTGTCTCTATTGTATCTGCCCAGTTGCTGGTGAACCATCGACCACCTGACCAAGACATGTAGTTAAGGTTTGGCGTTAGCGGGGCTGTGGCCTCGTCAAAGACAATCCTATAAATGCCGCCTTCTTCCACGTTGAAGCGAACAACGTCCACGTCATCGACAAAGTTGATCGCCCCTTCGACGGTGTCCCCGGCATTGAAGGTTTCGGAAGGAGCCCCAAAGCGATTTGGAAAATCGTCTTCGTGTGCGACAACGGTTCCAGAGTAAGTATTTTCAAAAGAAAAGAAAGAATTGTGTGTATAGTGATCCACAGACAAATACACGGTCTTTGTTTCTTGAGCCATGTATGAGAAGCTCAAAAAATTGAATTTTAGAGAATCTTCGCGATCATGGTGATTGGTGTAGGCCACTCTGTCGCCATCCGGCTCATACAAGCTGAGGCTCATGTTGGTGGTCATGTTGTTCAGGTAAACGCTAAAGGTGTAGGACTGCCCTGCGGTCAGTTGGATCGCAAATTTGTCACGGTCTTGATCGTGGTCTACAACGCCTGAAAATGGAGTACCCAAGGAGACAGAAGTTGCGCCTGCGATAGTATCTGAATGATCGTCTGGCATTGTTTTGTGCTTTTGTTGTGAAGTTGCGTTCGAATAGGTGCCTGGCGCAGCAAAAGACTGCTTAATCAAATAGACACGGTGAAAATGCGGGCTCGAGAAAGCTGTCCTGCTGTAACTGCTCAGGGCCTTAATGGCCAGTTAAGCCCGAACCAATAAAAGCAAATATGATTGCAGGTTGCAAACCGCCGTTGACGCCCGGAGCGGACCTTTCTTTGTTGGTCGCGTTCAGCTTGGTTCTCCACCGCCTTGCGCTTGACATTACATATGATTATGCGGTTGTTGCGAGTTTTCAATTATCGCTAAAGATGAGTTAAAAGGATGCAAAACTCAAGTGGTTTTGGAGGTGACGTCCTTTTTTGCGGGAATTTCCGAAAGGTCACCCGTGTCCTGCGGAGAACCGGTGGGGCGAGATGCCATAGGCTTCGCGGAAGCGTTTGGAAAAGTTTCCGGCGGATTCATAGCCACAGGCGATGGCGACATCGACCACCGGCATATCGGTCTCTGCCAGCAAGATACGGGCGCGTTGCAGACGCAGGTCTTGCAGGAAGCGTTTTGGGGTTGTGTTCAGGTGGGTTTTGAACAGGCGCTCCATCTGGCGTCGGGATACGCCGAGGCTGCGGGCAACTTGATCCAGGTCGATGGACTCTTCGACGTTTTCCTCAAAATGGGCAATGATTTTGACCAGCTTGTCGTTGCGGTTGCCGATCACTGCGGCGGTTGAGCTTTGCTGACGGTCGGTCTCGGAGCGTTGCACGGTGTGTAGGCACATATTGAGCACGGCGCGGGCGAGGGGGGCGCCGTGGCGGTCGTAGATCAGCTTCAGGAACAGATCCATCGCAGCGACTCCACCGCCGCAGGTCATGATGCGGTCATCAATCGCGTAGAGCTGCTCTAGTGGGTCTAGTGTGGGATACTGCTCGCGAAAGGGCGTGATGTTTTCCCAATGCAGGGTGAAGGCCTTGCCTTCGAGAATACCCGCCTTGGCCAAGGTGAAGGCGCCGGTGCAGAGGCCGCCAACCCGGCGACCGGTGCGCCATTGGTGACGTATCCAATCAGCCACTTTGGGGGTGGCTGCGTGTTCGGGCTCCACACCGGAGCAGACAAACACACAGGCGCTGGACGGTGTGTCGCCAAGGGGCGCGTCGATTCCAATTTCGATGCCATTGGAGCAGCGCACATTTTCGCCGGTCTCTGACATGGTGGTCCAGGTGTAGAGAATCTGGCCAGTGAGCTGATTGGCGATGCGCAAGGTCTCTACCGCTGAGGTGAAGGCCAGCATCGACAGATTCGGTTGCAGCGCAAAGACAATAGAATCAGGGGTTTCGACCACATCTACAGCAACATGGGCAACGCCTTTGGGCACAATTGGATCGGGCATGGGGTGTGTTTTCCCTTTTTTGCCGCCACCCTATGAGGAAGTTGGACAAGACGCAAAGAAAGTTCAAAAAGGGGGCTTGCATGTCCCTGCGCCACGGTCTAAATCCCCGCCTACCGGGTCGTTAGCTCAGTTGGTAGAGCGCTTCGTTTACACCGAAGATGTCGGGAGTTCGAGCCTCTCACGACCCACCATTTTCCCTCTACCAGCGCAGAAACCCCTTTGGGTTTGAGTGATCTTCGCAAGTGGAATGCCGCTATGTGACGTTGACTGAATCGGGCGTATTGCAGTCATGATTGCTGGTTTTCACCTGTATCGCGACAAAAAAAGGCGATCCCCGTAGGGACCGCCTGAAATTCCAGTTTATGGCTGAAATTTAGCCAGCAGTTGCCGGTGCACATACAAGAGCGCCGGTGTCTGTGGTCAGCAGGTCGTAGCCGGCCATGCAGCTTGCGTTGCCACGCTTGTCAAAATCTGGCTGAGCGTAAACCGGAGTTGGCTCTTCTTGCTGAGAACACGCAGCAAGAGTGATACCGGCAACACACAGGGCAGCATAAAGTGGTTTCATCGGGTTATTCCTTCAAAAGCAATTGAATCGAGTAAGCGCATCTAATCACAAAAAATTCAGCGCGCAAAGCACTCTACGCGGGAGTTTGCTTAAGGGGAAACCCCTGTTGTGAAAGCTCCACAATTGTCTTCGGAAAATTTCTTCGATTTTCTCGCGGATATCCGCTTGACGCGCCAGAGCGCTCGGCATAAACCACGCCACACGCTGAACGGCACACGCCAGACAGCAGGTAGTGAGCGGTTGTAGCTCAGTTGGTTAGAGTACCGGCCTGTCACGCCGGGGGTCGCGGGTTCGAGCCCCGTCAACCGCGCCACCACTACCAGCCCAGGTCCTGGGTCCTTCGGGAATGGACACGCCGAAAGGCGAAGATATATGCGCGGTTGTAGCTCAGTTGGTTAGAGTACCGGCCTGTCACGCCGGGGGTCGCGGGTTCGAGCCCCGTCAACCGCGCCACTTCTTCCTCCCCTAAACAGAGATGATGATTTGGTTCCACGCATATTATCTTTGCGTGGATTTTTGGCAGTACAAAAAAACGCGCCCCGAGAGGCGCGTTTTGTGATTCTGAGTGTTTCCAAATGGTTACGCCGAGAGCGCAGCCAGGATTCGCGCCCATGAGCGGGTGCCTTTGTGGAAGCTCTCCACGTTGTATTTCTCATTGGGAGAGTGGATCTGGTCGTCGTCGCGGCCAAAGCCAATCAGCATCGAATCCATGTTCAGCATCTCTTTGAAGAAGCCTGCGATTGGGATGGAGCCGCCGCAGCCAACATAGGCCGCCGGACGCGGCCACTCGTCGCTGAGGGCAATGCGCGCCTTTTCAAAAGCCGGGTCTTCGATCGACATTTGTGAGGCGGTGGAGCCTTTTTCGGAGCGGTACTCCACGGTGAATCCCTCGGGCAGGCGGCTTTCCAAATGGGCGCGGAAGCTGGCACGGATTTTGTCCGGTTCCTGCTGGCCGACGAGGCGGAAGGAGAGCTTGGCTGAGGCTTGGGAGGGCAGGACAGTTTTGAAACCGTCACCGGTATAGCCGCCCCAGATGCCGTTTACGTCGCAGGTTGGGCGGGACCAGATTTGCTCCAGCGGGGTGCGGTCTTGCTCGCCCGCCGGGGATTTTAGACCAACATCGCCAAGGTATGTACCGTGGTCGAAGTTCAAGCCCTGCCACTGTGCACGGATGTCGTCAGCCAATTCGGGCACGTCATTGTAGAATCCCTCCAAAGTCACCGCGCCGGTGTCGTCGTGCAGGTCAGCGAGGATGTTGCTCAGCACGCGGATTGGGTTCATGGCGATGCCACCGTACATGCCGGAGTGTAGGTCACGGCTTGGCCCGGTAATGGTGAAATCTTCGGCCAGCAGGCCGCGCAACATGGTGGTGATGGCCGGTACGGCGCTTTCAAACAAGCCGGTGTCACAGATCAGGGCGATGTCGCAGCTCAGCTCTTCGGCGTTCTCTTTTAGGAAGGGCACAAGGCTTGGGGATCCGGATTCTTCCTCGCCCTCAAACAGGAAGGTGATTTTGCACGGCAAGCTGCCATGTTCGTCTTTCCAGGCGCGACAGGCTTCGACAAAGGTCATGAGCTGGCCTTTGTCATCTGACGAACCACGCGCGCGGATCACTTGGCCGGCGTCAGTGTCTTCCAGGGCTGGGTCAAACGGATCGCGGTCCCACAGCTCCAGCGGGTCCACAGGCTGCACATCATAATGCCCGTAAAACAGAACGTGAGGGCCGGGGCCATCCACATGGCCAACAACCATTGGGTGGCCAGTTGTGGGCCGTTTTTGTGTTTCAATGCCAAGGCTTTGCAGCTCATTGACCAACCAGTCCGCAGCGGTGCCGACATCGGCATCAAACGCCGGGTCAGTGGAAATGGATTTGATGCGCAACAAATCAAACAGGCGCTCCAGCGCCTCTGGCATGTTTTGGTCGATGCGGGCGAGAACGGGATCAAGCGTCATGAAAGCCTCCTTCGGGTGCGACGATTTGCAGGGACCGTACCATCGCAAACCACACTGTCCAGACTCGCTCTTTCACAGTTTGATCGATATCAATGTGCGAAAGATGTATCATTTGGTAGCCATTGCTGAAAGCGCGACAGATGACTAAAAGAGCGCCAATGCCCAGATGGGGTGTTGCGACGCCAGGTCGCCCGGACCGGGAAGAAGGAAAGCCACTGTGGATTACACTGCAAAGCTAGATAACGCACTCAACCGTTTGCACGATGAGGGGCGCTATCGCACGTTCATTGATATCGAACGTAAGCAGGGCCATTTTCCCCATGCTACATGGACTCGCCCCAACGGTGAGGTACAGCCGATCACGGTGTGGTGTGGCAATGATTACCTTGGCATGGGGCAACATCCGGTTGTGCTCGAAGCGATGCATGAAGCGGTGGATGCCACCGGCGCGGGCTCTGGCGGGACGCGCAATATCTCCGGCACCACGGTCTATCACAAACGTTTGGAAGCCGAGATTGCCGACCTGCACGGCAAAGAATCAGCACTGCTTTTCACCAGCGCCTACATCGCAAATGATGCAACTTTAAGTACTTTGCCAAAACTCTTCCCCGGTTTGATCATCTATTCGGATGAATTGAACCACGCGTCGATGATTGAAGGTGTACGCCGCAATGGCGGGGCAAAACGTATCTTCAAACACAATGATGTGGTGCATTTGCGCGAGCTTCTGGAAGCGGATGATCCGGCGGCGCCAAAGCTGATTGCCTTTGAATCAGTCTACTCGATGGACGGCGATTTCGGCCCGATCGAAGCGCTCTGTGATCTGGCGGATGAGTTTGGCGCGCTGACCTATATTGATGAGGTGCACGCGGTGGGTATGTATGGCCCGCGCGGCGGAGGTGTGACCGAGCGTGACAACCTTGCGCATCGTATCGACATCATCAACGGCACCCTTGCCAAAGCCTATGGCGTGATGGGCGGCTATATCGCCGCATCCGAAAAAATGTGTGATGCCGTAAGGTCTTACGCGCCTGGCTTCATCTTTACGACGTCTTTGCCACCAGCCGTAGCGGCCGGTGCTGCGGCCTCTGTGGCGCACTTAAAAACTGATCAGGCGCTGCGCGATCAGCACCAGACACAGGCGCAGATTCTGAAGCTGCGTTTGAAAGGTCTGGGCTTGCCGATCATCGATCACGGCAGCCATATTGTGCCCGTGATTGTGGGCAATCCTGTGCACACAAAGGTGCTGTCTGACCACCTGTTGGAAGACTACGGCATCTATGTTCAACCCATCAATTTCCCGACTGTGCCACGCGGCACGGAGCGTCTGCGCTTCACGCCCTCTCCGGTGCATGGGCCGAAAGAAATTGATGCCCTTGTTGGGGCAATGGACGCGCTTTGGAGCCACTGTGCGCTGAATCGTGCCGATATGGCGGGGTAAGATGACTTCTTAGTGTAGAAACCCTTGTTTGTGTTATATTCATACCTAACAAGGGGATCGGTTCGAATCGGGGACTTTCAGGACCGACGATGCAATAAGAGGCCAGTGGGATGATCGGGCGCAGATTCAAGCGCAATACCGAAGCGGTAGACGAAGGCCCGAAAGGGTACGACGATTTTGACGTGCAACTTGGCGACATGATGCGCGGCGAACGAGCGACTTTGGGGAAGTCGCTCTTGGATGTGCAGCGCGAGTTGCGAATCCGTGCAAGCTATGTGGCTGCAATTGAGAATTGCGACCCGTCAGCCTTTGAAACCCCAGGATTTATTGCCGGCTATGTGCGGTCTTATGCGCGGTACCTCGGCATGGATCCGGAACAGACGTTCAGCCTGTTTTGTGCGGAGAGCGGGTTTTCCACGGCGCACGGGATGTCGGCGGAGGCCTCTGGCGTTCGTAAGGCGGAACCCATTGCGCCGGCCATGACGGGCCACGATCCGTTTTCTTCCTCAAACACGCCGTTTACGCCGATGCAGGAATCTCTGCTGTCTCGGGTGGAGATGCGGGCGGTGGGATCCTCGCTGGTGCTGGTCGCGCTGATTGCGGGGATTGGCTACGGCGGCTGGTCGGTTCTTAATGAAATTCAACGGGTTACTCTGGCGCCGGTGGAGCAATCTCCGGTGGTGTTGAGTGATCTGGATCCGCTGGATGGGGCCGGGCGTGCGCCTGTTGCGACCTCGCAGACGGAGGCGACAACCGATGTGGCCACCGCTGGTGCAGGGGTGTTTGCCCCGTCCGATGCATTGGATCGGTTGTATCGTCCGCAAGCGCTGGATGTGCCGGTTTTGGTGGCGCGGGATGCGCCTATTTCCCAGCTGAACCCAAACAACATTGGGGTGTTTACACCGGAGCTACCTGCAGCGGTGGCGATGGCCGCGCCCGTGGCTGACACATTGCCGGTGCCAAAAGTTGTTGAGGATGATGCGCCAGAGCTGGTGCTGATGGCGGTGCGGCCTGCTTGGGTGCGGGTGCGAGCGGCGGATGGCTCTGTTTTGTTTGAGAAAATCCTCGATGCGGGTGAGGAGTATGTGCTTCCGGCGACGGAAGAGCCACCGACACTGCGTGCCGGCATGTCCGGTTCGGTATACTTCAAGGTGAACGGCGAGCTGTACGGCCCGGCGGGTGAAGGCACGGGGACTGTGCGCAATCTTGCATTGGCCACGGATGCGCTCAAAGAGAGCTTTGCGGTGGCGGACCTGAACAATGATCCGGAGCTGGCCAAGATCGTGGCCTTGGCGGCGGCACAGAATGTGGTGATTGCGGACGAGTGATCCGGATCAAAACCCACTGAGATTCCAATCAGTTAAGAGAGCGCCTTTGTGGCGCTCTTTGTCTGTGCGCCATCGCGCATTGCCCCTTTTACCGGAAGCGATTAGACAGGCATCAAACCCATCTCTGCTGTGGTGAAAGGTCTTGATATGTCGATGAATCACATCCGTCCGTGGCGCAATATCGAGCGACGCAAATCCCGTCAGATCATGGTGGGCAATGTGCCTGTGGGCGGCGATGCGCCGATTGCGGTGCAGACCATGACCAACACCGACAGTGGTGACGTGAAAGCCACGCTGGGCCAGGTACTGGCGGCGGCGGAGGCTGGCGCGGACATAGTGCGCATCTCTGCGCCGGATGTGGCCGCGACTAAGGCGCTGAAAGAAATCACAAAAGAGAGCCCGGTTCCGATCGTGGCGGACATTCACTTCCACTACAAACGGGCGATTGAAGCGGCGGAAGCCGGAGCGGCGTGTTTGCGGATCAATCCAGGTAATATCGGGGACGAGAAGCGGGTCAAAGAAGTGATCAAGGCGGCCAAGGATCACGGCTGTTCAATCCGGATTGGTGTAAACGGCGGTAGCTTGGAAAGACACCTGTTGGATAAGTACGGCGAGCCGTGCCCTGACGCGATGGTAGAGAGTGGTCTCGACCATATTAAGATACTGCAAGATAACGATTTTCACGAGTTCAAGATTTCTGTGAAAGCCAGCGATGTCTTCATGTCAGCAGCGGCCTATCAGATCCTTGCGGATGCCACCGATGCGCCGATTCACCTTGGGATTACCGAAGCCGGTGGCTTTGTCAGCGGGACCATCAAATCGGCCATTGGTCTTGGTCAGCTGCTTTGGATGGGCATTGGTGACACGCTGCGGGTGAGCCTGAGTGCGGATCCTGTGGAGGAGGTCAAGGTGGGTTTTGAGATCCTTAAGAGCCTTGGCCTGCGTCACCGTGGGGTGAATATCATCAGTTGCCCAAGCTGTGCCCGTCAGGGGTTTGACGTGATTAAGACCGTGGAAACATTAGAAAATCGCCTTGCGCATATCCACACCCCGTTGAGCCTGTCGATCATTGGTTGCGTGGTGAACGGGCCGGGCGAGGCATTGATGACAGATGTGGGATTCACCGGTGGTGGGGCTGGTTCTGGCATGGTGTATCTTGCCGGGAAGCAGAGTCACAAAATGTCCAATGAGGCGATGGTCGATCACATCGTCGAAGAGGTGGAAAAGAAGGTGGCGGCGATTCAGGCTGCGGAGGCTGCTGACGCGGCGGAGTGATCCACCTTTACATGCGACTCAAAGATTAACGGCCCTCTGGGGCCGTTTTTTACGTCGGTATTCTGTCGGTATCGTGGCTGTTTTGCGGAGGTGCCGATTTTCGAAACGGGCTGATTACACCAGCGTACGTTGCGCAACGGGCGCTGAACGCAAAACACCGCAACGGTGGCCGTCGCGGTGTTAGACTGTTTGGTTGGCGCGAGGCTTAGCCGCGTTTGTCTTTCACAATCGCCTGCATGCCTTTGAGCGGTACGTAGCCGCGCACCATTTCGTCATGGAAAACAAAGCTCGGGGTGCCGGTGATGTTCAGATCACGGGCGAGGGCGCGGGTAGTGGCAATTTCCTTCTCCACCTCGGGCGCGTCCATGTGATCCAGGATCAAATCCGCATCAAAGCCCAGCCCCTTGGCCACTTTGCGAAGGGATTTCTCGTTCACGTCACCGCGCATTTTGATCAGCGTGTCGGCGGTCAATTTGTAGGCTTCGCCGCCAATCTTCTGTTTCACGGCAATGGCAAAGCGGGAGCTGAGGTCACTGGCTTCACCGAGGATCGGGTATTCTTTCACAATGAAGCGGATGTTGCCGTCGCCTTTGATCAGCTCGGCCACTTCGTCATGCGCTTTGCGGCAGTAGCCGCAGCGGTAATCGACAAACTCCACAATGGTGATGTCGCCTTCGAGATTACCACCCACATAGCTGTAGCCGTCGTCAAACAGGCGGTCGGCGTTGTTGGTCACCAGATCAAAGTCTGCGGTGGCCTGTGCTGCGGCGTTGCGTTCTTCCAGCACGGCCACGGCTTCCATGATCACCTCCGGGTTCTCCAGCAGGTAAGCGCGGACTTCAGCACGGAAAGCGTCGCGTTCTGCATCCGACAGTTTGTCGATGTCAAAGGCCAGAGCCGGTGCGGCGGCCAGGGTGAGCGCCAGGGCGCTGCTGGCCAGTTTGGTTTTGAATGTGCTCATGGTGTTTTCCTCATTTCTTGTCTTTGCGGCGCTTGGCAGCGCGGGCGATGTCATCTGCCCGCCGGAAAGCGCTGGAGCCTTGCGGAAGGCGGGCCATGGCGCGGCGGGCGTGGATTTCTGCGTCGTCCAGTCTGTTCGCGAGCGCATAGCGTTCGGCGGCCAGAAGCGAGGCCATGCCGTGTTGGTTGGTTTGGGCATATGCAGAGCCGAGATCGCGCAGCACGCGGGCATCTCGGAAGTCGCGGGCACGGGCGGCCTCGAGATATTGCAGCGCTTCTTTTGGACGGTTTACGGTCAGCAAGGCGCGGCCCAGGCCGCCAAGGATGAGCGCGTTGCTCGGTGCAAGATCAGCGGCCTTTCTGTAAGCGATCACAGCGTTTTGGAATTGGCGGCTTTCCAGCAGGATTTGCGCCTTGAGTTCGTAATAGTAGGGATCGTCAGGGCGGGTTTCGAGGGCCTGATTGATATGGGAGACCGCTTTGGCTGTATTTTGCTGACGGTGGTAGGCCACGGCCAAGCGCATGTGGCGCACGTCTTCAGCGTCGCTTTCTTGATGGCGTGACAGGGTCCATTTGGTTGGGCGGATGAAGGCGGTGGTTTTGCCACGGGCGCGGTCATACCAGTAGTTCAAATCCGGGTTTGGTTTGGCATTGCCAGCATAGGCCGCCACAAAGCCTTCCGCCGCGCGCAGACGGTCTCGGGTCAACGGGTGGGAGCGCATGTAAGGGTCTTGGCGGGAGGCGGAAAGCAGTTCCTGGCCTTCAAACAGGCGGTGCACATCCAGCGTGCCGGACGGGTCGATGCCTGCGCGGGCGAGGTAGCGGATACCAGATTGGTCAGCGGAGGATTCCTCCGCCCTTGTGTGGGCGAGAAATTGTCGCAGGGCAGAACTTTGCGTGCCAAAGGCGAGGGCTGCGCCCACATCGCCGCGACCGGAGACAGCGGCGGCGGCCAATCCAAGGGCGAGGCCGAGGCCGGCGGTGGTGCGGGCCGAATCAAGGTTGGCCATGCGCCGCGCGATGTGGCCGTTGGCGATATGGGCGGCTTCGTGGGCGATCACTGATTGCAGCATTTCCGGCGTGTTCATGCGCATGATCATGCCGGAGTTGATAAAAATATGGCCGTGGTCGATGACAAAGGCGTTGAGACGCTGGTCGTCCACCAGAAGGATTTTGATGTTGCCCCCAAGGCCTGCGGCATAGAGCACGGGTGCAGCCATGCGTTGTAAGGCATGTTCAATGTCGGGATCGCGCAGCAAAGACACTGCTTGGGCGGCAGTAGAGGCAAGCACAAGCGCGCAGGTCGTCAGCAGCGTGACGACGCGGGCGCGCAAAGCGGTGATTGACGGCGCCGTCATTTCGCGGTGAAACCTCATGAGCGACAATAGGAACGAAATTGATGCGGACTTCAAGGCGTGGGGCGGTTGATCCCTTTATTGTGATGGATGTGATGGAAGCGGCGCGTCAGGCCGAGGCGGATGGGCGCCACATCATCCATATGGAAGTGGGCCAGCCCGGAACGGCAGCCCCGGAAGGCGCGCGCACCGCGCTGACCAAGGCGATGGCGGAAGACGCCATGGGCTACACCGTGGCCTTGGGCCTGCCAACGCTGCGGGCGCGGATCGCACAGCTTTACGGCGAGTGGTACAATGTGGACCTTGATCCGGCGCGGGTGATTGTCACGCCGGGGTCCTCAGGCGCGTTTTTGCTGGCGTTTTCGGCGTTGTTTGACGCGGGGGAACGGGTGGCGATTGGCGCGCCGGGCTATCCCAGCTATCGCCAGATTTTGAAGGCGCTGAGTTTGCAGCCGCTGGATGTGCAGACAGCGCCGGAAAATCGGTTGCAGCCGGTACCGGACGATCTGCGCGCGTTGGATTTTGAAGGCTTGATGGTGGCCTCACCTGCGAACCCCACAGGCACGATGCTCGACAGTGCCGCGATGGGCGCCTTGATTGATCTGTGTCGCGAGAAAGACGCGGCCTTTATCAGTGACGAGATTTACCACGGCATTGAATATGAGGCCAAGGCGGTCACGGCGCTGGAACTTACCGATGAGTGCTACGTGATCAACAGCTTCTCCAAATACTTCAGCATGACCGGCTGGCGTGTGGGGTGGATGGTCGTGCCGGATGACCACGTGCGCAAGATTGAGCGTTTGGCGCAGAACATGTTCATTTGCGCGAGCCATGCCAGCCAGGTGGCGGCTTTGGCTGCGATGGATTGTCCCGAAGAGCTGGAGGCCAATATGGCGGTGTATCGCGCCAATCGGGCCTTGATGGCAGAAGGTTTACCAAAGGCGGGGTTCACCCAATTTGCGCCGCCGGATGGGGCGTTTTACTTCTACGTGGATGTGAGCGCTTTCACGCAAGACAGCCGGGTGTTTGCGCGGGAGCTGTTGGAGGAAGCAGGTGTAGCCGCAACGCCGGGTTTGGATTTTGATCCGGTGCGGGGCCATCAGACGCTGCGGTTCTCCTATGCCCGCAGCACAGCCGACATTGAGGAAGGTCTGGCGCGATTGAAAGTGTTCATGGCCGCACGTGGATTTGTTTGAGACGTGAGTGCGGTGGGGGCCTTGCCCCCGTCGCCATTTGGCGACTCCCCCAGGATATTTGCGAACTGTGAAAGCACAGCGTGGCGAAGGACGGCGGGCTGATGTACTGTGTCGTCAAAGAAGACGCGCAACAGCGGGCAGGGCGGCAGCATGAGCAGAGTGTTTTGGGCTTTTATTGTGATGGTTTGGGCAGGCGTGGCCGCGGCGCAGGAGCGGGACTTTTCGGCGCTTGCGCGGCTGGATGTGTCTGAGAGCGGATTATCAGAAGGTTGGCGCGGGGCGGCGGAACTGACATTGAGCCTGAGCCAAGGGGTGCCCTGGCGGGTGTTCACGTTGGATGAGCCGCGGCGTGTGGTTTTGGATTTCAAAGAGATTGATTGGGAAGATCTGACGGCGGACGAACTGGGCGCGGTGGAAGGCGTCGAGGCGGTGCGGTTTGGCGCGTATCGCCCCGGGTGGAGCCGTATGGTGCTCGATCTGGCGCGGCCCTTTGCGGTGGACAGCGCGGGTATGGTGGTCGAAGAGGCCACTGGCAAAGCGCGGCTGGAGTTGGTGTTGGCGCCAAGCGACACACTGGCCTTTGCCAAGACCGCGGGGGCGCCACATGATCCGCGTTGGGATTTGCCGGAACCTGCGGACACCACAGAAGTGGCGCGCGAGGCCCGAGCGGATTGGGCACCAACGGTGGTGGTGATTGACCCAGGCCATGGCGGCATTGATCCGGGGGCGGAGCGGGACGGGGCGCAGGAGAAAGACCTGATGCTGCTGTTTGCGCGGGAGCTGCGGGATGTGCTGCGCCGGGCCGGTGGTTTTGAAGTGGTGTTGACCCGTGATGACGATGCTTTCGTGTCGCTGGAAGGGCGTGTGGCGATTGCCCATCAGGCGCAGGCGGATGTGTTTTTGTCGTTGCATGCGGACAGTTTGAGCCAGGGCAATGCCAAGGGGGCAACGATTTACACGCTGTCGGAAGAGGCCAGCGATGCGGCCTCTGCGCTGTTGGCGGAGCGCCATGATCGGGCGGATATTTTGTCGGGCGTGGATCTTTCGGGCACGGATGATGAGGTGACGGATGTGCTGTTGGATTTGGCGCGGTTGGAGACAGAGCCGCGCACGATGATGTTGGCAGAAACGCTGGTGGGGGAACTCAAGAAGACCACCGTGAGGTTGAATCGCAAGCCGTTGAGAACCGGCGGGTTTTCTGTGTTGAAGGCGGCGGATGTGCCCTCGGTTCTAGTGGAGCTTGGGTTTATGTCGAGCCAGCAGGACTTGGCCAATTTACAAGACGCGGGCTGGCGTGCGGCAATGGCGGCGGGGCTGCGCGACGGGTTGCTGGCCTGGGTGGTTGAAGACAAGGCGGCGCGGGCTTTGGTGCGTCAGTAGAGTGTCGGCGTCGGCGGAGCGTTGCTGGTTTCGTTGCGCTGGCGGGAAACCGCTTTCCTTTGCGCGTGAGAGTTTGTCGAGTGTGCCGCAATTGGCAGGCACAGAGGGCGGACAGCGATGCAGGAAACAGACGGGTTTCACGGGGCCAAGCTGGCGCTTTTGACCGGGGATCGCTTGGTGTCGATCCTGCGCGACAAGGACCCAGAGATTCCCTATCCGGATATGTGGGATTTGCCCGGTGGAGGTCGGGAAGCCAGTGAGAGCCCGGAAGCCTGTGTGTTGCGCGAGCTCAAGGAAGAGTTGTCGCTTTCGTTGAACGAAGAGGATCTGCTTTGGAAGCGTCAGTATATCTCTGATCTGGATGGCAAAAACGCCACCTGGTTCTTTGTGGCCGAGGTGCCGGAGCTGGACATCAACCGCATCCGTTTGGGTGCGGAAGGACAGGCCTGGCGGATGTGGGATGTGGCGCGGTTCTTGCGGATGAGCAATGTTGTGCCCATGATGCAGGTGCGGCTGTCAGACTATCTGGCGGAGCGCGAGGCGGCTTAGATCGTCGCCTCAGGTTTGGGCGGGCGCACGCGCATGAAGCCCAAAGTGCGACCGCTGCTGGTGGCCGGGTCATAAGTCAGGCCGGAGCGAGACATACAGTCCACCATGTGTTTCAGCACATGTTTGGGGTATTTCGCCATGTGGATTTCCATCACCACGTGGCGTACGCATTTGGGCCAGTCCTGCTCAAACAGATGTTGCTCGGCGCCTTCGACATCCATCATCACAAAGTCCGGTTGCACAATAGCGAGAAGATCGCTGATGCGGGTGGCTGGGACCTCGACCATGTCTTTTTCGCTGCGTCCGTCAGCAACCAATCCGCCGCCCCAGAAAAGCGCGCCAGCCCGAAAGGCCACGGTGTCGCCTACATGGGAATCTCCCACAACAGCGCCATGCCACAGGTTCACGTTCTTTTGACCGTTGCGGGCGAGCGTGTCGCGGATTTGGTCGAGCATCTGCGGGTTGGCTTCGAGGCTGGTGACGTTTTCCGCTCCGGCGGCCTGAGCGCAGATGGTGGTGACATAGCCCAGGCCTGCGCCAATCTCGAGCACCTTCCAGCCCGGTTTGATACGCTTGAGCGCGGCCGTGCTTTCCCGCCCCTCATAGTCTCCTGAGGCAAGTTTGGCCTCGATTTTGGTGTCTTTGAGCCATTCGGGCAGGCCCACTTTGACGCCTTTGAGAGTGTATTCGGTCATCAGGGGTGTGCCCATTTGCTGCTTTGGATGCTGCGGCGCACTGAACCATTGTCTCGACTGAGGTGCAAGGCAATGGCGGGGGGGAGCAGATGGGGGCGCGGGTCAACAAATATGACATTAAGTGTCACCATAGATCCTAGGAGAAGCAGGCAAACACTATTTGAGGATTTTGAGATGTCTGACACACAAACACCGTCACTAAAACTGTACTTCGCGCCGCGCACCCGGTCTTTTGCCGCGCTTTGGCTGTTGGAAGAACTGGGCGAACCCTACCAGTTGGAGAGTTTTGATTTTGCCACCGGCCGCCACAAGCAGGCAGATTTTTTGGCGATGCATCCGATGGGGAAAGTGCCGTTGGTGTTGGATGGCGGGACGCCTGTGCCAGAGATCGGCGCGATGGCGATTTATCTGGCGGATCGCTACGCGGCGGCGGGTTTGGCGCCTGCGGCGACGGATGGTGCGCGGGCGGAATATTTGCGCTGGATGTTCTTTGCCAGCGCGATCATGGAGCCAGCGTTTGCGCAGCAGTTGTTTAAATGGGAAGTGTCCCCATCAACGGTGGCCTGGGGGTCGTTTGAGCAGATGATGGACGTGCTGGCTGATGGTTTGGCAGAGGGGCCTTGGCTGTTGGGCGACACATTTTCGGCGGCGGATGTGGCTGTTGGCAACAATCTGGTCTTTGGGCAGATGATTGGGTTGATCCCACACGATGGACCAATTGGCGAATACCTGGCGCGCCTGAAGGCACGTGAGGCGTTTCAGCGGGCCGAGGTGATTGAGATGCGTGAAGGGGAACGATTCCCGGTGGCGGCTGAGTAGATAAACAGAGGAATCCGTTTGAAGGTTGGGCGGCACCACGTGTGTCGCCCTCACTTTGTTGGTGGCCGTGGCTTAGGGCAACGCGGTTACACTTGTATTGACATCATGCATGTCAATATGACATTAACGATGACATGGAAAAAGTTGATCGATTATATCATCTGGTTTGGATGTCGCGGCCCTTGATGCAAGTTGCGGAATTGGCTGTGGAACAGGGGCTGGAGGGATCCGGCCTGACAGTGCGAATGCGCGCTGTGCTTGAGGTCTTGCGGGAGAACGGCGCGCTTCCCGTGCCGGAAATTGCCCGTCATTTGCAGATTCAACGGCAATATGTGCAGGTCATGGTCAATGAGACTTTGGCCGAGGGGCTGACGGAACAGCGCCCAAATCCACGTCACAAGAGATCGCCACTTTTGGCACTGACCGACAAGGGGCAGGCTTTGATAGAGGGGGCGGTTGCGCGGGAGCGGGTGTTGCTTGAGGCCATTGGCGACGGGTTTGAGGAGCAGGAGATTGCCACGGCTTTGGATGTGGTGCGGCGGTTGACAGAGCGCCTGATGGGCAAGACGGGTGGTGAGACATGAGTGTTGTGTATGTGTTTGTTGGCGCGTTGGTGGCGGTTTTGTTGTGGCTGGTTGCCGGCGTGGTGCGGATTGGAGCGGTGAGCCGTGGCGCACGGGTCGAGGGGCGAGATGGTGAAGCGCTGGTGTTGATCGATCTGCAATCGGTGTTCTGGAATGAGGGGCCCTATTCGGAAGCTGACAAGCAGGCGGTTGCGACGGTGATCCTTGAGGAAGTTCAAGCGGCCAAAGCGAAGGGAATTCCAGTGATTGCGCTCAGACAGGAATGGTCATTGCCCGCGACCAAGGTGATTGCGCGTTTGACAATGAAGGGCCAAGCAATAGCGGGGTCTTCTGGGACGGAACTTGCGGCGCCATTTGCCGGGATCGCGGATTATGAGCTGGTCAAGCGAGTGCAGGACGGGTTTGAAACCGGTGCGTTGGATGCCTTGTTGGCGGAGTTGAATGTTGGCGCATTGCGGATTGTCGGCCTGGACTACAATTATTGTGTGGCGAAGACCTCTTTGGGGGCCGTGCGCCGTGGGTATGATGTGACGCTGGTGGAGCGAGGTGTTCTGGCGGGGCAGGATACGGCAAAAACACGCGCCGATTTGCAGGGGCAAGGCATTGCGCTGGCGTGATGGTGGCCAATTGAAGTGAGATTTCCGGCAAAACTACGCGCAAGGCGCTGTTATCGCGGCATGGTGTTTTGACCCTGCCTAAGGGCCTCTGTATAGAGGGGCTTTGAGACGCGACTTCAGAAGGCCTCCAGCGTGATACGATTCATCCTTTCGTTCTTCGGCACCATTTTCACTTTTGTGACCATGGGCATTGCTGTTGTGGCGCTCTCTATTGGGGCGGTGTTCTGGATCTATGGCCAAGAGCTGCCCAGCCATGAGAGCTTGGCGCAGTATAAACCGCCGACCATCAGTCGGATCTACTCGGGTGAGGGGCATATCATTGACGAGTTCGCCAAGGAGCGCCGGTTGTTTGTGCCGGCGGATGAAATTCCGGTTCTGGTGAAAGAGGCGTTTATCTCGGCGGAGGACAAGAACTTCTATACGCACTCCGGCTATGATGCGCGAGGTATTGCTGCGGCAGCTGTGGAGGCGGTGCAGTCGCGGGGCTCCAATGTGCGCGGGGCGTCGACAATTACGCAGCAGGTGATGAAGAACTTCCTGCTGTCAGGTGATCGGAAAATTGAGCGTAAAATCAAAGAGATCATTCTGGCGACGCGGGTCGAGGACACGCTGTCGAAAGATCAGATTCTTGAGCTCTATATGAATGAGATTTTCCTTGGTCAGAACTCTTACGGTGTGGCGGCGGCGGCGCAGACCTATTTCAACAAGACCCTGGAAGAACTGGCCCCGCATGAGGCGGCGACGCTGGCCTCGATGCCGAAAGCGCCGGGGAAATTCCATCCGGTGCGCAACAAAGAGCGTGTGAAGGCACGACGGGATTTTGTGCTCAAAGAGATGGCTGAGAACGGCGTGATTACGCAGGCAGTCTATGAGAGTGAAAAGGCGCTTCCGCTGAAGTCGGTGCAGAATGGCGACTATGAGAGCTACAAAACCGAGCGTCCTCCACGGGACTACTTCACCGATGAAATTCGGCGTCAGCTGAGCCGTGACTTTGGCGAAGATGAGTTCTTCTCCGGCGGTATGGCCGTGCGCTCAACCGAAGACCCGGAGATGCAGGACGTGGCGGCCAAGGCGCTGCGTCGGGCGCTGGAAAAATATGACCGCTCGCGCGGCGTATGGCGTGGCACCGGCGAGGTGCTGCCGGAAGAGTTGCTGGGCGATGAGGCTACGTGGCGCGAGGCGTTGGCCAATGTGTCGATCCCGCGGGATGTGGACCTGGAAGGCCAATGGCACCCGGCGGTGGTCCTTGAAGTTGGTAAGAACGATGCGCGTGTTGGCATCGAAGGTGTGGACGAAGATAATGACGGCCATTGGATTCCAGCCAAGGATGCGCAGTGGGCGCGTAAGCAGCGTGAAGACGGGTCACTTGCCAGCAAAGCGAAAGTGGCCGGCGATCTGGTGTCCAAAGGGGATGTTGTTCTTGTAAGGGCGATGACCAAAGACAGCGACGGCAGCTTTGTGCGCTGGACCTTGCGACAGGTTCCGGAAGTGCAGGGGGGCTTTATGGCGATGGACGTGAACAACGGCCGTGTGATCGCGATGCAGGGTGGCTTCAGCTATCAGGACACCGTGTTCAATCGGGCTACGCAGGCGAAACGTCAGCCGGGCTCATCCTTTAAGCCGTTTGTCTATGCCTCGGCGCTGGACAGTGGTTATAGCCCTGCAACCATCGTGATTGACGCGCCAATTGAGATCAACACGCCGCAAGGTGTGTGGCGTCCGAAGAACTCGACCAACAAATTCTACGGACCAACCCCGCTGCGGACCGGCATTGAGATGAGCCGGAACCTGATGACCATTCGTTTGGCGCAGGAAGTTGGGATGGAAACCGTGGCGCGCTATGCAGAGCGCTTTGGGGTCTATGACAACATGGGGGCCTTCCTGGCGAACTCACTCGGCGCGGATGAAACCACGTTGTATCAGATGGTTGCTGCCTATGCGATGTTCGCCAATGGAGGTGAGCGCGTGGAGCCAACTTTGGTCGACCGGGTGCAGGACCGTTACGGCAAGACAATTTATCGCCACGATCAGCGTGAGTGTACCGACTGTCTCGACCCAAGTGTGCCAGAGAGCCGGGGGCCACGTATTGTGACCAACCGCGAGCGGGTGATGGATGCGATCACCGCTTATCAGCTGACCTCGATGATGCAGGGCGTTGTGACGCGCGGCACAGCGAGCAGCCAGATCAAGCTGCCTGTGCCGGTGGCGGGTAAAACCGGGACCACCAATGAAGCGAAAGACGTGTGGTTTGTTGGTTTCACCAGCAACATCGTGGCAGGCTGCTACATTGGGCATGATCGTCCACGTCCATTGGGGCGCGGCACCTACGGTGGCACCACCTGTGGTCCGGTGTTCCAGGAGTTCATGAAAGAGGCGATCAAGAAATACGGTGGCGGGAAATTCCGCGTACCGCCGGGTGGCCACTTCATCAAGATCGACCGCTACACCGGTGCGCGTCTGGACAATGATGCCAGCGGCGCCAGCGTTGTGGCGGAGTACTTCCGTGACGGCGAAGAGCCGATCTTTGGTATCGCCTATGACGGTGGTTTTGCCATGGGCAGCAACCTGCCGTTGGTGGAGGAAGTGCAATCGGCTGGCCGTCAGGTGACGACCTCCTCAGGCGGCACTGGGGTTGTCGGGCCTAAGGCGGACTTTGGCACGGTCAGCTCTGGTGGGCTGTACTAAAGATAGAATTACTCTTGGCTGAGTAACTGAACGGAGGCCCCTTGCGGTCTCCGTTTTTTTAGGATTGGCGCTGGAGCAGTCGGTGTTATCGGGGGCATTAACGACGGGGAAAGACTTGGGGCTTATGAAATGGAGAGAACTATGTAGCCTAACAAGGACTCCTCCAATGAAACGAACCACAATTGCCTTTTTGGTCGCCCTAGCCGCGACACCAGCCGTTGCCAACGAGTATGAGCCAGCGATGGCAACTTTCCTGGAAAGCAACATTCGTAGTTGGGCACATGATCCTTTGTTAGTCGCCGCGATTAAAGCGCAAAATGAAGCCACCGCTGGCTATGATCAAGCCACTATCGATCAGATGGACACCACGTGGCGTGCCGAAGTGGGCGCGGCCAGCACGCCGACAATCACGCCAGTCATTGAGAATGCAGCGGCGGACTTCTTGCGCATGCAGGTCGAAAAGTCGGCCGGGCAGATCACTGAAGTTGTCATTATGGATTCCGTAGGCCTGAACGTTGCAGCCTCCGGTGTAAACTCTGACATGTGGCAAGGCGATGAAGCCAAATATCAGGACACGTTTAGTGTTGGTCCGGATGCATATCACTTCAGTGAAGTGGAATTGGACGATTCCACCCGCACCTACCAAGTGCAAATTTCCATGACCATTGTTGATCCCGATACGGGTGCAAGTATCGGCGCGCTTACGGTTGGTGTTGATGCCGAAACGCTAGAATGAATATAGGCGATCCCCCAGTGGGATCGCACTCTTTTTGGGAGTGGATTATGAGACTCTTTTCTCCGATTTTGGCGTTATTTGACAAGCTTTCCGTGTTTCTGAAAGTGACAGTTCTGATTGTGGGAACAACTTTGATTGTGGCCACAATGCTTACTGTGAAATCTCATCGGCTGGTCACCGAATCCATTCAGAGTGGGTTGATGCAACTGGCCATGGAGGTGACCGGCTCGACTGCGGTCAATGCCAGTGGCGCAATACGATTTGCAGATACACCGGCCGTGCAAGGCACGTTGGACAACGTGATTAATCGTGCAGAAGGCCAAGCCGTATATGCCGTCGCTTTGAATAAAGCAGGCGAAGCATTGGCATTTTCCGGCACGCAACCTTCAGAGGGCCTCGCGGAAGCCGAACTTTTGGGTAGGCAAGCGTTGGAAAGTGGCGAGGTGATTCAGTCTGAGAATGGCTACACCATTGCTGTACCGGCGCGCAGTGGCAAAGATGGGAGCAAGATTTCAGGCAGCGTTGTGATTATCTGGTCGCCAGATCAGGCACTAGCGCAAGCCAGAGAGGCCAATTTGTTCTCTATAGCAATAGCAGGCGCTGCATTCCTCGTGATGTGTTCGTTATGTACCTGGGTTATTCGGCGAGTTGTGTCTCTTCCGTTGCAGGATGTCCGTCATGTGGTCCGTGATATTGCTGATGGAAAATATGACACGCCTGCCAAGCATGTGAGGCGTAGCGATGAAATCGGCGGCATTTCCCGCGCAGTTGATGGGCTAAAGGTTCAGCTTGCCGAAGCTCACGCGGTGGAGCAGGAGCAAAAGTTGGCGCAGCAGGAGCAGGACCGAGTTGTCGACGCGTTGACGGCTGCATTGCAGCGCTTGGCGGAGGGCGATTTGACCCATCCCATCGAACAGAGGTTCTCCGAGGGTTATGAGCCGCTGCGGGAGAATTACAACAATACTTTGGTGACCTTGGTCTCGATCATGGAAGCCGTGGTGGAGAACTCACACCGTATCCGCAGCAGTTCGAAAGAGATTGGCGATTCTTCGACTTCTTTGGCGACCCGGACCGAAAGCCAGGCCTCCACGTTGGAGCAGACCGCCCATGCGATGGAAGAGTTGACCGCCAGTGTACGTGCAGCTGCTGAAGGTGCCAAAGACGTGGAAACCATTGTGGCGGGCACGAAACAGACGGTGCTGTCCAGCGGCGAAGTGGTGAAGCAGGCGGTGGATGCGATGTCGCTGATCCAGACCTCTTCGGATAAAATTTCACAGATCATCTCGGTGATTGATGACATTTCGTTCCAGACCAACTTGCTGGCGCTGAACGCGGGCGTGGAAGCGGCACGGGCCGGAGACGCGGGACGTGGTTTTGCGGTTGTGGCGTCTGAAGTGCGCGCCTTGGCGCAGCGCTCGTCTGACTCGGCGTCTGAGATCAAAGAGCTGATCAACGAAAGTGCAACCCATGTGGATGAAGGTGTGACGCTTGTCGGCCGAACTGGCGACGAGCTGACCAAGATCATCAGCGGCGTGGCCACCGTGTCTGAGCGTGTCAGCGGCATTGCGGATGGCGCGGAACGTCAAGCGGCCACGTTGAGCGGCATCAACAAGGGCGTGTCGGAATTGGACCGTGTGACCCAACAGAATGCCGCGATGGTGGAAGAGACTGCGGCGGCGAGTACCGTGCTGCACAGCGATGCCAGCGAGTTGGCCTCACAAGTGTCGGTGTTCAAGGTGACACCCGAGGGCGAAGCGCAGCGGGCGGCGTAAAAGGGTCTTTCGATACAGGCACCAAAAACTTTATGACGCACGGCCGAGCAAAGCGCTTGGCCGTGCGTCGTCACTTGCGGGGCAGGCGGGCCTGCGCTATCACGCTGATCTGAACCCATAAGAAGGTCTTTTCCCATGCGCGCTGAAGCTCAGAACACTGTTACAGAGATCGAAAAATCCCTGACCCTGTTGCGCCAGCGTTTGGATTGGGAAACCGCGCCCTATCGGCTCGAAGAATTCAACGCCCGCGTCGAAGATCCCAACCTGTGGGATGATGCGGCGGCGGCGCAAAAACTGATGCGCGAGCGCCAGACTTTGGTCGACGCGATGGATGTTGTAAAGGCCATTGAGACCGAACTGTCCGACAACATTGAGCTGATTGAACTTGGCGAGATGGAAGAAGATGACGAGGTTGTGACCGAGGCCGAAGAGGCGCTCAAAGCGCTGGTCACCAAGGCGGCGGAAAAAGAGCTGGAAGCGTTGCTGGATGGCGAGGCGGACGGCAATGACACATTCTTGGAGATCAACTCTGGCGCTGGCGGCACAGAGAGCTGTGACTGGGCCAGCATGCTAGCGCGGATGTATGTTCGCTGGGCTGAGAAAAAGGGCTACAAAGTTGAGCTTCAGGCCGAAAGCGCGGGCGAAGAGGCGGGCATTAAATCGGCGGCTTATAAAATTTCCGGGCACAATGCCTATGGCTGGTTGAAGTCGGAAAGCGGTGTGCACCGTCTGGTGCGGATTTCGCCGTTTGACAGTGCCGCGAAGCGTCACACGTCTTTCACTTCGGTGAAGGTCTATCCGGTGGTGGATGACAACATCGAGATTGAGGTGAACCCGGCGGATATTCGGATTGATACCTATCGCTCCTCGGGCGCCGGTGGTCAGCACGTAAACACCACCGACTCTGCGGTGCGGATCACCCACCACCCGACCGGGATTGTGGTGACCAGCTCTGAGAAGTCGCAGCACCAGAACCGCGATATCGCCATGAAAGCGTTGAAATCGCGGTTGTATCAGATCGAGCTCGACAAGCGCTCTGCGCTGGTGAACGAGGTGCATGAGAACGCGGGCGATGCGGGCTGGGGCAACCAGATCCGCTCTTACGTGTTGCAGCCCTATCAGATGGTGAAAGACCTGCGCACCAGCTACGAGACCAGCGACACCAAAGGGGTGCTTGATGGCGACCTGGATGGGTTGATGGCAGCAACATTGGCGATGGACGTGTCCGGCATGAGCCGCGCGGATGCGCAGTCTGAGGATTAAGGTCGTGACAGAGTTGAGGGGGCTTTGCCCCCGTCACCGCGGGCGGTGACTCCCCCAGGATATTTGTGGAATGAGAATGTGCAGGCGCGTCACCGAAAGGTGAGGCGCTTTTTGTTTGTGCCTACGCTTGTGTGTTTAACCTGTTCATGATCCTCTGAGAGGGAGGAGGAGCAGGGTATGGCAGAGTTTCTGGATTGGGATGCAGGCAAGCTGGCAGCGGCGTTGCGCAGCGGGGATCTGAGCGCGGAGGCCGTGATGACGGCAACCTTGGCGCGGTTAAGGGAGCGGAACCCCGCGGTGAACGCGATTGTGGATTTGCGGGACGAGGTCGAGCTGTTGGCGGAGGCGCGGGCGGCGGATGCGGTTCCGGTTTCTGAGCGCCGCGCGTTGCATGGCATGCCCATTGCGGTGAAAGCGCTCTCGCATGTGAAAGGCATGCGGACCACCGAGGGCAGCCCATTGTTTGTGGATCGTGTGGCCGACAGTGACAGCGCGTTTGTTGCGCGGATGCGGGCGGCCGGGGCGATCTTTATTGGCAAGACCAATGTGCCGGAGTTTGGGTTGGGCTCCCACAGTTACAATCCGGTGCATGGGGTGACGTTGAACCCCTTTGATGCCAGTCGGACGGCAGGGGGCAGTTCCGGCGGGGCTGGCGCGGCTTTGGCGATGAACATGGTGGCGCTGGCGGATGGCAGCGACATGATGGGCAGCCTGCGCAATCCGGCGGGGTGGAACAACGTGTATGGGTTTCGGCCAAGCTGGGGCGTGGTGCCCAAAGAGGTTGGTGCGGAAAGCTTTTGGCAGCAGTTGTCCACCATTGGACCGATGGCGCGCAGTCCGCGCGATTGTGCGTTGTTGCTGTCAGTGATGGCGCAGGCTGAGCCGGGGGTGCCGTTTAACATGCCGGTGCAGGATTGGGATCTGCCGGAGGTCTGCTCCGTGGAAGGCGCGCGGTTTGGCTGGCTGGGAGACTGGGGCGGAGCGATGCCGATGGAGGTGGGGATTTTGCCACTTTGTGAGGATGGTCTGGACGTGCTGCGCGGTGCTGGAACTGTGGTGGAAGATGTTGACCCGCCGTTTGATGCGGAGGCCATGTATCAGAGCTGGAGTGACTTACGCGCCTTTGCTTTGGCCGGGGAATTGGCCGCGCTATATGAGGATGACGGCAAGCGGGAGCGGCTCAAACCCGCGGCGCAGTGGGAAATCAAACGGGGCATGGAGATGGGCGCAATGGCGCTGCACCACGCCACGCGGGTGCGCTCGGATTGGTTTGCGACAGCAGCCAAGTTGTTTGAGCGCTTCGATGTGTTGGCGCTGCCGGTGGCGCAGGTGTTCCCGTTCGCGGCGGAGTGGGACTGGCCCAAGGAGATTGCTGGCGTAGCGATGGACACGTATCACCGCTGGATGCAGGTGATGGTGCCAGCAAGCTTGCTTGGGCTGCCCGCGATCAGCGTGCCGGTGGGATTCAACGCGGCTGGTTTGCCCATGGGCATGCAGCTTATTGGCGCCAAGGGGGCGGATGTCCGGCTGCTGGAAATTGCCGAGGCGTACCATATGGCGACGCAATGGCCCCAGAAACGTCCGCCACACATTCCAAACGCTTGATTTAAGACAGCAAACCGGCTTTGATCGCCGGGGAGCGAGCAGGCGCAGGGAGGCCGTATGTCTGAGGAGACACTTGAGGGCGCGAGGGAAAACCGTGGTCCTGAAAAACCCATGAGCGAAACGCAACTGTCCGCCGCACGCAGCGAGAATGGCGAGCGGGCCCATGGTGCTCCTGCCATGGGAGACGTGAAGCCGGGCATGCTCGGGCAGGCGCTGAAGCTGGGTCTGCGGGATTTTGTGCGTAAGCCAATGTACGGGATTGGGTTCGGGCTGTTTTATGTGATCGGCGGATGGCTGATGGCCTGGCTGACCGTGGCCAGTGGGCAGAGCTATTGGCTGACCTTTGCGGCGATTGGCTTCCCGCTGCTGGGACCGTTTGCCGCTGTGGGGCTGTATGAAGTGTCGCTGCGGCTGGAGCGGGGATGGGAGATCAATTGGCCGCTGATTGCCGGTGTGGTTTGGCGCCAAAGCAAGCGGCAGCTGCCGTCGATATGCGCCATCATCATCATTGTTTTCCTGTTCTGGTTCTTTCTGGCACATATGATTTTTGCGCTGTTTCTCGGGTTGGCGCCGATGACCAATGTGTCGAGCTCGTTTGAAATTTACACCACCACAAATGGCATCACGATGTTGCTGGTCGGCTCGATTGTCGGGTTTCTGTTTGCGCTTCTGCTGTACATGATCACGGTGTTGTCTTTGCCGCTGTTGCTGGATCGGGAGATTGATTTTGTGACCGCGATGATCACCAGCTTTGCTTATGTGCAGAACCATTTTGTGGTGATGCTGATGTGGGCGGCCATTGTGGCGGGCGTCACGTTCTTGGCGCTCCTGCCCGGGTTTCTCGGATTGTTGATTTGCCTGCCGGTATTGGGCCATGGCAGTTGGCATTTATACGCGCTGATCAAAGCAGCGGGTGTGCAGGAAGAAGGCTGAGGGCAAAAACAATGGGTGAGTTGAAGCCGGAGTTTGTGATTTCGGATGTGGCAGGGTTGCGGGAGGTGTTTAAGACACCCAATCCTGAGTCTTTGTCGCAGAAGAAATGCATCGACTATCTGGACAAACATGCGCGGGATTTTATCGCGCGGTCGCCGTTTTTGTGTTTGGGCACGCAGGCGCCGGACGGGTTGGCGGATGTGACGCCACGTGGCGATCCTGAGGGTTTTGTGAAAGTGCTCAATGCGCGCACCTTGGTGATCCCGGAGCGGCCGGGCAACAACCGGATTGATAGCCTGACCAACATCGTGGCCAATCGCAATGTAGGCCTGATTTTTCTGGTGCCCGGGTTTGATGAGACACTACGTGTGAATGGCACGGCGCAGGTGACGACGGATCCGGAGCTGCTGGCGCTGATGGAAGTGCAGGAGCGGTTGCCGCGCGCGGCGATTGTGGTGTCGGTGAGGGAAGTGTTTTTGCACTGTGCCAAAGCGTTCCGCCGGTCCAAGCTGTGGGATCCTGTGTCGTTACAGGACCGTAGCGGGATGCCTTCGCTGAGTAAGATGGTGCTGGATCAGAGCACGGGCGCGCCTGAGGATGCAGAGGAAATGGCCAAGCTCGATGCACAATTGGAAGCGCGGTATCGGGAGACGATGTACTGAGGTACAGCGTTAGTTCTCACGGCCCGTGGCTCTGAGTTTTTGGCGCAAATCGGCTGCCTTGGGGTGGCCGATCTCCAACGCGTAAACCAAGGCTTGGGTGAGGTAGAAGCCTTTTGCCTCGGGTGTGTCCGCAGCGGCTGAAGCTTCCTCGTAGAGCAAGACCAGCGCCACTTTGTCGTCTGCGTCATGGGCGGCAAGTAGGAGATTTTCCAAGTTGCTCATAGGCCGCGGTGTGCTTGCAGGCGCGTGGCGACCCAGTCATGAAAGCAATGAGTGGGCGCGTCCATGGCGGGAGAAAAGCGTCCGCCGTCAAAATGTGGGGCGGAGCGGCCACGTTGCATGCCTTCGACCACAAAGATGTCCTCTTCAAACACCTGTTTCCATTGGGCAGCGTTTGTGGCGCGCAGGGCGTCGTTGGTTTCTTGGTTGGCGTAAAAGAGGTGCACATGCTCGCGGGTTTGATTGTGGGCGAGAGGTTCCAGGATGATGGCAAAGGCGTGGTCGCGCTGGGCGCCTAGGAGCACGTTGGGGTAGAGCGCGACGTATTCGGCGCCTTGGTCCCAGAAAGCGGGCAGGTTGGCGAAGTCGGGGAAGGTGGTGCCGTCCTCAGACGTGAGCTGGCGGTAGACGTGGGTGCCCTGGCCGGAAAACTGGCCCGGTTCGACGATGTTGTAGTGATCCTCGAGGCGGGAATAGCTGTTGAGACCGGGGTGGACCCAGGGCAGGTGGTAGCTTTCGCAGTAGTTTTCCACGGCCAGCTTCCAGTTGGTGGCAACATCGAGTGTGAAGCGGCTGTCTGTGCCGCCGTGGATGTGGGGTTTGTCAAAGGCGTGCCAGCGGGACAGCAGGGCGGCGTGTTGCTCTTCAAAGGCTGGGGCGCCACCGGAGATGTTGATGAAGACAATGTCGTGCCAGATGTGCGAGCGGACTTCGATCAGGCCAAGTGTGGCACGATCTATATTTGGGTCGGTGTTTTGGCCGGGACCGCCGACGTGGGGTGTGGTGACCAAACGGCCGTCGGTGGCGTAACACCAGGAGTGGTACGGACAGCGGATGGCGCCTTCGATTTTGCGGGGTTCTTCTACGAGGATCATACCCCTATGGCGGCAGACGTTGTTGAACACACGCACGGTGCCAGTCTTGTCCCGCAGGAGTAGCAGCGGCATGCCAAGGAAGGTCAGCGGCACCGCATCGCCGGGGTCTGGCACATCAGAGGCCGCGGCGAGGCCGGCCCAGGTGGCCTTGAGGAGGGCGTCGGTTTCTTCTGCAAACACGGCAGGGTCGGTGTAATGGGCGTTGGGCAAGCCATTGGCTGTGGTCACGGGGCGGCGCACGGCGGTGAGGGGATCGGGGAATGGCTTCCGGTCTGACATAGCGGGCTCCTGTGGCTGGCACAGGAAGGGTATGCGGAGAGATCGAGCTCGGTCCGGTCTGTCTGCGACAGAGGATGATGCAGAAGCGCCCGTCAGGTAAACGGGGTGTCCAGCATCAGGTGACGCCGGTGGAAATCGGGCAAGTCATCGGGGTCCACATATCCTGTGCTGCGTGCGAAAGACACAATATCTCGCAACGGCAGATCCATATGCTCATAAACCATGCGCGCCACGCGGCGACCACGCAGGGTCTCGCGGGTGGGGCGGGCGGAATAGCCAAGCCAGAACTTGTTTTGGAAGGCTGCGACGCGGCCGAGGTAGCCAAAGGTGGCGGCCATGTTGTGCCGATGGGAGACGTTGATGGAAATGCCATCTTCTTGGGGGGAGATGTAGCCGCGGAATTCGCGCAACGGGCCGTTGGTTGGCAAGCCGTGGGTGCTCATGGCGGCGCGGGGTTCATAGCCGCGCAGGAAGGTGTATTGATTGTCGCGGAACACATAGACCAGCCCAATCACAACCAGATCAGTTTCGACAAAGCTCTTGCGGGAGAAGCGGTAGAAGCCGGAGGGGAAGGCGTCTTCGGTCAGAGCTTGCATGCCGCTCCCAATGTTGCCCTCAAGAAAGGGGTGATTGAGCACGCCCGGGCGGGTGTCGAGGTTTTCCAGAGGTTCCAGAAGAATGCGCGCGTCGACGTCAAAAAATGCGCAGATGATATGTAGGACGTCAGGGCGTGGAAAACTCTCACCAGACAGGTATCGGTTGAACTGAGTGCGGTTGATTCCCAATTGGCGGCACAGGTCGGATATCGAGCGGTAAGGGGCGCAAAGCGCCCGCAAATTTCGCCCAAACATTTGACGCAGCTCAGCAGGATGTGTTTCGGTATCTAATACAGGTTCGGGTTGTGACAATTGGCTCTCCGGCTGTGTTTGTCATTGAAAAACTCGCAGAACGTGTGCAAAATCCGCTTGTGGTCAATTTCGACGCTGAATGGCGTCATCTTGGCGCATATTGGCACCAGCTTGCAATGGGGTCGACACAAAATTGGCCATGGGTTGATGGGAAACTGGCTGTAGGCTGGGGCAGGGACATGCGCCAGCTGTGTTTTGGGCTGGGGCATCTGTGCACGGGACATAACGCGTTTAGGGGAGGGAAAGGAATGAATGGGGTTGTGCTCTGGCATGACAACAAGAGTGGTACAGCGGTAATTTGGTGTGAAGATCACGCGGACTTGGCCTACTACTCCGCAGAAACAGATACGGCCGCTTTGGGGAGTGATGCCGTGGTTTTGGCGGCCGGGGATCTGGTGATTTTTAAAGTGATGTTGGTTGGCGATCAGCGGCGTGCGGTAAACCTGCGCCGTCTCGCTCCGGGGACGCCATTGGCGGAGCACCTGTTGCAGGCGGCGATGGCGGTGGAAACCGGAAAGGTTGCGCGCGCGTTGCGGGCGGCTCTGCATTTGCCGGATGCGGCGGGGGACGCAGGCGCGTCGGCGGAAGTGATTGACTTGGAGGCGGTCGCACGGTCGCGCAAAGTCAGTTAGCTGAGTTTCGGCGCAGCCAAGACAACCAGACAAAAGAAAAGGGGCCAATCGGCCCCTTTTTGCTGCGCTATGGCGTAAGGATTTATTCGGACCCGCGCGACAAGGCGGCAACACCGGTGCGTGCCACTTCGATGAGACCAAGCGGGCGCATCAGGTCAGCAAAGGCGTCGATCTTGCCAGGGGTGCCTGTCAGTTCAAACACAAAGCTTTCCAGCGTGCTGTCCACCGCATTGGCGCGGAAGATATCGGCCAGCCGCAGGGCTTCAACGCGTTTTTCACCTGTGCCAGCCACTTTGAACAGGGCCAGTTCGCGCTCCACAGAGGCACCTTCAACGGTCAGATCATGCACGTCATGCACCGACACGATGCGGCCCAACTGCGCTTTGATCTGTTCAATCACCTGCGGTGTACCGGTGGTTACGATGGTGATGCGCGACAGGTGACCGGTGTGGTCCACTTCGGCTACGGTCAGGCTTTCGATGTTGTAACCACGCCCGGCAAACAGGCCAATCACCCGCGCCAGAACGCCGGGTTCGTTGTCCACCAGAACGGCCAGTGTGTGGGTTTCGACCTCATCCGAAAAGTTGGGACGTAGGTTGTAAGCGGAGTGGCTCGTGGAGCCTTTTTTGATTTTTAGAGCAGCCATGATCTCTCTCCTTACACCATCACCGCGCCGCCGGCTTGGATAACGCCCTGCGTGCTGGCTTCGCCCAGAAGCATTTCGTTGTGCGGCTTGCCCGACGGGATCATCGGGAAGCAGTTCTCGTGTTTCTCCACCAGACAATCAAAGATCACCGGGCCGTCGTAATTGATCATTTCCATGATCGCCTCGTCCAGGTCATCTGGATCGGAGCAGATGATGCCCTTGGCGCCAAAGGCTTCGGCGAGCTTCACAAAATCAGGCAGGGCTTCAGACCAGCTGTGGCTGTAGCGTTCGCCGTGCAGCAGCTCCTGCCACTGACGCACCATGCCGAGGCGTTCGTTGTTCAAGATGAACTGTTTCACTGGCAGGCGGAATTGCACCGCGGTGCCCATTTCCTGCATGTTCATCAGCCAGGAGGCTTCGCCTGCTACGTTGATCACCAGGCTGTCGGGATGCGCTACCTGCACACCAATGGAGGCAGGGGTGCCGTAGCCCATGGTGCCGAGGCCGCCGGAGGTCATCCAGCGGTTGGGATCTTCAAAACCAAGGTATTGTGCGGCCCACATCTGGTGCTGGCCGACTTCGGTGGTGATGTAGCGGTCATGCTCCTTGGTCAGCGCCTCAAGCCGCTCCAGCGCGTACTGAGGTTTGATGACCTTGCCTTCCTGAGTGTATTTCAGGCATTCCACTTTGCGCCAATCGCTGATCTGGCTTTGCCAATTGGCAATGGCCTCGCGGTTGACAGTGCGCCCACGCGCTTTCCAGACCTTCAGGATGTCTGTCAGCACGCTTTCCACGTCGCCCACAATTGGGATATCCGCCGGGATCACCTTATTGATCGAGGAGGGGTCGATGTCGATGTGGGCTTTGATCGAGTTGGGCGAGAATGCGGAGATGAGGCCGGTGATGCGGTCATCAAAACGCGCGCCGATGTTGATCATCAGGTCGCAGTCATGCATCGCCATGTTGGCTTCATAGAGGCCGTGCATGCCCAGCATACCCAGCCAGTTTTCGCCCGACGCCGGATAAGCACCAAGGCCCATCAGCGTGGAGGTGATTGGGATGCCGGTGGCTTCCACCAACTCGCGCAGCAGTTTGGAGGCTTTGGGGCCGGAGTTGATCACACCACCGCCGGTGTAGAACACTGGGCGTTCGGCCTTTTCCATCGCCTCAACCAGCTCGTTGATCGCGGTGATGTCACCTTTGGTTTCCGGCGCATAGATGGACGTGTCGGATTTCTGTGGTGCTGTGTAGGTGCCATTGGCAAATTGCACGTCTTTGGGGATGTCCACCAACACCGGGCCGGGACGGCCGGACTGGGCCACGTGGAACGCCTGATGCAGGGTTTCCGCCAAGGTGTCGGTGTCTTTGGCCAGCCAGTTGTGTTTGGTGCACGGGCGGGTGATGCCAACGGTGTCTGCTTCCTGAAAGGCGTCAGAGCCGATCATGAAGGTTGGCACCTGACCGGTTAGAACCAGAATTGGGATCGAGTCCAGCAAAGCATCGGTCAGGCCGGTCACAGCGTTTGTCGCGCCGGGGCCAGAGGTCACCAGCGCCACGCCAACCTTGCCGGTGGAACGGGCATAGCCTTCGGCGGCGTGCACCGCGCCTTGCTCGTGACGCACCAGGATGTGGCGAATGTCATTTTGCTGAAAAATCTCGTCGTAAATCGGTAGGACAGCCCCTCCGGGATAGCCAAAGACTGTGTCCACACCCTGATCCTTCAGGGCTTGAACTACCATTTTTGCTCCGGTCATCTGACGTGTCATCATTCTCTCCGTTACCGACGACATTACTAGCTCACACAAAAAAGCCCCCGCTTGTAAGCGAGGGCGCATGGGGTACCGTTATGGTGTCCGTTACCGGCCCATGCGCCTTATTCCGACAATGACGACTAGCCTTGGCATCGTTTTTGTCCTCAAGTGGGGTGACTTAATGTGTTCGGATCGGACCTTATGGCTGCTGCATCGCGGCGTCAACCGCGAAAACTACAGAAAGGCACCGTTTCGGGTGTAAATTCTTTTCATTTGTTGCGTGAGACTTGGGGTCTTGTGAAATTTGAGGAAATATTATGAGTGAATCCAGTTTGAATCAGATCACCCCGTTTGTTCCCTGCAGCATTTTGGCGCGGCAAATCGCATTTTATTGCGACGTGCTGGGATTTGACGAGGGATTTACGGCCGAAAACTACGCGTTTTTGCGGCGTGAGGCCGTGGCGGTGCGGTTGATAGAGGTGGAAGCGGGTGAGGACCTAGCCAGGCGGGAGATGTCGTTTTACATCGATGTCGCCGGGATCGATGCACTGTTTGCGGATATGCAGGAAGCGTTGAGCGCCGTGCCAAAAGGGCGCGTGCGGGCGCCGTTTGACCAGCCCTATGGGCAACGGGAGTTTCACGTGCTCGATGACGACGGCAATCTGGTGTTTTTCGGGGAGGCGATTACAGCCTAAAGCCCAACCCCTGTGCCCTGCAAAACACCATGCTCCATGGCGTAGCGGGTGAGGCCGGCGGTCGACGAGATCCCCAGCTTGCGTTTGATGTTTTTACGGTGGGTTTCCACGGTGCGCACCGAGATGTTGAGCTCGTTGGCGACTTCTTTGTTGGATTTGCCCTGCGCCAGTTGCAAGAGCACGGTTTGCTCGCGGCTGGTGAGCGGTTCGCGTGCACCGTCTTCAGACGGTTCCAGTGAGCCTTTGGCGCCGGTGCAGAGGTATTTTTTGCCGCTCATCACCGCATCAATAGCGGTTTTGATTTCGTCAGTGGGCACGTCCTTGAGCACATAGCCCATGGCGCCATGGCTGAGGGCGGTGGAGATGTATTCCGGGCTGTCGTGCATCGATAAGATCAACACGCGCAGATCGGGGTGCATTTCCAGCAACATTTCGGTGGCGGTGAGGCCGCCAATCTCTGGCATGTTGAGATCCATCAGAACCACATCGGGCTTTAGGGTTGGCAGCTGGTCGACCGCTTCTCGCCCATTGGAGAGCGTGCCGACAACCGTGATGTCATCATAACTTTCCAGAATGGACTCGATCCCCTCGGCCACCATTGGGTGATCGTCGACAATCATCACTTTGATGTTTGTGTCTGAACTCATGCGCTGGCCTTTCGGGTCTTGTCGGTGCCTTCGGTTTCGGGCGTCAGGATGTGGCTTAGCGGGACTTCTGCCACAATCACCGTGCCGGAGCGAGAAGAGAATATGCGCAGGGTGCCGTCGAGTTGTTCGACACGCTCCTGCATGTTGCGCAGACCAAGGCCACCGCGGGCAGACGGATCACGCTCTTGCGGCAGGCCTTTGCCGTTATCCGCAATCCGTAGGGTGGCGCCTTTTTTGTGGCCGCGCACGTCGATGGAGACGGTGGTCGCACCGGCGTGACGTTCGATGTTGGTCAGGGCTTCTTGCGCAATCCGGTAGAGTGCAATCTTCGCATCCTGATCAAGACGGTTGCGGAACACAACAGTGTTGAAGTGCGTTTCAATGCCGGTGCGGGTGGAGAAGTCATCGGTCAGGGCTTTGAGTGCCGGACCAAGGCCAAGGTCATCGAGTACGCCGGGGCGAAGGTCGCGCGAGATGCGGCGCACCTCCTGAATAGCGCCAGAGAGGTGCTGCACGCCTTTGTCCAGCGAGTCCAACCCGCGGTCGTCGCCGTTTTTGAGGCGGCGGGTGGCACTGTCGAGGGCGTAGCGCACGCCCACGAGCAGTTGTGAGATGCCGTCGTGCAATTCACGGGCCACGCGACCGCGCTCTTCTTCTTGGGCGTCAAACACCCGTTGGGTCAGGGCCTTGAGCTTGGCGTCCGCGAGGCGGCGTTCGCGAACAGTGATAAAAAAGCCGGACAGGAACACAAGCGTAAGGCAGGCGACAGTGATCACCAGAATATAAAAGGAAGTGCGTTGTACGCGCTCTTCGACCTCGGCACGGGCGGCGGCGACGCTTTCCAGCACGTCATCAATGAAGATGCCGGTGCCCACCACCCACTGCCAGTCTTGTAGGCCGACCACATAGGTGACCATGCGGGCGGTTTCCCGGCTGGAGGGTTTAGCCCAGTCAAAGCTGTGGTAGCCGCCTCCGGAACGGGCGGTTTCAATCAGCGGGTCGGTGATCTCTGTGCCGTTGAGATCGGTGAGGCCGCGCCAGTTTTTGCCAATCAGATAGGTCTGACGTGGGCTGACAAGGTTGTTGCCGTCATAGTCAAACACAAAGAAGTAGCCGTCTTGGCCATAGAGCATGGAGGAGAGGATTTGAGTGACCGCCAGTTTGGCTTCGTAGTCATCCGGCGCGGCGCGGCCATAGATGTTGACGAAGGCAGTGCGGGCAATCGAGATGTAGTTTTTGAGTTCCGCTTTTTTGGCTTCGATCAGCTGCGCTTCTAAGGCGCGGATTTCACGTTCGGCCAATTGGCGAGATTGATTGGCCACCAGCACAGAAATACCTGCAACCGCCAAAAGCAAAGGCACGGTTGCCAGCAGAAACAGCTTTTGACCGTAGGACAGGCGAGGGATGGGCAGATAGCGGCGCATGTTCGATTCGTTACGGAAATTTGGAGGCGAATCATAGGCTAGAATCGTTTCCGTTATCGCTAACGAATGCGTGAACGGAAAATTAACCTTCTCAATTGGTCCGGAATTTTGGCCATTTGGTCGGTTTCTACGCGGTAGTGGGTATTTCCTCTACGTAGGGGCAAGGCTAGGCTCGCCGCACTTCAACGATCCGCTTGGAGTCTCTGGAGGGAGACCTGAGCTGAACAACATTCTGGGAGGAAGACCTACATGGATCGTCGTTCTTTTCTAAAGACGTCTGCACTCGGCGGCACCGCAGCCGCAGCCAGCACTCTGGCAGCACCGGCCTATGCGACCGGCAAACAAACACTGACAATGGTAACATCCTGGGGCCGTGGCCTTGCAGGTGTTTTTGACGCGGCTCAGCACGCAGCTGACACCATCAACGCCATGTCCGACGGCAACCTGACCGTCGAAATCAAAGCAGCTGGTGAGCTGGTTGGCGCGTTTGAAGTATTTGACGCCGTGACCGCTGGTCAGGCTGACATGTACCACGCGGCTGACTACTACTTCACCGGTCAGCACCCTGCGTATCAGTACTTCACCGCAGCACCATTCGGCATGACCGCTCAAGAAATGATGAACTGGTACCACCACGGTGATGGTATGGCTCTGCATGACGAGTTGGGCGAAATCTTCGGCCTGAAATCCTTCCTGGCGGGTAACACCGGTGCACAGGCTGGTGGCTGGTTCTCCAAAGAGATCTCCGGTCCTGAAGACTTCCAAGGTCTGAAGTTCCGTATGCCTGGCATGGGCGGTCAAGCGCTCGGCAAGATGGGTGCATCCGTTCAGAACCTTCCAGGTTCCGAAGTGTATCAGGCGCTGGCGTCTGGCGCGATTGACGGCACCGAGTGGATCGGCCCATGGGCTGACGAAAAAGCCGGTTTCCAGGAAATCACCAAGTTCTACTACACCGCAGGCTTCCACGAGCCAGGTGCAGCTCTGACTCTGGCAACCAACCGCGAAGTTTTCGACGGTCTGTCCGCTGCGAACCAGAAAATCATCGAAACCGCAGCCGCAGCCACTCACCAGTGGAACCTGGCTCAGTTCCTGAACAACAACGGTGCAGCGCTTCAGCGTCTGCAAGCCGGTGGTGTGAAGGTTCTGGAATTCCCAGACACCGTTTGGGATGCAATGGGCGCAGCCGCAAAAGACACTCTGGACGAGTACATGGACGACGAAATCTTCGCCAAAGTCCGTGCCTCCGTGGAAGAAAGCATGAAAGCGTCTTCCGGTTGGTTGGTTAAGTCCGAAGGCGTGTACCGCGCTCAGCGTGACCGCGTGATGGGCTAAGGCCTTGATAAGATAAGCAAATTGGCCCCTCGGTGACCTCCGGGGGGCCTTTTGCAAAAAGGGACAGGGCGCGGATCGCAGCACTGTCAAAATTCCAAAAACAATAAGGGGATGAGGGGACAATGCTGGACGGTCTGGTCTGGTTCTTTTCCAACATCGGCCAAGCCTTTGTGAATGCGGGCTACGCACTCACACATCCGGGCTTGTGGCTGAGCTGGATGGGAGGCCTGGAGACCACCGAGGATAAACAATCGCTGATGCGGTTTGTGTACTACGGTGGCTCGGTCGAGTTTTTCTTTGTGGTGTTCACGCTATTCTTGATCGTTACGGCGGTTGGTATTGCGCGGCCCAATTTCATGTGGGGATGCGTGCGCGTTCTGGAAGGTTTTGCCAATTCGGTGGGCCGTTTCTTTGCGTGGGCAGGCCTGTTGATGGTGCTGCAGCAAATCGTGATCGTGTTCATGCAGCGGATTTTCACCGTGGCCGAGATCTCGCTGATCTATGGCGTGGATTTTCTGACATATGACGTGAGTTGGTGGGCAGAAGAGCTGAAGCTTTATAACGCCATGATCGTTTGCATGTGTGCGACCTACACCTTTGTGCAGGGCGGCCACGTGCGTGTGGACCTTGTATACTCCGCGATCAGCCACCGCGCCAAGCGGGTGGTCGATATGTTCGGCTCGATCTTCTTCATGATGCCTGTTGCGGTTCTGACCTGGATGTACGGCTGGTTCTTCATGTGGCGTCACCTCGTGACCCCAAAAGTGTCCGCATCCGACAAGGTTGAGATCCTGATGAAAAAAGCCCGTATCCTGAAATGGAACGTGGAAACCATCGGCTTTTCACCCAACGGCTTTAACGCGTACTTCCTCTTCAAAGTGCTTCTTGTTTGCTTTGCCGCCATGGTTTTTTTGCAGGCCATTGCGTTCTTCTACCGCTCTTACCTTGAGTTCAAAGAAGGCGCCGGCAGCATTGGCAAATACCTCGACCGCGACACGCTGGGCGAGGGCGAAGAAGCCTATGAAGGCACACACTGATCTAAGGGGCAGAACCAATGCTATTTGGACTTGATGGGGTCGAAATCGGCCTGATTATCGTCTTTCTCTGCCTCTTTGGAGGCATTCTCTCCGGTTTCCCTGTGGCGTTTGCCATTGGTGGGGCAGGGGTTATCTCCTTCGGGATCATTGCGGCGCTCGACAGTGCCGGGATCCTGATTCACCAAGCGATTGACACCAGCTCAACCATGTATGCCGACCTGATTGCCCAAGGGGTGAAGTCGGATACAATCTCGGTCTTCCGATACCCAGATTTGCCCCGTGTGGCAGAATCCGTGTTCCCGGGCGGCTGGGAACAAGCAATGAACCGCAACATCAGCTTTGTGGTGAACCGGATGAACGAGCGTGTGCTTGCCGGTCAGTCCATCGAAACGCTGCTGGCGGTTGTGATGTTTGTTCTGATGGGCATCACGCTGGAACGCTCCAAGATTGCAAACGACCTTCTGACCACTATGGCGCGCGTCTTTGGCCCGCTACCTGGCGGTCTGGCGGTGTCGGTTGTGGTTGTGGGTGCCTTCCTGGCGGCCTCCACCGGTATTGTGGGCGCTACGGTTGTGACCATGGGTCTGTTGTCGCTGCCAACCATGCTGAAGCACGGGTATAACCCGAAGCTGGCTACTGGTGTGATTGCGGCGTCTGGGACGCTGGGTCAGATCATTCCGCCGTCCATCGTGATCGTTCTTCTCGGCACGCTGGCGGGTGACCTCTACTCTGCGGCACAGGAAAACCGTGCGCAGGTGGCAGGGTGTTCCGACGCGCTGACCTTCTTGGGTGAGCCAGCGGTTGTCTCCGTTGGGACGTTGTTCCAAGCGGCGCTGATCCCTGGCATCATGCTGGCAGTGCTCTATGGTCTCTATGCCTTTGGCTACGCGATGTTTAACCCCAAAGAAGCCCCTGCGGTGGAAATGGGCGCGTCCAACGGTGAAGCGGTCACCCGTGGCGAAGGTTTGACATGGTTTGTTGTTGTTCCGGCTGGTTTGATTGCTGCGGTGATCTTGTTGGGACAGGTCAACGTGATTGGCTCTCAGGACGTGACCGTGGACAGCTTCTCGGATGCGGGTCAGACAGCCAGCTTGCGCACCAATGTGGATGAGCAGTGTAAAGCTTCGATGATCGACCTGCATGGTCAACTTGCCTGGGATCAGGCGGTTGAAGAGCAGACCAAGATTGACGAAGCCGGTGGTGTTGCTGAAGCGCGGGCATTGTCCGTCGAGGAACGTGCCGAACTGCGTGTCGAGAAAATTGCTGCGGCAGCCCCAATTGGCTCCGGTCTGGCAATTGGCTACCTGCTGCTGGCTCTGATCCTGACCACGGCACGCGGCGTTGCGCCAAGCGCGGACACCCGTCCGTTGTTGATTGGTGGCGCGGGTATCGTGCTGGCGCTGGCGGTGGATGCGATCCTGATCACGCCGGTGACCACACCGGGTTGGACATTGATCTTCCTAGCGGTGCCTTTGGCGATGACGCTTTATGGTGTGCGCTACGGCGCAGGTCTGCTGGGCAAAAACGAACTGCTGCGTGTGGTGTTCCCACCGCTGGTTCTGATCATTGCTGTGCTGGGCTCGATCCTTGGCGGTATCACCAACCCAACGCCGGCGGCTGCGCTGGGTGCGGGCGGGGCGATCATGCTGGCGGCGTATCGTCGCTTGCACGATGAGGGCCGCTCTGGCGGGATCATCATCTGGTCGACCTTTGCGGTGATCATCATGATCCTTGTGGGCGTGAACTTTGACCTGCGGATCAACCAGGAAGTTGTCTCCACCGAGAACCTGATTGCGTTCTTTGTGGCCAAAGGCACCTACCTGTTTGCGATGTTTGGTCTGCTTTACGGCTGCTGGGTGTTGTTCCGCGGCAAGGTGTTGTCTCCGATTGTTCGGGAAACTGCAAAAGTGACCTCGATGGTGTTCACCATCCTGATCGGCTCGCAGCTCTTGAACCTTGTGGTGATCAGCTTTGGTGGAGAGCATTATATTCAGGGCTTCCTGAAGTCGTTTGACAACGAGTTCAAAGTCTTCCTGATCGTGATGCTGGTGCTGTTTGTGATGGGCTTTGTGCTCGACTTCCTCGAGATCATCTACATCGTGATCCCGATTGTCGGCCCGGTCATCTATGGCGGTACCTTTGATCCGAAGTGGGTGACCATTATGATTGCAGTGAACCTGCAGACCTCGTTCCTGACGCCGCCGTTTGGCTTTGCACTCTTCTACCTAAGAGGGGTGGCGCCAAAAGAGGTGACCACCGGGCACATTTACAAAGGCATCATCCCCTTTGTGCTCATTCAGGTGCTTGGTTTGGCGATCTTGTGGTACGTGCCATCGATCGTGACGATCCTTCCGGATCTGATCGGGAACTGACCTGAGACGTGTTAGAGAAAAAGAAACGGGGGCCATTTGGTCCCCGTTTTGCGTTTGAAGTGTTCGGTGTTCCAAAAGGGGAAGCTGAATTGCTGCCATTGAAGTGGAGGTTGGCAAGTCGCACAAACCTTCGACGGCTCTTGATCCGCGATCCTCTAAAACCGAACCTTCCGGAACACTACAAACAGTTGAATTGCTTGGAGAATAAACATCGCCGGGATTGATACGGCAATGGACAATCCAGTTAGATTATAGAGTTGTGCGGGCAGCCAGAAAACAAGCACGACCGAAGCGATAACTAAATATGCTGCGCCGATTATTGGGTTCCAACTGATCAATCGCGCCTGCCAGTTAATGGTGGAGCGTAGGATATCTTCCAGAGTCTTCATACATGAAATACACGTTAAACTTTGCCTTAGGTTCAAGGGGAAACCGCTTGTGTTAGTCTCCGGTTTTCCCAAAGCGGGTAGTTTCTGCCGGGCACTAGTCAAATGAGAGATTGGCACCGGCAGGCAGCGTGCCTCGATCACGTTTGAGACCGAGGCGCCGAAAAATTTGCGTCAATACCGCGCCGCGCGGTTGATGGCGACGGAGCCCATGACGTGGTCGGTGAGGCCTTGTTTGCGCGCCGTTGTGATCATCAGAACCACCGAGATGATCTGCAAGATTGGGAACATCACTGACACGGTGAAGCCCAGCGTGTGCAGGAAGGCGGACCCTAGATCAAAGCGGCTGCCATCGGATTGGCGCAGCTCGATGGACATCAGGCGCATGCCCCATGTGGCAGAACCCGTCGCAATGGTGACCACGCGGTAGGCAAAGCCAAACACAAACAACAACGCGCCAAAGAAGAAGAGGCCTGTGAAGGCTGTAAACGGCAACACCAGCACACAGAGTACAAAGATCAGGCCGGTGTCGATCAGCCACGCCAGAAAGCGCTTGAAGGTCACGTCTTCATAAAACTCGGACTGTGTGTCCGGATCGGGTAGGGCAAAGCTGCGGTGGTTCATGTCTCTCTCGATTGGGTTGATGCCGGTACTTTATAGAAAACGGCGCGGAAGGAGGCTTCCGCGCCGTGACTGCTCAAATAGGGCGCGCTTAGGCGTCTTCGGTCTCGCGACGTTCGTCTGCCGCTTTGGTGGCGCGCTCGTCCATAAACTGATCAAACTCAGACTTGTCTTTTGCGGCGCGTAGACGCTCCAGGAAGTCTTCGAAGTTTTTCTGTTCATCTTCCAAACGGCTCAGGGTCTCGTCGCGGTAGCTGTCAAAGGCGCTGTTGCCGGAGGAGGCCATCACATGCATGCGACGGGAACAGCTGCGGTTGCGGGAGGACTTTTTGAACATATCTTTGCTCCAGATCATGTAGAACAGAAGGGCCAGGCCAACAGGCCAGAAGAACACGAAGCCAAGAACCATGGCGGCAATCCAGGCACCTTTGCCTTTGCTGTCCAGCCAGGCCTCGCTCTTGCCAAACCAGCTGAGGTGCTGGGTGTCGGCGGTATGGGCGGTTGCGGCAGGGGTCATAACTGTCTCCGAGTTTGTTTTGTTGTGTCTCTGTGAGGCGGTATGTAAATCGCTTTCACATTACCAAGATTGGGAGTGCAGCGGCGTATTGCAAGGAAAAATGTGAAAGGTTTTTACATTTTGGCCTTATGTGATTGTTACTGTTTGTAAAAATAGTTTGGAATTTTGTTGGTTAGATGCTGAAATTGCAGGTCTTTGCGCCGGAAATTTGCTGCAAGTCTTCGGGGGACAGGCAAAAAACATGGTTGGGCGTGCCCGCGGCGGTCCAGATTTCAGCAAAATCGGTCAAGCGAGTGTCCATAAACGCCTGGATAGGGGAGAGGTGACCCACGGGGCTCACCCCGCCAATCGCGAAACCGGTTTGTTTGCGCACCACATTGGCATCGGCACGGGTCAGCGGTGCGCCCAGAAGAGCTTCGGCGGTTTTGGTGTCGATCTGGCGGCCACCGGCGGTGAGAAAAAGCACGACCTCGCCGGTGTCGGCGTTTTGAAAGACAATGGATTTGGCGATTTGATCCACCTCACATCCCACGGCGTCGGCGGCCATTTGTGCCGTACGTGCGCCGTCGGTTTCGCGAATGTCGATCTCTTTGCCTGCGGCTTCCAAGGCGGCGCGCACGCGTTTCAGGCTCTTGCTCATGTGGTGTCTCCTCGTCCTCGGGTTGATTTCTGCCACGGTGCGCCGCAGGGTGCCAGCATGGAAAAGAAGACTGATCTAAAAGAGACTTTGTTGGCGCTGGAGACCCGGGTTTGGGACGCGTTGGTGACAGGGGATGGTGATGCGGACGGGGCGTTGCTGAGTGAGGATTTTATCGGCGTCTATCCGGACGGGATTGCCGGAAAGGACGCCCATACGGGGCAGTTGGACAGCGGCGCCACGGTGGCGGATTATCGACTGAGTGAGGTGCAGGTGCGGGCCACGGGTGCGGATAGCGGGTTGTTGATTTATCGGGCGGACTACCTGCGGGTTGGGAAGACGGATTGGGAGGTCATGTTGGTGAGCTCCTTGTGGGAGAAGCGCAACGGAGCTTGGATGAACAGCTTCAGTCAGGACACACCGTTGACCGGAGAAGGCGTGCCCTAATCTCGCCCTGCGGCAGTGCAGCGGATTGACCTTGGCGGGGCGCGGTTTCAAAGTCGCGTCCATGTTGTTTGAATCACAAATCACCCGCCTGCCACGCCCTTTCGATCTTGATCTAGGTGCGGAGGCACGGGCGGCGGTGCCTGCGTTGTCTGGGGATCTGGCCAAGCTGATTGAAGGCACGGCCGGATCCAGTCCCTACTTAAAAAGCCTGATCCACAAAGAGGCAGATTGGCTGCCGGAGGCGTTGCAGGATGCGGACGCCGCATTGGCGCGGCTGTTTGCCGAGTTGCGCGCCGGGGCACCGGATCAGCGGGCAACATCCCTGCGGGCGGCAAAGCGCAAAGTGGCGTTGTTGACAGCCTTGGCGGATTTGTCCGGGGCGTGGTCGTTGGAGAAAGTGACCGGCACGTTGACGGATTTTGCCGATTTGGCAAGTCAGTTGGCACTTGAGGCCACGATTGGCGCAGAAATCCGGCGCAAGAAGCTGCCCGGCGCCACTGAGGATGACATTCCGACAGCGGGCGGCATGGTGTCGATTGCCATGGGCAAGATGGGTGCGCATGAGCTGAACTACAGTTCTGACATTGATCTGATTTGTCTGTTTGATGAGAGCCGGTTTGATGCGGATGAGTACCATGACGCGCGGGCGAGTTTCATTCGGGCAACGCGCAAGATGGCGGCGATGCTCAATGACATCACCGGCGATGGCTATGTGTTCCGCACCGATCTGCGGTTGCGACCTGATCCGGCGGTGACACCGGTGTGCCTCGCGATGGAGGCGGCGGAGCGCTATTATGAGAGCCTGGGGCGCACCTGGGAGCGGGCGGCCTATATCAAGGCGCGGCCGTCGGCGGGCGATTTGGCGGCGGGGCAGAAATTCTTGGATACGTTGACGCCGTTTGTCTGGCGCAAGCATTTGGACTTTGCCGCCATTCAGGACGCGCATGACATGCGGTTGCGCATTCGTGAGCATAAAGGGCTGGGTGGCGAGATCACGCTGGACGGTCACAACATGAAGCTGGGGCGCGGCGGCATTCGGGAGATCGAGTTTTTCACTCAGACCAGGCAGTTGATTGCGGGCGGGCGGGATCCGTATTTGCGAGACCGCCATACCGTGCCGGGGCTGCGCAAGCTGGCCGCCAAAGGCTGGGTGCCAGAGGATGTGGCGGAGGCGTTGTCTGATCACTATCGCTTCCATCGCGAGGTGGAGCACCGCGTACAGATGGTGGCGGACGCCCAGACCCATCTGTTGCCAAAAAGCGAAGAGGGCTGGGGCAAGATTGCGGGGTTGATGGGGCGTGATGAGGCTGACATTCGTGCAGAACTGCATGACCGGCTGACCGAAGTGCATGAGATGACCGAAGGTTTCTTTGCGCCGGATGCAGCACCAGCGGAAGGTGGTGTTGAAATCTCCCATACGTTTGATGAAGACGTGATTGCGCGCTGGGAGAGCTATCCGGCGATGCGCAGCGTGCGGGCGGTGGAGATATTCAACCGTGTGCGGCCAGAGATACTGCGGCGCTTGGCGCAAGCGCCGAAACCGGATGAGGCGCTTTTGGCGTTGGACGGGTTTTTGCGTGGCCTGCCTGCTGGCGTGCAGCTGTTTTCGCTGTTTGAGGCCAACCCGCAATTGATTGACCTGCTTGTGGATATTGTTGGGACAGCGCCTGCATTGGCGCAGCATTTGTCGCGCAACTCTGGTGTGTTTGACGCCGTCATTGGCGGCAGCTTCTTTACCGAGTGGCCTGGTGTGCGCGGGTTGACCGAAGAACTGTTGGAGCGGCTGGCGCGGGATGATGATTATGAGGCCCAGCTCGATGGCACGCGGCGCTGGTCCAAAGAGTGGCAGTTCCGCATCGGTGTGCATCATCTGCGGGGGCTGATTGGTGCCGAGGAAGCCGGGCGGCAGTATGCGGATGTCGCTGAGGCGGTTCTGGCAGGGTTGTGGCAGCCTGTTGCGGATCATTTTGCCACCAAACATGGGCCCATGCCGGGACGCGGCGCGATTGTGTTGGGTATGGGCTCCTTGGGGGCGCAGCGGCTCAATGCGACGTCGGATCTGGATCTGATCGTGATCTATGACGCGGATGGCGTGGAGGCTTCGGAAGGAAGGCGGCCCCTTGCGGCGCGGCCTTATTATGCACGGTTTACCCAGGCTTTGGTGACCGCCTTAAGTGCACCGATGTCGCAAGGACGGCTCTATGAAGTGGACATGCGCTTGCGTCCGTCGGGCACGCAGGGGCCGGTGGCCACGTCACTGGCGTCGTTTAAGAACTACCAGAGGGATGAGGCCTGGACCTGGGAGCATCTGGCGCTGACACGCGCGCGACCGGTGACCGGCGCGCCGGAGCTGATGGCGGAAGTGGAAGGCTTCCGGAAAGAGGTCTTGGCGGCGGAGAGAGACAAGGCTGCAATTGGCAAAGACGTGCAGGAGATGCGCGCGCGGATTGCAGCGGCCAAAGCGCCGGATGGGCCATGGGATGCCAAGATCGGGGCAGGGCGGTTGCAAGATATTGAGTTGTTGAGCCAGACCGGGGCGTTGTTGGCGGGATCACCGCGTCGGACGGTCACACAGGGATTGCAGGCCGGTGTCGCAATTGGCTGGCTTTCTGCCTCAGAAGCGTCAGACCTTGCCAGCACCTATCGGCTTTGTTGGCAGGTGCAACTGGCGTCCAAGCTGCTCTCAGGCAGTACCATTGCGCCCGATGCGATTGGCGAAGGTGGACGGGCGTTTTTGTTGCGTGAAACGGGTGCGGACGATATCCAAACCGTGGTAGATACGTTGACAGAGGCGACGACAATTGCCGCAGAGACGGTCACCAGGGCATTGGCGTCCACAGGAGAGGTGTGACATGGACATTTCGCATTGCGATCCCAAGGGGTTGATTCACGAGAGCTACCGGATGGACGGCATCGCGGCGTCGGAGTGTCGGTCGATCTTTCTGGATTGGGCATTGTCACTGCCCGAGGACGTGGATACGCGGGACGCCATTGAGGTGTTGATAGTGCATTTGAGCAGCCGATTTCCGGGTCACCCTATGACTGCGGTTTTGGAAGAAGGCAGCGTGGAAATGCGGGCCCCAAAGCGGCGCGGTGGGTGGCGCTCGCGGCCACGCGGCTGAGGGTTAAGAGTTATCGAGAAAATCAAATGCCTCTTTGATGCTGTCATCAATGAGAGTGTCGATGTCGCCACGGTTTTCCAAAAGTATTGGCAGATCGCCTGCACCAATCCAGCGCCAGAGATCCACTTTGCCGTCTTCGAGAGTAGGCCGAGTTAGATCGCCCTTCACAGTCACAACAAATTGGCGCTCCAAACGGTTACCATCAGCCGCGTGCCAGCTTTTTGGGGGTAACTCGACGAGCGTTTTCGCAAGGATCCAACCGGTTTCCTCAACAACCTCTCGAGCAAGCGCTTGTGCAACGGTTTCACCGGGATCGACGTGCTCCCCCCGCAAGATCCCAGCAGCCGGGAAAGAGAGAACGGGTCGGACTTCGGCACTGCACAAACACCTCTCTTCTTGGGTTGATAATCAAAGCAGTGGCGACCGTTTGCGTCACAATTGGAAGCGCCTTTTTGGTGGTTGGGTGAATTTCTCAACTTTTAATCAATTCCTTTGAAACGTCCACGGCGCGTCGCAATCGCGCCCCATTTGGCGCGCAGATTTGTGTGGAGCAGCAGAGGCGAAAACCGCCCGAGGAGTTGGACATGTCGATGGGTAAAATTATTGCAGCACTGGTTTTGGCATTGGGTGCAAGCGCCTGTGCATCAGTGGACACCGCGAGCCGGAACGCCCCCTATGACGTGCCATCCACTGAGATGGCCGCGCCTGCGCCGTCTTATGCGCTTCAAAGTTTCGACGTGTCCGTCCCGACGGCACTGAAAGTCTCAGAGGCCAATTTGTACTATCCGCCCGGTGATATTGTTTGGCGCGGGGATGCTCCGGGCAACCGGTATGAGCAGGTGAAAGCCATTTTTGATGAAGGCGTGCGTTTGGGCGCCTATCCGCTAGACGGTGCCATGCCGGTGCGGGTGGAAATCGAAGTGACCCGCTTCCATGCGTTGACCGAGAAGACACGTTATTCCGTGGGCGGGGTACACTCGATTGAGTTTATCATGACGATTATCGAGCCGGAGACCGGCACAGTTCTGCGCGGTCCAAAGCCGATTACGGCGAGCCTTGTGGCCTATGGCGGCCAGATGGCCATTCAGGCGGAATCCCGTGGCTTGACCCAGAAATACCGCATCACCCAGCATCTGGCGCGCGTGGTGCGCGACGAGTTGACCAAAGCGGAGGGCTTTGTGGCCCCAGAGCGCGGCGCAACCAAGCGCATTCAACCGCTGGAGCCGATTGGCACGCAGCTCGCTGCGGCTGAGTAAATCTCCGAGACACAGAGAAGGGTTTTCACACCCGTGAGAAACAAGTAGGAGGGCGGCATGTCTATGTCGTCCTCTTCTGCGTCTGCGCGCCCTGTTGTGCGCATGAAGCCAAAAGCCAACGCCCGTGCAATCCGTCATGGATTTCCCTGGGCATATGATAACGAGCTGGTCACGGATCGGCGCACCAAGGCGCTTGTGCCTGGCACCCTCGCGGTGCTGGAAGACGACAAGCGTCAGCCCTTGGGCTTGGTGGCGACCAACAGCCAGAGCAAGATTTTCTGCAGGATGTTGGATCGCGATCCAGAGGCCGTGATTGACCAAGCCTGGTTTGAGGCAAAGTTTGCCCGCGCATTGGCCATGCGGGAGCGGGTGTTTGGCGCGCCATTTTACCGGTTGATCCATGCGGAGGCGGATGGCCTGCCTGGTGTGGTTGTCGATCGGTTTGGCGATACTGCGGTGGTGCAGCCAAATGCAGCTTGGGCTGACACATTGCTAGAACCTTTGATGGCCGCACTTGTGGCGGTAACCGGTGTGATCAATGTGCTGAAAAACGGCTCCGGGCGCGCGCGTGTTTTGGAAGGGCTTGAGGAGCACAGCGCCGTGATGGCCGGTGCGGCTCCTGATGCGCCGGTGCCGGTGGTGATGAACGGTGCCACTTATATGGCGGATTTGACCGGTGGGCAGAAAACCGGGCTTTTCTACGATCAACGTCCCAACCACGGATTTGCTGCCGGGCTTTGCAAAGATGCAAAGGTTTTGGACGTTTTTTCGCATGTGGGTGGATTTTCTTTGGCAGCGTTGGCCGGCGGTGCCAGCTATGCCACGGCAGTGGATGGCTCTGCGGCGGCGTTGGAGTTGGCGCAGGCCGGGGCTGAGGCCGCAGGCGTTGCGGATCGGTTTGCGACCCGCAAAGGCGACGCGTTTGAGGTGTTGACCGCGCTGGGCGAAGAGGGCGTCAAGTTTGATGTGGTGATCTGTGATCCCCCGGCGTTTGCGCCGTCCAAACCTGCGCTTGAGAAAGGTCTGCGGGCTTATGAGCGTGTGGCGCGACTGGCGGCGCCTTTGGTGGCTGAAGGCGGCTATCTGGGGTTGTGTTCCTGCTCTCATGCGGCGGATCTGGCGCGGTTCCGGGGCGCGTCGGTGCGCGGAATTGGCCGAGCCGGGCGGCAAGCGCAGCTCATTCACACCGGTTTTGCCGGGCCGGACCATCCGCTGATGCCGCAGTTGGCGGAGAGCGGATACCTCAAATCACTGTTTTTCCGTCTGTGAAGCGCCTGCTGCTTGATACCTGCGTTCTGTATCCCACCGTGATGCGGGAGGTGTTGCTGGGCGTGGCCAAGACCGGCGCGTTTGAGCCGCAGTGGTCGGAGCGTATCTTGGAAGAATGGGCGCGGGCGGCGCGGAAACTGGGCCCAACCGGTGAGCCTCAGGCGCGGGGCGAGATTGCGCTTGTTCAGGCGGCCTGGCCCAAGGCCGTGGTCACGTGGAAGCCGTCCTTAGAAGACCGGTTGTATCTGCCGGATGAGCATGACGTGCATGTGTTGGCAGCGGCGATATCCGGATCGTCGGATGCGATTGTCACGGTAAACGCCAAGGATTTTCCCAAGCACATTCTTGCCGAAGAGGGGCTGGAGCGAATTGCGCCGGATGAACTGCTGCGCGGATGTTGGGAAGAGGATCCAGACGGGGTTTCTGCGGTTTGCGAGGCGGTGCGTCAGGAAGCGGAGCGGTTGAGCGGCGCGCCTTGGGAGATGCGCAAGTTGCTCAAGAAGGCGCGTCTTCCAAAGCTGGCAAAGGCCGTTAGCGCGTAAAGAGGGGCTTTGCCCCGTCACAGCTGGGGCTGTGACTCCCCAGGATATTTTGGGCAATAAGACGCGCTTAGGTTTTGGTGATGCCCCATTTGCGTTCGAGCTTTTCGATGGCTTGAATGCGCTCTTGGGTTTTGGGGTGGCTGAGCAGCCAGGCCGGCGTGCTGGCCCCATGGGCGCCGGTCAAATTCGTGAGTTTTTCAAACAGCGCTTTTTGTGGCGCAGTGCCGATACCGGATTTCACCAGAAGGGCTGCGGCGTATTCGTCCGCTTCATATTCATCACCGCGTGATAGGCGCGCAGAGAGCAGGCTGGTGGCGGTGTTGGCCACCAGAGGGCCGATGCCGGGCAGGAAGCGGTTGAGCACCATCGCGAGTGCCGTGCGCAGGGCGTTTTGGCCGGAGAAGTCGATCATGCGGCGGCGGGAGTGGCCTAAGGCTACGTGGCCCAACTCATGCGCTACAACGGAGGCGAGTTCTTCGGCGGTCACATCGCCGGCGCGGTAGCGGTTGTAGAACCCACGGGTCAGGAAGATGCGGCCATCCGGGGCGGCGAGGCCATTGACCGGTTCAATTTCATAGATGTGCACCCGGATGCGCGGCAGATCGAGGGCTTTGGCCATGTCTTTGATCAGGGGATTGAGGCGGGGATCGGCCAATTCTGTAGACTTGGCATCAAGCTCACGCGCCGTGCGCCACGCGGAAAAACGCATCATCAGCAGGCCGTAGACCACGGCGATGAGGATCGGCATCAGTTTGATCATGGTAGAGATATGAGCCAAGCCGTGGATGGCTTCAACCCGTGCTCACGTCAGCGTGTCAATTCCCGCATGCCGCGTTCCAGACCTTCGAGGGTCATTGGCACCATCCGGTTTTCAAAGATGTCGCGGATCATGCCGATGGAATGGGTGTATTGCCAATGTTGTTCCGGCAAAGGGTTGATCCAAAGGTTTGACGTCCATTGGTCACGGGCACGTTCCAGCCAGACCTGGCCGGCCTCTTGGTTCCAATGCTCATTGGCCCCTCCTGGGTAGGCGATTTCATAAGGCGACATGGAAGCGTCGCCAACAAAGATGCATTTGTAGTCCGGCCCATAGGTGCGCAGCACTTCGTGGGTTGGCGTCTGGTCATTCCAGCGGCGTTTGTTGTCGCGCCACACACCTTCGTAGAGGCAATTGTGAAAGTAGTAGTATTCGAGGTGTTTGAATTCTGTTCGGGCGGCAGAGAACAGTTCTTCAACCACTTTGATATGCGGATCCATCGAGCCGCCCACATCGAGAAATAGCAGCACTTTCACGGCGTTGTGGCGCTCGGGGCGGGTTTTGACATCGAGGTAGCCGTGCTCAGCGGTGGCCTTGATGGTGCCATTTAGATCCAGCTCTTCGGCCGCGCCTTCGCGAGCCCAGCGGCGCAGGCGTTTGAGGGCCACTTTGATGTTGCGGGTGCCCAGTTCCACGGAACCGTCAAAGTTTTTGAATTCGCGTTTGTCCCAGACTTTCGCCGCGCGTTGGTGGCGGCTTTCTTTTTGGCCAATGCGCACGCCTTCGGGGTTATAGCCATAGGCGCCAAACGGCGAGGTGCCAGCGGTGCCAATCCACTTGTTGCCTCCCTGATGGCGGCCTTCCTGGTCTTTGAGGCGCTCCTGTAGGGTCTCCATCAGTTTGTCGAAGCCACCCAACGCTTCGATTTCGGCCATCTCTTCTGCAGAAAGGTGCTTTTCGGCCATCTTGCGCAGCCATTCTTCGGGGATGTCGACAGCGTCCAGCACGTCTTGGGCAGAGATTTCGCCCAAGCCGTCAAAGGTGGCCGCAAAGGCGCGGTCAAACTTGTCGATGTTGCGCTCATCTTTCACCATGATGGTGCGGGCGAGGTAGTAGAAGCTCTCTACATCGTATGTGGCCAGCCCTGCCTTCAGCCCTTCGAGAAAGCCAAGAAACTCGCGCAGAGACACCGGCACACGGGCGTCACGCAGGTTTTCAAAGAAGGGCAGGAACATGGGTCAGAGCGCCATACGGTGGATGATCAGCGTGATAAACAGGCCGATGATCGCAAAAATCATAGCGTAGACAAAGCCATATTGCAGGATGTCGGCACCTTTGCCGCCGCGTTTCTTGGCCAATGTGCCACCGATGATCGCGCCTAGCACAGCGCCGAGAAGTACAAACATGGTGTCTTATGATCTCCCTTTGACCGGGCTGAGCGCCGTGATCTCGCGCAGTTTGGCGCGCACGGCCCAGTCCGGGCCGAAGCCGTAGCGTGCCCAGCCAAGACTGTCCAGCCGCAGGGCGCCGGCATCCTCAAACTTGCCTTCCATCTCCAGCGCTTCTGCTTGCAGCAGCATGAGGGTGGACAAGAGGGCGGCGTTTTCAAATTGGCCAGCCGGGGCAATTTGCGGGTTGAGAATGGTGAGAGCCTCGCGGCTTTGTCCGGCGCTGATCGCGTAAGCTGAGAGCTGCGTGGCGACAAACGCGCGGTGCGGGCCGAAGCGTTCTGCGGATCGGTAGGCGCGGTCGGCAGCTTTGAAATGGGTGTGCGCGGCGGCGATATCTTGTGACTGTAACAGCCGGCCCAAAGCGTAATGGGCAAAGCCGAGGCGGTGATCTTGCCAGCCATTGTTTTGTGCAATCACAAGCGCTTGTCGGGCGGCGGCGCGGCGGTTGGCGGGTGAGGTACCAGGACCTAGGGCCGTTTGTACGGCGTTGATCCAGGCACGTGGGGTTTCCGGCAGCGGATTGCTGGAAAGTTGATCACCACGAGGATTGATGCGCGACAGGATCGACGGCAGGCGGGAGGCGACCTCGCCGCGGGTCATGCCGTTGCGCAGGGTTGGGTCGTAGTAGGCCCTCAGGATGGTCATATCAAAGCCGGTGAGGACGGCGTGGATGTTGTCGTCGTTAAATACGCTGTCAGGCAGGCGGTAGAGGTCGTTTAGGGGGCCCAAGGCCTGCGCCAGTTCTTCGTGCAGACAATCACGGGTTTCTTGTGGGCTGGTGTCGTTGGGCAGGAAGATCGCAATTTTGTCGCGGTTTTCCAGAAGCGCCCAGTTGGCGGCACCGCTGCGCCGGGCAGAGCGATACTGCGACAGAGCGGAGATATTGGGCACCACAAAACAGGCGGCCTGTGGCAGGGCTTTGCGGATTTCGCGGCGCGAGACGGCCTGAATGGTGATATTCGCGGAAGACGATTGCGTCAGCGAGATGTCGATACGCGCCTCGTTGCGCAGGCGTTGCAGCAGCGCTTTGAGGTCCGGCATCATCCCCGTCGGCGGCGCGCCGGTGACGCGCACGGTGATTGGGCCTTCAAAACGGGTGAGGCGCTCAAGGCTGCGGCCGCTTTCTAGCTCAAAACTCAAATCCAGAAAGTCGCGGGCTATGTCGCGGTTGGAGCGGTTCGGTGGGATAGGGCGCGGGGTGGAGAAAGCCTTGACCGGTGGCAAGGTGGTGTCGCTCACTGCGGCGCGGGTTGGCACGCCGTTGCCACCGATGGGCGTGCAAGCCGCCACGGCAAAAGCCAGAGGGATCAGTGAGGACAGAAAAGAGCGCAAAATCAGGGCCTTTGATACTTAATAAACGGGGACAACTGCCCAATGCGATCATACAGCTTGCGGGCGTTGGTGTTAAATTCTTGGGTCATCCAATACACGCTTGGCGCACCGGCGTCATCAGCTGCCTGATACACAGCTTCAATCAGTTTGCGGCCCACACCGGTGCCGCGTACCTCCGGATCGGCGTAAAGGTCTTGCAAATAGCAAACGTTTTCAACTTTCCAGGCGTGGCGGTGGAACAGGTAGTGGGTCAGGCCGATGAGTTTGCCGTTGAGTTCTGCCACAAGGCAGGAGTAGTCCTGCGGATCATCGCCCAGAAGCCGGGCAAAGGTAGAGGCGTAGACCTCCTCCGACACGGTGCTTTCATAGAAGGTGATATAGTCGGTCCAGAGGCGGCGCCACTCTGCGTGGTCGGCTTCGGTTAGCGGGCGGATCAGGACGTCAGGCTGGGACATGGGTGGTCGGACTCCGGTTGGATGCCGATTCCTTCTACGAAATCAGGCCTTAATTGGATCGTAACATGCGCAAAGACTTGGGCAAGATTGCGGTGTGTCTGGTGAAATTGAATGACCCACATTGGTGTGGGCCATCAAAAATTTGGTGATAAGCTCAGCGCCCGGAGCGGGCCATAAAGGCGAGTCGCTCAAACAGATGCACGTCCTGTTCGTTTTTGAGCAGGGCGCCGTGCAGCTTGGGCAGGGCGTTGGCACCGTCGCGTTTGAGATCTTCCGGCGACAAATCTTCCGCCAACAGCAACTTCAGCCAGTCAATCACCTCAGAGGTTGATGGTTTTTTCTTCAAACCAGCGGTGTCGCGAATTTCGAAGAACTGCGTCAGTGCCGTGGTCAAAAGTGCTTCTTTGATGCCAGGGTGATGAACCTCGACAATCTTCTTCAGCGTCGCCATTTCCGGGAAGCGGATGTAGTGGAAAAAGCAGCGACGCAAGAAGGCGTCGGGCAGCTCTTTTTCGTTGTTCGACGTAATGATGATGATCGGGCGGTGCTTGGCTTTGACGGTTTCACCAGTCTCGTAGACGTGGAACTCCATCTTATCGAGTTCCTGCAGCAGGTCGTTGGGGAACTCGATGTCCGCCTTGTCGATCTCGTCAATCAAAAGGACAACTTTTTCATCGGAATCAAAGGCTTCCCAGAGCTTTCCGCGTTTGATGTAGTTGCTAATATCATGCACGCGTTCGTCGCCCAGTTGGCTATCGCGCAAGCGAGAAACCGCGTCATACTCGTAGAGACCCTGCTGTGCCTTGGTGGTGGATTTCACATTCCACTCGATCATTTTCAGGCCCAGACCGCGGGCCACCTGCATGGCCAATTCGGTTTTGCCAGTGCCTGGTTCGCCCTTCACCAGGAGCGGTCGTTCGAGTGCTACAGCGGCGTTGACCGCCACGGTCAGGTCATCGGTGGCCACATAGTCTTTGGTGCCCGAAAACTGCATAAAATTTCTCCGCCGGTTCGCCTATTTCGGCGCGCACCCTATCGTGAACATATTTTGTCCGCAATGTGCGGTTAACAGGTAGTGACATTCCCCAGCCAAGGGAGTATTGGCTGGCACGGAGAGAAGGGGGGTTACATGTCTGACTTGAATTCCACGATGGACGTGAACCGCGATGAGGGAGCAGAAATGAAAGCCGAAACTTTCCTGCCCGACGACTATCGTCCCGCAGAAGATGAGCCGTTCATGAATGAACGGCAGGTTGAATACTTTCGACGTAAACTATTGAGCTGGAAAGAGGATTTGCTTGCGGACACCCGCGACACGATCGAGGGTCTGCAAGACGGCACCCGCAATATTCCGGACGTTGCCGACCGCGCCAGTGAGGAGACTGATCGCGCGCTTGAGCTTCGCACCCGGGATCGCCAGCGCAAATTGGTCGCAAAAATCGACAGTGCTATTCGTCGGATCGACGAAGGCGAATATGGGTACTGCGAAGTGACGGGAGAGCCTATTTCGCTCAAACGTCTGGACGCCCGTCCAATCGCCACCATGAGCCTTGAAGCGCAAGAACGTCACGAGCGCCGCGAAAAAGTGCATCGCGACGACTAAGTTTGATCTGCCCTGTGACGGTAAATCGCAGGGTTTGGACCAGAAAACAAAGACGCCGGGGCTGTTGCTTCGGCGTTTTTTCTTTAGGGTTAAGCTATGGATTTGCAAGGTAAAAAGATCACCATTATTGGTGCCGGGATTGGTGGGTTGACCGCGGCACTTGCGCTGCACCAACGTGGGGCAAATGTGCACGTGCTCGAGCAAGCCGAGGCCATCAAAGAAGTTGGTGCAGGTTTGCAGATCAGCCCGAATGGTATGGCGGTGCTCAAGGCATTGGGCGTGGATGATGCGTTGAAAAAACGTGCTGTGCGGGCCGATGCGGTGGAGCTGCGCGACTATGCTGCCGGGCGGTTGGTGAGTCGGCTCGACCTTGGGCTGATTTCTGAAAATGATCCGCTGCGGCCAACGGAATACTACTTTGTACATCGGGCGGATTTGATTGACGTGCTGGCGCAAGCGGTGCGAGATGCAGGCATTAAAGTGCTTTTGCTTCAGCAGGTTGACACAGTTGTGCCTGGCGACCGGCCAATAGTGATTATGGCCAATGGCGCTGAGATGACGGCGGATCTGATTGTGGGCGCAGATGGGCTGCATTCCAAAATGCGGCCGGTACTCAATGGCACTGTGGCGCCGTTTTTCACGCGGCAGACGGCGTGGCGCGCGACGGTGCCTAATACGATGGCGCATCCGGACGTGGTACAAGTGCATATGGGGCCGAAACGCCATGTGGTGAGTTATCCGCTGCGTGGTGGTGAACTGGTCAATATCGTGGCTGTGCAAGAGCAGGTGGGCTGGGCGGAAGAAGGTTGGCATATCCCGGATGACCCCGCCAACCTACAGAAAACATTCAGGGATTTTGGCGGCGGTGTGCGGCGGATGCTGGCGGAAGTCAGTGATGTGCGCAAATGGGGGCTGTTCCGGCATCCAGTGGCGCCAGTCTGGCACAAGGGCCATTGTGCGTTATTGGGGGATGCGGCGCATCCCACGTTACCGTTTATGGCGCAGGGTGCTGTGATGGCGATGGAGGATGCTTGGGTGCTTGGCGATGCCCTTGAAAAGGCGGAAGATTTTGAAGGTGGTCTGGCGGCGTATCAGGACCGGCGTAAGCAGCGTGTGACCAAGGTGGTGGACACGGCCAGCAAGAATGCCTGGAAGTATCACCTGAGCAATGGGCCGCTGCGTATGGCGGCACATATGGGGATTCGTATGGCGTCTACATTGGCGCCTAAGAAGATGATGGGTCAGTTTGACTGGATCTATCTGCACGACGTCACCAAGGAATGAGTGTTGCGGTGGAAATCAGGGGCATTAACCATGGATTTTTCACGTCTGTATTGCGTCAGTATCACGGCTGTTTTGCGGAGGTGCAGAGTTTTGAGGCTCTATGCCCCTTAACGGGCCGTGCGTTGCGCTAGAGTGATTCTCCCACAGTCCGCACCACATCGGCCAATTCTTGCAGTTGCGTGGCCAGTGGGCTGCTCTTGCGCCAGATCATGCCGATGGTGCGGGCGGGCTGTGCGCCGGCAAATCGCGCCACGTTCACGGCTGCGGCTGGGGTGTCGACCGGAATGGCCATTTCAGGAATCACTGTGACACCCAGACCTGCGCCAACCATCTGTACCAGAGTGGAAAGAGAGGAGCCGTCCAGTCCTTCGTGCGGTCGGGCCGAGGGAAGTGAGCAAAACGACAGAGCCTGATCGCGGAAACAGTGGCCTTCCTCAAGCAGGAGCAAGCGTTCTCTTTCCAGCGTATCCGGCGCGGGGACCGGCGCTGTCGCCTCGGTGTCCGGGCGCACCAGGACAAACTCTTCGGACCAAAGTGGAACTTCGGTGAAGGATGGCTCGGAGACGGGCAGGGCAACAATCGCGGTGTCGATGCGGCCTGCGTGCAGCTCTGCCAAAAGGTTGGCGGTCATGGTTTCGCGCACCATCAGGGACATGTCGGGGAAGGTGGTTTTCACCTGCCGCAACAGCGCAGGCAGCAAATAGGGCGCGATGGTGGGAATCACCCCAAGGCGCAAACGCCCGCTGAGACCGGATTGGGCGGCGCGGGCCATGTCGCCCAGTTCATCCACGCTGCGCAGGATTTCGCGTACGCGCACAAGCACGTCTTCGCCAAAAGATGTGAGGCGCACGCGGCGGGTGGTGCGCTCAAGCAAAGGCGCGCCAAAGCTTTCCTCCAACTCCTTGATTTGCACGGATAAGGCGGGCTGGGAGATGGAACATACATCCGCTGCGCGACCAAAGTGGCCGTGTTCGGCAAGCGCGTCAAAGTAGCGGAGTTGGCGCAGTGTGAGATTATCCATAGCTTGAAGTTATCAATGCGATTGGAAAATGCAACTTCGTTAAATGAAAATCCTGTGCTTAGAATGGTTCCAGACAGAATGTGACCCATCAATCGACAGGAGAACAACATGGACGGAGACATGAAATCAGGTGGCTGCCCGGTGATGCATGGCGCGGTGACGCAGCAGGCACGGGGCAATCGAGATTGGTGGCCGAACCAATTGAACCTGCGGATTTTGCACCAGAATTCGTCAAAATCCGATCCTATGGGGCAGGATTTTGATTATGCCGAAGAGTTTGCCAAGCTGGACTTTAAGGCGCTCAAGGAAGACCTTTATGCACTGATGACGGATAGCCAGGAGTGGTGGCCAGCGGACTACGGCCACTATGGCGGATTGTTCATCCGCATGGCCTGGCACTCGGCCGGGACCTACCGGACAGCAGATGGTCGCGGCGGTGGTGGCACCGGGCAGCAGCGGTTTGCGCCGCTGAACTCCTGGCCGGACAACGGCAACCTCGACAAGGCGCGGCGGCTGTTGTGGCCGATCAAACAGAAGTACGGCAACTCCATCAGCTGGGCGGATCTCTATATCCTCGCGGGCAATGCGGCGATTGAGAGCATGGGAGGTAAGACCTTTGGCTTTGCCGGTGGTCGCCCGGATGTTTGGGAGCCGGAAGAGGATGTTTATTGGGGCGCAGAGACCGAGTGGCTGGAAGAGTCGGGTGGTGAGAACTCGCGCTACTCCGGTGATCGTGATCTTGAGAACCCCCTGGCGGCGGTTCAGATGGGATTGATCTATGTGAACCCGGAAGGGCCAGATGGACAGCCGGACATTCTGGCCTCAGGGCGAGATATTCGGGACACCTTTGCCCGCATGGCGATGAACGACGAGGAAACTGTTGCGCTGGTTGCTGGCGGTCACACCTTTGGCAAGGCGCATGGGGCGGGCGATCCAAGTCTTGTGGGTCCGGAACCAGAGGCCGCTGGCATTAAAGAAATGGGGCTTGGTTGGATCAACGCGCATGGCACTGGCCACGGCGGTGACACCACGACGTCGGGCATCGAAGGCGCGTGGACAGCAAACCCAACCCAGTGGGACAACGGCTATTTTGACCTGCTGTTTGGTTATGACTGGAACCTGACCAAGAGCCCTGCAGGGGCCTGGATTTGGGAGCCGGTTGGAGTGACCGAAGAGGACATGGCGCCAGCGGCACATGACGCAAGCCATAAGGTCAAAACCATGATGACCACCGCCGATATGGCGATGCGCATGGACCCGATTTATGGCCCAATTTCCAAACGGTTCCACGAAAACCCTGACGAGTTCCAGGATGCTTTTGCGCGGGCGTGGTTCAAGCTGACTCACCGCGATATGGGGCCACGGGCGCGTTATCTTGGCGAAGAGGTGCCGAGCGAAGAGCTGATCTGGCAGGATGTCGTTCCGGCGTCTGAGACGGATTTGTCAGAGGATGATGTGGCGGCGCTGAAGGCGGCGGTTATGGCCTCTGGTCTGTCGGTGAGCGATCTGGTGAAAACCGCCTGGGCGTCGGCGTCCACCTTCCGTGGCAGTGACATGCGGGGCGGGGCCAATGGCGCGCGGGTTGCGCTGGCGCCGCAGAAAGACTGGGCGGCCAATGAGCCGCTGGAGCTGGCGCGGGTGTTGTTGGCACTGGAAGGCGTGAAGGCAGACTTTGGCAAGCGCGTGAGCCTCGCAGACCTGATTGTGATCGGTGGTGCGGCAGCGGTAGAAAAAGCAGCGCTGGATGCTGGGCATGATGTGTCCGTGCCGGTGACGCTGGGCCGTGGCGATGCAACGCAAGAGATGACCGACGTGGAGAGCGTGGGCATGCTGGAGCCGCAGGCCGACGGCTTCCGCAACTACGCCAAATCGCAGTTCACCGTTTCGCCAGAAGAGATGCTGGTGGATAAGGCGCAGTTGCTCACACTGACCGCGCCGGAGATGACGGCGCTGGTGGGTGGCCTGCGGGTGCTTGGCGCCAACCATGGCGGCAGCGCACATGGTGTGTTCACGGATCGGGTTGGGCAGCTGACCAACGACTTCTTCGTGAACGTGCTGGACATGGGCACCACCTGGGCTGAGGCTGGGGATGGCGTCTATGAGGGTAAGGATCGAGCCAGCGGCGACGTGAAGTGGACGGCGACCCGGGTGGATCTGGTGTTTGGCTCTAACTCACAGCTGCGGGCGCTGGCCGAAGTTTATGGTCAGACTGACGGCGCGGCAAAGTTGGCGCAGGACTTTGTCGCCGCATGGTGCAAGGTCATTAATGCGGATCGCTTTGATCTGAAGTGATTTTTGGTGAGATGAAGGAAGAGGGCGCGGCGGAGGTCGCGCCTTTTTGCGTCTTGGGAGCTTTCGCATTTTGGTGAAGCGTTGATGCAATCTTAAGTTGCTTGCGTTGCCTCATTAAACTGTTTTAAGGGGGCGTTCCAGAAATGAATTAGGTGGATTATGAGTGAGCTAGAGGACGCGATCACGTGGTTGAAACAGGCACCAATGCAGCGGATGTCGCTGGGGTCTCGCGAACTGTTTCATTCTGACTTTTTGTATTGGCTGTTCACCCAATATCCCTCTGCATTGTCAGCTGTTTTTGACTTGCCCGAAAAGGTCTATGAGATCACGCGCGAAGAGCAGAACCTGGATCTGGTGGTGCGCGCAAGAGGCGAGCCGACCCCAGTGCTCATTGTTGAGAACAAGGTCAAGAGCTGCCCGGACCAACAGCAGTTGGAGCGTTACAACACTAAGTTTCCCGACACACGACGACGGGTACTGCTCACCCTTGTTGCTCCAGCGTTTGACCCGAATGCATTCGCTACTTCTTGGAAGACTTTGCTGTATCGTGAATTGGCTAAGAAACTTGGTAAATGGGCGAAACTGGCGAAAGTGGCGCAAGAACATGTCCAATACATTGCGGATTATGTGTCAATGATTTGCCATCTGTCGTCGGTCGCGGAGTCCTGTTTCAGTCATAAAAAGATTAAAGACGCGGATTATTGGTTTTCTTCATCTAATGAAGAGACCCTAGAGACAATCGGTTTTGCTCAGACACTCCAAAAATATCAAGCGGCCGTTTTCCTAGATGACATGCGGACTAGGGTTTCTGAGAAAATACGGTCTGAGTTCTCGGTACCCTTGATAAAAGATGGAGGGAAGGAGGCCGGCGGGGATCATGTGAAGGCCTGGTCGGCGTTGTTTAACAATACGCCGTGTGTGACCTTTGAGCCTTGTCTTGCGCAACCGGAAAAGGCGGGCATGCGCTTTGAAATTCAGGTTCAGGGGACACAGTATCGGCGTCTGATCGCGGGACCTCCGCTGCAACCCATTTTTGCAAAAAAGATGGACCGAGCAGAAAAGGTTCAGCTTACTTGGGAGACGCTGGATAAGCGGGGCGGCGGTGAGTGGTTGTTTGGGCGTCGCGTTGAGCGGGATGCGCAAAATGCCAAAGGGTTCTATGTGGACGAGACCTGGGTCAGCTCAAAAATGCGCGGTGAAATGTGTTTCTACAGACCAGACGTTGTATATCAATACGTCGATATCGGCATGGATGAAGCCAAGACGGGGCTTTCAGTGGCGCAACTCTCTGATCGGATCGCGCGGGACATAGAGCTCGCCTTCAAGCTTCTCAGAAATCAACAAGACAACAAGAATTAAGGGCTGCCAAGTATGACAGACTCAAAAATTGACCAGCAAGTTGCTATTTTGCTGAGCCGGGTGACTGCAGGCGATATGACAGTTCAGCAGCTGCAGAACGCCTTTGAGAACACCGAGAAACACCCAGATGTCACGGACACGCATCGTGAAGACCTGATTGAAGCTATCACCAAACAGATGCGGTTGCGGTACCCAAGTGTCGCCAATAAGACTTTTGGTGCGATCAATCGGGACAGCCAGAAAAAGTTGGAAACCTATCTTGCCGATCTGACAGGCCGCTTTGATTTCTCGGCCAATGGGCACAAGACAAAGGTCAAAGTTGGTGGCGACGTCATCAAGGGCGAGACATTGGTGAACGACTATATTTCGTACCGCAATCAAAACACCAAAGTGATGTGTCATTTCTTTTACACACAAAAGGATCACGAGAGCCCTCGAGAACTGCGTATCATGATAAATGCACTAAAGTCCTGGGGTGAAAACGATACTTGGAAAGTGTTTCCAGAAACCGCGTTTGAGGAGGCAAGCGAGCTTTTCGAAAGCTATCTGACGCGTGTTTTGACTGGTGAGCTGATTTAAGTTCGTGGCCGACGTAAAACGCATCTCTATGAAACAGGCGCGGCGGAGGTCGCGCCTTTTTACTTTATAGCTTACGCACCGGCTGGCGCAGGACGGTGCGCAGTTTTTCTGGGGCGGTTTTGCGTGGGTCGCCAAGGTAGATCTCATGGTGATGGCCGTTTTCTGTCAGGCCGTTTTGCGGGAGAAATTCCTTGTGCATCTTGGCGATGGTGGGGCCTTCTTCGCTGTAGGGACCAATGTGCAGGATCTGGGCGCAAAGGCCCTCGTGCAAGACTTCGCGGCGCAGGGAGGCGGGAGGATCACCGAGTTTGTTGGATGCCTTCTTGACGCTAGCGACGAAGGCCTCGTCATCGAGCCAATCCGGCAGCATGATCATCATGGTCCAGTGCCATTCTTCGCGGCGATCGTCCGTATAGGCGGTCATATCGTCGGCCCACCAGAGGCCTTCGAGCGGCGGAACAACGTAGTCTTTGGCTAAGGTCTGTTTGGAGTAGAATTTCAGCCCATAGCTGACCGGGTAGAGCCAGGATAGGGCGTGTTGATAGGCGTCGTTGCCCGGGGCGCCGTGCCCGTCGATTTTTACAAAGGTCATGTCCGGGACTTCGACAAGGGAGAAGTCTTTGGTGGAGGGCACGTAGAGATGTTTGAGGATTTTCTTGAAATCGATTTTGGTCATGGGAAGGCCTTGAAGACGAGAGGCTGGTTGAAAATGAATTGGGCAGTGTGTGATTTCAATACTTACTAGGCTCAGAACAAAGCGGCAACATTTGATTGCTGGCGGGGTGTTGAACTCCGCGGATCTTTGGTGGGGCAGCGCGACTGGGTGAGGACTGTAAGTGGTCTGCGACGTTGTGAAATTCCTGGCTTCCATGAAGGATGTGGCCTCACGAAATCCGCCTGGAGGCGGTTCCTCTTTGGGGCGGATCTTCAGCGTTTTATGGGCAACTCTTAGGTGCGTTTTGAAAACAGGACTCATTTGTTGAAAAAACTGGCCCTATTGGGCGGTGTCGGCTTGACCTAGGGTCGGTCAATTTAGGCGGGAACGGCACAAGATCGACACGCCTAAATGTATGTTCAGTAGGGAGTAAATAATGGAAAATGTTGTACTTTTGGCGGTGGATGGGAGTGACGGGTCTGACCGTGCGCTGGATCATGCCATCTCCAGAGCGAAGCAAGGCGGGGCCAAAGTTATGGTCGCCTATGTGATCGAATGGTCGCCCTATTCCTTTAGTTCAGCCGAGGAAAACGCCACGCGCCATAAGCGCCGAGAAACCGAAATTGAACGGGCCAATAGCGAGATTGTAGCGCCTACCTTGAAACGGCTCGAAGAGGAGGGGCTGACGTGTGACGGCATCGTGCGCCATGGTCATCCAGCGGAGACACTGATTGAAATTGCCAAAGACATCGGTGCGGCTCAGATTTTGATCGGCCGCCGGGGCCACAGCGGATTGAAGTCGCTCCTGTTTGGCAGCGTCGCAGGCAACCTGATCCAGACCGCGCCTGTGCCGGTTGTCGTCGTTCCTTGATTTTGACTTTAAGTTTCCGGAGGAGCATCATGACTCGCATCCTGTTTTTTCTGTTTGCAGCGCTTTCGATCGCTGGGTCAGCACATGCTGGTATTGACGAAACCATCAACAATTTTACGGCACCTATTGCCTCGTTTATTGGCACTGTGGTGTTTTTCAAGATCCCGGTTGCCGGGGCCAATCTTCCGCTTGTTGTGCTGTGGTTGGTCGTGGGAGCCGTGTTTTTCACCTTCTATATGGGCTTCATCAACCTGCGTGGCTTCAAACACGCGATTGCGCTTGTCCGGGGGGACTATGCGGACCCCAACAGCGCCGGGGAAGTGTCACATTTTCAGGCGCTCGCCACAGCTGTGTCCGGCACAGTGGGCATCGGTAACATCGGCGGGGTTGCGGTTGCGGTGACCGTGGGCGGCGCCGGGGCGACGTTTTGGCTGATTGTCGCGGGTTTTCTGGGCATGTCCACCAAGTTTGTGGAATGTACACTTGGCGTGAAATACCGCAACGAGAACCCGGATGGATCCGTATCGGGTGGCCCGATGTACTATCTGACCAAAGGGTTTGAAGAACGCGGCATGGTGGGCTTTGGCAAGTTCATGGGCACGTTCTATGCGATTGGTATTTTTATCGGTGCTCTGGGCATTGGGAATATGTTCCAATCCAACCAGGCCTATGTGCAATTGAACACCGTCGCAGGTGGTGCCTTGGATGGCTACGGTTGGTTGGTTGGCCTGATCCTTGCAGGGGTTGTTTTTGCGGTCATCATTGGCGGGATCAAGTCCATCGCCCGAGTGACCGAAAAAGTTGTGCCGTTTATGGCTGTCTTCTACTGCGTGTTTGCGATCATCGTGATCCTGATGAATTTCAGCTCGATTCCGGAGGCGATTGGCAACATTTTCTCCGGCGCTTTCACCGGTGAAGGCGTGACCGGCGGGGCCTTGGGCGCGTTGATCATTGGCTTCCAGCGGGCGGTGTTCTCCAACGAAGCGGGCATCGGGTCCGCGTCTATTGCCCATGCGGCGGTGCGGACAGATGAGCCGGTGACAGAAGGCTATGTGTCTTTGCTCGAACCGTTCATCGATACCATTGTGATCTGCACCATCACCGCGCTCGTGATTGGCACAAGCCAAGTGGCTGATCCCAACTTTGCGGGCGAGGCAACGGGCGTTGCCATGACCTCAGCGGCGTTTGAGCGGCAGATTGGCTGGTTCCCGGTGCCTCTGGCCTTTGGGGCTCTGCTCTTTGCCTTCTCAACCATGATCTCCTGGTCTTACTACGGGCTGAAGGGATGGACCTATCTGTTTGGCGAAGATCAAACGCTGCAGACGGTCTACAAACTGATCTTCTGCGCATTTGTGGCCTTGGGCTGTGTTGTGCAGTTGGGTCCGATCCTGGATATTTCCGACGCATTGGTCTTCCTGATCTGTGTGCCTAACATCCTGGGTCTCTATTTCCTGGCGCCTGTGGTGAAACGCGAGATGCAGGCCTATGTGGCCAAGCTTGAAAGCGGTGAGATCAAGCGGTTCAAGCACTAAGGACCTTGGATCCTGTAGAGCGGCCCCCACCAGAGATGGTGGGGGCCTTTTTGTATTGGGCGGATTAATCCAGTCAGTGGCTGGTCATGTTCTTCACAATGTCCGCACCGCTCCAGGCGGCGGGGAAATAGGTTGGCCAGTTGGTGACTTCTTCCAGCAAGGCAGTGCGGTCGTTGCCCCAGTAGAGATGAAAGTGGTCAACCTTGGTGGGCACCATTTCGTGGTCGCTGAACTGGATGAACTGCGGCGCGGCGGCGTCACCGCCGGATTTTTCATAAACGAAGCGGATGCCCTGATTGCCGGATTTGTATGTCAGGATTTCATAGCCGTCTGCTTGGTAGCTGCCTTGCACTGGTTTGCCGTCTTTGAAGAAAGCCACGGTGTCGCCGGAGATTTGAATGCGATCTACGTCGGTTTTGAAACCGGTGGTGTAATAGGCGCGGTATTCTTCGGCGGTTTTTTTGCCGCTTTCGGCTTTGTGCTCCAGCACCGGATCAAGCGTGCCGTCCTGCAGGAAGGGGTAGACAGACTGCCAGTCGTTTTCCCAGTCGGACAGGGCGCGGGCTTGTACCTTGGTCTCGTCGATTAGCTTTGGTTCGGCCTTTTTGTGGTCATGCTTGTGCGCGTGCTTGTGGTCTTTGGATTTTGTGTCGGTTGTGGCGGATTGCGCCACTGCCTGGGATGAAAATGCGACCAGCGCCCCAATGGAGAGAGCGGTGAGGTGTTTGAGAACGGTGTTTTGCATAGGGTTTCCAATTTTCACTCAGGAATCATGTTATAACATAACATGCTGATCCACTAAGGCCTGTGGCTCGGGATGGCAAGTCGCTTTCAGGTTGGGCTGGGCGCAAAAAAAAGGCGCAGCCGAGGGGCCGCGCCTTTGGGATGGCAGAGTAGGAGGCGGGAGAGGGTGTCCCAATATGCCTCTACTGGGACATGCCACCTTCACTTGCGACCTGTTCTTTGACGTGTTCCTCGTTGCCGACGGCTTTTCCGCGTGGCGGGAAGTCTGCAAAGGTGGTCAGGTGCTTTTGTACCAAACGCGCGGCTGGTCCAAAGGCCCACATCTTGTTGCCCATCCAGCGGGTGTACATGCCGGATTCCTCCGCCGCTTTCTCATATGGATCGCGGCGCAGGTTGAAGAGCAGCGGAGCGTTCAGTTCTTCTTTGGGGCCGGCCCAGCCTTTCTCTTGGATCACAAAGTGGGCTTTCCAGTCGTTGTAGCGCACGGCCTGAAGATCGGTGCCTTCGTAGTAGATGATTTCCTTGCGGTTGCTGCCTGTTTCGCCGCGCAGGTAGGAGAGCTGATTGTAGCCGTCCAAGTGCACCTTGTAGCCTTCATGGCCCTCCAGCATGGCAGAGGGCAGGTCCTCTGGTCCGCCGGCGGCGGCAACCAAGGTAGGCATCCAATCCATAGCGTCAAAGATGCCGTTTAGGACCTGACCTTCAGCGATCTGGCCGGGCCAGCGCACCACGGCAGGCACGCGGAAGCCGCCTTCCCATGTGGTGCCTTTCTCGCCATGGAACGGCGTGGTGCCGCCATCGGGCCAGGTCATGGTTTCCGGACCGTTGTCGGAGGTGAACAACACAATGGTGTTGTCGCTGATCCCACGGTCATTGAGATGCGCGAGCACCTTGCCGACGTTGTCGTCCAGTTCCTTCATGACCACGTCTTGAAGCCCACGCCCATCCCCGAGCAAAGCTTCATATTCCGGGCTCAGATGAGTCCAGACATGGGCGCGGGCAGGGGCCATCCAGACAAAGAATGGCGTGTCTGCGTCCACGGCGCGGTCGATGAAGTCCAGGGTGTGAGTGGTGACTTCGTCGTCGAGTGTTTTTTGACGTTCGGGCGGGGCTTCGCCGTCGTCTTCGATGCGCTGTTTGCCAACCAGACCCCAGCGCGGATCAACCGTCTCGTCCACGGTGTCGGTGGCGTAGCTGTGAATGATGTTGCGCGGGCCAAACTGGTTGTTGAATTCGGGATCATCCGGCCAATCCGGGTCGGTGGTGTATTCCATGGCGTTGAGGTGGTAGAGCCAGCCCCAATATTCATCAAAACCCTTGTTTGTGGGCAGGAATTTGTTCAGGTCTCCAAGGTGGTTTTTGCCAAATTGGCCGGTGGTGTAGCCCAGCCCCTTGAGCATGTTGGCCAGAGTCGGGTCATTTTCGTTCAGGCCCACAGGATCGCCGGGCAAGCCCACGGTGTGCATGCCGGTGCGGACCGGAAACTGCCCGGTGATGAAGGCGGAGCGGCCTGCGGTGCAGCTGGGTTGGGCGTAGTAATCGGTAAAGCGCGCGCCTTCGGCGGCGAGTTGGTCGAGATTTGGTGTCTCGATGCTTTTCACGCCTTGATGGTAGCTGCCGAGGCTGGCCCATCCGACGTCATCCGCCATGATCACCAGAATATTGGGTTGCTCGGTTTCAGCGAGGGCGCCTTGAGCAGCGAAACCCAGGGCCGCGATGGTTGTTGTCATCGACACCATCATTGCAGGGAGTTTTGACACGAAATCACATCCTAATTACTTGCGCGTTTTCAAACAGGTCCAGTTACCTGCTGCAAAGTAAGGTTGTGTGCAAAGATGTGGCAACGGAGGTTTACATTGGTTTCAGGTTTTGAAAGTTTATGCTCAAGAATTGAAATTGAGGCGAAATATGCTCACTGAAACGTCGCTGGAAGCGTTTTTCCATTTGGCAGAAACCAATAGTTTTCAAGATGCTGCACGCCGGATGGGGGTCTCTAATGCCTCCTTATCGCGTTACATCCAGCAGGCGGAAGAGCAGGCCGGGATGGGGCTGTTTCATCGCAGTCGCAACAACTGTCGATTGACCCGCGCAGGGCAGGAGTTTTTGCCGCTGGCACGTAAGCTGGAGCAGGAGCTGGGGCTGTTTGCGCGTCAGCTGGAGTTGTTGCGCTCTGGCGAGGGGCGACAGCTGCGGGTTGGCTGCGGGCCGTTGGTGCCGCGGGCGTTGATCCAGCCCGTGCTGCGGGACGTGATGACGGCGCATCCGAATTTGCGGTTTCAATTGGATGTGAGTGCGCGGATTGCGCCGCTGGAGCGGATGCAGGCGGGGGAGATCGACATGTTTATCGGCGATTTGACCCATACGCCGGAGGCGGACAATGTCGAGATCATGATGATTGCCAAACGACCGGTGATGTTTGTGGCGCGGCCAGAGCATCCAATCCATGATCTGGGGGTGGTGACGCTTAAGCAGGTGTTTTCTTACCCCTTTGCCTCGCCACATTTACACAAGCACTGGCGGGCAACCTTGATCAAGGCGCTGGGCGGGGACGCAGAGGCGGAAGCGATAGTGAAAGCCCTGCCGCAGGTGGAGTGCGACGATTACCACTTCCTGACGCAGCTGGCGGCCGAGGATGGGTTTGTTGTTGGCGCCGTGGCCGAGACTTTTGATGAGATGCGCGCGCTGGGGCGGCTTAAGGACGTGCCAACCCGCGCGCCGATCACATGGAATATCTGTGCAGTACGCAAGACTGAGAATGTGACCGAGGCGCAGGAGGCGTTTTGGCAGGCGTTGAAGGCCTACGAGGTGAACCCGGCGGCGGCTTAGGAGGTTTGTTCCAGGTATTGCACACAGCCTTGGAGCGCGGCAGCGTCATCGGTGATCAGGCTGATCGGGAAGGTTTCCGGGTCCACGATGCCATGGGCGTCGCGGGTGAGTTCTGCCATAAAATCAGGCAAAGCGGCTGAGGTCAGCACGCCGCGGGACGCAGAGCCGGCAAAGGCCACACCTTCGCGCGGCATGTATTGCAGGATCATGGCTTGGGTCAGGCGGCCCAAGGCGCGGGCAAAGAGGCGCACGGTGCGGGTTGCGTCTGTGCAGCCGTTGGCAAAGCCGTCAACAATGTCCTTGCCGCCTTTGCGCTGACCGCTGACCACCTGGTGCAGGCGTTCCAAACCACGGCCGCAGAAGCAGTCCTCATAGGTGATAAAGACGTCTGCGCCGTTGCCAAGTTCGTCGCGCAGCAGTTTTCCCACAGAGTAGGGCAGTTCGGCGTGGCCAAGTTCGGCCTCCATGGCGGTCAGGCCACCGCGCGCGTTGCGGCGGGTCGGGCTGACGTTGAAGCCTGTGCCCATGCCAGCGACCAGCGCCTGGCCATTGGTGGGCTCGTGTTTGTTGCCGCAGACCGGATCGGTGGAGATGCGCGCCAGCGCATAGCCCAGAGCGGAGAGATCGTTAATCAGTTCAGCATGGGGCGCGCCGGTTTGGTTGCGCAGGTTTTCCACGCTGAGGGACCAATCGCGGTTGGTGAGTTCGCCTTCGCCGGAATGCACAGGACCGGCGATGGCGATGCACACCCCGGCGAGCTCGCCGGGGGTGGTTTTTTCAAGATAAGCAGCAAGCACGGCGTCAAAGCTGTCGTAGTCATCATTGGAGGCGCGCATCACGCTATCAATCTGCACGCCGTTGGCGTCAGCCAGTGCCAAGCGTGTGTTTGTGCCACCAATGTCTCCAACCAGGAACGTCATAGTACCGCTACTTTCTTCTTCTGAGTCAATTCGTTGGTTCGTCTAGCGAATTAATTCAGGTTTGAACAGGCACGCCTTCGGGCTTTTTGCCAAGGATAATCATGCCCAGCAAATCGTCGTCGGTGACGTCATCGACGTTCACTGTGCCAACCAGTTGGCCGTTCTTCATCACCGAGGCGCGATCACAGAGTTCCATGACATCATGGATGTCGTGGCTGATCAGGAAGATGCCGATGCCTTGAGCCTTGAGCTGTTGGATCAGCTCGGAAACCATTTGGGTTTCGTGCGGGCCAAGGGCGGCGGTGGGTTCGTCCATGATCAGGATCTTGGCGTCAAAGTAGACCGCGCGGGCGATGGCTACCGATTGGCGCTGACCACCCGACAGAGCAGAGACCGGCTCGGCGAACTTTTGGAAGTTCGGGTTGAGTTTGCCCATGATCTTGCGGGTTTCGGCCTCCATGGCGTCGTCATTCACGGTGCCCAGCGGCGTGGTGAGTTCACGACCCAGGAAAAGGTTGGACGCCGCATCGAGGTTATCGGCCAGCGCAAGCGTCTGGTAGATGGTCTCAATGTTGTATTTGCGGGCGTCGCGGGGATTGTGGATCTCCGCCTTTTCACCGTTGATGTAGATCTCACCACCGTCACCCTGATAGGCGCCGGAGAGGATCTTGATCAGGGTGGATTTGCCCGCGCCATTGTGACCGAGAAGGCCAACCACTTCGCCCGGCATGAGATCGACGGAGACGTGATCCACCGCTTTGATCCCGCCAAAGGAGATGTGGATGTCGCGCATTTCCACGAGAGGGGTTTGCTTGTCCATGATGTTTCTCCTTATGCGCCAGTGCGTCGGCGGTAGACGATGTCGACCCAGACCGCGAAGACCAGAACCACTCCGACAACGATGTTTTGCAGCGGGGCGTCGACACCAACAGAGGCCATGCCGGATTGCAGCGATTGCATGATCAGGGCGCCAATCACCGCGCCATAGATGGTGCCAGCGCCGCCGGAGAGGGCAGTGCCGCCAATTACGGCCGCTGCGATCACGCGCAGTTCGTCCAGCGTGCCGAGGCCTACGTCAACTGCGTTCAGACGGGCGGAGGCGATGATCGAGGCGATGCCGGTCAACGCGCCCATCAGCGCGAAGATTTTTACGGTCAGGAAGCGCGTGTTGATGCCAGAGAGCTCAGCCGCTTCGGGATTGCCGCCGGTGGCGTAGATGTAGCGGCCAAAACGGGTGCGGCGGGCGATGATGGTCATCACAATCGCGACGGCAAGCAGGATCACCACCGGAATGGCGACGCCATGGTTCCAGACCATGCCGTCGGTGTATTCGATGCCTTGGGCCTTGGTGATGCGTTTCATCGCGCCTTTGGGGATCGGGTAGCTGTTCATGATCGACACAAACAGCAAGATGCCACCAGCGGCGATGGCCATGAGAATGCCTTCGGCCCAAGCGGGTTTCACAGCAAAACCGTGAGAGGCTTTGTTACGGCGGCTGAGCAGCATGAAGCCCACAGCGACCAAGGCGGCAATGATGCCAAAGGCCCAACTGAGCGTTTCACCTAAAGTGCCCTCAGCGCCGCCGCCCAATAGTCGGAAAGTTGGGTCCAGCGGGGCTTGTGTCTGGCCTTTGGTGACCCACCACATGGCGCCGCGATAGACAAGGAAGCCGCCGAGGGTGACGATGAAGGCGGGCACGGTGAGATAGCCAATGATGTAGCCCTGGAAGGCGCCCAGAACGGCGCCCATGCAAATGGCGAAGAGCACTGCGATGATCCAGATCGACCAGTGGCCAAGGCCCACCACGTCCGGCAGCCATTGCACTTGCAAGGCGGCGGTGGTCATGCCGATGAAGCCAAGCATCGAACCAACCGAGAGGTCGATGTGGCGAGTGACGATGACAAACACCATACCGGTGGCCATAACGGCGACAGAAGCTGTTTGCACCGAGACGTTGAAGAAATTTCGAGGTGATAGGAAGCGACCTTCTGTGAAGACGCCAAAGACGATCCATATCACAACAAGCGCGCCGATCATTCCAAGCAGGCGGGGGTCTAGCCCCAGCTTGTTGATCAGGTTCTTAGCTTGATTTTGCATTGTGCGTTCCCTTTTTTGGCTCGCGATGCTTGAGACATCTTTCCCAGTCTGCGCGGAAGGCTCCGCCTCAGTCAAAGGGGTCAAAATCTCAGGGGGTGGGGAAATGAAGGTGCCCCCCCGCGCCATAAGGGCGGAAGGGCATGGTTCAGATTAGTTACAGGATGCGTTGGAAGAGCCGGCGCAAAGTACGTCTTTCTCAATCCAGCCAGCGTCCAGAACAACGTTCAGGTTGTCAGCGGTCACTGGAACCGGTGCGAGGAACATGGAATTCAGCGTGGTGCCTGATGGTGAGGTCCACTCAGCAGAGCCGTCCACGGCGTTGCCGGAGGCCAAAGCAACGGCGATCTCGCCAGCCGCTGCGCCCAAGGCGCGTGCGTCTTTCCAAACTGATACGGTCTGCGTGCCCATGGCCACACGGTTCAGCGCGGCGTGATCACCATCCTGACCGGACACTGGAATACCTTCCATGCCCTGTGCAGTCAGCGCGGCCACAACACCACCGGCGGTGCCATCGTTAGACGCGATCACGGCGTCCACTTTGTTGTCCGCAGCGGTCAGGATCTGCTCCATGTTGCGCTGAGCGTTGGCTGGAACCCAGCCGTCGGTGTAGGCTTCGCCGACAATTTTGATGTCGCCTGAGTCAATTGCGGCCTGGATGATTTCCTGCTGGCCACCGCGCAGGAAATCAGCGTTTGGATCGGTGGGCGAGCCTTTGATCATCACATAGTTGCCTTTTGGCATGGCTGCCAGAACGGCGCGGGCCTGCATGCGGCCCACTTCGACGTTGTCAAAGGTCAGGTAGAAGGCACGGCTGTCTTCGATCAGACGGTCGTAGGCCACAACAGGGATCTCTTCGTCTGCAGCGGCTTGCACTGCTGGGCCAACAGCTGAGGCATCCTGCGCGAGAATGATCAGCGCGTCAGCGCCTTGTGCGATCAGGCTTTCGATGTCGCTCAGCTGTTTGGCAGATGAGCTCTGCGCGTCAGCGGAGATGTATTTGGCGCCAGCGGCGTCCAGCGCGCCTTTGATGGCGGCTTCGTCAGTTTTCCAGCGCTCTTCCTGGAAATTGGACCAGCTTACGCCGATGACCAGATCGTCTGCCCAGGCTGCGGTGCTTAGGAAAGCGCCGGCAATAACAGCCGTCGCGGATGCAAAAAGTTTCATGGTGTCCTCCCAAATGTTCGCCCCGGATTTTGACCGAGGTGAGTCGGCATTGACCGGGTGGGGACCATGGTAGCGCAATAAATTTGTAAATCAAATTAAATCAGCTAACCTTGCATTGATCCAACAAACATCGGCATGGTTTTGACGCCGGATAAGGGCAGCTTGTGTTTTGGTTGCGGACCGTGTCTGGTGAAGAGGGAGCTAGTATATGTCTGTGAATCAAAGAGAAATTGGGCGGCGTAAGCTGCTGTCAGAAATTCGCAGGCAACAGCGTGTCCCGCGCATTGACCTGAGCGAGCTGACAGGAATCAGCCGCGCAACCGTGACAACCATCACCGCTGAGTTGCTCCGCGAAGGGTTGATTGAAGAGGTCACAAGCGACCTTGGCGAGAAAGATTCGAAGCGGGGACGCCCCAAGGTGGATCTGAAGATTCGCGGGGCGGCGCGGTTGATCGCCGGGGCGAAAATCTCCAACAAAACGGTGTCTTTGGTGCTGCTTGATTTTGAAGGCACGCAATTGGCTGACCATGAGGCGGATCTGGAGACGGCGGTTTTGCCAGCCGAAGACATGGCGGAAGTGCTGTCCGGTCTTGTAGAGACGCTGGCGCGCAAAATAGGCCTATCGCGGACAGATGTGGCGGGATTTGGGTTGGGCATTGCCGGGGTGGTCGATGCGCCACGCGGATTTGTGCATTGGTCGCCGTCGTTGACCAGCCGCAATGTGCAGTTTGGTGACGTGCTGGAGCGGGTGTTGGGCATTCCGGTGTTTTTGGACAACGACGCCAACCTTGTGGCGATGGCAGAGAAGAGCTTTGGCCTTGGGCAGGGGCACAATGATTTTATCGTTGTGACGATTGAGAGCGGTGTCGGCATGGGCATTGTAATCAACGATGAAATCTACCGAGGCACGCGCGGCTGTGGCGCTGAATTTGGCCACACAAAAGTGCAGCTTGAAGGCGCGTTGTGTCGCTGTGGTCAGCGGGGTTGCCTTGAGGCTTACGCCGCAGACTATGCGTTGACTCGTGAGGCGATGCTGGCCAGTGGTGAAGCGGCAGAACGGCAGGTGGAAGACATCTTGCGGGCTGCAAAACAAGGTGACGAGATGGCGGCGTCTATTGTGAGCCGGGCCGGACGCATGTTTGCCATGGGTTTGGCAAATATTGTGAACATCTTTGATCCGGAACTGATCATTCTGGCAGGCGAGCAGATGCAGTCCAGCCATCTCTATGCGGAAGAGGTGATTGACGGGATGCGCAAGCTGATTGTGCAGGTGGATAAGGCGCCGCCGGAGGTGGTGGTGCACAAGTGGGGTAACCTGATGTGGGCCCGTGGGGCTGCCGCCTATGCGCTGGAAAATGTGTCTGAAAATGCACTCGTGGAGCTGGCGGATAATGTGGCTTAAGGGCGCAAGTGCACTGGCACTTTTGGCGGCAAGCGCTGCGCAGGCAGAGGTGCGTTTTGCGCCGGTGGAGGTTGCCGAGCACGTCTATGATGGCGGCTGGGAGTTTTACGTCGGTGGCGGTGTGGCGGCGTTTGATTGCAGCGGTGATGGCTTGCCGGAACTGGTGGCGGCGGGCGGGGAGAACCCGCCGATGTTGTTGCGCAATCGGAGTGCCCATGGCGGGGCGGTTACCTTTGAGGAAGACACGCCGGATGCCTTGATGATGCCGGGGACCACGGGGTTCTACCCGCTTGATATTGATGGTGACGGCTGGCTGGATCTTGTGGCGTTGCGTGCGGGGGAGAACCGTCTTCTCAAAGGCGGACCGGAGTGCAGTTTTGAGCCTTTGGACGTGCCGGGGTTTGATGGCGGCGATGCCTGGACGACAGCGTTTTCGGCCACTTGGGAGCGGCAAGACGCGCTGCCGACATTGGCTTTTGGCAATTACGTGGATCGCGACGATCCCAAGGGGCCGTTTGAGGCCTGTGATGTGAATGATTTGTTTCGGACCGAAGGCGACGGTTATGTGCATACCACGTTGAAGCCGGGGTTCTGCCCGCTGTCGATCCTGTTTTCCGATTGGGGCCGCCTGGGCCGTGCGGATCTGCGGATGAGCAATGACCGGCATTACTATGTGAAAGGCGGCGCGGAGCAGCTTTGGGCGATGGAGGCCACGCCGCGGCTTTATGGCGAGGCGGATGGCTGGGCCACACATATGTTGTGGGGCATGGGGATCGCGGAGCGGGATCTGGATTTTGATGGCAAGACCGAGGTGTTTTTGTCGTCGATGGGCGATCAGCGGTTGATGAAACGTGTCAGTGCAGAAGCGCCGACGTTTGAGGATGTTCCCTATGAAATGGGCACCTCGGCGCATCGGCCATACACCGGTGGTGACGGGCGGCCTTCCACCGGTTGGCACATCAGTTTTGGCGATGTGGACAATGATGGGTTGGACGATGTGTTCATCGCCAAGGGCAATGTGCAACAGATGCCAGGTGCCGCGATGGAGGATCCCAACAACCTGCTGATGCAGCAAGACGATGGCACGTTTGCGGAGCAGGGCGACGTGGCGGGGATTGCCTCCTTGGCGCGCAGCCGTGGGGCGGCGCTGGCGGATATGAACCACGATGGGTTGCTGGATCTGGCGGTGGTGAACCGGCGGGCGTCGTTGGAAGTTTATCAGAACGTCACTGACGCGACTGGCAACTGGGTGGCGCTGACCCTGATGGGGAAAGAGGCCAACAGTCAGGCTGTGGGGGCGTTTATTGAGGTGAAAGTCGGCGATCTGGTGCATCTGCGGGAGATCACCGTGGGTGGTGGCCACGCCGGGGGCGTGTCCGGGCCGCAGCATTTTGGGCTAGGTGATGCGGAGACCGTTGAAGTGCGCGTGCGCTGGCCGGATGGCACGCAGGGCGACTGGATCGAGGTGCCGGTGAATGGCAGCTGGCGGGTGTGGTCCGAGGGGCCAGTGACGGTGTTGTCCGCGTACTGAGCAGAGACCGCGTGGATCAGTTGGAGAGTTGATCCATGGGCAGGCCGGAAGGCACGGACTCTGGCACGCCAAGGCGGCCTTGGATGGCGTCGTAGTCCGTAAGGCTTTCGAGGAAAGCGAGAATTTGCGCGACCTCTTGATCGGTGAGATCAATCGGGGAAAGCTCGTTTGCGGCGGCGATTTCGATGACTTCAGGATCGTCCCGCATCAGTTTGAAATCTGTGCCAAATTTGCCGTCGGAGTAAGTGATGTGAATCTCTGTGTAAGCCTTGAGAGAGGCCACCGGATCGAGGTGATGCCTGACCATGGATTCCAGAGACGTATAGGCGCCGTTGTGCCCGTACGGGGTGGTTTGCGTGATGTTGCGCAGGGACGGAGTGCGGAAGCGATAGAAGTCTTCCTCTTGGCCAGTGACGCGGCCACGGCCAATGTCGCGGTTGTGGCGCTCAAACGGCGCGGCTTTGCCTGGTCCAATTTGAGGAAGCGCGATGGCGTGGAAGCCGTGGTCTGTCTGGAATTGGCCCGCGTGGCAGGTGCCGCATTGGGCTTTGCCGTAGAAGTGGTCTAGGCCTGCGGCAGCATCAGCGGTGAGCGGCGTGCCTTCGCGCAGGTAGGCGTCAAAGGCGGAGGCATCAGCCCGCCACTCAAAAGCGATGAAGGCGGCGAGCGCGTTGGCGATGTGGTGGAACTTGATCGGTTCTTGCGCGCCAATCACCTCGTTAAAGGCGGCGCGGTAGGCGGGGATGGCCTCGACCCGTTTGGCGAGGATGTCCCAGGCGCCGCCGGGGCCGGTGAGTTGGCCGAGGCGCACGGCTTTGCTGACGTCGTTTTCGGAATAGTGCCCCGCCATCTCATCGCCCGACAGCACGGGGAACATGGCTTGCGCGGCGAGGGCGTTGTCAAAGCCCATTTCCATTTCGCTGCCCAAAGGCGTACGGATGCCAGAAGGGCGCGAGGGGTCTTCTTCCAGACGGCCATCATGGAAGAAGACGGTGAACTCGGTAGCACCGAGGTTCCACAGCGCAGGGGCGTTGCGGGGGATGCGTTTTTCGGGCGGGTTGTTGGCGTCGATCTTGCGCTCCAGCCCCAGGCCCGATGCGCCGTCGCCAAGGCCGAGGGAGACGCCATCAGACGTGCCCAGATCCGGGTGGTGGCAGGTGGCGCAAGCGACGGAACGGTTGCCCGACAGGATGGGATCGTAGAACAGTTGCCAGCCCAACTCGACCTCTGCCACGTCCTGTGCCGGAAAGGTGGCGTCCGCCTTTGGCAGCGGTGAGGCGCTGGCACTGGTTACCAGAATGGCGGGCAAGAAAGCGGCTGTGAGCATCAAAGGGCGCATGGCGGGTCTTTCATCTAGAAAAGCCCTCCGCGCATGAGAATATGCGCGAAGGGCCGGTATATCTTGGCTCAATAACGGTTTTGAAACAAGATATTACACAAATCGGTTCACGTAGTTTTCCAAGATCTCCTGGCGACCGGATTTGGGCGATGGGTTGATCTTACCGCTCATCACGTCGTCGAAGGTGCCGTCGAGATCCCCGGCCAGCATGGCTTTGGCCGCGTCGGTGTCCCAACCGGCGTAGCGCTCGGCCAGCGCATCCTCGAGACCGCCGTCTTCGATCATCGCAGCGGCGGCTTTCAGACCGCGGGCGCAGACGTCCATCGCGCCGATGTGACCGGCAATCAGGTCTTCGGCGTCTAAGGATTGGCGGCGCAGTTTGGCGTCAAAGTTGGTGCCGCCGGTTTTCAGGCCGCCGTCTTTGAGGATGTGGTAGTAGGCCAGCGCAACCTCGGGCACGGAGTTGGGGAACTGGTCGGTGTCCCAGCCGGATTGATAGTCGTTGCGGTTCATGTCGATGGAGCCGAGAACGCCAAGCGCGGCCGCTGTCGCAATCTCATGTTCGAAGCTGTGACCGGCAAGGATGGCGTGGCCCTGCTCGAGGTTCAGTTTGACCTCGTTTTCGAGGCCGTACTTTTTCAGGAAGCCATAGCAGGTGGCGGCGTCAAAGTCGTATTGGTGCTTGGAGGGCTCTTGCGGTTTTGGCTCCACAAGGATGGTGCCCTCAAAGCCAATTTTGTGTTTGTAGTCCACCACCATGTTGAGGAAGCGTCCCATGTTGTCGAGCTCACGGCCCATGTCGGTGTTGAGCAGGGTTTCATAGCCTTCGCGGCCGCCCCAGAGCACGTAATTTTCGCCACCGAGACGTTTGGTGGCGTCCATGCAGGTTTTTACGGTGGCGGCGGAATAGGCGAAGATTTCCGGATCCGGATTGGTCGAGGCACCGGACATCCAGCGGCGGTTGCTGAACATGTTGGCGGTGCCCCAGAGCAGTTTCACAGAACGGGTGCTCATCTTTTCTTCAAAGTAATCAATGATCTCTTCGAAATTCTTCAGGCTTTCGGCAAAGCTGTCACCTTCCGGGCGCACGTCGGCATCGTGCCAGCAGAAGTAAGGCTGTTGAAGAATGTCAAACATCTCGAATGCAGCGTCGGCTTTGACCTTGGCCATGTCCATGCGGGTCTGAGGGTGCCAAGGGCGCTCAAAGGTTTGGCCACCAAACGGGTCGCCGCCTTCCCAGGCAAAGCTGTGCCAGTAGGCCACGGCAAAGCGCAAGTGGTCTTCCATACGTTTGCCCATGACAACCTCATCGGGGTTGTAGTGGTGGAAGGCCATCGGGTTGGTGCTGTCCGGCCCTTCATATTGGGCGGGGGCGATGTTTTTGAAGAAATCGGTCATTGTGTCAGGGCCTTTATGCCGGGGTACAGGGTGACGAAGTGGGCATATGCCTCTTCGTAGGCGTCGCGCAGATCACTGCGGGGGGAAACGGTTGTGGCGATCTCGGGCCGGGTCATCACGACCTCGGGATCGGCGCCTGTGGTGGCGCAGATCGCGAGCCGTGCAGCGCCAAGCGCTGCGCCAAATTCGCCGGCTTTGGGCAGGGAGATCGGCAGGTTGAGCAGCGTGGCGATGAGCTCGACCCAATAGGGGGATTGGCTGCCGCCGCCGATGGCGATCAGGCTTTTCAGGTCTGCGCCGGTGGATTTCAACGCCTCGAGATTGTCACGCAGGGCGAAGCTGACGCCTTCGAGCACCGCTTGGGTGAGGGCGGCGTGACCTGCGTCGATGTCAATGTTCAGGAAAGCACCGCGCATGCTGGCGTCATTGTGAGGGGTGCGCTCGCCTGACAGATAGGGCAAGAAGCGCATGACGCCGGGGCCGTTGATGTTGTCGCCCAAGAGTTTGGTCAGGTTGGCTGGGCTGTCTTGTAGATTGCGAGAGAGCCAGTTGAGGCTGTCGGTAGCGGCAAGAATGACTCCCATCTGATACCAGCGATTGGGAACGGCGTGGCAGAAGGTGTGCACGGCGCTTGCCGGTTTCGGGGCGTAGGCGTCACGGCCAGTGAGCAGCACGCCGGAAGTACCTAGAGAGACAAAACCGTCACCTTCGTTGAGCGCGCCAATCCCACACGCAGCGGCGGCGTTGTCTCCGGCACCTGCGGCGACAATCACACCTTTGGGCAGGCCCAACTCAGTGGCGATGTCATCGCGCACGGTGCCGATGGCCTCAGACCCCTCAAACAGGTCGGGCATTTGATCGCGGCGCATACCGGAGGCATTGAGCAATGTGTCGGACCAGTCGCGTGTGCCGACGTCGAGCCAGCTTGTCCCGGCGGAATCGGACATGTCCGACGCGTAGACACCGGTGAGCCAGAAGTTCAGGAAGTCTTTGGGTAGCAGGACTTTGGCGGTTTTGGCGAAGATGTCCGGCTCGTTCTCGGCTACCCAAGCCACTTTGGGGGCGGTGAAGCCAGGGAAGACGATGTTTCCGGACAGGTCCCGGACGTGGTCGGTGGCGTCGAGCCTCGCGGCTTGCGCGGCGGAGCGGGTGTCGTTCCACATCATGCAAGGGCGCAGGGGCGTGCCATTTTTGTCGAGCAAATTGGCGCCGTGCATATGGCCGGACACGCCGATGCCCTTGATCGCGGCGACCTCGGCTGGGTGGTCCGCTTTCAACTCGGCAAAGACCGCTTTGGTGCCGGTGATCCAGTCCGATTGCAGCTGCTCACTCCACCCAGAGTGCGGGCGGGCCGTGTCTACAGCGGCTTCTTTTGCGCCGATTACGCGTTGGGACGCGTCAATCAGCAGGGCGCGTACACCAGACGTGCCCAGATCTAATCCCACAAACATGGGGGCTCCTCCTCAGGTCTCTTCACTTAATTTGTGCCTCAAATTAATTTGAGGATCAAACTAGAAATTGCCTTGGCGGCGATTTTTCCGTTCTGGCGCAGGTGATTGAAATTGAAAGGTTCGGAAAAAGCGCATGTAAACAAAGAGTTCGTCGTCTATTGGTCGCGACAGAAGAAAATTGCGAGTGAGCGCTTGACCCTCCCGTGACTGGAACCTTTATGTGATGTAGTCGAACGAGAGTTTTGAGCGAGACGAGTCGATGACGGCACATGTGTTGAATTTCCAGCTGGACGGGTTGAGTTGTGCGGGCTGCGTGAATCGCGCGCAGAAGGCAATGACGGCTGTGGACGGGGTGCAGGATGCGAGCGTGAACCTTGCGGATACCTCGGCGTGGGTGGCGTTTGAGGACGACACCGTGCGCGATGGCGTGATTGCAGCGTTGAAATCGGCGGGCTATCCGGCGCGTGAGGCCACTGTGACGCTGGATGTTAGTGGGATGACCTGTGCGGGCTGTGTGCGCCGTGCGGAAGCGGCGATGGCGGTAGGCGAGGGCGTGCTGTCTGCGGAGATCAACTTTGCCAGTGAGAGTGCGACCGTGCGCTATCTGGAGGGGGCGATCACGGCCAATCAGATTGCCGCGTTAAGCACGCGGGCGGGCTATCCGGCACGGGTGCCGGAAGAAGGCATGCCGGAAGACATCTCCGACCGGAAAGCGGAAGAGGCCAAGGCGGCCAAGCGGCGGGTGCTACTTGCAGCGGTGCTGGCGTTTCCGGTGTTCTGTATCGAGATGGGTGGACATATGGTGCCTGCGTTTCACCATTGGCTGATGGCCAACGTGGGGATGCAAAACAGCTATATGTTCCAGTTTGTGCTCACTTCGATCCTGTTGGTCGGGCCAGGGCGAGAGTTCTACGCGAAGGGTATTCCTGCGCTGCTGAAAGGCGCGCCAGAAATGAACTCGCTGGTCGCCTTGGGTACGGGAGCAGCCTATCTGTTTTCGGTGGTGTCGACATTTGCGCCGGGGCTGCTGCCTGCGGGCACAGCTAATGTGTATTTTGAAGCGGCGGCGGTGATTGTGGTGCTTATCCTCGCGGGGCGCTGGATGGAGGCGCGGGCCAAAGGGCGCACAGGAGCGGCGATTGCCGAGCTTGTTGGCTTGCAGCCGCGCGTGGCGCAGGTGGAGCGCAAGGGCAAGGTATCCGAGCTGGCGATCGAAGAGGTCGCGGTGGGCGATGTTCTACATCTGCGGCCCGGTGAGCGCGTGGCTGTGGATGGCCGTGTATTGGACGGCAGTTCCTTTGTGAATGAGGCGATGATCTCCGGTGAGCCGGTGCCAGTGGAGAAAACCGCAGGCGATGCGGTGATTGCGGGCACGGTGAATGGCGCCGGTGTGCTGCGCTATGAGGCGGAGCAGGTGGGGCGCGACACGATGCTGGCGCAGATCATCGATATGGTGCGGCAGGCACAGGGGGCAAAGCTGCCGATCCAGAACCTGGTGGACCGGATTACGGCGGTGTTTGTGCCGGTGGTGATGGCGATTGCGGCGGCGACCTTTGTGGTCTGGATGCTGGTGGGGCCAGAGCCTCGGTTGGGCTATGCGTTGGTGGCGGCGGTGGCGGTGCTCATTATCGCGTGTCCCTGTGCCATGGGGTTGGCCACGCCGACCTCGATTATGGTCGGGACAGGGCGGGCCGCGCAATTGGGCGTGTTGTTCCGCAAAGGCGACGCGCTGCAAGGCTTGCAGGACTGTGACGTGGTGGCGTTTGACAAGACCGGCACGCTGACCCAAGGGGCGCCGTCGGTGACCGATGTGGTTTTGGCCGACGGGTTTGACGCGGATGACGTGCTGGCGCAGGTGGCGGCGGTTGAGGCGCAGTCCGAGCATCCTTTGGCGCGGGCGATGGTGGCGGCAGCAGAAGTGCGCGGGCTGGACGTGGCAGCGAGTACGGAGCTTGAAGTGCGGGTTGGGCATGGGCTGATCGGTACTGTGGAGGGCGCTCAGGTTGCCGTCGGCGCCGCGCGGTTGATGACGGCACTGGAGGTGCCTCTGGGTGCACTTGAAGCGCGTGCTCAAGCCTTTGCTGAAGCTGGGAAGACGCCAATCTATGTGGCTGTAGACGACAAGGTGGCAGCCGTAATTGCGGTGGCGGATGCGGTGAAATCAACCTCGGCCGCGGCGATCAAAGCTTTGCATGATATGGGTAAAACCGTGGCGATGATTTCTGGCGACACAGAGCGCACGGCGCAGGCTTTGGCGCGGGAGTTGGGTGTGGACCATGTGGTCGCAGAGGTCTTACCGGACGGTAAGGTCGCGGCATTGGAGCAGCTGCGCGGCACGGTGGGCAAGGTGGCCTTTGTGGGCGACGGAATTAACGATGCGCCTGCTTTGGCGGCGGCGGATGTTGGCATTGCCATTGGCACCGGCACGGATGTGGCGATTGAGGCAGCGGACGTGGTGTTGATGGCGGGCGACGTGGGCGGCGTGGTGACCGGATTTGACCTGAGCCGCCGGGTGATGCGTAATATCAAAGAGAACCTGTTCTGGGCGTTTGGCTACAACGTGGCGCTCATTCCGGTGGCGGCGGGCATTCTGGTGCCCTTTGGCGGGCCAGCGCTGTCACCGATGTTGGGAGCCGGGGCGATGGCGCTTTCCAGCGTGTTTGTCCTGTCCAACGCGCTGCGGTTGCGGCGCATCCAGCCAGCCTTTCAGGCCAGCAAGAAAGAAGGTGTGTGATGAATATCGGGGAAGTGTCCAAGAACACCGGCCTGCCGGCGAAAACCATCCGGTACTATGAGGACATCGGCTTTGTGACCCCGGCACGGGGCGACAATGGCTATCGCAGCTTTAGCGAGAAGGATCAGCACAAGCTGGTGTTTCTGGGCCGGGCGCGAGGGCTTGGGTTTTCGATTGAAGACTGCCGAACGTTGATGGCGCTCTATGAGGATCAGGGGCGGGCCAGCGCAGATGTGAAACGCGTGGCGCAGAAGAACCTGAGCGAGATTGACCGCAAGATCGCGGATTTACAGGCGATGCGGGGGACGTTAAGCCATCTTGTGGCAAATTGCGCAGGCGACGGGCGGCCGGATTGTCCGATCTTGGAGGATCTGGGGCGCAGCTAACGGGCTGATGTGACAAAAGGTTTGCTCTGTGGCGGAGGCGTAGTAGCATCTCGCCATGGGACCCATTCATTACGCGCTGTTGTTATCCTTGTTTGCTGGTCTGGCGATCCCGTTGGGGGGCGTTCTGGCGCGGGTAGAGCATATTTCCAACCGTGCGGTTGAGGCGCGGTTCCTGAAATCCATCACAGCCTTTGGCGGCGGGGCGTTGCTCTCAGCAGTGGCCCTAGTGCTGGTGCCAAAGGGCGCGGAAGTGCTGCCGGTGGCGCTGGCCGTCGGGCTGTTGGTGGCCGGGGGCGTGTGTTTTGCGCTGGTGGATGCGGCCTTGGCGAAGGCGGGCGGCAGTGGGGCGCTTGTGCTGGCGATGCTGTTGGATTTCTTGCCGGAGGCCATGGCGCTGGGGGCGTTGTTGGTGACCGAGGCGGCGACGGCGAAGTTGTTGGCGGCGATGATGTTTTTGCAGAACCTGCCAGAAGGGTTTGCCGCGTTTCGTGAGATTTGGGCGCAAGGGAAGTTGCCCGCGGCCAAGGTGCTTTTGGTGTTTGTCGCGCTGGCCGGGTTGGGGCCGCTCTGTGCGTTGCTTGGTTTTGCGTTTTTGGCGGATGATCCGGAGACGCTGGGGGCGATCACGATTTTTGCCGCCGGTGGGATTTTGTATCTGGTGTTTCAAGACATCGCGCCGGAAGCGCACGAGAGTGGGGCCTATTTTCCGGCACTGGGAGCGGTGGCCGGGTTCGCCTTGGGGTTGGCTGGGGATATGATGATTGGTTGAGGTTTGGCTGGCGGAAGGGCACCTACGACGCTGCTTCGTGCTGGACTTGTTGCTCTTGGGCTGATTAGGGCTTGTGGGATTTTTAAAAACGATGATTGGAAATCCGAACATATGAATATGCTTCGAGCAATAATTCTGTTTGTCACGGTATTCACACTGCCCGTGCATGCCTCTGAGAACAAAGGAAAATTGAAGGTTGGACTATTCCACACCCCCGCGAGTTTTTCCGCGACACTTTCCGCCATAGATGAAGAGAACCGTATTGTTCTGCCAAGTACGACTTGGTTTGAACCTTCGGAAGCGAACGCATGGGTGCTGTTCATTTCGTCTGACGAAGATCGGATGGCGTTGCCTGAAATCGCACTTCAAGTTGTTGAAGCGGTCAAGGCGAGCTCAAATCCATTGGTGCGGGTTTCTGTTGACCTAAGGAACGGGCAATCACTTAGGGTGCAAGTGAACAATATGGCCAAGACTTCGCGCAGTGTGGACTTTCAAGGATGCCTTGCTGCACTTGACATTGCGTCCGCTGCTTACGGTGAAAGCTATGTGACGCCGGAAAATATCGAGGCGTTTTGTAGGGACCATTGAAGTGATTCAAGCGCTGTTTGGAGATGGTGAATCATGTTGTGCGAAACACCAAAAAGGCTGCCCCAATCAGGGACAGCCTTTCGTCTACTTAAGCGAGATCCTTATAAGACACCTCTTTGGCGTCCGCGCCTTCGCCCACTTTGTCGCGGCGTACTAGAAGACGGTTGAGCGCGTGGATGTAGGCCTTGGCCGAGGCGACCACCGTGTCGGTGTTGGCGGACTGGCCGGTGGCGATCACGCCGTCTTCTTCCAGCCGCACAGAAACCGTCGCCTGCGCGTCGGTGCCTTCGGTCACGGCGCTCACCTGATAGAGTTGCAGGCGGGCGGTGTTGGGGTGGATCTGGCGGATCGCTTTGAAGGTGGCGTCCACCGGGCCGTCGCCCTCAGCGGTTGCGGACATGTCTTTACCGTCCACTTCCATCTCGATGGTGCTTTCGGCTGGGCCGCCGGTGCCGCAGACCACTTTCATGGAGACAAGCTGCAGGCGGTCGTCTTCGTCTTCGCCGCTGTCGGCGCGCACGAGCGCCACAACGTCGTCGTCAAACACCTCTTTTTTGCGGTCGGCCAGCTCTTTGAAGCGCACAAAGATGTCCTTGAGCTGGTTGTCACCCACTTCAAATCCGAGCTGTTCCAGCTTGTCGCGCAGGGCGGCGCGGCCGGAGTGTTTGCCCAGAGGCAGGGAGGTGCCGGAGAGGCCGACGTCTTCGGGGCGCATGATCTCGAAGTTTTCGCGGTTCTTCAGCATGCCGTCCTGGTGGATACCGCTTTCATGGGCGAAGGCGTTTTTGCCGACGATGGCTTTGTTGGGCTGCACCAGGAAGCCGGACACGGTGGAGACACGGCGGGAGATTGCCATGATCTTGGTGGTGTCGATGCCGGTGGTCCAAGGCATGATGTCGTGGCGGGTTTTCAGCGCCATGACAACTTCTTCCAGCGCGGTGTTGCCTGCACGTTCACCCAGACCGTTGATGGTACATTCGATTTGACGCGCACCGCCCGCGACGGCGGCGAGGGAGTTGGCTGTCGCCATGCCCAGGTCGTTGTGGCAATGGGTGGCGAAGATCACCTCATCCGCGCCCGGCACGGTTTCGATCAGACGTTTGATCAGATCGGCGCTTTCGGCCGGCGCGGTGTAACCCACGGTGTCGGGGATGTTGATGGTGGTCGCGCCCGCCTTGATGGCGATCTCGATCACGCGGCAGAGGTAGTCCCACTCGGTGCGGGTGGCATCCATCGGCGACCATTGCACGTTGTCGCAGAGGTTGCGGGCGTGGGTCACGGTTTGATGGATCTTGTCGGCCATTTCGTCCTGGGTGAGGTTCGGAATGGCGCGGTGCAGCGGCGAAGTGCCGATGAAAGTGTGGATGCGGTTCTGCTTGGCGTGTTTCACGGCTTCCCAGCAGCGGTCGATGTCGGCGAAGTTTGCACGCGCCAGACCACAGATACGGGAGTTCACAGAGTTCTTGGCGATCTCGGAGACGGCGGCGAAGTCACCCTCAGACGCAATCGGGAAACCGGCTTCGATGATGTCCACGCCCATGTCATCGAGCATACCGGCAATTTCCAGCTTCTCATCATGGGTCATGGTGGCGCCGGGGGATTGCTCGCCGTCGCGCAGGGTGGTGTCAAAAATCAGGACTTTGTTGTCGGACATGGGTTTGTTCCAGTTTAGATATGCGGTTTGGGAGACGGGGCGCGGTCGCTGTCTCCGGAATTGGGTTCGCCTGTGGGCTCGATCAGAAGCACTTTCACTTCTTTCTCGGCACGGGGGCGGTGGACCTGGCCTTTGGGCACAATTAACAGCTCGCCCGCGCCGAACGTGACGGAAGGGGCGTTGTCGTAGTCCATGGTGACTTCGCCTTCGAACACGAAAAAGAAGTCGTCAGTGTTGTCATGTTTGTGCAGCGGGTACTCGCCCTGAAACTTCACTACCATCACGTCGTTGCCATTGTAGTTGGCAACCACATGTGGGTCCCAATGGCTTGAGAACATGGATAGTTTTTCGGCGAGATTGATCTTTTGCATCGTGTTTTCCTAGTTACCTGTGGGTGTCATTTGCCGTGAGGCGGTTAGACATGTGGCGCGAGACATTCTCCTCTGAGCACGCGCGCCAACAGGGTCACGCTCAGAGGCGGACTAGGAGTAGGTCGAGGCCACGCGCAAATGGCGCCGGGAGGCGCGCGTCTGTTGCGATATGGGCTCGTGTGGTCATGGCGCAGATTTATACATGCCGTTTGGTAAATGAAAAGGGCAAAAGTTTTGGATTTTTGCCTGAGGGTGTTTGGGGCTTTGCCCCGTCACAGCGGGGCTGTGACTCCCCAGGACATTTGGGGACTGTGAATGACTTAGGGCATCCGGTTTGCCGTGTTGTGCGTAGTATCGAGACAAAGAGGAGAGAGACATGCGCGCATTGGTGGTTGGCGATACTGGGGGCATAGGGGAAGCTGTGGCGGCGCGGTTGCGGGGGCGAGGCGCGGAGGTTGTTGGGCTGTCGCGGCAGCGGGACGGGTTTGATGTTGACGATCCGGCGCGGGCAGAGGCGGTGCTGGATTTCTTAGAAGGGCCGTTTGGTCTGATCTTTGTGGCTACTGGGGCTTTGGTGAACACGCGGGCTGCGCCGGAGAAATCGTTGCGGGAGGTGAGCGCAGAAGAGATGGCGACACAGTTTGCGGTGAACACCATTGGACCGGCGCTGGTGTTGAAGCAGGCGCCAAGGTTGTTGGCGCGGCGGGAGCGGGGCGTGTTTGCGGCTTTGTCAGCGCGGGTGGGGTCGATAGGCGATAATCGCGCTGGTGGCTGGTATTCGTACCGGGCATCCAAGGCTGCACTTAATCAGGTGATCCGGACAGGGGCGGTAGAACTGGCGCGCAGTCACAAGCAGGCCGTCTGTGTGGCGTTACATCCCGGCACAGTAGCGACGGACTTCACGGCCAACTATCCGGCACACAAGAAAGTGGAGGCTGAGGCGGCGGCGACGAACCTGTTGGGCGTGTTGGACGGGTTGACGCCCGCCCAGAGCGGTGGGTTCTATGACTATGCCGGTCTTGAGGTGCCGTGGTAAAATCTGGTTGTTAAGCGACTCACTGCGGACAGCGCCCAGTAGACGAGCAAGCCTGCCGGCCCAAAGAGGACGATCAGCGGCAGGCTTGGAGCCACCCACCAGAAACGGATGCCTTCTGCGCGGGCAGTGCGGCAGGCCCAGGCGCCAATGAACAGATCAAAGGCAAGGAAATGCACCCAGCCGGCCAGGAGCGCCTGGTCGTGGGAGAACAGGGTTTTCACGTTTGCCAGGCTGTCAAAGCCGCCGGTGGTGTCGGCAGGGATCAGGATTAGGGCAAGGTAGCCGAGGGAGAGCAGCGCGGGCAGGACGAAGCCTGCGATTTTGTCGGACACGGTGGGCAGCCATGGGGAGGCAAGGAGCAAGAGCCAGCCGGACATAGCGGTGAGGCCTGCGAGAGAGAAAGCGGTTTCGAGGGGCACGGGAAACTCCTTGGGTGCGGTGTGTGGCGTCATATGTTGTGATTCGCTTGCGCATGCAAGCATATTGCAATAAGTAGAAGGCATGACGGATATTAAGACAACAAGTGCGCTGCGGCTTTTGCAGGCGGCAGATGAGTTTCGCGCAGGGCTGACCGGGGAGTTTTCCTCGGTGCATGGCATCTCTGTAAATGAGTTTTTGATGCTGCTGCATTTGCAGCGATCACCCAAACACCGATTGGCACGGGTGGAGCTGGCCAAACGGATGCATGTAAGTGCCTCGACGGTGACCCGCATGGCCGCGCCGATGGAGAAAATTGGGCTGCTCAGTCGCGATGTGGATGAACGGGATGCGCGGATTGTGTTTGTTGTGCTGACCGAGACGGGTGCCGGGCGCCTTGAGGAAGCGCTGGTGACATTTGCCAAGCGGGCCGGGTACTTGATGGATGAACGCTGGCAAGGCGATGACGTGGATCAGTTGTCGGAAATGCTGCGGCGATTGGCGCCGGGGGCGGCGGGAACGCTGACCTGAAATGAAAAAGCCGCGCAGAGGGCGCGGCTTTGTGATCTTTGCTGGCGGAGTGATTACCCGTCGTTTTGGACTGGAGCGGCTTCAGACAAGGTGCCATTGGCCCAGTTGCCTTTGCGCTCTTCTCCGGAGGCGTATTTCATGGTGCCTTCACCCTGACGCTGGCCGCCTTTGAAGGTGCCTTCATAGATGTCACCGTTGGCATAGGTGGCCACGCCAACCCCGTCGATCTCGCCGGTTTTCCATTCGCCTGCGTATTTGAAGCCGTCCGGCATGACAATTTCGCCAATGCCGTTGCGCTGACCAAGAGAGAATTGGCCGGTGTAGGTGGTGCCGTCGGCGTATGTGGCGACACCCATGCCGTGGCGCTGGCCGTCTTGCCATTCGCCCTCATAGCGGTAGCCGTCGGCGTAGGTCATCACGCCTCGGCCGTGGTTCTTGGCGTTTTTGAAGTCGCCTTCATAGACAAGACCGTTTGCATAGACGGCTTTGCCAACGCCATCGTTCACGCCAGCTTTCCAGTCGCCTTCGTAGGTGGTGCCATCGGTGTAGGTGATTTTGCCCTGTCCGTCGGCGAGGCCATTGGCGAACTGGCCGATATAGACCGAGCCGTCGGCATAGGTGACTTCGCCGTTGCCTTCGATGTCGCCGTTGACCCAGGTGCCTACGTAGACATAGCCATCGCTGCCCTTGAAGGTTCCCTGGCCGTGGCGTTGATCGGCCTGGAAGTCGCCCTCATATGTGTCGCCATTGGCGTAGGTCACCATGCCTTTGCCCTGGCGCTGCCCGCCCACCAATTGGCCGACGTAGACGTCGCCATTGGGTTGGGTGAGGGTGCCGTCGCCTTCAATCTGACCGGCGGCCCAAGTGCCTTGGTAGATCAGGCCACCGGGCATAGTCAGGCGGCCTTGGCCCGCGCGTTCGCCCGCTTTGATTTCACCGTCATAGATGGTGCCGTCGGCATAGGTGATCTTGCCCAAGCCTTCTTTGACGCCATTGAGCCAGTCACCTTCGTAGCGGTAGCCCGCCGGGCTGATCATCACGCCTTTGCCGTGGTGGTTGGCGTTTTGAAAGCTGCCTTCGTAGCGCACGCCATTAGCGTAGATCGCCACGCCGGTGCCGGTGATTTTGCCGTCAGCCCAGTCACCTTCATAGGTGCCGCCGTCGGTGAAGGTGATTTTGCCAAAGCCGTGGGGTTTGCCTTTGGCAAAGTTGCCGACATAAACCGAGCCATTGGGGAAGCGGGCCATGCCATCGCCGACAATTTCACCGTCGACCCAAGCGCCTTCGTATTCGTAGCCGTTGGGCAGGCGATAAATGCCGGTGCCGTGTTGCAGCCCATTCTTGAAGGTGCCTTCATAGACACCGCCATCGTCATATTGTTTTGTCAGAACCTGGCTGTCCTGTGCGAAGGCGGAAGTGCCCGCCAACAGGATGGCTAAGGTAAGTGCCTGAGTTCTGCTCATAATTTCCAGTCCCACTGTTGCCCCTAAGGAGCATCCCCATCACCTTGCGGTGTTTTGATTGATTTTAGGGCAAGGGTTTCTTTGGAGCAAACGGTTTTGCACGTTTGACCTGTTTTGGCGGGTTTGCACGGCTTAGGGGCGGTGGTTTGCGCTTTTCCTTGGCGCTGTGTCTGCTACATCTTTGCGCAAGTAACGCGGTGCGGGAAGATAAGACATGGCTGATACATTCCGTTTGACACTGGCGCAGGCCAATCCAGTGATGGGGGATTTGGCGGGGAACGCCAAGAAGGTGCGTGAGGTCTGGGCTGAGGCCAAGGCGGCAGGTTCCGATATGGTCGCTTTCCCGGAGATGTTCATTGTGGGCTACAACGCGCAGGATTTGATCCTGAAAACAGCGTTGCAGGCGGCGGCGTTGGCAGAGATTGAGAAACTGGCGGTGGACTGCGCGGACGGGCCGGTGGTGGCTGTCGGTGGCCCATTGGTTCAAGAAGGGGCGCTTTATAACGCCTACTTCATCCTGAAGGGCGGCAAGATTGCCCATACCCAGCTCAAGCATCACTTGCCCAACTATACCGTGTTTGACGAAGAACGCTTGTTTGCTCATGGGCCGATGGGTGGGCCGTATGATGTGAACGGGGTGCGGGTGGGCTCGCCGATTTGCGAAGACGCCTGGTTTGAGGATGTGCCGGAAACTTTGGAAGAGACTGGTGCGGAGATCCTCGTGGTGCCCAATGGCTCGCCTTACTACCGCGACAAGTTTGACCGGCGTATGAACCATATGGTGGCGCGGGTGATCGAGACGGAACTGCCGCTGGTCTACCTCAATATGGTGGGTGGTCAGGACGATCAGGTGTTTGACGGCGGCTCCTTTGTGCTGAACCCCGGCGGGCAATTGGCGATGCAATTACCGGTGTTTGACGAGGCGGTGGCCCATGTGGAGTTTGAGCGCACCGCCGCAGGATGGCGCTGCAAAGATGGGCCAAAGGCGCTTTTGCCGGCGGGTGAAGAGCAGGACTATCGCGTCTGTGTTGAGGCGTTGCGCGACTACATGGGCAAGACCGGGTTTAAGAAGGTCTTGCTAGGGTTGTCTGGCGGCATTGATAGTGCGTTGGTGGCGACAATTGCGGTGGATGCATTGGGGCCGGAGAACGTGCGCTGTGTGATGTTGCCGTCTGAATATACTTCGCAGGAGTCGCTGGACGACGCGGAGGACATCGCCACGCGGTTGGGCGTGCACTACGACTATGTGCCAATTGCCGAAGGGCGTGCCGCGATCACCAACACGCTGGCGCCGCTGTTTGAGGACACTGAGCCCGGGCTGACCGAAGAGAACATTCAGAGCCGTCTGCGCGGGCTGTTGTTGATGGCGCTGTCCAACAAGTTTGGTGAGATGCTGCTGACCACAGGCAACAAATCTGAGGTCGCGGTGGGCTATGCGACGATCTATGGCGACATGGCGGGTGGGTATAACCCCATCAAAGACATGTATAAAACCCGCGTGTTTGAGACTTCACGCTGGCGCAACAGCGTGCATCGCGACTGGATGAATGGGCCGGAGGGCGAGGTCATTCCGGTGAACATCATCGACAAGCCGCCGTCTGCGGAACTGCGTCCGGATCAGAAGGATGAGGACAGCCTGCCGCCTTATGATGTGCTCGATGCGATCCTGTTCATGCTGGTGGATGAGGACAAATCCGTCGCCGACTGTGTGGCCGCTGGTTATGACCGGGAGACGGTGAAGCGCGTGGAGCATCTGGTCTACATCAGCGAATACAAACGCTTCCAGTCCGCGCCTGGCGCGCGGTTGAGCAAGAAGGCGTTTTGGCTGGACCGGCGCTATCCAATTGTGAACCGGTTCCGCGATCCGAGCTGAGCGACAGAACTAACATATAATTATCAGGGGCTAGACCATGATTGAGCGCAAACACACGGGCACACGGATGTCCAAAATCGTCATCCACAATCAGGTGGCTTACCTGTGTGGCCAAGTTGGCGCGGGTGACACAGTTGCGGAGCAAACGCGGGATTGTCTGTCTCGTGTGGATGCGTTGCTGGAAGAGGCCGGATCGGATCGCGAGCACATCTTGCAGGCCATTGTGTGGCTGTCTGATATGGCGGACTTTGCCGAGATGAATGCGGTTTGGGACGACTGGGTGCCAGAAGGTCATGCGCCTGCGCGGGCCTGTGGCGAAGCCAAGCTGGCACGCGATGTGCTGAAGGTTGAGGTGATTGTGACGGCTGCGGTGAAGGGCGGCTGAGGGCTGGGGTGAACCCGCAGTGCCGCAAGCGAAACTTAATTTAATGCAGACTCATCGGCGAGAAACGGGAACGCGCCCCGTTCATCTCTAGGATAGATGACGTGAGTTACGGTTCCACACTCGTCAAAAAACACCTTAGTTTTCAAGCCAACCAGTTCTGTTTTTAAGATGTATGCGGCAGTGCCCCAAGGGTGGACTGGCGGTTCATCTACGCGCTCAACAGGTCCAACGGTCAGCAGACTATTGGAGAATGCTCCGGCAGTTATGTGCTCATTTTCTATGCCCAAAAAAACCGGACTGGAAGGGCGTGAGCGAAGCTCTTTTGCTGCTAAGATTTCAAACTCTTCAACGGGGAGTTCCGATGCAAAGGGCACGCAGGAACGATTATGGGCAGCCAATGAATTCCAATAAGCTGCCAAGCAAAGCAGAAGGACGAAGCCTGAGGCAAGAGCTGTATATCGTTGTGCTGCGCGCATATTGGCCGCATACACTGCCTTAGTGCCAACTTCAACTTTGTCCCGAAAAACCGACATCTGTCCTTGAGGTGCCGTGTTGTCGTGACCTGAAAATACGGCGCGTCCTAATCAGGGGCGCGCCATTTTTTTTGACAGGATCAGCCGCGTGCTTTGATGACTTGCAGCAGCGGCATCAGGGAGGCCATGTCCGGGCCGTTTTTCTGACCTGTGAGGGCTTTGCGCAGGGGCATGAAGAGGCCGCGGCCTTTGCGGCCGGTGGCTTCTTTCACCGTCGCCGTCCAGGTGGACCATGTGTCGTCGTCAAACGGGCCTTCGGGCAGGAGCTTCATGGCTTCGGCAATGAACTCTTTGTCTTCCTCGTCAATCTCCGGCTCGGCACCATTGGTGTAGAGGTCCCACCATTTGCCCAGATCGTTGAGCGTGGTGATGTTGTCGCGGGTCACGTTCCAGAAGCGCTCTGCCTTGTCGGCGGGTACGCCCACGGCGGCGACGGCGTTTGCCACGTCTGCGAGAGGTTTTTCCTGCAGCACTTTGGCGGTGAGCGGGTAGAGGTCTTCGACGTCGAATTTGGTCGGCGCTGCGCCAAATTTGGTGATGTCAAAGCCGTCCGCGATCTCTTCGAGGTTGGAGCGCAGCTCCATTGGGTCGGAGCTGCCCAGACGGGCCATCAGGCTCAAAAGCGCCATTGGCTGCACACCGGCTTCGCGCAGGTCACGCAGGGCCAGGGTGCCGAGGCGTTTGGAGAGCGCTTCGCCCTGTGGGCCGGTCAGCAGGGAGTGGTGCGCGAAGTTAGGCACCGCGCCACCCAAGGCTTCGATGATCTGGATCTGGGTGGCGGTGTTGGTGACGTGGTCAGAGCCGCGCACAACATCGGTGATGCCGTAGTCGATGTCGTCACAGACCGACGCGAGCGTGTAGAGGAACTGACCGTCGGCGCGGATCAGCACCGGGTCAGACACGGAAGCGGCGTCAATCGAGCGGTTGCCCAAGATGCCGTCGGTCCACTCAATACGTTCGTGGTCCAGTTTGAAGCGCCAGTGGCCGTTGCCGCGCTCTTCGCGCAGCTTGGCTTTTTCGTCGTCAGACAGGTTCAGGCCCGCGCGGTCGTAAACCGGCGGTTTGCCCATGTTGAGCTGCTTCTTGCGCTTCAGGTCGAGCTCGGTTGGGGTCTCAAAGCACTCATAAAACCGGCCCATGTCGCGCAGCTTTTGTGCGGCGTCTTCATAGCGGTCCAGGCGTGAGGACTGAGTTTCGATGCGGTCCCAGGTCAGGCCAAGCCATTCGAGGTCCTGTTGGATGGCGTCGACATATTCCTGTTTGCTGCGCTCTGGATCGGTGTCGTCAATGCGCAGCACAAAGGTGCCGCCGGCTTTGCGGGCGATCAGATAGTTCATCAGCGCGGTGCGCAGGTTGCCAACGTGGATGTAGCCGGTTGGCGAAGGGGCAAAACGGGTGGTCGTCATGGGAATCTCCTGTTGCGTGTTCCCATTCCACACCTTGGGCGATTTGTCCAGAAATGTGGCACCTTGGTGGGCCGGTTTAAGCACCGGTCCACCAGGGTGCGTAAAGTGTTAGAGCTGATCCTGATCCGGGATGAAATCAGGGTTGCGCTCGATCTGAGGGTGTCCAACCAAACGCCACCGATAGATCACGTCGTAGGTGCCGCCGTCGCCTTGGGTGCGAAACTCCAGTGGCACGCTGGTTGTGTTGCCGTGAAAAGGCCAGCCGGTGAGGGTTTCCGGGGACAGCTCCAAGACGCGGATTTGCAGATCAAAGATATCGTCCCGGTTGGCAAACATCGCACCGAGCCAGATCACGAGGGCGCCGACAATGCCAACAGCCAGCCCAATCAAGGCCCCTACCAATGCCCCAATGGGACCGACAAAAGCTCCGATCATGGTGCCAACCCAGAAAGCACCCACAAGTGTGCTTCCCATGGTGATATAGATATTCATGGTGGCTTCATTGGTCAGATAATTAATCTCTGCACGCAGTGCTGTGTCGAGCTCAAATAGATAAGCGGTAAACCCACCCTGTGGATCCGTTTCTGCCATAGAAAAGAAGGTCACAAAAACGCGGGGCAGGGACATGGTTCGGGTTTCAAACCGCATCGGGATAATGGGCGGGTTGAACACCGCAGTGTCGGAGGTGCGGAAAGAACCGGCGTCAAACTCATCGGTGACCGGTTGATCACCTTGGCGGTCTGCGGGGATGCCGGGAACCTCAAAATAGCCGGAGGCCTCTGTCACATCATAGGCCTCGACAAGCCCGACAGCGCCAAGAGCAGCAAAGCGTATTTCGTCCGCGCCTGCTTCGCCACGGGTTTCGCGAATGCAGGTGACACGATCCACCAGAAATTCGACAGCCGTGACGCCAGTGACAATCGCTTGTTCCGGAAAAACGGTTTCTGGCGGGGTGTCCTGAATTGGGGGGGGGGGCGTCGTCCAGAGGTTGATCTTGGTCCGGCGGGGCAGCTTTGGTTCCATTTTGCGGCATGGTGGCAAGCTGGCCTGGAAAAAACTCTTGAAGGATGCCGCGGTTGTGGGTCTGAAGATCCTCCGGTGTCTTGATTTGAGCGCTCTCTTCCGGTGCCAGAATATCTGCCAGCTCCTTTGTAATCGGAAAACGCTCTGACAGTGGGGTTTTGCTGTCGGGGTCGACAATTTTGCTGAAACGGCGTTTGGCGTCAGCTGACAGAGGGCGGCCGCTGTGGGGATCGGTCTCTAGCAGGCGCTGCACCAGCTTGGCCTTTTTCTCTTTCGAGAGGGCCTGGGCCATTTTGGCAAAGACGGCAGAGACGCTTGGGTGACGTTCCTGTTGTTTCTGTGTCTTTCGACTCCCTTGGGTGAAGCTGCGTGGACCAGCTTTGCCTCGCAGCAGGGTTTCGGCCAATTCGGCTTGATAATAGAGGCTGAGTAGAGTGGAGGATTTGCGGGCACGAGGGCCCATGCGCTCAAACTGCGCAGGATCATAAAGCGTCATAGTGGAACTCGATACTTAGAAAAATAGAGGCGGCGGGAAAATAAAAGGCGCCTGTTTTGATCTAAGCCTGCCAAGACAAAGGCAGCAAGACTGGTATTCCTAACCTTTAAGGGCGCAAGTCGGTCACTGGCCATTTGGCGTTGAGATCGGTAAGACCGGTTTGGACGAGCTCCTCGAGGACCGCCATGTCGATGTCCGCGAGTTTGTTGATGTAGAGGCAGGATTTTCCAAGCTTGTGTTTGCCGAGGCGGGAGAGGATGGCGCTGTAGTCTTGATAGCCGGGCATGATGTAGAGCACGAGGTTGGCTTTGCGCGGGCTGAAGCCTGTGGCGAGGAAGTCGCCTTCGCGGCCGCCGTCATAGCGGTAATGGTATTGGCCAAAGCCGATGATCGACGGGCCCCACATCATTGGGGGGAAACCGGAGACGCGTTCGAAGAGATCTAACAGGACGAGCGCGTCGGACTGGCGACGTGAGGGCGCGACGGTTTTCAGAAAGTCGCGAGGTTTCACGTTTGTGGGGGCAGTTTTGTTGCCTGACATTTGTTCGATCCTTAAAGCGGGTAAGTCACTTCTACGTGAATATTGATCCAATTTCTCGCATCTTCCGTAAAATCGATATTATGAATAAAAATCGATAATTTTGACTGCAGTGGGAGAGGACCAATGTCAAAGAAGACCGGACTGACACGGCGCGGCGTATTGGCGGGGGCAGCAGCGATGCCTTTGGCCGCAACGATGGCGCCGCATATTGCAACGGCCAAGGCGGAGATGATGGGGGTGGGCGCGACGCGCTTCAACCGTATGAAGCTTGGCAATTTTGAAGTGACCACCCTGTTGGTGGGGACGCGCACGGTTGAAAACCCTCAGAGCATATTTGGTATGAACGTGAGCGCGGAGGAGTTTGCCGAAGCTTCGGGCGCTGCCAACATTCCGACCAATGCGGCGCAGTTTTTCTTCACGCCGACTGTGGTGAACACTGGAAATGAGTTGGTGCTATTTGATACCGGCCTGAGCCCAGAGAGCATCACTGGCGCGTTGGAGGCGGCGGGCTATTCGGCGGAGCAGATTGACACTGTGGTGATCACCCACATGCATGGTGACCACGTTGGTGGTGTGGCTGGTGAAGGCGGCGTGACCTTTGGCAACGCGCGCCATGTGACCGGACGCGTGGAATATGACGCTTGGGCGGCAACGGATGGCAACAAAGCCTTTGAAGGCAAAATCCGCCCCAACGCAGAGCGCTTTGACATGATCGAAGATGGGGCTGATGTAGCGGGGGGGATTTCCGCCGTGGGGGCCTTTGGCCACACGCCGGGGCATATGGCTTATCGCATTGAAAGTGAGGGGCAACAGCTTGTGATTGCAGCAGATTTTGCCAATCATTATGTCTGGTCACTGGCCTATCCGGATTGGGAAGTGAAGTTTGACCGCGACAAGGCTGCGGCTGCGGCGACCCGGCGCAAGATGCTGGATATGCTGGCGGCGGACAACATCCCGTTCATTGGCTATCACATGCCATGGCCAGCGGTGGGCTATGTCGAGAAACACGACAGTGGCTACAAATACGCGCCAGCAAGTTACCAGCTGATGCTGGGATAAGAGCCGATTTGGTTCTTAGAGGCGGCGCTCCCCTCGGGGCGCCGCTTTTGTTTTGGTCTTTGATCTAGGACAGAGTCTCAAGGTCTCTGTTTGCGGTAACGGTTTGCGTGTGTCGGTGACGACACTTGCTGTTTGCCCTCTGGAGGATGGACCGTTGCAAGATATTCTGACCGTGACATTCAACCCAGCTGTGGACATTTCCACGGCGACGCCTGAGGTGAGTGCCGGGCCGAAGTTGCGCTGTGACGCGCCGGTGTTCAGCGCTGGGGGCGGCGGGATCAATGTGTCGCGTGCCATTCGCATTTTGGGCGGCCATTCGCGGGCTTTTGTGGCAGCTGGCGGCACGGCGGGTGTGAAGTTGGGCGACTTGTTAGCTGAAGAGGGCATTGCGCGCATTCCCTATCCGGCACCGGGGGAGACACGCACCAATCTGGCGGTGATCGAAGGCGCAAGCGGAGATCAGTATCGCTATGTGATGCCGGGCCCAACGTGGCGGGAGGTGGACTGCGCTCTGATGTTGGACAACCTCTGTGCGATGGTGTCGCCGTCTGGCTTGGTTGTGCTGTCGGGCAGTTTGGCACCGGGGATTCCAGTGGATGTGATCCGCCGCATTATGCAGCGGTTGGGGACGGACGGGCCAAAGGTGATTTGTGACATTTCCGGTGCGCCGCTGGCTGATCTGTGTGGGCATGAGGGCTGTGGGCTGGAGGTGCTGCGGATGGACCATGATGAAGCGGAAGATATTGAGGGCGGGCCTTTGGCGAGCCGTGAAGATAGTGCCCGGTTTGCGCTTGAACTGGTCAGGAAAGGCGTGGCGCGCACGGTGATTGTGGCGCGAGGACCAGATGGGTCGGTTTTGGCAACAGAAACAGGTTGTGTGCATGCCTCGGGGCTGGATGTGCCGGTGGACAGCAAAGTAGGGGCCGGGGACAGTTTTGTCGGGGCTTTTGCCCTGGCGATGGCGATGGGCAAAGACGCGACTGAGGCGCTGCAATGGGGCACAACGGCGGCAACTTCTGCGGTGACCACACCTGCAAGAGAGCTGTGCCGTAAACCGGATTTTGAACGGTATCTGCCGGAATGTTCGTTGAGTAAACTGGCCGTCTAACTCAAAGGTAAAGCGCTGAGGCGACTAAGAAGAAAATCAGCACCCCAAACACGTCGTTGGTGGTGGTGATGAAGATGCCAGTTGCGACCGCAGGGTCAAGTCGTAAGGATTTTAGAACAAACGGAATAACGGCGCCGATGGTGCCGGCGATGGTGGTCACGAGCGTGAGGGCGCATAGCGCTGTGAGGGCCAGGAAGCCCGGCGCGTGCATCGGGATGAACAAACTGACCAACAAGACCATAAGCGCGGTGATGCTGCCAATGGAGAGCCCGTTGAGCATGGCGCCCAAAAGCTCGCGCAGGATGCGGCCGGAGAAGTCGCCGCGCCAGTTCACACCTGACGTAAGGGACTGCACCGACACAGTGGAAGCCTGAATACCTGCGTTGCCTGCGGTCGCCATAACCACGGGGATAAAGCTGGCCAGAACGGCGGCCTGGGCTAGGGCGTCCTCAAAGGAGCCGATCACACCGGCGGCAAAGCCGGCGCCACCAAGACCGCCGAGCAGCCAGGGCAGGCGGCGGCGCAGGATGGTGAGCGGGCTGTCAAACTGCGTGGTGGCGGGGGAGACCGAGCCCATGCGCAGCATGTCTTCTTCGGCCTCTTCGCGGGTAATTTCGGCCAGTTCGCGCGGGGAGATGCCGCCGACGAGTTTGCCGGTGCTGTCGATCACCCCAATGGCGTGCAGGTTTTTGGCGCGGGCAATTGATAGGACGTCTTCGCGGTCCCAATCGGCGCTGACCAAAAGCAGCTCGGGATGTAGGATGTCGTGCAGGATTACGTCGTCTGTAGCGGCCAGCACTTCGCGGAAGCGCAGGAACCCCAGTGGTTTGCGATCGGCGTCCACCACATACATCATATCGATTTTGGCGAGGTTCTCGCTGCGGGCGCGGATGTCTTGTGTGAGTTGCGCGACGGTCCAATCCGCCGGAGCCATCAAAACGCCAAGGCGCATGACGGTGGCGGCGCTGTCGTCGCGGGCTTGAAGGACGGCGGCTATGGCGTCGGCCTTTGGATGGGCCGCGAGGAGCTGCGCGGCGAAACTGCGCGGCAGTTCGAGCAGCGTGTCAACGGCCTCATCCAAATCCATCATCGCGATGATGTTGGAGAACGTGGACAGAGAGGTTTCCGAGAACAGAACCGCGCGCAGGTCCGGATCGAGTTCGGCCATGACCTTGAGGCCAAGCGCATCTGGGATCCAATCAAACATCACGCGGGCGCGGGTAGGGCGCAGGCGGGTGAGGGCGGCCAATGTGTCGGCGGTGGGCCAGTTTTCGAGTGCTTCGAGCAAGGCCGCTTTGTCGTCTGCCGCGATCCACTGATCAAGCTGTCTTAGCAGCTTGCGGTTGGCTTGTTTGCCGTCCTCTGTGTGGTCGTCGTGCCAGATCAAAGAGGGCATGGCGGTAGGCCTTTTAGCTGGTGAATTTTGCGTCCAGGGCGGCGAGGTGCCGATCCACCAGCGCGATCTCGTCTTTGGTCAGTACGCGGTGACGCGGGTATTGCGGGTCGGCGCGGTCATGTAGTATGGGCGCGTCCCAACCGGATGTGGTGGCAAAGAAATCGGCCACGCCTTGCTCGCCAAACTCGTGCAAATAACCTTGAACTACTACGTCCAGATAACTGAGCAAAATGGGGTGGCGCATGTCTGGTGGTAGGCCAATGTCATGGCGCGTGGTGTAGACTGCGATCTCTATGGGATCTGTGACCGGGTGGGTGACGTTTGTTGTGCTAATCACCCGCGTATAAGCAAATTCGCGGGCATCCAATGCGTCCCAGTCATCGCCAGGCACATGGGCTATTATTCCGTCAATGGCGCAGGCGTCGTCAGGCACAGCAGTCAAAAATGCGATCGGTCGCAGGTTGGTGTGACACCATTGGCGTCGCCAGCCCTGCAAGCGCGCCGGGTGCGCATCCTCATAAGTATGCGTGCTTTGGTTCACGAGGCTGCCATAGCCAAAAAAGTAGGAGGCGGTCATGTCTCCTCCCTACACGTGTGTTGATCCATGTCAATGCTATGCGCGGACCACTCTGGCACAAGTCGGCCACCCATCTGACCGTTGGGACGGACTGAGAGGAAAAAATGCGGATTACCAAACGGACGAATATTGCCATTCGTGTGCTGATGTATTGTACAGCGCACCGTGGCCGCTTGGTGACCAAGCATGAAATTGCGGGCGTGTGTAACGCGTCGGAAAATCACCTCGCACAGGTCATTCACCAGTTGGCGTTGATGAAAGTGCTGAGCACACAACGTGGACGCAACGGTGGGCTAGAGCTGGCGCGTGAGCCTAAGGACATTGAAATTGGCGAGATTTTTCGCGCCATGGAAGCCTCTGTGCCTTTGGCGGAGTGCTTTGCCGACGTCGACAATTCCTGTCCGCTTGTGGAGGCTTGTCGTCTGAAAGAGGCGCTACGTGAGGCTGCTGAGGCGTTTTATGCCCGTCTGGATCAGGTCACTTTGGACTCTTTGGTCTGCGACAACACAGCGTTGTTGGGCATTTTGGCACCTGATCCTTGTGGTGCGAAAGCTGGGTGAGGTCAGGGCCCTTTCAGTTGGGGTCTGACATTCTGACGTGCTAGTGCCGGAAGTCTAGGCCGGACAACACAAATCCTGCGCCAATCACGGTGCCCCAAAACAATACTGCGACAATCGCCGTCCAGCGCCCCTTTGTGGGGGAAGGCCAGCGAAAGGCCGCCAGCAGCAAAGTGCCCAACAGTGTTGCGGCAAAGATAACCAGCCATTGTTCCGCTGTGGCGCCAGATGGCAGGATGTCGACGTCCGGCAAGTCTAACCCAAGATCATAGCGCAATTCCCACATAGCAAGCAGCCCGATGGCTGACGTTAGCGCGACAATCAACGGCCCAAACAGGCTGCGGGCGCGGCACAGTTGAATGCCGGCAATAAGGGAGAGGCCGCCGCCAATAAGTGGGCCGACAAAAATGATTAAGGCAATTGCAAGCATTGGAAGTCCTTTGTGATAATGCCCGTGTGTAGTGATTTGAGGGTGATGAGCAACCGTCTTTCCGGGGCAACGACGGTCCGCAGCAATAAGCAACTTTGAATGTGGTTTTTCGGGCCTTCCAGTCTTGGGCCAATATGGTTTGCCTGCGCGTGCACGGTTTTCGGAAGCCGAGCGTTCAGATCTCATTATAATCGTTGCTTATCGCGCGATAATTGTGTGCGATATTGTGGCTTGTCAGAGTTTGTTCTGCATACTACGGTGCACGCCAAGGTGAATCGGGAGAACTGGACGATCCAGTGCCGAAGGAGCAACCGCCCCGGAAACTCTCAGGCCACAGGGACCGACCACCTTTGGAAACACACTCTGGAGAGTGGTGTTCGTCAGGACACCCGCCGAAGGGATAACGATCTCAGGCAGTCGGACAGAGGGGGCATCGCACGCGCAGCACATTTGCGCGAAATTGGGATGCCGGATGTGACCTCCAGAACATGGACACGCCCGGAAGGAGAAGGGCGAAGCCTATGGGAGAGCTGAAGCGCACACCGCTTTATGATCTGCATATTGAGCTTGGTGCTAAGATGGTTGGTTTTGCGGGCTATGATATGCCTGTGCAATACCCGCTTGGCGTCATGAAAGAGCACCTGCATTGTCGCGGGGCCGCTGGACTGTTTGACGTGAGCCACATGGGGCAGGTCGCGTTGCGGGCGGAGAGCTATGAGGCGGCGGCCAAGGCGTTTGAAGCGCTTGTGCCGCAGGATGTGATCGGCCTCGGCGCTGGGCGTCAGCGTTATGGGTTTTTCACCAATGACGCGGGTGGGATCGAAGACGATCTGATGTTCGCCAACCGTGGCGACCACTTATTTGTGGTGGTGAATGCAGCCTGTAAGGAAGCCGATATCGCACGCATGACTGCTGCGCTGTCGCCTGATGTGACGGTGGAAGAGATCACCGATCGCGCGCTGGTGGCGTTGCAGGGGCCCGCGGCGGAAACCGCGCTTGCACGGCTGAATCCAGCTGTGGCCGATATGGCGTTTATGGACTTCACCGAAGTTGAGCTGGATGGCGTGGCCTGTTGGGTCAGCCGTTCGGGTTACACCGGTGAAGATGGATACGAGATTTCCATTCCAGAGGCCGACGCGGAAGGTATTTGCCGCAAGTTGCTGGAGATGGAAGAAGTCGAAGGCATCGGCCTTGGCGCGCGCGACAGCTTGCGTCTGGAAGGTGGGCTTTGCCTTTATGGCAATGACATTGATGCCACCACGTCCCCAATTGAAGCCGCGCTGACCTGGGCAATTCAGAAAGTACGCCGCGCCGATGGCGACCGTGCGGGTGGTTTCCCTGGCGCAGATCGCATTTTTGGCGATTTGGCCGAAGGTGTGGCGCGCAAACGTGTGGGGCTGGCCCCAACCGGTCGCGCCCCGATGCGGGCAGGCACGCAGTTGTTTGCCGCAGCTGAAGGTGGCGAGCCGATTGGCGAAGTGACCTCGGGTGGCTTTGGCCCAACCTACGAAGGTCCGGTGGCCATTGGATATGTTGGCACGGCGCAAGCCGTTGTCGGGACAGAAATTTTTGGCGAGGTGCGCGGCAAACGTATGCCCGTGACCGTGGCAAAGATGCCGCTGGTACCCGCCAATTTCAAGCGTTGAGCAACAGGAGAGCAAGCAATGAAATTTACCGAAGAGCACGAATGGCTGCGGGTTGAAGGCGATCTGGTGGTGGTAGGCATCACCGAGCACGCCAGCGAGCAATTGGGCGACGTTGTGTTTATCGAACTGCCGGAAGCGGGCACCGAGGTCACCAAAGACGAAGAAGTCTGTGTGATTGAATCCGTGAAAGCCGCGTCTGACATTTTGGCGCCAATTGATGGTGAGATTGTCGAAGTGAACGAGCCGCTGGTGGATGAGCCGGGCAAAGTGAACGACGACCCCATGGAAGGCGCTTGGTTCTTCAAGATCAAGCCGTCTGATGCGTCCCAGATGGACGATTACATGGACGAAAACGCCTATAAAGACTTCATTGGGTAAGCGCGTTTGCGCGAGCGGGCCAGAGCATGGTCCGCTCCCCCTTTGATCTTCAAAATGAATGATTGGTCCGGCCTCAACGCCGGACCGCAGTCTGACTTTTTCTTCGCCGCACCTGTTGCCGCGGATTGTTGAGGAGATGAAGATGACCTTCAAACCCACCGACTATCTACCCTATGATTTTGCCAACCGCCGTCACATTGGCCCCTCTCCAGATGAGATGGATGCGATGCTTGAGGTGATTGGTGCTGAGAGCCTTGACGCGCTTGTTGAGGACACGATGCCTGAGAGCATCCGCCAAAAAACGCCGCTGGACACTGGCCGTCCGATGTCGGAGCGCGAAGTGTTGCGCCACATGCGCGAAATTGCGGAAAAGAACGAAGTGCTTACCAGCCTGATTGGGCAGGGGTACTACGGCACCGTGACGCCACCAGCGATTCAGCGCAATATTCTGGAAAACCCAGCCTGGTACACGGCTTATACCCCGTACCAGCCGGAGATTTCCCAGGGCCGTCTTGAGGCGCTGTTGAACTATCAGACCATGATCAGCGATCTGACCGGTCTGGAAGTGGCCAACGCGTCACTGCTGGATGAATCCACCGCCTGTGCCGAAGCCATGACCATGGCGCAGCGGGTGTCCAAATCCAAAGTCAAAGCCTTCTTTGTGGATGAAAACTGCCACCCACAGAACATTGGCGTGATGCAAACCCGCGCCGCGCCGCTGGGCATTGAGGTGATCGTGGGCAACCCCGACGATCTGGAAGCGGACAAGGTCTTTGGCGCGATCTTCCAGTATCCCGGCACCCATGGCCATGTGCGTGACTTCACCGCAGAAATCGAAGCGTTGCATGCCAACAAGGCGATTGGTGTTGTGGTGGCAGATCCGCTGGCGCTGACCCTGTTGAAAGAGCCGGGTGCGATGGGCGCGGATATTGCGGTGGGTAGCACCCAGCGCTTTGGTGTGCCGGTGGGTTATGGTGGTCCACACGCCGCCTATATGAGCTGTAAAGACGCCTATAAGCGCTCCATGCCGGGTCGGATCATTGGTGTGTCGATTGACGCGCAGGGCAACCGTGCCTACCGTCTGTCTCTGCAAACCCGCGAACAGCACATCCGACGTGAAAAAGCCAATTCCAACGTCTGTACTGCACAGGCGCTGCTGGCGGTGATGGCGTCTATGTACGCAGTGTTCCACGGGCCAGAAGGGCTAAAAGCGATTGCGCAGCGCATTCACCGCAAGACCGCACGTTTGGCCAAAGGTCTTGAGGATGCAGGCTTCACCGTAGAGCCGGGCGTGTTTTTTGACACGATCACAGTGGACGTAGGGCTGTTGCAGCGTGGTGTGTTGCAGCACGCGGTGCAGGAAGGCATCAACCTGCGCAAGGTTGGTAAAACCAAAGTTGGTATCTCGCTTGATGAAACCGCCCGGCCACAGACCATCGAAGCGGTCTGGCGTGCTTTTGGCATTGTGCAGGAAGACAACGACTACACGCCTGAGTATCGCTTGCCGGAGAAACTGCTGCGGGAGAGCAGCTACCTGGACCACCCGATTTTCCACATGAACCGGGCGGAAACAGAGATGATGCGCTACATGCGTCGTCTGGCGGACCGCGATCTGGCGCTGGATCGTGCGATGATCCCACTGGGCTCCTGCACCATGAAGCTGAACGCCGCTGTGGAAATGATGCCGGTGAGCTGGGAAGAGTTCTCCAACATGCACCCGTTTGCGCCGAAGGATCAGGTTGCGGGCTACACCCAGATGATCGACGATCTGAGCGACAAGCTGTGTCAGATCACCGGCTATGATGCAATTTCCATGCAGTCCAACTCCGGGGCGCAGGGGGAGTATGCGGGTCTGTTGACCATTGCTGCCTATCACCGCTCACGTGGGGAAGAGCACCGCAACGTCTGTCTGATCCCGATGAGTGCGCATGGCACCAACCCGGCGTCGGCGCAGATGGTGGGTTGGAAAGTGGTTGCTGTGAAAACCGCAGAGAACGGCGACATTGACGTGGACGACTTCCGCGCCAAAGCTGAGAAGCACGCCGACAACCTTGCAGGCTGCATGATCACCTACCCATCCACGCATGGTGTGTTTGAGGACACAGTGCATGAGGTTTGTGGCATCACCCATGAGTTTGGCGGTCAGGTCTATATCGACGGTGCCAATCTGAACGCAATGGTGGGCCTGTCTCGTCCGGGCGATCTGGGTGGCGATGTGAGCCACCTGAACCTGCATAAAACCTTCTGCATTCCGCATGGCGGCGGTGGCCCCGGCATGGGCCCAATTGGCGTAAAAGCGCACTTGACGCAGTACCTTCCGGGGCACCCGGAAACCGGCGGCCAGGAAGGGCCTGTTTCGGCGGCGCCGTTTGGCTCTCCGTCAATTCTGCCAATCAGCTGGGCGTATGTGCTGCTGATGGGCGGCGAAGGTCTCACGCAAGCAACCCGTGTTGCGATCCTGAACGGCAACTACATCGCCAAGCGGCTGGAAGGGGCGTTTGACATCCTCTACAAAGGCCCAACCGGCCGTGTGGCACATGAGTGCATCATCGACACCCGTCCGTTTGCTGACAGTGCTGGCGTGACCGTGGATGATATTGCCAAACGTCTGGTCGACAGCGGTTTCCACGCGCCCACGATGAGCTGGCCTGTTGCAGGCACGTTGATGATCGAGCCCACCGAGTCTGAGAATAAGGCGGAGCTGGATCGTTTCTGTGATGCGATGCTGTCCATTCGTGAAGAAATTCGCGACATCGAGGAGGGTCGGATTGATGCGGAGAACAACCCGCTGAAACACGCGCCGCACACGATGGAAGATCTCGTGAAAGACTGGGATCGTCCATACACCCGTGAGCAGGGCTGCTTCCCTCCAGGTGCGTTCCGTGTGGACAAATACTGGCCGCCGGTGAACCGTGTCGACAATGCCTATGGCGACCGCAACCTGGTCTGCATCTGTCCGCCGATGGATGACTACGCCGAAGCGGCAGAGTAAGCCTCGCAGGATTGGGTGAGAGGGCCAGCCCCTCGCTTGCCAAGGCAAGCGCAATCCCGAGGTATTTGAAAAATGAAAAAGCCGGGTTTGCGCCCGGCTTTTTCTGTTTGGTGGGTTAGTCGCGGGCGCGCAGGATTTGCGCGGGGCGATTGGCCAAGGACGGCAGGGCGAAGACCATGCCTGCCAGAAGATTGGCCAAGATTCCTGCGGATAAGATCAGCAGGGCGTTGGGCCAGATCACGTAGAAGTCGCTTTCCATGACAAAGGTCATCACGGCCCAGCCGCCAGTCAGTCCTACAGCAAGTGCAACCGTGCCAGCTGCTGCCCCAAGCAGGGCCGCGCGCCACGCGAAGCTGCGCAGGACCTGCGCGCGGGTGGCGCCGAGGGTTTTCAGGATCGCGGCCTCATAGGTGCGGGCGGCTTGGCCCGCAGCGGCGGCGCCAAAGATCACCAATAGACCCGTGAGCAGGATGGTGGACGCGCCATAGGTGGTGGCGTTAGCGAGCTGTGCGACGAGGCTGGAAACCTGTTCTGCGGCGTCGCGCACGTGGATGGCGGTCACGTTGGGGTATTGCTCTGAGACATCCTTCAGCAGGGTCGCCTCGCTGTCGGCGTCGGCATAGACTGTTGCGATGAAGCTGTGCGGTGCGCCGGCCAGTGCGGCCTCGTTCATCACGATCACGAAGCCCATGCCAGCAGACGAAAAATCTACCTCGCGGAAGCTTGTGACGGTGCCAGTGATATCGCGGCCCAGGATGTTGATGGTCAGCGTGTCGCCCAGTTTGAGACCCATCTCGAGGGCTTCCTCTTCCGCAAAACTTATTTGGGGCTCGCCAGCATGGTCCGGATCCCACCAGGTGCCGGCGGTGAGTTTGGTGTCCGGTGGCATGGCCCCGGCGTAGGTCACGCCACGGTCGCCACGCACGACCCAGTGATCGCCCGCGACCTCTTTGGCGGGTTGGTCGTTGATGCGCGTGATTACGCCGCGCAGCATGGGGGCGGTATCGACATTGTGGATGGTAGGCGTGGCGTCCCAATCCGCTTGCAGGGCGGGCATCTGGTCGCGCTGGATGTCGACAAAGAAGAAGGATGGCGCCACGTCAGGCAGGTCGCGGGCAATGGCGTTGCGCAGGTTGCCGTCGACTTGGCCCACGGTGGCAAGCACGCTGAGACCTAAGCCAAGAGAGAGCACAACAGGCGTGGTGGCATCCCCGGCGCGGCCCAAGGATTGCACGGCCCAGCGGAGTTCGGGGCGGCTGCGCAGGCGGGTGGCCAAGCGGCGCAAAAACGCGCGCAGGCCGGTGGCCGCAAAGGAGAGTGCGATCATTGCGACCATGACGCCGCCTGCGAACCACAGCGTGAGACTGGTGGAGCCGGAAAGCCAACTGGCGAGGCCGAGCAGGAGCGCAATGAGCAAGCCGACCGCAAAGATGTAGCGCGCAGTGGGCAGGTGGCGGTTTTCGCCAAGTTGGTCCCGGAAGAGCGCGCTGGGGCGGACGTTTTCGACTTTTGCCAGAGGCCAGAGAGTGAAGATGGCGGCGGCGAGGGCGCCATAGAGCGCGGCCTCGATCAGAGGGATCGGGTAGAGGCTGAAATTGGCCGGGAACGGCAGAACAGCCTCGATCAGCGGTCCGAGCAGGATCGGCAAGAGCGCGCCGAGGGCGAGTCCGAGGGATATGCCAAGGAGAGACACAAAGCCAATTTGCAGGAAGTAGCTGAGGAAAATCACGCGACGCTCTGCACCAAGACTGCGCAGGGTGGCGATGGTTTCGGTTTTGCGCGAGAGGTAGGCGCGGATGGCGGTGGAGATGCCGACGCCGCCCACCGCGAGGCCTGCAAGCCCGACGAGAATCAGGAAGGCGCCGAAGCGTTCGACAAAGCGGGTGATGCCGGGGGCGCCATTGCGGCTGTCGCGCCAGCGCAGGCCAGTGCTTTCAAACTTTGCGCGGGCGTCGGCTTCGAGCGCCGCGAGGTCTGAATTGGGCGGTAGGTCGAGGCGGTAGTGGCTGGTGAAAAGCGTGCCGGCGGCGAGCAGGCCGCTGTTGGCAAGGTCTTCGGTGCGGACAAAGGCGCGGGGGGCGAAATTGAAGCCGCCAGCGGTGTCGGGTTCGCGATCCAGGCGGGCGGTCAGGATGAATTCTTGGGTGCCAAGCTGAAAGGTGTCGCCGATGTCGAGCGACAGGCGGTCGGCGAGCAGGCCGTGCAGAACTGCACCGGGGAGGTCGTCAGATCCAGCCAAGGCGTCTTGCCATGGAATGTCAGGGGTGATGTCGACGTTGCCGACAAGTGGGTAGGCGTCATCCACGGATTTGACTTGTGCGAGTGCGCGTTCGGTATCGTCGGCGCGCGGCACCACCACCATGGAGCGGAAGTCGATGATTTCGGACGTGGCCTCGGCGTTATCGGCCATCCACGCCAGTTCTGCGTCGGTGGCGCGGCGATAGGTGAAACTCATTTCGGCGTCGCCGCCCAAGAGCGTTGCGCCTTCCGAGGCAAGGCCGGTTTGGATGGCGCTGCGCACGGAACCAATTGCGGCAATGGTGGCTACGCCAAGGATCAGGCAGGCGAGGAAGACGGTGAAGCCGCGCAGGCCGCCGCGGATTTCACGGCGGGCGATGCGTGTTGCGGCTGCGAGGCTCATGCCGTGGCCTCGACCGAGGTAAGTGGGGTTTCGATGCGGCCATCCCGAAGGCGCACTACACGTTCGCAGCGTTCAGCCAGTGCGTTGGAGTGGGTCACAAGAATCAGCGTGGTGTCGCGTTTGTCGTGCAGATCAAACAGCAGGTCCATGATGGTTTCGCCGGTAGATTGATCGAGGTTGCCGGTGGGCTCGTCGGCCAGCAACAGGCGCGGGGAGGGGGCGCATGCACGCGCAAGGGCGACGCGTTGCTGTTCTCCGCCGGACATTTGACTGGGGTAGTGATCGGCGCGATGGGCGAGGCCCACGGCCTCAAGTTCGGCTTTGGCGCGCTCCATGGCATCTTTGCGGCCGGCTAGCTCCAGCGGTGTGGCGACATTTTCGAGTGCGGTCATAGTTGGGATCAGGTGGAAGTTCTGAAACACCACCCCCATGTTTTCGCGGCGGAAGCGTGCCAAGGCGTCTTCGTCCATGGCGGAGAGGTCGTGGTCCAGTGCCGTTATGGTTCCAGAGGTGGCGCGTTCCAATCCCCCCATCAGCATCAGTAGCGAAGATTTGCCCGATCCAGAGGGGCCAACCAGCGCCAAAGTCTCTCCCGCCTGCACGTCCAAAGAGATGCCGTGCAAGATTTCTATGCGTCCGGCATTGCTATCCAGCGCCAAAACCGCATCTTGAAGGGAGAGAATGGATGACATGAAAGAGGCCGCCTGTTGATGAATGTTTCCACCCTATATGGGGCGCTATCGCGCCGCGGCAAGTCGCTGGCGCTGAGCATTTTGGTTGTTCCCCTAACGGCTTGGTCAGCTTTGGCAGAGCCAGTGGTGATTGCGGCCTTGGGGGATAGCCTGACCCACGGCTATGGCGTGCCGCAGGGAGAAGGCTTTGTGCCACAGCTGGAAAGCTGGCTTCAGGGGCAAGGGCTGGATGTAACGGTGCAGAACGCGGGGGTGTCAGGCGATACCACGCAGGGCGGGCTGTCGCGCGTTGGCTGGACCTTGGGGCCGGATGTGGACGCGATGATTGTCACCTTGGGAGGTAATGATGCGCTGCGCGGGATTGATCCGGCGGTAAGCAAAGCCAATCTGGCAGGGATCATTGAGGCTGGTCAGGCTGCGGGTGTCGACGTGCTGCTAATTGGAGTTGAGGCACCGATGAATTTTGGCGCGGACTACAAGCAAGCGTTTGACGGCATGTATGGCGAGTTGGCGGCACAGTATGGCGTGGCTCTGGTGCCGGACTTCTTTGAGGCCATTCGGGATTTACCTGCAGAAGAGTTGCGGGCGTTGATGCAAGCAGACGGAATCCATCCAAATGTGCAGGGTGTGGCGCAGATTGTGCCGATTCTTGGTCCAGTTGTGCAAAGCCTTGCGGAGAGCGCAGCAGAGGAGTGATCAATGCCGGGGCGGCTGTTTCTTGAGGCTTCGATGACGGAGATCGGCCAGTGGGTTGATCGTGAGGTTGGTGAGGTGTCTGACGAGCCGCCACGACGGAATATTGCGCCGGGGCAAGAAGTTGTGTGCCTGACCTATGACGGTTTTAAACGCATGCGTTGGGGCATCATTCCAGTAGGTCGCGTGAATGCGCGCAGGCGGCCGGTGATGGAAACGATTGTCAACGCGCGCTCGGAAACCGTGTTTGATAAGTCGGCTTTTGACGGCGTTGGCCGCGCTGTTGTGATTGTCGACGGCTGGTACGAGTGGACCGGCGAAAAGCGCAAGAAAACGGCGTGGCGTATCAGAGGGGAAGCGCCGCTGGTGTTTGCGGCGATTACGGATGTTTGGACCGCACCCGTTGGGCGGGAGGTCCATCAGGTGGCAACGGTGACCTGTGAGCCCAATGCCGATGTGAAGCCGATCCACCATCGGATGGGCGTGCTGCTTGAGAAAGACACCATCGATCTGTGGCTCACCGGCACGCCGGAAGAGGTCGCGCCGTTGATGGTGCCTTGGCCGGAGGGGAGTTTGACGATCGAAGAAGTCACCGATGTGGATTGGGATGCGCCTTAGGCGGCGAGGTCAACCCAGACAGGCACGTGGTCGGACGGCTTGGAGCGGCCGCGCTCCTCTTTGTCGATCTGGCAGTCCTGCAGCAGGTCCGCGCATTGCGGGGACAGCAGGAAATGGTCGATGCGGATGCCGTTGTTGCGGTTCCAAGCACCGGCTTGGTAGTCCCAAAAGGAATACATGCCGGGCATGTGATTGCGGGCGCGGAAGGCTTCAGTAAAGCCGAGGTTCAAAAGGCGGCGATAAGCGGCGCGGCTTTCGGGACGGGCCAGCGCGTCTTCCTGCCAGTCTTCAGGTTTGGCGGCGTCCTCATCTTGGGGGATGATGTTGTAGTCACCAGCCATGAGGAAGGGTTCCTCTGTCGCCATCAACGCCTGCGCGCGGGCGTAAAGCCGCTCCATCCACGCAAGTTTGTAGTCGTACTTGGGACCGGGGCAGGGATTGCCGTTGGGCAGGTAGAGGCCGCAGACGCGCACAGGGGTGTCGCCCATGACGGTGGCCTCGATGTAGCGGGCCTGTTCGTCTGTCTCATCTCCGGGCAGACCGCGAGTTACGTCTTCGAGCGGGAGCTTGGAGAGGATCGCCACACCGTTAAAGCTTTTCATGCCGTGGGTTTCGACCTGATAGCCGCGGTCCTCGAAGATTTCTCGTGGGAAGGCTTCATCCACTGATTTGATTTCTTGCAGCAGCACCACGTCGGCGTTGGCCTCATCCAGCCAGCGGGGCAGGGTTTCGATACGCGCTTTGATGCCGTTGATGTTGAATGTGGCGATTTTCATGGGCGCGCTCCTGTTCGCTTGATAAGGGTATCTATCCAGCCAAAGCGGGGAACAGCAAGGCGGAATGTTGCACGGTGGAAGCGGCGCGGCCTCAGTGGTTTTGTGAAATCGGAAACCTGTGGCAGGCTACGCGAAGTACTTTCGTCAAATTTTTCTGTTTTGGTGTTGAGGGGCGTGTGTTTGTTGTTTCGGTGCGCGTCTTTGGCGGCGTGGTGGTACTAGGATATTCTTTGGTGATTACAGGGGCGGATGTGCTGATCAAGATGATCGCGCAGAACTATCCTGCGGCCCAGCTATTTGGCGTGTCTTGTTTGGTTGTGGTGGCGCTCAGCATGATTTCAGCACGCGTTCAAAAACGCGACGGGGCTCAATGCGTGATTACCAGTTTGCGCACGCGGTATGCGGGTCTCATGACGCTACGTTGTGGGGTGGGGCTTTGGGGGGCCTTTGGGTTTTACCACGGGTTTCGGCTTTTGCCGTTAGCGGAAATGTTTCTGTTCATTGGGATGATCCCGCTTGGAGTGGCGGTTTTGTCGGGGTCTGTCTTGCATGAGCCGGTGCGAGTCACCGCTTGGGCAGCATTGACCGTTGGCAGCTTTGGTGTGGCATGTCTCTTTGCGGACGGTAGAGGTGGCTTGGGGATCGGGCACACTGCCGCTGTTGTGGGCTGTGTAACCTCGGCGCTTTCAATGGTGTTGGCACGATGGATGACACAACGTGAAGGCGGGTGCTTGGCGCAGGTGTTTTGGCCGAACCTCACAGCGGGCTTGGTGATGCTAGCAATTTTGCCGTTTGTGGCCGTGCCCATGCCAATCTCAGATGTGCTGTGGGCATGCCTCTATGGAGGGGTGATGTTTGTGGCGCGTTGTCTGTGTATGGTTGCGTTGACCCTGCTGCCTGCCTATGTGGCGACGCCTTTGATGAACATTCAGTTTGTGTGGGCGTTGATTGTTGGTGCGGCCGTGTTTGGCGAGGCCATCACTGGCGCTGTGGTGCTGGGCGGCACTTTGGTGGTGGTGAGCGGGTTGGTGCTTGTAGCTGACATGATGCCAGCCACGGGCAAAGTGCGGTCCGCAGTCGCTTGACCTTACATGGAGAAGCTGGTGCCACAGCCACAGGAGCTTGTGGCGTTGGGGTTGTTGATAACAAACCGCGCGCCAATCAGCTCTTCGGTGAAGTCGATCACGGCATCTGTCAGAAACGGCAGGGAGACACTGTCCACCAAGACTTTCTCACCTGCGCCTTCCAGCACAAGGTCGTCGTCTGTTTGGGCATCGAGTTTGATTTCATACTGAAAGCCAGAGCATCCGCCGCCCTCTACAGCCACGCGTAGAGCCTGGCCTTGTTCGGCGGCGCCAATCTCGGCGAGACGTTCGAAGGCTCTTTGGGTCACTTTGGGCGGCAACTGCATGATATTTTGTCCTATTCGCGCGATTTGCCCGGTTCCTAGCGGGCATAAACTCCAATATAGAAGGGCTAAGGACAGGCTACAAGGACCACGCTTATGCAGGCGCCCTATGCCTCAGATCCGGCGCGCGCCAAGGGACGGCGCTTTCCGGAGGAGGAGAGCAGCTTCCGCTCGTGTTTTCAACGGGATCGGGACCGGATCATTCATGCGAGCGCGTTTCGACGGCTCAAACACAAGACACAGGTCTTTGTGGAGCATGAAGGCGATTATTTCCGCACCCGTTTGACGCATTCGATTGAGGTGGCGCAGGTGGCGCGCACCATTGCAGGGGCGTTGGGGCTCAATCAGGAAATTACCGAAGCGATTGCGCTGGCCCATGATCTGGGGCACACGCCTTTTGGGCATACCGGCGAAGACGCCCTGCATGAATTGATGGCGCCTTACGGCGGGTTTGACCACAACGCGCAGGCGGTGCGGATTGTGACCTCACTGGAGCGGCATTATGCGGATTTTGATGGCCTGAACCTGACCTGGGAGACCTTGGAGGGGATTGCCAAGCACAATGGGCCTGTGACAGGCGATTTGCCTTATGCATTGGCGGACTACAATGCGCTGCATGATCTTGAGTTGCACACCCATGCAAGTGCGGAAGCGCAGGTTGCGGCTTTGGCGGATGATGTGGCCTATAACAACCACGATTTGCATGACGGGCTGCGAGCAGGGCTATTCACGGAAGAAGAGATTTGTGCGCTGCCGATTGTGGGAGAGGCTTTTGCTGCCGTGGATCAAAAGTATCCGGGGTTGGAAGCGATCCGGCGGCGACATGAGGCGCTGCGGCGGGTGTTTGGCGTGATGGTCGGGGATGTGATCGACACCTCCCGCGCGGCGTTGGCCGAGGTGGATGCGCAGTCCGTGGAAGAATTGCGCGCTTGTGGGCGGCCTGTTGTGCAGTTTTCGGCTGCGCTTTGGGCGGATCTCAAAGAAATTCGCAGCTTCCTGTTCACACGCATGTATCGCGCACCCAGTGTTGTGAAGATGCGCAAGGAAGTCACCATTGTGGTCAAAGAACTCTTCCCACTATTTTTGACGGAACCGACGTTGCTGCCCTCGCGTTGGCATGCGGACTTGGCAAATTGCGACACGGAAACGGCGGTGGCACGGATGGTGTCAGACTATATTTCCGGCATGACGGACCGCTATGCGCTGCAACAACATGAGCAGCTTCTGGGCAAGGCACGTTGACGTGACGGATTGGGGTGATAAACCACGCCAAATCCGAAAAGACCAAAGACACATTGATAGGACGGTCTGATGAACCTGTTTTCCGAGATCCGCGCGCTGGTGATTGACGCGTTGGAAGCGATGCAAGCCGAAGGCAAACTGCCTGAGGGACTGGACTTCAAAAACGTGGCGGTAGAGCCCCCACGCGATGCGCTGCATGGCGATATGGCGACCAACGCCGCGATGGTGCTGGCGAAACCTGCCAAGATGAAGCCGCGTGACATTGCCGAAGTGCTAGCCGGTAAGCTGGCGGAAGACGTACGCGTTGAGGTGGCCGAGGTGGCTGGTCCAGGGTTTTTGAACCTGCGGTTGGCTCCGGTTCTGTGGCAAGGCGTGGTGAAAGCTGCGCTGGAAGGTGGCCAAAACTTTGGCCGCTCCATCATGGGTGAAGACAAAAAGGTCAATGTGGAGTATGTCTCTGCCAACCCAACTGGCCCTCTGCACGTGGGTCACACCCGGGGTGCAGTTTTTGGCGATGCGCTGGCGTCTCTGCTGGATTTTGTCGGCTTTGATGTGACCCGTGAGTACTACATCAACGATGGCGGTGGTCAGGTCGACGTCTTGGCGCGGTCTGTGTACCTGCGCTATCTTGAGGCACATGGCCAAGAGGTTGCTTTCCCGGAAGGCACCTATCCCGGCGACTATCTGATCGAGACCGGCAAGGCGTTGAAGGACAAGGTTGGCGACGCCTACCTCGATAAGTCCGAAGACGTTTGGCTACAGGATGTTCGCGTCTTCGCAACCGATGCGATGATGGAACTGATCCGGGCTGACCTGAAGGCGTTGGGCGTGGTGATGGACAAGTTCTATTCTGAAAAGTCCCTGTACGGCACCGGCCGGATTGAAGCGGCGATTTCGGAATTGGAAGAAAAGGGCCTGATCTATGAAGGTGTGCTGGAGCCTCCAAAAGGCAAGAAGCCGGAAGATTGGGAGCCCCGCGAGCAGACGTTGTTCAAGTCCACCGAACATGGTGACGACGTTGATCGTCCGGTGAAGAAATCCGATGGGGCCTGGACCTACTTTGCGCCTGACATTGCTTATCACTATGACAAAGTTGATCGCGGCTTTGACATGCTGATCGATGTCTTTGGTGCGGACCACGGCGGTTACGTCAAGCGCATGAAGGCGGCGGTTTCGGCGCTGTCAGATGGCAAGGTGCCATTGGACATCAAGCTGACCCAACTGGTGAAACTGTTCAAAAACGGTGAGCCGTTCAAGATGTCCAAGCGGGCAGGGACCTTTGTGACTCTGCGCGATGTGGTGGACCAGGTGGGGCCGGATGTGACTCGCTTTGTGATGTTGACCCGCAAAAACGACGCGCCGCTGGACTTTGATTTTGACAAGGTTCTGGAGCAGTCCAAAGACAACCCTGTGTTCTATGTGCAGTATGCGCATGCACGGGTGTGTTCGGTGATCCGCAACGCCGAGGCGGCTGGGATCACTGCAGGTGACGCTACTTTGGCAGCAGCAGACCTTGGTAAGCTTGACCACGCGGCGGAAATCACAGTGGCCAAGAAATTGGCGGAATGGCCGCGTTTGGTAGAAATTGCGGGCCGCACCAACGAGCCGCACCGGATTGCCTTCTATCTCTATGAACTCGCAGGGGAGCTGCACGCGCTTTACTACAAAGGCAATGAGGATACCTCGTTGCGGTTTGTGCAAGAGGGTGACGCAGATACATCACAGGCGAAAATTGCACTCGCACGTGCAGTGGCCGTTGTTATTTCCGCAGGTCTTGGTATTCTGGGCGTAACTCCGGCGCAAGAGATGCGCTAAAGCTGCACGTTCGTCGGGGTTGAGGACTAGGCAAGACGACCCCGGCGACACCGTACAACGCGGTAACGCGGACGGGCAGTGAGGCAAAAATGGCAGAAATTCCGATGGGCGCGCACGGCGTTCCCAAAGGCGAATCTTCCAACGCGGCACTTCTGGTGAATCGCGCGGGAATGTTTGTATCTCTAGCACTGGTGGTTGGCACCGGTGTTTGGGGTGTCCAAATTCTTTCGCTCGACGTGAGTGGTGTACCGGTGGTGCGCGCCTTGGAAGGGCCAATGCGCATTCAGCCGGAAGACCCCGGCGGACGTCAGGCAGGCCACCAAGGGCTGATGGTCAATCAGGTGGCTGCCGATGGCAGCGCAGCTGGCCCTGCGGAGCAGGTGATTGTTGCGCCGCCGCCCATTTCTTTGACAGATCGAGATCGGGTTGAGAATGCGCCAGTTGTGGTGCAGCCGGCCCAGGAACGCTCTGCGGTGCCAAGTCTCGTTGAAACGGAAAAATTAACCGAGGTGGTCGCACGCGCGCAAATTGAGCGCATCGTTGCGCCAGCCCCGCTGGATGTGAGCACGCCGCTGTCGGTGGAAGAATTGGCTGACCAGCTGTCCGCAGGGGCAACACCTTTGGAGACAATTGAGCTCGATGAGGTCCAACCCATTCAGGTGGCTTTGAAGGAGCCGGAGGTTTCCGCTGATCTGGAACCTGCAGCCAAGCCCGAGATCACAGGTGGGTTGAAGCGCTCGCTGCGTCCGGTTTTGCGTCCCGCCAATCTATCCTCAAAGGCGCTAGGCACGCAGGTTGCCTCAATTGATGCGGCGGTGCAGGGCGCCCTAAAAGAAGTAGATGCAGAAACCATTCCCGCAGGCACCCGTCTGGTGCAATTGGGCGCGTATGCCAGCCCGGAGATTGCGCGGGCGGAATGGGACAAGTTGCAACAACGGTTTGACACCTATCTTGGCGACAAGTCGCGGGTGATTGAAAAGGCGAGCAGCGGCGGGCGGGTGTTTTATCGCTTGCGCGCGATGGGCTTTGACACCGTGAGTGACGCGCGCCGGATGTGCTCTGCGCTGAAGGCTGAAAACGCCGATTGTATTCCGGTCACCACCCGATGAGCCGCTTTTGCGCCGCGATTTTTGGCTGTGATGGCTTGCGCCTGACAGCTGCGGAAAAGACGTTCTTTCGAGAGGTGCAGCCGTTTGGCTTTATCCTATTTGCGCGCAATATTGACACCGCAGATCAAATCCGCGCGCTCTGTGAAGAGCTGCGCGCTTGTGTGGATCACCATGCGCCGATCCTGATCGATCAGGAGGGCGGCCGCGTACAGCGCATTCGTGCGCCCTTGGCCTCTGAATGGTTGCCGCCTTTGGAAGAGGTCCAAAAGGCTGGTCGAAATGCAGCGCGGGCGATGTATCTGCGCTATCGCATCATCGCACATGAGTTGTTGGTGCTGGGTATTGATGCGGATTGTGCGCCCATGGTGGATGTGGCGCGGCCCGATACCCATCTGTTTTTGCGCAACCGGTGTTACGGCGAGGATCCACAGCAGATCATTGAGATTGGCCGCGCGGTAGCCGACGGTTTGTGGGATGGCGGCGTCTATCCCGTCATAAAGCACATGCCAGGGCATGGGCTGGCTGTTGTGGACAGCCACAAGGACCTGCCGCGTGTCCCTGTGCCAAAAGCGCAGTTGGAAGGCGACTTTGCACCGTTCAAAGCACTGAATGATCTGCCAATGGGCATGACGGCCCATATTGTCTTTGAAGACATGGACGATGCGCCGGCGACCACCTCTGCGAAGATGATGCAGTTTATGCGCGATGAGATTGGCTTTGATGGGCTGATCATGACGGATGACATCGACATGAAAGCGCTGAGTGGCACTGTCGATCAGCGTGCTGTGGCGGCGATTTCTGCAGGATGTGATGCGGTTCTGCATTGCAACGGCACACTGGCAGAGCGTCAGTCGGTTGCAGCGTCAATCGGTGAAATGTCTGAGGCGGGACAGCGTCGGGCCGAAGCGGTGCTGGCCGCCCGGCGCCAACCCGTGCCTGTTGACATTGAAGCGCTTGCCGAGGAACTTAAAGCGTTCTGAAGCGGCGCTTGACGGGCAGGGGCATGGCCGAGACTGACCTAAACAAAACTCTCCAGATGTCCTTTGAGGACGAACAGGAGGAGATATCTGTTGCCGAACGCATGGCAGCGGAAGCTCTGATTGTGGATGTGGACGGGTTTGAGGGGCCGCTTGACCTGCTGCTCACGCTGTCACGCACGCAGAAAGTGGACCTGCGCAAGATCTCGGTTCTGGAACTGGCCAAGCAGTATCTGGATTTTGTGGAACGCGCCAAACGGCTCCGGCTGGAACTTGCGGCGGACTATCTGGTGATGGCGGCGTGGTTGGCGTTTTTGAAGTCACGCCTGCTCTTACCGCCTGATCCAACCGAAGAAGGTCCGTCGGGGGAGGAGCTTGCGGCGCATTTGGCGTTCCAATTGGAACGGCTGCAAGCAATGCGCGATTCGGCGGCGAAGCTGATGGCGCGGGATCGGCTAGGGCGTGATTTCTTCGCGCGCGGTGTGCCGGAAACCGTGGAGCGTGTGCGGAAAGTGACCTTCACAGCAACCCTGATGGATTTGATGCAAGGGTACGCGCGATTGCGCACCCGCGATGAGTTCCGCCCGTTTATTCTGGATCGCGAGTCCGTGTTCACCATGGAAGAGGCCTTGGAGCGTATGCGCGGTCTGATTGGATATGCCGGAGCGTGGACCGATATTCTGAGTTATTTGCCTGTTGGCTGGGAAAATGATCCTAAGAAACGGCGTTCGGCCACCGCAGCAACCTTTGCGGCGTCACTGGAGCTGGCCAAGGAAGGCAAAGTGTTTATCCGTCAAAGCGAGACCTTTGCGCCGATTGAAGTACGAAAGAGAGACGGCAGGGATGAGTGACGATATCAATATGTCGGAGCCCGGTGCGGGGGATGCGCAGAGCGCGCCGCAGCAGGAGGAAAGCCTGTTTGAGGCGCCGCCGATTGCGGAGCAAGAGCGCATGTGCGAGGCCATCCTGTTTGCTAGTGCGGAGCCAGTGAGCGTCAAGGAAATGAACAACCGCATGCCGCATGGCTGTGACGCGGCGGAGGCCTTGGTGCACTTGCGCAAACGCTATGAGGGACGGGGTGTGCAGGTGGTCAAGGTTGGTGATGCCTGGGCGATGCGCACAGCACCGGACCTTGGGTTTCTCATGCAAAAAGAGACCGTAGAGACACGTAAACTGTCCCGCGCGGCTGTCGAGACCTTGGCCATCATCGCGTACCATCAGCCGGTGACACGCGCAGAAATTGAAGAGGTCCGTGGGGTGAGTGTGAGCCGTGGCACGGTGGATCAGCTGCTCGAGATGGAGTGGATCCGGTTTGGGCGGCGCAAGATGACGCCTGGGCGTCCAGTGACCTTTGTGGTCACGCCGCAGTTTCTGGATCACTTTGGCCTCTCCAGCCCGCGCGACTTGCCCGGCCTAAAAGAACTGCGGGCAGCGGGACTTCTGGAAAACCGCCCGCCGCCTGGCACAATTCCTTTGGGCGTGAATTCGGTTGAAGACGATGATGGAATGGTCATCGACGAAGGCCAGTCCGAGATGTTTGAGGATTAAGGCTGCGCCAAAAATGGTCTGAAGCCCTATTATTGGCGCATTTGATGCTTAGATTATGATCAAGACAACGGGTGGAGTGACTCCTATGAATGCCAATCAACTGATCAATATGGTGACCCGGATGGTGATGCGCCGTCTGATCAACGGCGGCATTAATGCGGGGATCAATGCCGCTTCCAAAGCGCATAAGGGTAAGGCGCCAACAGAGCCGGGGCCTTGGGGAGACAAACCGCAATCCCCTAAAGCTGCGCCTCAGTTTGATGCAAAACGGGCGAAGCAAGCCATGCGGGTGACCCGCAAGATTGGCCGTTTCTAAGCCCTCTTAGCTGGCTTTGAAGTGCTTGCTGAGCTTCAGGCCCTGACCTTGATAATTTGACGCGATGCCAGAGCCGTAGAGCTGCTCTGGTACCTCAGCCATGCGCTCATAGACCAGGCGACCCACCACCTGACCGTGTTCAAGCACAAAGGGGGCTTCGTGACAGCGCACTTCCAAAACACCGCGTGACCCTGTGCCGCCAGCGGCGTCATGGCCAAACCCGGGATCAAAGAAACCGGCGTAATGCACGCGGAACTCACCCACCATGGCCAGAAACGGCGCCATCTCTGCCGCGTAGGCTGGTGGAATGTGCACGGCTTCGCGGCTTACGAGAATATAAAACGCGCCTGGGTCCAGAATGATTTGACCGTCGGAGCTGTGCAGCTCTTCCCAATAATCCGCGGGATCGTAGTGACCAATATTGTCCAGATCGATCACGCCGGTATGTGGTTTGGCTCGATACCCAACCAAAGTGCCCTCAGAGGGCTTCAGATCGACAGAGAACCCCAATCCATCGTCGATCACGGCGGCGCCGTTCACTAGCGGGCTTCGGTCATGCAACACAGTCAAATCGGCATCGGTCAGAATGCTCTGGCCTTTGCGGAAGCGAATTTGGTTGAGGCGCATGCCGGGGCGCAGAAGCACAGAGAAACTGCGTGGACAGATTTCGGCATAAAGCGGCCCAGAGTAGCCCGGTGCAATGCGGTCAAACTCAGTGCCACCATCGGTGATGGTGCGGGTCAGCAGATCAAGACGGCCTGTGGAGCTTTTGGCGTTGGCCACCGCTTGCACATCGTCAGGCAGCGCGAGGCTTTCCATCAGCGGCACGACGTAAACACAGCCTTTTTCCAACACGGCGCTGTTGGTCAGGTCGATGCGGTGCATTTCAAATTCGGACAGTCGATCTTGGACGCTGCGCCCATTGCCCGCCAGGAAAGACGCACGCACGCGATAAGCAACGGTTCCTAAGCGCAAATCAAGAGATGCCGGTTGAACCTGGCCCTCAGCCACTGGCTCTGTGACCGATATTTCGCCGGTTTCCAGCATGGTTTCAATGGTTTGGCTCGGAATAACACCGGTCATTGGGTCGTCTCCAGGTACACAAAACGCCCGGGCCTTGCGGCACACGGGCGGTTTTGATTGGTCGGGCTAGCAGGACTCGAACCTGCGACCTTCCGTCCCCCAGACGGACGCGCTACCAGGCTGCGCCATAGCCCGACGATGGGCTGTTCATAACGAAATTGCGGGCGGGAGCAAGTCTTAAAATGCAAGTTTTGTCTCGCCCTGATATTTAGCCAGCTTTGCTGTGAAGCGCCTCAAGGCGTGCCAGAAGATCGGCCGCGCGAGAGGCGTCTTTGCGGTCTACGGTCACCGGTTTGGTCAGCATCAGCAAGAAGTCGTCTCGCGCGGTTTCGCGGGCGACGAGGGTTTCCAAATCAGGTGCGCTGGATGGAGATGTGGCGGAAGGCTCATTGGCCGTCTCTGTAGGCGCTTGTGGGGGCGGCGTTGGCGCGGGCGCAGCGGCCTCAGGGCTGGACTGAGTGCTGGTCGTTGGCGCCTCTACAGAGTTCGCACTGTCGATGGACGGTACATCCGAGGCGTCGCTCATTGCTGAAGTGGACGGAGGCGCACCGTCGTCGCCCTCGGCAATAGGCTCAGGCACAAAGGCAGCAGTCGGTGCGTTTGTTTCCGGTTCCGAGGTAACCTCCGGGGACTGGATAGGCGCCGGGGCGGCTGGGTCCGAGGACGTAAGCTCGTCAAGCGGCGCGGCCTCTGTCGTATCGGACACCGCTGGCGACGTGTCGTCCGCAGCCTCGGTCGGGGCGGGAGCCGCCGGAGTGTCCAGCGAGGCAAAAAGATCGTCCATTGGCGGCAACTCTTTAGAACTACCAGAGCCGGCCCCCGCTTCAACCTTAGGGGCTTGTTCCGATTCCGCCGCTGCGGTGGGCTCTGCCTGGTCTACTTCCGGAACTTGCGCGGGGTTGGTCAAACCTGAGGGTAGGGGGTTTGTATCAGACGGAGCTGCGGGCACATCATCTTCGATTTTGACCAGAAGATCCTCCGGAATGCCCGCGTTGTCGTCTTCCTCGACGCCTTCAACGGAACTCTCAACATCCGGTTCGAGATCATCCGGTGCCGTGTAAAGCGTTTCTTCGGACGTCTCCTCTCCGGTGTCTTCCTGGACGGCAACGGTCTCTTGATTGATGACATCTTCAAGCGGTGCGTTGGCCTCTGGCGCGTCCTCAAGGTCTTCGTCACCGGCCTCTATAGGCTCGTCTTGCTCAGCCTCAATTTTAGGGGGTTCGTCTTGAGGGATGTCGGCTTGCGGTTCTTCCAGCAGTGTCTCGACTGGCTCCTGGCCTGTGTCTTCGGTCACATCTTCTGCAACCGCTTCCACTGGCTGGGCTTCCTCGTCTACAGGGCGGGACAGGCTAGAAACGTGTTTGACGCCTTTCTCCCGCAACAGCTGCTGCGCCTCTTTGATCGGCATGCCGTCTTCGTGCAGAAGTTTCTTGAGGCCGCCCAATAGCTCCATGTCTTGTGGGCGGTAGTACCGCCGCCCACCGGCACGTTTCACAGGTTTGACCTGTGAAAACTTGCTTTCCCAAAAGCGCAGGACATGCGTTTGCACGTCAAGCCAGTCAGCGACTTCGCTAATAGTGCGAAATGCCTCACGCGATTTGGCCATGGAGTTTGTCTCGTCTTATTTTTTGTTGCCGGCTGCGACGCGATCTTTCATCAGATGCGACGGTCGGAAAGTCAGGACACGGCGGGGTTGGATCGGAACCTCCTCGCCGGTTTTCGGGTTGCGACCGACGCGGGCTGCCTTGTCCCGTACACTGAACGTCCCAAAAGAGGAAATTTTGACCTGCTCACCTTGCACCAAGGCATCGGACATATGGGTCAGAATGCTCTCGACCAGTTGTGCAGAATCGTTTCTGGACAGGCCTACTTCGCGAAACACTGCTTCGCTGAGATCCATCCGGGTCAATGTCTTGTCAGTCATGTGGTCCCCCCTGCCGGTACACGTTTCAAAAACCATAGGGGCAAGAGAAATTGGGAGTCAATGATTTGCACGGGAAGCGCGGCGATTATCTGCAATATTCGCCAACCACTTAGGCCGGTTTTACCAGCGCAGAACCACAGCGCCCCAAGCCAAGCCGCCACCAATTGCTTCGGTCACCAGCAAGTCGCCTTGTTTAATTTTGCCTTCGGCAACGCCAGTGGATAGGGCAAGCGGGATCGACGCAGCTGATGTGTTGCCGTGGTCCTGTACGGTCACAATCACGCGCTCCATCGGGACGCCTAGTTTTTTTGCGGTGCCCTGAATGATCCGGATATTGGCCTGGTGTGGGACAATCCAATCCACGGCTCCATCGGTTAAACCAACCTTTGTCAACGCGGTGTGTGCAGTTGAAGTAAGCTTCTCAACTGCCTGGCGGAAAAGAGCATTTCCCTGCATGCGCAGCTTGCCAGCGTCGCCGGTTGTGGACACGCCGCCATCAACAAAAAGCATGTCTTTGTAGCGGCCGTCAGAGTTTAGGTCGGCACTCAACACGCCACGATCGGCGTTGTTGCCGGCACCGTCTTGCGCCTCCAGAATCAGCGCACCGGCACCGTCCCCAAACAGCACACAAGTGGCGCGGTCGGTCCAATCCATGATGCGGCTGAAGGTTTCTGCCCCAATCACCAGAACACGATTGGCCTGACCGGACAGGATTAGAGCATTGGCATTGGTCAATGCGTAAACAAACCCGGCGCAGACCGCTTGAACGTCAAAACCGAAGCCGCGCGTCATGCCAATCTTTTGCTGCACCATTGTGGCAACAGATGGAAAGGTCAGATCTGGTGTGGACGTCGCCACAACCACCGCGTCGATGTCATCGGCGGTTAGGCCTGCATTTTCCAAAGCCGCCTTGGCTGCCAAACTTGCAAGATCAGACGTTGTCTCATCGTCGGCCGCAAAGTGCCGCCGCTCGATACCCGAGCGGGTGCGAATCCACTCGTCCGAGGTGTCCAGAGATTTTTCGAATTCGGCGTTGGGAACGACCCGTTCCGGCAAGTAGTGGCCAACGCCTTTAACCACGGCGCGTGTCGTCATATCAGTGCCTTGCTATTTTATTGTTATTCGTTTGTGCTGTCAGCATCTTGCGGCAGAGAAACGGCAGATGCAACCCGCGCCGCAAGCTTTTCAGAGAAGCCCGATTGCGCCAGTTTGAAGGCGAGTTTAACCGCAGCGGATACGCCTGTGGCATCCGACGACCCGTGTGATTTCACCACAGTGCCGTTCAGGCCCAGGAACACGCCGCCGTTGACGCGTCGGGGATCAATGCGTTTGTTGAGACGGTTCAGTGATGTATAGGCCAGCAGAGCAGCCAAGCGCGACAGAGGGGAGAACTTGAAGGCTTCCTTAAGCAATGAGCCGATTAGGCCTGCGGTGCCCTCTCCAGTTTTCAGGGCGACGTTGCCAGTGAACCCGTCGGTAACAATCACATCAGCTTTGTCGGCGGGCAAATCATTGCCCTCTACAAAACCGACAAAGTCGTAATTTGCATTCCGGGCGTTGCGGGCGATGAGATCATGCGCCAGCTTGAGCTCGGTGCGGCCTTTGTGCTCTTCGGTGCCCACATTGAGCAAACCAACGCGAGGGCGTTCCAGGTCCATGCCGTTGCGGGCATAGGAGGCGCCCATCAGCGCGTATTGCAACAGATCATGCTCATCGGCGCTGATATCTGCGCCGGCGTCGAGCATTATGTTGAAGCCCTGAGGCGCGCGGGAGGGCCAGAGTACGGCAATGGCCGGGCGATCCACGCCGAGGATTTTTCGTAGCCGGACAACGGAGAGCATCATCAAGGCGCCGGTATTGCCACAACTGACCACGCCGTCGGCTTCGCCGCTGCGCACTGATTCCAATGCGGACCACATAGACGTGGTTTTAGAGCGGATCACATCACGGGGTTTGTCTTCCATCGACACCACGTCAGCGGCGTCGCGAATCTCAACCCGGCCATCCAGAATGCGCTTGCGCGTGACCAGCTTCTCAAGCTCGTCTTTGGGGCCGTGCAAAATGAAAGCAATGTCTGGGTTGATCTTCGCAGAATGCGAAATGCCGGCAACAACAGCTGCCGGCCCGCGATCGCCACCCATGGCGTCAACTGAGATCACTGTGCGCCCGCTGCCGGGGTTTGCTGTTTGCGCCAAACCGGTCATGCGGGCTCAGATCCCGTTGTTTATGCTGCGTCTTCGTCCAGATCGACGTCTTCAACCATCGCAACGACTTCACGGTCGCTGTAGTGGCCGCAAGAAGCACATACGTGGTGCGGGCGCTTCAGTTCGCCACAGTTCTCACATTCGTTTGGGTTCGCTGCAACCAGGGCGTCATGTGCACGGCGGTTGTTGCGGCGCGATTTCGATACTTTGTTCTGCTGGACAGCCATGTCGCAACCTTTGATTTACTTGGGGGCCGGAGCCCGGTTTCCTGAGCGTTCGGAGCCTCTACGCGGTAAGCGCGCCCGAGTCCAACGCTAAATTCGAATGAGCGCGCGAAAATACTGCGATTTCCGCACAACGCAAGCCCTATTCGTCCTCTTTTGAGCCCAGCTGGTCACGTAAGGCTGCCAATCCGGCAAAAGGGCGGACGTCTTCGTCTGTCATGGCCTTTTTTCCGGCCTCCGTAAAGACGGCTTCTTGCAATTCAGCACCGTCTGCACGTGGAAATTGCGGAATGTTGAGAGCCAGCGCCTCGTGCAGGATCGCTTCAACGTCGATATGTGTTTCCAAAGGCTCAGAGTTTTCGTCTTCGGGCATTTCGACTTCTTCGTCATCGTCAGGCAATTCGGGCATTTGCGCGAGGAAACGGCGCTCGATTTTCTCATCGATCCGAGTTGTGACCGATTCCAACGTGACCACGCAGGGCTGCACAACAGTGGCACCCAAGACACCAACCAACTCCCAGTCATTTTTGCCGTACGCGCGTATCTCGCCGGTAAATACAACTTTGCGCAAAGTTGTGAGACCAAGCGCGTCGGCCAGTGCGCCAAGCTCCTGGGTGTTTGGCCGCAGGTCAAAGCCGGTTGGGCGATTCTGTCGAAGGTCGGCCACGCGGAATGTGGAGGAGGGGGAAGCGCTTGAAGACATAATTCTGACTTTGAGTTGAGATCGGTTGTGTTTTGGACACGTGTTGTCATCTTGAACCATACGCGTTCCTTCTGTAAGCGAGATAAAAGGCAAGACGGGCCAAGGCAAGAGGGCAGGCATGAAGATGCGAACCAAAGTGATCAAATATGCGGTCATGGGAGCGGCCATGCTGTCCTTGGCATCCTGTGCCACGCGCTATCGCAATCATGGCTATGTCCCGACCGAAGAAGAGCTCGCGTCCATCACGTTGGGTGTGGACACGCGGGACACGGTTGTCGAGACCTTCGGACCACCGTCCGCCTCCGGGGTTCGGGACGACAGTGGCTATATTTATGTGCGTTCGCGCATCAAACATTTTGGCCCAACGCGCCCCGAAGTTGTTGATCGTCAGGTGGTGGTTATTGGGTTTGACACCAATGGCATAGCGCGGAACCTTGAGCGTTACGCCTTGGAGGATGGGCGGTTTGTGCCGTTGCAGCGTCGTATCACTGACAACGGGATTGAGACCGGTGGTTTGTTGCGTCAACTGGGGGCAAACATTGGCAACTTTGGGCCATCTGGCGCGCCAACCGCGAGCAACGGAAGCTTCTAAACTGCCAGCGTGATCCAACCTTGTAGGTTTGTCATTCGGATGTCACCGCTATCTCTGATAGGCTGGCGCCGGAAAGGGATGCAGATGGATGAGGCGATTCAACAGGTTGGTCGATACCGTGTGCGGGTTTCGCAAACAGCGCGTGACCTGCAGGCTGCGCAACGGCTGCGCCAATTGGCTTTTTACGGCGATGACACTGCGCTTGATGTGGATGCGTATGATTCACTCTGCCAACATTACCTGATTGAAGATGTCTCAAATGGGAGATTGGTTTGTGTTTTCAGGATGTTACCTCTCAACGGCGGGGCAGACATCAATCGCAGTTATTCGGCACAGTTTTATGAGCTGGAGGCATTAAAAACCTATCCTGGCCGCATGGTAGAAATGGGGCGGTTTTGTATGCATCCGGAGGTACATGATGCGGACGTGCTGCGCATCGCTTGGGGCGCTATGACCAGCTATGTGGATGAAAACAATGTGGAACTGCTGTTTGGCTGCGCCTCCTTTGAGGGCACGGACACCAGCGGCTACCTTGATAGTTTTGCGATGTTGCGCGATCGGCATCTGGCGCCAAAGCGATGGTTGCCGCGGGTGAAGGCGCCCAATGTGTTTCGCTTTGCCTCCCGGTTGCGGCGTCAGCCCAATCTCAAGGCGGCGCAGTTGAGCATGCCACCCATGCTGCGTAGCTATCTTTTGATGGGTGGTTGGGTCAGCGACCATGCGGTGGTCGATCAGAAAATGAATACGTTACATGTGTTTACCGGCGTTGAGGTGAAGGCGATCCCGGCGGCCCGCAAACGACTTTTGCGGGCTTTGGCCTGCTAGCCGCGTAGGCGCGGTTGACGGGGCGGCGTCTGCGGGCTAGGCGCATGCCATGGCACGTATACCTCTTTTACAGATGAGCGATATCTCCCTGACATTTGGCGGAGATCCGGTTTTTGATCAGTTGAACCTTGTGGTGCAACCCGGCGATCGGGTGGCGCTTGTAGGGCGCAACGGGTCGGGCAAATCCACCTTGATGAAGGTGATGGCCGGGTTGGTGGAACCAGACCGCGGCGACATCGTTGTACCACCGGGCGTGAGCGTGGGGTACATGGAGCAAGATCCTGATATGAAAGGGTTTGCCACGCTTGGTGATTTTGCTTCTGCGGCTTTGGAGCCGGGAGAGATGTACAAGGTTGAGCGCGCAGGTGAAGGGTTGAAGTTTGATCCGGCACGCGCGGTTGAGACGGCCTCTGGGGGGGAGCGGCGGCGGGCAGCTTTGGCGCGCCTGATGGCGGAAGCGCCAGAACTGATGTTGCTGGACGAGCCCACAAACCACCTCGATATTGAGGCGATTGCCTGGCTTGAAGAAGAACTGAAGGCAACCCGTGCAGGCTATGTTCTGATCAGCCACGACCGGGCATTTTTGCGTGCTTTGACTCGTGCAACCCTTTGGATTGACAGGGGAATGGTGCGTCGTCAGGAGAAAGGCTTTGAGGACTTTGAAGCCTGGCGCGACAAGGTTTGGGACGAAGAAGACCTGCAGCGCCACAAGATGGATCGCAAGATCAAGGCTGAGGCGCGGTGGGCTGTGGAAGGCATCAGCGCGCGGCGTAAGCGCAACCAAGGGCGTGTGCGGGCGTTGAAAGATCTGCGGTCGGAACGGTCTGCGATGATCAAGCGACAGGGCTCGGCGGCGATGGAGCTGTCGGCGGGACCGAAGTCTGGTAAAAAAGTGATAGACGCCAAAGGCTTGGCGAAGTCCTATGATGGCAAGAGCATTGTTCAGGACTTTTCGCTGACAGTTCAACGCGGAGATCGTGTTGCCTTTGTAGGACCAAACGGTGTGGGCAAAACCACGTTGATTAAAATGCTGATGGGCGAGCTGGAACCGGATGCGGGAACCGTGTCGTTGGGCACCAATCTGCTGCCGGCTGTGTTTGATCAGGCGCGGGCCAAGTTGGATCCGGAGATGACGCTTTGGGACAGCCTTACAGGCGACCCGGAGATGCGGGTGTCGGGCAAAGCCGATCAGGTGATGGTACGTGGGAACCCCAAGCATGTTGTTGGATACCTTAAGGAATTTCTGTTTGATGACCGTCAGGCAAGAGCGCCGGTGCGGTCTTTGTCGGGGGGCGAAAAGGCGCGGTTGTTGTTGGCGAAACTGATGGCCAAGGAGAGCAATCTTCTGGTCATGGATGAACCAACCAACGATCTGGATGTGGAGACCCTCGATCTTCTGCAAGAACTGTTAGATGACTATGACGGCACCGTACTGTTGGTCAGCCACGACCGGGATTTCCTCGATCGGGTGGCCACCACAACCATTGCAATGGAAGGCAATGGGCAGGCGGTGACCTATGCAGGAGGCTGGTCTGATTATCGCGCGCAACGTTTGGATGATGCGCCGAAAAAAGGTGAGAAATCAAAGCAGAAGGCAGAAAAGGCAAAGGCCGAAAAAGCCGCGCCTGCGGCTGGTTTGAGCTTCACCGAGAAGCATCGGTTGGAGGCATTGCCGGGTGTTATGGGACGGCTTGAGGCGGAGATCGCCAAGCTGGAAGAATTTATGGCGGATCCGGAGTTGTTCTCAAAGGAGCCGGTGAAATTCCAGAAAGCCACAGAGGCGTTGGTGGAGCGTCAAACGGCGTTGCAAGACGCGGAGGAGGAGTGGCTGTTGTTGGAAGAAAAGGCCGAAAGCAACGGCTGATTTTCACGTCGGTAAGACGTCGGTATTGCGTCTGCTTTGCGACTGTCCACAGTTTTTGAATATGTTGCGGCGTCACGGCGCCGCAACTTTTGATTTACGTCTCAAGCGTCCGTGCGTTCGCTGGACTCGGCTGCCTGATCTTGAAGTAGCACCACAACGCGATTGGCCATCAGGTGCCGGGTGTGGTCGTAGTCCCGCCCATTGGAGCTCGCCGCCAAGGCGTCTAACTCGTGCATGCTTTGCAATGCGGGCGTATCATTGAGTGCCAAGGTGCAATAGGGGCTTGGCTTTGTGAATTTTGGCAACGTGAGCAGGACCGAGAGGTCGGCGACCTGGCTGCCGGAGATGTCGAGCTGTTCCAGATAGGGCAGCGAGCGCAGCGGATAGAGGTCGTTAACCGCGGTTCCGGTACACCTTAAGTTCTTGAGCAACCTGCATCGCTGAAGTCCATTGATCGAGCTGATGTTGGTGCCAGAGAGACTGAGGTTTTGTAAGTTGGGCAGTTCCGGCCACGGCGCGCGCATCTGGTGGTCTAAGTCCTCCGCCAGCTGGAAATGCAGCGTCCGCAGCGTGTCACAGTGCTCCAATGGGCCGAGGTCCAGATCCGGGTCAGCGCTTTGCAGCAACAGGTAGGCAAGCTTGCGCAGGGACGCGACGGGCGCGAGGTCACAATGGGAGACCGAGCCAATTGACAGATGGTTCAGTTCGCTCAGAGGGGTGACAAAACTGAGATCGGTGATCTGGCCAAGTGATTGGATGGTTAGGGTTTCCAGCCCAGCGGCCTGAGACAAGGCGTTAAACCGTGTGGCCGGGGTGTTCCACAGCGACAGGGTTGTGAGCGCGGGCAGGGTGCCCAGGGCGGAAAGGTCGGTGGTGTCCGCGCCAAACAGGTCCAGCGTGTCCAGCAGTTGCAAGTTGGCAAGCGGTGTGATGTCGACCTTGCCGTCACAGCGCAGGGACAGCGTGGTGAGCGCGTCTGCCTGTGCCAGCGGCGTCAACGATTGGCCCTGGGAAACGCGGGTTTTGAGGTCTGTCAGGTTTGGGCTTTGGGTGAGCGCGGGCAGCGTATCACATAAGGCCAGCAGGTCAGCCTGCTCCAGGCAGGGCAGAGCACCGAGGTGGACCGGCTTGCCCGGATGAGAGATTTTGAGCCGCCGCAGGTTGGGCAGGTCGGGTAAGGTCACGTCAATGTCGGACGGCAGCGACAGATTGAGTTCTTTCAGCTCTGGCAGATCTGCGAGCGGCGACAGATCCGTGACCGGTGAGGCGATGATTTCCAGCGCCTGCAAGTTGGGCAGTCCGCGCAGCGCGGCAATATTCGTGATGGGCGTGTGGCGGATGCAGAGTTTGCGCAAATGAGGCGCAAGCGCGGAGACTTCCGGCAATAAGCGGCCGTTGTCGCCAGAGATCACCATTTGACGCGCACGGGCCTCTTTGTGGCGCTCTAGGCTCCAGGCAAAAAAGGCGGCGGGATCGGCCGGCGTGCCCGTTGGTGTAGGGGTGGTTTTGCGACGCGCCCGCACCTGCGGACGCATGCGTTGTTTGAGGCTCTGTTTGGCCACGGAGAGGAAAGATTGGATTTTTAAACTGGTCAGCACGTGAGAACTCATCAACGGCGCCTGAGAGTGGGAAGGCGCGGGGGGGGAAAAGAAGTCAGGAGCGTTAGTGGAGGTTCAGTCTACTGCGGAACGGCCTAGGGACAACTCACTTTTTGGTAAATTTCGGTGGTTTTTGGGGGGGTGCCCTGTCCCAAAGGCGTAAGGCTCTGAACTTGCCTATAAAACAAAGGCACCCGCCTGCGCGTGGCAGGCGGGTGTGGGCGGTCTTGAAGGTTAAGAACGATCAGGACTTAGGCAGGGACCGTCTTTTGCAACTCCGGCTGTGGCGTCAAATGACGGGCCATCACAAAGCTGAGGCAGAGGCCTGGCAGCAGCGCGGCCAAGGCAAGGGAGATGCCAAAGTGGTCTGCCAATAGGCCGATGATGGGCGGGGCGACGACATTGGTGCCGATCGCCATGACCGACAAGAAGGCAATGTTGTCGGCGTCATGTTCATCTTCCAGTGCGGCGGCGGCAGACACGGCCAGCGGGAAGCCAACCGAAAGGCCAAGTCCAATGAAGGCAAAGCCGACAAAAGACGCCAGTGGCGGGAAAGGCGCCACCAGGATCAGCAGGCCGATGATGGCCAGGCCGACGTTCATACGTGCGAGATTGGTGCTGCCCATGCGGGTTTTCAGGTAGTCTCCAATGAAGCGGCCAAAGGCAACAAAGGCGGAAAACACGGTGATTGCAAGACCTGCGGTGCTGGTGCCTTCGGGCAGGCGTTCAGCCATATAAACGGCGCCCCAGTTGGCCATTGCACCCTCTGCCATGGTCACGGAAATCACAAAGAGCACAATCAAGAACAGGGTTGTTGGGTAATCGCGCAGCTTGCGGCGTTTGGTTTTGCTCGGGGTGTCAGCAGATTGCGGGCGCAGGTTGGGCAGCGGGCGTGCCAACCAAAGGGCCAGGAGGGTTGTGGCTGTGGTGAGGGTCAGCACGGTGATCACCGGCGAGACCGCGGTCGTGAAAATGGCAGCCAAGAAAGAGCTGACCGTCAGGCCAAGCGCCCAGAAGCCGTGGCAGCGGTTCATCACCGATTTCTTTGCGGCCTTCTCCAGCTGACCCGCGTAGACGTTGAGCGCCACATTGAGGAAGGTCATCGCCGCGCCAAAGACCAGCAGCGCCAGGAACAAAGTGATGTGGTCCACCGCGAGAAGTGGCAGGACAACGGTCACCGCCTGAACTGGAAACATGGTGAGCAGGACTTTGGGCGCGCCATGTCTGGCCACAATTTTGGCGGCAAACTTTGACATAAATACAAAGGCCATGGGCAGGCCGAGCAGCGCCAGCGCCAGCTGTGCGTTGCTGAGCTCCAAATTGGATTGCACAAACGGAATATGAGGCAGCCATCCGCCAAGCGCGAAGGGATGCAGGAAGAACAGCGCCATAATGAGGCGCACGGTCCCTGAGGACAGTGTTGGGGGCATGTGAGAGAGTCCTGTTGGCGGATATGTCCGACAGCTAGACCCAAAGGGGAGACGGGAACAAGTCACATGCGTGCATTTCTTTGCGAAAAACAACCTAAAGGGTATTTGAGTTGGGTTTTGCTCTACTCTGTCAGAAAATTGGTTGGGTTTTTTGAGGGCAATTTTGACGGGTCGTCTGGGACTGGAAAGATTCGGGGCGGGCGGGAATGGGGGCGGTGCAGGACGCGGGCCTCACCGCGCTAAGCAACCAGCCCAGAGCGGACCCTTGGCGTGGTCTTTTCACGCAGTGATTATCGTCCGCTTTATCGACAGTCCGATCACCATTGCCAGGCCCCTTTAAAGCCGCGTCAGCCGTTAGCTTGGAAAGATCTTTTTGAAGTGGGTGTCAAAATAGTCCCAAGAGTAGACCGCTTTGTTGCCGGCATAACCTTCGTAGTAAGATTTGCCGGTCGAGGTGGGCAAGCCCGCCCAAATCTTGGCAAGATTGAGCATAAAGGTCGCGCGCGACATCTCGGCGGACTGGAAATCGCTGAGTCCGGCCTCTTCCAGCAACTGGTGGGCCAGCTGGTCCTGTATCTCCGGGCTGAATATCTTGTCGTGCGGCACTTCCTGATGGCGGACAAGGCGGCGCAGGGTGGCGGGGATGAACTGATAGCGGCCAATTGCATGGGGCTGTCCCGGGGTGTTGTCGATCCACTGATAGATCTCGGCGATGGTCATTTTTGTGGGGGGCGCGGCAGGCTTGATCCGGGCGCCATATTGCACGGCGTCATAGCCAGCCTTGCCCGCTTCCGCCCCGGCAATCAGGGTCATCAGCTGCTTGGCGGCGGACGGCAGGACCTGCGTTAGCACTGGCGCAAAGAGGCCGCCGGTGGCACGGCCCCGGAACAGGCTGGCAGTGCCGGGGCGCAAGGCCAGTGCGCCGCGGCTGGTATCGGCGTCCGTCGGTTGCGCGAGGGCAGGTTGTTGCGGTTCACGGGGCGACGTGTCGTTGAAGGAGGCGCGTTGCGCAAAGAAACCGTTCTGAATCAGGGAGACGCTATTGGCCTGCGCTTGGGTCGCCAGGAGGCTGACAGAGAGAAGCGCAAGACGCAAAGAGGAGGCAATCGACATAGGAACCGGCTTTCTGCTGGCGAGGTGTTTCACGCGGACTATGCAGAAAGAGGCTTGATAAAGGGTTTACTGGGGGAGGGTTGGTTTGGATGGGGTTTGGTTTGCGAACTGAGCCGACATGTGGCTCGATGCACCTAGTCTTGATTGCACCACTTAAACTGGAAAATCGCTATAGACATATGTCAACCAGCGCACCTTAGTTCAGTCGTTGAGGCACCTGTGTTGCGTTGCTCCATTGCCGGGGCGACTGCCCGTACATGCGCTTAAACTCACGGCTGAATTGAGATGCGCTTTGGTAGCCCACGTCCCAGGCTGCCTCCGACACGTTCATTCCTCCCGCGATCTTCATCGCGGCGTTGTTGAGCCGCATGGATTTCACGAATTGTATCGGGGACATAGTCGTGGCTTCTTTAAAACGTCGATGGAACACCGCCCTGCTCATGCCGACGTGGGCGGCCATATCGTCGATGGTGACCTGTTCGTTGAGGTGGGTTGCGAGGTAGTCAATGGTTCGCGCGATTTCGTTACCGACACCAAAGGCACGTCTTGCAGCTCCCCCGGCCTCGCCCATGAGGACCGCGTAACACAGTTCGCGCAATCGTCCCGCTCCTAGCACCACCAGATCATTAGGTTTCTCGAGTAATTCGAGAAGCCGCTGCAGTGCCTGTGTGAAGCCGACATCCCAGGACGACAATGCCAAAGCCGAAGGTGCACTTCTCTGCGCTGGTCGAGTGCCACCATCGGCTGTTTCAATTTCCAAGGTGAGTTCGCGCATCGTTCGTGGATCCAAAGTGATCACGACGCCGAGCAGTGGGATCGCTTCGGATGCCTGTGGCGTACCAGCCTCCACTGGCATAGTCATTGGGCATAGCAGGTATTTGTCGCTGCTATAGGCATGGCGCTTACCATCCAAAACGGCCTCTTTCGTGCCACTGAGAATGGCCACAACCGTGGGCTCGTAGATTGCGGGTACGCAGGGCATGGCCTCGGTCACTCGAAAAAGCTGGACCCCTTTCAAGGCGGTGTCGACAAGGCCGGCCTCGGGCAGGCGGCTCTCGATGAGGTCTTTGATCTGATCTTTGCTCATGCACACTAGCTGACAGAGGACTTGTGCCTTTGCAATAGGTGCGAGACGAATGGGCAAGAAATTAAGAGAATGTCGCCTGTTTCCATGCCGTATCAGATTGTATCTGTGCATCCAGGCATAATCACCCAGAACAGCCAGCGCGGGCTGACAGGAGAAAAAATGGCAGATACCACATACGGCCCCAAAGGCTGGACACCCGAGCGCCTCGAAGATCAATCAGGCAAAACCTACCTTATCACCGGAGCCAACGCCGGTGCTGGCTTTCAGGCTGCACGCACGCTTCTCAAGAAGAACGCAAAGGTGGTGATGTTGAACCGCTCGGCCGAAAAATCTGCTGCGGCAATTGCGGGCTTGAAACAGGAACTCGGGGCGCAGGTCGATGTGAGCTTTATCCGCATGGATCTGTCCGTTCTGGACAGCGTGCGCGAGGCCGCCGACGAAGTCTTGAAGACCGTGCCCCGCATCGACGCGCTGATCAACAACGCGGCCATTGCGCAGGTTCCGACGCGCAAACTGACCGTCGATGGCTTCGAAAGCCAGCTAGGCACCAACCACTACGGACATTTTCTGCTCAATGGTCTGCTTTTTGAGCGCATCGCCGAAAGTGATGGCCGTGTCGTGGTCGTTGCCAGCCTTGGCTACAACATGGGGCTCAAGACCATCAAGTTCGATGACATGAATTGGGATCAGGGCTACGGTGCAAATACCGCTTACTCGCAGAGCAAACTGGCGCAGATGATGTTCGCCTATGAACTGCAGGACCGTTTGGCCACGGCTGGACGCAAGGATGTCGAGGTCTTTGTATGTCATCCGGGGTCGTCTGCCACATCACTGATCTCCACTAGCGGCAGTCGAACAATGCGTTTCATCTGGTGGTTGATGACCAAGACGCCAATGGTCCAGACTGCTGAGCAAGGCTCAAACCCTGAGGTCATGTGTGCGACCGAAGGGGCGCTGACCGAGCAACGCGCTTTATACGGCCCAACGGGTCGTTTGGAAGCCGTTGGGCCAGTCGGCAAAGGCACACTGAACGCGCATGCTCATGACAAAGCCGTCATGGCTCGTCTTTGGGATGAGTCTGAGAAAGCGGTCCGCTTCGAGTGGAAACTCTGACCAGTCACACTCGGTAGCTGCCAGCGCCCTGTACAGCAAGTGGACGTTGGTACGCTGTGCAGCATTTGTCGTTGTGAGGTCCTCACTGGCGTCCGTTGCGATTTCGGTTAATGCGGCCCCAGGGTGGACAGCACACCAAAACAAAAAAGCCCCGACGTCTCCGTCGGGGCTTTCTCTATCTCAATTGACCCGCTCAGATCAGGCTTTGAACAGGCCTTCGTAGGCCGGTTCCAGCGTCTCTGTCTCAAACAACGAGCTCACGGACGTGCCGTTGGCTGTGTTCAGGATCGCCTGGGCAAACATCGGGGCGGTGGGCACGATGCGGATGTTGGCGGCGCCTTTCACGGCCTCGGTGGGCTCGATGCTGTCGGTGATGACCAGAGACTTCATCACCGAGTTGGTGATGCGCTCAATCGCCGGGCCGGACAGAACACCGTGGGAGATATAGCTGTGCACCTCGGTGGCGCCGTGCTCGATCAGGACTTCGGCAGCTTTGCAGAGCGTGCCGGCGGTGTCGCAGATGTCGTCTACGATGATACATTTCTTGCCTTTGACGTCGCCGATCACGGTCATCTCGGCGATCTCGCCCGGCTTCTCGCGGCGCTTGTCGACGATGGCCAGCGGCGCGTTGATGCGTTTGGCAAGTTCACGAGCGCGGGCCACGCCGCCCACGTCCGGGGAGATGATCATGACGTCTTCGAGCTGGTCTTTGAACTGCGCCTTGATGTCGAGCGCAAACACTGGCGAGGCGTAGAGGTTGTCGACCGGGATGTCGAAGAAGCCCTGAATCTGCGCAGCGTGCAGATCCATGGTCAGGATGCGCTCGATGCCAGCTTCAACCATCATGTTGGCGACCAGCTTGGCGGTGATGGGCGTGCGGGCCTTGGTGCGGCGGTCTTGGCGGGCGTAGCCGAAGTAGGGGATCACAGCGGTGATGCGGCTGGCCGAGGAGCGGCGCAGAGCGTCGGACATCACCAGCAGTTCCATCAGGTTGTCGTTGGCCGGATTGGAGGTCGACTGGATGATGAACATGTCTTCGCCGCGCACGTTGTCGTAAACTTCGACAAAGATTTCTGCGTCGTTAAAACGCTCTACACGGGCGTCGATCAGGTTGACGTTGCTGCCGCGGTGCATCGACATGCGCCGCGCGATGGCGCTGGCAAGCGGTTTGTTGGCATTGCCAGTGATCAGTTTCGGTTCAAGAATGGTGGCCATAGCGCGGTAATCCCCAGGTGGCTTTGGTGACAGATTCGTGACGTTGCACTCGCCTTAACATGGCCCTAACGTCGCGCAAAGCGACGTGCGAGCTATGGGAGGCAAAAATGGCCACGATCACCTATTATTTCTCAACAATTTCTCCATACACCTATCTTGCAGGCACCCGTCTGGAAGAGATCGCAGCGAAACACGGTGCGGATATTATCTATAAGCCGCTCGATATTGTTGCGCTTTTTGGCCGCACGGGGGGCACGCCACCCAAAGAACGTCACGTCAGCCGACAGGAATACCGCGCGCAGGAATTGGTGCGGCAGGCTAAGAAGTTGGGCATGGAGTTTAACCTGAAGCCGGCGCATTGGCCCACCAATATGGCGCCGTCGTCTTATGCGTTTATCGCGGCGGCCAATGCGGGTGGCGGTGATCTGGGTGCTTTGGCGCATGGGTTTACGCGGGCGTGCTGGGCTGAGGAGAAGGACATTGCGCAGGATGACGTGATCCGCGCCTGTCTGGTTGAGGCCGGGTTTGAACCGGCGCTGGCGGACAGCGGGTTGCTGGTGGGGGCGGAGACCTATGCCCGCAACCTGGATGAGGCGATGGACGCGGGGGCCTTTGGCGCGCCGTTTTATGTGACCGACGATGGGGCACGGTTCTGGGGACAGGACCGGTTGGACGATTTGGACGCGCATTTGGCGGGTGAGTTGTAAGGACACTTTAAGGACCATGGCATTGGACACCAGAAAGACGCCCGACATGCATTGGCGTGTGTTGGGGCAGGGGCCGCGTGCGGCTTTGGCGCTGCATTGCAACCTTGGGCACTCGGGCGCCTTTCGCGGCATCGGCGCGGCGCTGGACGATCTGTTGACCATTCAAGCGCCGGACATGCCGGGCCATGGGCGTAGCGCAGCGTATGTGCCGGGTACGTTGACCGGGCAGACCATGTTGGATGCGATATTGGCGCGTCTGGATGGGCCGGTGGATGTGATTGGGCATTCCTACGGCGGGCTGCTGGGGCTGCGGTTGGCGATTGAGCGGCCAGATCTTGTGCGTTCTTTGTCCTTGTTTGAGCCGGTGACAATGTTGGCGGCCAAGGCGGCTGCGCCGGAGGCCGTGGCCAAGAATGATGCGCATATGGGGCAGGTGTTTGCCCTCAATGACGCTGGTGATCCGGAAGCGGCGGTACGCATGTTTGTTCAGGAATGGGGCGATGGCACGCCGTGGGAGGCGTTGCCGGAAGAGACCCGCGCGACGTTCACGCGGCAGGTGCCGTTTGTGGTGGCCTCTCAGCAAGATGTGCTGGAAGACGTTGGCACCATCATGCCGCGACTGGGCAAGATTGCCGTGCCGGTGGTGGTGATGGACGGGGCGGAGAGCCCTGCGATCATGAAGCCGGTTTGTGATGGGGTTGCTGCTGCTGCGCAGAATGGGCGGCGGGTGACCGTGGCTGGCGCGGGGCACATGGGCATGATTACCCATGCGGATGTGGTGGCGGCTGAGGTGCGGCGGACGCTGGAGTGCTTTTGATTAGGATGAGTTTAGAACCTTTTTTGTGAATGATGGTGGGTGCACTGTGTCAGATCGACAAGAGTTTGATTGGGGCAGTTGGAAGCGCATTGATTGCGCAGAAGCGTTGAGCCTTTTGGTACAGCTGAAAGTCGAAGTGGGGAGGCGTCACCCGCTTTGGAATTGCTTGCATCGAACAGAAGTGCTTGCCAGAGACAGCGCCTCTGATGACGTTTTGATCGAAATAACCGGGACCAGCGGCGTCGCGCTATTTGTGGTGCATTTAACATGGTCACAAGCCGTGGACGCCAACGGCGTTTTTCCAGGCGTTGCAGAGTTGGGTGTTGCCGCTGTGCCAAGTGAGCTACGTTCAGAGAGCTAAAACTGCGTCCGAACCGAGGGGCTAGGAAGCGAAGCGCCCGCCCCGTGGGGGCGGCTGAGGTACGGCGGACGGTTGAGCGTTAGCCGAATTTTGCTGCAAGCTCCAAAAAAATGCGAGGGTAACCGGACGTGATTGATTTCAAGGTGAGGATGGTTTTCTGATACTCGGGTCCAACCAATCCCACTTTGCGATGATACCGGAGGCCGCTGTCTGTAACCCCCGCCAATTTCAAGGCAACCACCGCGTGGTCGCGCGCCTCAGGTTTTTGTTTTGAATGATTGCGGATAATGGCATGTGAGGCATGTAGAATAAATTGTTCCACAACATGCGTTATGCCACGTTTCGAAAACTCGAGTTCCGCTCTCGTCAATGTTTCCAGAGCAAATGAGAATTCGCTTTTAAGGGTCTTTCTTGCGATTAGGTACGGTGCGTCCAAAAGCGCCATAAATGGGAAGAATGGCTTGTCACACTCGTGCTTCAAGATCTCTCGGTAAGCTTCCAAGGCGGCATCAAAGTCTTTCAACTGCTCGTGGGCTTTCGCGGTCGCGTGTTTGACGTCGAGGTCCCAAGAGCGATCACTTCGGGTTTCAAAATAGAATTTGCCTAATCCAAGAGCCGCGTGCGGATGCCGTTCCGTTAGGCAAAGAATCTGAATTTTGAGGTATTGATCTCTTTGGCTGCGAGCGTTGGACAATTTGCTGTGGAAATTCCGTTCAATGTCCGGGTTCCATACTTCATTCCTGTACCAGTCTTCACTTTTCATCACTTACGAATATCCGTCTGAAGGACACAGGTAAAGGTTGCAAAGAATAGATCCTTAGTCCGGGATAATTTGGTGTACCTACGGAATTTGAATTTGGTGGCGCACGAACCGAGGGGCTGGAAGCAAAGCTCCTACCCCGTGGGGGGCGGTTCACCTCTCGGGAGCTTGCTGCGCAAGCCCCTTCCGGCCAACGGGGCGCTGCCAATGCACAGCATTGGCAATAAGGAGGTTATTTGCCTGACAGGATCATGTCTCGAATTTTGGCCGCCTTTTCAAAGTGATCCAACTCGTGGGTTTGGATCCACCATGTGGCAGCTTCCATCAGCAGTTCCGAGTTGTCGTTCTTGTTAGCAAAGAAGGCATAGAAGGACAGGCCGACGGTCTCGCCTTTCTTGACGATTTTGTCGTTGCAGATCTGAACCGCTTTAGCGCGCAGGCTGTCTCTCATTGGATTACTTGCCCGCTGCCAGATCGAGGAATTGGTCGATCAACTCTTTGCTGAGCGACCAGTCGCAGACCAAACGCGCGGTGACCATCTCGGCGTCGTCACCTTCTAGCGTGCCGTCCCAGAGGTGGTAGACCGCGCCGGCGTCCAGCAGGCGTTTGTGGGTGGCGCGGGGCAGGGCGACAAACATCATGTTTGCCTGTGGCGGGTATTTGAATGTCGCTCCGATGGCGCGCAGGCCGCCTGCGAGATGGGCGGCGTTGGCGTTGGCTTTGGTGGCGGCTTCGATCCAGACGTCGTCTTGCAGGTAGCCGAGCATTTGCGCGGAGAGGTAGCGGTGTTTGGAGAACAGGTGGCCGCCGCGTTTGCGGCGTAGTTCAAATTCCCAGGCGTGTTTGGGATCAAAGAAGATCACCGCTTCGACTCCCATGCAGCCATTTTTAGTCCCGCCGAAGCTGACCGCATCAACACCGGCTTTCCAGGTCATTTCCGCAGGTGTGCAGCCTAGCGCAACCATAGCGTTGGTGAAGCGCGCGCCGTCCAGATGCACGGGCAGGTCGTAGGATTTGGCGACATCACAGAGGGCGGTGAGTTCGGCGAGCGTGTAGACGGTGCCGTATTCGGTGACCTGCGTGATCGAGACGGGGCCACGTTGTGGGCCGTGAACACCGCGGGTTTCTTCGCCTTGGATGGCGGCGCGCAGGGAGGCGGGTGTCATTTTGTCGACGTCTTTGTCTGCCGCCAGCGTGAGCTTTGCCCCACCGGTGTAAAACTCAGGTGCGTTGCACTCGTCTTTGTGGATGTGGGCCACCTCCGTGCAGAAGATGGTTTGCCAAGGATCACAGAGGGTTGCGAGCGCCAGTGAATTTGCGGTGGTGCCGGTGGAGACCAGATAGACCGCCGCCTCTGGGGCTTCAAAGATCTCGCGGATTTTGGCGGTGACCTGCGCCATTTCCACGTCATCGCCATAGCCCATGGCATAGCCTTCGTTGGCTTTGGTGATGGCGGCGAGGACCTCGGGCAGTGCGGCGCCGGAGTTGTCAGAGGCAAAGTGCATTAGGAGGGCTCCTCGATGATAAAGTCTTCCCACTGCTCCAGCGGGGTGTCGAATTCGGACACGGTTTGATGCTGCACCGAGACGCCTGCGTCATGCACCGTGTCCGGTGTGCCAGAGATCAGAGGGTGCCAGTCGTGGAGCGGCTTGCCTTCCCAGATCAGGCGGTAGGCGCAGGTTTGCGGCAGCCAGTAGGCGTGCTCGTCGATGTTCTTGGGGGTCATCACGATGCATTCCGGCACAAACTGGTGGCGGATGTCGTATTGGGTGCAGCGGCAGGTCTCATCGTCCAGCAGGCGGCAGGCGACGCGGGTCAGGGCGACCTCGCCGGTGTCTTCATCTTCGAGCTTGTTGAGGCAGCATTTGCCACAGCCGTCACAAAGCGCTTCCCACTCTTTGTCGTTGAGCGAGGTCAGCGGTTTCTTTTCCCAGAAGCGTTTGGCCAGGCCATGGCGCGCGATGGGATCGCTGGGGGCTTTGAGGAACGGGGGACGTGTCATAGGGCGTTTAGGATCTTGCGGGCTTGGTCACAGTCGGCGCCCATCTGGGCGATCAGCGCGTCTAGGCTGTCGAATTTCAGCTCAGGGCGCAGGTAATCGACGAGGCCAACAGACAGCGTGTGGCCGTAAAGGTCGCCTGAGAAATCAAAGAGATAGGTTTCGATGTTGGCTTTGTTTTCGCCAAACATTGGGCGTGTCCCAATGGAGGCCGCGCCAAAGTAGCTGCCGTGATGTGGGCCATCGAGCACGTCGACCAACACGGCATAGACGCCGTATTTTGGCTGGTGCAGATCGTCGATGGACATGTTGGCAGTTGGGAAGCCAAGCTCGCGGCCACGTTGTTCGCCGCCAATCACCGGGCCGTCGATGCGGTGCCAGTGGCCCAGCATATTGGCGGCGTCGCGTGGGCGGCCATCGGAGAGGGCCTGGCGGATGGAGGTGGAGGAGACTTGGCCGTCGCCGCCTTGCACCAGCGGTGCGATGGTGACGCCAAAGCCGTAGGTTTCGCCAAAGGCGACAAGGTCCTCGGCGGTGCCTTTGCGGCCTTTGCCGAAACAGAAGTCTGCACCAACCACCACATGTGCCAAACCGAGGCCTTGGGCGATTACATCACGGGCGAATTCTTCTGGTGTGAGGCTGGACAGCGCGGTGTTGAAGGGCAGCTCATAAAGCTTGTCGACGCCAAGTTTCTCCAGGCGGTGCGCGCGGGTCTCGGCGCTGGCGAGACGGAAGGGCGGGGCGTCCGGTGCGAAATACTCGCGCGGGTGTGGCTCAAACGTCATGATGCCCAAAGGCGCATCGGGTGCGGCTTTGCGGGCGAGGTCGATCACCGATTGGTGGCCCAAATGCACGCCGTCAAAATTGCCAATCGCGACGCTGGCGCCGCGATCTTGAGGGGTCACAAACTGATAGTCGCGAATGATCTGCATGTGGCAGGGTTAGCCCCTTGATTGCTCAGGCGCAAGAGAGGACGGCGTGGCGTTACTCGGCGGCGCGGGCGCGGGCTTCGGAGATGTCGCCAAAGTTCTGCGCCGCCCAGCCAACTAGCGGTTTGAGCACACGCAACAGGTCAAAGCCTTGCTCGGTCAGCGCATAGGACACGGCCAGCGGCGGGCCAGGATGTACGGTGCGGGTGAGATGGCCGTCGCGCTCGAGCAGGCGCAGGTTCTCGGTGAGCACGCGTTGGGTGACATCACCGATGGCGCGTTTGAGCTCGCCAAAGCGCAGCTCCCCGTCCTCTAAAGTGAGCAAAATCAAAAGGTTCCACTTTGCAGTGACTTTGGTCAGGACAGAGCGGACCGGGCAGTTTTCAGCCTCTTCTTTGGTGTGGGCGGTTACTTTGACCATACCTGGTTCCTTTAAGGTGCGTAATTGATACTTGGTGCAAAATTCATACCGTCTTGCCATACATGCAACAAGCTGATTCGAGAGGCTGACCAAAATGACCATCACCGAAACCGTGCTGAACGCGTTCTCCGCGCTATTCATCCAGTTTGACCCGGAGGCGGCCAGCGCGCTGTTGGCGCCGGACTACATTCAGCACAATCCGGCTGTGCCCACCGGCGCGGCGCCGATTGTGGGCTTTGTGCCGGTGATCCAGCAGAGCGGCATGACGGCAACCACGCACCGGGTTATCACCGAGGGCGATCTGGTGGTGATGCACAACACCTTTGACAATGCGCAAGCCTTTGGGGCGGAGACGCTGGTGGCGTTTGATGTGTTCCGGGTGGCGGACGGCAAAGTGGTGGAGCATTGGGACAACCTGCAGCGCTTGGCGGGGCCGAACCCGTCAGGTCGGACCATGACCGATGGGGTCACAGAAATTGTGGACCGCGATAAGACGGCGGAAAACAAGGCGCTTGTGAGTGCGTTTGTGACCGATGTTTTGCACGGGAAGGCTCCTGAGAACATCGCTAACTACATCTCCACGGAGACGTATCTGCAGCACAATCCACAGATTGCAGATGGCTTAGAAGGTCTTGGTGGGGCGCTGCAGATGATGGCGGAGGCTGGCATCGAGATGCGCTATGACGCGACGCATATGATTGTTGCGGAAGGGAATTTTGTTTTCGCTGCGTCAGAGGGCGTGCTGGGTGAGGCGCATACCGCGTTCTTTGACCTGTTCCGAGTTGAGGACGGCGAGATCGTGGAACATTGGGGCACGGTGAGCGAGATCCCGGCTGAAATGGCGCATGAGAACGGCAAGTTCTAAAGCAAAAAGGGCGGTGCTTTTGGCGTCGCCCTTTGAGTTTGGAGGAGTTTTCGGTTGGGGGATCAGTCCAGCTTGCGCGACGGCGCCAGCACGGTGGCTTCGCCTGCGAGCACCTTTTTGCCCTCAACTGTGCACACGCAATCCATTTTGACGCGGCGTTTGGCAAAGTCGATGTCGGTGACGGTCACAGAAGCCACCACGGTGTCGTTGGGGCGCACAGGCGCAAGGAACTTCAGCGACTGGCCCATGTAGATGGTGCCGTGGCCGGGCAGTTGTTCGCCGATCACCGCAGAGATCAGTCCGGCGGTGAGCATGCCGTGAGCGATGCGGCCGCCAAACATGGTGTCTTGGGCATACTCTTCGTCCAGGTGCACCGGGTTGTGGTCGGTGGACACGGCGGCAAACATCTCGATGTCCTGATCGGTCACGGTTTTGCGCACATAGCGGGTCATGCCGATTTCGAGGTCTTCGATAAAGATTGTGCCGCGGGGCAGGTTGTCCAACATTTGGCCCTCCGATTTTTTGGATTGGCTGTGCAACTAAATAACGCTCATCGAGCTTGATTGGCAATATTGTTACTTTGCGGTTGCAGAAAGATCAAGCGCCTTTGTGTTAACGCAGTTTGCCAATCGCAAATTGTGGGGTGACCTGCTGTTCTGCGAGGTAATTCGTTAACGCGGCTTCGTCTGGTTGGTGGGCGGTTTTTGTCTCCGCTGCGGCGAGGCCGCCGGTGATGAAGAGAGAATCGATGTTTTCGCCCATGGCGCCGGAGATGTCGGTGTGGGGGCCGTCGCCGATGGCGAGGATGTCTTCGTCTGCGATGGTGACACCCATGGCCGAAAGGCGGCGGTGGGCGAGGTCGTAGATGGGCGGGTGGGGCTTGCCGAAGTACAGGCTTTCGCCGCCCATTTCGGTGTAAAGTTTGGCCAGCGCCCCGGCGCACCATTCGCGCACGTCGCCGCGATCTACAATGATGTCAGGGTTGGCACACAAGAGCTTCACGCCTTTGGTTTTGGCATAGAGGAAATCGGCGCGGTTCACGTCCGGATCGGCCATGGTGTCAAACGGACCGCAGCAGACAATGCCCTCGGCCTCGGCCAGAGGGACGCGTTGAATGTCGACAGGGTTGTCAAGGATTTCAAGCGGTTGGAAGAAACCTTCGTCGCGTTGCCATTCGCCCATGAAGTAGACTTTTTCCCCGACTGCACCATTGAACATGGCCGAGCGTGCGCTGTCGCCAGAGGTGGCGATGGTGTCATAGGCGTCGTCCGGCACGCCAAAGGAGCCAAGCTGTTCAGCGACACCGGCGCGGGGTTTTGGGGAGTTGGTGACCAGCACCACAATGCCGCCTTTGGCGCGGTAGGCTTGCAGGGCAGCGACGGCCTCTGGATAGGCGGTGACGCCGTTGTGCACGCAGCCCCAGAGGTCGACAAACAGCGCTTTGTAGTTGTCGGAAATCTCGGCGAGTGAGGAAACGATCTTGGTCATGTGTCAGTCCTGCGCGTGAAGTGTTGCGCAAGGTATGGCAGGGGCATTTCCAGAGTGCCAGCGATTCCGGTTGGCGATGTGCTGCGGTGCAGAAGTTAACGGCCAGAACCCACGTCGGTATCTTGTCGGTATCGCGACTGTTTTGCGGAGGTGGGGAGTTGTGCTGCGATGCAGAAATTAACCTTTGGTGCGGTTCATCAGTTTGCGTAGGGCGCCGACGATGCTGCGGAAGGGTTCGACGCGATCGTAGAATCTCAGGTCGTGAATGTCGGTGCGCGAGCTGCGTTGCCCGGCAAGACAAGGCGTGGCGAGGCGGAAGCTGGTGCCGGGCACAATGGTGCGGACCATGTTGAAGGCGCCGTCAAAGAACATTGAGCCACCTTCGGGATGGCCGGAAGGGCGGGAGCGCACCAGTTCGAGGTAGTCATGGAAGGCGCGGATGCTGTCGCCCTGGATGGCCCAGAATTGCGTGCCACGGGTGCCACCGGTCCACTCGGTCAGACCAATGGTCTCGGTGGGCGGGGTTTCGGGTTCCAGATAGCCAAGGGCGGCGATGGACCAGTGGGTGGTTTTTAGATCGGTGAGCACTTTGGCAACCGTGGTGTCTGGCAGATCGTTGAGCTCAAGATCGTCCTCGCAGATCAGGATGCGCTCATAGCCCTTTTCTAAGGCATCCGCCAGCACCCGGGTTTGTGAGAGGAAGTTGCCGAGTGAGCCAATCGAGGGGAACTCGCCTTTCTCTGTCGGGCGGGAGGCCTCAAAGAAAGAGATGTGCGCATTGGGGATGGAGACGCCGACACGGGCGAAGTCGGCGATGGTTTCCGTGCGGCGGTCATCCCGGTAGGGCAGGTTCACGATGTAGACGTGGTCAAAGTGGTCAAGCAGATCAGAAAAGCTCATTTGGGTGTCCGCGCTGGAGGTGTTTTGGATGGTCCTAAAGGCACTTGGCGGCGGAAGTTTGTCAACAGGGCGGTGGTTTTGCGCTTAGGCCAGTTGGGCGGGCAGGCGCAGGGTGGGGCGGAAGCCGTTGCGCAGGGCGATGCGTGTGGGCGCTGGGGTGAGCACGGGGTGTGTGCCTTGCGGGCGTTTGATCGGGGTGGCGTAGCCATTGGGCGTAAACGGCAAGGCCATGTCTTTAAGCAGCAATGTGGGGCCGGTGTCTGTCAGGATGAAGGTGCCGTCTGGCAGGCCGGCAGTGTCTTCGAGGGGGCGGTTTTGGCCGTAGATGCGCGGGATCGCGCGGGCGGCATGAAGTCCTTCGTCAAAGGCAGGCGCGCTTCCCGCGTGGTCGGCGGCGGTGAGGAAAGCCTTGTGATCGGCGCGGCGGCACTCGGCGCAGGGGCGATGTCCAGCGGCGAGGGCGACCGCTTCGTCGTAGAAAAACAGTTCGGTGTAGCGGTTGGGGGCCATGAGTTGGCGTTGGCGGTTTTTGAAAGACAACACGCAGCAGACCCAAGCTTTGTGGCGCCAGCGCCGGTGGGTCAGTTGGCCGTGTTGGTGGGCGGTGTCGTCGTGCAGAATGCCCCGGTTGCCCATGAAGGCCCCGCGCGTGGGGTGAACGAGGATTTGGCCGTCAGGTTGTACGCGGTTTTGGCGGGGCATGGGGCTCTCCTTTGCGGAGAGGATAGCAAGGTGCGCAGGGACTGCGCACCCTACGGTTTTGTTATTGCATGCGCAGGGCGCCGTCGATGCGGATGACTTCGCCGTTGAGGTAGCCGTTTTCCACGATGAAGCCTGCGAGGCGGGCGTACTCGGACGGGTCGCCGAGGCGTTTCGGGCAAGTCACGTCTTGCGCCAGTTGGTCTTGCACTTCTTGTGGTAGGCCTTGCAGCATTGGCGTCAGGAAGATGCCCGGTGCAATCGCCATGACACGAATGCCGGAACGGGCGAGATCGCGGGCCATGGGCAGCGACAGGCCTACGATGCCGCCTTTGGAGGCTGCGTAGGCTGCCTGGCCGCGTTGGCCATCCATGGCCGCAATAGAGGCGGTGTTGATGATCACGCCCCGCGCGCCGTCTGCTTCCGCTTCGTTTTCCGCAATCACCTCGGCAGCGAGGCGAGCGACGTTGAAAGAGCCCACGAGGTTGATGTCGATGGTTTTCTGGAAGGTGTGCAGCGGGTGTGGGCCGTTTTTGCCAATGGTGGTGGCGGCAGGCGCAATGCCCGCGCAGTTAACCGCGGCGGTGATCTTGCCCATGGCCGCTTTGGCGGCTTGGATGCCGGCGGCGGCGCTGACCTCATCGGTCACGTCAACCTTGTGGAAGGTGCCGCCGAGGTCCGCTGCAATCTCTGTGCCGCGTTCCTCGTTGAGGTCAAACAGGGCCACCTTGGCGCCGTTGGCGGCAAAATGGCGGGCGGTGGCTTCGCCCAGACCGGAAGCGCCCCCGGTGATCACGGCGCAGGTTTGATCAAGTTTCATTGGCGGCTCCTCCCAGTGAGACGTCTAGGTCGATAAATGAACGTGTGTTCAAATAACCTGAAGCGGGCGGGTCTGTCTAGGGGAAGAAAGGAGGGGCCAGCCCCTCTGCGCCGTTGGCGCATTCACCCTGGGATATTTGGAGACAGTGAATGGGAAAAGAAAAGGCCCGCCGGGTGGGGCGGGCCTTAGAGAGTTTGTTGCAGGGGGCGGGCTTAGCCGTCCAGTTGCACCAGAGCGTGGCGCTTTTTGCCCGCGCTGAGTTTGATTGGCGAGCTGAGCGCGGCGGCGTCGATCATCAGGCCGGCGTTGGTCAGCGGGGCGTCGTCCAGCTTGGCGCCGTTTTCCTTGATCAGGCGTTTGGCGTCTTTGCCCGATTTGGCCAGTCCGGTTTTCACAATCAGCTGCACAATGGAGATACCATCGCCGAGGTCGTCGGCGGAGAGCGTCACGGTGGGCAGGTCGTCGCCCACGCCGCCTTTTTCAAACACTTCCCGTGCGGTGGCTTCGGCGGTGGCCGCAGCGTCGGCGCCGTGGCAGAGCGTGGTCACGGCGTTGGCGAGGATGATCTTGGCTTCGTTGATCTCAGAGCCTGCGAGCGCGCCGAGGCGGTTGCACTCGTCCACCGGCATCTCGGTGTAGAGTTTGAGGAAGCGGCCCACGTCAGCGTCGGTGGTGTTGCGCCAGAACTGCCAGAACTCGTAAGGCGATCGCATGTCGGCGTTGAGCCAGACTGCACCGTCCGCCGATTTGCCCATCTTCTTGCCGTCAGAAGTGGTCAGCAGCGGGGAGGTGAGGCCGAACAAGCCGCCATCATCCACACGGCGGGTGAGGTCAATGCCGTTGACGATATTGCCCCATTGGTCGGAGCCGCCGAACTGCACCAGACAGCCGTAGCGGCGGTTCAGCTCGAGGAAGTCGTAGGCCTGCAGGATCATGTAGTTGAACTCGAGGAACGACAGAGATTGTTCGCGGTCCAGTCGGGACTTCACGCTCTCAAAGCTGAGCATCCGGTTCACCGAGAAGTGGCGGCCGATGTCGCGCAGAAAGGTGAGGTAGTTTAGATCATCCAACCATTCGGCGTTGTTGAGCATCAGGGCGCCGGTGCCCTCATCGCCATAGTCGAGGTATTTGGCGAAAACTTTCTTGATGCCGGCGATGTTGTCGTCGATCTGATCGTTGGTCAGCAAAGGGCGTTCGTCCGCGCGGAAGGAGGGGTCACCCACTTTGGTGGTGCCGCCGCCCATCAGAGTGATTGGTTTGTGGCCGGTCTTTTGCAGCCAGCGCAACATCATGATTTGAATGAGCGAGCCGACGTGCAGAGATTTGGCGGTGGCGTCAAAGCCGATGTAGCCGGGCACCACACCGTCACAGAGCGCTTTGTCAAAGGCTTCATAGTCTGTGCAATCGGCCACAAAGCCGCGCTCTAGCATCACGGTAAGGAATTCCGATTTGGGCTGATAGGTCATGGTGCCACTCATTTGTCCGTTGGTTGTCTCTGCCTCTAGGGGCGCTTTGCCTCCTGTTAGCACCTTGGACGCCTGTTTGTAAGCCGGGATTCCGCGCAAGGTAGGGGACAGGGTTTCCACACTTTGTGAGGTGGCGTGGCCCTGCTATATTCAGGCTTTTAAAGTTGTTTTCATGAATGATCGTTTTGAGGATTTGACGCACCTCGTCTATGAGGCGTCTTTGGACAATTCCCTGTGGCCCGAGCTGATCTCGGAACTGGCAGAGGAAGTGCACCGCGCGCGGGACAGCCGCTATCTGGAAAGCCCAGAGGCCATGGAGGCGGAGACGCGGGGGTTGGAGAACCTGTCGCGGCATTTTAGGCGGGCGTTTAGCATATCGGAACGGATGGTCGGGTTGCAGGAGCGGGAGGCCTATTTGTCTTCGGTGCTCAACAGCTTTGCCTTTGGGGTGGCATTGCTGAATGAGGACGGGCAGGTGGTGATGGCCAACCGCGCGCTATATGACGTGTTGCCGATGCCCGCTTTGCAGGGGCAGGACATGCAGGTGTATTTGCCCAAGAGCGGGGAAGACCGGCTGTTGTCGCACTGTGCGCAGGAGGCCAATCGTACGGGGCGGGCGTTGGAGTTCAAAAGCCGGGAGGACGGCACAGCCGATTTGATGGTGTTGCCAAGGGAAGAGGCAGCGAGGATTGGCTTCCCGGCGATTGCAGCCAGTGTGGTGATCTCGTCGGGACAGCAGAGCCATATGGGGGTGGCGCATATCGCCAAGGCGCATGGGCTGACCCGTAGGGAAGCTGAGGTGCTGAGCCATATGGGGCAGGCGTATGACTTGCGCGAAGTCGCCAGGCGTATGGGCATTTCTTACGAGAGTGTGCGGACCTACCTGAAGCGGGTGTATGAGAAGACCCAGACCAAGAGCCGCAGTGAGGTGGCGGCAGTGCTGGCACGCTCGCCTCTGATGGCGGTACGGGCACATGGGGACAGTGCGGGGGCAGCGTTTCAGGTGCGCAACCGGATCACCCTGCGCGATGGGCGGCAGCATGAGTATTTCGCGATTGGTCCGGAAGATGGCACTCCGGTGGTGGCCTTTGATGCACTGTCCGGGGTGACAATTGACATGATTGGTTATCCTGAGCGGTGTCATGACCTGATGACGGAGGCGGGTGTTCGGCTGATCTGTCCCTGCCGTCCCGGCAGTTTCCGTTCGGACTTTGTGGTGATGCAGAGCTTGCGCGACTTTGCAGAGGATGTGCGGGAGCTATTGAATCATTTGCAGATTGCTAAAGCAGGTGTCTTGTCGGTGTCTTTTGGCAGCGGATCTGCTCTGGCGGTGACCCATGCGTTGCAGGACCGGATCAGCAAGGCGGTGTTGTCCTCCGCGGCCTATCCGTTTTACCGGCATGAGAACTGGCGGGAGCTGGACCAGTTTTACCACATGTCCTGTATTCTGGGGCGGCACTGGCCAAGTATGTTGCGACAGGTCATTCCGTTTCTGGTGCGCTCGATCCTGCAGAACCGGGATCGGTATTTTGACCGCTATTGCAAACGCTCGCGCAGTGAAGATGACATTCGCATTTTGTCCCATCCAGTGATCCGACGGCGTACCGCGGAGATGCTGGCGCTGCGCACGGCCTCGGGGATTGACGGGATTGTGGAAGAGAACCTGCTCAATGCGCAGGGCTGGGACTTTGATCCGTCCAACATTCGCACGCCAGTGGAGGTGTTTCAGGGGCCGGATGACAATGTGGCCCCCATCCAGGGGGCGGAGCTGCTGGTGCAGCACTTGCATGACGCGCAGCTGACCGTTTTGTCGGGCAAGGGGCACTATCATCACATTGAGAACTGGCCCTGGTTGGCGGCGCGTGCCGCGGGCAAGGATATGGCCCCTGGCAGTCTGCGCTATGACATTCCTGCATTTTGACCAGATGGTAGGGAATACCTGAGGATGGGCTGAATGTCCCCAAATGGGGATAGGATAAGGCGCCTCTGTTCAGGTAATTTTTAAATCATTGAACAGGAATTTATTTATCGGGGGGCGCGGTTATTGTTTGCCTATGTTTTTGAGTTCATCCAGGCGCTCCCCAAACCTGTGTCAACGGCGTGTGGCGTGTTGGGGTTTTGCCTTTACCTGACCAACTATACCCTGATCACTTTTCGCATTCTCAGCAGTCACGACATTCTCTTCTTTGTCATCAATATTTTTGGGGCAGGGTTGGTGTTGGTGAGCCTGGTGCAGGACTTCAACCTTGGGTCTTTTATGATCCAGGTGTTCTGGATCTGTCTTGGCATGATTGCGATTGTGGTACGGATGAAGTCACGCGCAGCCTGGAGACGGCAAGGGCACATAGCGCCTCTGTCTCCGGCCTTGGAGGCTCCCCATTCCCGCTAAGGTCGGAGGGTTCCGGTTCATGGGCCGCCCCACGTTCTGGTTATTACACACAGAGCGTGGGGCATTTCCGATTTGGGCTGGCGATTTGGGGGTCTGATCCTTTAAGGTTTTGCCACCGCGTCTCGGCGCGATGTAGGTGGGCAAACCAAAAGGATAAGGCCATGTTGAAGGGCCAGGGTGAGGCGGCGGTTGTGACCGCGCTGGGCGCGATGTCAGGCACGTCACTGGATGGTGTGGATGCGGCTGTGGTTGAGACCGATGGGCAGGAGATCCATGGGTTTGGGGCAACGGCCTATCGCGGCTATTCCGAGGACGAGCAGGCTGTTCTGACGCAGGCGCTGGGCCAGTGGTCCGGAGCGGAGGCTGAGGCGGCCGCGACGGTGATTGAAGCGGCGCACGCCGAGGTGTTAGGCGGGTTTGAGAACGTCGATCTGGTTGGCTTTCACGGGCAGACGCTGGCGCATGAGCCGCGTGGGCGTGGGACCTGTCAGGTGGGCGATGGGCAAGCCTTGGCTGAGGCGCTGGGCGTGCCGGTGGTTTGGGATTTCCGCTCTGCCGATGTGGAACTGGGTGGCGAGGGCGCGCCGCTGGCGCCGTTTTTTCATTTTGCCTGTGCCAAGTGGTTTGGTGCCTCTGAACCGGTGGTGTTTTTGAACCTTGGTGGGGTGGGCAACATCACCTGGGTGGATCCGCGCAAGGCAGCGCCCGAAGACGAAGGCGCGTTGTTGGCGTTTGACACCGGCCCAGCCAATGCGCCGTTAAATGATATGCTGCGCGCGCGGCGCGGATTGGCCTTTGATGAAGGCGGCAAGGTGGCCGCCAAAGGGACGGTGGCCAGGGGGGCGTTAGAGCTGTTCTTGCAGGAGTCGTATTTCTCAAGAATGCCGCCGAAGTCACTGGACCGAAACGATTTCCCCGAAATGATGGACCTGGTGCGGGAGTTGTCGGATGAAGACGCGGCTGCGACGATGACCGCGATGTGTGCTGCGTCGGTGGCGCAAGGGATGGGGCATTGTCCTGAAGCGCCGAGCCGCGTGTTGGTCACTGGCGGGGGGCGGCACAATCCGGTGCTGATGGAGATGTTGCGGGTGTCGCTGGACTGTGCGGTGGTGCCGGTGGAAGAGGTTGGGCTGGACGGTGATATGCTGGAAGCGCAGGCCTTTGCCTATCTGGCGGTGCGGGTGGCGCGGGGCTTGCCGACAAGCTGTCCCAGCACCACGGGGGTGATGGCGCTTGTCGGTGGAGGCACGGTGAGTGAGCCTGAGGACTAGGCGTTCAGGGCGTCGGCCGACCTCGGGTGGGCAGGCAGGCGCAGCCGGACCTTGCGGTCGGGCGATGCGGTGGGCTTAGCGTGGGATGTCGAAACCCGGGGCGGCCAATTCAAAACCTTCAAACTGAAACGCCGGGGAGACCGTGCAGCCAACCAGCGTCCACTCGCCGGTGCTGCGGGCGGCTTGCCAGTGGTCTTTGGGCACGAGCAGTTGTGGGAACTGGCCAGCTGCGAGGTCGGGGCCAAGCACATGATCGGTGGCTGGGCCTTGGTCGGTTTCGGCAAGTGACAGGATTAGCGGCGCGCCGGCGTGGTAGTGCCAGATTTCGACAGCATCGACGCGGTGCCAGTGCGAAGCCTCGCCTGCTTTCAAAAGGAAATAGATCGATGTGCCTGCCGGGCGCGCGCCGTCTGCGCTTTCGGCAATCCAGGTCTGGCGGTAGTGGCCGCCCTCAGGGTGCGGGGCGAGGTTGAGGTGGGCGATGATCTGATCTGCGGTCATGGGCTGCGTCCGATGTCTATGGTTGGCGACATAGGGGCAGCTTGGCGCAAGGGAGGCAAGCGGAAAGGCGCTATCTGAGCCGGTCCAGGGCGGTGCGGGCAGCGTCGGCGACTTGAGTAGGGGCTTCCAGCGGCAGCAGGTGGCCGTAGTCTGGCAGGGACTGGAAGGTCATGTCCGGGCGGCTGTCGCGCAGGTTGCGGGCGATGGATGGGTCCATGAACAGAGATGGCTTGCCGATGATGACCTCGGTGGGCACGGTGAGGCGTTTGAGGGTTGGCAAGATCAGCGGCGGGGTGGCGTAGAGGTGCGCCTCCCAATTGCGGGGGTATTCCAGTTTGATGCCGGTGTCGTCGGGCACGGTGAGCGCTTCGATCAGGCCGTGCAAGGTGGCGTCGTCAAAGCGGCGGTAGGCTTTGGAGGCGCGGTAATAGACAAACGCTGAGGCGAGGTCTGGCCACTGGGTCGGGCCGCTGAGCACTTCGGCGGCGGGGCCTTTGGTTTGGCGCAGGCGATAAGGCAGCAGTTTGAGCAGCAGGCGGATGCGGCGGGTGACGCCGGAGGGCTCGATCAGTACGAGCCCCTTGAACAGGTCGGGACGTTTGACGGCGGCCATCGCGGTGGTGGCGGCGCCGATGGAGTGACCCATAGCCAGAACAGGCGCGTTTTGCGTGGCCTCGATCCATTCGATCATGTCATCGGCAAAGAGATCCCATTCGCGCCTGGGATTGGGCGGCGGGGCGTCTTGCCACAGGGGGCGCATGGCGAGCGCCTTGAGGTGGTAACTGTCGCCAAGTTCGGAGAGAAACGGCGCGTAGCAGCGTGGGCCAAGGGCGGTGGCGTGGTGGAAGACCACGGTTGGGCCGGTGCTGGTGTTCTGCGAGGCGGCAGCGGTGCCGCCGGAGAGTTTGCTATGGTGCCATGTCATCTGCATGTGGCGCAGGCTAGTTGTGCCGAAGTCGTGCGCAAGGGTGACGTTGGGGACGGTGCTCGCGCGGAAAATTGGCAAAACCGCATTGGTCAGACTTGAAACGGCGCATGTGGTCGTCCACATAGGCTCAAATTTGCTTCTAGTTAGAGAGAGGGACTCTATCGTGGCCATCACTGAATCCGAACTGAGCGCAGCACGTGAAGCCTGGGGCGCGGGCCTTGTGGCGATTTCCAAAGCCTATGAGGCTGGTGGAATTGACGAGGCGCGACCTGTGGCCGAAGGGGTTCTGGACGCGGCCTATGGCTACACTCTGGGTCCTGTGCTGTTTAAGCCTACCCTCGCAAGCGGCGATCAGACCTTCCGTCCAACCAAAAAAGGCGCGCTGTCCTATTTTGTAGGCCATGACGAAGAATACCCGCTGGACGGTGGCTTTGGCATCAAAGGCTGGCGTGAGATGGAAAGCGTGACCTCTGCAAGATTCATCGAGGGCGATGTTGCGATGTGGATGGGCTGGGTGATCCTGACCGACAAGGACGGCAATGTGACCAAGGTCGACAAGAGCTTTGGCTACAAGAAAGACGCCGAGGGTACTCTGCGTATTGTGCAGCACCACAGCTCGCTGCCGTATCAGCCGTAAAGGTTGAGAGAGTTTGTAAGAAAGCCCCGTTTTCGAGCGGGGCTTTTTTGTTTGAAAAGGGTGCTGGTGCCAGACTTGCCTCACCTCGGTATGTGGCGCATCGTGCGTTTGGCTTTCTAGGATGACAGGCGGGGATGCGATGCGGGTTTTCTTTACGGGTGGAAGTGGCAAAGCGGGCAAATGGGCCATTCGGCATTTGCAGGAACAGGGGCATCACGTGGTCAATGCGGATCGGGTGCCTTCGGGGCTGGACTGTTCCGAGCTGCTGATTGATCTCTGCGATGCGGGGCAAGTGATTGGCGCGATGTCGCAATTTACGGATTTTCACGAGTTGGACGCGGGCAAGGGCGTGCCGACCTATGATGCTGTGGTGCATTTTGCGGCGGTGCCGCGGGTGATGATCGGCACGGATGGCGAGTGTTTTCGGCAGAACACGTTGAGCACCTATAATGTGATCGAAGCGGCGGTGAAGCTGGGCATTCCCAAAGTGATCTTTGCCAGCTCCGAGACGACCTATGGCGTGTGTTTTGCAGATGGTGAAGTGAAGCCAGACTTTGTGCCAGTGGATGAGACCCACCCAACTGTGCCGCATGACAGCTATGCCATGTCCAAGGTCTGCAATGAGGCCACCGCGCGCAGTTTTCAGGCGCGCAGCGGTAGCGATATTTATGGGCTGCGGATCAACAATGTGATCGAACCGCATGAATACGCCGAGATGTTTCCGGCCTTTGTCAAAGATCCCGCGCTGCGGCGGCGCAATATCTTTGCTTATATCGATGCGCGTGATCTGGGGCACATGGTGGATTGTTGTCTGAAGACTGACGGGCTGGGCTATGAGGTGTTTAATGTGGCCAACGATGACAGCTCGGTTGGGATACCTTCAAATCAGGTGATTGCGCAGTTTTATCAGGGGGTAGAGGTGCGCGGCGAGATGGGGGCTTACGAGACGTTTTATGCCAACAAAAAAGCCAAAGAGATGGTAGGTTTTGCGCCGCAACATGGCTGGCGTGATCTGTTGGGGTGAGGTTTAGACCCGTGGTTCGGCCTCCTCAGATCAAGTCCCTGTCGTTGCGGGGCGATGCACCGCCACGCCGATCATAACAAGGGCGATCCCCAGCAGGTCGACCATATTTGGGATTTGGCGCAGCACCAATATGCCGATCACTGTGGCTGAGGCTGGCAGCAGGGCCAGCAAAAAGGCAAAGCTGGCGCGGGGCAGGCGGGCCATGGCGAGTTGGTCGCAGACATAGGGGATCACCGAGGAACACAGGCCCACACCGATGCCGGCCAGAACCAACATGGGCGCGCCAAAGGCCTCCAGTGCCTGAAAGAACCCAATCGGCATGACGCAGAGAAAGGCGGCGGTCATGGCGGCGCCCAGGCGCTCGACGCCGCCGGAAGCGCCGCCTTCGGAGACTTTGTGACCCAGGATGATGTAGGGCACAAACAGGCCACCGTTCAGCAGCGCCCAGAACAGCCCCAAAAGGTCTGAGCTCAAGGCGGCACCTTGGGCTGTCAGCAGAGCGGGCACATCGATGAGCAAAGCCACGCCCACAGTGGCCACGGCAAAGGCCAGGTAATTGCGGGGCGTGCGCAGGCCCCAAAGCGCGATGCCAACAGTGCCAACAAACTCAATGGCCGCAACAAGTGCGATGGGCAGGCGCTCCAACGCCAGATAAAACGAACAGTTCATCACCGCCAGACATGCACCAAGGGCCAGCAGCAAAGCCCGCTCGCGCGGCGGGGCGTTTTTGAAGGTGCGCCAGGGTTTTGTGAGGGGAGCAAAAAACAGCGCGGCGGAGGCGATGCGGAACCAGGCAACGCCAAGCACACCGACCACCGGGAACAACAGTACAGCGAAGGCTGGGCCGAGGTAGTGGAACACAGCGGACACCGCAAACCAAGCCTGTGGAGGCACGGTTTCAGACAGGCGGGACAGGTGGTTTGGCGGGCGGGCCGCAGGGCTGGGGGCTTGATCTGACATGGGATCACAATGCAAGTTGAAACGCGCATAGGATATGGTGAGGTGGTGGAAAGATGGCGGAAACTGTGATGGATGCAAAGGTGCGTGGTGAAAATGACCTTCGATCTGAAGGTCGAGTGTTGGACCGTGTTGATGTGGCGATTCTACGGGAGCTGAGCGCAGATGCGCGGATTGCGCGGGCGGAGTTGGCCCGGCGTGTGGGCCTGTCAGCCCCAAGTGTGGCGGACCGGGTGCGGCGACTGGAGGATGTGGGGATTATCACCGGCTACGCGGCACAGATTGATCCGGCCAAACTTGGCTATGGGCTGACGGTTCTGATCCGGGCGCGTCCGATGCCCGGCGAAATGGGCAATATGATTGCGGCCATTCAGGACACGCCACAGATTGTGGTTTGCGAGCGCGTATCCGGTGAGGATTGTTTTGTGGCACGGGCGCATGTGCGCGATGTGGCGGAGATGGAGATGGTGATTGATCGGCTGGTGCCGTATGGGGCGACGAATTCTTCGATTGTTCAGTCTTCGCCAGTGTCAGAGCGCTTGGTGGTGTTGTGATGTGACAGGCGCGGGGGGCAGCGGCATTAGAGGTGCAGCTGTTGCAGTGTGTTCTCCAGGAACTTTCTGTTTGAAGGACTTTGCGCCAGGTTGATGGCTTTTATGTAAGCCGCTTTGGCGTCCTGCATCCGTCCGGCTTTGACAAGCACATCTGCGTAAGCTGCGTAATAGGGTTGAAATGTTTTGAGCTCACTGCCCAGTGTTTCAATTCGGCTGAGGGCGAGATCAACCTCTCCCAGTTCGGCAATAACGGTTGCCCAGTTTAAGGCGACCACAGCTGTTGGCTCATGTGGCCAGAGCGCGCCGTAAAGCAGGGAGATTTGTTGCCAATCTGGTGTCGGGCCTGCCATGTGGCAATCGGCAATGGCTGCTTTGATTTGGTAGGGACCGGGACATTGGCGCTCCATAGCCGCATTGAGTAAGGCGCGGCCCTCCGTGATCATCTGCGTGTTCCACAATTGGCGGTTTTGGGATTCCGGCGGCACCGTTGCGCCGTCATCACCAACCCGCGCCTCACGCCGTGCTTCAGTCAACAGGACAAGCGCCAAGGCGCCTTCAATTTCGGGGTCGTCCGGGCACAGTTTGTCGAGCAGGCGCATCAGGAAAATGGCTTCTTCGCCAAGGTCGCGATCGCTCCTGTCCTCGTTTACATAGCCAACGGTGTAAATCAGGTAGACCGTGGACAGGACCGCGTTTAGTCGAGCGGGCCAAGCTTCCGGTTCGGGGATTTCAAAGGTGGTACCTGTGTCGCGCAAGCTGGATTTGGCGCGGGAGATGCGCTGTCCGATGGTGACGTCCGTGTCCAAAAACGCTGCCGCAATCTCGCGTGTGGTCAGGTTGCACACGGTGCGGAGGGTTAGAGCCACGCGGGATTTCTCTCCAAGTGTTGGGTGACAACAGGCAAAAATCAGGCGCAGGCGCTCATCGGGGATCTGGTCTGCATCTTCGGCCTCAAAATGAGATGGGACAACCGCACCAATGTCGCCGGCTTTTCGTGTCTCGCTTTGGCTTTTTCGGATCCTGTCGATGCCTCGGTTATAGGCAACTTTCATCAGCCAGCCGGTTGGCGCGTGCGGCAGGCCGGAACGGCCCCAATGGGACATGGCGGAGATCAACGCATCTTGCAGGGCGTCTTCGGCCAGTTGAATGTCGCCAAGGCGTGACACTAAACCAGCGATCAGCCGCCCCCGATCCTGCCGCAGCACATCTTCTATGGCTTTATGAATGGCAATAGGGGCGGCTGTGTGTGGCATCAGTTGCCAGCCGGATTGTAATCCATCAACGCACGCACTTCGACGGTTCCCCATTTGGTTGAAGGGATCAATTCGGCGTAGGAGATCGCGGCGTCAAGATTGGGCACGTCGACGATATAGTACCCGCCGAGGTATTCCCGGGTTTCGGCAAAAGGCCCATCCATGGTTTCAGTTTTGCCTTCCTTAACGCGCACGGAGGTGGCGGTTTTGGGTTCTGTCAGGCTCTCACCGTCAACCAGCACGCCGTCTGCTTTCATTTTGTCATTTGCAGCAAAGAAGCCCTGCATCATGGCGTCAAACGCCTCTGTCCCGTAATCGGGTTGCTGCTCGGGGTCGTTGTAGATCAATAGCATATACTTCATTGGAATTCCCTTTCCTGGGGGTGAGTAAACTGGAGATTGTGTGGCTTTAGAAGCCTAGAATGTTCACGCCGAGGCAAACCATCACGTTGAGTGTGGCGAGCATATTAGTGCCATTGCCGACATAGCGCAGGACATGGCTGGCATTGTCTTTCTTCAATCCAAAGGGGTGTGCGACCCGCCCGATCAGCAGCAATACGCCGCTGATGTGCAGGTAGAGTGCGGGTGCGCCCATGCCTTCGGCGAGGATCATCAGGATAAGCAGAAAACTTATCCATTCCGCGCAATTGCCGTGTTGGCGGATGCGCAGAAGCAGATCGCTGTCACCGCCGTCTCCGATGGATTGCCCTAGCGCGCTGCGTTTGGATGTGACCCGCGTCCAGAGAACCATGTAGATCAGGGATGCCAGCAAGGCGTAGATTGGTGTTACTGTGAAAATCACGATGTGCCCTTCCTTTGGGTGTCTGTACCCCAAGGACGAGAGCCACCTCCGGATTTCGACATCGGAGAGGAGAGATTTATCGAATTCTTACACCCTGCACTTTAGTGCATTGATTTAATTGGGGAAAAAATTTCAGTTTTTGTGGCTTGAAACCCGGGATTTTGGGGGCGGGACAAGTGATTGGCACCAAGGGCGCTGTTTTGTTCTGTGGTTCCCAATACCAACACCCGCAGGACGGCGCGCAAGGTTTTGGGCCACTGATGTTAAACCAAGTGCTCTATCGGCAGATCCAAGCCAACCTTTTTGCGGCCCATGACAACAGAGGTGCGGAAGCGGCGGACGTTGGCGTTTTCGAAAAACAGACGGTGGGTGAGCTGTTCAAAATCAGCCATGTCTTTGACCACGCAGATCAGACAGAAGTCTGCTTCGCCAGTGATGTAGTAACATTGCTGCACTTGCGGATCTTTGCGGGTCTGGCGGACAAAGAGGTCGATTTGATCCAGGCGCTCGCGTTCCAGTTCCACCATCACCACAAAGGTCATGTTGTGCCCAAGTTTGTCCGGATCAAGCACAGCTATTTCGCGGTCGATCACGCCAGATTCGCGCAGGCTGCGCAGGCGGCGTTGCACGGTGGCAGTCGAGAGGCCCGTGAGATCAGCAAGTTGTTCCAGGCTGCACCGCGCGTTGGTTTGCAAGGCGTTCAGGATGGTTGTGTCTGAGGGATCGAGGGGCATTGTTCAGATTTGACTTCTTGGCGAGAATAATTCTCGAAAGATATCAGTTTGGTGATCGTGAGTCATCAAAAGGTTCCGGCATAAAGTGCCCATGATACAGCTAGGACACAGTAACTGCCCCGCCCCCATGTTTTGTTTCGCTTTCAATGGCCAAGGGCTTGGGAGGGCGGAGAGATGGTGACTGTTGCTTCGCTCTACCGATATCCGATTAAGGGTCTGCCGGGAGAGGCTTTGCCTTCGGTGGCGCTCACTGACGGAGAGGGTTTCCCCGGGGATCGGCGGCGCGCGATTGAGACTGGCTCTTTGCCGGTGCAGCCAGAGGGAAAGTGGACCGCATGTCAGGCGTTCCAGCGCATGACGATCCGGCCGGAGTTGACCTGTTATGCGGTGCGGTCGGTTGGCGATGTGGTTCGGGTGACTGCGCCGTCCGGGACCTCAGCTACAATTTTGCCGGAGACTGATCAGGTCGCCGCGTTTTCTGAAGAAATGGACGGCCAGACGCAACTGGCGCGGGCAGGGGGAGGACGCGGGTATTGGGACCATCCGGATGCGGCGGTGTCGATCATCAACCTGTCGACAGTGGAAGCGATTGGCAAAGCGCTGGGGCGGGAGATTGATCCGTTGCGATTCCGTGGCAATATCTATGTGCGGGCCAAACCATGGGAAGAGTTTTCCTGGCTTGGAAAAACGCTGCGGTTTGGTGATGTGGAATTGCAGATTATTCGGCCGATTGACCGTTGCAAAGGCACATCGGTGAATGTGCAGACCGGTGCGCTGGACGTGAACATGCCAGCGGCACTCAACCAGTTCTTCGGCCATATCTACTGCGGTGTCTATGCCGTGGTGCGGCAAGGCGGAGATTTGACGCAGGGCGCGTCAGGACGCGTGTTGACAGGTGTGTCAGGAGACGCGCTGGCGCAAGCAGCGGCGGTAGAGACGGCGCCTCCGGTGGCGCAATGGCCGCGTGTTGCGACGGTGGCTTCTGTTGAGGTGGAGAGCGCAGATGTGCGCTCGGTTTGGCTGCAAGACAGCCTGTCGGCGTTGGGCACGGTGAAGGCCTTGCGGGGCGGGCAATATGTACGGCTGCATAATTTGGTCTCTGGCGAGATCTGGCGCAGTTACACGGTGTCCGCCACAGAAGGCGGGCAGCTGCGGATTTCGGTGAAGCGCGATCAAGGGTCGGGGTCACAAGCGATACATTTGCTGGCGGCAGGGGATCACCTGGTGATGAGTGGGCCTTTTGGGGAGGCCACTTTGCGACCGGAAACATCTGCGGTCACATTGGTGAGCGCGGGGATCGGGATCACGCCAACAGTCGCCAAGCTGCGTGAGCTGGTGGCAGAAGGGTGGCAGAAGCCGGTGCATGTGGTGCATGTGGCACGCAGCCTTGAGGCGGCGGCGTTGTGGGCGGAATGTAAGACATTGGCCGCAGATCTGCCGCAGGCAACGCTGACGTTGTACCTGTCGCAGGCGGAAAGACCGGTTGAGGGCGCTTTGGGTGGGCGACCAGATTTAGCGGATTTGGCGACGTCTGTCGCGGAGGCGAACGCAGATGTGCATGTCTGTGGACCGGTTGGGTTTGTTGCCGATTTTGAGGCCCAATTGGCGGCGGCTGACGTGGCTGAGGAGCGGGTGTTTGTCGATCGGTTTGCCTCACCACGCGCGACAGTAGACATGCGCGATATTCCTGAGATTGCGCCGGTTTCGGTCACGCTGGCGCGGTCCGATGTGACCGCAATCTGGAGCCCGTCTGATGGGTCTTTGTTGGAGTTTGCCGAAAAATACGGCGTGTTGCCGCCGTCCCATTGCCGTGCAGGCCTGTGTGGCAGTTGCCGATGTGGCATCAAAGAAGGTCAAGCGACGCGGTTGTCTGGGCCGGAGGGAGAAGACACTACGCAGACGTTGATCTGTTCCTCGGTGCCTTCGGGGCCGCTGGTTTTGGATTTGTGAGGTCTGGGACGGGAGCCTGCCTAAAGCTCACACAACCTTGATCCAGGTGCGCATTCCAGCGGCGGCGTGAGACAGCATGTGGCAGTGCATCAGCCATTTGCCGGGTGCACCCGCGATGAAGGCGATCTCGCGGGTCTCGCGGGGCTGCATTAGAATGGTGTCTTTCAAGGGGCCAAAGCTGCCGTCGGGTAGGACTTCCTGAAAATGGGTGCCGTGCAGGTGCATGGCGTGGGCAAAAGACGTGTCGTTTTGCATCGGGATGCGCACGATTTGGCCCTGGGGGACTTCCACCAGTGGCGTGTCGCTGAGACCGGCCTGGCCATTGAAGGCCCAGACCTGGCCTTTGTCGACCAAGCTGCGTGCGTCCAGTGTTTCGCCTTCGTAGGTGGCTTCGCGCAGGCCGCCCATGGCGCCGCCTTCCATATGCAGGGGCACGTTCAGGGCGTCCGTGAGGTCTGAGAGGCGTGGCATTGGGTTGGCGGGCAGGGGCTTGATTGCGGCGCGAGCGGGTTGGGTGCCTGAGATGGGGATCTCTTTGAGCAGGTAGCCCGTGTCGCCTTCGTGCAGGACAATTTGCAGCGCGTTGGCCTCGTTGGCTGCGGCGTCGATGATCACGTCGGCGCGCTCGGCCGGGCCAAAGGGCATCGCATCGAGTGGTTCAGGTGTGTCCAGCGGCATGCCATCGCGGGCGACCAGTTTGCCGTCGCCGCCTTGTACGGAGACGGTGATGACGCGGTCGGTGGCAACGTTGACAAAGCGCAGGCGCAGGCGGGCGTTTTCGGGCACAGCTTCCGGCTGCTCAGACAGCTGCGCGTGGATGTAGTTGCCAAGCCGTCCGGCGTGGGTCCAATCATGCATGGCGTTAAAATCGTCGGTGATTTGGGCGTCTTCACTGAGCCGCCAATCGTCCAGCACCACCACAATGTCGTGGTCCACGTCTGGCGCGTTGGTTTCTTCCACCACAACCACACCGTAAAGGCCGCGAGCGACCTGTTCGGTGGATTGATTGTGGGAGTGGTACCAGTAGGTGCCGGCGTCTTTGAGCGGGAATTCGTAGTGGAAGCGGTCGCCCGTAGGCACCGCGTCCTGGGTCATGCCGGGCACGCCGTCCATGGGGTTGGGCACGCGGATGCCGTGCCAGTGAATGGCGGTTGGGTTGGGCAGGCTGTTGAGCAGCTCCTGCTTGAGGGTGTCGCCTTGTTTGAAACGCAGGAGCGGGCCCGGAACAGATCCGTTGTAGCCCCAGACCTCGGTCTCCGGATAGTCGCCGAACTCCGCATCTATCAGCTGCACACGGCCTGTGGTGGCTTCGATCACCGGGGCGGTGGCCGCAAGGCCGGTTTTGGGCGTCAGGGCCAGGGCGGCGGTGCTGGCGAGGAACTGGCGGCGGGTGAGGGGCATGGGGGCACTCTTACTGGTCGGAAGTTTGGAGGTGGGCGGCGGTGGCGCGTTTAAAAAATGCCGTTTTCGCGTTGCAGCTCGCGGACGTAGGCCACGATGGCTTTCACGTCGCCTTTGGTCAAGCCTGCCACCGGAGGCATGTTGCCAAAGGCCCAGTGATGAGCGCGCACGCCGTTGTCGACGGCCATGAAGAAGGCCATGTCGGAATGGTGGCCGGGCTCGTAGATCTTGTGCACCAGTGGAGGGGCAACGCCGTCCTGGCCTGCCGCGTTTTCGCCGTGGCAGGCGGCGCAGGTGGCCTCAAAGGCGCGTTTGCCCATTTGCGCCAGCTCGCTGTGAGCGGCGGGCTGTGTAACGGCAACCATGGCGGTGGTGGCTGTGGTTTCGGGGGAAGCGACTGGCTGGGCCGGGGTGGGCTGAAACTGGAGGGCGGCAAATGTTACCGCGCCCAGAGCCAGCACCACGCCCGCGAGGACAAGGGGTTTGGTCATGGTGTTGGGATCAGATCAGTTTGACTTTGGTGCCGACTTTGGTGCGGTCAAACACCTCTTCGATGTGTTCGTTGTAAAGGCCGATGCAGCCGTTGGAGGAGCGGCGGCCAATCTTGCGCGTGTCGTGGGTGCCGTGGATGCGGTAGTATTGCCACGACAGGTATAGCGCGCGGGTGCCCAGCGGATTGGAAGGATCGCCGCCTTTGACATATGGCGGCCACTCGGGGTTGCGCTCGCGCATCGATGGCGTGGGCGCCCAGCCAGGGTTGGCGCGTTTTTCGGTGACTTCGGTGTAGCCGCGTTTGGTGAGTTCGTCGGTCAGCGGCACGGAGGTTGGGTAGATGCGCATCTCGCCATCCGCCGTCCAGTGCTGCAGCACACGCGTGGTGGTGTCGGAAATGATCAGACCCGCGCCAAGCGTGTCAAAATGGTCCTGCCACTCATGGGTGCGGAAGGAGGACACGTTGCGCTGCACGGATGGCTCCGGTTCCGCCTCGGTGAGCGCCAGCGCGGGGGAAGCGGCCACAAAGGGTGTGAGCGAGCTGCTGATCAGAAAGGAGCGGCGGGTGAACCGGGGAGATTTGCGGGTGTGTGCCATGCGTGCCTCGTGATTTTGTTTGCGCATGGTGTGACAGGTTCCAGTGGGGGGAGGTCAACACACATTGGGGTCACGAAGGCGTGAGTGAATGGGGGTGCTACCAGTCCGGCTGCTGTTTGAGAGGCGTTGCAGCTCTTGGTGGTTGAGGTTGCGGATCAGCCTAAAAAGAAGGGCTATGCCTAAGCTGTTCAAGGAAGAGTTAATCTTTTCGTAAGACCAATTGCATACCAAAGGACTTTAGCGTGCCGGACTAGCCAAGATATTAGCGAATAGCGGAGAGCAAAATGAGCAGCGAAACTGGAGACAAGGGCACCAAGGTGGGCTCTATCCAACAAAGTCACCTAAGGCGCAGGCTTTTTGCCACGATCGTTGTTTTGTTGGTTCCGATGTTCATTGCCAGTGCGGCCTCTGTTTTCTTTCATCAGTCTGCCGCTGCGACTTCTCGTTATGTGCTGGCCATGGGCCAGATGATTGAAGCCGTCTCCAAGTTGAAAGGCCATGCGGCGCAATTGGAGATGTCTCGGAGTTTTGATGCGTCGGAAGCACAAGATACTTATGTGCGGGCGTTGGGATACTATTCTGCAATGCGTGCTGCAGATCCGGATGGTGATGAAATCGAAGAGGACGGCGAGTCCGCTACGCGTCAGGCGTTGAATACACGTACCGAAGAGGCCGGTATTGATCCGATTGTTTTGGGCACAGAATTGGGGTTGCTCGGCCATGAAATGCCTGAGGTCTTGGAAGACGTCTGGGAAGAAGAGGAAGATTCCTGGGAGGCAGGCGTCTCTGAGGAAGTTTCTTTGGAAAACTCGATTGGGACCATTCTCCTGGCTGCTGCCGAGATTTTTGCGGATGGCAAGACTGATCCAGCCACGCTGGCAGCCTTTTGGGCCGAGGCCACCACACTGTCTTCCGAGCAAATCGAGCATGTGAACGCGGTGTTGACGCAACAATCCCAGACTGCCGGCGAGTTGCCGGTATTCCTGTCCGTGCTAGTGTTTGTTATTGCGCTGTTCGCGGCGGTTTTTGCCTGGTTTACGGTTGCGAGGCCGCTTGTTGCGGAAATCCTGCGCATTCAATCTGAGCTGCAAGAGGAAGCGCAGGCTGCGCGGGCCTCAGATATGGCTAAGTCGCAGTTCCTTGCCACCATCAGCCACGAGCTGCGCACGCCGATGAACGGTGTTATTGGGGCAGCCCAGCTTTTGGAAGTGGCGGACCTTCCGGAGGAAGACAGAGAGTTGATTGATATTCTGAACTCCTGTGCCGACAGCCAGATGGCGCTGATCGAAGAGATTTTGACCTTTGGCGAGATTGAGGCGGGGGCGTTGCGCATGAAGTCCGAGCCGATTGAGGTGAAGGGCTTCATGAAGAATGCGACCAGCTTTGCGACGATTTTGGCGCAGAAGAAAGACCTCTCGTTTCATCTTGAGGTTCCTGAGAACGCACCAGAATTCTTGGGGGATGAAAAACGGCTGCGCCAGGTGATTGTGAATCTTGTGGGCAATGCGGTGAAGTTCACCGACGCAGGCTCCGTGCATGTCAGTGCTACCGTTGCGCACGCCGAGGGATCGGAGGACGCCGTGTTCTCCGTGGCGGTCACGGACACAGGGGCGGGTATCGCGCCTGAGGATCAGGCCAAGATCTTTGAGCGCTTTATGCAGGCGGACAGTTCCTCCAGCCGGAAGGCAGGGGGCACTGGCCTGGGCCTATCGATTGCGCAGGGCATTGCCCAGGAGGCAAACGGCGACATCACACTTGAGAGTGAAGAGGGCAAAGGCTCCACGTTTACGCTCACCATCCCGACAAAACTCAACACCGCCACCAGTGGCGCATCGCAAGACAAAAGGAACGCAGCATGACCAAGCCAGACTTTTCTGCCCTTAATCCGCGTATTTTGGTGGCCGATGACGAACCGATCAATCTGAAGGTGATGCAGCGACTTTTGAAGCACTGCGGCATCAATTGTGAGGTCGCCAATGACGGTCTCGAGTGTGTGCAAAAAGCGGAGTCTGGGCAGTATGATGTGATCCTGATGGACATCAACATGCCCAATATGGACGGCATTGACGCCACCCGCGAGATCAGCCGTTTGTTGTCCCCGGAGGGGCCAAAGATCATCGCCGTGACCGCAAGTGTGTCCAATATGCAGAAGCAGGAATGTGATGAGGTTGGGTTTTCCGGTTTTATTCCCAAGCCTGTGCGGATTGATAAGCTTGTTGAAGTGCTGTCTGAGCACTTGCACTGAGGGTCATCCAACGAATGTCCAGTGAAAGAAAAACCCCGCTCATTGGCGGGGTTTTTCTGTTTTGCAACCTATCACCAAAGCTTATTTCAGCACGGAGCGGCCAGCGTATTCGGCGGTTTCCCCCAGCGCTTCCTCGATGCGGATCAGCTGGTTGTATTTGGCCAGACGGTCTGAGCGCGACAGAGAACCGGTTTTGATCTGGCCGCAGTTGGTTGCGACAGCGAGGTCGGCAATCGTGGCGTCCTCGGTTTCGCCGGAGCGGTGCGACATCACATTGGTGTAACGTGCGCGGTGGGCCATATCGACGGCTTTCAGGGTCTCGGTCAGGGAACCGATCTGGTTCACTTTCACCAGCATGGAGTTTGCCACGCCCTGCGCAATGCCGTCCGCCAGACGGGTTGGGTTGGTCACAAACAGGTCGTCACCCACCAGCTGGACTTTGTCGCCGATCAGGTCGGTCAGGGCTTTCCAGCCGTCCCAGTCGTCTTCGTCCATGCCGTCTTCGATGGAGATGATCGGGTAGTCGTTGCAGAGGTCGGCGAGATATTGCGCGTTCTCAGCGGAGGTCAGGGATTTGCCTTCGCCCACCATCTCGTATTTGCCGTCTTTGTAGTACTCAGAGGAGGCACAATCGAGGGCGAGGTAGATGTCTTCGCCCGGCTTGTAGCCGGCTTTTTCGATGGATGTCATGCAGAAATCCAGCGCTTTGCGGGTGCTTTCCAGAGCTGGGGCAAAACCACCTTCGTCACCGATGCCGGTGTTGTAGCCCGCGGCGGTCAGTTCTTTTTTCAGGGTGTGGAAGACTTCGGCGCCCATGCGGATGGCTTCGCGGATGTTGGCCGCGGAAACAGGCATGATCATGAATTCCTGAATGTCGATTGGGTTGTCGGCGTGCTCGCCGCCGTTGATGATGTTCATCATGGGCACCGGTAGAACGCGGGCAGAGGTGCCACCAACGTAGCGGAACAGTGGCTGTGCGGTGTGGTCGGCAGCGGCTTTGGCAGCGGCGAGAGACACGCCGAGGATGGCGTTGGCGCCGAGGCGGGCTTTGTTTGGGGTGCCGTCCAGTTCGATCATCGCCTGGTCGATGGCAACCTGCTCAGTTACGTCCATGCCAACGAGGCATTCAGCGATTTCACCGTTCACCGCGTTCACCGCTTCCAGAACACCTTTGCCGAGGTAGCGGTCTTTGTCGCCGTCGCGCTTTTCAACCGCTTCGTGGGCACCAGTGGAGGCGCCGGAAGGGACAGCTGCGCGGCCCAAAGTGCCGTCTTCGAGGATCACGTCAACTTCGACGGTTGGGTTGCCGCGGCTGTCGAGAATTTCGCGGGCAAAGATATCAATGATGGTGCTCATGTCGGAGGATCCCTCGGATGGCTACAAATGTCGGGCGCAGCTATAGCAGGGCGGGGGCAAAAGTAAACGCTGTTTGATAGCGCTAACGGAGGTTTTTCCACAGGTTAGGGCTAACAGTGACAGGAGGACGCTGTTTTGCTGGATCTCCCTAGGCTTGGGCCGGGGTGGCGGCTTTGGCGAGGCGATGTTCACGCATGAAGGTGAAGAGGCCGGAGCCGATGATCAGCGTGGCGCCCAGCATGGTGGGCAGGTCGGGGCGTTCGCCAAAGGCCACCATGCCAACCAGGATGGAGAACAGCAGGCGGGAGTAGCGGAAGGGGGCGACAACGGAGGCTTCGCCGAGGCGCAGTGCCGTGACCACGCCCCAATAGCCTGCGGCACCAAAGGCCACGGCGCCTGCCATCATGGTGAGGTGGGAAGTGTTGACCGTGGCGTAGTCGGCGGCGTTGAAGAGCATCAGCAGCGGGCCCGCGAGGACCAGCGAGGCGAAGCTCTGGAAGGAGACCACAAAGGACGACACAGAGGCGTCGATGGTGCGGGTGATCAGGTCGCGCAGGGCAACCACGATGACGGCGCCCAGAACCAGCAGGGCGTTTGGGTCAAAGGCGTCGGTGCCGGGGCGGATGATCAACAGGACGCCAGAGAAACCAACTAGAATGGCGGTGAGGCGGCGCCAGCCCACTTGCTCACCCAGAAAGAGCGCTGCGCCAAGCGTGATCACCAGCGGCAGGGTCTGGAACACGGCCGCAACCGTTGAGAGGTCGACGCGGGAGAGGGCGGTGGCGAAGAGCACGGCGCCACCCGCTTCACAGGCGGTGCGCAACAACATGCGTGGGGACCAGGCGGCGGGGGCAAAGAGGTTGTCGCCTCGCAGGATGGCAAGCACGGCAAAGACCGCGCCGGAGCCCAGACCCAAGGCCATGAGGATCTGGCCCACAGGCAGGGTCACAGAGAGGGATTTAATGAACATATCCTCAAGCGTGAAGCCAAGCATGGCTGCCACAAGGATCAGAATACCGTGTACGTTTTGCATAATGTTACCCGCGCGTCAGATGGTTCACAGGTGAACAGCAACGGGCGACATGGCAAGCCTGTTTCCGACAAAGGCCACTAAAGCATCATTCAATTTGGTGATGTGGCCCATCACGCGCTGTGCAGGGATGGGCCGGTTTGTCAGCTTAGAGCGGGCGGATTTTCAGGTCGGTGATCCGGTTGGCTTCGCGCCCGGTGACCTCAAACCGGAAGCCATGGAAGGAGAAGACCTGCCCCACGGTGGGGATCATCTGCGCCTCATGGATCACGAGACCGGCGATGGTGTTGGCCTCGTCATCGGGCAGGGACCAATCGGTGGCACGGTTGAGATCGCGGATGGTCATGGCGCCTTCGATCAGGAACTGGCCGTCCTCGGATTTGCGGATCGGGTGGTCAGCGTCTTCGTCAAACTCGTCGGTGATCTCACCCACGATCTCTTCAAGGATGTCTTCGAGCGTGATCAACCCTTGCAACGAGCCGTATTCATCCACCACCAGCGCGAAGTGGGCGTGTCGGCGCAGGAACTCGCGCATCTGGTCGTCGAGCGACGTAGTTTCCGGCACGAAGTAGGGTTCTTTGGCAACTTCGGTCAGGTCAAAAGCCAGTAGGTCGCGGGCGTTGGTTTCTTCCTGCACGGCGCGGGTGTACATGCTGCGGAACAGGTCTTTGGCGTGAACCACGCCAATGATGTTTTCCTGATCGTCTTTGTAGACCGGCAAGCGGGTGTGGTTGCTTTCCAGACATTGTTTGAGAATGTCGGCAGGCGCGTCGTCGGCGTTGATCATTTGGATGCCGGAGCGGTGCAGCATGATCTCTTCGACCACACGATCCGACAGATCGAGCGCGCCCAAGATGCGGTCGCGGTCTTCTTTTTCTACAATGCCTTCGGAGTGGCCCAACTGAATGGCACCCGCGATTTCCTCGCGCATGGCCAGCACTTGGCTGTCCGGGTCGGTTTCCACGCCAAACAAGCGCAGCACGCCGCGCACCAATACGCGTACCGCCGCGACGATGGGGGAAAACAGTGTGACTATGACACTGATCGGGCTGGCCACGGTAGAGGCTGCGTCTTCGGGGCGGGTGATGGCGTAGGTTTTGGGCAGCACCTCGGCAAAGATCAAAACCAGAAGGGTCATGACCAACGTGGCGAGCGCAACGCCACCTTCGCCAAAAGCGCGGGTGAAGAGAGCGGTGGCCAGAGAGGTTGCGAGGATGTTGACCAGGTTGTTGCCCAGCAGCACGGAGCCGATCAGCCGTTCGCTGTCCTCGGTCACGTTCAGGGCGCGTTGAGCCCCGCGATTGCCCTTGTCAGCCTGGGCGCGCAGTTTGCCGCGAGAGGCCGCTGTGAGGGCTGTTTCGGAGCCGGAAAAGAAGGCAGACAGCGTCAGCAAAAAGAAAATCACGCCAGCGGTGATCCAGAATGCGGTGTCAAAAGTTGTGGTGGGCTCCATGGGGTCCTCTGAAATCTCAATCACTTAGGTTTATGGGGGTGCAACGGGGCCGGATCAAGAGGGGGCAGCGCGCTTAAGCCTTCTTTAGGTGGTTTGATCTAAGGGGGCGCCCAGTTCAAACACATATGAAGTGGGATCCAATGAAAGCTTTTGTATTTGCCGCCCTCGCGCTGCCAACCGTTGCTCTGGCTGATGGGGCCAGCGTGTCGTTCCTGACCGAGGATTACGCGCCGTATTCCTGGACGGAGGACGGACAAGCCAAAGGGCATGCGATTGACCTGATCAATGAAGTGGCGGCGCGTGCGGCGCTGTCACATTCGGTTGAGATCACCAAATGGACCCGCGCCATTGCGCTGGCCGAGAAAGACGCGAACACCTGTGTGTTCTCGACCGCACGCACCGCCGAGCGGGAAGCGAAGTTTCAATGGGCAGGGCCGATGTATGTGGAAGGCATGTATCTGATCCAGAACGCGGGTACCAACGGTGAGGTGACGTCTTTGGAACAGGCGCTGACCAAATCCATCGGTACGCAGGTTGGGGATTTCACAGTTGATCTGCTCGAAGAGCTGGGCGCGGCCAAAGTGGATGCGGCACCGGATCTGGACAAGACCATGAAGAAGCTGGCGGCGGGCCGGTTGGACTATGTGATCCTTGGTCAAGAGAGCGCCAACGCGTTGACTGCGGCAGATGCCGGTCTGGAGATCGCGATGGAAGTGTCGCGGGATGAGTACTTCATTGCTTGCTCGCATGATACGCCAGCCACCGTTGTGGCCGAGATTGACGCGGCAATGGATTCTCTTTTGGCGGACGGCACACAGGCAGAGATTGTATCGCGTTACTGATGTGATCCTGAAGCGAGAAGATTGTGGCAAAGCCGGGGCAAGCGTCCCGGCTTTTTTTATTGGGTTTCAGCGGCTTGTGATTTTGTCTGTGCGCAAATGCCGCATGTTTACGTTGCCTTCAGACATGCGGCGCAGAACCGGGGCAGAGATATCAAACAAGGAAATCCACCTATGAAAACTCTTGCACTCTGCGCTTTGGCTTTGTCCACCGCAACGGTGGCACAGGCCGCGGACGTGAAGTTTTTTACGGAAGACTATGCCCCTTACAACTACGTTGAAAACGGTGAGCTGACCGGCCACGGTGTGGACATCATCACCGAGGCGCTGTCGCGCTCTGGTGTGTCCGCCGAGATGGAAGTGACCAAGTGGTCGCGCGCCATCACTTTGGCCGAGCAGGATGCGAATACCTGCGTCTTCACCACCGCGCGAACGCCGGAACGTGAGGACCGCTTCAACTGGGCCGGTCCGATGTATTCCGAGGCGATCTACCTGATCCAGAAACCGGGCGCGAACGGCGACGTGAGTTCTGTGGAGCAGGCGCTGACCAAGAAAGTTGGCACGCAGACCGGCGATTTTGCCGTGGCGTTGCTGGATCGTCTGGGCGCCAGCGACATCGATTTGGCACCAGATGCGGAGATGACGTTGAAAAAGCTGGGCGCGGGCCGTGTGGATTACATGGTGGCGTTGGAATCTGCCGCGGCAGTGGCGATCGAAGACGGCAGCTTTGAGATTGCCATGGAGATTTCCCGCAACGAATTTTTCCTGGCCTGTTCCAAGACCACCGATGAAACGGTGATTGCCCGCATGGATGACGCGATTGACTCGATCCTCGCTGACGGCACCCAAGAAGCCCTCGTAGCGAAGTACGACTAAGTCTCAGTTGAGATGACGTCGGGAAGGCCGGGCCATGTGCCCGGCCTTTTTTGTCTGACGGTCATGTGATTGGCGCTTTGAGCTGGACGTCGTAAAGCTGCGGCGAAGACATGACGGAGGCAGGCAGTGCGACATCAGGATTTGGGTGAATTGGCAGGGCCAGTGCTGCTGTTTGGTGGGCCGTATTCCAATTTGCAGGCCACCGAGGTGGTTTTGGCACAGGCCGAGGCTTTGGATGTGCCAACTGGTCATGTGATCTGCACAGGCGATGTGGTGGCGTATTGCGCACAACCGGCGGAGACGGTGGCGGCGGTGCGCGCGGCGCAGGCTGTTGTGGTGGCCGGAAACTGTGAAAAGCAACTGGCGGCAAATGCGCTGGATTGTGGCTGTGGGTTTGAGGCGGGCACGACCTGTGATCTGTTGTCGGCGGGGTGGTATGCCCACGCCAATGCAGAGGTCGATGCGGAAGCGCGGTGTTGGATGGCGGGATTGCCGGATGTGGTGACGTTTCAGCAGGGTCGTGTGCGTGTTGCCGTGATCCATGGTGGGGTGACCGACGTGGCGCGGTTTGTTTTCTCGGTGTCGCCGGAAGCTGTGTTTGTAGAGGAGATTGCGGCGCTTGAAGCTCTGGTGGGGCCAGTAGACGTGGTGATCGCGGGACATTCAGGTATTGCGTTTCAGCGGCAGGTTGGCGGCGCAACGTGGGTCAATGCCGGGGCTATTGGCATGCCGGAGCATGATGGGCGGCAGGAGACACGGTTTGTGGTTTTGTGCGACGGTTGCGCTGAGATCAAAGCGTTGAGCTATGACGCTGAGGCCGCGCAAGCAGCGATGCAGGCGTCCGGGCTGACGCAGGGCTATGACCGGGCGTTGCTCAGTGGGTATTGGCCGTCTGTGGATGTGTTGCCTCAGGCGTTGCGCTTGCCGTCTTTGGCCAAGGGGTGATGGGTGGTGACCAGTTCGCGCAGGCGTTCATCCAGCACGTGGGTGTAGATTTCGGTGGTGGCGACGTCGGCGTGTCCAAGCAATGTCTGGATCACGCGTAGGTCGGCGCCGTTGGCCAGAAGATGCGTGGCAAAGGCATGGCGCAGGGTGTGCGGAGTGACTTTGGACGGCGAGACACCGGCGGCGACGGCAAGGTCTTTGATCAACATGTAAAAACGGTGCCGGGTGAGGTGGCCCGAGGCACTGCGAGAGGGAAAGAGGAAGCGCGAGGCGGGTTTGCCTTTGGATCGGGCGATATCCTCGGCGGCGTCTAGGCAAACGAGCCATGCTGCAAGCGCATCGCGGGCAGGTGGGGACAGCGGCACCATGCGTTCTTTGCCGCCTTTGCCCATCACCAGGAGCATTTGCGGATCACCGCGCGCGGCGGAGACCGGCAGGCTGACCAACTCGGTCACGCGCATACCGGTGGCATAGAGCAGTTCCATCAGGCAGGTGTTGCGCAGGCGGTCATCGGTGTTGCGCCCGTGGGTGCGGGCGGCGGCGAGCAGGCCATCCACCTCGGTGACTTCCAATGTTTTGGGCAGGCGCTTGGCGCGGCCGGGGCCTTTGATCTGGATCGCGGGATTGTCGGATCGCCAGCCCTCTTCAAAAGCAAAACGGAAGAGTTGTTTGATGGCGGAAAGGCGGCGGGCGCGGGTGGATTGGGCGAGGCCCTGGGCGTCACAGAAGAGCAGGTAGTCTTCGACGTCGGATTGAGACAGCGCGTCAAAGCTGTGGGACTTGCCGTGGGCCCAGGTGGCGAAATCGCGCAAGTCGCGGGCGTAGGCGGCTTGGGTATTGGGCGACGCACCAAGTTCGGCGGCCTGCGCTTCAAGGAAGGTGGCAATCCATTGCAGCGTGTCATCAGGCGCGGCCATGGCTTAGCCTCGCGTGTCCAGAAGCGCCACTTGCAGCGCAGCGCGGCGGGCGGTGTCTTCCAGACCGACGGCGCGGAAGGTGGCGAGGGCTTCGGTCAAGGCGCCGAGGTTGCCGGCGGCGCCGTCGTCCATGAGTTCCATGGCGGTCAGCAGGCTTTCTCCCAATTGGCCGCGGGCCAGCATAGTGGAGATTTCCTGTGGCACACCGGCGTCGTGGAAGGCGTCGGCAATGGCGCGGTGCACCGGATCGGTGGGTTTGCGGGGCGGGGTGCCAAGGGCCAGGCCTGCCAAAAAATCCCGAGGGCCGGAGCGGGCGGCGCGCTCGTAATCTGAGGACAGCAAAGCAATGTCGCGGGCCAGACGGGCGGTGACGCCTTGTAGGGGCAACTGCAACAGCTGCGGGCCGTAGAGTCGGGCAAAGGGCACTTCGAGGTGGACCTGTTGCATGGCGGCCCAGGCTTGGGGGAGTGTGTCGGACACGTCGCGCAGATCTTGTTTGGTGACCGCGCGATCAAACGCCTGCACCGCTGCAACACGGTCCCAGATCATGCCGGAGGCAGATGGGGAGCTTTCGGTGTAGAAACCCAGTAAGGCGTTTTCGTGTAAGGCAGAGGTGCGCGCGAGGCGTTCGGCGGCTTCGAGTTGTGCTTTCCAGCCAGCGGTGTCGCGCAGGTCCGCGTGGGCGTAAGGGCGTGGCAGGCGGGCGGCGGTTTGGCCTTCGCCTATGGCTTCGTAAAGCCGGAATTTGAGCGGGTCGGGTCCGTTGGCGGCAACCAGAAGCGGCTCGCCTTCAAACAGCTCCGGGTCGAGGAAGCGCAACAACAATGCATCCATTTCCTCGGAAATCAAACCAAGGGCTTTTGCGGTGTCGAGCGTCAGGGCGGCAGCGCGCCAGTCACCGGCGCGGGCGGTGCAGAAAATGCGGGACGCATAGTCGGTTGCCAAATGCGGCGCGGCCATCAGGGCTTCGCAAGCGCGGGTTTCCTGGCCCATCAGCAGGGTCACGTCGAACCAGCGTTGAAAAAGTGACGGGGTAGTTGGTCCTGCCCGGTCCAGCAAGGCTTCGGCTTGTTCCAAGGCGCCCATTTCAACCAGTTTGTCGACGCGGGCCAAGAGGAGCTCATTTGTGACGCCAGTTTCGCGCGGCGCGTCCGCTTCGGCCAACAATAGCGTGTAAAGCAAAGCTTGCATCGCAGGCAAGACATCGGGGCGTTGGGCCGCGACCAAACCGCTGAGCGTGTCGGCATCAGAAGCTGACCACAGCGAGGCGGGCAGGCCGGTCACGTTAGAGGGCAACAGCCCAACGGCATCTTGTGAGGTTTCTGACAGCGGACTGACATTGATCGCAGGTGTGGCGACGCCTTCGCTGACCGGAGCTTCGTTGAGCGGCAAGCCCATATCCAAGGTCACGGTTGGGGTGTGATCGAGCCAGTCAATTGCTGAGAGCGGTGCGTTTTGCGCGTGCAGGGTGCTGGTGGAGAGAAAGAGCGCGGCGAGACCGGTGCGGGAGAGGTGTGTCACCCTATTGTCCTGTCAGCTCAAGAGGAATGCGCACTTCCGCCTGTGGGGCGGAGAAATCCGCGCCAAAAATTGGCCCGAGATAGGCGTATGCCACCAAGGCCACCGCGGCCAGCACCACTAAAAATAACAAGGCTCGAAAGAGTCTGCCCATAATATCCTCGATTTTTCTGCCTGCTTTTTTTCAACTTATAACTGGCCTTTCCAGCAAGATCACGTCATTCAATGTCGAAACCACACTTTTGGGCAAGGCTTAGCCGATTGCGGGCGTTTGATGAGCTATGATTTGAAAAAAACCGTTGTGTTTGTTGGCATGATGGGGGCGGGAAAAACCGCTGTTGGCAGGGCGTTAGCCGCCAAACTTGATGTGCCATTTATCGATTCCGATGCCGAAATCGTGAAGGCTGCGAATATGAGCATTGCTGAGATTTTTGAGCGAGACGGAGAAGCGTTTTTCCGCCTAAAGGAGAGTCAGGTGATTGCGCGCCTTCTGGAGGAGGAGCGTTGCATTCTTTCCACCGGTGGTGGTGCTTATTTGGCGGAGGGCAATCGCGCGGAGATATCAGAGCGCGGTGTTGCTGTGTGGCTGGATGCGGATGTGGAGCTTTTGTGGAACCGGGTGAAACATAAGGACACCCGGCCGCTGTTGCGCACGGACAATCCGCGCAAAACCTTGGAAGAGATCTTTGAGGCACGGGTGCCTTTGTATGGCCTCGCGGATCTGCCGGTGAAGGCGGACGCTGGGTTAAGTATTGAAGAAATGGCAGATCGGGTGGCGCAGGCGTTGTTGGACGCGCGCCCCGATGTTTTGGCGGAGATGTAAGCCGTGATGGAAACCGTACATGTTGGCCTTGAGGGCCGGGAATATGATATTCACATCGGTCCGGGGTTGCTGGCAAAATCTGGCGCGCTGATTGGGCCAATGCTGGCGCGCAAACAGGTCTGTGTGGTCACGGATGAGAATGTTGCGGCGCTGCATCTGGAGACGTTGCGTGCGGGCTTGGCGGCGGACGGCATTGCCATGGAAGCGTTGGTGCTGCCTGCGGGCGAGAGCACCAAGAGCTGGGCTTATCTGGAGCAAACCGTTGAGTGGCTGCTGTCGCAACGTGTGGAGCGCAAAGACCTGGTGGTGGCGCTTGGCGGCGGGGTGATTGGCGATCTGACCGGGTTTGCGGCGGCCATTCTGCGCCGTGGGGTGGGGTTTGTGCAGATCCCAACCAGCCTTTTGGCGCAGGTGGACAGTTCGGTGGGCGGCAAAACCGGCATCAACAGTCCGCTGGGTAAGAACCTTGTTGGGGCGTTTCATCAGCCGCGACTGGTGCTGGCGGATATTGATGTGTTGGGCACGCTGACGCTGCGTGATTTCCTCGCTGGCTATGGCGAAGTGGTGAAATACGGCATGCTCGGCGATGCCAATTTCTTTGAGTGGTTGGAGGCGCAGGGGCCTGCGTTGGCCGCAGGCGATGAGGCGGCGCGAATTGCGGCAGTGAAGCGGTCTTGTGAGATGAAGGCCGAGATTGTGATGCGTGATGAGACCGAGCAAGGGGATCGCGCCCTGCTCAATCTGGGGCACACTTTTTGTCACGCGCTGGAAGCGGCGACGGGGTATGGCGACCGTTTGTTGCATGGCGAAGGCGTGGCCGTGGGCTGCGCGCTGGCGTTTGAACTGTCGATGCGGTTGGGGCTCTGTGCGCAAGAGGCGCCAAGTCGGGTGCGTGAACATTTGCGCGCCATGGGCATGAAGGTGGACCTGAAAGACATCGAGGGCGACCTGCCAGATGCGGACGTTCTGTTGGATCTGATGGGCCAGGACAAGAAGGTGGTCGACGGCCAGCTGCGCTTCATTTTGGCGCGGGGCATTGGCGAGGCCTTTGTGACTGCAGATGTGCCGCGTGACGTGGTGCGCCAGTTGCTGCACGAAGAGCTGGAGCGGCGGTGAAACTGCAAGAAACTGAATGGTGAAGCCGACCCAGCGGGTCGGCTTTTTTGTTATTTGGCGGCGATTTGTACGAGTTTGGAAATCATGCGAGTGGCGCTTGCCATATCTTGCACAGAAACCCATTCCAGCGGGCCGTGGATTTCCATCATGCCGGTGTAGAGGTTGGGGCAGGGCACGCCCAATTCAGTCAGGCGGGAGCCATCAGTGCCACCTCGAATTGGCACGGAGTCAGGCTCAAAGCCTTCAGTGCGAATGGCCTCGCGGGCGAGGTCTACCGGTGTCATATCATTTTCGAGCCAATAGCGCATGTTGCGGTATTGTTTGCTGATTTCGCAGGCCACTTTGGAGCCGGGGAAGTCATTTTCGGCTTTGGCACAGGCGGCTTTCAATCGGGTGGCCTGCGCCGCTAGATCGTCCATTTCAAAGGCCCGCAGGATGAACCGCAGGGTGGCTTCGCTGCTGCCGCCTTCCTGGGCGTAGACATGGGTGAAGCTTTCGCGGCCGGAGGTGGTTTCCGGGGTAGTGCCGGGCTCGTCGAGATCAGAGACAATCTGTGCTGCCACGTGCAGGGCGTTGGTCATCTTATCTTTGGCGTAGCCGGGGTGGGCGGAGGTGCCGGTGATGGTGACCACAGCGCCGTCAGCGGAGAAGGTTTCATACTCCATGGTGCCGCGTTTGGCGCCGTCCAGCGTGTAGGCAAAGTCGACGCCAAAATCGGCGGGCAGATCGGCGTGCACGCCTTTGCCAATTTCCTCATCCGGAGTGAAGGCGATGCGGATTTTGCCGTGTTTCAGGCCCGGCGTGGTCAGCAGGTGCTCGGCCATGGTCATGATGATTGCAACGCCGGCTTTGTCGTCGGCGCCCAGCAAGGTGAGGCCGGAGGCGGTGATGATGTCTTCGCCTTCTTTGCCTTCGAGATAGGAGGAAGTCGATGGGTTCAGAACCAAATCCGGGTTGTCCGGATAGGTGATGTCGCTGCCGTCCCAATTAGAAATCACGCGGGGTTTTACGCCGGTGGCATTGAACTGTGGTGCAGTGTCGACATGAGCGCAGAAGCCGATTGTAGGAGCGGTCTCCACGGTGGCCGACACGGTGGCGAGGACTACCCCATAGGAGGTCAACTCCACATCGGAGGCGCCGATACGTTCCAGCTCGGCCACAAGATGGCGAGACACATCGAGCTGGATCTCTGTGGACGGGATGCTCGCGGAGTGCTCATCTGATTGGCTGTCGATGGCACAGTAGGCGACCAGTCGGTCGGTGAGTTGCTGGTCAAAACTTGTTTGGTCGCTCATGTCGGGCCTCGCTGAATGATCGTTCACTTGTGCCGGACATTGGGAGAAGTTTGCGCCGGTGTAAAGATGGGCAGGGGGAGCACAACAAAAAGAGGCCGCCAAATGGCGACCTCTGAACATACTGTGTCTGTGACTTAGAACGGGATTTCGTCGTCCATGTCGCGGCTTGGCGCTGGACCACCCTGGTTGCCACCACCGCCGCCGCCGAAATTGCCGCCGCCGCCACCACCTTGATCGTAGCCGCCGCCGTAGCCGCCGCCACCTTGGTCATAACCGCCACCGCTGCTGCCGCCGCCAAAGCCACCGCCGCCATCGCCGCCGCCGGAGCGGCCGTCGAGCATGGTCAGCACGCCGTCAAAACCTTGCAACACCACCTCGGTGGAGTAGCGGTCCTGGCCGGATTGGTCCTGCCATTTGCGGGTTTGCAATTTGCCTTCGACGTAGACTTTGGAGCCTTTGCGCAGGTATTGCTCGGCGATACGTACCAGGCCTTCCTGGAAGATGGCCACGGAGTGCCATTCAGTGCGTTCTTTGCGTTCGCCGGTGTTCCGGTCTTTCCAGGTCTCGGAGGTGGCGATGCGCAGGTTGCACACTTTGCCGCCGTTCTGGAAGGAGCGCACCTCAGGGTCGCGCCCCAGGTTGCCAATGATAATTACTTTGTTCACCGATCCGGCCATGCGCCTATGTCTCCCACGGATTCTTTCTCACGATTTGGGGCACCATACACCACTGCGGGGGATGAATGGGAAGCGGTTTCTCCAATACCTTAGGCGGAAACTTGTGGATAACCTGAGGTGGGAAAACCGCGGCGCGCGCGGGAAATTGCCCAAGCGCAGTCTGCGGTCTGGAAAATTCCCTGCAATTTGATTAAGAAGGCCGCAAAAGCAGGGTGGAGCAGGCGCATATGTCGCGCAGGATTTTGGGACTGGTGATTGGATTGGCCTTGGTTTCTGGGCCGGCGGCGGCGCAAAACCTGTCGACCAAATCCAATGAGCGGTTGTTCAAGAACCAGACAAAAGTTTTGGATGGCCGGGCGTCGGAACAATATCGCAATTCTGTGCGGCTCAAACCTAAGCCGGTGATTACACCGTCTAAATGGGGTGCTGGCAGCTACAACGGCAAGTATCGCGGCCCGTATCTGGTGATGGCGCAGGAAGCCGCGTTGTTGCATGGGGTTCCTGTGGACCTGTTCCTCAAGCTGGTGCAGCAAGAAAGCAATTGGAATGCCACGGCAAAGTCGCACAAAGGGGCGTTGGGGCTGGCGCAGTTGATGCCGCAGACCGCGCGGCTGTTGCGGGTGGATCCACATGATCCGCAGCAAAACCTGGAAGGTGGCGCGCGCTATCTTAAACAACAGTATCAGAAGTTTGGCAGCTGGCGCTTGGCTTTGGCGGCCTACAACGCCGGTCCAGGTGCGGTGGAGAAATACGGCGGTGTGCCGCCGTACGCAGAGACTCGCAACTATGTGCGGGTTATCTGGGGCGGGTAAGCCTTATTAATTTCAGATAAATTACCGGACGCGGGCCTGCTTGCGCACTTGGCTCGGCGCGGCGCCAAAGTGCTGTTGGCAGAAGCGCGTGAAATAGGCGGCGCTGCCAAATCCGAGAGAATCTGCCACACGGTTGATGGGCAGATCACTATCCAAAAGTAGGCTGCGGGCGCGATGCTGGGTCATTTGCGAGAGCATTTCGGCTGCGGTGAGACCGGCAGCCTGACGACAGACGCGCGTCAGATGTGTCGGCGTGATATCGAGTTGGTCAGCGTACCACGCCATCGGGTACCCACTGGTGTATTCGGCCGCAAGGATGTCACAGAAGCGGCGTACAATGCGTTCTGAGGCGCGGGTTGGCGGCGGCGGTCCAGCCTCTTGCAGGTCCCGGCGCAGGGCGACAGATAGAAGGCGGGCGTGGGCATTTAAGGCCTCGGCCATAAAGGGGCGCTTGTCGTGCAACTCGCGGCGCAGAGCGTCCAGAATGGCGGTGAATTCGGCTTGTTCGGTTCCGTCCTGCAATCGCAGATGCTGGGCACGGTCGGGCAGAGTCACGCGGCCGTCATCCGGGATCAACATGGCCAAGCCCTGAACCTGCAACCCAAGTTCAAAGGAGAGCAGTTTGCCAGCGGGGACAAAAATTGCGTTATGCGCCCCAAAACCCCGGCGCAGGCCATGCAACAAAACGCGCCCCTGACCACGGGTGGTCCACAATAAAATGTGGTGCGTGCGCACATGTAATTGCTCAAGCATCCACGGCGCGCCTTTGGTCAGGCCAGCAAGAGTTTCTACACGAATTTGTGGCAAAGGTTGATCTGCCAAAACAGGGCGTGGCGGCGGAGCTGCAGCCACAGGCGCCGCAGGTTTTCGCGCCGCTCCAGACATGCCGCCCATGCCCGGTTTGGTCATAAATGACGGGATATGTAAATTTTTATCGGTCATCTTGCTGTGGATTAAGCGCAGGATGTGCGATTCGAGCAAGTGAAGACTTACTGACCTGTTGTGCCGAATGGCGAAAATTTGCGGAAATTAGATGTCTGCCGGCGTGTGGTGATGCCAGGTTTTCATTTTGGAGCGGAACCATGTGCGTTGACGTTTGGCAAACTGGCGCGTGGCAATTGTGGCGCGTTCGCGGGCGGTTTCCAGATCAATTTCACCACGCAGATGCGCGATGAGTTCCGGCGCGCCAATGGCTTTGGCGGAGAGAAGGGTTGGATCATAGATGGCGAGATTGGCTTCGGCTTCTTCCAGCGCGCCGTGGTCCAACATCAGGTCAAACCGCCGGGCAATCCGCGCGTTGAGCCAGTCTTTGGGCACGTCAAAAACAATCGGCATTGTATCGGACAATGGCAGGAGCGGAGGCGGCGTGTTGTCTTGCCAATCTGCCAATGCGCGGCCTGTGGCGGTGAGGACTTCCCATGCACGCTGCACACGCATGGGGTTTTGGGTGTCGATCCGGGCCTTAGTTTCGGGATCAAGCTCGGCAAGCAGGGCTTGGAAGCCCTCGGCTTCAACGCGGGCGTTGGCGTGCGCGCGCAGCTCTGGTGGTGTGGCGGGGATGTCTGCTAGGCCCTGGGTCAGCGCTGTGAAATACAGGCCGGTGCCACCAACAATGATGGGGCGGGGACCGTTGGTCAGAATTGGCGCCACCTCACGCAGCCAGTGGCCGACTGAATATTCAGCATCATAGGGAACATGGCCATAAAGGCGGTGAGGGGCGGCGGCTTCGTCATCGAGCGAAGGGCGCGCGGTGAGTACGCGCCAATTGTCAAACACCTGAATTGCATCGGCATTGATGATCATGCCGCCCTGTTGCGCAGCAATCTCCAGCGCAAGGGCGCTTTTGCCGCTGGCTGTGGGGCCTGCGATCAATACGGGTTGATCAGAGGCGATGGGCGGCAGTTGTGACATGCGGGTGACCTGACTTTGCGCTTACTTTTGTCGGTTATCCCCAACTCTCGCATTGAACCTGCGGGCGTTTTCCGACATTTTGCGTCCAATCCTAAAACGATGCGCAGATGGAGTGCAACATGAGCGACGACACCGTCCCCGCCGACGCCACCTTTAACCGTGTGATGTTGAAAATTTCGGGGGAGGCGTTGATGGGAGACCAGGGCTATGGCCTGCACCCGCCGACAATTGCGCGTCTCGCCAAAGAAGTGAAATCTGTTCACGACATGGGCGTGGAGATTTGCATGGTGATTGGGGGCGGCAACGTGTTCCGCGGCCTGTCCGGTGCTGCGCAAGGTATGGAACGCACCACAGCGGATTATATGGGCATGCTGGCCACGGTGATGAATGCGCTGGCGATGCAGAGTGCGTTGGAAGAACTGGGCGTGTTCACCCGCGTGATCAGCGCGATTCGTATGGATGAGGTGGCTGAGCCATACATTCGTCGTCGTGCTGTGCGTCACCTTGAGAAAAAACGCGTGTGCATCTTTGCAGCCGGAACCGGTAACCCGTATTTCACCACGGATACGGCTGCGACACTGCGCGCCAATGAGATGGCTTGTGAAGCGATCTTTATGGGCAAAAACGGTGTGGACGGCATCTATGACAAGGATCCCGCCGAGCATGATGATGCGGTGCGCTATGATGAAATCACCTATGACGAGGTGCTGGCCAAGCGTCTGCGGGTGATGGACGCGAGCGCAATTGCACTCGCGCGGGACAACAACCTGCCGCTGATTGTGTTCCCGCTGGACGAGCCTGGTGGCTTCAAAGGCATTCTCGCGGGTCGGGGCACCTATACAAAGGTTGTCTGATCCCGTTAAGGTGATCGAGACGGCGTGACGCGGCGGCAAAAGCCCCGCAACGCGCGAAAAAGACAAAAGAAAACAGACAGAAGAAGAGAGCAATCTCATGTCCGAAGAGTTTGAACTTGATACCGACGATCTGGCACGCCGTATGGATGGTGCCATGGGTGCGTTGAAAACTGAATTTGCGTCGCTGCGCACAGGCCGCGCCTCAGCCAACATGCTGGAGCCTGTGATGGTGGATGCTTATGGATCGCGCACACCCATCAACCAGGTGGGCACCGTGAACGTGCCTGAGCCACGTATGGTGACCATCAACGTCTGGGATAAATCACTGGTGAGTGCGGTTGAGAAGGCGATCATGAACTCTGGTCTTGGGATCAACCCACAGACCAACGGCACCATTGTGATGTTGCCTATTCCGGAGCTGAACGAAGAGCGCCGCACCGAGCTGGCGCGTGTGGCTGCGCAATATGCCGAACATGCCCGTGTTTCGATCCGCAACCTGCGTCGGGATGGCATGGATCAGATCAAAAAAGGCAAGGCGGACGGCCTGTCTGAGGATGATCAGAAGCTTTGGGAAGCGGAAGTTCAGGAAATGACTGACCGTTATATCAAGCAAATCGACGGCGCGCTTGAGAACAAGCAATCCGAGATCATGCAGGTCTGATCAATATGGGTGACGAGATTCCCGCGACCGGCCCTCGGCATGTGGCCATTATCATGGATGGCAACGGCCGTTGGGCGCAGGCGCGCGGTCGCCCGCGGTTATTCGGGCACCACGCCGGGGCCAAGCGCGTCAAAGAGATTGTGCGCGCTTGTAAGCCTTTGGGCGTGGAGTATCTGACGATTTTTGGGTTCTCGACCGAGAACTGGAAGCGCACGCAAGCGGAAGTGGCGGGCTTGATGAGCCTGTTCCGCCAATACATCCGCAAAGAGGCCCGTGGGCTGAAGGCGGAAGGGGTGCGGGTGCGATTTATCGGCGACCGTCCGCGTTTGGATGAAAAACTGCGCGCTTTGATGGACGAATTGGAAGAACTCACCGCAGACAATGACGGGGTGAATCTCACAATTGCGTTGAACTACGGCGGTCGTGATGAAGTGGCGCGCGCCACGCAGCGGTTGGCGCAGGACGTGGCAAACGGGTCGTTGGCACCGGAAGATGTGAACGAAGAGACCTTGCCAAAGTATCTTGATACACATGTTTTGCCCGATCCCGATCTGGTCATTCGCACAAGCGGCGAAGCGCGGATTTCCAACTTCCTATTGTGGCAATCGGCGTATGCAGAATATGAGTTTATTGACACGTTGTGGCCGGACTTTTCGAAAGAGGAATTCCGCAAACTGGTGGACGCTTATGCGCGACGGGACCGTCGTTTTGGCGCGGTGACAGTGTGAGCAGCGTGTCTGGTAAGTGGGGCGATTTGTTGCCTCGGACCCTGTCGGCAGTTGTGCTGCTTGGCGTGGGGGGATTGGCGATCTGGCAAGGGGGCTTTTTGTTCCACGAGTTTGTCGTGATCATCTGTGGCGGTATGGTTTGGGAATTGAGCCGGATGATGTCCGGTGGCGACCAGAAAATCTCGCTCTCTATGGGTGTCTTGGCCGCTGTGGTGATGTTCTTGACCGACTTTGTGCCGGGGCAGGCGATTTTGCCGATGCTGCTGGCTGTGCCCTTAGCGGGTGCTGGGCAACTCAAAAAAGATCGTGGAATTTACTTGGCTTACGCAGTGGGGCTTATGTTGGCCTGTTATGGGCTGATTGTGTTGCGCGATGTACGTGGGGCCTATTGGGTGATCTGGCTGGTGTCGGTTGTCGTGGCTACAGATGTGGCGGGCTATTTTGCCGGGCGCCTTTTGGGCGGTCCAAAGTTCTGGCCCAAAGTGAGCCCCAAAAAGACGTGGTCCGGCACAATGGCTGGCTGGGTGGCAGCGGCCTGCGTGGGCGTGGCCTTTGGTGGCACGCCGTTGATACTTCTGTCGGTGCTGACCTCCTTTGCCTCGCAGATGGGCGATGCAGCTGAGAGCGCGATCAAACGTCGTACGGGTATCAAAGACAGCTCAAACCTTATTCCGGGTCATGGCGGCTTGTTGGACCGGTTTGACGCTATGTTGGGCGCCGCGCTTTTGGTGCTGGTGCTGGGTGCCGTGTTGGGGCTGCCTGCGACATGAGAAAAATCTCCATTTTTGGTGCTACCGGGTCGATTGGGCAAAACACCATTGACCTGATCCGACGCGATCCCGCCAGCTATGACGTGGTGGCGTTGAGCGGTGGTCAAAATATTGCCCAACTGGCGGCAGACGCGCGTGAGCTGAAGGCTGATGTGGCGGTGACGGCGGATGAGGCGCGGCTTGATGACCTGCGCGCTGCATTGGCTGGCAGTGGCGTTGAAGCGGCGGCTGGTGCGGCTGCGATCCGCGAGGCAGCGGCGCGGCCTGCGGATTGGGTGATGAGCGCAATTGTTGGTGCAGCGGGACTGGCGCCGGGTTTGGAGGCGCTGGAGCAAGGCGCGACCTTGGCGTTGGCCAATAAGGAATCGCTGGTCACAGCGGGCCAGCTGATCATGGGCACCGCTGCGAAATACAACGCGCGTATCTTGCCGGTGGACAGCGAGCATTCAGCGATCTTTCAAGGCCTGATTGGCGAAGATATGGCGGCGGTGGAGCGGATCATCATCACCGCCAGCGGTGGTGCGTTCCGGGATTGGACCCTGGAAGACATGGCGCGCGCCACACCGGAGCAGGCCAGCAGCCATCCCAATTGGAATATGGGACAGCGGATCACTGTGGACAGCGCCTCGATGTTCAATAAGGCGTTGGAGGTCATTGAGACCAAAGAGTTTTTTGGCTGCGGGCATGAGCAGATCGAGGTGCTGGTGCATCCGGAATCTCTGGTGCATGCGCTGGTTGGGTTCAACGACGGCGCCTTGATGGCGCATGTAGGGCCACCGGATATGCGGCATGCGATTGGCTTTGCTTTGCATTGGCCAGAGCGCAAGACGTTGCCGGTGGAGCGGCTGGACCTTGCCAAGGTCGGGGCGTTGCACTTCCGCGAGCCAGATTTGCAGCGCTATCCGGCGTTGCGACTGGCACATGAGGTGTTGGAACTGGGCGGGCACGCGGGGGCCATTTTTAACGCGGCGAAAGAGCGTGCGTTGGACGGGTTCCTGGATCATCGCATTGGGTTTTTGCAGATGGCCGAGGTGGTCGAAGAGGTTTTAACACAGCTTTCTCCATCACATTGCCGCAAGAATGCCGAAATGACCCTTGATACGGTCATGGAAACCGACCATCTGGCCCGCAAGACGGCCGGTCAGGTCATGCAAAAATTGGCATAACGCCCCAGAAAGAGGACGACCCCTTTGGATATTTCATCGCTGATTTCCGGTATTGGTGGCGGCGGGCTGACCGTGTTGTGGTTTGTGGTGGCCCTGTCGATCATCGTCGCGATCCACGAGTATGGCCACTACATTGTGGGACGCTGGAGCGGCATTGGCGCGGATGTGTTCAGCCTGGGCTTTGGGCCGGTGATTTGGTCACGTTATGACAAGCGCGGCACCAAGTGGCAGATCGCGGCGATTCCGTTGGGTGGTTATGTGAAGTTCAAAGGTGATGCCAATGCCGCCAGCGGTAAAGACGGCGAAGCTATGGAAGAGATGTCCGAAGAAGAACGTCGTCACACCATGCACGGTGCGCCACTTTGGGCTCGAGCTGCCACGGTTCTGGCCGGACCGGTGTTCAACTTCATTCTGTCGATCATCATTTTCACTGGCGTGATGTTGTTCAACGGCCAGATTGGCAGCAAGCTGATTGTGGGCGAGATCTGGGATCTGCCAGAAGCGCCGTATGAATTGCAGCAGGGCGATGTTGTGACTGCGATTGCAGGGGCAGAAATCCCGTCGTTTGATGATCCTGAAGCCTTTGATGCCTTTGCCAAAGCGATGCCGAAAGATGCTGTGCTGACCTATGCTGTGGAGCGCGGCGGGGAGACATTAGAAGTGTCCGGACCATTTTTGTATCCGCCAATGGTGCAGTCGTTGGCGCCACGTTCCGCTGCCTATAATGCTGGCCTGGAAGTTGGAGACGTGTTCACGGCGATCGATGGTAAGCCGATTGTGGCTTTTTCCCAACTCAAGGAAGCTGTTGAAGGTGGGGAAGGGGCCACATTGGCTCTGACGGTAGATCGGGCAGGTACTGTTGATCAGTTTGACCTAACGCCCCGTCGTGTCGATGAACCTCAGGCGGATGGTGGGTTTGTCACACATTGGCGGATAGGCATTGGTGGTGGCCTGGCGTTTGACCCAGCGACTGAGACTTTGCCTGCCGGCGAGGCCTTTATGGCTGGTGTACGTCAGACCGGGCGGATCATGGAAGGCTCTGTCAGTGGGCTTTATCACATGATCACCGGCGCGATCAGCAGCTGTAACCTGTCAGGGCCCGTTGGCATTGCGCAGACTTCCAGTGCGATGGCCAGCCAAGGCGCGCAAAGCTTTATTTGGTTTATTGCTGTGTTGTCCACGGCCATTGGTCTGTTGAATCTTTTCCCGATCCCGATGCTGGATGGCGGACATTTGGTATTCTACGCCTATGAGGCCGTTACCGGGAAGCCACCTGCGGACAGTGTGCTGCGCATCCTGATGACGGCGGGTTTGGTGTTGGTTTTGAGCATGATGGTGTTTGGTCTGACCAACGATTTGTTCTGCCCCTAACGTGATTTTGGGCACGGCTCCAATGGTTGTGCCCAATTTTCGCCCAATTCCTCCGGTAGAGTTAGGCTGTAGGTAAGAATTGGGTTTGGAACTATGCACACCATTGAAAACGGGTACCGCGCAGTTGGGCTGTTGATTGACATCAACTGGGAGCGCATGTTGTTTCCAACAGCAATCCTCGCTGGATTGTCGCTTGGCGCCTTTGTCGGCACGATGATGATGAACGGCGGGCTTCAGTAAGCCATGGGATTGAGCGGAGGCCTTCGCACAACATTGTGTGGTGTTGACAGGCCGACCCGCTAGGGATGCCAGTGCATTGGCGGCCGATTCTCTTTGATCCAAGGTCAATGCTGTTTTGACATCAGCCCTCAGACCCGATAGTCACAACTCAACTGGGATGTACTGCGGAGTTTGGGAATGACCAAACAATCGAGGGCTTTGGCGATTGCCAAAGACGGGGGAGAGGTGCAGAAACGGCGCCTCATTACGGCGTTTTTCTTTGCAATTTTTGCGATCATGGTGGCGTTGCCAACATTTGGTCTAGCGCAAACATACAACTTCAGCTCGATCCGAGTTGAGGGCAACCAGCGGATCGAATCTGCTGCAGTGGCAAATTACGCTGCTATTCCGCGTGGAACAGCGGTCTCTGCCGGACAGGTGAATGCCGCATACCAGCGCGTGCTGGCGAGTGGTCTGTTTGAGACCGTCGAACTTGTGCCAAGCGGCAGCACGCTTGTGATCAAGGTCACAGAGTTCCCAACCATCAACCGGATCAGCTTTGAAGGCAACAAGCGTCTGAAAGATGAGGCGTTAGAGCAGCTGATTGAGTCGCAATCCCGTCGGGTGTTGAATCCGACCACGGCTGAGCGCGACGCAGCGCGGATCACTCAAGCCTATTCCGAACAAGGCCGCTTGGCGGCGCGGGTGAACACCCGGCTTATTCGGCGTAGCGACAACCGTGCGGATCTGATTTTTGAAGTGTTCGAAGGCGGTGTGGTCGAGATCGAACGCATTGGGTTCGTGGGCAACCGCAACTACAGCGACAACCGGCTGCGTCGCGTTTTGGCGACGAAGCAAGCTGGCCTGTTGCGGGCGTTCTTTAAGCAAGACACCTTTGTGAATGACCGGATCGAGTTTGACAAACAGGTGCTGCGGGATTTCTACCTGTCGCGCGGTTATGTTGACTTCCGTACCCTGGCGGTAAACGCTGAGCTGTCGCGCGAGCGCGACGGTTATTTCCTGACGTTTAACGTGGAAGAAGGCCAGCAGTTCAAATTTGGCAATATTACTGCGACCAGCGAAATTAACGGGGTAGATGCGCAAGAGTATCTGGACACCCTTCGGCTAAAGCCCGGCGTGACGTATTCACCAATTTTGGTTGAAAACTCGATTACAAGGATGGAGCGGTTTGGCCTGAAGCAAGGGCAAGATTTTCTGCGGGTGGATCCCCGTATTTCGCGGAATGACCGTGACCTGACTCTGGATGTGGAATTTGTCATTTCTAAGGGGCCGAAAATTTTCGTCGAGCGCATCGATATTGAAGGCAATACAACGACGCTGGACAAGGTCATCCGCAACCAATTCCGGATTGCCGAAGGGGATCCCTTCAATCCGCGTGAAATCCGTGAAAGTGCGGAGCGTATCCGCGCGCTTGGGTACTTTACGGTTGCAGATGTAAATGCACGAGAAGGCAGCACACCTAGTCAGGTGATTGTGGATGTTGATGTCGAAGAGCAGCCTACGGGGTCGTTGGCACTGGGCGGGACGTACTCGACAAACGATGGTATCGGGCTGGTCGTTCGCTTTAGCGAATCCAACTTCCTCGGCCGAGGTCAGAGCTTTGGGCTGTCCTTCTCGACCTCATCTGACATCAAGGATTATAGCTTGTCCTTTGCTGAGCCCGCGTTTTTGGGGCGCGACCTGACCGCCGGTTTTGGGTTCTTCTATAAGGAATTTGAACCCAGCGAAGCGCGTTTTACTAACACTGTTGGTGAGTTCTCACCCTACCTTGGGTTTGAGATGGGGGAGTTCTCCAATATGCAGCTGCGCTATAAGCTGGAACGGTCTGGTCTGGATGTCTCCGCGGACAATTCGATCGATCCAAATACGATTGTCGAACAAGAAGCGGCACGCGGTGAAATTTGGAAAAGCTCGGTTGGCTACACCTATCGCTATGACACGCGCAAACGTGGTTTGGACCCAACACGTGGTTACATGTTTGAGTTTGGTCAAGACTTTGGTGGCCTCGGTGGCGACTATAAGTTTGTGTCGACCACCGCGCGAGCGGTCGCAGAATCCAAAGTATGGCAAGAGGAAGTGACATTGCGCGCGACGCTGCAAGGTGGTGCGCTATACTCTCCAAATGGCGACAGCCGCATTGACGATCGCTATATTGTGTCCAACCGCCACATCCGTGGATTTAAACCTTATGGTGTTGGCCCACGAGAGCGGTCTGCGGATGGGTCATTGGATGACGCATTGGGTGGCAAATACTATGCCTCGGCACGGTTTGAGGCTGAGTTTCCTTTGGGATTGCCTGAAGAGCTTGGGATCACCGGTGGTCTGTTTTATGATGTTGGCTCACTTTGGGGGCTCGATAACACCAATGGTGTCGGGACAATCTACTACGAAGATTTTTCGCTGCGTCATGTCATTGGGGCGTCAATCTTCTGGACCACGCCAATTGGGCCGCTTCGGTTTAACTTCACCAAGGCGCTTCAGAAAGAAGAGTTCGACCGCGATCAATCCTTTGACTTTACCATCAGTGCTCAATTCTGATCCGGTATGGGACGAGGCGTGTTTCGCATAACTTTCCTGATCGGGGCGCTGTTGAGCGCCCCGATTGTCTTTGCGCAGCAGCAGGTTTTGCCACAGTCACAAGTGTTGACGGTTGATAGTGATGTGATGTTCAGCCAATCCCAGTTTGGAATCCGCGTGGCCCAAGAGTTGGCTGCGGATGAGTCAATTTTGTTGGCTGAGAACCGTCGTATTCAGGCTGAGCTGACTGCGGAAGAAAAAGCACTTACCGCGAAACGTAGTGAGATGGAGGCTGATGCGTTTCGGGCGGTGGCGGAGGCATTTGATGCACGGGTGGTGCAAATCCGCAAAGAGCAAGATGAGAAAGCCGCCAATCTGGAGCGTCGACGTCAACGCGAACAGGACGCGTTTATTCGCGTCGCCAGTCCCATTTTGACAACCCTAATGCGAGATGCCGGGGCCAAGGTTATTCTGGAACGTCGCGATGTGTTGCTGGCGGATCCCGCGGTTGATGTGACGTCTTTTGCAATTATGCGGCTGAACCAGGTGCTGGGTGATGGCGCGGAACAGGATGATGTTCCGCCAGACGAGTAGCAGGGGCTGGTTATAGTTCTCCCTTGTGATGCCTCCTTCTGAAACGGATTGAATCTTGCCTGGTGCTTGCCCCTCGCGTCGGGGATTGTTAGGGCTAAGATCAAAGTCTTAGGCCGCATGAGGAGCAATAAATGTCCGAAGATCTCAAGAGCGCCGATATCGAACTGATCCAACGGCTCATTCCGCATCGCTATCCTTTCCTGCTGGTCGACAAAGTGGTTGATATCGATGGGTATCAATCGGCCACGGGCATCAAGATGGTCACCATGAACGAGCCACATTTTCAGGGTCACTTCCCGAAGAAACCGATTATGCCGGGTGTGACAATTGTCGAAGCCATGGCGCAGACATCGGCCATTATGGTGGGGGTGGCGCTGGATTTGGCGGACAAAGATCTGCTGGTCTACTTCATGGGCATCGACAAATGTAAGTTCCGCCGCATGGTGGTTCCAGGTGACAAGCTGGAAATGAAAGTGGAAACCACTCGTGGCAAGCCGGGCGGCAAAGTCTGGAAATTTGCTGGGACGGCCACGGTTGACGGCGACGTCGCTTGTGAAGTTGAATTCACTGCAATGATGGACCTGCCTAAGGAGTAAGGCTGATGGCTATTTCTGCTCATGCAGAGGTGCATGCCTCAGCGGTGATCGAAGACGGTGCAGTGGTTTCGGACGGCTGTGTAGTTGGGCCATTTTGCGTCGTGGGTGCAAAGGTTGTTTTGCACGCCGGTGTTGAGCTGAAGTCCCATGTGGTGGTGACCGGCGATACTGAAATTGGCGCGGACACGGTGGTGTTCAGCTTCTCGGTGATTGGCGAGGTACCACAGGATCTTAAGTTTGGTGGCGAAGACACCAAACTGGTGATTGGCGAACGCAATCGTATCCGTGAGCACGTGACGATGAACAGCGGCACCGACGGTGGTGGCGGCGTGACCCGCGTGGGTGACGATGGCCTGTTCATGGCGGGCTGCCATATCGCGCATGATGCGCAGATCGGCAACAATGTGATTGTGGTGAACTCTGCCGCTGTAGCGGGGCACTGCATCATTGAAGACGACGTTATTATTGGCGGTCTGTGTGGCATTCACCAGTGGGTGCGCATTGGTCGCGGTGCCATCATTGGTGCGGTCAGCATGGTGACCAATGATGTGATCCCCTACGGTCTGGTGCAAGGGCCGCGTGGCGAGTTGGACGGGTTGAACCTTGTCGGCTTGAAGCGTCGTGGCGTGGCACGCTCTGACATCACCGCTTTGCGGGCGGCGTTTCAGATGCTGGCCCAAGGCGAAGGTGCGTTTCAGGCGCGGGCCAAGCGCTTAGGCGAAGAAACTGACAGTGACTATGTGCAAGAGATTGTCGCATTTATCATGGGCGACACTGATCGTTCCTTCCTGACACCGAGGTAAATCAATGGGCCGACTGGCGATTTTGTGTGGCGGCGGCAGCTTGCCTGTGGCGCTGTCTGCCGCTCATCCGGATGCGATGTGCGTGGTGTTTGAAGGCGTGGCGCATGATATGCCTGATGACGTGCATTCGCATCGCTTTGAAAAAATGGGCGGATTGTTTGAGGCTTTGAAAGCTGGCGATGTCACGCGGCTGGTGATGGCGGGCAGTTTGGGCCGTCCGGCGCTGAACCCAGCAGAGTTTGATGCCGGGATGATGGCAATTGCGCCGCGTTTGTTGCCTGCACTGCAGGGCGGGGATGACGCGATCTTGCGGTTGATCATCTCCGTGTTTGAAGAGCAAGGCTTTGACGTTGTGGGCGCGCATGAGTTGCTTGAGGGGCTGACGGCGGAGGAAGGTTTGCTGACTGGTCCGGAACCGTCAGAGCAGGCTTTGCAGGATGCCAGTCGCGCGGCGGATATTCTGTTGGCGTTGTCGCCATTGGATGTGGGGCAGGGCGCTGTTGTGGCGGCCGGTTTGGCGTTGGGCATTGAGACGCTGCAAGGCACGGACGCCATGCTGCGCTTTGTGGCGGAGACGCCGGAACACTTGCGGCGGGGCAAAGGCGTGTTTCTGAAAGCACCAAAGCGGGGGCAGGACTTGCGGGTTGATATGCCCGCGATTGGGCCGGACACCGTGCGAGCCGCTGCCAAAGCGGGTGTGGAGGGCATTGTCGTTTCTGCTGGACGCGTGGTTGTGTTGGATCGGCCAAAGACATTGGCAGCGCTGGAAGAGAGCGGATTGTTTTTGTTGTCTCGGGTGATCTGATGAAAGTGTTTCTGGTCGCAGGCGAATTGTCGGGCGACCGACTTGGCGGGGCGCTCATGGAAGGGTTGCGCCAATTGGTGCCGGATGTGGAGTTCGCCGGCGTAGGTGGGCCGCTGATGATCGCGCAGGGGCTTGAAAGCTTGTTTTCAATGGATGAGTTGAGCGTGATGGGCATTGCCGAGGTGCTGCCCAAGTACCGCCATCTGGTGAAACGTATGCATCAGACGGCGGAGGCTGCGCTGAATTGGAAGCCGGATGTGATGGTGACCATCGATAGCCCGGATTTCTGCCTGCGGGTGGCGCGGGAAGTGAAAGCCAAGAGCGATCTGCGTTGTGTGCATTATGTTGCGCCGTCGGTTTGGGCCTGGCGTCCAAAGCGGGCCGAGAAAATGGCTAAACATGTGGATCAGGTTTTGGCGCTTTTGCCGTTTGAGCCGCCTTACATGGAAGCGGTTGGCCTGCGGTGTGATTTTGTCGGGCATCCGGTGGTAACAGAACCGGTGGCGACCGGTGCAGAGGTTTCAGCATTCCGTCAGGAACACGGAATTGGTGATGCGCCTTTGCTGTTGGCTTTGCCGGGATCGCGGCGTGGCGAGGTTGGTCGGTTGACCCCGACATTTGGCGAAGTGGTTGCACGGTTGGTGCGGCAGAAGCCGGACCTGAAGGTGGTTGTGCCTGCAGCTGCACCAGTGGCTGGGCTAGTGAAAGAATTGGTCGCAGACTGGAAAGTTGCACCCATAGTGCTCGATCCCAACGAGGTGCACGCCGAAACAGCCCAAACACAGAAACGGGCGGCATTCAGAGCGGCGGATGTGGCTTTGGCAGCGTCAGGGACGGTGTCGCTTGAGTTGGCAGCCAGCGATACGCCAATGGTGATTGGCTATGACATGAATTGGATCAGCTGGCAGATCATGAGCCGGATGGCGTTGATTGATACTGTGACACTGGCAAATTTGGTCGCAGAAAGTCGGGCGGTGCCCGAATTTTTGGGGCCTGCCTTCCAGGCTGAAGAGATTGCGCCTGCCATTCTGCAAGTGCTGGAAGATGCCTCAGAGCAACGGGATGCAATGGCACTCACTATGGAGCGTTTGGGCCGAGGTCAGGAGTTCCCCGGTTTGCGCGCGGCACGGGCTGTGCTGGATGGACTTCAAAAATGATTGATGAGTTTGGCATTGCGCTATCGGCCCTGACCGCGCATGTGGCCACCAACCTGGACAATCTGGCTATCATGGTTGGGTTGATCCTGACTGTCGGACAGCTACGTACTTTGAGCGGCTATTTGATTGCGCAGGGCATCATGCTTGCGGCGGCGGTGTTTGTCTCTGCTGGGTTGGAAACCGGTTTGCCACATCAGGTGGGCTACCTTGGGTTTATCCCAATTGGGTTAGGCGTTTATGCCTTGGTCGCGCGTTTCTTGGGCAAAGAGAGTTCCGCGGCGGAGCAGGTTTCCAAATCCCACGTACTGGCGATCATCGCGCTGTTCCTCAGCGTGTCGTTTGACAGCTTTGCTGTTTTCACACCGTTGCTCGCCGACTCCGGGCCGAGCTACACGCTGCCGATCCTTCTTGGTGCAGGGGCTTCTGCGGTGGCTCTGGCCTTTGGTGGCGCTGCTTTGGCGGCGATGGCGCCAGCAAAAGTATCCCGAATTGAACGGCTGGAATGGTTGGCGCCTTATGTGATGATTGCCATTGGGCTCTACGTTGTGATCAACACCGGCACCGACATCACGTGATGGTGGCGCGGTTCAGTAACCGCGCCAGACCCAGCCACCGCCGTAGATGCGCGAACTGTCGTTGTCGTAAAACACGCAAGCTTGTCCGGGGGCGACACCTTCTTCTGGTGTCAACAGCTCTACCTCTGCTGTGTCCGGTCCGGTTGGCCGTAAGATGGCGTCGCGTGGCGGGCGTGTGGACCGCACTTTTACGGAAAAGTGCCACTCCTTGCGGCTTTCAAAAGGCTCGTCGCCAAGCCAGTTGATTTCACGCACAGGCACGATGCGGGTCGCCAACATTTCTTTCGGACCAACGATGACCTGTTTTTTTTCCACGTCGAGCTTCACCACATAGAGCGGTGTTGTGAGGCCACCGATGCCCAGCCCCCGGCGTTGGCCGATGGTGTAATGGATCACCCCACCGTGGGTGCCCAGAACATTGCCTTCACTGTCAACGATTTCGCCGGGCTCGACCGCGCCGGGGCGCAGTTTTTCAATCACGCTGGCGTAATCGCCATTAGGAACAAAGCAGATGTCTTGGCTGTCTGGCTTGTCTGCCACTGCGAGGCCGTATTCGGCGGCCAAAGCGCGGGTGGCGTCTTTGTTTGGCAGGTGGCCGAGTGGAAAGCGCAGGTAGTCGAGCTGTTCCGGTGTGGTGGAGAACAGGAAGTAGCTTTGATCGCGATTGGCGTCAGCAGCGGAATGAAGCTCCGGGCCTTCAGCGCCCAATTTGCGCTGAATGTAGTGGCCGGTGGCCATGCAATCCGCATCCAGATCCTTGGCGGTTTCCAAAAGATCCTTGAATTTCACCCGTTCGTTGCAGCGGATGCAAGGCACAGGAGTGGCGCCGCCGAGATAGCTGTCGGCAAATTCATCGATCACCGCGTCCTGGAAAATGTTTTCGTAATCCAGAACGTAATGCGGGAAGCCTTTTTCCTCGGCCACGCGACGGGCGTCGTGGATGTCGATCCCCGCACAGCAAGCGCCTTTTTTGGCCAAGGCTGCACCGTGGTCATAAAGCTGCAACGTCACGCCAACCACGTCATAGCCCTCGTCCGCCAACTGGGCGGCGACCACAGAACTGTCGACGCCACCGGACATGGCGACGACCACGCGGGTCTCGGACGGGGGCTTGGCAAAACCGAGCGAATTAAGGGGCGTGTCGCCATCAAGCGGCATGGTGAGTCTCTCCGGGTCAGAAGTCCACGAGAATATAGGAAAATCTTAGATACTCTCAAGGGCTGCTTTAGGGCCTCGTTAAGTCCCATAGGCGAATATTTCCTCACCAAGAGGATGAGCGAGATGTTTTTAAAGAAAGTGGAAGGCCCAAGATGTGTGACTTTGACCGATGGTCAGGTCATGACACGTGCCGACTTGCCCCCAGCCAAAACCAAGAGATGGGTGGCATCCCGCAAGGCAGCCGTGGTGCGCGGCGTGGCGTATGGATTGATTACCAAGAGGGAAGCCCTTGAAATGTATAGCTTAAGTGAAGATGAGTTTAATGAATGGGTGACGGCGGTTTCCACCCATGGTCAAGATGCGCTCAAAGCGACGGCCGTTCAAAAATATCGCTAATTGTGGCAATCTCTGTTAACCTTCCTAAATCGGTAACCTGTCGTTAACCTTTAATCGTTAAGGTTAACGACAGTAACCCTCCAATGTAAGGAAGCCGAACCAATGAGAGTGCTGCTGGTCGAAGACGATCCTACAACATCCAAAAGCATCGAAATGATGCTGACTCATGCCAACCTGAATGTTTATGCCACCGATCTTGGTGAAGAAGGCATCGATCTGGCGAAGCTTTACGATTACGACCTTATTTTGCTGGACCTTGGCCTGCCAGACATGACCGGTCACGAGGTTCTGCGTCAGCTGCGGACATCCCGTATCGACACCCCAATCCTGATCCTGTCGGGGGCGGATGACACCGAAAGCAAGCTCAAGGGCTTTGGCTACGGTGCGGACGACTACCTGACCAAACCGTTCCACCGCGAAGAGCTGGTGGCGCGTATTCACGCGATTATTCGCCGGTCCAAAGGTCACTCGCAGTCGGTTATTAAGACCGGCCAGATTAACGTGAACCTGGATGCGAAGACCGTAGAGGTCGAAAACAAGCCTGTGCATCTGACCGGCAAAGAGTACCAAATGCTCGAGCTGCTGTCCCTGCGCAAAGGCACCACGCTGACCAAAGAGATGTTCCTGAACCACCTGTATGGCGGTATGGACGAGCCTGAACTGAAAATCATTGACGTCTTTATCTGTAAACTTCGCAAGAAGTTGTCTGAGGCGACCGGTGGTGAAAACTACATCGAGACCGTTTGGGGTCGTGGCTATGTGCTGCGTGATCCGGAACCGGTTGCTGGTTCTGACGACCCGGTGGCCATGCGCGCTTAAGGCGCGGCGACCTCTGGACGTTGACGGTTGTCAGCCCTATTGCTTGGGAGGGTAGAATAGGGAGGCGGCCGTGGCCAAAGAGATTGCTGTCACAGATATGACTGTGGATCAGGCGCGCGAGGCCCTCGCGCGCCTTTCTGCGTTGTTGGGTCAAGCGAATCGCGACTACCACGGAGCGGATGCGCCGACGATCTCGGATGCGGAGTATGACAGGCTTAAAAAGCGCAATGCCGAGATTGAAGCGCGGTTTCCAGAGCTGAAGCGAACTGATAGCCCGACCGAGCAAGTGGGCGCTGCGCCCTCCGAGGGCTTTGGCAAGATCGCGCATAAAGTGTCTATGCTGAGCCTAGGCAACGCCTTTGAAGATCAGGATGTGGCGGATTTTGATGAGCGCATTCGTAAGTATCTGGGCTTGAGCAGTGAGCCGCTTGCGTTTACGGCAGAGCCGAAGATTGATGGGTTAAGCCTCTCCATTCGTTATGAAAATGGAGAGATGGTCTATGCGGCGACCCGAGGGGACGGCAGCACGGGCGAAGACGTGACCGCCAATGCGCGTACGATTGCGGATATTCCCCAGAGTATTGCCAATGCGCCAGCGGTACTGGAGGTGCGCGGCGAGGTGTATATGAGTCACGACTCTTTTGAGGCGTTGAATGCGCGGATCGTGGTGGAAAACGAACAGCTTGAGGTCGCCGGCAAGAAACCCAAGACGGTGTTTGCCAACCCGCGCAATGCCGCGGCCGGTAGCTTGCGGCAGCTGGATGCGCAGATCACCCGTGAACGGCCGCTGAAGTTTTTTGCTTATGCCTGGGGGGAGCTGTCAGAACCTTTGGCGGACACCCAGATGGACGCGATTTCCCGGATTCAAGATTTTGGATTTGTTATCAACGATCTGACTAAAGTCTGCGACAGTCCGGAAACGTTGATCTCTCACTACAAGATGATTGAAGAGCGGCGTGCGACGTTGGGCTACGACATCGACGGCGTGGTTTATAAGGTGAACGACTTGGCGTTGCAGGAGCGGCTTGGGTTTCGATCCACCACGCCGCGATGGGCGATTGCGCACAAGTTCCCGGCTGAGCTGGCCTGGACCCGGCTGGAAGCGATTGACATTCAGGTGGGCCGTACAGGCGCGTTGAGCCCAGTGGCGCGTTTGGCGCCGGTCACCGTGGGCGGTGTGGTGGTCAGCAATGCGACCCTGCACAACGAGGACTACATCGCTGGGCTGGATAGCAAAGGCGCAAGCATTCGTGACGGTAAGGACATCCGGGAAGGCGACTGGGTGCAGGTCTATCGCGCGGGGGATGTGATCCCGAAAGTGGCGGATGTTGACCTTAAGAAACGTCCCGATGATGCGGTGCGCTATGCGTTCCCGGACCAGTGTCCGGTGTGCGGTTCACCCGCAGTGCGGGAAGAAGGCGACGCCGTGCGGTACTGTACCGGCGGCTTGATTTGTGCTGCGCAAGCGGTTGAAAAATTGAAGCATTTTGTGGCGCGTAAGGCGTTGGATATCGAAGGTCTGGGTACAAAACAGATCGAGATGTTTTACGAAGACCCCGATTTGCCGATCAAAACACCTGCGGACATTTTCACGCTCGCCACACGGGATGGCGCGAACTTGACCAAACTTGCGAACCGCAAAGGGTGGAAAGACAAGAGTGTTGCCAACCTTTTTGCCGCGATTGAGGACAAGCACGAAATCGCCTTTGCGCGGTTGCTGTTTGGTCTGGGTATTCGGCATGTTGGGGAAACGGCCGCCAAGGATTTGGCGCTGCATTACCTGACGTGGGAGGACATGAGTGCGGCGGCAGAGAATGCGCGATCAGCTGCTTTGGCTTGGCGTTCGGCGGATTTGGCTGAGGACCGAGAGCGGGTGGCGGCTCAAACGGAAGGGCGGCGCGCGAAGGTCAAAGAAAGCCGAGACGCAGCTATGGCAGCGCACGAGGTGTCTGCTGAGGCGCAGGCGGCCTGGGATGATCTGACTGGGATCGACGGCATTGGCGCGGCGGTTGGGCTTTCATTGACTGATGCCTTCGCCAACGAACGCGAGCGCAGAGAGATCGACCGTTTGGTTGGCATGTTGACCGTTGTGTCGCCGGATGCGCCGACGCAAGATAGTCCCGTCGCAGGCAAGACTGTGGTTTTCACCGGCTCCTTGGAAAAGATGACGCGGGCGGAGGCCAAGGCGCGGGCGGAAAGTCTGGGCGCCAAAGTGTCTGGCTCTGTGAGCAAGAATACGGATCTTTTGGTGGCCGGGCCTGGCGCGGGCAGCAAGGCCAAGAAGGCGGCGGATTTGAGCATTGAAACCATCGATGAAGATGGCTGGCTGGCACTGATCGAGGGTCTATGAGCGGACGTCCCGAGCTTCTGTTTCCGCTGTTTGCGGATGTGACAAAATTGGATGGTGTTGGGCCTAAAACGGCGCAGCATTTGGAGCAGATTGATGTCGCTAAGCCGCGTGATCTTTTGTTTTTGCTGCCATATTCCGGAATTGATCGCGGCTTGAAAATTTCGGTCAATGAAGCGGAGCTGCCGGGTGTGGTGACGGTTCAAGTTCTCGTTGGCGCGCATCGTGCGCCGCGCAATCGGGGCGGGGCGTATCGGATCACGGTGCAAGACGCGCTGACCTCGTTTCAGCTGGTGTTTTTTCATGCGCGTGGCGACTACCTCAAAAAAATCTTGCCTGAAGGTGCACGGCGTGTGGTTTCCGGGAAGGTTGAGGTCTTTGATAACGTCGCGCAGATGGTGCACCCGGAGTACGTGGTGGCGCCGGATGAAGCTGAAGAGATCCCGGCGTTTGAACCGGTTTATCCGCTGACCCATGGGGTGACGCAGAAGACGATGGTGAAGGCGGTGCGGTCGGCGTTGGATCGCGCGCCGGAGATGGTGGAGTGGATTGATCCGTCGCAAAAGGACAAGGCGAAGTGGCCCAATTGGCGTGAGGCGATGGAGTTGGTGCATCGGCCCGAGGCGTTGGAACAGGTGTCGCCGAACCATCCGGCACGGGAGCGGCTGGCGTATGATGAGTTTCTGGCGCATCAGCTGACGTTGGCGCTGGCGCGCAGTCAGTTGCAACGGGCCAAAGGCGTGATTTCCGAGCAAACCGGTGTGTTGCAGGCTAAGGTGCGGGCCGCGTTGCCCTATAGCCCAACGGGCGCGCAGGAGCGGGCGATTGAGGCGATCGCGCGGGATATGGCAACCGATCAGCGGATGAACCGGCTTTTGCAAGGCGATGTGGGCGCGGGTAAAACTCTGGTGGCGTTTATGGCGCTTTTGGTGGCGGTAGAGGCTGGCGGGCAGGGCGTGATGATGGCCCCAACCGAGATTTTGGCACGGCAACACATGGCGGGGCTTCAGCCGTTGGCGGAGAGCGCCGGAGTTGTGGTCGAGGTCTTAACCGGGCGCGACAAAGGCAAGGAACGCCGTGCCAAGCTGGAGGCCTTGGCGCGCGGTGACATTCATATTTTGGTGGGCACACATGCGGTTTTCCAGGACGATGTGCATTTTGCCGACTTGAGGCTTGCGATCATCGATGAGCAGCACCGATTTGGTGTGCGACAGCGCTTGGAGCTCGGCAAAAAAGGAGAGGGGGCGGATGTGCTGGTGATGACCGCCACGCCGATCCCACGGTCTCTGGCTTTGGCGCAATATGGCGACATGGATGTCTCGGTGCTCGATGAAAAGCCGCCCGGTCGGCAGCCGATTGCCACGGCGTTGGTGTCGACAGAACGGTTGGATGAGGTGGTTGAGAAGCTTCGTAAAGCCGTGGCTGAGGGCAAGCAAGCCTATTGGGTGTGTCCGTTGGTCGAAGAAAGTGAGCGGGTGGACTACACCGCGGCGGACGCGCGGTTCAAAGCGCTGCGCAGCGCACTTGGTGAGGGTGTGTGCGGCTTGGTGCATGGGCAGATGCCACCGGAAGAAAAAGACGCGGCCATGGCGGCGTTTCAGGCGGGCGAGACGCAGGTCTTGGTGGCCACTACGGTGATCGAGGTGGGGGTTGATGTACCCAACGCCACAATCATGGTGATTGAACGCGCAGAAGCTTTTGGATTGGCGCAGCTGCACCAGTTGCGGGGGCGTGTCGGTCGCGGCTCACAGGCGTCGACCTGTTTGCTGATGTATCAGGCACCTCTGACAGAAGGTGGGGAGAAACGGCTTAAGACCCTGCGCGAAAGTGAAGACGGGTTTGTGATTGCGGAAACGGATCTGGCGATGCGTGGCGCGGGTGATTTGATTGGCACGGCGCAGTCAGGTTTGCCGCGGTTCCGGATTGCAGATGTGGAAACGCAAGCAAGCCTGATGGCGGTGGCACAGACTGATGCGCGTAAGCTGTTGCATGATGACCCAACTTTGGAAAGCGACCGGGGGCAGGCGGCTCGTGTTCTTTTGTGGCTGATGGAACAGGACCAGGCGATTCGTTTGATTTCAGTGGGTTAGCGCCGCTCAGTGACAAAAATTCCCTTAATGTTCTCAAATGTTCTCAAAAAGTTCTTTACTCGACTCACTTGATATGAGAACAAAGTAGCAACAAGACATTCGGGAAGGAGAGACCACATGATGCAGCAAATCAAAACGGTAGTTCGCAACTCTGGCGATACATTGTTGCAGGACGCCGCTGGCGGCTTGGTCTTGGTCTTCATGCTGGTGCTTGCGCTGCATGTTCCGGGTTTTGTGTGAAATCTGATGTGATCTTTTGTGTTTGTACCAGTGTGACGTGGTGAGTTTGATCTAATTCTGCCTGCGAAATTCGTGCCGGTCCGTCCGCGCATCTGTCCCCATTTGATGCGTCTCGACTGACACTGCCTGTTCATCGTCCTCTTGGGGGTCTGCCTCCCCCTAAGTCGGATGGCCCGGGTCCCACGCGATACCGCTTGCGCTTGCCGCCGCCTTCCATTGGGAAGTGCGGCGGTTTTTTTTGTGATGGGGGGCCAAAAGAAAAGCCGCACGGGAAGGCGCGGCTTGTTGGATTGTTATACAGATTATACGGGCAAACACTTAGGCGCAGTTGACCTGTTCAGCTGCGTCAAAGGCTTCGGCGGTGGCATCCAGCGCAAGCATGATTGAGGCGTGGCGGTTTTTGTAGTCCCGCGCAGGACGCAGAACTTCGAGACCATCAAAGGGGGCAGCAGGTGTGGGGCCGTCTTCTTTTAACATGGCCTTGAGCGCGTCACGCGCGGCTTCGATACCTTCGCGGGTTTGTCCCAAGACATTGGCGCCCACAACCGAGGCCGCAGCTTGACCCAAAGCACAGGCTTTCACATCTTGTCCAAAACTAGCGATGCGGCCGTCTTCGATTTTTAGATCAACCGTCACGGTGCTGCCACAGAGAGGCGACCGTTTTTTGACGCTGGCGTCGGGCGCCTCCAACCGGTCGGTGTGCGGGATGGCTGCTGCGAGTTGCAGGATCTGGCCAGAGTAGAGCTTGATCAGGTCGGTTTCGCCGGACATCGCGGTTTCCTTTTTTGCGCCTTTCCTAGATAGAGAGGAAAATCGCGGATGCAAAGGGGACGATGGTATGGGATTTGATCCTAAGGCGCTGAAATACAATGAGGCGGGGTTGATCCCGGCAATTGCACAGGACAGCGAGAGCGGCGAAGTGCTGATGATGGCGTGGATGAACGCCGAGGCCGTGGCAAAGACATTGGAGACCCGGAAGGTCACTTATTGGAGCCGGTCGCGGCAGTCCTTCTGGATCAAAGGCGAAACCTCGGGACACGTGCAGAAGCTGGTCGATTTCCGCTATGACTGCGACCAGGATTGCATTTTGGTGTTGGTGGAGCAGACCGGCGCCGCCTGTCACACCAACCGGCGCACGTGTTTTTACACTGCAGTGCGCGATGGCGAGACCGTGGAGCTGATGAAACCGATGGAAGACTAAAGGCCAACCATGGCGCGGATGTCGGCTGGCGAGGTGCCTTCCGCGCGGTATTTTGCAATGGCGCGTGCGTCGTCTCGTTTGGCAAGACGCTTGCCATTTTCGTCGCGGATCAACTTGTGGTGATGATAGCGCGGTGTCGGCAGGCCCAATAGTTTTTGCAGCACTACATGGATTGCAGTGGCCTCAAACAAGTCCGCGCCCCGTATGACGTCGGTCACTTCGGTGGCCGCGTCATCCAACACCACGGATAGGTGGTAAGAAGCCGCCATGTTGGGGCGAGCCAGGACGACATCGCCGACGGTTGAGACCATTGTGCCGAGATCTAAAACGTGCGTGCCGGTGTGGTCTGGTCCGCTTTCCTCAAAGTGTACGGGCAGTGCCTTCTCGCAGGCGGCGCGCATGTCGAGACGGATGCATTTGGCGTCCGAAGACGCGTGTCCCGTCTTGCGACATGTTCCCGGATAGATGCGCCCGTCGGGTCCAAATTGCGGGACACCTTCTTGCGGGGCATTGGCGGCTGCTTCGATGTCGCGGCGGGTGCAGGTGCAGGCATAGGTGAGGCCCATCTCAGACAGCCTGTGCAGAGTTGCGTCGTAGTCTGCGAAGTGGTCGGACTGGCGGCGGACGGGTGTTTCCCACGTGAGGCCCATCCAGGCGAGATCATCGTAGATTTGGGCTTCCCAGGGATCGCGCGCGCGGGACTGGTCGAGGTCGTCGATGCGCAATAGAAACGTGCCTCCCTCCGCCTGAGCCCTGTCGTGCGCCAGCATTGCCGAGTAGGCGTGTCCCAAGTGCAAGGGGCCAGTTGGTGAGGGGGCGAAGCGGGTGATAAAGGTCACGGTTTCAGTCGTTTATCGAGGGGTCTTCACAAAAAATGAGCGGGTCCGATTGGCCCGCTCTCTAGATATTATTGGAAGATGCTTGCGCCGTCCAGTTACGCTTGCGCGTCGACCCAGGCCTGCCAATCTGATTTGGCGCGGTCGGTGTAAGCTTTGTAGCGGTCCTTGCGGCCGCGACGCCCGCCTTTCAGGCCTTCAACCGGCTGGAAAAGGCCGAAGTTCACGTTCATTGGCTGGAAGGTTTTGGCCTCCGCACCACCGGTGATGTGGTGCACCAAAGCGCCCATAGCGGTGTTCAGCGGCGCGGTGTCCTGATCCTGGCCAAGGATTTCCGCGGCGGCCAAACGGCCCGCCAAAAGCCCCATGGCGGCGCTTTCCACATAGCCTTCGACGCCGGTGACCTGACCTGCGAAGCGGATGTTTGGGCGGGACTTCAGACGCATTTGGTCATCCAGCAGCGTTGGCGAATTGATAAAGGTGTTGCGGTGGATGCCGCCGAGGCGGGCGAAAGAAGCGTTCTCCAAGCCCGGGATCATCTTCAGAACTTCGGTTTGCGCGCCGTACTTCATCTTGGTTTGGAAGCCGACGATGTTGAGTAGCGTGCCCAATGCATTGTCGCGGCGCAACTGTACCACGGCATAGGGTTTGTCATCCGGCTTGTGCGCGTTGGTGAGGCCAACAGGTTTCATTGGGCCAAACCGCAAAGTTTCGCGGCCGCGTTCTGCCATGACTTCGATTGGCAGACAGCCGTCAAAATAACCGGCGGTTTCGCCTTCGTGGAATCCGGTTTTGTCCGCCGCCAGCAGTGCGTCGATGAAGGCCTCATATTGGTCTTTGGTCATCGGGCAGTTGAGGTATGCCTTTTGCTCTTCCTCGGTCTCGCCTTTGTCATAGCGGGATTGCAGCCAGGCCACGTCCATGTTGATGCTGTCGGCATAGACGATTGGCGCAATGGCATCAAAAAACGCCAGACGGTCCGCGCCGGTTTCTTCCTGGATGGCTGCGCCCAGAGCGCTGGAGGTCAGCGGGCCGGTGGCGATGATCCAATAGCCTTCGCTGGGCAGTTCGGAAATCTCGCCGTATTGCACGGAGACATTGGGGTGATCCATCAGTGCCGCAGTCACGGATTCTGCAAAAGGATCGCGGTCCACGGCAAGGGCCCCACCCGCTGGGAGACGGTGTTTGTCTGCGGTGGCCATGATCAACCCGTTGGCAGCACGCATTTCCCAATGCAGGAGGCCCACGGCGTTCTGCTCGTCATCATCAGAGCGGAAACTGTTGGAGCAAACCATCTCCGCCAGATGCCCGGTGCGGTGTGCAAAAGTTTCGACTTTGGGCCGCATCTCGTGGATCACCACGTTCACGCCCATGTTTGCGGCCTGCCATGCGGCCTCCGCGCCGGCCATGCCGCCGCCAACGATATGCAATGTCTCTGTCATGGGGGCGACATAGGGCAGGGATCGGCGTTTGGGAAGGGCTAAGAATGAAAAGAGGCGCGCGCCTCATCGGTCAAAGTAAGCAGTACAATGTGACCAATGAGGCGACGCGCAACCCGCGGGTCGGTAACGAGCCGATCCGCTTAGCGAACTGGTGCCTCACATGCGTGTGGTTTGGTTGCGTTTGTTGTGCCCAAGTTGATTAGGATTCGACACAGCTTTGTTGGAAAAACACCGTTGTGGGAATGGAAACTGGCTACTGATCCCACTTGGGGGGCTGTTTGTTGAGGAAGGCCTCAATGCCGGCTTCGGTTTGGGCATTCAGCATATTTTCAACCATGACGTTGCCAGCGTGCGCATAGGCCTGATCGAGCGGCATTTGCAGTTGCTCATAAAAGGTTTGCTTGCCGATTTTCACGGCGGCGGAGAGCTTTTGCGCAATGGTTTCTGCGAGCTGTGTGGTTTCGGCTTGCAGGTCTTGTTGTGGGACCACGCGGTTGATGAGTCCGAGGTTTTCGGCGCGGGTGGCGTCGATGAACTCGCCGGTCGTGAGCATCTCAAACGCCTGTTTGCGGGGAATGTTGCGAGTCAGGGCCACCATTGGGGTGGAGCAAAACAGGCCGATGTTGACGCCGTTCACCCCAAAACGGGTGCCTTCTGCAGCCACGGCCAGGTCGCACGTGGCGACCAGCTGGCATCCAGCGGCGGTGGCAATGCCATGCACCTGAGCGATAACTGGTTGCGGCAGCTGTTGAATGGTCTGCATCATCGTGGCGCAGCGATTAAAAAGATCGGCAAAATAGGCGCGACCGCTGTCCTCAGACTGGCGCCCAGTTGTCATTTGTTTGAGATCATGTCCGGCGCAGAAAGCTTTACCGCTGCCAGACAGCGTGATGGCGCGGATGGAACTGTCGTCCTTGAGCGCATCAAATTCGGATTGCAGGGCGGCAAGCATCTCGTCGGAGAGGGCGTTGAGCCGCTCAGGTGCGTTCATGGTGAGATGTGCCACCGCATTTGTGTCGCGACGTTCCAAAAGTGTCATCTTGCTCTCCTCCCAAGTTGGCGCGAGGGTAGCGCGGGGAGAGACGGAGGAAAAGCATGCAAGCCGTGATGACAGCAGAAGAAATGGGCGCGTGGCTCGAGCAGGTGTTCCCGCAGGTCAAAGATGATTTTGTGGTTGAGCACATCGACGGGGTGAACACTGTGATGCGGATGATGGTGCAGAAACGGCATCTGCGCCCCGGCGGTACAGTCTCTGGTCCGTCGATGTTTGCCCTGGCGGATGTGTCGGCCTATGTGGCGACCATGGCCATTATTGGCAAAGAGGCGCTGACCGTGACCACAAACTGTTCGCTGGATTTCATGCGCAAGCCTGAGGCGGGGAAGGATTTGATTGCCAAAACGCAGCTGTTGAAGTTGGGGCGGACGTTGTCTGTGTCTAACGTGCTGATTTACTCGGAAGGCTCAGAGGCGCCTGTTGCAAGGGCTAATATGACTTACGCTATTCCGCCCAAATGAAGGTGGTGCGCTGGGTTGCGATTGCGTTTTTCGTGGGGGTCTTAAGTCGGTTTGTATCGTTTGGGGCTTCTGACGGGTATGATCGCGACACAGGCACGCCGATTTGGATTTTTGATCACGGGTATCATGCGGGTCTTATTCTGCCACGACGCGCCCTCAAAGACTTTGGCGGTGCCCATTCTGATGTTTGGCTGACGCTGTTTCCTGAGGCAGATTGGTTTGAATTTGGCTGGGGTGACAAAGGGTTTTACTTCGATGTGCCAACCTTTGCGGATGTGACCTTTGCCATTGGCGCCAAGGCTCTTTTCTGGCCGACGGAGACCGTTATGCACGTGGCCGTTGGCACTGGTTCCCCGTGGACACGGTTTACACACTCAGAGGGGATTGAAATTCCGGTTACGGACATGGCCTTGAAGAAACTGGTGAGTTTTGTCGAGGATAGTGTTGAATCTTCTCAGATGCTTGGTCCGGGCCTGTATGGTGTGAGCGCCTTTTACAAGGGGCGTGGCAAGTATCACCTGTTTCAGACCTGCAACAGCTGGGTCTCCCAAGCTTTGCGCGCGGCTGGAGTAAAGTCTGCACCAGCGCCCGCGGTCTTGAGCTCAGGATTGATGTGGGATTTGCAGCGGCGCTTTTAGCGCGTTGATGGCGGTAGTGCGATACAAAAAAGGGTCGGGACAAGCCCGACCCAGTGGAAGAGGCGTCTGACGGGGATCAGATCTGCCACATCTTTTTGCGCGCCTCGATACGGGCGTCATGCAAGGTCAATCCAACATCTTTCAACTGTGCGTCGCTCAGCCGGGCGAGGGCACGACGGGTACGCGTACGCTTATCCCAATCGGTGACCACTGCCGCAAAAGACAGAGCCGCACGTGCAGCAACTGGAAGTTGTGTATTTGCATTGTGGTTTGCCAGGATTTGCAGGTTTGTTGTGGTCATTGTCATGGTCATCTCCAATATTGTATTGATACAATCCTCAAGTTTGTTACAAGGGTGGTGTAGCTAACCTAGGATACAATTGCGAGGGAAACATTGTGATTGATACAATTTGGCCGCCGAACTTTGAAAGCTGTACCGATCCGAAATACATTGTATTGATACAATCACTTCGTGGGGCTGTGCGCAGCGGCCAGCTGCCTGTAGGGGAAAAACTTCCACCGGTGCGCGAGTTGGCCTGGCAGCTGGGTATCACTCCGGGCACGGTGGCGCGGGCGTATAAATTGGCGGTGGAAGAAGGGTTGCTGGAGACCACAGTGGGGCGTGGCACTTTTGTGGCGGATGGGCGGCCGGAGACAGTTTTGCCGCCAGAGCCGTTGATCTCCTTAACTCAGACAGAAGACCTCGACATGCGGGCGGTGCGAGTGCCGGACGTTGGGCAGGACGCTATCATTCGCAGAGCAATGGCTGACGTGGCAGCGGAGGTAGGCGCGTCTTACTTGTCCTGTCCAACATCGGCAACGGATCTGCATGCGCGGCAGGCGGTGGTGAACTGGATTGGGCCGGACGTAGCAGGGCGGTTTGCAGCGGAGGATGTGGTGCTGACCATGGGAGCGCAAAATGCCGTGGTGACAGCATTGCAATGCTGTTTGCATGGGGCGCATCCGGTCATCTTGACTGAGGCCGTGACGTTTCCCGGTGTGCGCCATGCCGGACGCCTGCTGCGGGCTGAGGTTGTGGGGGTAGAGATGGATGCCCATGGCATTCGGCCAGAGAAACTGGAAGAGGCGCTGCGCCGTCATGGGGGGCAGGTGCTGGTGACTTCTGCACAGGCGCACAGCCCAACCGCCATTACAACATCAATGGAACGGCGGCAGGAGATTGCAGCCATTGCCCGGCGATACAATTTGCAGATCTTGGAAGATGATTGCCATGCACTGGGGCCGGCGGACACGCCGTCTTATCGGGCGCTGTGTCCGGATCGGGCGTGGTACATTGGGTCGTTGACCAAGTCAGTGTCTGCCTCGTTACGCTTTGGCTATCTCATTGCTCCGGAAGGCAGCGCGCAAACCGCGCGGCACGTGGCGCAGTCGATGTTTTACGGGTTGCCGCAACCGATGCTCGATATCTGTGCGGAGCTCATACAGAGTGGACAGGCGGATAAAATACGACAGCGGGTGGAACAGTTCATCAATAGACGTGTGCAGTTGGCAGTGAATGTGCTGGGCAGCTGGGATATACGTTGGCGCCCCTTTGTGCCGTTCATTTGGCTCAAGCTGCCGCAGGGCTGGCGTGGGTCCACCTTTGTTCGGGCTTGTGACGCGGAGGGCATTCGCATCAAGTCTGCTGATGAATATGTTTTGGCGGATGGGCATGCCCCCAATGCTGTGCGGATTGCCTTGGCACCGGAGGTAAGTGACGCGGATTTGCAGGGGGCATTGGAAATCATGTCTGATTTGCTGTCAAAACCACTGCAACATGCACCAATTTAGTGGGGTAAAATAATACCTAAATTGCAAGCATTTGTTTTTGTTGGTTTTATTTGATTTTTGTGCGCTTGACGCGGCAAAAGGGTGCTTTATAACCCGCCCATCGCATTTTGATGCGTCGGGCAACCGATGTATCTGTCAACCAATCATGGAAGACCTAACATGAAAACCTTCTCTGCTACTCCGGCAGACATCGAGAAGAAATGGATCATCATCGACGCCGAAGGCGTGGTGCTGGGCCGTCTCGCGTCGATCGTCGCCATGCGCTTGCGCGGCAAGCACAAGGCCTCCTTTACTCCGAACATGGACATGGGTGACAACGTCATCGTGATCAACGCGGATAAAATTCAACTGACCGGCAAAAAGCGCGCGGACAAAACCTACTACTGGCACACTGGCCACCCAGGCGGCATCAAGTCCCGCACTGCTGGTCAGATCCTGGAAGGTGAGCACCCAGAGCGCGTTGTGACCAAAGCTGTTCAGCGTATGCTGCCAGGCAACCGCCTGTCCCGTAAGGTCATGACCAACCTGCGCGTCTATGCCGGTGCTGAGCACCCGCATGAAGCTCAGGCCCCAGAAGTGCTGGACGTGAAGTCCATGAACAGCAAAAACACCCGGAGCTAATCAATGGCTGATCAAATCAACTCGCTTGAAGAGCTGAACGCCGTTGCCGGTGAAGAAGCTGTTGTAGAAGTTGCGGCACCGCGTGAGCCGGTACGTGACGAGCTGGGTCGTTCTTATGCGACTGGTAAACGTAAAGACGCTGTTGCCCGCGTTTGGATCAAGCCGGGTTCCGGCAAGGTTATCGTGAACGGCAAGGATCAAGACGTGTATTTTGCCCGTCCGGTTCTGCAGCTGATCCTGCGTCAGCCAATGCAGGTTGCCGGCGTTGAAGGTGAATTCGACGTTTATGCCACCGTCAAAGGCGGCGGTCTGACCGGTCAAGCTGGTGCGGTTAAGCACGGTATTTCTAAAGCTCTGCAGCTTTATGAACCCTCCCTGCGTGGCGCTCTGAAAGCCGCTGGCTTCCTGACACGCGACAGCCGTGTTGTGGAACGTAAGAAATACGGTAAGCGCAAAGCTCGTCGTTCGTTCCAGTTCTCCAAGCGTTAATCGCTGGACACCAAGATTTTTCGGAAAGGCCGCTCTTTTGGTGCGGCCTTTTCTTTTGGACCCTGCTTTGCCGATTTTGCCGATTTTTCAGACTGCGCAAGCGGCTGGCTTTCCGATAAAAGGAACCGAGCCAACCCGCTGATCTGAAAGGAAAGACTGTGAGCAACGCAATGTGGACCTATCCCTGGGATATCGCTGATATTGGACAGGAGGTTGTGTCGTCTGAGTTGCGCGATCTCGGCTTTGACATGATCAGTCTGGCGACTGTGTATCACGCGGGTCGGTTTTTGCAGGTACGCAGCCCCAAGCGGCGGGCGTATTTTCCCGAAGACGGCACGTTGTATTTCCGCCCCGATGCCAGCATTTGGCAAGGGCAGGCGGTACAGCCGTTGGTGTCGTCGTTGGCACAGGAACAGGACGTGTTGCGCGAGATGATTGAGGCGCGCGATGCGGGTGGTTTGGATGTGTCTTGCTGGACTGTATGCCTGCACAACTCGGCGCTTGGGTTTGCCAACCCCGATCTGGTGACGCGCAATGCCTTTGGGGATGCGAATTCCTACAATCTGTGCCCAGCTAACCCCAAAGCGCAGGCTTACGTGGGCAATCTGGTGCGCGATATCTCGGAGAATTACCAGCCCAACCGGATCGAATTGGAGAGCCCCAATTACCTCGGCTTTGCCCATGAATACCACCATGAGAAAGACATGGTTGGCCTGCCGCCGGAGGGCGACTTTCTGATGGCGCTGTGCTTCTGTGAACATTGTCAGGCTGCAGGACAGGCCGCCGGTCTGGATATGCCGGCGTTGCAAGCGCGCGTGCGGGGGCTGATCGATCAGATGTGTGCAGGGGATACTCCGCAGCGGGTGTGTCCGGATTTCCCCGAACGTGGACTGGATGCCTTTGATTTTGATGCGGAATTGCGGGCTTGCCTGGATTTGCGGTTTGATCATGTAAATGCGGTTCTGACACTGGCCAAAGACGCTTGTGCGGCGACGTCTGAGCTGATGTTGATCGACGGGCAAGCTGGTTGGCTCGGCGGCTGTGACCATGATGCGGCGGCTGACCTTGGGTTGAAAGTGATGCTCTGCGCCTACGACATGGGACCGGAGGCGGCGGAAGGTTTGATGTCATACGCTACGGGCTTACCTCACGGCGCTGGCGGGCAAGTCGGTTTGCGGCTGGGCTATCCCGAATTTTCCGGCCGGGAGGACTTCGCGCAGCGGATTGAGTTGTTGAAGGACAGCGGCGCAACCGGCGTGAACCTTTACAACTACGGCTTGGTGCCCAAGGCGCGGTTGGATTGGGTGCGCGGGCTTTTGTGACCGCCCTCAGTAGTTCGGAGTAAAATCAAAAGGCGTGCCAGAGGGCGCGTCTTTCGCGTTTAACGGTTTCTTTACAATTAACGATTGATTAACTTTGTTTCGCGACACTTTTGTGCGTAGGTCGTTTGTTTTTAGTTTTGGAGGGTCGCATGGCGCTGCCATCTGCCCGGACGGTGCGATTATGGGCTGTATTGGCGATTATGCCGACAGCACTGTGGGCGGGATTGGCCCTGACACAGTCCAAGACTCAAACAGCATTGGCTCACGGACCGCTTATCGCAGCGCACCATGGTGTTGCCTGTGTGGCGTGTCATTCGAAGACAACCGGCACCGTGCGGCAGCAACTTCAGGCGCAGGTGCGCTACGTGTTAGGGCTGCGGGAGACACCTGTAGATTTTGGCTATGCTTCGGTTGGATCGGACCAATGTCTGGCGTGCCACGCGCGTCCCAATGAGCGGCACCCCATTTACCGGTTTCGGGAACCACGGTTTGCAAATGCGGTGGCTGAGGTAGATGCGCGCAGTTGTCTGGGCTGCCATTCTGAACACCGTCCACAAACGGTCACTGCAGATCCTACCGTGTGTCAGACCTGTCACGACGACTTGAAAGTCAAAAACGATCCGGTGGACATCCCTCATGTCGAGCTTGTGGCCCGGAAGAATTGGACCAGTTGCATGGGGTGCCATGATTTTCACGGCAATCATGCTTTTCAAGCGCCGGTCATGATGGCTGATGCGCTGCCGGAGGCTGCAATCTGGGCTTATTTTGAGGGCGGCAAAGACCCGTTTGGCAGTCCAAAACTCTTCGAAGGGAAGGCACCATGAGTTTTTCACGCATTATACTAGTTGGCGTGTTTGCCTGTCTTGCCATTTACCTTTTTGCCACAGCACCGGAGCCGTTGCCTGATGGCGATGCCGAGGTTGCGGGATGCCGGCACCCCGTGACCGCGCTGTTTGGCGGCGTGAATGCGATCAATGAGGTCGCGCGCACGATATACACGAAGCGCATTGTAGGAGGGGGTATGGCTGCTGGCCTCAAGTTTGGCGAGGAGTGGCAGGAACCGGGCGTGGAGCAAGGGCCATTGCCTGCGTTGTTCCTGCGGGCCACAGCCGCCCACATGGAGACATTGCCACCGCAGATGGGGCTGTATTTGGGGTCGGATGCCCCCATCAACAAATCCAACCTTTTTGGCGACCAACAGATGGTTTCGTTTGAGACGGTGAAAGCCACGCGGGTGGCGGTTTACTCACAGGATGCGCAAAGTGGGTTTGTCGCTATGTATCCAGATGTGGCTGGTGTTGCCCCTTGTGTGACATGTCACAACGACCACCCTGACAGTCCTAAAAAGGACTGGGAGCTCAACGATGTCATGGGGGCGACGACATGGACCTATCCCAATGCAGAGGTCTCCGCGGATCAATACTTGGGCGTGGTTGATGCCATGTATAGGTCGGTACGGAATACCTACGAAAGTTATCTCAGCAAGGCCGCGGCGTTTGAAGTGTCCGTTGAGTTTGGGACCAATTGGCCAAGTAAGGGCGTCCGCGCGTTACCAACGGCAGACGTTTTTTTGGCAGAGGTTAAAAACCAAGCGTCACCAGCCGTGATGCGCGCCATAATGCAGGATAGGCGGGCGCCAGATCTGGGGGCAGAGCAGAGCTCCTTGGCTGTTCAAGCGGAAGGGGAGCGGGTGCCATGCGGGTTTTGAAAGCCACCTTGCGGCGCACGCCGTACGTGCCTTTGATCCTTTTTGCGGTGGTGTTTGCCGCTGTGCTGCTGTCCTCGGAGTTGAAATCGGCGTTGGCAAGTCCCTTGACCGGGTTTGTGCAGCAGGTTGTCACCGGAACACTTTTGTTGGGCTTGCTTGGCTACCAGTGGATGCTGTTCTTTAAGCGGGTTACAAAAGACAACCGCAATGCGCGGACAGTCCTGGTGCGCCACCGTTGGATGGGGGCAGCAGCGACGTTGTTGTTTGCGCTGCACGCGGTGCGATTTGGGCATGTCTGGATGAGCGCGTTGAGTGCTGTGGTGTTCCTCATTGCCTTGACCGGTGTGATGAACCGCGAGGTGCTGCGCTATCGCAGTAACGCGATTTACCTGATCTGGCTGGTGACTCACATTGGCTTGTCAGCAGCTCTCGTGCCTATGGTGGCGGTGCATATTTGGGTCGCACTCGCCTACCAATAGGCGGGAGTTTATTGCGTAACTGCCGCGTATGCAGTCCAGACGTTGTCCAACAACGCGGCGTCGGCGTCTTTGGCTTCTGCAGCGTGCAGTAGGTTTTTGGCAGCTTCCAGGTCACGGGGCATGTGAATGCCGGTGATCAGCTCGCCTGCCAGCATGGCACCAGCATCGCCCAATCCACCTTCAAGCGCCAGAACCAGCAGGCCGGCACCGGAGTCGGTGTTCTGTGGAATGCCCAGGCCGCGGATCATGCGCACACCGCCGTAGGCCAGTGCCACGGGGTAGCCCTCCTGGGCAGCGCGCAGGTAGAAATAGGATATCTGCTCATCGTCGCCGGTGTAATAGGCGCAATTTTGGGAGGCGACTAGCCAAGCCAACGCAGACAAAGCTGCCGGGTTTCCTTGTTTTTCAGGGTCCGCAGCGTTGAGCAAGCGGCCGAAGGCGTCTTCGTTGCCAGCACAGGCGAGGTCGCTTTCTGCTGTGTATTTGGCGCGGTCCGCTTCAAACTCAGCCATTGGCCGCACGTCTTGGGCGGTTGCGGTGGATGCGCAGGCCATCAAAATGGCTGGCAGGGTTAAGTGTTTCACTTCGGATCCTCGTTCATTGGTCCGGCGCAATCAACCCTAGCCCGCGTAGGTAGACGCCGATGCCACTTTCCAGCAGGTCTTCGGGGGCAAACGGGCTTTGGGTTCCGGGGGAGTTCCGCGCGTATAGTTCGACCACGCCGTGGCTCATCGCCCAAATATGAGCGGAAAACATGCTGGCAGGTGGTCGTTTTTCTGGGGGGATGTGTTTGGACAGTTCGGCGGCGGCGTGTTCCATAACGCCGCGTGCACGGGTGGCCACAGCGGCGAGCTCTGGTGTGCGGTTCACCGAGATGCCGCTTTCAAACATCGCAATGTAGTGGCCTGGATATTTACGGGCAAAGGCAAGGTACGCCCGGCCCGTGGCTTCAAAGGAGGCTAGGGCGGATGGTTGGCCTTTGTCAAAAGCGAACTGCATCAAATCGGCAAAGATTTCATAGCCTTGGCGGGCGGCTTCGGCAATCAGGTCTTCGCGGCCTTCAAAGTGGCGATAGACTGCAGCCGGGGTCACGCCGGCGGTTTTTGCGGCCTCAGAGAGGGTAAAGCCGGTTGGGCCCTTCGCCTCGATCAGGCTGAGAGCGGCCTCAACCAAAGCTTGGCGAAGATTGCCGTGATGATAGCCGCGTTTAGGCATTCCAGATGTCCGGTCCGCCACAGATTTTGTTGTCGATTGCGCCAATCGCGTCCTCGTCTTTGCGATCGTAAGGCAGGGCGTGCAACACAGTGCGCATGGCATTCAGACGGGCGCGCCGTTTGTCATCGGAGCGGATGACAGTCCAAGGCGCGGACTCGGAATGTGTGCGGCGCAGGGTTTCGCCAATGGCCGCTGTGTATGCATCCCAGCGTTTCAGACCTTCGACGTCAATCCAGCTTAATTTCCATTGCTTCAGCGGGTCGATTTCGCGGCTCAGAAAACGGCGCAATTGTTCCGCGCGGCCGACATTGAGCCAAAATTTAAACAAGTAAATTCCGTCGTTTACGAGGGTTTCTTCGAGGTTGGGGGCCTGATGAAAGAAACGTTCTCGTTCATAGTGTTCGCAGAAGCTAAAAACCTGTTCGACCACACCGCGATTGTACCAGCTGCGGTCAAACAGCACCAATTCGCCGCCTGACGGAAGGTGATCAAAGTAGCGTTGGAAATACCATTGGCTGCGTTCCGCATCGGTGGGCTTGGACAGGGCGACGATGCGGGCGCCACGAGGGTTTAGGTTCTCGCGAAAGCGCTTGATGGTGCCGCCTTTGCCTGCGGCATCACGGCCCTCAAAGACACAGGCAATGCGCGCTCCGCTGTCTTTGGCCCAGTGCTGCATCTTGACCAGTTCAATCTGCAAGGCCTCAAGTTCTGCCTCGTAGGTTTTTCGGCCCAAGCGGTCCTTGTGTGGGTAACTGTCAGACAGGATGTCATTCTTGCCAGCGTTTTGAATGGCGGCACGCACCTCGGCAGGGGCCTCTTTTTCAAAGTAAGCGCTGATCGCGCCGTCAAAGGGCAAGTCCATGAAAGCTCTCCGTTTTCCCCAATATGGGGTGTCCTGCACGTCAGTGCAATCAGGATGGCGGCGCGCCGAGCTTAGGCGCGCAGGTCTGTGATTTCATGGCCAATGCGGGACATGTCAAACGGCGTGGTTTGATATATCTCTGACACCCAGTTGCCGTAGAGCAGGTGCGCGTGGCTGCGCCAGCGGTTTTGCGGCGGGTTGGAAGGATCGTCATTTGGATAGTAGTTTGACGGCACATTGATGGTCGTGCCTTCAGCCACGTCGCGATCGTACTCCTGTTTCAACGTGTCACTGTCGTATTCGAAGTGGTTGAAAATAAACAGATCTCGCGTTTTTGGCGCTTCGATCAAGCACGGCCCAACGTCCTCAGAGTGCAGCAGCGTGCGCAGCTCCGGACGGGCGTCAACTTCGTCCTGGCGGATTTCGGTCCAGCGGCTTACGGGGATCACGCAATCGTCTGAGAAACCGCGCAAATACGGAGAGGAATGGGCGAGGTTTTGATGGCGGAAGCAGCCAAACGCTTTGTGATTCAGGATGTGTTTTTGCACGCCGTGGAAATAGTTGATCATGGCCATGCCACCCCAGCAGACGCCGAAGGTGGAGTGCACATGGGTGCGGGTCCAGTCAAAAACCTCGCAGAGTTCTTTCCAATAGGTGACCTCGTCAAACGGCAAATGCTCGATTGGCGCGCCAGTGATGATAAGTCCGTCGAACTTTTCTCCTGAGTCCTTAACCTCCTGAAACGGGCGGTAAAATTCCGCCATATGTTCGGCCGCCGTGTTGCGAGTTTTGTGCTCGGACATACGGATGAGCGACAATTCCAGCTGCAACGGGGTGGCGCCGATCAGACGGGCAAACTGGTTTTCCGTCTGAATTTTCTTCGGCATCAGGTTAAGAAGCCCAATACGCATCGGACGGATGTCCTGGCGGGAGGCCTGATCCGCGGCCATGACCATAACGCCTTCGTGCTTGAGCACGTCAAAGGCGGGTAGGTCGGCGGGGATCTTGATGGGCATGTCAGTCTCTTTATCTGTTAGATGGTTGAAAAGGCGTGAGGGCCATAGTTAGGCGGGGATCGCGGGATGCTCAAGGGCTGTGGCGATCACGTCGACGAAATCAGCCGCTGTGGAGACCTGTGAGACCGCCTCGGCAGTCACGGTCACGCCCCAACGGGACATGGCCTCATAGCGGGGCTGGCGGTGGGCCAGCGCGCGGGCGTAGGTCCAGCGCACAAAGGCATCCGGGTCCACGACACTTTCGTCCTGACCTGTTTCATCGAGATAGGCGTGCCAGCACTCCAGCAGGAATTCCGGCTGATAATACATCGGCTTAGGTGCCTTATCAAAACGGCGCACCAGCTCTTCGGTGTGGGCATCCGAGCCTTTGATCCAGACCATGAGCGTGTTTTGTGACAGGGAGGTCAGGATTGGATCTTTGGGATCGTCTGCGTCGACAACCTCGCAAATCGATCCGCCGGTATCACAGACAAAATGGTCATACCCATAAAGATCATGGGCGCGTGAAATGAAAGGCTCGGTGTCCATCAAAGCGGCCATTTCAGCGGTGCGGTGCTGGCGTTGGCGCAGCATGTAGTCGGCAAAGGGCAGGCCGCCTTTTTCTGGGTTGCCGGGCTTGCCGAGGTAGGTGGAGAGGGGGGCGAGGTTGTTGAAGGTGATGTTGGAGCCGATGTAGATGCTGTCACTCATCAGGAGTTCGCGCAGGAAGGGGACCTTCATCGCCTCGCGTTTGGCGTTATCAGTGATGTGTTCGCCCATGTAGCGGGTGCCGATGCGGTAGTCGATGGAGTAGTGGAACCAATCACCATTGTCGCGCAAGGTATTGGAAATGTGAGTTTTCCCCAGTCCGGACATGCCAAAGAGCAGCACTTTTTTCTGCGCTGCGTCGCGCCAGTCTTGCGCAGATTTGTAGATCATGGCCGATGCCCTTTTGCCGGAGTTGCCAGTTTGGTAGCGGGCCGCAGCAGGAGGGTCAAATGCTATTGGGAAGGGGCGTGTTAACCTGCAAAATTCGTGTCGGTAATACGTCGGTATCACGACTGTTTTGCGGAGGTGCAAAAAGTGACGTCAGCGTCACCATAAAGCGTGCGGGCGGTGCCGTATGCAACACCCGCCAGAGCAGGCCTAGCCCTTGCAGCCGGCGTCCGAAAGTTTGATGCCGGCAAAGCCATGGCCGTCTAGCCAGCCTTTTTCATCCCAGTCGCGGATGATGTCACGGGTTTGATCGGGCGTGAAACCATGTTTGGGCAACATCTCTCCGGCTTCCACCGCGGTCATCTGGCAACCGTTGTCGCGGATCAGCTCGAGGAGTTTGTCGGAAGGCGCATTGGCGGCGGTGGCTGGCAGGGCGGTCAGGGACAGTGTGGCTGTGGTCAAAATACGCGCGAGAAAAGGCATCCGGGGCATCCTCAATAGGGTAAACAATTGCGACGGAGTTTCAGGTCGAATTGACCGTTTGGTCAAGCGCGGCTTAGGGGGAGAAACATGCCGCGCGCGTCATATGTGAGGCTGGTTGCGTGTAGGGGCATTGCCCCTCAGGGACGCCAAGCGTCCCTTCACCCCAGGATATTTGGGGACAAAGGAAGATTTGGGGCTGTCTGAGAGCGGGGCGTAAAAAAGGCGCGGTCCGGAGAGCCGCGCCTATTGTGTCGTCTTGATGCAGGCCGTTCTGGTTAGACCAAGCGGCTGTTTTCTTTGGCGGCGCGCACGAAGTCGCGGAACAGTGGGTGTGGGTCAAACGGCTTGGATTTGAGCTCCGGGTGGAACTGTACACCGATGAACCATGGGTGATCTTCCCATTCGACAATTTCCGGCAGGCGACCGTCCGGGCTCATGCCGGAGAAGCGCAGACCGCAGGCTTCGAGTTGCTCGCGGTATTTGATGTCGACCTCATAGCGGTGACGGTGGCGTTCCTCAATCGAGGTACTGCCGTAGACTTCCGCCACTTTGGAGCCTTCGTTCAGGCTGGCGTTGTAAGACCCCAGGCGCATGGTGCCGCCTTTGGCGTCGGTTGCCTTACGGGTGACCTTGGCGTTGCCCTGAACCCATTCTTTGAGGTGGTAGACCACCGGCTCAAAACGAGTTTTTCCGGTTTCGTGGTCAAATTCCTCAGAGCCCGCATCCGCGATGCCAGCCTTGTTGCGGGCCGCTTCGATCACCGCCATTTGCATGCCGAGGCAGATGCCGAAGTAAGGGATCTTGTGTTCGCGCGCGTATTGCGCCGCTTTGATCTTGCCTTCAGTGCCGCGTTCGCCAAAGCCGCCGGGCACCAGAATGGCGTCGTAGCCTTCCAGGTAGGGCGCGGCGTCTTCTTTGTCGAAGACTTCTGCGTCCACCCAGCTGACTTTGACTTTTACCCGGTTGGCCATGCCGCCGTGGGTCAGCGCCTCTTTGAAGGATTTATAAGCGTCCTCAAGCTGGGTGTATTTGCCCACCACAGCCACGTTGACCTGACCATCGGTGTTGTGGATGCGGTCGTTCACGTCTTCCCAGACGCTCAGGTCCGGGCGCGGGGCCGGGGCGATGCCAAAGGCATCCAGCACAGCCTGGTCGAGACCTTCGCGGTGGTAGGCCAGCGGGGCTTCGTAGATCGATTTCAGATCGTAGGCAGCTACCACATGCTCTTTGCGAACGTTACAGAACAGCGCGATCTTCTGGCGCTCTTTGTCGGGGATTGGTTGCTCGGAGCGACAGACCAGAACGTCAGGGGCAATACCAATCGATTGCAGTTCTTTCACGGAGTGCTGGGTTGGTTTGGTCTTGAGCTCACCGGAAGCAGCCAAATAAGGCAGCAGCGTCAGGTGCATGAAGATACATTCGCCGCGTGGTTTGTCATGGCTGAATTGGCGGATGGCTTCAAAGAAAGGCAGGCCCTCAATGTCGCCGACGGTGCCGCCGATTTCGCAGAGCATGAAGTCGACTTCGTCGTCGCCGACATGCAAGAAGTCTTTGATCTCGTTGGTGACGTGGGGGACAACTTGAATGGTTTTGCCGAGGTAGTCGCCGCGGCGCTCTTTCTCCAGCACATTGGAGTAGACGCGGCCGGAAGAGACGGAATCGGTCATGCGGGCAGGCACACCGGTGAAGCGCTCGTAGTGGCCGAGGTCGAGGTCAGTTTCCGCACCATCGTCGGTGACAAACACTTCGCCGTGCTCAAACGGGGACATGGTGCCGGGATCTACGTTCAGATAGGGATCCAGCTTGCGCAGACGCACGGTGTAGCCCCGTGCTTGCAGCAGCGCACCCAAAGCCGCTGATGCCAGACCTTTGCCCAGCGAAGAAACAACCCCACCCGTAATGAAAATGTAGCGCGCCATGTCTGTGGCATCCCCCGTGATTGTCGACCCTTTGGTCGGACGTGTTGTCGATGTAGCAGCGCCCAAGTCAGTGCAGATTCGCCTGCAAATTTGACCCAGCATCACGGGACTTAAGTCTTATAGGATTCGAAGCCAAAAGGCAACCGGACCGCAAGATGCTGTTGCGGTTGGCGTATGGCCCTCAAGCTGTGGTGGATGCCCGATGGGGGCAAAAAATCAGGCGGCCCCGAGAGACCGCCAGACTGTGTTCTAAACTGCGCGACGTTTAATCAGCGCGTGGCACCAATGGGGCGTTGTCGCCTTCAGACGGTGGCAACAGCGAGTCGCCAGCGCCCGGCAGAGTTGGTGCGGTTTCTTCTGCCGCAGGGGCGGAAGTGCCCAGACGGTCAAACACCGAGCTGGAAGAAGAGTTTTTCGCTGCGATCACGGTCAGGGCGATCGAGGTGCAGATAAACGCTGCTGCGAGGATCCAAGTCACGCGGGTCAGCGCGGTGGCTGCTGCGCGGCCGGAGACGGCACCGCCGCCGCCACCCATTCCTAGGCCGCCGCCTTCGGACCGTTGCACCAAAACGACGCCGATCAGCGCCAAAGCCAGAAGAAGGTGGATGATGAGGACAACGTTTTCCATTGGGACCTGTACTGCGAGCGTTCGGATTTTCTAGCGGCGTATGTAGGCAAGTTTGCGGCGGGGGGCAAGGTGGATTTGCGGCTCTTTGTGCGCGAGGGCGTCAGAGAAGGCTTCAGAGCAGAGAAAGGACAGGGCCGGAAAGCGTGTCGCCGGATATGAAAGACCCGACGGCGTCTTACAGACACCGCCGGGCAGGGATGTACAAAAGGTTGGTGATAAAAAGGCTTTGGCAAAATGCCACCACTCACGGGGCAGATTGGTTGTGTCACGGGGAATGAGTCGTCGCATGTGCAAGATTACACATGAGGCCGCAAAACCACGCTTCACGTGTTAAGTGCTTTTTCGCGGTCGTATGTTTTTTTGCTCAGGTGGTAATATCTTTGCTTCGCCCCGGGGCGGGCTTCCAATCCCTAAGAGATAGCTCTCATCATGGACATCGATCATAGCCTGATTTCCGAGATTTATCGGTCTGCCACAAGAGAGCCGGCGTTTGAGCCTGCATTGGCGCGGTTTGCCAGCCGTTATGGTGCCGCGGGGTCGTCGATCCTGATCAATGATGTGGTCGAACCGGTGGTGTCGCAGGTGTATTTCAGCCCGGCGGACATCGCTGAAAAAGTAGCAGAGTTTATGCAGTTGTTTGGCCAAGATGAGCAAAAGATAGTGCGCAAAGTTGGTGCGTTGAACAAACGGTTTTTGTTCATGTCTGAAGAAGATGCCAATGATCTGGGGGATGACATCAGCGCGGGCACGCAATGGCAGCGGGACAATCTTGGCTTAGATAAGCGCTACGCGGCACGGCTTTCCATCACGCCGCTTTGGTTTGATTCCATCACGCTGAATTTTCCGCTGAACCATTCCGGCCTTAGCGCCTGGGCTAAAGACGATGCGCCGGCATATATGCAGCACTTTGCGGCGGCACTGGAGATGATGCGGCCTTTTCGGCTGCTGCAGGCGCGGTTCAAGGCGGTCAGTGCAGCGCTGGATCGTATGACACTTGGCATTGCGGTGGTGGCGCGTGACGGGACTGTGGTGCATCACAATCGGCGGTTTGAAGAGCTGTCCGTGCAGCAGGATGGGGTGGCGCTGGATGCGTCGCAGCAGTTGCGGTTTTCTGGCGTTGCCAAGACCCAGGGAGCACAGCTTTTGGCGCAGCTTCAATCCTATGCAGCGGGTGACAAAAGTGGTGCTGACCGTGCGCATTATGTTTTTGAGCGACCTAGTGGCCGGACCGCGTACATTGCCTCTTTATGTCCGTTGGCGGAGATGATGGGCGATGATCCGTCGGCGGAACAGATGGCGATTTTGTTGATTAAGGACGTGACTGTTGGAGATCACATCGAGGTGGAGGGGCTTGCATCAATTTTTGCTCTGACGCAGGCGGAGGCTGAAGTGAGCCGTCTGTTGGTCAATGGCGCGTCTGTCAAAGACATTGCTGAGCATCGCGATGTGAGTGTGGGCAGCACGCGCAATCAAATTTCGTCAGTTTTGGAGAAGACAGCGTCGAAGTCTCAATCACATTTGATCCGTACTGCGATGAAAGTGGATCTGCCGGTTGAGCCAGAACCTCCAGTGCGTAAAAGAAACGACTAAAGCGACCTCATGCGTAACTGGACAGAGTGGTACACCGGTGGCAGGGTGCGGTCATGCCACATGATCATGACCACCCGCATTCTCACCTGCCATCAGACCCCGCGTTGCGGGTTAAGGCGCTTGAATCTCTGCTGACGGCCAAAGGCTTGGTGGATCCAGCTGCCTTGGATGAGATCATTGACCTCTACCAAAACAAGATTGGCCCACAGAACGGTGCCAAGGTGGTGGCCAAGATGTGGAGCGATCCGGGCTTTCACAAGCAGATGATCGAAGACCCGATGCCAACACTTCAGGAGATGGGGCTCTACGGGCGGCAGGGGGAGCATATGGTGTTTGTTGAGAACACATACGACGTGCACAATATGGTCGTTTGCACCCTGTGCAGCTGTTACCCGTGGCCTTTGCTCGGCATTCCGCCGGGGTGGTACAAGTCGGACGCCTATCGCGCGCGGTCGGTGCGCGAACCACGCGCGGTGTTGGCAGAGTTTGGGGTGACATTGCCTGAAGGCAAGAAAGTGCGGGTGTGGGACAGCACTGCGGAGGTGCGCTATTTGGTGGTGCCGCAGCGGCCTGCAGGCACGGAGGGCTTCAGCGAGGAAGAGCTGGCAGCACTGGTCACACGCGACAGCATGATTGGCACCGCTTTAGCGCAGGAGCCAGAGGCATGAGCCGTATTCACGATATGGGTGGCCGTTTGGGCACTGGGCCGGTGGATCCACAGGATGGGTATGTTTTTGGTGAAGCCAAAGACTGGCACAAACGGGCGTTGGCTCTGAATGTGGCCTGCGGATTTTTAGGCCAGTGGAATATTGATGCGTCCCGTCATGCGCGGGAGTTGCTGGACCCGCAGGATTACATGGCGTTCAGCTATTATGAAAAATGGATGGGCGGACTGGCGGATCTGATGGTGGATCGGGGTGTCGTGACCGCGGACGAGCTGGCCAGCGGGCAGGCGGCCGGGGTGTCGCCGGTTGCCGAGAAAGCTGCGAAGCCGGAGATGGTTGAAGCGGTACTGATGAACGGCAGCCCCTACACGCGGGACGGAGGTGCGCTACAGTTTGCGGTTGGCACGAAGGTGAAAACCCGTCGGATCACGCGCAATGTGACGGTACCGGGCGGGCATACGCGGTTGCCAGCTTATGCGGCGGGGGCTGTTGGCGCGGTTGTGTTGCTGCATGGCGCGCATGTGTTTCCCGACAGCAATGCACATTTTCAGGGGGAGGCGGCGGAGCCGTTGTATGCGGTGCGATTTACGGCGCAGGAGTTGTGGGGCAGTGAAGCGGACCCACGCGATGAGGTCGTGTTGGACCTGTGGCAGAGCTATCTGGAGCCGGTGCAATGACCTGGTGTGGCGACAAGCCGGAACCCGCGTTTTCGGAGCCGTGGCACGCGCAGGCCTTTGCGATCACCGTGGCACTCAACGAAGCGGGGCATTTTGAATGGTCGGCTTGGGCGGAGCGCTTTGGCGCAACGCTTAAGGCACATGGGTTGACCAAGGAGTTGGATGGCGGGGAGGATTACTTCAACGCGTGGCTGGAAACGCTTGAGGGATTCTTAGCTGACATCGGCATAGCCGACGTGGGTGCGCTTCAGCACCTAAAAACGGCGTGGACGGAGGCCTATCTCGCCACGCCGCATGGTCAACCAGTCAATTTGGCAAAGCCGGCTTAGCGCGAGGCACCGAAGGCGCCGATATGGGTGCTGCCCGAGCCGCTGATCGCAAAGCTTCCACCGACTTCTTCAGCGTTTGGGCCATAAAAGCTGCCGGTTGCAGTTCCGGTGCCTGCAGCAGAGGAGGTGAGGTTTGCGTTGAAGCCCGAGCCATCAATTTGACCGGTACCGGAAAAATCTAGGGCGCTCGCATCATGAACGATTTGGCGGGTGCCGTCATTCAGTTTTTTGACACCGCCTTCACGCCACGTTGTATTTGAACTTTGAACCGAGATTGCGCTGAAATCGGATGTCGTCACGGCCACATCAAAGTTGGTTTCGTTATGGATGCCGTCGTGATTTGCGATCCCGAATCCCTTGCCACGATAACTCGCAGTGCCGCTGCTCGGCACTGCCGCCTTTGGAGTCGGCGCACCGTAATGACCGGCGCTAGCTATAGGGGATTCTCGGTCGATATCATACCAAGTTCCGAAGGTCATATGATCGAGATTCATCGAGCCAGAATTGGCGAATTTGGCAGAGCCTGGGTCGCGGTGGTAGTCATAGCCGTAATCGGAGTCATCTTCGGCTTCGATGTAAAAGTTGATGGTGTCTTGGTAAACTTCGACTGCTTCTAATTTGTGTGAACCAAAGCGAAATTTGCTGTCTCCTGCGGAGGCTGAAATCCCGGTTGGCCTGCCGTCTTCATAGGTTATGGTAATTGAACTGTCCTGAGACTCACTCGGTTCGCTGAATGTGGTGGTGCCATCAGCCGAATTTGTGGTGTAGGCGGCCGTATGTGCCTGTCCTTGCAGTTCAACAGCCCCGTCGGCGGGTAGCTCTGACATGCTGGTGAAGGGGACTGGAGACGAGGATCCACCGCCGCAGGCGGTCAAAGTCGTAGCTAGGATTGGGAGAAGGGCTGCCTTTGGAAACTGCGCGAACATTGTGATTCCGGAAATTTTCTAAATGTATGCGCATTTATAGGGTGCGTGGGCGGGGCGATCCACACCTTATGGTGGTTATGCTACAGATTTTGGAAAGGGATTTTTCGCAGAGATTGCGGCCTGTTGGCGTTTTTTTGCAAGCCTATGCCTCGACGTCGTCCACATCCACCTGACCGGTCAGCATGCGGCGTACAATGGACCATCCGAGGCCAATGCCCAGAACAATCGACAACGCCAGGATGGCGAGCCATATGTTCACCGCGCCATTGTCAAGGCTGAGCATGTTGTAGTCGTGCAGTACCCAAGCGACAGCCGCGAGCACGGCTAGCACCACACTCATGCCAAAGGCCCCAATCGAGCGCAGGGTGGCGCGCAGGTAGATCACGTATCCGATCAGAAGCAGGAGGCCGAGCAGCACCGTTAAGGGCAGTTCTTCGGCGTAGTTGGCCTGCGCCCAGACAACATAATTGACCTCCGTTGGATTGTAGGTTGCTGCCAACAACAGAAAGGCGACCAGCCAGCGTAACAAGAGCCCCATCTCTGTCCCCTCAGATGTGTTGCCTGTGTTTTTTCCCAATCCTCGCGCAAAAAGGCGGCTTCTGTCCAGTCTGCGACACAGTTTGTGGTTTCCCAACCCCAACAACATGGCTAAAAGGGCGCGGGTTTGAACTCTCTGCAAAGGACCGGATATGGCCAATGTTGTTGTTGTAGGCGCTCAGTGGGGCGATGAAGGAAAAGGTAAGATCGTTGATTGGCTCAGCGAACGTGCCGATGTCATCGCGCGATTCCAGGGCGGGCACAACGCGGGCCACACGCTGGTCATTGATAGCAAGGTGTATAAGCTGCATGCGCTGCCATCTGGTGTGGTGCGCGGTGGCAAACTGTCGGTGATCGGCAACGGAGTGGTGCTGGATCCTTGGCACTTGCTGAACGAAATCGAAACCGTGCGGGCGCAGGGCGTGGAAATCTCTCCTGAGACGCTGATGATTGCGGAAAACACGCCGCTGATCATGCCGTTTCACGGTGAGCTGGACCGCGCACGTGAAGAGGCGGCCTCTAAAGGCACCAAGATTGGCACCACTGGTCGCGGCATTGGCCCGGCCTATGAAGACAAAGTAGGCCGTCGTGCGATCCGTGTGGCCGATCTGGCCGACGACGCCACGCTGGAAGCGCGGGTGGATCGCGCGTTGCAGCACCATGATCCGCTGCGCAAAGGTCTGGGCGTGGAAGCCATTGACCGCGATGCGCTGGTGGCGCAGCTGAAAGAGGTTGCCGGGAAAATCCTGCCTTACGCGGCGCCGGTTTGGAAAGTGCTGAACGAAAAGCGCAAAGCGGGCAAGCGGATCCTTTTTGAGGGCGCGCAAGGCGCGTTGCTGGACATCGATTTTGGCACCTATCCGTTTGTGACCTCGTCCAACGTGATTGCCGGTCAGGCAGCCACCGGTGTGGGCATTGGTCCGGGTTCGATTGATTATGTGCTGGGCATTGTGAAAGCTTATACCACTCGCGTGGGTGAGGGGCCGTTCCCAACCGAATTGTTGAACGCGGATGGCTCGCCTGATGCGGATGGCGAGCGTCTTGGCACCCGTGGCCACGAATTTGGCACCACCACCGGTCGTCAGCGCCGATGTGGTTGGTTTGATGCGGCTCTGGTGCGCCAGACCTGTGCCACCTCTGGCATCAAAGGCATCTGCCTGACCAAGCTGGATGTTCTGGATGGTTTTGAAAAGCTGAAGATCTGCGTCGGCTATGAGCTGGACGGCGAAACCCTGGATTACCTACCAACAGCAGCGGATCAGCAGGCGCGGTGTAAGCCGATTTATGAAGAGATTGATGGCTGGAGCGAGACCACCGAAGGCGCGCGCAGCTGGAACGATCTGCCAGCCAATGCGGTGAAATATGTGAAGCGTGTAGAAGAGCTGATCGAGTGCCCTGTAGCGCTGTTGTCGACCAGCCCGGAGCGCGAAGACACCATTCTGGTCACCGATCCGTTTGCCGATTGATCGCGTAAGCCTCTGAAAGGAGACTGACATGGCATTGAGTTACAAAGCCCGTCGTCGTGTGGCGCTGCTGGTGTTGCTAGTTGGCTTGCCAATCTACATTCTGGTGGCGTCTGTTTTGGCGACGACACTTGCGCCGGAGTCGATTTGGGTGACCTTGCTGCTCTATGTGGTGCTTGGGATTGTGTGGATCCTGCCGTTTAAGTCTGTGTTCAAAGGCATTGGTCAGGCAGACCCGGACGTGCCGAAGCGGCGGTTTGACGACGATCCATAGGGTGATCTTGCATAAAGTTAGCGAGCGGCGACACCAAGATGTCGCCGTTTTGCGTTTTTGTGGGTGTTCGGAAGTGAGGGGTTGCGGCTCTTCATAGCGCACGGGAGAGTGTCGCATAGCTGAGTTGATCCCACGCACTTCTTTTTCTTATCGGGACGATCCTGCGGTGCCGCCGTTTGATGACAGCGAACCGCTCACGGTGATGGACGGGGAGTGCGTGCTGTGCAGTTTTGGCGCGCGCATGATTGCGCGATTTGATCGGGTTGAGGTGTTTCGGATTTGTCCGGGGCAGACCCCGTTGGGCACGGCATTGATGGGGCACTATGGGTTGAAGCCTGACGACCCGGAAAGCTGGCTGCTGATTATGGACGGTCAGGCCTATGGGTCGCTCGATGCAATAATCCGTGTCGGACAAGAGGTTGGCGGCGTTGGGCATGGGTTGCGGGTGCTGCGGATTTTGCCGCGTGGGGTGCAGGATTGGATCTACCGCCGGACTGCGCGCAATCGCTATGCGATGTTTGGCAAAAGCGATATGTGCGCCTTGCCGGATGAACGGCTGCGCAAGCGGCTGCTGCAAAAGTGAAAAGCCCGATCGGTTGATCGGGCTTTTGCTTTGCAAATTTAGCGCGTCTTAACCGGCTTTGCTGTCACGTGGCTTGAAGTTGATCGAGGCGTTGGCGGTGAACCGGCCACCGGCCACTTTGTCGATCTTCTTGTCGCGCAGCAGTTGGCCAAAGGCACGCAGGCCTTCTTCGCGGGTGAACTGTGGAATGTTCACGTCGCGTGACATGCGCATCAGCATCGGACGAGAGAAGCGTTCCAAACCTTCTACATAAGTCAGATACGCCGCTGCGGCTTCAGTGCTTTCCGGCAGTTGGGTTGCGCCCATGCTGGCGGCGTAGTCTGCAAACCCGCTCAATGTGGAGCCTTTGGCGCTGACCGGGGCAGCGGACTTCGCGGCTTCTTCGCGGTCCAGTTGGCCAGAAGACACCCGGCGCGGACGAACAGGGACGCGGCGGGGGGCTTTTTCTACACTTTGAGGCTCTGGTTGAGCGGGTTGTTCGGGTGTGCTTTGTTCGGTGGTATCAACACGCTGTGCAGCCACCAGTTTCAGCGGAGCAGCGGCGGATTTGGACGGCTTGGCCTCACCGGTTTTGCCACCAGGCACGGCGCGCACAACGGAGGCTAGGTCGTCACGGTATGCCACCGTATCGTCTTTGCCTGTGGCGTTGCTGCCGGCACGTTTTTCGGCGCGGGTTGCGGCCACGGCGGCGCGCAGATGCGCAATCGCGCTGCGACGGCCTTTGCCCTGCGGCTCTTCCATTTCGCTGTTGGCTTTGGCCATGAGACGAGACAGGTCCGGCTCCGGCTGAGGCTGGCGGGCTTCAGCAGGCTTGGGGGCTTCCGGCTCCACTGAGGTGTCGCGCACAACTGGAGCCTCAGCCTGAGGTGCCGGGGCTTCCGCTTTTGGCGCAGCTTCAGCCACATCAGATTGCTTCAGCTCGGCTTCGACCTGGGCCAGTTCGGCCAGCAAGTCGGCCTCGTCTTCTGGCGTCAAGCTGGTTGGCTTTGGGGCTGCCGGAGCTGGAACCGCGTCGATCACGTCCTCGTTTTCCGGATCTGCTTCCAGACGGCCAGAGGCCACGGCGTCCTCAAAGTCAGCCTTTTTCATCCGCACCACACGGGCGCGCAGCGGGCGGACTTTTGGCTTTACCACTTCCGACGCAGCTTCGGCGGCAACCTCTTCGATTTCCTCCGCCTTGGCCTCAACCACTTCGGCATCTTCCACCGCGGCAGGGGCCTCTACGATCTCTTCCACCAGCTCTGCAGCGGCTTCGATCTCGGCGTCGTCTTCCAGGTTTACTGGGGTGAGGTCCATCGGCGCGAGGTCTTCGTCAAAGATGTTGCCTTCGTCGGATGCGGCAACGGTGGTCAGCTCTGGCTGATCATCTTCGGCATCCACTGCGGCGGTTTCGGGTTCAGCTTCGACACGGGCCACCACGGCGCGGATGCGCTCAAGTTTGGCGGCGATGGAGTTTTCTTCAAACTCCGGTGCATCGTCGGCGTCTTCCCAATCCGCAGCTTCAGTTGTGTCTTCCGCCACGTCTTCAGCAAATGGATCTTCGCTGCTGTCCTCAACAGGTGCGTCCAAAACCAGTAAGTCGGCGGTGTCCGCTTCGGCGTCGGTTTGCAACTGGTCGTCGGACAGGGCGTCCACGGCGGACACAGCGGCGGAGATGCCAGCCAGGTCCACTTCAGGCGCATCTTCGACAACCTCTTCCGCGGCTTCAACCGGGGCCTCTTCAGTCACAACCTTTTCGGCCACGGCGTCTTCCAAAAGTTCCTCAACTGCTTCGGCAACTGGTGCCGCCTCAGTTTCTGGCAGGCTGTCTTCGGCAATGGCGGCCATCACGCTGTCGGTGATGCTGTCTTCGGAAGTAATTTCCTCAGATGCGGTTTCTTCGACAGCCTCAACCTCGACTGCTTCCACAACAGTCTCGTCGGCTTCGGCCACCTCAGCTGGTGCGGCGTCTATCTCAACGGGGGATTCTTCTTCTGGAGACTCTTCGGCCACAGCCTCTTCGGCGGCGGCTTCTGGACTTTCTTCAACAGCAGGGGCCTCTTCGATCACGTCCTCGGCAATCGGGGTTTCCTCTGCGGCGTCAACCACGTCCTCAACAACAACCTCAACTGGTGTGTCTTCAACAACCGGTTCGGGGGCCGTTTCCACAACGTCCTCGACCACCGGTGTAGCAACAGGTGCGGCAGCAGCAGGGGTACGTTGCGGCACGGTCTCTTCTACGGCTTCCGGCTGCGCCACTGGGCCGGCTTCAGCCACGGGCTGCGCTTCGGCGTTGGGTTTGGGTTCCCCGGCGCTCAAAACAATTGCGCCATGATCCAAACGCGCACTGACGCGGCGGGCGATTTCTTTTTCTGCGATACGCGCCAGCATTTCAGCATCCGGTGTCGGGGGCTCAGCACCGAAGTACCGGTCATCCGCGGCCAGATCCCTGAAATACTCAGCGATTGCCTTCATTGTATCAAACGACTCCTCAAACCCTTCCAGGGTGCAGGAGAATGTCCCGTAAGACACCGTGAGCACTTTGTTATTGGTAACCATCTTCTGCGGGTCCTTTGCACTACTCAGCAATCAAACTACCACCTAAGGAAAGTCGAAACGTGACCGATTCTGTGGAAGACAGGGTATCATTTCTAGGCCAAATTGTGGCGAAAGGCTTTTCAAGGGGGCTTGGCAGGGTGAAATGACGGCGATTGTTCACAGTTTGGAACCAATCACATTGGTTGGGGCGGGATCGTTGCATGATTCCGATATAGACGACTCACTGGCTTTGGCCCCGACTTTGGTGGCTGCAGATGGCGGCGCGGCGCATTGTTTGGCGGCGGATCACATTCCGGAGGCGGTGATTGGTGATCTGGACAGTTTGGATATGGTGCAGGCGGCGGGCATTCCCTGGGAGCGGCTGCACGAAATCACCGAGCAGGACAGCACAGATTTTGACAAGGCGTTGCGCCATATAGAGACGCCGCTTGTGGTGGCGGTTGGGTTCACCGGCGCGCGCATGGATCACGAGATGGCGGCATACAATGTGTTGGTGCGGAGGGTGGATCGGCGCTGTGTTCTGGTAGGGGAAACGGATGTGCTCTGTGTCGCTCCGCCAAGTCTGACGCTAGATGTACCGGCTGGCACGCGGGTGTCCCTTTTCCCGATGCGGGCTGTGTCTGGGCGCTCAAAGGGGCTAAAGTGGCCAATTGACGGTATCGCGTTTGCCCCGGATGGCATGATTGGCACCTCAAATGCCGCCACTGGTCCAATTACGTTGGAGATGGACGCGCCGGGGATGCTGTTGATCCTGCCCAAAGCGTTTTTGCCACTGTTGGTTAAGCAGCTGCTTGCGACGCCTGCAGGCTGGCCCGCTCCCTGAACACCACATAAAGACCGGCTCCCATGGTGATACAGATGCCAAGTGCTGCGAGACCGTTGGGCCAATCCCCAAACACCAGCCAGCCAATCAGAGCGGCGATTGGTATCTCCAGATATTGCATCGAGGCGAGGGTGGAGGAGGGGGCGTAACGCAAGCTCCAGGTCATCAACAGGTGTGCGGCGGTGCCAATCACGCCAATGGCCAGTAAGAGGCCCCAGTACTGGGTGTCCGGACTGGCTAGCGAGAGGGCAGGCCAGTTCAGTGATTGGCCAATGAAGAGCGCAACAGCAATGAAGCCAGAACCAAGAACGCCGCTGACCGCCTGCACGCCAATCGGGTCGGTGTCTTTAGCGATCTGACGGGTGACCAGCATAAAGAGCGCAAAGATCACCGCCACGCCCAGGGGCAATAGGGCAGGGGCGCCGACTTCGACAAAGCTGGGTTGGATCACCATGAGCGTGCCAGCAAAGCCCACCACACAAGCCATCAGGCGGCGGATGCCAACCTCTTCTTTAAGCACGTATTTGCCAAGGATCAGCATGAGGAACGGCATGACAAAGGCGATGGCCACTGCGTCTGCCAGTGGCAAATAGCGTAGCGCGGTGAACATAAAGGCAATGCCTGCGATGTGCAGCAAGGTGCGCCAGACCACCAGTTTGAATACGCGCCCCGAAGTGCGCCAGGGGCGGCGGGTGACGATCACAATGGGGATCAGGATCAGCGCTTGGATGGCAAAGCGGATGAACACAAGTTGCCCCAATGGGACCGCGCCAGACAGGAGTTTGGCGACAGCGTCGCCCAATGGCGCGAGTACACAGAAACCAAGCATCAAAAGGATGCCAAGCAGAGGGCGGTCTTGGTGGGCTGAATGATCGTTCATTTGGGCACGCTAGGGCGGCGGGTTAACCAAGGCAACAGAAAGATTGTGCCGACACAAAGTGTGGAGCAGCGGTAGCCATCCTCAGAAGTCGGTGATGCCAGCCTGCACCGGGCGTTCTAGATACGTGGAAAGCGCCACATAGGTTTTGGTGCTGACCACGTCCGGCATATCATAGAGCCGCTTGAGCAGCGCCTCCATTGCCTTGGAGTCCTGCATACGTACCTTCAGAAGCATACAGGTATCACCGGTGACAGAATGGATTTCCTCTAGCTCGGGCAGGTCGCGCAACTCCATCATGGCAGCGGATTTGCCCCAACCGGTGGTGTCGACATGCAGAAAGGCCAGAAACGGTTTGCCGGTCATTGTTGGATCGAGCTGTGCGGTGACGCTCGAAATACGGCCAGTGGCTTTGTAGCGTTTGACCCGTTCATGCACTGCGGGGGCGGAGAGACCAACCTTGTCACCCAAAGTGGCGTAGCTTTGTTCAGCGTCCTCGCTCAGAAGCCCTAATAATTTTCGGTCTATGGCGTCCAAACCCTGGTTGTCCTTGAGTGTCATCTGAATCTCATTCGAAATTTTGCAATTCTCGCAAAACGACATACACATCTTATCCGTATTTGGCTATCCATTCTCAAAAATACGGAGAGTGTCATGAAGCCGGTCTGGGTGTTGATGTGTGCAATTGGGGTTGTCGGGTCCAACTCGTTGGTGTTGAGCCCAATCGCGGCGGATGTGGCGGGGGCGTTTGAGGGCAAAGCGGCGTCTGATGTGATGCAAGCGTCAGCGGTCTATGGTGGGACCACCGCGATGAGCGCGCTGTTTTTGGCGCCACGCGCAGATCAGATAGGATTGAAGCGTGCTTTGATCCTGGCCTTGGTGATTTTGGTGGCCGCTTTGACGGCAAGCGCCCTGGCGCCAAGTTTGGTTGTCTTGACCCTGGCACAGGGTGTGGCTGGAATTGGTGCGGGCTTGGCGCTTCCCGCCACCTATGGCTTGGCGGCGGATGTGGCCCCAAAAGGACAGGAGAGCGCGACGCTGGGCAAGGTGCTGACCGGTTGGACGTTAAGCTTGGTTGCGGGTGTGTCGTTTGCAGCGGTTCTGGCAGATATGTTGCACTGGCGTTCGGTCTTTATTCTGATGACACTTATGAGCGGCGGATTGATTGTCTTGATCTGGAAAATGCGGGTCGCTGAACGGCCCGCGACGGCGATAATTTCTCCGTTCCGCGCTTTTCGCGTCCCGGGTCTATTGCCTGTTCTGTTGGCTGTGGTCGCCTTCATGAGTGCCTTTTACGGTCTTTATGCATATCTTGGGGCGCATATCACCACTGAGCTGGGCTATTCCACAGGTGTGGCTGGGTTTGCGGCGTTGACTTATGGTGTTGGCTTTGGAGTTGTTGCGCCTCTGGATCGGTTGATTGACCGGTTTGGCGCCACAAAAGCCGCCCCCATTGTGTTTGCTGCGTTGCTGCTGGTGTATTTGCTGATGGCATCTCTGGCGGGGCAGGGAGTGGCTATATTTGTGGTCTGTCTGCTTTGGGGCGCGGTCAACCACCTGGGGCTTAACATCCTGGTCGGGCAGCTCACAGCGCTGTCGCCAAGCCAGCGCGGGGCGATTTTGGGTATTTACAGCGCGACCACATATGTGGCGATGTTTGTGGGCACCGCGGCTTTCCGACCCGTGTTTGAAGCACAGGGGTTTGCAGTCGCGGCAATTTTGTCCGCCGTTTGTATTGCGCCAGCCTTGGTTGGTGCGCTTTGGGCGTTGCGGCGATCAAGGGGCACCACCGTACCAGCGGCGGAATAAAAAAAGGGCCAGCGCAATGCTGGCCTGACAGGGAGTGAACCCGGGCGATGGATCGACGCCCGGCTTCGGGGAAATCTTAACGGTTCATGCGGTTCTCAATGAGATCGTCCACAACAGCGGGTTCCGCCAATGTGGATGTATCCCCCAGGCTGCCATAGTCGTTTTCAGCAATTTTGCGCAGGATGCGGCGCATAATTTTGCCGGAGCGGGTTTTGGGAAGGCCAGGCGCCCATTGGATCAGGTCCGGGCTGGCAATCGGGCCAATTTCCGTCCGCACCCAGGTGCGCAGCTCTTTCTTGAGTTCGTCAGACGGCTCCTGATCGTTCATCAACGTCACGTAGCAGTAGATGCCCTGACCTTTGATGTCATGCGGGTAGCCGACCACGGCGGCCTCAGCCACGGCAGCATGTGCCACCAGTGCGCTTTCCACTTCCGCGGTGCCCATGCGGTGGCCGGAGACGTTGATCACATCATCCACACGACCGGTGATCCAATAGTCGCCATCCGCATCGCGGCGGCAGCCGTCACCCGCAAAGTAGTAGTTTT
>NZ_JAGDZB010000001.1:0-1169862 GCF_049116215.1 Shimia sp. | reverse complement strand
TTCAGAACAGTGAACACTGCGGACGGACAACGAACGGCAACGCCTTGAAGGCAGGTGTATAGTAATCGATCAATTTGGACTCTTCCCCCTTAAGAGGCTTTTGTTTGATCACAGAGCCATTAGTCTGCCCACGAACCCCGACTTAAAGGAACACACAGTGACCTGGCGGCGCCGATTGATCTTCCACTTCTCGCTTCGCAGCTTTCTGCTTGGGCTGTCGTTCTTTGCCGCATCCATGACACCCTCACTCATCCCACGGGGGGCTACTGAGCAGGGCATCTTAGGGGGCGTGCTCATTGCGATTGGGTATTTGCTTGGGGAGTCCGTAAGTCTGACCTGGCAGGCCGCCGATTTGCCGCGTCTTGCGGGACGTGTTGGCAAGGTCTTTGACGGGCTGCTCTCCCTCTGTGTGGTCGCATTGACCCTCTGGATCCTGATCTACAGTCTGGAATGGCAAAACGAGCTGCGCGGCAAAATGGGCATGGACGTCGTAGAGGGGCGTCACCTGCTTAAGCTGACAATGCTGACCACACTCACCTTTCTGTCGCTTTATGCAGTGGGGGCTTTTGTGGCGATGCTGTTCCATTGGGTACGGTCCAGTTTCTACCGCATCATGCCGCCGCGTCGGGCAAACGTATTCGGCGTGCTCACGGTGGCGGCCCTTTTATTTGTGGTGACGCGGGACGGGATTTTTGATCGGGTCGTGGCGTCGCTGGATCAGAGTTACGAGACCGCTCAGGAATTGTTTGATGTGGCCCCGCCCCTGCCGCCCCATGCGCATCAGTCTGGCTCCACCGCGTCGTTGATTGATTGGGCCGCCATGGGGCAACCTGGACGGGACTTTGTACTCACCGGCCCCAATGCAACAGCGATCTCCGCCTTCACCGGCAAACCCGCACAAGAGCCGCTGCGCGTTTATGTCGGGCGCGCCAATGGCGAGACCCCGCGGGAACGCGCGGAACTGGCCTTGGCGGAACTGATCCGCGTCAATGCCTTTGAGCGCGAAGTGCTGATTGTCACCAGCCCAACCGGCACCGGCTGGATGGATCCGGGATCTCATGATCCGGTGGAGTATATGCACAACGGCGACATTGCCACGGTGAGTGTGCAGTACTCCTATTTGCAGTCGCCCCTGGCGTTGATCCTGGAAACCCGCACCGGGTTGGATCAGGCCACAGCCCTTTTGGAAGTGGTGCATGAGTATTGGGAGACTTTGCCCAAGGACACGCGCCCCCGGCTCTATGCCCATGGGTTAAGCCTTGGGGCTTGGTCGTCGATGTATGCCACCAATCTGTTCCGGCTGCTTGATGACCCCATCAATGGCGCGTTTTGGGCAGGGCCGCCGTTTCCGTCACGCTTCTGGCAGATCACCCAAAATGCGCGCAATTCAGACAGCCCCTGGGTTTTGCCGGAACTGGGAACCGGATCTTTGGTGCGCTATGCCAACCACTTTCACGATGCCTCGGAAGCGCATGGACCCTGGGGACGCATGCGGATTGCGTTTTTGCAATATTCCAGCGATCCGATTGTGTTTTATGACCCCCGATCCCTGTGGCGCGCACCGCCGTGGATGAATGAGCCGCCAGCCGAAGATGTTTCGCACAACTTGGTGTTTATTCCCATCGTCACACAGTTCCAATTGGCGCTGGATATGGCGCTGTCGTTTGGCGCGCCGCCCGGTCATGGCCATGCTTATTATGCCCGGGATTACATTTCGCCTTGGGCGGAGGTCACGGCGCCGGAGGGATGGACCCGCGAAGACACTGAGCGATTACGCGCCCATTGTGACCTTGGGGTTGGGCAAGGCTGTCGCAATGACTGAGGACGCCGCCCTCTCGGCGACCTGACCGCTAGGCGACCTGACGTTTGGCCGGTTGCGCGGCGCGTTTCTTCGGCAGCTTGCGGATCGCAATCAAGCCAAGCACCACCAAAAGGTAGATGTAGGGCTCGTATTCAAAACCTTTGGTCTGCATGATGTAATGCACACCGCCCAGCGCCACGGCGAGATAGGTCAGCTTGTGTAATTTACGCCAGCGCGGGCCAAGCTTGCGGATCGACAGGTTGTTTGAGGTGAGGGCCAGCGGCAACAGGATCATCAAGGAGATCATGCCGACAATGATGTAGGGGCGTTTGATAAGGTCGGCTTTGACCTGGCTGAGGATCTGCACGTCCAGCACCATCCACACCATAAAGTGCAACAGGATGTAGAAAAAGGCGATCACGCCCAGCGCCCGGCGCCAGCTCAGGAAGTTGAGCTTTGTGAACCGGCGCAAGGGGGTGATCAGCAGGACCGCGATCAACACCTGAAGGCCAACTTTACCCAGCGCGTGCTCCATGGCTTTTACGGGATCAACGCCCAGGCCGCCGGTGAAACCGGCATGAAGCAGCCATGCCGGATAAGCCGCCCCAATCAGATAGAGCAGCCAGTTTGGCGTTTTACGCACGAAGGTGTTGAGGGTGTCGATCATCGTCAGCCTTTGCAGCAGCTTTCGCCCTGTTGAATTGGCGGGCAGGGCACGTCGCCATAAGAACAAAAGACGCAGCAATCCCTAGCCTTGGGGCGCAGCACCACGCTACAACCCGGACACTCCAAAAAGAACTGACAGGCGTCGGTGGGCATCTCAAACGCCTGAACATGCCCACAAGTGGGGCAAGTCAGAGTGGAGGTGAGAATGGCTGCGCGCATGGTCTTAGTAGTTTTTGCGCAGGTCCATGCCTGCGTAAAGGCTGGCGACCTCTTTCTCATAGCCGTTGAATTTCAAGGTTGGGATGCGTTTGGCAAAGAAACCGCCGCCGATGGGACGCTCGGAGGCTTGGGACCAGCGCGGGTGATCCACCTCCGGGTTCACGTTGGAATAGAAGCCGTATTCGCCGGGGATGGATTTGTTCCAACTGGTGGGCGGCTCTTTGTCGGTCAGCGTGATGCGCACGATGGATTTGATCGATTTGAAACCGTATTTCCACGGCACTACCAGACGGATCGGTGCACCGTTTTGTTTGGGCATGTCTTTGCCGTAGATACCCGTCGCCATCAGAGTCAGCGGGTGGTTGGCCTCATCCAAGCGCAGGCCTTCGACATAAGGCCAATCGAGGAACGGCGACTTCTGCCCAATCATCTCATCAGGCCGGTAGAGCGTCTCAAACGCCACATATTTGGCGGAGGACTGCACGCCGGCGAGGTCCAGCAGGTCTTTTAACTCAAAGCCGTTCCACGGCACCACCATCGACCAAGCTTCGACACAGCGGAAGCGATAAATGCGCTCCTCAATGGTCATTTTGGAAAGGATATCGCCAAGCGCGTAGTCACCGGGGCGGTCGACCATACCGTCGATCTTGATGGACCACGGTTTGGTGGTCAGGCGGTGGGCGTGTTTGGCAGGGTCTTCTTTGCCGGTGCCGAACTCATAGAAGTTATTATACTGGGTGATGACATCAAAATCTGTCGCGGTGAGATCGGCGGCGGCGTTTGCTTTGGGGGCAAGGGCTGCGAGGCCGAGACCTGCCATGCCGGCCATGACCTGACGGCGGGTCAGATAGGCGGACTTCGGGGTCACGTCGCCCTGTGTGAGATCATTGGTCCAGCGGTGCGCCATGTGGTGTCTCTCCTATTGCGTTGAGAGAGTGATAGCGCAGGAGTTGGGACACACGCCACACAAGCATGGTCACGATGGTGTGGGGAGATTGTAACGTTTGGCCCGCGTGGGGGCGGTAGAGGTGGGGGCCAGCCCCCACACCCCCGGGATATTTGAAGACTGTGAAAGCAGGGGGCTACATGGCACCGGGGCGGGGGAAGACCTCGTTCATTGGCACCGAGCGGCCGTTGGATTGCACCAGTCGCACGTGGCGGCGGCGCAGTTTGCGGGGTTCACTCACGCCTACTGAGTGGGAAATCACTTCAACCTCTTTCACCAAGGCCTGCGCGTATCGGGCGACGCGAGGGGCCTTGCGATCCACTACCAGTCCTTTTTGGAAACGCGGGTCGTGGGTGGTGATGCCAGTCGGGCAGGTGTTTTTGTTGCACTTGAGCGCCTGAATGCAGCCCAGCGCAAACATGAAGCCCCGCGCCGACACTACAAAGTCCGCGCCTGCGGCAAGTGCCCAAGCGATGTCGCCGGGATTGACCAGCTTGCCCGAGGCGATCAGACGGACGCGGTTGTGCAATTCAAATTCATCGCGCAGATCAGCCACCAAAGGCAACGCCTCGCGCACAGGCATGCCCACCAGATCCATCAGCGGCATCGGGGCTGCCCCGGTGCCACCTTCGCCGCCATCGATGGTGATAAAATCCGGCGCCATGTCAGCCCCACGCCGGGCGATGGTTTCAAAGAACTCGCGCATGGTGAGTTCCGCACCAACCACAGTTTTGATGCCCACCGGCTTGCCGGTGACCTCGCGGATGTGGGCGAGGAAATCCAGGAGATGGTCAAAGTTGTCAATCTCGCGGTGGCGGTTGGGGGAGATGCCATCCTGGCCCATTGCGAGCCCGCGGATTTTGGCAATTTCTTCGGTGACCTTTTCACCCGGAAGGATGCCGCCTTTGCCGGGTTTGGCGCCTTGGGCCATTTTCACTTCAAACATGCGGATGCTGTCATGGCTGGCGATTTCACGCAGCTTGGCGTCGTCCAGCCCACCTTCGGCATTGCGCACACCAAATTTGGCAGTGCCAATCTGATAGACCAGATCACAGCCGCCTTCGTAGTGAAACGGGCTCACACCGCCTTCGCCGGTGTTGAGCCAAATACCTGCCTGCGCCGCGCCGTGGCTGAGCGCCTGAATGGCGGGTTTGGACAGGGCGCCGTAGCTCATGCCGGAGATGTTGAAGAAAGATGGCGCCAGATAGGGCGTGCGGGCGGTGGGGCCAATCAGAAGAGGCTCAGATTTGGCATATTCATCGTCCAGCGGCGGGAACGGGTCATTCACAAAAATCGGCGTGCCGGGCACGTTGAGATTGCGGGTGGAGCCAAACGCAATGGTGTTGGACTTGCCTGCCCCTGCCCGGCCAACCCATTCGCGTTGGGCGCGGTTAAACGGCAATTCCTCGCGATCCATGGCAAAGAAATACTGACGGAAGAACTCGCCCAGCTCGGAGAAGATATGGCGGAAGCGACCAATGACCGGGTAGTTGCGCCGGATGGCATCCTCGGTCTGCCTACGATCGATGACAAAGAGAACAAGGGCGATCACCACCAAGAGCGCGAAGATCAGCACAAACGTCAGACCGAGGAACTCCACCACATCAAAGGCTGTTTCCATTGTGCTTTCCATGACTGGCTCCCTTCTGGCTCGCTGGACTTAAAGTGGAGCGTCCAAGAAAGAAGGGCAAGTCACGTATTTGGTAGGATTTGTCATCCAAAATGAAGAGCTTGCGCCCTAAGCAATACCAGAGACCATGCGCGCTGCTTCAAGCGCGTACCGGTCGGTCATGCCTGTGATAAAGTCACTCATCGCATACAGCGCCGTGTAGCTTTCCACTATTTCACGCAAATCGAGCGACAAGGTGCGCACAAGTTGGGCTTCGTAGTCCGGCAGATCATCACTGTTCCAACCGCTCTGCGCCGTGTCGTGCACGCCAGCCATGGTGCCACCCACAAAAAGGGGGCGATTTTCTCCGATGGCAACGAAAGCAAGCGTGTAGCGAGGTTTTCCTGAATGATGCGATTGGTGATGGTTTCGCTATCAACCAACACGCCGTCACAATCAAACAGGACAAGAAGTGGTGCAAGTTTATGCAAAAGGCCCCCAATCGAGTTTTTGATTATCGCCGTTGTGTGACTTCGTAGATCAAATGAGGACTCACCCGGGCCCGATGGCTGTTCCTTCACATGCATCCTTTACTTTGCAAGACACAGAGTGGCAGACTAGCATACAATAAACACAGGCGTCCCAACCAACTCTTCCAGATTTCAGGTGGCTCCATGACAGCACGGAATGCGACACTTTGGGCGAACCGGTTAGGTGTACAGGCTTTGATGCTCCTTTGCTGCCAAAGCCTGACTGCCCAAGAAAACGCGTCTAATCCACTTGCAGCTGTCAACAACACAGACGTGCGATTCAAATCTCTTGATCTGGGAAAGGGAGCAGACAAACAGGATGCCTACATCGACGGCGCCTACATGCTGCGCCCAGATCTAAAACTGAAATATGAATTGCACTACAATTCAACAAACGCGTCAGGATCCCGCGAAACCAGTTTTGAAAAAGTTGGCGTCAAAGCGATTTACTTTCCAAACGAGAGAAAACTCAGTGAGACTTGGGGGATGCGCACGGCGGTGGGACTGGAGTGGATCTATGACCTCGGTGAGGCGGGCACCGGAATTGGCCCCGGCGCCGATCAATTGGCTCCTTTCGCAGGGGTCGCTTTTGCCAATTTAAACACGGGCCTAACACTAATTCCGCTGGTTCAGCACTTTGCGTCCTACAATGGCAGCACAGATATAAGCCAAACCTCCGCGCGCCTGATTGCTTTACAACCTTTTGCTGACACATGGTGGATCAAGGCCGATCTAAAGCTTCCCTACAATTGGGAAAACGACACATGGCCAGCCTCGGCAGAGGTACAGCTGGGCAAAAATCTCAGTGACGGCGTGGCCCTCTATGGGGATGTGTTGGTTGGGCTGAGCAAAGATCGCACATTTGACCAGGGTATCGGCGTGGGCTTGCGCTTCAAGTATTAACATAATGAGCCAAGGCCGATTTTTGCTCATTCCGGTACTTGAAAGGGCGGAGATTTTCTCCGCCCTCTTTGTACTATGACACGGCTTAATGCACGACGGCGTCATCCGGTTTTGGGTTGTCGCTGCTGCCCACCCGATCTCCTATCAAGAGACCTTCGGCCCCGGCGCTGACCGGCACGGTGTCGCCGTCTTTGATGTCGCCAGCCAGCAGAGCCTCAGCTAGCGGGTTCTGCAGCGCGCGTTGCATTACGCGCTTTAGGGGGCGCGCCCCAAAGACCGGATCATAGCCCTCATCGGCTAGCCACTTCTTGGCACCGTCATCCAGCTCCAGACCGATTTTGCGACCGGCGAGGCGCTTTTTCAGGCGAGCGAGTTGAATGTCGACGATGCCGTCCATGTCTTGCCGCGCCAGACGGTCAAAGATGATGGTCTCATCCAGACGGTTGAGGAACTCCGGTCGGAAGTGGGCGCGCACGGCGTCCATGACATCGCGACGGGCATCCGCAGCATCCGCGCCTTCTGGCAACTGGCTGAGCGCCTGCGCCCCAAGGTTGGAGGTCAGGATGATCAGCGTTTGCTTGAAGTCCACCGTGCGGCCCTGGCCGTCGGTTAACACGCCGTCATCGAGCACCTGCAGGAGCACGTTGAACACATCCGGATGGGCCTTTTCGACCTCGTCAAACAGCACCACCTGATAGGGGCGACGCCGCACGGCTTCGGTAAGCACACCACCTTCGTCATAGCCCACATAGCCGGGAGGCGCACCGATCAAACGGGCGACCGCGTGTTTCTCCATGAACTCAGACATGTCGATGCGCACCATGGCGTTGTCGTCGTCAAACAGGAACTCGGCCACAGCCTTGGTCAGCTCGGTTTTCCCGACGCCGGTTGGCCCCAGGAAGAGGAACGACCCAAGCGGGCGGTTCTCATCATTGAGCCCAGCGCGGGCACGTCGCACGGCGTTGGAGAGCGCGGTCACGGCAGAGTGCTGGCCGATGACGCGGCGGTGCAGGTCATCCTCCATTCGCAGGAGCTTTTCGCGCTCACCTTCGAGCATCTTGGAGGTCGGGATGCCGGTCCAACGCTCGACCACTTGCGCGATCTGTTCCGGGCGCACGGCCTCTTCGACGGTCACCTCGCCTTCGGCGCTCTCGGCCTCGTCGAGCTTTTTCTCCAAGTCCGGGATCACGCCGTAGGACAGCTCCCCCGCACGGGCCAGGTTGCCTGCGCGCTTGGCAATGTCGAGGTCAGCACGGGCCTGATCCAGCGCTTCTTTGATGTCGCGCGCACCGGCCAGCTTGTCCCGGCCCGCCTGCCATTTTGCGGTCATCTCAGCGGAGCGGTCCTGCAGATCAGCCAAGTCCTTTTGCAAGGTTTCCAGGCGGTCCTTGGAGGCCGCGTCATCCTCAAGCTTGAGCGCCTCTTCCTCGATCTGCAATTGCAGGATCTGGCGGTCGAGCGCGTCAAGCTCCTCGGGTTTGCTGTCCACCTCCATGCGCAGGCGGGAGGCGGCCTCGTCCACGAGGTCGATGGCCTTGTCCGGCAGGAAACGGTCGGTGATGTAGCGGTGGCTGAGCGTAGAGGCCGCAACCAGCGCTGCGTCGGAGATGCGCACACCGTGGTGCAGTTCATACTTCTCTTTGATGCCGCGCAGGATGGAAATGGTGTCTTCCACAGTGGGCTCTTCGACCACAACAGGCTGGAAGCGACGGGCCAGGGCCGCGTCTTTCTCCACGTATTTGCGGTATTCATCCAGTGTAGTCGCGCCAATGCAGTGCAGCTCACCGCGGGCCAGCGCAGGCTTGATCAGGTTGGCCGCATCCATCGCGCCCTCAGATTTGCCCGCGCCGACAAGCGTGTGCATCTCGTCAACAAAGAGGATGATTTCGCCAGCGGCCTCGGTGACTTCGGTCAGAACCGCCTTGAGACGTTCCTCAAACTCACCACGGTATTTTGCGCCCGCGATCAGCGCACCTATGTCGAGCGCCAGAAGCTTCTTGTTGCGCAGGGATTCCGGTACGTCGCCGTTCACAATGCGCAGCGCCATGCCTTCGGCAATCGCAGTTTTACCCACGCCTGGCTCCCCGATCAGAACGGGGTTGTTTTTAGTGCGACGGCTCAGAACCTGCATCGCGCGGCGGATTTCATCGTCCCGGCCAATGATCGGGTCAATCTTGCCTTCGCTGGCACGTTCGGTCAGGTCCTGCGCGTATTTCTTGAGTGCGTCATAGCCATCCTCGGCAGAGGCGCTATCTGCGGTGCGGCCCTTGCGGATGTCATTGATGGCTGTGTTGAGCGATTGAGCGGTGACGTTGCCGCCATCCAGCGCGTCTTTGGCTTTGGATTTCACCATCACCAGTGCCATCAGGATACGTTCGACCGGCACAAAGCTGTCGCCCGCCTTCTTGGCCAGCGCTTCGGCCTCCGCCAGAACTTTGGCGGTCTTGTTGTCCATGTAGGGCTGACCTGTGTCGCCGGACACTTGCGGCAGTTTATCAACCGCCGTGTCGACCGCAGCGCGTACCATTTGTGGCGCGCCGCCAGTACGGGTGATCAGATTGGCGGCTAGCCCCTGATCATCGTCCATCAATGCTTTTAGAATGTGTTCGGGCACCAGACGCTGGTGGTTTTCCCGCATCGCAATGGTCTGCGCAGCCTGAATAAAACCGCGGGACCGTTCCGTGAACTTGCTCAAGTCCATGGCTATCTCTCCTTCTAATAAGCGCCCGGTTCAGATGTGGCGCCCGCTTTGCGGCACGCCCCGATTGTGGGCCTCAAGCATGATGTGGGCAACAGCGCGAAATGAATCAAGATGTCACGGCTGGAAAATCGAGTGCTTTGCAAGGGTTGCACAGGTCAGTGCGAAAATGGTGCGAAAATTCCCCTAATTTGAGACAAATTTCGCCCTATTTCGGAATCACAGTGCTCCTAGAGCAGACAAGAAAGGGCCGCACCATGCATGTGACCGAGATTCAGATTTCAAACCCAACTTACCGCCAGACCTTGGGCGAGCTGTCCGCTGTGGTCAGCCTCAGCGACGCCTCCCGCGATGTGCGCCTGCATTGCGCCGTGCCTGCGGAAGAAGAGCGCCCCAAAGGCGCGGGCCGTTTGGCGTTGATCAAAGAAGCGTTGCGCCAGCTGAGCCGCATGCCAGAAATCCGCGCGGGCCGCGAAGAGCTGTCCTTTGCGCCGGGTGTTTATCCCAGCGAGGGGTAACTGGACAGCAAGGCGGTCTTTGGACAGACTGCCCCCATGGCCAGGTTAGAAGATATCCGCATGCGCTCCACGTGGCGTGACATGCTTGAAGGTCAGCCCCAACATTTGGGGCTGATTGTGTTTTTGTGGCTTGGCGCCACCGTCCTGTTGATAGCCGCACCCGATGGGCAGCGGTTTCTGGGGCTCACGGCGCAGGCCTGGGCCGTTACCAGCATCGGCCTCGCAATCCTGCACCAAGTGATAGTGGCCTTTATCTTTCGTGCAGAACTGCACCGCAATCTGGTCACGCGGCTACATGGCGACGCGGATCTTGCCATTTGGACACGGATGTTTCTGCCGCTTTTGGCGGCACGACCGATCACAATCCTGATCACGGGCTTGGCGGACGATATACCCATTGGCACGCCGCAGTGGCTCAATATTGGGCTGGGGCTGCTCTTTGTGGCTGTTGCGATTTACGGTATGCATTCGGTGTTGACCTATTTCACCATCCGCCGCGCCGTGGGAGGCGATCATTTCCGCGAAGAGATTGCCGCCCTGCCCTTGGTCACAGATGGCATCTTCAAATACACCTCCAACGCCATGTACGGACCGATCTTTCTCGGACTGTGGGGCATTGCCCTGCTGTGTGACAGTTGGAACGCCTTGGTCGTGGCCGCGTTTCAGCATGTTTACATCTGGGTGCATTACTACTGCACCGAAAAGCCCGATATGGAATGGATCTACGGCAACCGCTAAGCCTTGCAGCACAGGGCGCACGGCGCTAGAAGGCAGACGTTTGCTTTGCCCCTAGATAGCCCGGAGATACCGCCATGACCGCTGATGACCGTCTGATTGTAGCCCTCGACGTCCCTAACATCCTGCACGGCCAGGAGCTTGTCGGACAGATTGGGGATGCGGTGAGTTTCTACAAAATTGGCCTGGGTATGCTAACCGGCGGCGGATTGGCGCTGGCCAACGAACTGAAGCAGGAACAGGGCAAGCGCATTTTCCTCGACATGAAGCTGTTTGATATTGGTGCCACCGTTGAGGCGGCCGTGCGTGGTTTGGCGCAGTTTGACCTCGATTTCCTGACCGTGCATGGCGATCCCCATGTGGTGGCAGCCGCGAAACAAGGCGCGGCGGGCAGCAATCTGAAAATTCTTGGCGTGACCGTGCTGACCTCGCTGGATCGCGGCGATCTGGACAATTGTCTGATCAAAGACGGGGCCATTCCTGATCTGGTAACCGAGCGCGCGGGCAAAGCATTTGAAGCCGGTGCGGATGGTGTGATTGCCTCCCCTCAAGAGGCGGCGATGATCCGGGCATTGCCAGAAGCTGAGGGTCGTTTGATTGTGACTCCGGGGGTGCGCCCAACCGGCGCTGCGCTGGGGGATCAGAAACGGGTGGCAACGCCAGCGAGCGCAATCAAAGACGGCGCCGACCACATCGTTGTGGGTCGCCCGGTTTGGACTGCGGAAGATCCGCGCCAAGCCGCACAGGCAATTGTGGGCGAGCTGGCCGCGCTTTAAGCGCAGGCGGACATGGGCAGCATGAAATTCTGCGGATTGTCCGGATGCGTGTCGGCGAGGAAATCGGCGAGACGTGTCTGGAAATGCGGGATGCCTTTAGCGTGGGTGAGATACTCACGAGGCGACATCAATTTGATGCGTTGACCTTCATCGCCAAGCACAATGTGCTGTTCCATCTCCGCCGGCAGTTGCGCCGCAAAGAACCACGTAAAGTGATCCTGCCGCTGATAACGGCGGGCCCAGATCACGTCATGTTCTGATAGGGTCAGACCAATCTCTTCTTCGGTTTCACGCAAAGCGCATGTCAGCGCGGCCTCATCGCCTTCGCGACCGCCACCCGGAAAATCCCAGTAATCCGGCCAGGGAATGGTGGCGATGTCATCACGCAGCACCGACACCAGCTTGTCTCCGACAAACACAATCAGCTTGGCGCCGCGATAAGCCCTGTCAGGGAAATTAGGGAATGCTATAGTCATTGCCATCTCCACATGAAGTAGTCCGATGCCAGCAGTATGCCGCGATTGTCTTAACGAATTGGAAACCACAAAAAGATGTCCAGAGTGTGGCAGCTTGCGTGTGACCGCGCATCCGGAGCTTTTTGAGCTGTCTATCGCGCATATGGATTGCGATGCGTTTTATGCAAGTGTTGAGAAGCGCGATAACCCGGAGTTGATCGACAAACCGGTGATTATTGGCGGCGGCAAGCGCGGGGTGGTGTCCACCGCCTGTTATGTGGCGCGTATTCGTGGGGTGCGCTCTGCGATGCCGATGTTTCAAGCGCTGAAGCTCTGCCCCGACGCGGCGGTGATCAAACCACGAATGGAGGCTTATGTGGAGGTCAGCCGCGCCATCCGGGCGATGATGGACGAGATGACCCCGGTGATTGAGCCGCTGTCGCTGGACGAGGCGTTTCTGGACATGACCGGCACCGCCAAGCTGCATGGCGCGCCACCTGCAGTGATGTTGGCGCGGCTGACCAAGCGCATGAAAGACGAGCTGGGCGTGACCGGATCGGTGGGGCTGTCGCACAATAAGTTCCTGGCCAAAGTCGCGAGTGATTTGGACAAGCCGCGCGGGTTTTCGGTGATTGGCAAAGCGGAGACCGATGGCTTTCTACGAGATAAACCGGTGCGGATGATCTGGGGCATTGGGCCGGTGGCGCAGGAGAGTCTGGAGCGGGCGGGTATTCGGACGTTCACTGACCTGTTGCGCTGGGATCAGGAAGACCTGATCGCGCGGTTTGGCAACACGGGCTATCGGCTTTGGCATCTGGCGCGCGGACAAGACCGGCGCAAAGTGTCCGCCCATGCGCCGATGAAGAGCATCAGCAACGAGACCACGTTTTTTGAGGACACCGCCAGCGCGGATATCTTGGATGGGCATTTGTGGCGCTTGGCAGAGAAGGTCAGCGATCGCGCCAAGGCCAAGGATTTGGCGGGTCGTGTGGTGACGCTGAAACTCAAACGGGCGAATTTTTCCACGATCAGCCGCCGGGTGAGCCTGCGGGATGCGACGCAGATGGCGGACACGCTCTATCGCACGGCGCGAAGCTTGTTTGATCAGGTGGGGCATGAAGGGCCGTATCGGCTGATCGGCGTTGGACTGGCGGATCTGGTGCCAGCGACACAGGCGGACCTGTCGGGCGATTTGCTGGACCCGCAGGCGGTCCAGCGGGCCAAGGCGGAGCGCGCCACCGATGCCATTCGCGAGCGCTTTGGCTCTGACGCGATCCTGAAAGGGCGCGCGATGCGTTAGCCCATGCCTTCTGGCCAACGGCGCGGATATTGCGAAATACAGAGCAGCACATCGGCACCGGGCAACACTTTGCGCACATCGGCAATCATGGTGAGGTTGAGGTCATCGACCTGCTCCGGTGTGACCGCCTGCTTGGGGTTGTAGTAGACGCTGACGGTGTAGGTACGGCCAAGTTTGACCACGGACATGTCGGTGAACTCGCCCGGCAGATCGGCGACGGAGGCGCGCAGAGCGCGACGGGCTTTGGCAATAATCTCTGGCTGGGCGGTGACGCCAAGCAGCTCGCCCATGCCGCCACCGAGATCGCGCAGAACTTGACGCACGGCGACCAGACAGAGGAAGAAGACCACGATGCTGTCGCCAATTGGGGCGATGGGCGCGAGAAAGCTATCGCCAAAGGCATAGATCATGCCGAGGCCCAAGGCAGTGGCGACCGTCATAAAGCCGTCAATCGCGGCGGCCTTGCTTTCCAGCTTGAGGATTTCGCTGACTTCGCCGGTTTTCTTCCACGTGTGGCGGTGCATCGCCCAGAGACCAAAACAGGTGGCGCTGATCACCACGAAGTAGATCAACATGGGTTCGTAGTTGAGCGTCGGAATCGCCTCGCCCTGAATGTAGTTCAGGATATTCATCACCGCAGAACCACAGGCAAACAGGATCAGGCCAATCAGTGACAGCGAACGGAAGGTGACAAACACCGCTTCATCTGCGGCATAGCCCAGCGGACGAAAACGATCCGGGGCGGCGTCCACATTCTGGCTGATCTTGCGGCCAATGAAGGCCGAGGTGAAAGCAATCAGGGAGAACAGCCCGTCCATCATGATGGCGGTGGAATTGGACAGGATCGCGGCCAAGACCCCTGCCCCGCCCATAAACAGGCTGCCTGCCATAGCGATGGAAAGCGCGCGCATTTCGCGGGTTTTGATGGTTTGTGCGTCCATGGCGGGTCCTCACGTATCGTGTTCCCGCCAAGATAGTGCATGGCTCGAGGTTTGCGAGGGGGATTAGTACACGAAGGGGATCAGTTTGGCGGTTTTGGCAGCGTAGGTGTCAAACTCGGCACCGTAGCGTTGGGACAGGTAGGCGTCCAAGCCCGGAATGTGGAAGAAGACAAAACCAACGGTCATCAATAGTGGGATCACAAGGGCCAGCCAGGAGGCTGTGAGCAAAGCCCAACCGGTGAACAACACCATATCGCCGAAGTAGTTGATATGCATGGAATGTTTGAACATTCCACCTGTGTAACAGCGGCCTTTGCTCTCCGGGCGCCTCTTCCAGATCATGCGTTGCAGCTCTGAACCGGTATTGAGGTAAGAGCCAAAAGCAATCAGTCCCAGCGCCAACATATCCATGCTGCCGAAGGGCACGGCGGTGTCACTCAGGATACCCGCGCCTAGAAGCAAGAAGCCGATTTCGAATACGGCCGTAAAAGCGGACAATCCCAAGGCTTCTGAGAGTTCCACCTTGCGTTTGAGCAGGACAAAAAGCGTGATCAGGTGGCGCAGGAAATAAAGCACCGCGCAGCCTGCCAATAGTTTGGCGCGGGCTGGGTCTACCCACTCCATTGCAAAGGCCAGCCAAAGGCACAGGACTACGATCCCGCCGTGCAGGGCGGCAAAGATTAGCTTGGGTGCAATGGAGCGGTCATGGGCGCGGTCGACCCCGCCAGTGGTTGCGGAAGATGACATTGAAGGACCTTTCAAAACAGACAGACTATTGCGCGACACCCGTCCGCGATCTTGCAAAGAATGCCGGCCGACACGGCGCAGGCCAGCAGGACTTCTTGACGGACGAGGGGCAGAGTGCGCGATGGAAGCATCTTTTTAGACCAATTGGACGAAAACAATTTCCTCCTAGACCTGAGGGGTGAGTCGTGTCAAATAGTTTTTAGACCAAGTGGACGAAATAAATGCCGAAGATCGTAGACCATGAAGCCCATCGCGCCGATTTGGCGTTGCGCGCCGCGTCCTATTTTTCCGAGCATGGCTATGGCGGTGTGAGCATGCGCAAGGTGGCCACGCATCTGGGCGTGTCCAAATCGGCGCTGTATCACTATTTCCCCACCAAGGAGGCTCTGTTTCTGGCAAGCACCAAAGAGGTGATGAAATCTGTCGCCGTGCCGCAGGCAAGCGGGACCTCACAGGAAACGCAGATACAGGCGCTGACCCAAGCTATGGCACCCGGGTTTGGCAGCGAAATGGCGCTGTTGTTTGACTACTTGCGTGGAAAATCGGCTGCAGAGATTGCCCAAGACGAAGCGATGCAGGTGTCGGTGGCCGCGCATCATGCGGCCGTGGCGGAGATTGTCGGCGAAGACGCCGCGCAGGAAACGCTGGAGAGGATGATGGGGAAGCTGTTGATTGGGTATTTTAAGGGCAATCGCAACCCGACCTGAGGGCAAAGACTTGCCCCAAAAGAAAAAGCCCGCCGCAAGCGACGGGCGTAGCCGAAGCGCCATTTCTGGCGCCGGGCTCAGGGGAAGAGGGGTTTAATCGTATTTGCGCTGGTCTTCGATCACGATGCCGTCTTTGGGCAGGCTGCCCGGCGCAACAATCTCGATCTTGCCTTTGAGCTTCAGCGCGTCTGCTACGGACGCGCCGTAAGCGGCCTCATCACCGCCGGGGCTTTCGATTTGGACGGTCATCACATCCATCTCGCCTGCGCGGGTTGCAATGACGCGGGCCTTGGTGACCTCATCATGTTTCGCCACAAGCGCTGCCACCTGCTCGGGGCGGACAAACATGCCTTTGATCTTGGCGGTTTGATCGGCACGGCCCATCCAACCTTTGATGCGCATGTTGGTCCGCCCGCACGGGCTTTGCCCAGGGAGGATGGCGGAGAGGTCGCCAGTGGCAAAACGAATAAGCGGATAATCAGGGTTGAGCGTGGTCACCACCACTTCGCCCACCTCACCCGGCGCCACAGGGGTGCCGGTGCCGGGCGTAACGATTTCCACAATCACACCTTCGTCGATGATCATGCCTTCCATCGCTTCAGATTCGTAAGCGATGGAACCAAGGTCTGCGGTGCCATAGCCTTGCAGGCAGGTAATGCCGCGATCAGCGTATTCCTGACGCAAGCTTGGGAACAGCGCGCCGCCGCCGACGGTGGCTTTGGTGATCTTGAGTTTTTCGCCCATCTCCTCGGCCTTATCGAGGATGATTTTGAGGTAATCCGGCGTGCCTGCGTAGGCGGTGGTGCCGATGTCAGCCGCAGCGCGGACCTGCATTTCTGTCTGGCCCACACCCGCTGGCAGCACTTTTGCACCGACGGCGCGCGCACCGCTTTCAAACATCATGCCAGCCGGGGTCAGATGGTAGCTGAAGCAGTTCTGCACGATATCATCCGCACCGATGCCCACCGCGTGCAACACACGGCCAAAGCGGAACCAGTCAGAGGTGTTTCCGCCGGGTTCATAGATCGGGCCAGGGGATTGGAACACATGCGCGATATTGGGATTGCTCAAGTCGGCAAAGCCGCCAAGCGGACCGCTGGCCTTCTGTGCCGCACCCAGTTCGGATTTGCGCAGAACCGGCAGCGACGCCAGAGCTTCCACCGAGGTCACTTTGGCTGGGGCAGTGTCTGCCAGAGAGGCCGCAAAACCCGGTAATTGTTTGGCCCGTGCGATCTGTGCCGGCAAAGCGGCGGCCAGATCAGCGGCGCGTTGATCGGCGCTGCGGGTTTCCAAATCGTCAAAAAAGCGGCTCATGTGATGCCATCCTTTGTGGTCCAAAGCCGCACCAAGCGGCCAAAGTCTTCCTGTGCGCCCGCCAGTTTTGGGGGCGCGGTGGGGTATTTTGCCCGATACGTTTGGGCGGGTGGCACGCAGAGAAGCGCGCCGACGGTCAGCTGCGCCTTAGCTCAGCCAACGCTTACGACGGCGATAGGAGCGCACATCACGGAAGGATTTCCGTCCGTCATCGCTCATGCCGAGGTAGAATTCTTTTACATCCGGGTTTTCGCGCAGCTCATCTGCGGGGCCATCCATCACCACGCGGCCGCTTTCCAGAATATAGCCGTAATGCGCAAAGCGCAGGGCGACGTTGGTGTTCTGCTCCGCAAGCAGGAAGGTGTTGCCTTCTTTCTCGTTCAGATCTTTCACGATGTTGAAGATCTCTTCGACCAGCTGCGGCGCCAGCCCCATGGAGGGTTCATCGAGCAGAATGCATTCCGGCTTACTCATCAGCGCGCGGCCAATCGCAACCATCTGTTGCTCACCACCGGAGGTGTAGCCCGCCTGAGATTTGCGACGTTCTTTGAGACGCGGGAAATAGTTGTAGACCATTTCGAGGTCAGCAGCGACGTCGCCACCGCTGCGGGTATAGGCCCCGGTCAGCAGGTTTTCCTCAACGGTCAGGTGTTCAAAACAGTGACGGCCTTCCATCACCTGGATCACGCCCTTTTTCACCAGCGACGCCGGGTCCAATTCAGCAATGGGCTCGCCACGATAGGTGATGGAGCCTTTGGTCACCTCGCCGCGCTCAGAGTGCAGCAGGTTGGAGATGGCCTTCAGCGTGGTGGTTTTGCCAGCGCCGTTGCCGCCCAGCAAGGCGGTGATACCGCCTTTGGGAACCGCAAGGCTCACGCCTTTGAGCACGAGGATCACGTGGTTGTAGATCACCTCGATGTTGTTGACCTCCAAAAGGGTCTCTTGGGTGCGACCAGCGTCAAGCATGTGCGTTGTCTTTCATCTCACGTTCTAGGGTGTCCCGGCCGGTGCGCCCGGCCGAGACAAGGATTCAAACAGGCTTACTTACAGCCCATTTCAATGTTGTTTTCAGAAGCATAGGCGTTAGAATCTTCCGCGATCAGCGCGCCAATCACTTCCTGGTCGGTTTCCGCAAACTCAGAGATCAGGGACCAAGTCTGGCTGTCCGCATCCCACTGGGTCACACCAACGAGGCCTGGGCCACCGTGGTTTTCACAGGACACGTCAAAGGAAGGACCAAAGTTTGGCATACCCAGCGCAGTCATCTTTTCTTCGGTGATGGACAGAGCTTCCATACCATCGCGCATCTGGCCGGCGTTGATGTCGGCTACACCGTGGATTTCCTGAGCAGTTTTGGCCGCTTCGGCTGCGAGCATCGCTGCGTACATACCACGGTTATAGAGAACGTTGCCGATCTGATCGCCTGCGCCCGCTGCTTTGCCGGTATCCACAACATGTTTCTGGATGTCGTCAAAGATTGGGAAGTCGCGGCCCACATTGTGGAAGGTCAGCGCTTTGTAGCCGTTGGCTTTGGCGCCTGCGGACAGAACGTCATGTTCCGCACCGGACCACCAGATGCCAATGAAGTTTTCCATTGGGAAGCGGATGTTGGCGGCTTCCTGAATGGCAACCTGGTTCATCACGCCCCAGCCCCACATCAGAACGGTGTCTGGCTTTTCACGACGGATCTGCAGCCACTGGGACTTCTGCTCCTGACCAGGGTGGTCAACAGGCATAAGGCTCAGTTCAAAACCGTGCTTCTTCTGCAGCTCTTCGAGCGTGCGGATTGGCTCTTTGCCGTAAGCAGAGTTGTGATAGACCAGCGCAATTTTGTGGCCTTTCAGGTCGCCGCCGTTTTCAGCCAGCAGGTAGTTCACCGCACCGGATGCACCGTTCCAGTATGTGCCTGGGTAGTTGAAGGTGTGGCTGAACACTTTGCCGTTTGCAGCAGAGGTACGACCGTAGCCCATGGTGTGCATCGGGATGTTGTCAGCCGTGGTTTTTGGGATCAGCTGATAGGTGATGCCGGTGGACAGCGGTTGATACACCAGCGCGCCTTCGCCCTTGGTGGATTCGTAGCATTCCACACCTTTTTCGGTGTTGTAGCCAGTTTCACATTCCAGCAGGCGGGTTGGTACGCCGCCGATGCCGCCATCACGCTCGTTGAGCAAGGTGAAATAATCGGCATAGCCGTCTGCAAACGGGATGCCGCCTGCTGCGTAAGGACCGGTGCGGTAGCTCAGAGATGGGAACACAAGGTCCGCCATTGCTGGGGCTGCTGTCATCACGGCCGCTACGGCCATCGTTGCAAATTTAGTTTTCATCGGGGTTTTCCTCCCATGGTTAGTCCGATGTTGATTGCCGGGGCCTCCCCGCCCCGGAATGGTTGGTTCTGGCCCCGCCTTAGTGCGGGAAGGGCCACAACCGCAGTTTCTGTTTCGCCACGCGCCACAGTTGGGCAAGGCCATGTGGTTCCAGAATAAGGAACATGATGATCAGGCCGCCAACAATCACAAGCTGCAAATGTGCCACGATGTCAGTAGGCCAGCCCAGCATGTCCACGCCGACCACTTTCAGCACCACCGGCAACAGCACCAGGAAGGCTGCGCCTGCAAAAGAACCGAAGATGGAGCCCAGACCACCAATGATGATCATGAAGAGCACGAGGAATGATTTGGTGATACCAAAGGCCTCGCCAACTTCTACCGCGCCAAGATAGAGCGCAAAGAACAGCGCGCCGGAGATGCCAACAAAAAAGCCCGATACCGCAAAGGCGGAGATTTTGGCTTTCAGCGGGTTCACACCAATGATTTCGGCGGCGATGTCCATGTCGCGAATGGCCATCCATTTCCGACCCGCCATGCCGCGTGTCAGGTTGCGTGCGATGAGAGCGCTGAGCACAAGGAACACAAGGCAGAACAGGTATGTTGCCCAGGATTCAGTGTTTGGACCGGTGACCGGAATGCCAAAAACCATGCGCTCTGGCGCGTTGATCTGACCGGAGGCGGAGTAGTTGTAGAACCACGGCACCCGGTTGAAGAGCCACACCAGGAAGAATTGCGCCGCCAGTGTTGCCACCGCGAGGTAGAAGCCTTTGATGCGCAAGCTCGGCAGGCCAAAGAGTACGCAAACCAGCCCTGTGATGCCGCCAGACAGGATCACGTGGAAGAAGATGTTCACTTCTGGGAAAGAGGTCATCAGCTTGTAGCACGCATAGGCGCCCACAGCCATAAACCCGCCGGTGCCGAGCGACACCTGACCACAATAGCCCACAAGAATGTTCAGGCCGATGGCCGCAATCGAGTAGATCAGGAATGGCAGCAGAATGGCATTGGCCCAGTAATCGTTGATCACAAAAGGGATCACCAGAAAGGCCACAACCAGTGCAAGGTAGTATCCCACCCGGTCGATCTTGATCGGGAACGTCTGGTTGTCCGCCGAGTAAGTCTTTTTGAAATCGCCAGCTTCACGATAGAACATCAGGCGGTCTCCTCGTTGTATTCTTTTTCAAGGTGGGACCGGTCCGCCCGGTTCCGAGGTTTTGCATAGCCGGAGGTTTCCGCATCGCGGACCAGCCGGAAGAAAGTCCAGGTGCCAAACAGACCACCAAACGCTGCCACCAGGGCGGCCGTGGTCAACTCTTCCGGGCGAGACACATCACCGGTGAAGGCGAGATATCCGAAGACCCAGAAGCCGGACCAGGCGATGACGTTTAAGAGAGCAATCAGCTTGGACATGTGATCAGACCCGCTCGATGATCTTTTCGCCAAACAGGCCTTGGGGCCGGAAGACGAGGAAGACGAGGGCAAGCACATAGGCAAACCAGTTCTCGGTTGCGCCACCAAGGTTGATCACGCCGCCAAAACACTGACCGATGCCAAAGCAATATTCGAACATCTTCTCACCCACACCGATGATCAGACCACCCACAATGGCGCCCGGGATCGAGGTAAAGCCACCCAGCATAAGAACCGGCAGGGCTTTCAGCGCGATCAGGGACAGCGAGAACTGCACACCCGACTTGGCGCCCCACATGATGCCTGCGACCAGCGCCACAAAACCTGCCAGAGACCAGACCAGAACCCAGATGAAGTTCAGGGAGATGCCCACAGACAGCGCCGCTTGGTGATCATCCGCCACAGCGCGCATGGCGCGACCTTGTTTGGTGTATTGGCTGAACGCCACCAGCGCGATCACCAGCACAATAGCAACCAAGGTTGCGGTGATGTCGAGGTTGTCGATGAAGAAGCCCACGCCCCAGGCGTTATAAGCCGCATCATCAATCGCCAGGTTCATGCCCTGTGGCAGGCACAGCTCGCCCGGCAGGCAGAAGGTCAGCGTTTTGATCTCCGAGTTCCACATAAGGTCAGCAAACCCTTCGAGGAAATACGCCAGACCAATGGTGGCCATGAAGAGAATGATTGGCTCTTGGCCCACCAGATGGCGGAACACAAAGCGTTGCACCGCCCAGGCCAGCAGGATCATCACACCCACGGTGAGGATCAACGCAAAGGCCGAGGAAATGTTCCACCCGAAGGTGTGCACATGAGTGCCAAAGATCGCGTTGATCAGGTGGGCAAACGGCACCTGGCCGTTCTGAATGCCCACAAGGGTCATCGCGGCAAACAGCGCCATTACACCCTGGGCAAAGTTGAAGATGCCAGAGGCTTTGTAGATCAGCACGAAGCCCAGCGCCACGAGCGCATAAAGCACCCCGGACATGAGGCCGTTGGTGAAGACCTCCATCGCAAATACGAGTTGTTCAGGCATCGCTCACGCCTCCGATTTTAGCTTTCAGATCAAAGAGGGGCTTAGTCATGTGCCACCCCCAGATAGGCGTCGATGACGTCTTGGTTGTTGCGCACTTCGTCTGGGGTGCCGTCGCCGATCTTTTTGCCGTAGTCCATCACCACAACCCGATCAGAGAGGTCCATCACCACCCCCATGTCGTGCTCAATCAGCGCGATGGTGGTGCCAAACTCGTCGTTCATGTCGAGGATAAAGCGGGACATGTCCTCTTTTTCCTCAACGTTCATGCCCGCCATGGGTTCATCCAGCAGCAAAATGGAAGGCTCCGCCGCCAAGGCGCGCGCAAGTTCCACGCGTTTCTTCAAGCCATATGGCAGACGGCCAACCGGGGTTTTGCGGATCGCTTGGATCTCGAGGAAGTCGATGATTCTCTCAACTTTCTCGCGGTTCTCAACCTCTTCGCGTTCCGCTTTGCCTTTCCAGATGGCTTGCTCAAACATGTTGGCTTTCATCTGGCGCAAGCGGCCGGTCATGACGTTGTCCAAAACAGTCATGCCTTCAAACAGCGCGATGTTCTGGAAGGTCCGGGCGATGCCCTGTTCCGCCACCTGATACGGCTTCATCGGCGGACGCTTGGCGCCTTTGTACCAAACTTCACCTTCTTGCGGCACGTAGAAGCCGGAGATCACGTTCAGCATCGAAGACTTACCGGCGCCGTTGGGGCCAATGATCGCGCGGATCTCGCCTTCGCGGATGTCAAAGCTGATGTCGGTGATCGCTTTCACGCCGCCGAACCGCAGCGTGATGTTTTTCATTTCCATCACAGTGGGGCCAATGGTGCGGCCGTCTTCTGTGACGTAGCTGTCGTTGCTCATGTCATTCATTCCGCTGCTATCTTGCTGGCCGTTGGCGCAACTGTGGCGTCGCGCAGCTCAAGCGTTGCACTGATCGAGCCTTTGCGGCCGTCCTCATAGGTCACTTCGGTGTTGGTGGAGACGCTGGTGGAGCCATCATAAAGCCCATCCACCAAGTCCTTGAACTTGTCCGCCACAATCACACGGCGCACCTTGCGGGTCCGGGTCATTTCGCCATCATCCGCATCCAGCTCTTTGTGCAGAACCAGGAAACGGTGGATCTGACAGCCTGCCAACATCGGGTCGTCTGCAACGGACCGGTTGACCGCCTCCACGTGCCCTTGAATGCTGTCGAGCACCTTCGGGTGTCCAGCCAGTTCCTGATAGGAGGCATAGGCGATGTTGTTGCGTTCCGCCCAGTTGCCCACCGCCGTCAGGTCGATGTTGATAAAGGCGACACAGCGGTCCTTGCCATTGCCAAACAGCACAGCTTCCAAGATGTCCGGATAGAACTTCAGCTTGTTCTCAACATACTTCGGCGCAAACATGGAGCCATCGGCCATTTTACCAACATCTTTGGCACGGTCGATGATGCGCAGGTGGCCGCTTTTCTCCTCAAAGAAGCCCGCGTCACCGGTGGCCACCCAGCCTTCCGCATCTTTGGTCGAGGCCGTGCTTTCCGGGTTGTTGTAATATTCCACAAAGGTGCCCGGGCTGCGGTAGAAGATCTCACCATTGTCGGCAATTTTGATTTCCACGTCGGGACTTGGCACACCCACGGTGTCCGCGCGCACTTCGCCATCCGGCTGCGCCGTGATGAAGACGGTGGCTTCGGTCTGACCGTAGAGCTGCTTCAGGTTGATGCCCAAAGAACGATAGAATTCAAAGATTTCCGGGCCAATCGCTTCACCAGCGGTGTAGCCCACACGCACTCTGCCAAAACCAAGCGTGTCTTTTAACGGACCGTACACCAGCACGTTGCCCATGCGATACTTGAAGTAGTCGCGCAGGTTGCCGCGATAGAGGTTCAGCAGGATTGGATCTTTGGCTTTAAAATGTTCACGTGCCTTGCTGCCGTATCGCAGCTTGGTGAAGGCCATGCGCACGCCATTCTCCAGCAATGTTTCCATCGCAAAACCAACACCCATTGCATAGCGGAAGGCATTTTTAACGCGGCGCTTCATGTCTGGCTTGGCCAAGCTGCGCTTGGGCATGCCGTATTTTTCGCCGGTGGTTTTCGCGAAGTCCATGAAGTGATGGAACAGCGCGTATTTCAGATCACCGCTGTCTTCCATGCGGATCATCACATTGGTCAGCGAGGTTTCAAAAATCCGTGGTGGCGCGAAGTAGTAGGTTGGACCAATTTCGCGCAGATCGGTCATCATGGTTTCGGCCGATTCCGGGCAGTTCACGCAGAACCCACACCAGTAGGCTTGACCCACAGAAAAGATAAAATCGCCAACCCAAGCCATCGGCAGGTAAGACAGAATTTCTTCGTCCCCTGTCAGGCTGTCGAACTCGGAAGAGTTCTTGGCGCTTTCGATCACATTGCGATTGGAGAGCACCACACCTTTGGGTTTGCCGGTGGTACCGGAGGTGTAGAGCATGACGCAGGTGCTGTCATAGTCCAGCTTCTCACGGCGGGATTTCAGTTCACCAATCAGCTCGTCATGGGCGGCACGGCCTTGGGCCTGAATGTGGCTGAACTCATGCAGCTGGCGGTGGTCATACTTCCGCAACCCGCGTGGGTCGATGTAGACCATGTGCTCAAAGGTGTGCAGCTTGTCCTGGATCTCGATGATCTTATCGACCTGCTCCTGATCCTCAACAATGGCGTATTTCGCGCCACAGTGACCCAGGATGTATTCCATCTCTTCAGCAGCACTGTCGTTATAGACCGGCACCGGCACCGCACCCACGGATTGGGCGGCAACCATCGACCAATAGAAATACGGGCGGTTGCGCCCGATAATGGCGACAAAGTCACCTTCTTTTACACCCAGATTGATCAGACCAAGCGCCAGCGCTTCGATCTCTTTCTCGGTCATTGCCCAAGTCCAGGTCTGCCAGATCCCGAACTCTTTCTCCCGGTATGCATCTTTGTCTGCAAACTGGGCGGCGTTCCGCTGCAACAGCGCCGGAATGGACGCAAGTCCCCCGGTCGCCTGTGACGACTGTGCCAAATTCTCTTCCTCCCTTAAGCCCGCCGAAACGGGCCAAAATCGCGCAAGCGATTCTCCACCTCTAGTGGTGCGTGTTTCACCTTGTTGGTCAACTTTTTCTTAAAGTTTTCCCAATCCTTACGAATTGTAACAAGCTGCATTTCGCCCTTTCCGCACCCCCAAATTGGGTGTTAGCGATAGTGTAGAAGGAGAGCCAAGATGGAGCGAGCCGCAGCCACCCAGGCCATGACCGTTGCCGGTCTGAACCTGATCAAACAGGCGATGTCGATTTACGACAGCGATCTGAAACTGGTGGTGGCCAATGCCCGCTTTCGCGAGATGTTTTCCATCCCGCGCGTGCTGAGCCAACCGGGCGCTCCGTTCTCAGAAACCATCCGTTTTCTCATCGAGAACGGCGAATATGGCGATATTCGCGATGAAGACAAAGAAGCCTTCATCAAAGAACGCGTCGACCGTGCCCTAAATTTTGAAGCGCACTACTTTGAGCGCAAACGGGCAGACGGCCGATGGGTGTCTGTGGAAGGGTCGCCCCTGCCAGAAGGCGGATGGGTGGCGGTCTATACGGATATCACCTCCACCAAACGACAGGAGGCCTTGCTGCGGTCTCGGTCAGAAGAGCTTTCGGACCAATTGTTGCAATATGCCGAGGAGCTCTCCGCCACCAACCGCGAGTTGGAAGCCACGGTGCAGACTCTAGAGGAGGTGAAGCGCCAGCTGATGGACAGCGAGGCGCGGATGCGTTTGACGGCGGAGATGATGCCAGCACATATCGCCCACGTTGGGCCGGACCGGCTTTATACTTACTCCAACCGCCGTCTAAGCGCGGTGATCCCTGGGCGTCCATCTGACATTGTGGGTATGCACGCCAGCGAAGCCTTGGGCGAAAACGCCTACAGTCACATCAAGCCGCATATGGACAAGGCGTTCAGAGGGGAACCGTCGGTGTTTGAGTTCAACGAACACCCCAGCACACGGCGCATTCGCGCGGCGTTTACACCAGATGACAACGAAGGCGCCGCACGAGGCGTTTACGTGTTGTCGATGGACGTGACCGAAGAAACCCAGGCCCGCGTCGCCTTACAGCAAACCCGCCGGCGCGAGATTGCGGCACAAATGACCAGCGGTCTGGCACATGATTTTTCCAACCTGCTGACGATCATCTTAGGCACACAAAGCCGGCTGCAGAAAATGGACCTGCCAGAAGACGCCAGCTCCCTGATCGAAGCCACCTTGGGCGCGGCGCGACGAGGAGGCACCCTGCTGGACAACCTCGCCAATGTGACCGGCCCCCGGGTGCCTAAGCTGGCCCCAACCGACATGACCGCCTTCCTGTCCGAATTGGAAACGCTTGCACAGCCGACAGTTGGGGAAGAGGTCGCACTGATCATAGAAAACAGTATTCCCGAAGGCGCGGTGTTGCTGGACCCGGCGATGTTACACGACTCGCTGGTGAACCTGTTGTTGAACGCGGCCCATGCCTGTGGCCAGGGTGGCACTATCTTGTTGATCGCCGAGCTGATGCAGAACACCTGGGTGCAGTTCACCGTGCGTGATACCGGGCCGGGGTTCTCCGACACCGCGCTGGAACATGCGCTGGATCCGTTCTTTACCACCAAAGGTGCGGATGGCTCCGGTCTTGGACTGGCGATGGTCTACGACATGACCAAGCTGGTGGGCGGCGACATCAAAGTGGCCAACACCGAAACCGGAGGTCAGGTGGTGCTGCGCCTGCCGCTGCGCCGGGCAGTGCAGGATTCCACACCGGGCCTGGCGTTGCTGGTCGAGGACAACCCTGATTTGCGCGGGCTGATCCGTGATATGCTGACTGACATGAAGCACACGGTGATCGAGGCCGCCAGCGTGGACGAGGCCCGCGTGTTACTTGATCAGCTGCCGGACATCACGCTGGTGCTGTCCGATATCTCTCTGGAAGGCGATGCCACTGGCGTGGATCTGATCCGTGAGCTGGGGCGCGACCGTGTGCCAACCTATCTGATGACCAGCTTGCCCCAGAGCCACGACCTCTATATCGAAGGCGCCGCACGCGCGCCGGTATTGCCTAAGCCCTTTACCGCCGCGCAGCTTGACCAATTCTTACATCCGAAGTGAGCCCCGCCATGACCGCCCCGCTTGTCACCATCCTGGACGATGAACCGGAAATCCGCATGATTTTGGCGGACGCGTTGGAAGACGCGGGCTTTCGCACCATGGCGTTTTCCCGCGCCACCGAGTTTGAAGCCGCCCTCAAATCGACCACCCCGGATGTCTGTCTGGTAGACCTCGGCCTGCCGGATAAAGACGGGCTGTCGCTGGTGCACCGGCTGGCGCTGGAACTGGGCGCGGCGGTGATCATCATCTCTGGCCGGGCGCAAGTCCAGGACCGGATCACCGGGCTGGAGCTCGGCGCGGATGACTACATCATCAAACCGTTTGACCCCACTGAGGTGGTAGCGCGGGTGCGTGCACGACTGCGCAAAGAGAAACCCGCCGCGCCGGTCGCAGCCAACACCGCTGTCTTCAACGGCTGGACCGCTTATTTTGACCGCTATGTGCTGGTCGATGACACCGGTGCCGAAACCACCTTCAGCCATGCGGAAGGCGAAGTGCTGCGTCTTTTTCTCGACAGCCCCAAACGCTTGATCAGCCGAGCGCAGATGCAGGAATCCTTAGGCGGGGCCGCTGGTGAGAGCTTTGATCGAGCCATGGATGTACGGATTTCACGTCTGCGCACCAAGCTCAAGGAAGACCCCAAAAACCCACGTCTTATCAAAACCATCTACGGCGCGGGCTATATCTTTCTGGGCGACGTGACCTGGCAGTAGCCCGCTGTATTTACACAGCCATTACAAAATCGACACAATATGTAGCCAAATGCCGCAAAATAAGGTATGTCTGGGTTAGGTGGTCGCCAGAGCGCCCAGGTTGAATCCTCCTTCCAGCCTGTGCGGCGCGGGCACATCCACTCACGGAAGGGCCGCGGACTTTTTAGGGACAGGCGCGCGGTCTTTATGGGGACTGTGCAAGAACAAGTTCACTCCCGCCTTCCCCGCAGACCAGACCATCGGCTGCGGGGAATTTTTCTGGGCGAGAAGAAAGGCGTTGTTGGGAAAGTCGGCTATGAGCCCTTCCTCCAAATTTCTGCGGATTGGCCGAACGGCAGCTTGCGCACCGTCTGGAGAATTTTTGTGACCGTTTATGCGTCTTTCATCTGGATCAACTGGATCAGGTTGCCGCAGGTGTCATCAAAAACAGCCATGTGAACAGCTCCAGCGTCCATCGGCTCGATGGTGAACTCCACGCCTCGGCTGGTCAGCTTCCTCCATTCAGCATCAAGGTCTTGCACTTGAAACGAATGAGCGGCGATACCATCGGCAACGATGGCCTCCCTAAATGGGATCGTCGCTGGGTGGTCGCTTGGTTCAAGCAGCAACTCTGTTCCCTCTGGGTCTTCTTCAGAAACAACCGTCAGCCAACGATTGGCGCCCAATGGAATGTTGTGCTTGATCTTGAAGTCGAGCACTTCAGTATAGAATTTTTCGGCTTTGTCTTGGTCATCAACAAAGACACTCGTGACGTAGATTTTCATGCCTTGGTTCCTTTCGGTTTGTATTTCGTGAGCCATGATGCCGCTGCGATATCGTCTTCACTGACGCTCAAAGAATGCGCCTTTGTGCGCCCCTTCCACTCGATCTCAATCAATCCCGCCTTCTCTAAGACAGCGAGATGTTGGGAGACCGTTTGTCGGGATAATGCAATTCCATCCTCAGCTACAGAAGCCGCACACACCTCGAACAATGATTGAGCTGGCCTTTTGCTCAAATGGTGGATGATGCGACGACGGGTGCTGTCTGAAAGTGCCTTGAAAATTAGGTCAAGCTGGTCATCTGTCATGACCCTCAATATGCAGTAATAGTACTACATGTAAAGTGCAGTAATATTACTGCATAAACGGCGTATTGCTAATGCGGACGCCAATGGCTGACAAACCTAAGGCGGCAAAGTCCACGCAGCCGACCTTTGCTTTCCGTGAAACAAAAAGGCTCCCGAAAATCTCCGGGAGCCTCTGTCTCATCCAAACAATCACCTTACTTCACAGCAACCGTTTTCCAGCCGCCGTTTTCCACCACGGAAATTACCACGTCATCCGCACCACGGTGATCGTCCGGGCCATAGGTGGTCTGTGAACCGGTCAACTCATCCATGTAGTCCAGCGTTTCCATGGCAGCGATGAAACCTTCGTGGGTCAGCTCAGGACCAGCGGCCTCCAAGGCGCGCACCAGCGTGTCCGCTGCGGAGTAGCCTAGCATGGCGAAACCGGACGCGGGCTGATCAAACTTGGCTTTGTAGTCGGCAATGAACTTACCTGGCACTGGATCCGCCGCGCGTGCGTAAAGATCCTGCCAGCCAGAGGCCGCATACAAACCATCGGTCACACCACCCGGCACCATCGCCACCGGCTCCAGGAAGCCTGCGGAGGTGTTGAGGAATTTCACGTCTGTCCAGCCCAGCTTCTTAGCGGTGCCAACAACCGTGATGCCCTGACGCACGCCCAGCGCCATGGTGATCACATCACACCCGGCGGCTTTGTGTTTGCCAAGAGAGCCGACAAAATCCAACTCGTCCGGCTTGTGTGTGGTTTCGCTGGCCATGGTCAGACCCATGCTTTCCGCAACATCCACAGTTGATTCAGCAATCTCTTTGCCAAAGTCGGATGGGATATACATGGTGCAGAGCTCTTTGGCGTCAAACTCCTCTGCAAGGTATTTCGCGCCCACTTGCACCTGATCGTAGTAGCTTGAGAAGCCAATGAATTTATTGTCCATCGGCTCCTGCAACATCTGCCGCGCCGCCGACAATGGGCCGACGTTTGGAATACCCTTCGGATCAAGCAGTTTGAAGCCCGCCACGTTCATCGGCGTGCCGAGAGACAGCAGCATGGCAAAGGCTTTGTCGCGGTTCAGAAGCTTGTTGTAGCCCTGCATTGCGCGCGGGATCTGGTAACCGTTGTCCTCCACAACAAACCGGATTTGACGCCCGTGCACGCCACCGGCGGCATTCACCTCATCAAAGCGCATGTTGGCGCCGTTGACCGCCGGAACCCCCACCGCGGCAAAGATGCCGGACAGATCGTTTACGGACCCAATCACCACCTCGCCGTCGCTCACGCCTTGCGTGTCCGCAGCGACCTGACTTGCCAGCGCCGTCGCGCCAACTGCCAGTACAGTCGTCAGTTTTTTCATAGTTTCCTCCCGTTTAAAGTGTGGTCTGGGGCCACATGAAATAGATGTTAGTACATTTCCTCTATGAGTCCCGCGTGTTTCTTCTCCACAAAGCTGCGCTTGAGTTTCATGGTTGCGGTTAATTCTTCATCCTCCGCCGTCAGCAAGACGTTGATCAGCCGGAAATCCTTGATCTGTTCCACGCGGGCGAACTCTTTGTTCACGTCGTCCACCTCACCCTTGATGAGGTCCACCACGTCTTGGGCGGCACAGAGCGAGGCAAAATCCGAGAACGGCACTTTGCGGTCCTGGGCGTATTTTTCCACGTTCTCTTGATCGATCATAATCAGGCAGGTCAGGTATTTGCGCGCGTCGCCAATCACCACCGCATCGGAGATGTAGTGGCTAAACTTCAGACGGCTTTCGATCTCCGCTGGGGTGATATTCTTGCCGCCAGCGGTGATAATGATGTCCTTGAGACGCCCGGTGATGGTGACAAAGCCGTCCTCATCCAGCTTGCCCACATCCCCCGTGCGCAGCCAGCCGTCATCGGTGAAGGTCTCCGCCGTTTTCTCGTTGTTGCGCCAGTAACCTTGGAAGTTGTTCAGCCCGTAGGTTTGAATTTCGCCATCCTCGGCAATGCGCACCTGAAACCCAGGTACGGCTTTGCCCACACTGCCCAGCTTGTTGTCATCGGGTACATTGATCGAGGCCAGACCGGCGTTTTCGGTCATGCCGTAACCTTCCAAAAGCTGCACGCCAATCGCCCAATACCAGCGGATCAGCTCCGGGCTGATCGGGGCTGCGCCGGTGCCGCCCCGGCGCATTTTGTCCATTCCCAACATCCGCCGCAGATTGCGCAAGACCAGAAAGTCCCAGATCGCGTAGTTGAGCTGCACGCCACTTGGCACCGGCTTACGGTCTAGCAAATAGCCAGCGCGTTTTAATCCCGCTTTGATGGCCATGTTGAAACACAACCGCCCAATGGGCGTGGCCTCCTGCGCCAGCACCAGCACGCGGGAATAGATCTTCTCCCACACTCGCGGCACGGCAGTGAAATGCGCTGGCGAGACTTCCTGCAGGTTGTCAAAAACCGTCTCTGGGCTTTCGGCAAAATTCACCGTGGATTTGCCCGCAATCGGGAAATAGGCGCTCACGTTGCGCTCCAGAATGTGGCACAGCGGCAAGAAACAGAGCTGCTCATCCTTGTCCAATGTCGGCAGTGCATGGGCGCCGGACACGCAGGCGGCAATCACGTTTTCCTGTGACAGCATCGCACCTTTGGGCATGCCGGTGGTGCCAGAAGTATAGATTAACAGGCCCGTGTCCTCGGGCTTGGCCTTCTTGATTTCTTCTTCAAAGACCCCGCGGTTTTCCGCCTCATAGGCACGCCCGGTTTCATAAAGGTCGTCCAGAAACACACATTTGTCGTGGCGCAGATCATGCAGACCGTCTTGGTCCAAGATGATGACCTTCACCACATGGCTGGCTTGGTCCTCGATCTCCAGAAATTTGTCGAGCTGCTCGTCATTTTCCACAAACAGAAAGCGGCTGCCGCTGTCACGTAAAAGGTACTCAAGCTGGCTGGCGCTGTCGGTGGTGTAAACACCCGAGGCGATCCCGCCGACGCATTGGATACCCATGTCGGCATACAGCCATTCCTTGCGATCCTCGGACAGGATCGAAACCACCTCGCCGCGCTCTAGCCCCAAGGCGCGCAGGCCAAGGCCAATCCACTTGGCATGATTCCAGTAGTCGGTCCACGAATAGGCCTGCCAGATGCCGAGGTCTTTTTCACGATGGGCGGTGCGGTCGCGCAGCTGTTCACAGCGTTTTTGAAACAGGCTCACCACCGTGTCGCAGCCATCCACTAGCGCGGGTTTCTGCCCCGGCGTGGCCGACACAATCACACCGTTGATTTCGATCTGTTCGGGCACGTTGGGTGTATTTTGAACGTTCATGTCTGTCCCTCCCTCAGCGCCATGTCTTCTTGCGTTTCCAGCGCCGTTCACCACGTGCGCCGTCTTCTTGATGACCAAGATAGAAGGCTTTGATGTCTTCGCTCTCCATCAGGCGCTCAGCGGTGTCGTCCATCACAATGCGGCCGACCTCCATCACATAGCCCACATCCGCCAGCTCCAGCGCGACTTTGGCGTTTTGCTCCACCAGCATCATGGTGACGCCTTCATCTTTGTTCAGGCGTTTGAGGATGGCAAAAATCTCCTGCACCAAAAGCGGTGACAGGCCCAAAGATGGCTCATCCAGCAGCATGATCTTGGGCCGCAGCATCAAACCGCGTCCAATGGCGAGCATCTGTTGCTGCCCCCCAGACAGCGTCCCCGCCTCTTGATGGCGGCGTTCGGCCAGAATGGGAAAGTAGTCAAAAACCATCTGCCGATCTTTTTCGATCTCCACCTTGTCGCTACGCGTGTAGGCCCCAAGAGAGAGGTTTTCATCTACCGTCAAAAGCGGGAAGACTTCACGGCCCTCAGGCACATGTACAATACCTTGGCCGACAACCTTGTGCGGCTCCATGCCTTGGATTTCGCGGCCCTCAAACACCACTTGGCCTTTTTCAGGATCCATAATGCCGGAGATGGTCTTAAGAAGCGTCGACTTGCCCGCGCCATTGGCGCCCAGCACGGTCACCACCTGACCCTTTCCCACCTTCAACGACACGCCACGGATCGCCATGATCGGGCCGTAAAAGCTCTCGATGTTCTTGATATCAAGCACTGTTTCGCCCATCACGCTGCCCCCGCGCCCAGATAGGCCTCAATCACCGCAGGATCAGATTGCACCTGCTGCGGCGTACCTTCGGCCAGCTTGGCCCCATCGGCCAAGGCCAGCACACGGTCGGACACGCCGGAGACCAGCCCCATGTCGTGCTCTACCATCAAAACGGTGATACCCATCTGTTTACGGATGTCGTCAATCCACCAGCGCATGTCTTGGGTTTCCTCGACCGACAGACCAGAGGCGGGTTCATCCAGCAGCAAGAGCCGTGGACCAGAGGCCAACGCGCGGCCCAGTTCCACAACCTTGCGCACACCGTAGGGCAGCCCGGCGATCATCTTGTCGCGATAAGGTTGCAGGTCGAGGAAATCGATGACTTCTTCGACAGCCTCGCGATGACGCTTCTCTTCCTGCCGCACCTTGGGTGTGAACAGCATCTCCTGCACCAGATTGGTCTTGCGATGCCGGTGCCGTCCTACCAGCAGGTTTTGCAACACCGTGGCATGGTCAAACAGCTCGATGTTCTGGAATGTGCGCGCAATTCCAAGATCAGCCACCGAATCCGCGTTGCGGTCCAAGAGGTTGTGACCGTCAAAGGAGATTGATCCGGCGTAGGGATTGTAAAACCGCGAGATCAGGTTGAAGACCGTGGATTTGCCCGCACCGTTGGGGCCAACAATCGCATAGACCTCGCCTTCATCCACGCTAAAGGTCAGATCGTTCACTGCGACAACGCCGCCAAATTTAAGCGTCGCGTTGTTGATTTCCAGCAAAGTGCTCATCTCAAACGCTCCGTCTTCAGGTAACTCTTCTGACGCTTGAACATGTCTTTGCGCGCAAACGGGAAGAGCTCAAACCAGATGCGGATTTTCATCCAACGGCCGTAGATGCCCATTGGTTCAAACAGGATGAAGAGGATCAGGATCATGCCAAACACACCGGTTTCCAGCCCTGGAATGGCAACCGAGCCACCGCCGATCAGGTCCTTGGTCATCGACAGGAACTGCGGCAGGAAGGCCACGACCACCGCGCCAAAGAAGGCCCCGTGGATAGAGCCAAGCCCGCCGATCACGATCATCATCAAAAGCGTGATGGAGATCACAATGCTGAAGGTCTCGTTGTTGAACGCTCCGGCATAAAAGCCCATCAACGCGCCAGCAAGTCCGGTGATTGCGCAGGAAATGCCAAAGGCCGCCGCCTTTGTGCGCGCGATTTGTACGCCCATGGCTGTGGCGGAAACTTCACTGTCGCGCACGGCTGCCATGGCGCGGCCCAAGGGCGAGCGCAGCAGGTTGCGATAGGCCAGTGTGCAGAGGATCGTGACAGCCAACACCAGCCAGTAGAACCGATCCGGCGTCGTCCAGCGCTCGATCTCGATGCCAAAGATATTGATCATCGGGGCAAACTTGCCCGACACCCCATCGGTGATCGGCTCCATCAGCACGATGATGTCATCAGCCAAAATGGACAGCGCAATGGTCGCAATGGCGAGGTAGATGCCGTGCAGGCGGATCGCCGGGATGGCAATGATTGTCCCCACCACGCCGGTCAGGATGCCCGCCGCCGGAAAGGCGACCAGGAAGGGCCAGCCCTGCTCCATAAAGATGATGCAGGAGTAGCAGCCCAGCGCGAGGAAGGCCGCGTGGCCAAGGCTGGCTTGCCCGGTTTGTCCGGTCAGCAGCATCAGGCCGAGGCCCGCGATGGCCCAGATCAGCACGTTGGTGACTTCACCGAGGAAGAAGTCATCCATCAGCCACGGCAGGGCCACCGCGATCACAAAAAGCGTTGCGTAGACAAAGAAGCTCCACCAGTCAGGGAAAAGCCGGATGTCGTGGTCGTAAGAGGTTTTGAAATGTATCCGCATGGCTCAGACCTTCTTGATCCGGACCTGTGAAAACAGGCCGTGCGGGCGGAACACCAACACAAACAACAGGAGCGTGTAGGGCGCGATCTGGCTGTAGCCTGCTGGGAAATAGCGGGACGCAAAGGGTTCGATCACCCCGACAATCAACCCACCCATGAGCGCGCCTGGCAGAGACCCAAACCCGCCAATCACCGCAGCAGCGAATGCCTTGATGCCCAACAAACCCGCGTTGGGATCAATTGCGCCTTTTGAGGCAAATAGAATGCCCGCAACCGCGGCAACGGCGCCGGACAGCCCCCAGATCATGCCCTGTACCCGCTTCACCGGTATGCCCATGAAGTAGGCCGCCATCTGGTTCTGGGAGGCGGCCTGCATCGCAAGGCCCAGCTTGGTGCGCTGGAAGAACTGATACAGAAAGTAGGTGAGCAGCACGGTAACGACAATCACGGCAATATCAGCCATGCCTAACACCACACCGCCCACGTTGAAGTCACCAACCGCCAACGGGCTTTCCAATGTCTGTGGCTCATGGCTCCAGATCGCACCGGCAATGAAGCGAATGACAAAGCCCAATGCAATGGTCAGGATCACCACCGCCGTCTGGCTTTGTCCAAACAAATGGCGCAGCACAAAGAAGTCGAGCAGATAGCCCAGCACCGCCATGATGGCGATCGACAATGGCGCGGCAACCCAAAACGGCAGGCCCATATAGTGGGCGTTTGTCAGCCCCAAACAAATAAAGGCGCCAAGCATCATGAAATCGCCCTGGGCGAAATTCACCTGTTCGGTCGCCTTATAAATCAGCACAAAGCCCAGCGCGATCAAGCCATAAACACAGCCATTCGCAAGCCCACTGACGAGCAGTTGCACAACTTCCAATTTCACCTCCCGCGCCGGTTTTGACCAGCTTTTCCCTTGCTCAGTCTTCGGAGCGAACCCGTCTACGTCAAGTCTGCATTCTCCCGCTCAATCAAAGCTCCGTTACGTCACACACCCGCCAACATACGGCACCGTATGCTAAATCAACTCAATTGGCGTCAGATGCCGCGCTGCCGCAAAATCCACTCGGTGTGGTACCCCGCATCACCCAGAAATTCGGTCAATGCGCGGTCGCGTTTCATAAAAAGCCCCAGGTCCATTTCATCGGTCATGCCAATGCCGCCATGCATCTGCACGCCTTCTTCTGTGGCCTGCCGCCCAACCCGCGCCATCTTGGCTTTGGCCGCACGAGTCAGGGTTTCAACGTCTGCACCGTCTTCATCCAACGCGTTCAGCGCTGCTGCGATCAGCGAGGACACCTGCGCCAACTCACAATAGAGATCCGCCGCCCGGTGTTGCAGCGCCTGAAACTGTCCAATCAAAACCCCAAACTGTTTGCGAGTGCGCAGATAGTCGTAGGTCTGCTCTGCCGCCGCTTTGGCCACCCCTAGCTGTTCCGCCGCCGCAATCGCGCGGCCGGCGGCCAGCGTCTTCGCCAAAATCTGCTCTGCCGCAGCCCCCTGCGCAAAGATGTTCGCCTCAGCAATTGCCACGTCTTCAAAGATCACGGTGGCCGCGTTGCGATGGTCCAGCATCACCTGCGGCGCGCGCGTGACGCCATCCGCCATGGGATCGCACATCACCAAACACAGATCTTCGCCCCGCATGGCGGTCACAATCAAACGGTCTGCAATGCCGCCATCAACCACATAGGTTTTGCGGCCATTTAGCTTCAACGCACCAGACGCGCCTGAAACCGTCGTCGCAATCCGTTCCGGACGATGTTTGGCCACTTCATCCATCGCCAACGCAACCTTGGCGTCACCGGTGGCAATTTTAGGTGCCCAGTTTTGGACCATTTCGCCTCCAGCTGAAGCCAGCGCCGTGCCTGCCAAAACCGCCGAAGACACAAACGGATTGACCGTCAAATTACGCCCCAGCTCTTCGGCAATCAGTCCCGCTGCGCGGTAGCCAAGCCCAAGCCCGCCAAGCGCCTCTGGGATCATAATCCCCATCCAACCCATCTCTGCCAGCTCAGCTGTGAGGGCGGTATTGGCGTCATCGCCAGCCTCTCTCAGCGCGCGGAACGTGGCAATGCCATGCCTATCGCGCAGAAACCCCGCCGCGGAATCGGCAATCAGCTGCTGGTCTTCGCTCAAAAGTTCCATGCGCATTTACCCCGGCAATTTCAAAACGGCTTTGGACAGGATCGACAACATCACCTCAGAGGTGCCGCCTTCGATGGTATTGGCTTTGGAGCGAAGCCAATCTTTGGCCACCTGTCCCGCATCATTGGCCGCGCCTTCCCAAACCAGATCGTCACTGCCCCCAGCCGCCATACGCAAGCTTTGGCGGCGCTTATTCAACTCTGTCCCGAGGTATTTCAACTCCGCAGATCGCGCGCCCAATTCCTGTCCCGCGCGCATGTAGGTACCGGTCATATCCAGATGAGCGTCAAAGCAGATTTCATCGACCAAAAACCGCCCCAACTCGGCCCGCAGCATGGGATCATCCAACCGGCCAGTGTCATCCAAGCCAATCGCAGACATCGCATCCGCGGCGAGGTTCGACTTGGCAAAGAGCGCCGAGTCCGCCGCGCCAATCATTTCGCGCTCATGGGTCAGCAGGTATTTGGCAATGGTCCAGCCCTGCCCACGTGCGCCAACAATCTGGTCTTTGGGCACTTTCACGCCATCAAAGAAGGTCTCGCAAAACGGCGACGCACCGGAGATCAGCTTGATCGGTTTGGTCGAAACGCCTGCGCTTTCCATGTCAAACAACAGGAAAGAAATGCCGGTGTGCTTCTTCTCATCCGGCTCCGTGCGCACAAGGCAGAAAATCCAATCCGCCTTGTCGGCATAAGAGGTCCAAATCTTCTGCCCAGTGACCTCAAAATGCTCACCCATATCCACGCCTTTGGTCTGCAACCCCGCCAGATCGGAGCCTGCGCCGGGCTCCGAATAGCCCTGACACCAGCGGATTTCGCCGCGCGCAATTTGAGGCAAGAAGTGGCGCTTCTGTTCTTCAGTTCCAAACTGCAACAAGGCTGGCCCCAACATCCAGATGCCGAAGCTCTGTAAGGGCGGCCGCGCATTGATGCGCTGCATCTCCTCGGTCAAAACCTTTTGTTCATCGCCAGAAAGCCCGCCACCGCCGTAGGCTTTGGGCCAGGCTGGCACTGTCCACCCCTTGGCGGCCATGACCTCCAGCCACTGCTTTTGCGCTGGCGAGCGAAACACAAACTTGCGCCCGCCCCAACAGATGTCGTCTTCGCCCATCGGGGTGCGCATGTCCGCCGGGCAGTTGGCTTCAAGCCATGCGCGGGTCTCGCTGCGGAATGTTTCAAGGTCCATGCAATCTGCCCCTCCCAAGACACCAATCCTGCGGACTGGATGTTGCACCCGGCAGGCAAACATACTACTCAGTATGCTGTCAACGCAGCGCGTTCGCGCGACGTCACGTCACCGTTGGTGCACCATGAGGTACTTGCAGTCATGTCTAAGCCCCCAGAGCCCAAGTTGAGCACGTCAAAGGCGCAAATTCTGGATGCTGCAGCAGAGGTGTTTATGACACTTGGCGCGGAAGCGGCGTCGATTGACGATGTTGCCCGCCACCTCGGCGCCACCAAAGGGCGCATCTACCATCACTTCCCGTCCAAAGGCGCTTTGCTGGCCGAAGTGTGTTTGCGTGCGGCGGATTTTGTGCTGCAGAAAGTGCCACCGGTTGTCGCGGCAAACGCGTCCCCCGCCGACAATTTGCGCTGCATGATCCTGACCCATGTCCCTGAGGTTCTGCGCACCTTGCCGTATCACAAGGTGATCATTCAATCTTATGTCGGGGTGCAGCAAAAATCGACCACAGCCCATGAACGGGCGCTGTTTGCGCAGATCCAAGTGGAACGCAAATCTTACGAAGCCTTGTTTCGGCAGGTGCTGCAAACCGGTATGAACGACGGCAGCTTTCGACAGCAAAACATCTCCATTGCGTTGCAATCGGTGCTGCTGCTGATCAACGCCCCAGTGTTTTGGTACCGTCCACGAGACAATGAGCCAGACAGCTTCGTGATGGATCTCAGCGCGCAACTGGCGGATATGGCGCTGGCGTCACTGCGTTAGAAGGGGCCAGCCCCTCTTGGGCCAGGGGCCCAATTCACCCCGGGATATTTCCGGACAGTGAATGGCGCTCCGCTCAAGACGTAAGCATCGCGCAGTGTCGACCGGCGTGGCGAGCGGAGCGCTCCCAACTCACTTGCCATTCATTGTCCAAAAATATCCCCGCCGGAGGCGCCTATTGTCGCCTCCAGAGCCGGTGTCAGCGGTGGCGCCTTACCCGATCAAACCGGCCTTCTGAAACAGCGCTTTGATGTCTGCCTCAGGCCGCGCGCCATAGTGGCTAATCACCTCTGCCGCCGCGATGCAGCCCATCTTGCCGGACACCTCCAGAGATTGGCCGGTGGCGACACCATAAAGGAAACCGCAGGCAAACTGGTCGCCCGCACCGGTGGCATCCACCGGCACAATTTCATTCACAGGCACAGTGGCTTCTTCGTCGCCCCTGAGCAGCACCACGTCGTGACCCGAGCGGGTGCACACCACCATGCCGCAGTCCTGTGCGGCCTGTTCAAGAGCTGCACTCAGGTCGGTTTGATAGAGAGACTGCCATTCATGTTCGTTTCCAATCACAAAATCGAGCTCTTTCACCAAACGGCGGAAATCGTCCCGGTGACGCTCCACGCAGAATGGGTCAGACAGAGCAATACCGGCTTTGCCGCCGCCCTCCTGACAGAGTTTGGCCGCCCTCTCAAAGGCCGCTTTGCCTTTGGGTTTGTCATACAAATAGCCTTCGAGGAACAGCAGCTGTGCCTTGCCGGCGACATCATCGGACACATCATCAGGGCCCACTTCGGACGAGATGCCCAGATAGGTGTTCATCGACCGCTCGCCATCCGGGGAGACAAAGATCATTGAGCGAGACGTGGGCAGTTCATCCCCTTCCACCAGCGGATTCACAAAGTCAGTGCCGTCTGCTTGCATTTCATTGGCATAAAACTGCCCGAGCGCGTCATCACTGACCCGCCCGATAAAACCGGTGGACAGGCCCAGCGCGCCCAAGCCCGCCAGCGTATTGGCAACAGAACCGCCGGGCGCTTGTTTGCGGTTGGTCATGCCAGCGTAGAGCATTTCGCCGCGTTCTTTTTCCACCAGCTGCATGATCCCTTTCTGAATGCCCATCAGGTCCAGAAAGCTGTCGTCAGATTGGCTGATCACATCCACAACAGCATTGCCGATGCCAACCACTTGGTATTGGGTCATAGGTTTTTGTCCTCAAATAGGCAGAGATCGCGGATGAGACAGGTGCCGCACAGAGGCTTGCGCGCTTTGCACACATAGCGGCCGTGCAGAATCATCCAGTGATGGGCGTGGAGTTGGAAATCCACGGGAATTTGGTCTTCGATGGCGCGTTCGACTGCGACCACATCTTTGCCGGGGCAGACCCCAGAGCGGTTGCCAAAACGGAAAATATGCGTGTCCACGGCCTGCGCCGGATAACGCCACCACATGTTCAGCACCACATTGGCGGTCTTACGTCCGACGCCCGGCAGACTTTCCAGTGCCGCGCGGGAGTTGGGCACCTCACCGCCGTAGTCATCCACAAGGATGCGACTGAGCTTGATCACATTTTTGGCTTTGTTGCGATAGAGCCCAATGGTCTTGATGTGCTCGATCACCTGCTCTTCACCAAGGTCGAGCATCTTTTGCGGGGTGTCCGCAATCTTGAACAGCTCTTTGGTGGCGCGGTTCACGCCCACATCTGTCGCCTGCGCCGACAGGGCCACGGCCACCACCAACGTATAGACGTTGACGTGATCCAGCTCTCCCACCGGCTCGGCTTCGGCGGCCTCAAACCGGGTGAAGATCTCCCGGATGGTATGATAATCAAGTTGCTTTGCCATCGACCTGTTAATGCACGCCCCCAGCGCCGCAGGCAAGAGTCGGATCTGATCCCTTGATGGGCAGATCAACCTGGGCGCTCAAAACCGCGTAAGTGAGTCGAGCAAGGGCCTTGAGCGATTCCTTTTTTTTCGACTCGCAGCCCAGCGGACACCTGTGGCAGCGGCGCAACAACCATATGTGGACAGCCACAGTTAAAGGCAGACAAAATCGGGGTTTCAGAGCCGAGTCCAAGCCATTTTCCACTTCACAACACTGGGGGATACCCCAGTGTACGGTCCGCCTTAGAATGGATCAAAAGCAATGTTAAAATCCATTTAATACAAAGACTTACAAACCTGTGGATAGATTCTTTTCCGGGAATGCCTGAGTCAAGATCGAAGTTCAGTTGCCCGCTTTGGCACCAGCTTGCTAGGTTCACTCAGCGATTCATTTCGCCTTGGGGGGAACAGACGCCGACATACGGTGGCTTGGCCATACTGGGTGACTAGACAGGCCGCGTTTTTGGGAGCGCGGTTGTGGTTGTGTCCGGGGTGTTCACCTGTTCCACAAAACTGCGCATTTGCGCACAAATAGCTTTTGCGACCGGAGAATAGGGACCTCCGGAACGGTCGCATATTGCTTGGTGTTTTGGCCGTTTTCGGCACCCGAGGCAGATATGGATCACGGGACAAAGGCAGAGACCGGGCAAAGCCCGGCGAAAAAGACGTGTGAAGGAAAACGGGGACAGATGACTGACGACACATGGGGCACCATCCGACAAGACCTACTCAAAACTGTGGGTCAAAATAACTTCAAAACCTGGATTGAGCCTGTCAATTTTTCAGAGCTGAAAGATGGCGTCGCCACCTTTCACGTGCCGACCAATTTTATCGGCAACTACGTATCGCAGAATTACGGCGACCTGATCTTACATCAGATGAACCAAAATGGCGCTGACGTGCAGCGCATGCAGTTTAAAGTGGCGGCCAAAACATCCGCCCACCGCCCCGCACCAGCGGCCAGCGTGAAAAAAGCCAGCGCCGCAGCCGCACCAGCGGTGTCTGCTGCCACGGAAAGCAATGACGTGGGCATGACCGGCGCGCCGCTCGATGCTCGCTTTACTTTTGACAGCTTTGTTGTCGGCAAACCAAACGAATTGGCCAACGCCGCCGCGCGCCGTGTCGGCGAAGGTGGCCCGGTGACCTTCAACCCACTGTTCCTTTATGGCGGTGTCGGCCTTGGTAAAACCCACCTGATGCACGCCATTGCCTGGGAGCTTCAGGCGCAGCGTCCCGACCTGAACGTTCTGTATCTGTCTGCCGAACAATTCATGTACCGCTTTGTGCAAGCCCTGCGCGACCGCAAGATGATGGACTTCAAAGAGCTGTTCCGCTCCGTCGATGTGCTGATGGTGGACGACGTTCAGTTCATCGCGGGCAAAGACAGCACCCAGGAAGAATTCTTCCACACGTTCAACGCGCTGGTGGATCAAAACAAACAGATCATCATTTCGGCCGACCGTGCGCCGGGTGAGATCAAAGATCTCGAAGACCGCATCAAGAGCCGTCTGCAGTGTGGTCTGGTGGTGGATTTGCACCCAACCGACTATGAACTGCGGCTTGGCATTCTGCAGACCAAAGTGGACACCTACCGCGAGCAATACCCGGAGCTGCAGCTGCAGGACGGCGTGTTGGAATTCCTCGCCCACCGCATCTCCACCAACGTGCGTGTGCTTGAAGGTGCGTTGACCCGCCTGTTTGCCTTTGCGTCGCTGGTTGGGCGTGAGATCACCATGGAACTGACTCAGGACTGCCTGTCCGACGTACTGCGCGCCTCTGAGCGCAAAGTCTCCGTCGAGGAGATCCAGCGCAAGGTGGCAGAACACTACAATATTCGTCTGTCTGACATGATTGGCCCAAAACGCGTGCGCACTTTTGCCCGCCCACGTCAGGTGGCGATGTACCTCTGTAAACAGCTGACGTCGCGCTCTCTGCCGGAGATTGGGCGTCGTTTTGGAGGCCGCGATCACACCACGGTCATGCACGGTGTGCGCCGCATTGAAGAGCTGCGCAATTCTGACGGTCAGATCGCCGAAGACCTCGAACTGCTGCGTCGCACCCTCGAAGCTTAAGCATTTTGACCGCAAACGTGACCAAAACGCCGCGTCCACTGGGCGCGGTGTTTTCTTTTGGTCGCTTGGCGCTTGACGCTCGTTGCGACTTCACAGACAAACCTAGGAAAAGACTTGTACCGTGTGACCACCTCGATAAGGTGCCTGTCCCGGTAATCGGAGGGTGATGGGATGAAAATCAGTATTGAACGCGCCGTGCTGCTGAAAGCAGTGAGCCAAGCGCAATCGGTTGTGGAACGCCGCAACACCATTCCAATCCTTGCCAACGTGCTGATCGAGGCCGAAGGCGACACCGTGCAATTCCGCGCCACGGACTTGGACATCGAAGTGGTGGACAAAGCCAACGCCATGGTCGAGCGCGCCGGTGCCACCACCGTGGCCGCGACCACCTTGCATGAGATTGTGCGCAAACTGCCCGATGGGGCACTGGTCACCCTGACAGACGACAGCGCCGCTGGCCGCCTGACGGTGGAAGCTGGCCGCTCCAACTTCTCGCTGGCAACCTTGCCGCGTGAAGATTTCCCGGTGATGGCCTCCTCAGAATACTCTTCCAACTTCTCAGCACCCGCGCCTGCCCTGCGCCGCCTGTTTGACAAAGCCAAGTTTGCCATCTCCACCGAAGAGACCCGCTACTACCTGAACGGCGTCTATCTGCATGTGTCCGATGGCGAAGACGGCAAAGTGCTGCGCGCGGTGGCCACCGACGGGCACCGTCTGGCGCGCATCGACACCGATCTGCCAGACAGTGCAACGGACATGCCTGGCGTGATTGTGCCACGCAAAACCGTGGGTGAGCTGCGCAAACTGCTGGACGATGACGATATGGAAATCGCCGTCTCTGTCAGCGAGACCAAAGTGCGTTTTGCCACCCCGCACATCACCCTGACCTCCAAGGTGATCGACGGCACTTTCCCCGACTACACCCGCGTGATTCCACAGGGCAACACCCGCAAGCTGGAGGTGGACGCCTCTGAGTTTGCCAAAGCGGTGGACCGTGTGGCCACGGTGTCCTCGGAACGTTCCAGGGCGGTGAAACTGCAGCTGGACGAAGACCGTCTGGTGCTGTCGGTGAACTCGCCAGACAGCGGCGCTGCGGAAGAAGAGCTGGTTGTGGCTTACAATGACGAGCGTCTGGAAATTGGCTTTAACGCCAAATATCTGCTGGAGATCGCCAGCCAGGTGGACCGCGAAAACGCCGTGTTTATGTTCAATTCCGCGGGTGACCCAACCCTGATGCGTGAAGGTGGTGACACCTCCGCGGTCTATGTTGTGATGCCGATGCGGGTATGATCCACTGACGCGGATGCCTCCGGCGGGGATATTTGTAGAAAGTGAATGCCGGGCCCGTGTCTGAGCTGTTTCTGAAATCCCTGAGCCTGTCTCATTTTCGATCCCACAAAAAGGGCGCGCTCACCTGTGATGCGCGTCCTGTGGCCTTGTTTGGCCCCAATGGCGCGGGCAAGACCAACATCCTGGAGGCAGTCTCGCTGTTTTCACCAGGCCGGGGCATTCGCCGTGCCAGCGCCGAAGAGATGACCCGTCGGCCAGAAGCGATTGGCTGGAAGCTGTCCGGTCTGTTGCAAGCGACCAATCAAACCTACGAAATTGATGTCCGCTCCGAAAACGGGGCTGCACGACAGGTACAGATCGACAGCAAAGCTGCGCCACAGACGCAACTGGGGCGGATTTGTCGGGTGTTGTGGCTGATCCCTGCAATGGATCGTCTGTGGATCGAAGGCGCCGAAGGGCGGCGGCGGTTTCTGGATCGCATGACGCTCAGCTTCTATCCGGAACATGCTGAGGCCAGTCTCGCCTATGAGAAGGCCATGCGGGAGCGCAACCGGCTGCTGAAAGAACAGATCAGCGACGCGCATTGGTATGTCGCGCTGGAGCGTCAAATGGCCGAGGCGGGCGCGCAGCTGCATCAGGCGCGCGAGGCCAGTGTCGAACGACTGTTGAACGCCCAGGCGGCGGCGCAAACCGCCTTTCCGGTGGCCGAGCTGGAGTTGATCCAATCTGACGGGGCGATGCCGCGGACCGAGGCTGATCTGCTGGAGGCGCTGGCCGAGAGCCGGTTCCGCGACATTGCCACCGGACGCACCCTGGTGGGTCCACATCGCACCGACATGATTGGCACCTACCGCGAGAAAGGCGTGCCCGCCAAAGACTGCTCTACCGGGGAGCAAAAGGCGCTCTTGGTGTCGCTGATTTTGGCCAATGCCCGCGCTCTCAAAGACGACATTGGCGCCGCCCCAATCCTGCTTCTGGATGAGGTCGCCGCGCATCTTGATCCGGACCGCCGTGCGGCGCTTTATGACGAGATTTGCGCCCTTGGGGCACAGGCCTGGATGACCGGCACAGAGGCCGGTCTGTTTGACGCGCTTGGGGATCGCGCACAATATGTGGAAGTGACCGATGAGGCTGGGATTTCCAGCCTGTCCTCAAAGGCTTAACCCAACGTGTCCGTTTCACAAAAATCCTTGTCATTTGCGTGACAACCGTCCCCAAACCCGATATAAAATCCGCAAATGAAAAAGGGCGACATGTATGTCTGACAACGCGCAAAATACCGAGCAATATGGCGCGGATTCCATTAAAGTTCTCAAAGGCTTGGAGGCGGTGCGCAAGCGTCCGGGCATGTACATCGGGGACACCGACGATGGCTCGGGTCTGCACCACATGGTGTATGAGGTTGTGGACAACGGCATCGACGAGGCCCTGGCCAATCACGCCGACATTGTGAAGGTCAAAATTCACGCCGACAGTTCGGTTTCCGTTTTTGACAATGGGCGTGGGATTCCGGTGGATATCCACCCCGAAGAAGGTGTGTCAGCGGCCGAGGTCATCATGACCCAGCTGCACGCGGGCGGTAAGTTTGACAGCAACTCCTACAAGGTTTCCGGTGGTCTGCACGGTGTGGGTGTGTCGGTTGTAAACGCCCTGTCGGTCTGGCTGGAACTGCGCATTTGGCGCAATGGCAAAGAGCACTATGCCAAGTTTGAACACGGCGACTGCACCGAGCACCTGCGCGAAGTGGCGGATTGTGGGGACCAAACGGGCACCGAAGTGCGCTTCATGGCCTCCACCGACACGTTCTCAAACATCGAGTATTCCTTTGAGACGTTGGAAAAGCGCCTGCGCGAGCTGGCCTTCCTGAACTCCGGTGTGCGCATCCTCCTGGAAGACGAGCGCCCGGCTGAGCCACTCAAGACCGAGCTCTACTACGACGGTGGCGTGAACGAGTTTGTGAAATACATCGACCGCCACAAGACGCCTTTGATGGAGGCGCCGGTCTATGTGAAAGGTGAGCGTGACGAGATTGGCGTTGAGGTCGCGATGTGGTGGAATGACAGCTACCACGAGAATGTGCTGCCCTTCACCAACAACATTCCTCAACGCGATGGCGGCACGCATATAGCTGGTTTCCGTGGGGCGCTGACCCGCACCTTGCAGAAATACGCGCAGGAAAGCGGCATCGCCAAAAAGGAAAAGATCACCTTCACCGGCGACGATGCGCGCGAAGGTCTGACCTGTGTGTTGTCGGTGAAAGTGCCGGATCCAAAGTTTAGCTCGCAAACCAAAGACAAGCTGGTGAGCTCTGAGGTGCGGCCCGCGGTTGAAGGCTTGCTGGGGGAAAAACTGGCGGAATGGTTTGGTGAAAACCCACAAACTGCCAAGATGATTGTCTCCAAAATCCTGGAAGCAGCCCACGCCCGCGAAGCCGCCCGTAAGGCCCGCGAACTCACCCGCCGCAAAACTGCGATGGATGTGAACTTTCTCGCTGGCAAGCTCAAGGATTGCTCCGAGAAAGACCCGTCCAAAACTGAAGTCTTCCTGGTGGAGGGTGACTCCGCTGGTGGTTCGGCTCAAACCGGACGTGACCGAAAAACCCAGGCCATCCTGCCTCTGCGTGGTAAAATCCTGAACGTGGAGCGCGCACGCTTTGACCGCATGCTGGGCAGCCAGGAAATTGGCAATCTGGTGATGGCGCTTGGCACCGGCATTGGCCGTGATGAATTTAACGTCGACAAACTGCGCTACCACAAGGTGGTGATCATGACCGATGCGGACGTCGACGGCGCACACATTCGCACGCTGTTGCTGACCTTCTTCTACCGCCAGATGCCGGATCTGATTGAAAAAGGGCACCTGTATATTGCACAGCCGCCGCTGTTCAAAGTGGCGCGCGGCAAGTCGGAGGTCTACCTGAAAGACCAGGCCGCACTGGACGACTATCTTGTGAACCAGGGCATCGACGGGGCCGTGTTACGCCTTGGCTCCGGCGCAGAAATGACAGGGCAGGATCTGGCCCGAGTTGTGACCGAAGCCCGTCAAATCAAGCAAGTTCTGGACGCCTTCCCAACCCACTACCCGCGTCACATTCTGGAACAGGCGGCCATCGCCGGCGCCTTTGTCCCGGGTGCTGTTGACGCTGACCTACAAGGTGTGGCGGACAAAGTGGCTGCCCGTCTGGACCTGATTGCGCTGGAATATGAGCGGGGTTGGACCGGCCGTATCACTCAAGATCACGGCATCAAACTGGCACGTATCCTGCGCGGTGTCGAAGAGGTCCGCACACTGGACGGCCCAATGCTGCGGTCCGGCGAGGCCCGCAAATCCGGCAGTTTCACCGAGAGCTTGCAAGAGGTCTACGACACCTCCGCAACGCTGGTGCGCAAAGACCGCAGCCAGATCATCAATGGCCCACTCGATCTGATGAACGCCATTCTGGCTGAGGGTGAAAAAGGTCTGACACTACAGCGGTACAAAGGTTTGGGTGAAATGAACCCGGATCAGCTTTGGGAAACCACACTGGATCCCGATGCCCGCACATTGCTGCAGGTGAAGGTCGAAGACATCGCCGAAGCGGATGATCTCTTCACCAAGCTGATGGGCGACGTGGTGGAACCGCGCCGCGAGTTCATTCAGAAAAATGCGCTGAGCGTGGAAAACCTCGACTTCTAAGTCGGAACACAAAACAGAAAAAGGCTGGCACTCCGCAAAGAGTGCCAGCCTTTTTTGTAACTCTCGTCTGCTTCAGACGCGCTTAGCAGCCTGCCGCGTTGTTTGCGACGGCACCACCGGCAACCGCGCCACCGGCTGTCAGGATGTCTTTGCCTGTGCCGCCACCAAGCTGGTTGCCCAAGGCACCGCCAACCACGGCACCAACCACAGTTGCGCCCGCGCAGCCAACGTCTTTCTCCGTCACACCACCCGCGCAAGCGGACAGAACAGCCAGACTACCAACCATTGCCGGAATCAAAATAAGTTTCATGAAAGCACCTCATTCGTTTTTTGTTTTCTCCGCTAATATGGAGGTTAATTCCGCCGATTTCAAAGGAGCACAGGCGAAAAAGCGCCTGCCCAACATAACCTGTCATCTGTTACGACACGCGCGCAGCCACATCAGCCAAAGTGTGCCGGAACAAGGATTCTGCGGCTGATACCTGCCCCTCTGTGAGCGTCATCAACCCCACCGGTCCTTTGGTCAGGGAAGTATCAAATGGCAGCCGCACCAGCGCCCCGCTCTCCAGTTCTTTGGCCACCACCCCATTGGAGATGATCCAGACCGCGTCATTGGACAGCGCATAGTTACGTCCGAAGGCACCCGACACACTTTCCACTTTGGTGGCGATCTCACCGACACCTTGCGCCACCAAGGCACGCTCCACCAACGGGCGGATGGCCGAGGCTTGCGGCGGGAAAATCACCGGCCATTCGCCAAGATGATGGATGTCGGGCTGCGCAAGCAGCGGATGCCCCCGGCGCACAACAAACTCCACATGTTCATCATAAAGCTGCGTGAAGGCGATGCCTTTCATCACCTCCGGTGCGCCCATGCGCCCGATCACCACATCCAGCCGCCCCTGACGCAGCTCCTCAATCAAATAGCCATGTGGCCCATCATGAATATGCAACGTCACATCCGGTGCCAGTTCGGTAAAGGCTTGCACCACCTCCGGCATCAACCGCGCCGCAACACTTGGCAAAGCCCCAACCGCCAAACTGACTTTGCCCGCTTTTGCCATCTGCGCCACGCCATTCAGCCCCTGCTGTAAAGCCGCCAAGCTCATCTGAGCAAAGTGCAAAAACACCTCGCCCTGTTTGGTTAAGCTGACCCCGCCGCGATTGCGCACCAACAGATCGGACCCAACAACCTCTTCCAATTCCTTCAAGGTTTTGGAAATGGCAGGCTGCGTCAGATGCAGATGCTGGGCAGCCGATTTCAAGCTATTGTGCCGCACGATCTCAGAAAAACACTGAATGTGACGGAACTTGATACGCCGATCGATCATGGTTTGATGCTCATTTTTGACAACTAAATCCAACAAATGCTCATTTTACTTTTCACTTTTGCGAAGTCAAACTGCCAACAGGAGGACTTTCATGCGCACTCAGGTTTGCATCATTGGCGGCGGGCCATCCGGGCTTCTGCTCTCACAGCTGCTGCACCGCAAAGGCATCGCCAGCGTCGTTCTGGAGCGCAAAACCCGTGATTACGTGCTGGGCCGCATCCGCGCAGGCATTTTGGAGACCGGCTTTGTTGACCTGATGCGTGAGGCCGGTGTTGGCGCGCGCATGGATGCCGAAGGTTTCACCCACCATGGCACGGTGATCGCCTATGGGGAGGAAGAGTTTGGCATCTCCTTTCACGCGCACACCGGCAAAGATGTCATGGTTTATGGCCAGACTGAACTGACCCGCGATCTCTATGACGCGCGCGAGGCCGAGGGCGGCAATCTGGTGTTCAATGTCGAGGATGTGCAAATCCACGATGCCAAAAGCGACGCGCCTTATGTGACCTACCACGTGGACGGCACCGAACACCGGATCGACTGTGATTACATCGCGGGCTGCGATGGATTCCATGGGGTCAGCCGCCAGACCATCCCCACATCCGTGCGCCGCGAATATGAGAAGGTGTATCCTTTTGGCTGGCTGGGCGTGCTGTCCGAAACGCCCCCAGTGCATGACGAGTTGATCTACAGCTGGTCGGAGCGTGGCTTTGCCCTCTGTTCCATGCGCAACGCCAATCTCAGCCGCTACTACATTCAATGTTCGCTCAGCGATTCCCCGGATGACTGGACCGATGCCGCCTTTTGGGACGAACTCAAACGCCGCATTCCCAGCCGCCACACTGAGGCGCTGGTGACTGGCCCATCGATTGAGAAATCCATCGCGCCTTTGCGCAGTTTTGTGACCGAGCCGATGTGTTGGGGTCGCCTGTTCCTTTGTGGCGACGCCGCCCACATTGTGCCGCCTACTGGTGCGAAGGGACTGAACACCGCGGCCTCCGACATTCATTATCTGTACCACGGCCTGGTGCAATTCTATCAAGACAAGGACATGGCCGGTCTTGATGCCTATTCACAAAAGGCGCTTGCCCGCGTGTGGAAAGCGGAGCGGTTTAGCTGGTCCACCACCAACCTGCTGCACCGCTACCCGGATCAATCCGATTTTGATCTGAAGATGCAGCGCGCCGAGATCGATTTCCTGCGCAGCAACGACGCTGCGCAAAACGTGTTTGCCCAAAACTATGTGGGCCTGCCCTACTGATGGGCCAGACAAAGGAGACACACCATGTCTGACAAATTGACCACCGGTATGGAGGTGCGCCGCAAAGTGCTGGGTGACGCTCATGTGGATCGCGCGGAAGCCAATAGAACTGCGCTCGACACACCGTTTCAAACCCTGATCACCGAAGGCGCCTGGGGCACGGTTTGGGCCAGTGACGCCATCAGCCTGCGGGAACGCTCCATGCTGACCCTGGCTTTGCTCGCAGCCACTGGCAACTTTGACGAAATCCCCATGCACATCCGCGCGACCGCCAACACCGGGGCCAGCCAGGAAGACGTGATGGAAGTGTTTCAGCACGTCGCGATTTACTGCGGCGTACCCAAAGCCAACCACGCCATCAAACTGGCAAAACAGACCTTTGCAGAGATGGGCTGATCGCGCATTCTATGCGCGTAGGGGAGGAGCAACACAATGAGCAAACCCGCCGAATTTTATCAGCGTGACCGGGAGTGGCACCCGCCTGCGTTTTCGCAGGACTACAAGACCTCCGTGGCGCGGTCCCCGCAAAACGCCTTGATCAGTCTGGAACAAACCGTCAGCGAGATCACCGGCCCGCGCTTTGGCCATGATGACGTGAGTGAAATGGACCGCGACCTGCTGCACAACTACGCCACACCCGGCGAAAGCGCGATTGGCGAGCGCATCATTGTGCATGGCCGTGTGCTGGATGAAAACGGTCGTCCTGTGCCCAACACTTTGGTGGAGATCTGGCAGGCCAACGCCGGAGGGCGCTATCGCCACAAGAAAGATGCCTACCTGGCGCCAGTTGATCCCAACTTTGGCGGCTGTGGCCGCACCATCACGGACGAAAACGGCTATTACTATTTCCGCACCGTGAAACCCGGCGCCTACCCCTGGCGCAACTGGGTCAACAACTGGCGGCCAGCTCATATCCATGTGTCGGTGTTTGGCACCGCCTTTGCTCAACGCCTGATCACACAGCTCTACTTTGAGGGCGACCCGCTGATCGCGAAATGCCCGATTGTGAACACCATCCCGGATCAAGCGGCACGCGGGCAGTTGATTGCCGCGCTTGATATGAACGCCTCGTTGCCGCTGGACAGCATCGCCTATAAGTTTGACATCGTGCTGCGCGGACGGCGCTCCACCCTGTTTGAAAACCGCATGGAGGGCAATTGAGCATGGTGCAGAACCTCAACTACCTCAAGGAAACCCCCTCCCAGACCGCTGGGCCTTATGTGCACATCGGCCTCGCCCCCGGCGCGGCAGGGTTTGACATCTATGAGCGCGAACTTGGCTGGGACATCGCCGGCCCCAATGCCAAAGGTGAGCGCATTCGCATCGAAGGGCTGGTGATCGACGGCACCGGCAGCCCGGTGAAAGACGTGATGCTCGAAGCCTGGCAGGCCAATGCTGACGGCATTTACCCGCATCCGGAACACGTCGGCGAGACCGAGGAAGGCTTCAAAGGCTGGGGACGTGTGATCACCGATTTTGGCACCGGCGAGTGGAGCTTTGACACCATCAAACCGGGGCGCGCCATAGGCCGTAACGGGCAACTGATGGCGCCACATATCTCGCTCTGGATTGTCGCTCGCGGCATCAATGTGGGCCTGAACACCCGGCTCTATTTTGACGACGAGGAGGAGGCCAACGCAACGGACCCCGTGCTCAACGTCATCGAATGGGAAAACCGCCGCGCCACATTGATTGCCAAACGCGAGATGCGCGACGCTGTGCCCGTCTACCGGTTCGACATCACGCTTCAGGGCGAGAACGAAACCGTCTTCTTTGACATCTGACTTCCGTCGCCATCTCTATGGCGAGTACCATAAATCGAGATCACCATGAGCAAACCCTGCATCCTGTGCTGCGCCATCACCGGTTCCGTGCCAACCAAGGCGGACAATCCTGCTGTGCCGACGACGGTCAGCGAGCAGATTGAAAGCAGTCACGCAGCTGTCGAGGCAGGCGCATCGATCATCCACGCCCATGTGCGCAACGATGATGAAACGCCGTCCAGCGATCCGGCGAAGTTTGCCCTGCTCAAAGAGGGGTTAGAAAAACACTGCCCCGGCGTGATCATCCAATTCTCCACAGGTGGACGCTCTGGCGCGGGCCAAGCGCGCGGTGGCATGTTGCCGTTGCGCCCTGACATGGCTTCGCTCTCTGTCGGCTCCAACAACTTCCCGACGCGGGTCTACGAAAACCCGCCAGAGCTGATTTCCTGGCTGTCCAGCGAAATGCAAGCTCACGAAATCACGCCGGAAATCGAAGCCTTTGACCTGAGCCACATCCTGCAAGCCATCCGTCATCATGAGGCGGGCAGGCTTTATGGCCAGCTTTATGTGCAGTTTGTCATGGGCGTGAAAAACGCCATGCCGGTGGATCGTGAAGTGTTTGAGTTCTACGTGAAGATCATGCAGGAACGCGCGCCCAACGCCGAATGGTGCGCGGCGGGCATTGGCGCGGCGCAGATCACCGTGAACGAATGGGCCATTGCCGCAGGCGGCCACACACGGGCCGGTCTGGAAGACAACGTGCGTCTGGACCGCAACTCTCTGGCGCCCTCCAATGCCGCCCTGATCGCCCGCGCCGCTGAGCTGTGTGAGAAATACGAGCGGTCTGTGGCGACGCCTGCGCAAGCGCGCAAAATCCTTGGCCTGCGCGCCACAACCTGATCGAACCTGACCATGAACCCTCTCACCCACGCATCTCATTTGTTTGGCCCGTTGTTCTCTGATCCAGAGAGCGAGGCGCTGTGGGACACGTCGCGGTTTGTCGACGGGTTTACCCAATTTGAACGGGCCTTGGCCGAGGCGCTCGCAGAGGCGGGTGTGGTAGATCACACAGTTGCGGCTATGGCCGTGGCAGACATTAAAAGCTTCCAGCCGGACCTTCCTAAGATTGCCACACATGTGGTGCAGGACGGCCTGCCCGTGCCCGAGTTTGTCCGCCAACTCAAAGCCCACGCGCGACCCGCGGCACTCCCAGCCATCCACACCGGTGCCACCAGTCAGGACCTGATCGACACGGCGGTTTCACTGATCCTACGCGATGCCAACCTGCGGTTTGAGGCGCGGCTCGCGGATGTGCTGACAGCGCTCGACGCGCTCGATTCCAAGTGGGGCGAGGCCACAATCATGGGCCGCACCCGCATGCAGGCCGCTCTGCCAATTTCGGTATCAGACCGCATCGGCACCTGGCGCAGCCCGCTGACGTCCCACGCAAACCTTCTCAAAGCGCTACGACCGCAAGTGGAAGCCTTGCAATTTGGCGGCCCTGTGGGCAACCGCGCCAGCCTTGCGCCACATGGTGATGCCGTTGCCACCGCCTTGGCCAAAAGGCTCAGCCTCTCCAATCCAGACCGCGCCTGGCATGCCACGCGCGAGAGCCTGACCGAGTACGCCAACTGGCTTTCCATGGTCACCGGCAGCTTGGGAAAAATGGGTCAAGACCTCACGCTGATGGCGCAGCAAGGCGTGGATGAGGTGAAGTTCTCCGGCGGCGGCTCAAGCTCCGCCATGCCACACAAACAAAACCCGGTGCGGGCCGAATTGCTGGTCACATTGGCGCGCTACAACGCCACGCAGCTGCCCGCCATGCATCACGCTTTGGTGCATGAACAAGAGCGCTCCGGCGGCGCGTGGTCTCTGGAATGGATGGTCTTGCCTACGATGGTCACCACCACCGCCTCGGCCTTACGTCACGCAGACAGCCTCCTCCAAAGCATTGAAAGCATGGGGCAATCCTCGCTTTAAGACATTTAAGTCTCAGAATTCAAACGTCAGCTGCAGGTGTTTGATCTTGCCGGTGATGTCTTCGATGGGACACTTCAACCGTTCCTCAGCCAAAAGCACCACCTCTGCCGCGGCCCGCGCATCTTCACCCGCGTCATGGTGATGAAATTCAAGCCCCAGCGCTTTTTTCAGGTGCCCCAGCCCATGTCCACCGTTGCCGCGAAACTCGGGCCAGGCTTTGCGCGCGATCTTCACACTATCGGCCCATTCCATCTTTGGCCCATTTAGCCCTGCCGCACGACAGGCGGCGGTGATGGCTTTCTGGTCAAACCCGCTGTGCTGCACCATCAAGTTTCGGGACAACAGCGGCAGCATCTTTGGCCACGCCTCAGCAAAGGTGGGCGCATGCCGAACAGTGGCTGCATCGATCCCTGTCAGCTCGGTGTTGAACGAGGCAAAATCCTGATCCGGGTTGATGTAGGTGGCAAACGTCTCAATCCCGCCATCACGGCGGACGCAAGCCAAGCCAATCTGGCTGATCGAGGCGGCATCACGGTTGGCGGTTTCCACATCCAACGCGATGAAACGAAACAGGCCATCCGGCAAAGGGGCATCAGGAAGGAACACGGCGTGCCTCCTGTCTCTGCTTTGCCATCACTGTCAAACTGCTGCGCAACATATCTTTGTCTTGTGCCTATGCCCGCTGGCGGGCCGGGACCGCCCCTATGCCAGCTTAGCGCAAAAAACAAAAGGCCGCCCAACTTGGACGGCCTCTCTATTTTCAGGACGGTGCGGGTCAGGCAGGCACGGCTGCCGCCGCCGCTTTTTTCTCCCGCCGTTCTTCTTTGCCAAAGAACACCAGATAAAACACCGGCGCGGCAATCAGCGTCAGAATGGTCGCAAAGGCCAAACCGCCCATGATGGTGATCGCCATCGACACAAAAAACGCATCGGTCAACAAAGGCGCCATGCCAAGGATGGTTGTGACCGCCGCCAGCATCACCGGCCGCAGACGCGACACGCTCGCCTTCACAATCGCCTCCCGCATCGGCAGGCCTTCCTCGCGGACAAAGTCGATCTCCTCGACCAGCACGATACCGTTTTTGATCAACATCCCAGACAGGCTCAAAAGACCCAGCAAAGCGGTAAACGTAAACGGCATGTCCGTTCCCAGAAGGCCAATCACCACACCGTTCACCGACATCGGCACCAACAGCCAGATAATGATCGGTTGGCGGATGGCGTTGAACAACAGCACCGAAATCAGCACCATGATCAGCAAGCTCATTGGCAGCTGTTTCCCAAGACTCTCCTGTGCTTCCGAGCTGTTCTCCAACTCGCCGCCCCATTCCATCTTGTAGCCAACCGGAATGTTCATGCCCTCAATCGCTGCCGTGACCTCGGTCTGCACCTGCGCGGCTGTCAGGCCGGACCGGATATCCGCCCCAACCGTGATCGTCGCCACGCGATCCCGACGATGCAGCAACGTGTTTTGCGTCTCATGCACAAAACCATCCACCATCTGTTCCACTGGCACAAAGCTGTTGGACGTTGTGGAATACACCACTTGATCCACCAGCCCAAAGGCGCCGTCCGGTTGACGCCGCAGAATGATTGGAATCAACCTCTCGTTTTCGCGGAACTGGCCAGTGGTCAGACCATCTGTTGAAAACTGGAACATATCGGCGATGTCTTCACGATCCACACCCGCGGTCTGCGCCCGTTCAGTGGCGTAGATCGGTTTGATCACCAATTCCTGCTCCCGCCAGTTTGTGCGCACGCTGGTGATGTTGTCCGTGGTTTCGGTCAACACCTGCGCCGCCTGGGTTGCCAGCTGACGTAGAACAACCGGATCACTGCCGGAGAAGCGCACTTGAATTGGGTCGCCCCCACCGGGACCAAAGACAAGTCGTTTGGTGCGGAACTCGCCTTCGGGCAAAGCTTCGGCACCAAAGGCCTCAAGGTCCTTTTGCAACGGTGGGATCGATTCCAAGTTCTCCGCCCGCACAATAATATGGCCGTAACTTGGGTTCGCTTTTTCAGACTCATAGGTCAGCATAAATCGCGTCGCGCCCTGTCCCACAAAGGTGGCGAAGCTCACAACATCGTCACGCTCATCAAGCCAGTCTTCGAGCAATTCCATCTGCGCAGACGTAGTGGCAATCGGCGTGCCCTGCGGCAGTTTGTAGTGCACAAAAAACAGCGGCGTGTTGCTGTCCGGGAAGAATTGCTGCTTCATCAGGCCAAAGCCCGCATAGCACACCGCCGTCACAGCAATCAGTCCAACAATCACCAACCACCGCATTTTGAGCGCCAGACGCAGGCTTGCGCCATACATGCGGAAAATCAGCCCGCCATAGGCATCACCTTCACCGCCTGCACCCTGCTTAAACAGGTAGTGGCCCAGCATCGGCGTCACGGTCAGCGCCAGAACCCAGCTTAACAACAGCGAAATACCAATCACCGCAAAGAGGGAGAACAAGAATTCACCCGTGGCATCGGGGCTCAGGCCAATGCCAGCAAAGGCCATGATGCCAATAATGGTCGCACCAAGCAGCGGGATTTGGGTTTTTCCGGAAGCTTCATCCGCGGCTTCGCGGCTGTTCTTGCCCTGCAACATCGAGATCTGCATGCCCTCGGCGACCACAATCGCGTTGTCCACCAGCATTCCCATCGCAATGATCAGCGCCCCTAACGAAATCCGTTCCATCTCGATCGAGAAGAACCCCATAAACAGGAAGGTGCCAACAACCGTAAGGAACAGAGTTACCCCCACCACCACAGCCGCGCGCCAGCCCATGAAGATCGCCAACACCGCCACCACAATGGCCACCGACATGGCAAGGTTCACCAGGAAGTCGTTGGAGGCTTTTTCCACCACAACGTGCTGTTGGTAGATCGGGTGCAGTTCAACACCGGCAGGAATGTCCCCGGCCATCTGTGCGAGTTTCTCATCCACGCGCTTGCCCACCACCACGATGTTTTCCGTAGCAATACCGGCCACACCCAGGGTGAAGGCCTCTTCGCCGTTGTAGCGAATGATCTGGCGCGGATTATCGACGCGATCGCGGAACACACGGCTGGTGTCGACAAGGTTCACCACCTTGCCATCTTGCCCCAGCGACAGACCAGCAATCTCAGACACTGTGTCCGAGCCATCCGGCCGCATGATGCGTGTTCGCGCGGCACCTGTGGTCACCGTCCCGGCGGCATTCACCGCATCGGCATTGGCAATAGCACCCGCGATGGCGTTGAGTGAAATGTTTTGGTTGACCGACAGCGCCAGATCCGGCTCTACAAATATCGCTTCTTCTGGCAGCCCTTGGATGTCGACATCCGCCACGCCATCCACGGTCAGTAATTCGCGCCGCAAGAAGGTGGCCAATTCGTGCTTTTCCGCATCCGAAAAACCCTCAGCGGTCACGCCAAGGAAAATGCCAAACACATCACCAAAGCTGTCATTGACCAACGGTGTGTTGACCCCGGTGGGCAAATGCCGCCCAGCATCCGCCACTTTGGCCCTCAACCGAGTCCATACCTCCGGTAGCTCGGTGCCGTCATAGGTCGATTTGATGTGCACATCGATCTGCGACACACCCGGCTGGTTGATCGAGGTGATGTAATCCACCTCTTCCATCTTCTGGATGGCAGACTCCAGAGGCTCAGACACCTCAACCGCCACCTGCTCCGATGTGGCCCCGGGGTATTGGGTGACCACAACCGCCTGTTTGATGGTGAAGGCCGGATCTTCCAGCCGCCCCAAATTCAGAAAGCTAATGCCGCCGCCTATCAGGAAGATCAGCATGATCATCCATGTGTAGATCGGCCGATCAATGGATCCGCGTGCAATATTGACCATCACCCGCGCCCTCAGTTGCCAAAGCCGACAAAGCGGCGCACCGCTTGGCCGTTGGTCAAAGCGCCGCCACCGGTGAGCACAATCTCGTCGCCGTCATTCAGGCCAGCATTGATCTGCACCATGCCAGCGGTGGCAGGTTCGCTTTGCACCGCCACCCAGGTCACTTTGCCTTCGTCGCCGCCTTTGGGGTCAAACCGCATCACGCCGGTTGCGCCGCTGTCATCCACAACAATGGCTGTGGGTGGCACGATAATGCCGGTGGATGGCTCAGCCGCGGTCACAGTCACCGTCACCGACGACCCTGGCAAGATCACCTTGCCCTCCGGCGGCGTCATGCCAAAGGTGATGCGGAAGGTCTGACCAACACTGCTGGTTTCCGCGTCAAACTCTCGAATTTGCAGATCAAACTCTTCGTCATTTCCAGGGAAGCGCGCCTTAATCGTCACGTTTTGCTCATTGCCCGCCCGCTGGAACAGGATCTCCGGCACGTCCACTTCAATGCGCAACTCGCTCAAGTCGTGAATACGCACCACCGGGCTGCCTGCGCTGACGGTGGTGAAAAGCTCCACATTGCGGCTGGACACCAAGGCGTCAAACGGCGCTTTCAGAGTCGCGTGGCGCAAGGACCACTCCGCGTTTTTGACCGCGATCTGCGCCAAAGACGCCTGTGTCTCCGCGTCATCCAAAGTCACTTGGCTCACGGTGTTGCCGCGCAGTTTGTTCAGGCGCTCCACCGTGCGATCGGCTTGTTCTTTCTGCAAAATCGCCTGATTGAGCTGCAGTTCAAAGATCTCCAGATCAAGCCGCGCAATCACGTCCCCTTCGCCGATGTTCAGGCCTTCGGTCACCGGAAAATCAACAATCTGCCCGCCAACTTGAAACGCCAGATCCACCGACTGGCGCGCTTTCACCTGACCAAAAAATTGTCGCTCAAACGGTATTGGCGCTTCGCTCACCACCATGAGTTTCACCGGCTTCAGCACATCCTGGGCCATGGCCGCCGCTACGCCACTCACTGTGATTATCGCCGCTGTGGCGCAGATTTTTCCAAACTGTTTCAGCATTCTTTTTCCTCCAATCGCCCGGCCTCTACGGCTCCGGGCATGGCTTTCACGGCCAATTTGGCAAACTGGGAGATTTCCTCGACGGTCATGCCGCAAATCTCGCGGAAGCGGAGCTTGACCGCATCCATCAACGTGGCACGTGCCGCCAGCCCCTCCGGGGTCAACTCTAACACAAGCGCACGCCGATCTTTGGGATCACGCGTACGCTGCACAAAACCGCGCTCCTCCAACGCATCCGCCACCGGCGTGATCGCTGACGGAATGCAGAAGGTGTCCTCCGCCAAAACCCCCATGCGTTTTGGCCGGTCCATAAACACCAAAATCCGTCGCTCCATCTTGGTAAGTGGCGGGTCGATGTTGATGTCCTCAAGCTCTGCCTCAATTTGGTTGAACAGAGCAAAGACACCAATGATCGCCAGAAACTCGTCCGGCAGATTGGTGTTGGAGAATAAATCGTCGGGCACGCGCGAATCCCTGAGTTATTTCATTTTCTGAAATATCCAAATACAGAAGCTTTATGAACAAACAAGGGGAGAAGGTGCAAAAAACCTGCAAGCCACTTGTATCAATTCACCTTGTTTCTCAGGGTCATACTGGTTGTGACCAAAGACACAGATCACAGAAAAATCGCAAAAATTTTATTAGAAGTCAGAGCGTTACGCAGCCATCCGAGTGATTAAATTAACACTGTCACGGTATGCATACCTCACCAATGACTATGTGGTGCGTGAACAATGGTGGCAGATCCCGGACAACAATTGCGGCGCTCAGCCAAGCTGGCAGCCCGACAGCGCAGCTTGTTGGCGCAATATGCCTCAGAGCGTGTCCGCGCTCTGAAACAACGTGCCGCAATTTATTCCCTTGGCGCGTTGATGATCATTTTGGCCACCGGTCCCGTTGTGGGGGGATGCGCCACCGCGATGCTGCTCATCGGCGAAGCGGTCGACATGATGGTGCTGCGTCGCATTCCTATGCGTTTGCGAGCCGGTGAAAGCCATGCCGCCCTCCTGCGTGCTGCGGTGATGAGCGGTGCGTTTCAAGCCATCTCAATGTTCCTTGCCACAACGCTCTATGTGGTTGTGATCGGCAAAGAGGCCTCCATCATGGGAGTCGCAGGTGTGCTGGGCATGGGCATTGTCAACGGCGCGTTGATTTTGCCCACAAACCCGAAACTGGCTATCTTCAAAATGGGTCTGTTTGTCCTGACACCATTATTTCTTCTGGCCCTGCAAGCCATCCGTTTTGGCGGCGAAATGGCGATGCCACATGTCAATGTACCGGAATTGATGGTGGTCATCAGCATGGGCTACATGTGCTATTCTTTTGTCAAATCCGGCGTCGACAACTTCCGCAAAACAGAAGCCCTGCAAAGCAGCCAGACAAACCTGACCGCCGCCAATGACGCCTTGAGCAAGCACCGAAATGAGTTGCAGCGCTTGTCTATGGTGGCTCGCAAGACCAATGATGCGGTGATCCTCTCTAATCCCAAACAGGAAATCGAATGGGTCAATGAGGCCTTCACAAGCCTCACCGGCATTCCTGCCAAAGACATCATTGGTCAGCAGACCAGCGTGCTTGCGCAGCTCACCAATGCGGACACCAACATCGCTCAGAAAGTCGCCAAGGCCATGCGCGGTGAAGGCGAAGCCAAAATCGAAGTGCGTCACAAAATTTCGGACGGGCGCGAGCGGTGGGGCGAAATGCAGATGCTGCCTGTCAAAAACGCCGACGACGAGATCGATTTTTACGTGACCATTGCGCGTGACATCACGGCCACCAAGGAGCATGCCATGAGCATGCGCAAGGCCCGCAAGGCCGCCGAAGACGCCGCTCGGACAAAGACCGATTTCCTCGCCAACATGAGCCACGAAATCCGCACCCCGATGACCGGCATCATCGGCATGGCAGACCTGTTGTCAGAGACTGAACAATCCCAGGAACAGGCGGACTATACACAGACCATCATTGGGTCCTCTCGCAGCCTGCTGACCATCATCAACGATATTCTGGATCTGTCGAAGCTGGACGCAGGCAAGCTGCAAATCACCAACACCACCTTCGACACGCGCACCTGTTTCGAAGAAACTCTGCGGCTGTTGGAACCCAACGCATACAACAAAGGCCTTGGGCTAACTCTGACCATTGCGGAAGATGTCCCAAAACACTTGCTTGCAGACGATGTCCGCATCCGCCAGATCGCAACCAATATCATTGGCAACGCCACCAAATTCACCGAATTTGGCAAGATCGACGTCAAAGTCTGGATGGACGGTATCGATGCCACGGACTCGATGACGCCAATGACCTTGAACTTTGCTGTGGAAGACACCGGTATTGGCATCCCCGAAGACAAACTGGGCGCGGTATTTGAGGAGTTCACACAGGCCGAAACCTCAACCACGCGCCGGTTTGGTGGCACCGGTCTGGGCCTCAGTATTTGCCGCATCCTGACTGAACGCATGGGCGGAGAAATCTCTGTGAGCTCAGTTTACGGCCAGGGGTCGCGCTTTCTTGTCAGCCTGCCGGTGGACCTGCCCCCGCAAGACGCGTTGCCAGACGACGCTAAGACGCCTTTGGCAACTGACTATGACGCAATTGATTTGACCGGCCTCGACGTGTTGATCGCGGAAGACAACAAAACCAATCGCGTGTTGATTGCCAAATTCCTGGAGAAACTGCCGATCACCCTGCGCTTTGCCGAAGACGGGTTTGAAGCCGTGGACGCCACGCTGGAAACGCCGCCAGATCTGATCTTTATGGATATGTCGATGCCCAGAATGAGCGGCATTGAGGCCACCGAAGCCATCCGCGCCAGCGACGTGAACCAACCCCAAATTGTGGCGCTTACCGCCAATGCGTTTGAGAATGAAAAACGCGCCTGTCTGGCGGCGGGCATGGATGACTTCCTCACCAAACCAATCCGCCGTGCGGATCTGGTCGCGTGTTTGCAGCGTCACGTGGCCCACCGAAACGCACCGACCTCTGCGGTACAATCGGCGCTCCAAGCCTAACGCGTTACACCAAACTTGACCAACACACACCACCTCCGGATCGCATCGAAAGTACTACGCTCAGATCTCATGTCTTCTGTGTAACTCTCCCTCCGACGCACCGTCAGGGCACTGCGATCCGCGCGATTGACGTAAAGATGCCGCCCAGTAAGACAACCGCACACAAACTCCCCCTTTATTTCCTGCATCTACTGCACCCATCCGGGCGCTGTGTAACGAGGCCGTGCCAATCCCAAAATCACCAAACAGCACAAAGGCGGCATGCCCTAACATACCGCCTCTCGCGCCTGTCTGTATTTAGTGGCCTTAGCGCACTATGAACTCTGCATGCAGGGCTCCGGCCGCTTTGATGCTCTTGAGGATGTCGATCATGTCACGTGGGGCCACGCCCAGCGCATTCAGACCTTCGATGACTTCGCTCAACGACGTGCCCATCGGCACCTCCGCCAGGCCAATGCCCTCGTCCTCTTCAATGTCCGCTTCGGTGCGTGGCACCACCACGGTTTCGCCATCAGAAAACGGATTAGGTTGCACCACCAGCGGGGTTTCCTGAACCCTCAAGGTCAAGCCACCCTGTGAGACGGCAACTCGTGAAATGCGCACATCGTCACCCATCACAATGGTGCCGGAGCGTTGATCGACCACCACACGGGCCTTGCGTTCAGGCTCCACAGAGATGTTTTCAATCTGGCTCAATGCGTGGGCCGGAGAGGCCTGATTGGTGCGGTCAATGTCCACCTGAACGGTGCCCGCATCCAGCATCAGCGCCACACGGCGGCCATAGCTGCGGTTGATGGCTTCCTCAATCCGGTTGGCTGTTGTGAAATCCGGTTCCCGCAACGCCAGACGCATGTTTGTCAGCGTGGAAAAATCAAAATCGATCTCTCTCTCAATGCGGGCACCGGAAGGGATCACACCCGACGTTGGCACACCCTTGACGACACCACCGGCCTCGCCTTCGGCAGACACGCCCCCTGCGATCACTGTGCCCTGCGCGACTGCGTAGATCTCACCATCAGCTGCATTCATCGGTGTCATCACCAATGTGCCGCCCAAAAGGCTCTTTGCATCGCCAATCGCCGAAATGGTCACATCCACCGTGCCGCCAGCACGGGCAAAGGGCGGGAGTGTTGCGGTTACAAACACCGCCGCCACATTTTTGGGACGCATATTCTCGCCGGTGATGTTCACACCAAGGCGTTCGAGAATATTGCCCATAATTTCTTCAGTAAACGGCGCGTTCCGCAAGCCGTCTCCGGTTCCGTTCAGGCCAACCACCAAACCGTAGCCAACCAAATCGTTGCCCCGTACACCGTCAAATTCTACCAGATCTTTGATCCGGATCGGCGCTGCCGATGCCATCACCGGCATCAGTACGAGGAGCAGTAGCATTCTTGCTAAGCTCATGAAGTGTGTCATCTTACATAGTTCGCCAATGTCAGTTGGGAGAGACGGGCTGTGATCGTGTAGACCATCTCTAGTTGCACTTGAACGGCCTGTAGTTTGCCCGCCACTTCGGTTTGATCCGCACCGATTAAATCGCTCTGCGTCATCAACATTGAGCTGCGCGACAGCGAATTCTCCGCCATCACGTTCTCAACGCGTTCTTGGTTGAAACCCACATCCGCCCGCACACTGGTCAGATTGTCCTGTCCCGTCAAAAGCCGCTCGCCTGCGGTTTCCATCAACTGTTTCTGCTCACTCAGGGTCAAATTTAGACCTGTGTCCAAAGCCAAAGCCGCCAACGCGGAATCGCGCATGGCTTCGCGCAGCTCTGCGCTGTCAGCGCGCACATTGAAGTCCGCCGACTGATTGTCGTTCAGGCGCATCGGCGCTAGATCATTGGTCGAACCGACATAAGCTCCGGTTTCAAAGCCACCGCCTGGAGTCATGAAATAATCGTCCACGGCGGTCACAATGTCAGAAATGGTCACCGCACCTGCCACGGCCGCGGAAATCTGTGCCATCATGGTGTTACTATCAACCAGAGCTGCACCGTCGGTGGCAGTGCCGCCAAAAATGCTGCGATCAGCCACCCGACCGTTGAGCGCGCTGACAATCGCATCAAAATCGTTGCGCGCGCTTTTGGCCACGCTGACCACAGAGGCCGAAAGCCCGGATTCGGACGCGGACAAAAGATCACGTCCCAAGTCACCGGTCACAGTGTGAATTTGACCCAAGGTGGCCTGCGCCGTTTCCAGAAACAGCTCCGCGTCTTTTGTCGCAATGTCGTAGCCGTTCAACACAGTCAGCTGGCGCTCGACACCGGCCAACATATTGTAGTCGCCTTTCAGCGCCGCAGCCACATCCGCCTTGCGCCCGGAGCCCAGCTCATAGGCAAGCCTGTTGAGATCTTGTTTCACCGCTGTGGTGCGGCGCGTGTTCATCATATGGGACGCCATGTCCCCAATCGAAGTAATTGCCATTTTTACAACCTCAGCAGTTCCTGCATCATTTCATCCACGGCCTGAATAAGCTTGGCATTGGCCGCGTAAGACTGTTCGACAAGCATCAGCATTTGCAGCTCCTGATCGGTATCGACACCGTCAATCAGCTCCATTTCTTCAAGCGACGTAAGGCGGGCGTTGGCAAAGGCCACATCCTGATCACTCTGCACACGTGCACCAGAAATACTGGATAGAAACTTGCCGCTCATCTCGCTCATGGAGACCGCTTTGCTGCCATATCCACCGGACACGGGAACCACCTGCTCCTGCATGGCGTCCAACATCCGGTTCAAATGGGTTGCGTCCCCTGCGTCACCTGGAGCCGCAGCGCCAAGACCGTCGCGCAACCGCCAAGTTTCCCCAGCCCCGTCAAGGTCAACAAGATTGTTCAGCTCCAGACGACCCGCCAGGCCAACCTCATCGGCCACGTTGAATGCCAATCCCGCATCGGTGAACAGCCCTGCGTCCCCTGGTGCCAATGTTGGGTCCATGGCTGGGTCTTGATACCGTTCCACAAGGTTGCGGGCCGCTGCGTCCAAATCCGCTTGGGCTTGAACGCCAAACTCATCCCGGATCGCAAACTGCGCGCCAATTGCCCCGCCAGCCAGCGCGCCTTTGTCACTGTCGATTCGCATCGGATAACCGTTGATTGAAACACCGTTCAACAGGCCATTGGCCTCGGTCATATGCGGCTCAACCGTACCCACCTCGGTAAACTCAATTGTCGCCGCTTTGCCATCCAGCAAAACGGCCCCGTTGGTGGTGTACAGGGCAACAGCGCCACGATCACGAGGAGTCATGCGCACGGGCACAAGCTCCCCAATTTGATCCACCAACACTTGGCGCTGATCTTCTAATGCCGCAGTTTCCTGACCCTGGTTGATCGCCAAAGAAATCTTGCGGTTCACCTCTTCGGTCTGCTGCAGCAGACCGTTGAGATTTTCAATCATATTGCCAATATTTGTGTCTGCCTCAGTGCGCATTTTCTGAATGCCATCTGAGGCGTCGTTAAACGCATCCACAATCCGTTCTGCATCCTGCGAAACGTTGGCCAAGCGAATGTCGCTGTCCGGCGCACCCGTGGCCATCGCCAGTGAGCTTTCAAACGCGGCCATCACACCAGATAGGCTGGTTGGGTCTTCTGGAGTCCCCACCACTTTTTCCAGGCGATTGTAGAACATATTGGTGCCGGTAGCCAAAGCCGTACCGGCATCCGCCAAACGGCGCTCCGCAATCGTGACCGGGTTCACATTGCGCGTTGTGCCTTCCAACTTCACACCAGCGGAGTAGCCGTAAAGAGCAGCGGATTGATTGAGTGTCCGCCGCCCGTAGCCTTCGGTCATGGCATTGGAGATGTTGGAAGACACCACCTCTGCCCGGCGCGCTGAGGCCGTCAGTCCAGTTAATGCATTGGACAGAGCGCTTGAAATGCTCATGCGTATCCTTTCCGGCCTATGACGGCCTCGGCGCGGTTATTTAGCGTTTGATATTTGTGGTCTCTTGCAGCATCTCATCCACAGTCTGAATGACCTTGGCGTTGGTGCTGTAAGCCCGCTGTGTCTGGATCATGTCGGTCAACTCACCCGCCACGTCAGTGGCTGATTCTTCGCGGACGTAAGACAGGAGTTCACCAGATGGACCGGTGCCAGCATCCCACATGAAGTAAGGGCCACTGTCGTTGGACGGCACATACGTTTGGAAATCCAATGAGATGCCCATGCCATTGGGGTTGGGCACATCTACCAGGGGAATTTGCGCAATGGTCCGCGTGATCCCGGTGTCAAAATAGGCGTGCACAAAGCCGTTACTGTCCACCTCGACGGAGGTCATCGACCCAACCGGCGCACCGTCTTTGTCGATGTTTAGAGGGGCGTAATCATCGCCGAGCTGGCTCATGCCACCTTCGGTACCAATCATGCCGATATTGAACTCCAACGGACCACCAGCCACGTTGAGAATCGCACTGCCTGTCAACGGATCATAGGCACCACCGGGAGGATTAGACACCACAGCCTGAAGAAGACCACCCGTGGTGCGCCCATCGTCAAAAGTCATCGTGTAGTCACCGATAATCGCGCCACCAGAGGCGGAATCACGGATCACCATTTGCCATTCATTGGACGCACCCGCTGCTGGCACGGTTGGCGTAAACTCAATGCTCAACGTTTCTGCCTGCCCAAGGTTACCGTGATACTCAATGCTCAACGTTTCCATGGTACCGGCGGCACCGGCAACGGTAGAGGTTGCTGGCAAGTTCACACCCAGATCAACAGAAGTGGTTGGCGACCCAACCAACTGAGACGTCAAAAGACGCACAGGACTCAAGCCAGTATCCGTATCCCGTGGATAGTTTGGCACGGATCCATCCGCGTTGGCCGGCCAGCCCATCAATGCCAAACCACCTTCTGTCACCAGATACCCGTCTGCGTCTGGCCGGAAAGAGCCAGTTGTGGCCAACATCATCGGCGGGCTTGTATCACCAGCCTTGATAGCCGTTGCGGCGGTCACAGGAATAAAGCCCCGACCGCGAACCGCCAAATCGGTTGGATTGGTGGTGGGGGTCAGCGAACCGCCTTCATCAATCAAACGATAGGAAGTCGCCTGCACGCCCCCTGCGGAATATTTACCACCTTTGGCACCGGTCACCATCGACTGGAAATCAGTCTCAACCCGACGGTAACCGTAGGTCGCAGAGTTCGCGATGTTGTCAGAGATGGTCGCCAGACGGGTGGCATTGGCATTGAGCCCGGCCACTCCGGCATTAAGCGAAGAGGAAATCGACATGGTACGCCTTTCTGCTGTATCAATTCGGTCGTCGTCTGTTTGGTTACGACAATCGGAATTAACAGCGGCCTAACGGCGTACCATATTTCCTTTTAGCTTCAGCGATCCGATCTCAGCAGGATGATCTCAATCCTGTTGTTCCGTAGGTCCCGTGGCACATTGGACACCGGTTCACGATCTGCATGGCCGGTCACCCGTGCCACCCGTTCGGTCTGCAAACCCTGGTTTTCCATCAGCTTTCGCAGCTCATTTGCGCGAATCGATGACAGCTGCCAGCTTGGATTTTCCCGCACGGTGATCACGCTGGTACGCACATGGCCTTCCACCGCCACCTGGTTGGTCACCATATTGGACACTTCCGCAAGAACCTTGGCCAAATCCACCAGAATAGGCATCGGCACCGCGCTCTTTGGCTTAAACAAACGCTCGTCTTCGGAATCAAAGATCTCGATCACCAGACCTTCGTCGGTCAGACGAGTCACCACATGCTTGAGCACATTGTCGGCCAACAGGCTCTCGCCACCGCCGCCAATCAGCATGTCTTCGACTTTTTCAAAGTCCTGATCTTCGCCTTTGCTGCCTGGCTGTTCGAACTCAACCGGATCCGGGTTGTCCTTCAATGCCGTTGGCAAGCCGCCCACGCCAGTTTGCGACAGGATGTTGTGCTCCTGAACACTGTCACCGCCAAACATGGCGTTGCCGCCACCGGACACTTTGTTCAATGGCACCGTGGGGCTGAAGAATTCTGCAATCCCCAGCCGTTGTTGTTCTGTTGTCGCGTTGATCAGCCACATCAGCAAAAAGAATGCCATCATGGCGGTCACAAAATCCGCATATGCAATTTTCCACGCCCCACCGTGGTGTCCGTCGCCTGCGATGACCTTCTTACGTTTTATGATCACCGGAGCGACGTTGGAATTATCAGCCATCGCCATCACCTTTTTCTCACCCTGACACGACACCTAAACGGCAGCTCTTACCCCCGCCTTAACATATGGAATACATGAGAAATTTTAGGGATTTTCCAGAAACGGAAGACCCATCTAATCTGCCAAATATGCACTCAAAATTTGCATAAAATCCCGCCGGTCCAACCCGGCCTCAATCACTGGCCCAATCTGTACCTCTACGGTGCCCGGGAACTTCAACCAACTGCCATGCGGCCACACCGCGCCGGAGTTCAACCGGACCGGCACTGCTGGCACACCGGCCAGTTGATACAGCACGCCAACCCCTGCCTGCAGTGCATCCACGTCCTGACGACGTGTGCCGCTGGGAAAAATCACCAAACTCCGGCCATCTTTCACCGCTGCCGCCCCCGCACGAAACCCCGTGCGCATTGCATCCGCACCTGTCCCAGCCGTCACCGGAATATGGCCAAACTTGCGCACCACCGGGCCAAACACCGGATAGGAAAAAATTGGCGCTTTGGCGTACATCACCGGATGATCAAACAGCACTTGGAAAAACAAAGTCTCCCACGTGCTTTCATGCTGAGAGGCGATCAACACAGCCCCTTCGGGCAAGCTGTTCCGCCCCTCAAGCCGAAACCAGATGCCGCACACATTGCGCAGCAGCCACAACAGCACCCACAGATAGCGATCCACAATGGCGTAGACTCTCTGGCGTGCCCCCCACATCGCCGGCCAGCACAGCAAAAAAGGCACCGCCACAAGACCGGCCAGCCCATAAAACAAAAGGCTTCTCAAAAAAACGACGGGAAGAGACTGTTGCAGCCTATGCATAAGAATTCTCAAGACAATGTGCTTCTGTCATACGCTGAGATCCGCACTTTGCAAAGCACACTGTCGCTGATCCTGTGTGAAGTATGCGATTGCCGTATGGCCACGGACTCACGCTTGGTCTAGTCTGCCGTTACGAGGCAACAATCTGCCTGTTGCCTTGGCATTTTGAAGAGTTTTTGGCGCGCATGGGGGATGCTTTGCAGACAGGCGCACGACGGGTCCTTTTTTCTGGCAAGGCCACGCTGTTGGTCACGACCCTGTGCGCCGGGCTGGCCCTGCCTGCACAGGCATTTGACATTCAACTGACCACCTCAAACGGCGACGAAGACCTGCAAGAACGCTTGCTGGCCGCAACCTTGACCTCTGCCGCCAAAGAAGAGGGCAGCAGTGATCCGCAGGACATCATCGCCGCCGCCCAATCCGATTACCGCCGCCTGGTCAGCACCCTCTATTCCATGGGGCACTTCAGCCCAAATGTGTCCATCCGCGTGGACGGGCAAGAGGCGCACAACATCTCGCCCTTCGCCACCAAATCCTCGGTTGGACAGGTGGTGTATCAGATTGATCCCGGCCCCAACTTCAAGTTTCGCAAAACCGAAATCGCCCCCATTGTTCCAGCCACGGAACTGCCGGAGGGGTTTGCCCCCAACCAACCCGCCAGCCTGCCGGAAATCGAAAACGCCGCCCGCGCTGGCGTGGACGGCTGGCGCGATGAAGGCCACGCCAAGGCCAAAGTCAGCGACCAGAGCATCACTGCAGATCACCGCAAGGCCACGCTGGACGTCGATCTGACCATGGATCCCGGCCCCAAGCTGACCTTCGGCAAGCTGATCTATGAGGATCAATCCAACGTCCGCCCAGAGCGCGTGCGTGAAATTGCCGACCTGCCGGAAGGCGAAACCTTCAGCCCGAAATCTGTGGCCCAAGTCACCTCCCGTTTGCGCCGCACAGAAACCTTCCGCACCATCGACCTGCGCGAGGCCGATGAGCCCAATCCAGATGGCTCGCTGGATATGGAGCTGGCGCTGGTGGACAACCCGCCCCGCCGGTTTGGCTTTGGTGCGGAACTCGAAAGCCGCGACGGCTTAAGCCTGTCGGCCTATTGGATGCACCGCAACCTGCGCGGCGGCGCGGAAAACCTGCGCTTTGATTTTGCGATAGAAAACCTCGGCGCCCAAAACAGCGGCGTGAACTACCGCCTTGGCACGCTTTACACCCGCCCTGCCACGTTTGGCTCCAACACCGCGCTGACGCTGGGAGCAGAGCTCAAGCAGGAAGACGAAGACCTCTACTGGCTGCGCAGCCTGTCCTTGGGCGTTGGCGTGAAAACAATTCATTCAGACCGATTTGAAACCACCGCTGGTCTAGGGCTCTACTTTTCTGACGTGGACGACAACTACGGCAAACGCCAACTGCATCTGATTGGGGTGCCGGTGACCACGAAACTGGATCGACGCGACAACATCGCCAACCCGACCCGTGGCTACTACATCGAAGGCAACGCCTTTCCCTACTATGGCTATGCCGAGGCAGACAGCGCTCTCTACCTCAAAGGCGATCTGCGTGGCTATCGTGGCTTTGGGGCCGACAACGGTTTCATCGCCGCGGGCCGGTTGCAATTTGGCACCATCCTGGGTCCCTCCATCCGCAATACTCCACCCGACCTGCTGTTCTATTCCGGCGGCGGCGGCACGGTGCGTGGTCAGCCGTATCAGTCCAACTTTGTGACCGTAAATGGCATCGACAGCGGCGGCCTGTCTTTCCTTGGCCTCTCCGGCGAGATGCGGGTGAAAATCAACAACCACTTCTCCGCCGTGGCCTTCTATGACGCTGGTTTTGTCGGCGAGAAATCGGACTTCAGCGGCGACGGCAAATGGCACTCGGGTGCCGGTCTGGGTGTGCGTTACAACACCGGCTTTGGCCCACTGCGGCTTGACCTCGCCGCGCCTGTAGAAGGCGACACTGGTGATGGCCTGCAACTCTACATTGGGATTGGACACGCGTACTGATGCGGTTTCTTGCTGTTATCCTTTGCCTGCTCTGGCCCCTGACGCTTTCTGCCCAAGACGCGGAACAGGCGGAGGCCAGTGACGAAGACAAAGGCATGCTGACCAATTTCCTGGAAGATGCCCTGTCCGGCGAAGGCCGCACGGTGGAGGTCATTGACCTCAAAGGCGCGATCAGCTCCAACGCCACGGTCGAAGAGATCCGCATGTCAGACGCCGATGGCATCTGGCTGACCATGCGCGGCATGACGCTGAACTGGAACCGCCTCGCCGTGCTGCGTGGCAACATCAACATCAACGAACTCAGCGCCAACGAGATCATCCTCAATCGCGCCCCCGCGCCCAACCCGAGCGCGCCGCCCACCGCAGAGGCCACCCCGTTCTCGTTGCCGGAGCTGCCGGTCAGCATCAACATTCAATCCCTAAAGGCAGACCGTATCACGCTGGGGGAGAGCTTTTTGGGGGAAGAACTCAATCTCTCCCTCACCGCCCGCCTGATCCTCGAAGGCGGCAAGGGCGAAGCGTTGCTTTCAGCCGCACGCCTGGATGGTCCAGCAGCCCGTTTTGCTTTGGACGGAGCCTACTCCAACGAGACCCGAAATCTGCGCGTGGACCTGCAAGTGCACGAAGACGCCGGCGGGTTGCTGGTCACCAAAGCCAAAATCCCCGGTGAACCGCCCATGGCGCTCACCGTATTGGGCGAAGGTCTGCTGGACGACTTTATCGCCGACATTCTGCTGACCAGTGATGGCGAACAACGTCTTGCCGGCTCCGTCGAGCTAGCCACCGAAGCCGGTGCCACGCCGGAAGACACGCCCACACAGGTGGTGCGCGCTGATCTTGGCGGCAACATGGCGCCGCTTTTTGCACCGGACTACAAAGATTTTCTCGGCGAAAACATCGGTTTCAGCACACTTCTGCGCCGCTTTGGCGATGGCCGCATCACCTTGCAACAACTCTTGCTCAGCTCCCGTTCTCTGAATTTGAACGGCGAGATGGCGATTGACGCAAACGGGCTGCCAGACAGCTTTGATCTGGACATCCAGCTGCGAGACGAAACCGGCAAGCCGGTGTTGTTGCCGCTCAAAGGCCCCAAAAATTACCTGCAAAATGCTGAACTGGCGGCGAAGTTTGACCACGCATCCGGAGACCGCTGGACCCTGAGCGGCACGGTGAATGACCTTAAAACCGACACGCTTACGTTGGCGCGTGTGGCGCTGTTTGGCGAAGGCACATTGCAGGAAGAGCCCAAACCTCGTGTCGACGCCCAGATTCAGATGGGCATGCGGGGGTTGGAATTGTCTGATCCTGACCTCGCCACGGTTGTTGGGTCAAATGGCGGTTTCCAGGGAGATGTGGTTTGGGAAAAGGATGTTGGGTTGACGCTGTCCAACTACAGGCTGCGCACAAACAGTCTTGGATCAAATGGCACAGTGCACGTCAGCGGGAAAGGCCAAGACCTGACGGTCGACACCGACGCCACACTCAACGTCGACAACATCTCTTTGTTTTCTGCATTTGCCAAACGCGACCTTGGTGGCGCGCTGGCCGCCCAGCTTAAGGGAATCATTCTGCCGGTGTCGCAGGGTTTTGACCTCACGCTCAGCGCCACCGGCCAAGACCTCACAATCGCTGACCCGCGTGCCGATGCATTGTTGGCGGGGACCAGCTCGGTGTCCCTGTCCGCCAAGCGCGACGAAACTGGCATCACCGTACGCGACGCAAACGTAAATACTCCACAGCTCTCCGCCGCAGGGGCTGGCACCCTTGCCAGCCAAAACAGCGACCTCACTTTTGAAGCGGCTCTCAACGAGGTTGCACTGGTGCTCGAAGGCATCAACGGCCCCGCCACCGCCAAAGGCCGCGCGGTGCAAACCGGCGCCGATTGGGCTTTTGATCTCTCGGCCACGGCCCCTGCGCAAACCACCGCCACCATCCGGGCCACCCTGCCAAAATCTGGCAACGGCGCGGCTGACATTGATCTGGAAGTGGGCCAAGTGCAGGTCTTTGTGCCAGAACTGCCTGGTAAGGCGCGCATCCAAGCCTCCGCAGAGCAGGCACCAAACGGCTGGAAGGTCGATTTCAAAGGAACCGGCCCCTTTGACACCAAAGGCGCCGGCCAGGGTCTGATCGACCCTTCAGGCAACGCCAATGACATCTCCGTGGCCGGCACCGTGCCGCTCGCCGCAGCCAATATCTTTTTGCAACCCAACTCCATTCAAGGCATCGCCAATTACGATCTGCGCCTCAAAGGTGCGCTCGGACCAGAGGCGGTCACAGGCACGGTCTCACTGGGTGGCGCGCGATTTGTGCTGCCGGATTTGCGGGTGGCGTTTGAGGACATTCGCGGCACTGTCGGCCTCAATGGCCGTGCAGCGGACCTCAACATCACCACACAGTTCTCCGGCGGTGGCCAGATCGGCGTGAACGGCAGCGTCGCCCTCGCGCCGCCGTTCTCCGCCAACCTGCCAGTCACCCTGACTGACATCATTATCCAACAGGGCCAGCTGCTAAAAACCGAGGTGGATGGCACTATCACCCTCTCCGGCCCGCTCACCGGCGGCGGCAACATCGCCGGCAACATCGTGCTCGGTAAAACCGACATTCACGTCACGCCGGTTGGTCTCGCAGGCGCAGGGCCGATCCCTGAAATCCGCCACATCAACGAGCCGTCCAAAGTGCGCCTGACCCGCGACCGCGCGGGACTTATCGCAAAGGAAAAAAGCGGTTCCTCGGCCCCGCCGTTTGGGCTCGACATCAACATTCAAACCGGCGAGCGCATCGCCGTACGTGGCCTTGGCTTAAATGCGGACTTCAACGGCGGTATGCAAATTGGCGGCACCACCAATGACATTCGCCCCAATGGCGAGATCGACCTGATCCGCGGCCGCCTGTCCTTTCTGTCCAAAAACTTCGAACTGGACGAAGGCCGGATCTCCATGCTGGGCGATCTGGTTCCCACCATGCGCGTGGTAGCAATCTCGGATCAGCCGGACGCCACCATCTTTGTGATCCTGGATGGCCGTCTCGACGATCCTAAAATCGAGCTCGAAAGCGACCCCGACCTGCCCGAGGACGAGGTGCTCTCGCAATTGCTGTTTGGCCGCGACCTCTCCAGCATCTCCGCCCTGCAAGCCGCGCAACTCGCCGCTGCCTTAGCGCAACTCTCCGGCGCAGGCCCACAGGGCCCGCGTTTGGGTGAAAACTCCGGTCTAGATGACCTTGGACTGACCTTTGACGAATCCGGCACACCCGGTCTGCGCGCGGGCAAATACATCAATGAAAACGTCTACACCGAGGTTGGCGTTGACAGCAAAGGTAAGAGTTCCATCAGCCTCAACCTCGACGTAAGTGACAACCTTACTGTGAAAGGCAAAGTAGGCTCGGATGACGACACCGGCATCGGCATCTTTTTCCAGCGCGACTACTAACGCGTCTTAGGCGTCTTTGCGCAGCCCATGCAGACAAAGGTGGTGCACCTGCGCCCGCATCTCCGGCGTCAGCGTCACCCCAAGCGAGCGCTGCCACTTCAACGTGTTGCGAATGCCGCCGCCAATGAAGCCGCCAAACAGCCCAACATCCCCTGCGATCACCCAACCCTCGGCCTGCAGCTGACGCAACAGCTCCGCAATGAAGTCGGACGTCCGTTTGAAACTGTCGAGCACCTCTTCGCGCGGCAGCAACGGTACGTTGGACAGATACTCATGCAAGTCCGCGTTGTTTTCATTAAACCAGACAAAATCAATTTGCCGATCAATAAAAGCCTTGAGCCGATCCTGCGCCGGTTGCTCCGGATTGTCCCCCGTCACCAGCGCATTTTCGACAATCACGCCAAGCTCTTCATACACCGCTCGGATCAGCACATCTTTGTTTTCGAAATGATTATAGAGCGAGCCGGTGGCAACGCCAGCCTGCTTGGCAATCTTGCTCATCGACGCTTGTGTGCCATGTGCCACCAACATAGCTGCGGTGGCGTCTAAAATCTTCTCGCGCATTTGGCTCGGTGTCCCGTTGGCTTACGTTTTTTGGCGCGGTGAATATGTGTTCACTTTGCGCCATGCACCCTAGGATGGCCGGACAGCGCAAACAAGACTTTCATCTTTCCCCATGAAACATTGAGTGATGTATATTGGATCCCAATATTGAAGAGAACTACGCCTATGACCGCCCCATCCAAACAGAGGTCTCCGAAAACCGCCCGTCAGGCTGGCGCAGCCGTGTAAACCCCATGGCGCGCCAAAAAGCGATACCACCGTCATTTTTGGGATCAGCCCCAATATGCACCGGCCCAACGCCCTGCGCTTGGGCCGCTTGCAGCCATGCGTCAAACAAACGCCGCCCAAGCCCGCCGCCGCGGGCCTTTGGCATCAGGTTCATATGCATATGCGCCGGATGTGGCGTGACCACATAGTCCGGCGTTGGCACGGGATTGTGCATCCAATCCACCCGCCGCTCATCTTCGGTCCACCGCTCCCGCCTAGCCGCATCCGGCGCCGGATACCGCTCCCGCAACGCGGGCCACCACGCGTCTTCAAGCTGCGCCTCAAACACGCGGCTGTCCACCACTCCACAGACATAGCCCTCTACCTGCCCGTTGATCTCCACCACAAACGCCAATTCCGGCGCCAAAACCACGTAAGGCGCCGTGTAAATATGTCCAAGCATGTTGGTGTCTTGATACAGAGGTGTGGCATCGTTCCCGGCTTTGCCGGTTTGCACCACCACCTCATACAACCGCTCTTGATCAGCCTGTGTTGCTTGCCGGATCACACCCATGCCCTGCCTCCTGAAACGCAGGGCTGTGCTACCACGAAAACACCTATTCAGCGAGCCTCTTAGGCGCCCAGCGCTGAACCGCGCCAATCGCGGCACCAATCACCACACCCAGCCCATAGGCACCAGGTCCCCCCAGATCAAACCGGAAATCCAAAATAAGGCCTTCCGGAACATACAGCCCATAGGCAAGCGCTGGCACAGCCGCCAGCAACAACAACATGAAGCCGCCGACAGGGTCCTTGCGGTTGATATTTTTCATCACCAACTGTGCCCCGATGGCTGCAGGGAGCGCGATGACAAGGATGACATAAAGGGCAATGAGCATATTGAAGTCTCCTCTATCGGAGCAGTGACAAGCGCCTTTTCTTTGGCTGCTCGGAGGCGGGACCGTGTCCTCTCTCCTCAATCCGTAAATGGGGGCGCGACACCCCAATTTCAATGGTACGCTTGTTAAATTCCGCGCGCGTCGGCTCACTCCCGCCGAATGATCCCCGTAATCGCCGCCGCGCCAAGCGCCGTGACCAGCCAGCCAAACCCTTCCAAGACCCACGTCATGGCCCACGCCACGGTGCCAAGCTTTGTGGCGGTGGTCGCCGTCCATGCGCGCTGCTGCCCAAAATCAATCAACGGAATAAACACATCCGCCGCATAGGTCATGGCGGCAAAGGTCTCATAGTGCTGCCCAATCGCACTGGCCTCCCAGGCGGCCCCGATTTGCTTGGTCTCCTGCGCCAAAATCTCACGCCACGCCTCAGAGGTCAAAATGACCTCCGAATTTGGCACCATGCCACCAAAGTTCCACACAAACAGATAAAACAGAGCAAACACCGTGATCACCCCACCGGCCCAAAACGCCGCCCGCTGCGGTGCATAGCCATAGCCGATCAAATGTCGCAACACCAACGACCACACCGGCAGAAATTTGACCTCCCACCAAAGCACATTGATGCGATCTTGCAGTGCGTTGTGGTCCTTTGGCTCCGGCTGCGCATCTCGCTTCTTTCTCAACACGTCCAGCTCCGCCAGACCCCGTCGCTGACGGTCCCTCGCCAACAGACGCTCCTTTTCCATCTGCACTTGCCGAGCCTCCGCCTCGTGGCCCATGGCCTTGAGCACCTCAGCCAACCGCCGCAACGGTTGCGGCGAAAATTCTCCTTCCCGCGTCGAGGAGATTTGCACCCACTTGAGGCGCTGCTTGATGGGGCCTACCCGCGCCAAATGCTCATAGGAAAACCCATCGAGATTGAGTTGACCCGCCTGGGGCCAACTTTCCAATTTGTCGTTCAAAGTGTCGCAAGTGGCATCGTTAAGATGAACAACACCTTGGATTTCTTGTGGCTTCCAGTAAATCGATTGTGCCTTCAGTCGTACGGCCTCAAGCGCAGGCCGCACCAAAGTCTTTGTCCTATGCTCAACCCCGTGCAATGCGCAGTCCTCAACCTCAAATTTGCCCCCAATTTTGACACCGGCAAGCAGGACGCCGCCGATAATACGGCTCCCGGAGCGCAAGGAAACATTGCCGGTGACTTCCATAGCCTCCGCGTTCAAGGCCCAACGCTCAAGCCTGTCTGCTTCGGTTGGAATGTGAGTCATTGTGCTCTGCTTAACATTGAGGTCGCCAATCTTTGCGCCCCGAAGACTGACCTCTCCTTCCGCTATAAACCCGCCATCCAGAAAAACACCATGCCTGACAGTCAGGTTTTGCGCGAACAGCGCAAAACCCACCGGGTTTTTAAATTTACTATTTGTGCAGCTCATCTGAGCACAAATTTCGGCACTCGCAAAACTCACCTCACCTGTCGCGCAAAAACCCCGCCGCAAGAACACAGAACCAAGTACTTTGACCCCTTGTGCAAACAGCGCACTTCCACCTTCATTGTCTATTTGAGCTTGATCGAAGTCGAGATTTCCACCAATTTCACTTCCGGCCAAGCGTACCTCTCCTCGAGCACAAAACCCGTGGCGCAGATAGACACTGCCAGCGACTTTTGCTTCCTCCGCGAACAGTGCATAGCGATCGATCTTTCCTTCTTCTACGTTTTCCGGATCTTGCTCAGGGAGAGACAACGAACTTCCATCGCATTCGAGTGAGCCGCCTATCTTAGCTCTGCCCAAGCGCACTTCCCCGATCGCGTGAAAACCTTTTCTTAGAAGGACGCTGCCTGAAAACACCGCTCCGTCGGCGAACAATGCGTAACCATCTGCATTCTCAAATTGACTGTCTGAACAGTCAAACGTTCCTTCGATTTTTGCATCTGAAAAGCTAACCTGGCCTTGGCTTCGAAATTTATTTCGCAGATGTACGCTGCCCGAAACCTTGACGCCTTGCGCGAACAGCTCTTTGATCCAGCTCCCTTCGAGGCTCAGGAGTTGAAATCGTGTTTGGGCCGCACTTATCTTATTGTCAAATCGGCATCCGGCAAGAAAGGTCTGCCCCCGCGTTGTCGCAAAGTCTAACTCAAGCTGGCCGGTGACATAGGCGCAGCAAAGGTCGACCCCAGATTCGTCAACCTTCCAAGCCTCGCACCCACCCAAAATCAGATACCTCAGCAACTCCGCCTGAACCGTCACCTCCGGCGATGGTTCGTCCGGTCTCTCTCCGGCATTCAATACAGTGCGCACGCCCGCCCGACAGTTCTCCATCAGCTGCCATTCCACGTCACTGATCTCGCCAGTGTCCTTCAACTCCAAGATCTGCTGATAGGATGTTATCCGTGCCATTAACCCGCCTCAGTTGTGTCGCGCCACCATGCGACACAACCAAAACTGGCTCAAGCCCTGCGATCCCTCACAGTCTCAACGCTTTCTCCTTCCCCAAATATCCTGGGGGAGTCCCATCACCGATGGGACGGGGGCAACGCCCCCTCAGGTGGTCCAATCCAGCACAACCTTGCCCGACTTGCCGGATTTCATCGCCGCAAAACCGTCTTTGAACTGCGCAACCGGCATCTGATGTGTGACCACCCGACTAACATCCAAACCATTCTGCAACATAGCAATCATCTTGTACCAGGTCTCAAACATCTCGCGGCCATAGACGCCTTTGATGGTGATCGCCTTGAACACAAAGCGGTTCCAATCCACCGGCGACTTGCCCGGCGGAATGCCCAAAAGCGCAATCTTACCGCCCATCACCAGCGCCTCGACCATCTGATCCAGCGCCATCTGCGAGCCGCTCATCTCAAGGCCCACATCAAAGCCTTCTTTTAGGCCCAGCTCATGCATCACGTCTTGCAGATCTTCACTGGCCACATTCACCGCCCGCGCATTGGGCACCACATGCTCCGCCAACGCCAGCCGGTCCGGATTGATGTCGGTGATCACCACATGCCGCGCCCCCGCGTGTTTCACCACCGCCGCCGCCATGATCCCAATCGGCCCGGCCCCAGTGATCAACACGTCCTCACCCAGAAGATCAAAGCTCAACGCCGTGTGCACGGCATTGCCCAGCGGGTCCAAAATCGCCCCGATTTCATCTGGAATGTCATCTGGCAAAGGCACCACATTAAACGCCGGCAACCGCAAATACTGCGCAAAGGCCCCCTGCACATTCACGCCAATCCCGCGTGTGCCCGGGTCGAGGTGAAACTTCCCCGCCCGCGCCTGTCGGCTTTCATGGCCAATGATATGCCCCTCACCGGAACAGCGCTGACCAATCTCAAGCCCATCCACATTGCGGCCCATCTCGACAATCTCACCAGCGAACTCATGACCGGTGATCAATGGCACCGGCACCGTTGCGCTGGCCCAATCATCCCAGTTCCAGATGTGAATATCCGTGCCACAAATCCCGGTCTTGTTGACCTTGATCAGCACCTCATCCGGCCCAATCTCCGGCACCGGCGCCTGCACCATCCACAGACCTTCCTCAGGTTTGGATTTCTCCAGTGCGGTCATGGTGTTTGGTTTGCTCATGAGACAATCCCCAAGACCTTGCCCACCTTGCCAAAGGCCGCCAAGGCCCGGTCCAACTCATCCCGCGTAAGCGCCGCATTCATCTGCGTGCGAATCCGCGCCTGCCCACGCGGCACCACCGGGAAAAAGAAGCCCGACACATAGACCCCTTCCTCAAACAACTTTGCCGCCATCTCCTGCGCCAACTGCGCCTCGCCCAGCATCACCGGAATAATTGGATGCTCGCCCGGCAGGATCTCAAAACCCAGCTTCTCAAGCCCAGCCCGCCAATACTGCGCATTCTCGCGCAACCGCGCCCGGTCTTCGGCACCGTCTTCGACCAAGCGGATCGCTTCCAATCCCGCCGCCACAATGCTGGGCGGCAGCGAGTTGGAAAACAGATACGGCCGCGCCCTTTGGCGCAGCAGATCAATCACCGGCTGCGGTCCAGCGATGTAACCGCCAATCGCCCCGCCCAGCGCCTTGCCCAAAGTGCCGGTCAGAATATCCACATCGACGCCAAAATGATCCGGTGTACCGGCCCCATTAGGCCCCATAAACCCGGTGGCATGACAGTCATCCACCATCACCACCGCGTCGTATTTCTTGGCCAAACGTGTGATCTCAGGCAGATTCGCCAGATACCCATCCATCGAAAACACGCCGTCCGTGGCAATCATAATATGCCGTGCGCCCTCGTTGCGCGCGTGCTGCAACATCGCTTCCAAATCCACCATGTCATTGTTGGCATAGCGATACCGCTTCGCCTTACACAGGCGGATGCCGTCAATGATCGACGCGTGGTTCAGGCTGTCCGACACAATTGCGTCTTCCTTGGTCAACAGCGGCTCAAACAACCCGCCATTAGCATCAAAACAGGCGGCAAAAAGGATCGAATCATCCTTACCCAAAAAGCTTGCGAGCTTCTGCTCCAATTCGCGGTGAATGTCCTGCGTGCCGCAAATAAACCGCACCGAGGCCATGCCAAACCCGCGCGGGTCCATCGCATCCTTTGCGGCTTCAATCAGCGCCGGATTGTCCGCCAATCCCAAATAGTTGTTGGCGCACAGGTTGATGACCTCCCGATCCCCCACTTGAATTTCGCCACCTTGGGGTGACGTGATCATGCGCTCTTTTTTCATCAGACCCTCGGCCTCAATGTTGGTGAGCGTGTCGCGGATGTCGGTCAAGAAAGCGTCTGACATGGGAGTTCTCCATAATGATGGACGACCCTCTACCATAACGGATTCACGTCCGTGAAGGGGGAATGCGTTATAGCGGACAAAAATCCGAAATTCAGGATCCACCTTAAACCCAGACTACCATAGAAACGCCAAAACCGCCCGGCCGATAGGTCGGTCTGCACCCATCGCGCGACAGGGTATTGCCACAGACAATGTCCCGAAAGCGGGCCTGCCCCAGGGCAGATGCATTAGAAAAGCTGGAAACACCAAGTTCGGTTGCGGTTTTTGACGGACTTAAGATCAAAACACCGACTTGGGGGCACCTACCCAGGCAGGCGCCGCCCTTACTCAATCTCTCAAGCGTTCTTCACAATCAGAAACACCCGCGCGGGCTCTGTCGCCTCAATCGCATGTGCTACATCCGCCGCATAACGCGCGGTGTCACCTTCACCCAACTCCTGCGAAGCCGTCCCACTAGTCACCGACACAGCACCAGTCAAAACTGTCAGCTGCTCCGTCGCCCCACGGGTATGCGGCGCGCTTTTCAGGCTGCCGCCTGCCTCAAAGGTGATGTCATAGACCTCATGGCCACCCACATCTTCAGGTGGCGACAGGATCCGGATGAGACAAAGGTGCCCCATATTGTCAAACCGCGGCACATCAGATGCGCGCAGCACATCCACTTTGTCCCCTGCCTGCGCATCCAGCAATCCAGCAAAATCCACCTGCAACGCCCGTGTCAGATTCCAAAGCGTCGCAATTGTCGGGCTACTTTCCCCACGCTCGATCTGGCTCACCATCGACCGGCTCACGCCAGAAAGCTTGGCCACCGCATCCAGCGACAGCCCTTGCGCACGGCGGGCCTCCCGCAACCGCGCGGGCAAAAGTTCCAAGATAGGCAGATCGTTACTCATGCCCCCAAATGCGGGAATCTGCCACCTTTTGTCAATCAAACCGCGAAACACACCTCCGTAAGACTACGGGCGCAGAAACTGTGACGCACCGTTCCACCTGACTCGCTGATGCTGCGCCTGCATACTGACGCCAACACGATTTCATGAGGAGACGACAGATGTCGGACATCGTAATTCTCGGCGGCGCACGTACCGCCATTGGCACCTTTGGCGGGTCCCTTGCCAACACCGCCCCCATTGATCTTGGCGCCACCGTCACCAAGGCGGCGATGGAAAGCGCAGGCGTGGAAGGTGGTCAAATTGGCCACGTGGTCTTTGGCCACGTGATCAACACCGAACCACGTGACATGTACCTATCGCGCGTGGCCGCGATGCAGGCCGGCATCCCAGACACCACACCAGCCATGAACGTGAACCGGCTTTGTGGCTCCGGCGCGCAGGCAATTGTCTCCGCCACGCAATCTCTGATGCTGGGCGATGCGGATTTTGCCGTCGCTGGCGGCGCGGAAAACATGTCGCGCAGCCCCTACATCATGCAGTCCCAGCGCTGGGGCCAGAAAATGGGTGATGTGAAAACCCTCGACATGATGCTGGGTGCGCTGAACTGCCCGTTTGGCACCGGTCACATGGGCATCACCGCCGAAAATGTCGCTGATGAAAACGATGTCACCCGCGAAGACATGGATGCCTTTGCTCTCGCCTCTCAGCAACGGGCCGCAGCAGCCATCGAGGCCGGATATTTTGACGATCAAATCGTGCCAATTGATGTCAAAGTGCGCCGCGACATGGTGCCCTTTGCCCGCGACGAACACCCAACCGCCTCCACCATGGAGAGCTTGGGCAAACTGCGCGCAGTGTTCAAGAAAGACGGCCGTGTCACCGCAGGCAACGCCTCAGGCATCAACGATGGCGCTGGCGCGATTGTATTGGCGCGCGCCGAAGCCGCTGAAAAAGCTGGTCTGACACCTCGGTTCCGCGTGCTGGGATATGCCCACGCCGGTGTCCGTCCGGAGGTCATGGGCATTGGTCCAGTCCCGGCAGTAGAAAACCTGCTGGCCAAAACCGGTCTCTCGATCACCGACTTTGACGTGATCGAGTCCAACGAAGCCTTCGCCGCGCAAGCCATTGCCGTGAACAAAGGTCTTGGTCTTGACCCAGCCAAAGTGAACCCAAACGGCGGCGCCATTGCCCTGGGCCACCCAGTTGGCGCAACCGGCGCAATCATCACTGTGAAAGCCATGTACGAGCTGGACCGCACCGGTGGCTCCAAAGGCCTGATCACCATGTGCATCGGCGGCGGTCAGGGCATCGCCATTGCGATTGAGCGCATCTGATCCAACTCGACAAATCGCCCGGCGAACCCGCCGGGCAGCCCCCGACCGCCCCTATGGGTGGGGGCTGCCCCCCACCCGCGGTCGGGGACTACCCTTTTTCAATTCATCTACTCAAAAGCGGAGCGGCCCCAAGGTTAACGCCTTTGGCCCCGCCAAATTACGCACCTCCGCAAAACAGTCGTGATACCGACGCGATACCGACGTCCAAATCGTTTGGTTAATCCACCCAAAACGTGACCCGATCCGACGCACCTTTGGCATCAATCACCGTCACAGTCGCGCTGCCTTTTCCGGCCAGAGACACCACCATTTCCCGCAGCCTACTTTGCTGCACAACCGGCGCGCCATTGGCCAACACGGTGAACGGCAACGCGCCGTTTTTGACCTTCAAAATAACCTCGCTGTTGCCGCCTTCCAAAGTCGCCCCATCCGGCGGAAACGCCACAGTCAGTGCATCCTCAGGCTTCTCAAACAGTGCTTTGCGACCACGAAATTTCCGAAGCGGTTCAGGCAGTTGGCCTGTACTGACAATCAGCGTTTCCGGTGGTGGAGGCCCCAACGGCGTCAGCTCCGGCGCAATGCGCTGAAACACCTCAAACAACACCGGCGCGGCCACCTCGGCCCCAAAGGCTCCCGGCACCGGCGTCCCATCCGGCCGCCCAATCCAGACCCCGGCCACATGCTGACCATCAAACCCAATCGCCCAAGTGTCACGGTGCCCATAAGACGTTCCGGTCTTATAGGCCAACCCGTTGCGCGGCGCCCCATTTGGTGGTGCAATACCGGAAAGGATATCGCCCAAGTGCCAAGCTGCCGAATGACTTATAACCCTTTGTCTTTGCTCTCCTTTTTCACCACCCCTCCAATACAATCCCTGCGCCAAACCGCCCTGAGGGATCACCGCATACAGCTGCACCAACTCTTCCAATGAAAGCCCGACACCACCTAGCGCAACGGCCAACCCAGCCACCCCGCCAGGCACCTCAGGCACCGCCCCCGCCTTGCGCATCGCCGCCATCAAATTGGCCGGTCCAATCTCATCGGTCAGCAAAACCACCGGCAAATTCAGCGACTGCGCCAAAGCCTCCCGCACCCGCAATTCACCGCGAAACCGCCCGTCAAAATTCTGCGGTGCATAGGTTCCAAATCGCACTGGCGTGTCTCTGATGAGCGTCTCCGGATGCGCAAGCCCCTGATCAAAAGAAAGCCCATACACCAATGGCTTCAGCGTCGACCCCGGCGAGCGTTTGGCCTGCGTCATATCGACAAACCCCTGACGGCGATCACCGCCAGAAAACCCGGCCGACCCCACAGACGCAAGAATTTCTCCGCTGTGATGATCCGCCACCACCATGGCAATGGACACGCGGTTCTCCAAGCCTCTCAAGGCCTTGGCCGCAAGCGCCTCCAAGGCGATTTGCAGGTCGCGCGACAAGGTCACCTGATGCGCAACAGCCCCCGGCCGCGCCGCCACAGCGCGATCCGCCATATGCGGCGCGATGTTCGGGAACGCCCGCCGCTGATTTGGCACCGGTGTCATCAGCGCCGCCGACGCGGCCTCTTCCGTCAAAACCCCAGCAATCACAGCACGTTGCAACACGCGCTCACGTGCTTCTGTCGCAGCTTTGGGATGCCGATCTGGCCGTCGCCCGTTGGGGCTTTGCGGCAAAGCCACCAACAGCGCCGCCTGCGTAGGCGTCAACCGATGCGGCTCTTTGCCAAACCACGCCAGCGTCGCTGCCCGCACCCCTTCCAGGTTCCCGCCAAACGGCGCATGTGCCAGATAAAGCGAGAGAATTTCCTCTTTGCTCAGCGTTTTCTCCAACGCCAAAGCCACGCGAACTTGCCGCAATTTGCCTTGCCACGCACCGGTGCCGGAATCCTCCAGTAACCGCGCAACCTGCATGGTTAACGTCGATCCACCAGAGACAACTTCACCTTTCCTAATCGCTTGGCCCACGGCCCGCGCAACCGCCCATGGATCCACCCCGGCATGGGACCAAAAGCGCCGATCTTCATAAGCTACCAGCATGTCGATGTAGCCCGAATCTACAGTATCCAACCCAGTGCCCATACGCCACAGACCGTCGTCCACCGTGTAGGCGCGCAGCAGTTTCCCGTCTCGGTCAACCACTTGCACCGAGGTGTCGACCAACAGGTCAGGTAGGTCCGTCGCTGCCACCCACCGGTCCACGCCATCCCGCACTGCGGCTGCCAAAAGCAGCGCAGCAACCAGAAAAAATGGCGCAAACCGCATGTTACTCGGTCACGATCAGGCGTGCGGCATCGGTATTGGCGCGGTACTGCGGGCGATACATGTCTTCTACCGACGCAGCGGGATGATGATATGCGCCAGGCGATACCGCGCGCACAATGTAGGCCAACATAAAGGGTTGATCTGATTGCCAATCCACCGCAGCCAAGAACCGATCCGAACGGAATTCGCTGTGCTCGGCATAGATGGGTTGTAGCCAGTCCAAAGCCCGCACGTCACCGCTCGACAACAAGTTCGGATTATCGATCTCAAACCCTGCTGGCAGCGGATCATTTACCATCAACCGCGCCCCAACTTTGCTGGACGGTGTAACGGTCACCACGGTGACAAAACGGTCGCCCGTCGCCACCTGCGCCCCGGTGACCTCGGCGCCTTCCATAGTGAAATACTGGCGCGACAGCTGATAACCATACCCGCCACTCTGGATTTGGTACGTCGGCACACCCACAGTGGTAACCGTGACCGATTGCGGCGCATCTCCTTCATTTTTCAAAGCAAAATCTGAGGTCATGGCACTGTCGGGCACACGCTCCAACAACGGCCCATCCAAGACTGCACCGTTCAGGCTCAATGTGTTGGACCCGACGTCCTCGATCAACGCATACGCCGCCAAAAGCGACCAAACCGACTCTTGCGTGGACAGATCACGCCCCGGCGCGGTTACCCGTGTCAGCAGGGCATTGCGATCCACAGCTTCGCTGCCCGCTTCGACGGCCAGCGTCAATGCGCCAGCCGCATCGCGCAGGTTGGTCCCGTAGTCGACGCGCCACAACTGAGCCTCGTTGCTTTGCGCCTGCCCTTCAATCAGCCGCGCAGACTGACGGAACATAAAATCGGCGCGAGTCTGGTCACCATAAAAACCCAGCGCGGCGCCCAACTGCGCCGCAGCCAGAGGCGTAGCAAAGGCCTCCGCCTTTACATCCGCGTAGTACCGCAAGTCGCCCATGTTCGCCGCGCCTTCACGGGCCAGGACCATCAGCGCATAGGCCAAGTCCTCCCCACCTTTGTCAAAGTCCGGCGCATAGTTCACGCGATTGCGCAGGTTGTTCATGGCCTGCGTGAAGGCCACTTCGGGCACGGCATGCCCCTGTGCCTTAGCTCGAGACAGGAAGTCGCTCACATAGGCGTCCAGCCAGAAGTCACCCGACGCAGGCTGCCAAAGCCCAAAGGCCCCATTGCTGGACTGGCGGGTGAGCACCAACGCGATGGCCTCGGCAATCCGCGAGTCCAATGTCTGGCTCGCCGCCAATCCCAGCGCGTCCGCCACATCTTCGAAGTACAATAATGGGAGAGTTTGTGACGCCACCTGCTCTGTGCAGCCATATGGATAGCGGTCCAAAGCCCGTATCAAACCTGGCGCATCAAACCGTGCCAAAGCTCCAGACGACAAGACTGCTTCCGCCGTGCCCGGCCGCATATCCGCAAATAGATCCGCGCCTAACGTGAGGCTTTCACCCGCTGCCAATACCACCTGACGGGTTTCGCTAATGGCTGGGTCGTTATCTCGAACCGGCAGAACCAGCGTCTTGGTGAGCAGTTTGCCGTCCGGTGTGGTCAGCGCGACGTCAATGCTGTGATCGCCAATTTCTTGTGCCACAAGGGGCACAGATAGCCTGGCTGAGCCAAGGTCTTCCAGTGTCAAACCGGAGGGCACTGTACCTGCCTCCAGAGTCACGCCATCACTCGCCACCACATCCAAACCCATACGCCCGGATTGGCCTTCGGCATGCACAAACTCCAACAAGAGCCGGCTTTCATCCCCCGGCGCGAGGAACCTTGGCAAACTGGCTGTCACCACAACTGGATCACGCACCAAAACCTCCTGCTCCGCCTGCCCGACTCCGGTAGCCGACCACGCCACGGCCATCAGCCGCACGGCCCCGTTAAACTGCGGTATGTCAAACTGCACCTGCGCCATGCCATCCGCGCCAACCTCAACCGGGCCTTGGAAATAGGCCACAAGTTCTTCGGTTGGTGGTGGAGAGTCGAAACTGGACCCTGCAGTGGCATCGCCACCAGAACGCAGAGCGCCCATGGATCCCGACATGCCGTAGATCAGACGGCCATAAATGTCGCGAATTTCCATACCCAATCGACGCTGGCCAAAATAATGACCCGAAGGGTCGGGGCTTTCAAAGCCGGTCAGGTTGAGGATGCCAACATCCACAGCGGCAAGCGTGACAAAAGCGGTTTCTCCCTCAGCCACGCCCTCCACTTTCAGAGACACATCAAGCGGGCCACGAGGCGCGATTTGTTCCGGCGCAATAAGGTCGACAGACAGCTGCTTCGCCCCTGGATCAACTTTGGCATAGCTCAAACCCAGTGCACGTGCAGGATTTTGGCCTGCGGGGATATCCGATGGCCGGATCACAGAAGCAGTCACATAAGCGCCTGCGCCCCACTCGTCCGTAACAGTCAGCGGAATCAGGTTCTCACCTTCACTAACTTCCACGGCCTGCATGGAAATCAACCGATTGGACATCACGGAGACCAGGGCCGTACCTGCAAAACGCGGCACCAGACGCAGTTGCGCCGTGTCGCCACTGCGGAACATGTCTTTGTCCAATGACAGTTCCAACGTGTCTGGGGTTTCGGTTGCATCGACCGGTGCGTACCAACCCGCATAGAATTCAACGGCACTGGAAACAAAATCGCCTCCGTCCTGTTCCACCACAATCTCGTAGCGGCCCCAATCCACCTGCGCACCAACTTCAACCACAGCATCGCCCAAGGTGGCAGAACCACTGGCCACAGCCGTGCGGCGGGTGGTTGGCTCCCACTCCCAGCTGCCGCCCAATTGGTACCATTGATAGCGCGTTTCCACACGGTTCACGGTCCATTGCACCGGCATCTGCGTGCGCGACAGATCGGACGCCAAGGCCAACAATTCAAACCGTGCCGCGCCACCTTCCGGCACTACCTCTTCGTCAAATTGCGGTTTGATCCCGATCAGCGCCGTTTGCGCGGCAACCGGATGGGACAGGCGACGCTCTACCGGACGGCCTGAACCTTCAAGCACCCGCACGGTGATGTCCGCCGACAGCGCGTGCCCGGCGGCTTCTTGAGATGGCAGGGGCAGAAATATATCCGCGCGACCTTGGGCATCCGTCACATCGCCATAGAAATACTCGGTTTGACCATAGAAAGGCTGGTCATAGCGTCCAAAGCGATAGCCTTCATACCCTTCAATCTCAGACTGTGTCCGCAGAGTAAGCTGTCCTTCAACACTCAAGTCTGCCGCTGGCGCGCCAAACAAATACCGCGCTTCGAGTTCGAGGGGAGCTGGGTCATCCTCGGTCAACGGCCCGTTTGGCGGTGTCATCTCAAAGTCGATGCGTTCAGGCAGGAAATCCTCGACCAATACCTTCGCCGTTGCCAACGCAGGGGCCTCCAGATCGGATTTGAATTCCAACGTCCAGCGGCCTCGTGGCACAGTTGTGCCCAGCGGCATGTCAAATACATGGCCACCAGCTACGCCCGCAGCGGACACCTCGCGGCTGTATTCCACCCCATCCGGACGGGTAAGAATGGCGGTCACAGGCAGCAATGGCAGGGCTTCGGCGACTGGACCACGCGCCAAAGCAGTCACATGGATGGTCTCGCCTACGCGATAGGCACCGCGATCCGTTGCTACAAAGAGATCAATTGGCGGCGCGGCCGGGCGGCCCTCGACACCTCGGTCGGACAAATCAAACGCTGGGTCCGTGAGGGACAGGAACGTAAAATCCTCGCCGGTTTCCACCAGTAACAACGCGGGCGCCCGTGCGCCGGTGCCGCGTGTCAAACCCGCATCAAACCGCACATACCCTTCTGCATCGCTGGCCACAGTCCCCAAAACACGGTTTGCCCGCGAAATCAGCGACACCTTGGCCTGATCCATGGCCGTGGCATCGGACAGGCGGCGCACAAAAGCATGCAAACCATCGGAGCCATTCAGGCTGGTCAGGCCAATATCAGACAGCAAGAACCATTGCGTGGCAGCGGTTTCGTCGTATTTGTCTGCGCCCGGGAGATCAGCGGTCAACGCGTAGACGCCAGCCGGTTGGCCTGCGACCAATTCCGCCATTGGCAGGCGTGTGGTCACGGTCTGGTTTAAGGTATTTTGGACGTCACCAGTCCCGGTCCAAATGGTTTCTGCCACATCGCGGGCAAAATCATCTACCTGCCAATAACTCAGTGGTTGCCCAAAATAGCTGTCCTGAATGGCGCGCAGAATGTTGCGGTCATTCACGCGCTGTAGGGTCAGTTCCACTTCATCCAGATTTACTGTCTCAATTGGCAGGCCTGCATCCTGGCTGCGCGGCAACACATAAGCCCGCCCCCCAAAGGCCACACTTGGACTACGGTCGCGCACATAGGCGTTAAGCCTGATGTCCTTGATCAGCGTTTCGCCACTTTGTGCGGGCAGACCTGCGCGGAAAGTTACCTCAAGGCGCTGCCCATGTGTGAGGCCGTCAATACAAATACGGCGCGCTTCAACGCTCAGCGCCATTTGCGCATTGGGCAGTTTTACAAATGGCGCGTAATCCTGCCCCACCTTGACCAGCGGCTCGTTGAATTCTGCGCAAAAACGTGGCTCTTCCAGGTCGCTATCCACGATGTGCTCAGACACACGGAAGCCGTATTTACTTATGGCTGCGTCCAAACGCTGCGCGACATCTGTGCGTGGCTGGATCGACTCAGCGAGCCGCAGGCTGCGCAGCACTGCCTTGCCACGATCCTGCTCTTCCAGTTGGTCTGCCATCAAAATCAGCGCATTTACGCGTTCAGCCCCATCTTCCGCCCGTAGGTAAGCGTTGATGCTACCAAGGAAGGCGCGCTCGCGATAAGTACGGGTTTCCGAAGACTTGTCGCTTTTCAAATCAGCATTCAGGCGCGCATACTCATGCCACAAGTCACTACGGTCTGACTTTGCCAGGGCACCACCGGTCCAGCGCATGGCGCTCAGAGTGTTGCCTTCGGCACGGCGTTCCTGTGCCGCATCAAGCATCGCCTGCATGGTCCAGGGGCCGCCTGCATGATGCCGCCCGATATTGGCAGCCAGATCTTTGGCGCGGTCAAAGTCCGACTTTCTCAAAAACGTCAGGTCTTCTGCGCGTCCACTCGCCAAAAAACGCGTTCCGCGAGGCGTTTCAAACACTTCGGCAGACAGGGCACCGTCATAAGGCTGACGGTCACTGATCGCTGATTTTGGGAAACAGGCGTTGGACTTTTGATTGAAGGTGAACGCCACACAATCCTGATTGGCCAAACAGGCCCCAATGCAGGCGTCGTAGGTCGTATCAAACAGGTTTTGCAGGTCCGATCCGTAGAAGTCCACGTCGCGGCTCACGACGATACGGCGGTCGGGCACAAATGTGTCTTCGGCATATGCCAAACCAGAACAAACAGTCAAAATTGCAGCCACAAAAATGCGAAACATTAGGCTTCTCCATCAATCAATGGCGCAATGGTGCCATGAGGCCCACGGACTTGGCAACGATAAGAAATTCAGCAAATGCCTCCTTTCCGATTAAGCAGATATTCATGGACATTTGAGAGAACGACGAACAACGGATTGGACGATTTAGGGATCGGCGTATGTCGCTGGCGCAGAAACTTGCGGACGAAAGACGGGCACGTTTGGCAGCTGAACGCTTGCTGGAGCTGAAAAAGCGCGAGCTTTATGCAGCCAACCGCAAGCTGGGCAAACATGCTGCGCAACTGTCCAATGAAATCGTCGAAACACGCGCCGAATACCAAACTGTCGTCAACGAAAACAAAAAAGTTCGCCACGATCTGGAATCAGCCAAGGAACGTGCCGATCAAGCTGAGCGGCGTTTGTGGCATTCCATAGCGACGATCCGCGACGGGTTTGCCTTTTTTGATGCCCAAGGCAAGATGATTGCCGCCAACCCGGCTTATCTGGCCATCTTTGAGGGCGCGGACCACGTCAAACCTGGCATCAGTTACCAAGAAATCATGGAATTTGCCGCCCATGAGGGATTGTTTGTGTTGGAAGACACGTCTCCCGATGATTGGTGCAACATGATGGAGCAGCGGTGGCACGAAGATGAGCCGGAACCGGTGATCGTGCGCTTGTGGAACGAAGAGTTCCTGAAGCTGATTGATCAGCGAGATCAGGGCGAAGACCGCGCCAGCCTTGCACTCAACATCACTGATTCCGTGAGAAAGGAAGCCGAGCTTCAACACGCGCGTCAGGAAGCAGAGGCGGCAAGCCAGGCAAAATCCGCCTTTTTGGCCAATATGAGTCACGAGCTCCGCACCCCGATGAATGGGGTTGTTGGCATGGCGAGCTTGCTGATGGACACGTCATTAAGTGAAGAACAACGGCTGTTCGCCTCCACCATCAAGAACTCCGGCGAGGCATTGCTTTCGATCATCAACGACGTGCTCGATTACTCCAAACTTGGGGCCGAGAATGTTGGACTGCGTACAGAACCGTTTGATTTAGAGCGCTGCATCCATGAAGTTATGACCTTGCATCAGGTCTCTGCCCGAGAAAAAGGCGTTGAGCTTTTGGTGGACTACGATCTGTTCCTACCTACAAAATTTGTTGGCGACATCGGTCGGATGCGGCAAATTTTGACACATCTGATTGGAAACGGCGTCAAGTTTACACATCATGGGCATGTCCAAGTGCAAGTGGTCGGTGTGATCACCAATGACGGCTCTGAAGCGGTGATACACGTGACCGTTCAGGACACTGGCATTGGCATTCCTGAAGAGAAACTGGACCATATTTTTGGCGAGTTTAATCAGGTAGATACCAGTCAAAACCGCGAATTTGAAGGCACCGGACTTGGACTTGCGCTCACCAAACAGCTAGTTGGGCTGATGTCCGGAGAAATCTGGGTAGATTCTGTGATTGCAGAGGGCACGTCTTTTGGCTTCCGTCTCTCTATGCCCATCGAAGAGGATTGTGATCAGCTTCCCATCCCGCTGCCGGACACAGTTCAGCATGTGCTGGTTGCTTCGGATATGGAGGTAAACAGCGACCTCCTGCACAAACAGCTGGAGCAAATGGGGGCCACCGTCACCATCTGCACGGACAAAACACAGGTGCTGTTGTTGGCGCCACATGTAGACTTGATTCTCGCTGATCACACGCCATCCGGGATCAATGCCCGCGAATTGGGCGCAGAGTTGCAACAGTTGGAAATCAGCACGCCAATCCTGGCGCTCACCAGCGACTTGAAGGTTTTTGCCGGCATGGAGAAAGACTCGCTTGTGAAGGCGATCCTCCAGAAGCCGGGCTCGCGCGCAGAGTTGAACCTCGGGATTGCCAAAGCTGCCAGTGCGGGCGCATCTCAAAGACGCAAGCCAACAAAACGGCGCATGCGTGTGCTGTCCGCAGAAGACAACAAGACCAATCGCTTGGTACTTGAAAAACTGCTTAAGCCTTTGGATCTCGAACTGGAGTTTGCCCATGACGGCGTCGAGGCCGTCGAGAAATTCCAGTCTTATGCTCCGGACCTCATTTTTATGGACATTTCCATGCCACGTATGGATGGCACCGAGGCTACTCAGAAAATTCGCGAGCTGGAATTGGCCACCAAGGGGCATGTGCCAATTGTTGCGTTGACCGCTCTGGCCAACGAGGGAGACGAAGAGCACATCTTGTCACACGGTTTGGACAGGTATCTGACCAAACCATTGCGCAAGAAAGAAATCTTCAAGGTGATCGCAGAAATCTATACTGGCGACACAGTTGACCCGTTCCCGCAACCCGAAGAGCTACCGCTTCAGGCCTCCGGATAATCGCGCAGGAAAACCCAGCGGTCACCATCCGACATTTCCGGCTGGTATTGGTATCCACCGTAGTCGAACTCCTTGAGGCCTTCGGCATCGTTCAGTCGGTTGTGAATGATGTAACGCGCCATGCTGCCGCGGGCTTTCTTGGCAAAGAAAGAGACAATTTTTGCCTCGCCATTGCGCTCTTCCATAAACACCGGCGTGATGACGCGCAGTTTAAGCGCCTTCAGATCGACCGCGCCAAAATACTCCTGACTTGCACAATTCACCAATGTGTCAGAATTGATTTCTTCCGCCTGAGCGCGCAGAGCTTTCGCCGGCGCTTGCCGCCAGTACTCATAAAGCGATTTGCCGCGTCGTGTCTTCAAGCGACTGCCCATTTCCAGACGATATGGTTGCATGGCATCCAACGGACGTAGCACACCGTAAAGCCCAGACAGAATCCGCAAGTGATCCTGTGCCCATTTCATCTCATCTTGCTCAAGGCTTGCAGCATCCAAACCAACATATGTGTCACCGGCAAATGCATGCACTGCCGGGCGAGTCAGTTCTTCCGAAGGTGTTGCTTCGAACGCCTTGAACCGATCGCGGTTCAACTTTGCTAAATCCGCGCTCAGGTCCATCAACTTGCGCAGATCTGCCAACGTGAGGTTACGCGCGGTCTTGGCCAGGCGGACAGCGTCTTCATGAAACTCAGGTTCCGTTTTTGGTCCCGCAACGGGATCCCAGTTCAGACGTTTTGCGGGTGAGATCACTACAAGCATCGGGCGCTCCTCATATTTCAGAACTGTCTAAATGGCATCTCGCAAGACGTCCAGAAACGCCTCGCCAAACCGATTGGCACGCCGGTCTCCCAACAAGCGTTCCATCGCTTGCGCGTCACGCGGCTTGGCGCTGGCAATTTTTGCCAACAACCCGGCGGAACAGCTCATCGGCTTGTCGATTCCCTCCGGGCCGCGCAGCAGTTTGGATTGGGCTTCCAGCAATAAGTCGTAAAGGTCGGCATCCTGCCGGCCCGCGATCTTGCGGCGGCTAGGGTGCATCTGCTCTGCTTCGCCATTGATCACTTCCAAAAAGGCGTCGCCGTAATTGGCCAGCTTTTTTGCGCCGACCCCACTCACCCGCGCCATGTCATCCAAATTGGAAGGCCGCACTTCCGCCATTTCCGCCAAGGTGCGATCCGGGAAAATCACGTATGCGGGCACCTTGGCCGCTTCTGCCAACGCGCGGCGTTTGGCTTTGAGCGCGGACATCAAAGGGGCGTTTTCTTCGCTCACCAAAGTTTTTGCAGCTGGCCTGCGCGAGGTGGCGCGAATGGTGTCTCTGCGCAGTTGCACAGTATCTTCATCCCGCAGTATTGGCCTTGCCCGGTCTGTCATGGTCAGCGCGCCGTGGCGTTCCGGATTGGGGCGCACCAAGTCATGGCCCATCATTTGCCTAAAAACCGCTTGCCATTGGCGTTTGTCGTACTCGGTGCCAACACCATAGGTCGGCAAGACGTCATGTCCTCGCTCGCGGATTTTGTCGGTGTCATTGCCAAGCAGAATGTCGATCAGGTGACCGGTGCCAAACCACTCGCCAGTGCGCAAAATGGCCGACAGCGCTTTGCGCACCGCCACGGTGCCATCAAACACCTCAGGGGGCGTGTCGCAAAGATCGCACTTCCCACAAGTGACCTCGGTTTCTCCGAAGTATTGCAAAAGGTTGCGGCGACGACATTGCAGAGCTTCCGCCAAACCCAGTAGCGCATTGAGACGCGCATGGTCAGCGGCACGGCGTTCGGGCGGGGCCAAACCTTCGTCAATCTGCGACCGCCGCAGACGAATGTCATCAGAGCCAAACAAGGTCAGTGTTTCCGCGGGCGCCCCATCGCGACCTGCGCGACCGATCTCTTGATAATAAGCCTCAATCGACTTGGGCAAATCCGCATGTGCCACCCAGCGGATGTCGGGTTTATCAACCCCCATGCCAAAGGCCACGGTTGCCACCACAATCAGGCCATCTTCGCGTTGAAATCGCACTTCGGTGTCACGGCGTTCCTGTGGATCCATACCGCCGTGGTAATGCAGCGACAGGTGACCGTCTTCGCGCAGAGCTTTTGCCAGCGATTCCGTTTTGGCGCGGGTACCGCAATAGACAATCCCGGATTGCCCTTTTCGGGCAGCCGCAAACTGTAAGATTTGCTTTCGTGGATTGTCTTTGGCCGCAAAGGCCAGATGCAAATTGGGTCGGTCAAACCCATGCAGGAAAGTTTGCGGCGCTGCGCCACCAAACAGACGTTCAACAATTTCATCACGGGTTTCGGCGTCAGCTGTGGCTGTGAAGGCGGCAATTGGAACATCTAAGGCGTGTTGCAATTCGCCAATGCGCAGGTAATCGGGCCGGAAATCATGGCCCCACTGGCTCACACAGTGCGCTTCATCCACTGCAATGAGACCAACTCCAATTTGGCGCAACATGCCCAGCGCCGCGCCAGAGGCAAGCCGTTCAGGCGCAATATAGAGAAGTTTGAGGCGACCGGCATCGATAGCATCCCAAACTTGCGCGGTTTCTTCCTCTGTATTGCCAGAGGTCAGCGCACCTGCCTCCACGCCTGCCTCGCGCAAGGCCCGCACCTGATCGCGCATCAACGCGATCAAAGGGGAGATCACAACCGTGACACCGCCACGAATAAGCGCAGGCAACTGATAACACAGCGACTTGCCACCGCCGGTTGGCATGATGGCAAGCACATTGTCACCGCGGGTGACAGCGTCCACAATCTCTTCTTGTCCCGGGCGGAAGGCGTCAAAGCCAAAAACATCGCTCAGAACCGTAGTTGCGGCCTGCATTTCTCACCTTTTATTGGGACACTCTGCGTTGCGCGCGACTGTCCCATAGGCGGGCGCCAGCCTCAAGTCCGAAGGCGCAGGTTAGCCGAGAAGAACCGCTGGTAGAATGTAGTCCCGCAAAGAGATGATGATGACAAACACCACCAACGGCGCAAGATCCAAGGGGCGGGTATCTGGCATCACACGACGCACCGGTTCGTAGATCGGCTCCAGCAGGCGGTTCAGCCCGGTCCAGATTTGCGAGACCAGAGGTTGGCGCAGATTCAGAACCTGGAAATTGATCAACCAGCTCATGATGATATGTGCCAGCATAAAGAAGAAGGCGATATCCAAGATCAGCCGCAGTGGGCCATAAATTGCCATCATGAGAGGCTCCTTTGCTCCGATTGAGGCACAGTTAAGCACCGTTGCGTCAAAGCACAAGTCTGCGCTGGAATCTCGGTTGACGATGTGTTGCAGAGCGCATTGAAAGACGGTCAAAGGAGAGCCTTATGTATCCCATCATGCGCATGGTCAAAGAGCTGATCAAATTCCGCAACGCGTCCCCGCTGCCGTTGACCGGCACTCATGTGTCCGCGCACCGCTGTTGGCCGTCCGACATTGACCTGTGGATGGAGTTGAACAACGGGCGCACGCTGACCCTGTTTGACTTGGGGCGTATCCCGCTGGCGCAACGCATTGGCTTGGTGGCTGTGTTGCGTCAGGAAAAATGGAGCATGACCATGGCGGGAGCGACGGTGCGCTATCGCCGCCGCATCCGCACGTTTGAGAAAGTGGAAATGCGCAGCCGAGCGGTGTTTTGGGATGACCGTTTTATCTACCTGGAGCAGTCCATGTGGAAACAAAACGGCGAATGCGCCAACCACGCACTGTACCGCGCCGCGGTTACGGATCGCGCGGGCATAGTGACGCCGGATCGTGTTCTGGCGGCCATGGGGCGAGAGGAAACCTCTCCGGTCTCGCCAGAATGGGTGGCCAACTGGATTGCTGCAGAGTCCACCAGACCGTGGCCTCCAATGCAGGATTAACTTGCTAAGGTTGTGACATCCCGTCTAAGTGTAAATCAAAGTCCGGGGGGATGCGGATGTCGGAAGTTTCAGCGCGTAAGCGCATTTGGGGTTGGTTCTTTTTTGACTGGGCAAGCCAGCCATATAATACCCTCCTGATCACCTTTATTTTTGCGCCATATATCAAAGATTTGATGGGCGATGGCGCCGAAGCGCAGGCGGCCTGGGGATTCGGCGTTGCAGCAGCAGGCATTGTCATTGCCATCTTAGCCCCGGTCCTAGGCGCCATGGCGGACAATTCAGGCAACAGACTACGCTGGATCTGGCTGTTTTCGGCAATGTATGTTGTCGGCGCTTTTGGGCTTTGGTTTGCGGCCCCCGGCAGTTTTGATCTGCACAAAACCCTGTTTTTGTTTGCCGTTGGCCTGATCGGAATGGAATTTGCGACGATCTTCACCAATTCCATGTTGCCGGAACTTGGTTCCACGGAGGAAGTGGGGCGCATTTCTGGCAACGGCTGGGCGTTTGGTTATGTTGGTGGACTTGTCACGCTTGTGCTGATGCTGGCGTTGTTTGCCGAAGACGCTGACAGCGGCAAAACCATGATTGGTCTGGATCCGGCCTTTGGCCTTGACGCAAGCCAACGAGAAGGCACGCGGTTTGTGGGCCCACTGACGGCATTGTGGTACGCAATCTTTATGATCCCGTTTTTCTTGTGGGTACGCGATCCGAAGCCAACCAAGCCCCCCAAAGGGGCCACAGCCAGCGCGCTCAAAGAAGTGTGGGGCACCATTCGAAACCTGCCACAAACCCCATCGCTTTTTGCCTATTTGGGCAGCTCAATGTTCTACCGCGACGCGCTGAACGGGATGTATACGTTTGGGGGCATTTACGCGGCAGGCGTATTGAATTGGTCGGTGGTGGATGTGGGTATTTTTGGCATTCTGGCGATCATTTCCGGCGCAATCTTCGCCTGGATAGGCGGACGGGCGGACGCAAAAATGGGTCCCAAGCCTGTCATTACCTTCTGCATTTTTGTACTGTGTGGCGTGGCCATTGCCATTGTTTTCGTCTGCCGCGAGAGCGTGTTTGGCATTGCTGTGGAAGAAACCTCCAAACTGCCCGACGTGATTTTCTATGTGCTAGGCGCCTTGATTGGGGCCGCTGGTGGCGTGATTCAATCGGCGAGCCGCTCTATGATGGTACGACAGGCGCTGCCGGGCAAAACCGCTGAATCCTTTGGGCTCTATGCATTGGCCGGCAAAGCGACCTCTTTCATCGCACCCTTTATGATTGGGGTCGTGACGCTCATGTCCGGCAGCCAGCAGATTGGCGTGACGCCGCTTATCGCTCTTTTCCTACTGGGTCTGATCCTGCTACGCTGGGTCAACCCAAAGGGAGATAGCGACACATGGGCTACCGCGTCTTAACTGTACTGGCCCTGATTGGGCTTGCGGCGTGTAAGAACGAGGCACCGGAGCGCACAGTTGCGGTGTCGACCCAGCAACAAGTCCCGGCAAGCATGCAGGGCATTCAAGCCAAGCAGCTTTTTGGCGCCAAACCTGTCGCCTCGCAACAAAGCAGCGCCCCGTTTGGCGGCTATTCCAAAGGTTGTCTGGCCGGGGGAGATATGCTGCCGGAAACTGGCCCAACCTGGCAAGCCATGCGGCTGTCGCGCAACCGGAATTGGGGCCATCCCGAAACCATCTCATATATCAAAGACCTATCCGCCAAAGCTGCGAAGCAGCCTGGCTGGAACGGGCTTTACATTGGGGACATAAGCCAGCCGCGCGGGGGACCGATGTTGACCGGACACCGCTCGCATCAATTGGGACTGGACATCGATATCTGGATGCTGCCTGCGAACCGGCTGAACCTGACACCAGCCGAACGGGAGAGCATTTCCTCGATTTCTATGCGGCGCGAACGAGGCGCTTACGTCAACAGCAGTTGGACCAAGCAGCATCATGAGATCCTGAAAGCAGCCGCAAGTGACCCTCGGACAGCGCGAATTTTTGTCTTCCCCGGCGCCAAGGTGCAGATGTGTGACGATGCCAAAGGCGACCGCGCGTGGCTGCGAAAAATCCGGCCATGGTGGGGGCACCACTATCATTTTCATGTGCGGCTGAACTGTCCAGATGGCACCACAGGGTGCGTGAACCAAGATCCGCCGCCCAAGGGCGATGGCTGTGATGATGCGAGACAGTGGGTGCAGGATATACTGTTCCCACCGCCCCCAGATCCCAATGCGCCCAAGCCAAAACCACGACGTGAACTTCAGATGACGGACCTTCCACAACAATGCGTCGCAGTTTTGCAATCGCCGTAGCGGCGTGTGTGCTCAGTGTTGGAGTGTTGGCGAGCCACAGCAAAAGCGGCGCGCCCGATGATCTGGCAGAGCATGTTTCGACTTATACATGGCGCCTGCACGACGGGTGGTTTGGCGGATTTTCCGGCATCGAGCTGTCTCGCGACGGTCGCGAGATGGTGGCCATTTCCGATCGCGGGATGTTTGTAACCGGCACATTGCGCCGCAACGATGGAGCTGTTTCCAGTGTTGAGGACGCTGAAGCCTTTCGGGTGTTGGACACCACGGGCACCTTCCCCAAAAAGGCGGGATTGCGCGACAGCGAAGGTCTGGTGCTTCAGACGGACGGCAAACTTGTGGTGTCCTTTGAGGGAAAACACCGCCTCAACCGGTTTGCCCAACCGGGAGCCAAGGCACAGGGTATGCCTTGGCGCAAAGCGTTCAACCGGATGAAAGTGAACGGCGGTTTTGAAGCTTTGGCGATCAACAATTGGGGCAAGATTTTTGCGATTCCCGAGCAACCGCTTGGCGATGCAAGCGTGGCCCAAGTCTTCACGTTGAAGAAAGGCCAATGGAAGAAAGCCTTTACCTTGCCGCGCGAGAAACAGTTTCAGCCTGTGGGCGCGGATTTTGGGCCGGACGGACGATTGTACCTTTTGGAGCGGGGATTCAATGGTCTGGGCTTTCGGGTTCGGGTGCGTAGTTTCGCTGTGGAACGCAACACGGTCAGTGATGAAAAACTGTTGTTGCGCAAAGGCATAGGCATTCACGACAACCTCGAAGGACTGGCGGTCTGGCGCGATGATTTGGGTCGTATCCGGCTAACAATGATCTCAGATGATAATTTCCGTTTGATCCAGCGCACCGAGATCGTGGAATACGCGATCCCTCAATAAAGCTTGATTTGCCAAACGACGCGCGGTAGGAGCGCCCCGTCCCGCGACGGTCGCGGGGCCAAGTCGCCGCTACCTTGACAAAACGGGCTCAGACAAATGAAAACGACCTATCTTCCTGGCATCATTGCCATGGCTGCCATTGTTGTAGCCTCCAATATTCTTGTGCAATTCCTCTTTGGTCAGTGGCTGACCTGGGGGGCGTTCACCTATCCTCTCGCCTTTCTTGTGACCGACGTGATGAACCGCGTTTATGGTGCGCCTGCCGCACGAAAAGTGGTTTTTGCCGGTTTCATCGTAGGTGTGATCTGTTCCTTCATTGGTACCAAGATCATGTTGCAAGGCGACGGCTTCACCTATCCTGCCGTGACATTGCGCATTGCAATTGGCTCCGGCCTGGCGTTCCTGACGGCGCAACTGCTTGATGTTGCTATCTTTGATCGGCTGCGCGAGGGCGCGTGGTGGCGGGCGCCTTTGGCCTCGACCCTGATCGGCTCCTCTGTGGATACAGCTATTTTCTTCACTGTTGCCTTCAGCGGCGCACTCTCGGTCATCGAACCAAGCAACGATGTGAGCTGGGCGGGCGAAATGCTGCCGCTTCTGGGCGCGGGCCCTGTGGTGCCACTTTGGGTGAGCCTGGGCTTTGCCGATTGGTGCGTAAAACTTTCGCTCGCACTGCTTGCGCTTGTGCCGTTCCGCATGATCGTGGGGTCTTTGACTGCGCGCACCACATGATTTTGTTTGACTTATCCCCAACCTGTGGCAGGCTGGGGGTACGCGAAACAAATTGAAGGGAGGTGCCCATTGTCTAGAGAAGCTATGGAGAACGAGGTCGGAACAGTTTGGGGGGAGCGCAGCTGAGGCAGCCCTTGGCTGACGTAAAGTCCGAATTGGTGTGATCCTAACCGATGCACCTCCAATCATCTCGAAGGGCTGCTTCCAACGCGGGAAGCGGCCCTTTTTGCTGTCAAATTAACCACTCAAAGTCACCCAAAAACCACGTCGGTTTCGCGTCGGTATTACGACTGTATTGCGGTGGTGCGAATTTCCAGCGCATATCAAAGCGGAAATCTTAATCGACAGGCCGCGCAACGCGGAGACATGCATGCGGATCAGCGACGACATCACAATTGAGGACTGGGAGCTGACCGAGCAGTTCATGCGTGCCAGCGGGCCTGGCGGGCAGAATGTGAACAAGGTCGCAACCGCGGTAGAACTGCGGTTTGAGGCGGAGCGCTCTCCTGCCCTTTCAGCCCCGGTGAAGGCGCGCCTCAAACGGCTGGCCGGACGACGCTGGACCAAAGACGGTGCGATCATAATCCAGTGTGACGAGACCCGCAGCCAAGCGCGCAATCGCGACATTGCGCGTGACCGTTTGGCGGAGCTGGTCCGCAAGTCTCTGGTGGCGCCTAAACGGCGGATCAAGACCAAGCCGACCTACGGCAGCCAGCAACGACGTCTCAAAGCCAAGAAGGTGCGCGGTGACGTAAAGGCGATGCGTGGCAAAGTCTCCCGCGACGAGTGATTGCGGGGTTGCAGCCTCAGGGCTTCAGGCGCAGTAATGGCGCCGGAGCAAATTGAGGGAGCAAGCCATGTCGGATATTTTGGCGCGGCGCAAACGGCTGTTGGGGCCACATGTCACCACCTTTTACAAAGAGCCTGTGCATTTGGCACGCGGCGAAGGGGTTTGGTTGTGGGACACGGACGGCCGCAAATATCTGGACTGTTACAACAACGTGCCGCATGTCGGGCATTGCCACCCGCGGGTGGTTGAGGCGATTGCGACACAGGCTGCCACGCTGAACACGCACACTCGGTATGTGCATGACGGGATTCTGGAGTATGGAGAGGCGTTGACCGCAAAGTTTGACCATGACCTGAGCAGCATGGTGATGGTCTGTTCCGGATCGGAAGCCAACGATGTGGCGTTGCGCATGGCGCAGGCGGTGACCGGCAAGACCGGCGTCATCACCACTGACAACACCTATCACGGCAATACCACTGCGGTGAGCCAGCTGAACAGTTCCAAGACCCCAATTGGTGGCTTTAGAGATCATGTGAAACGCGTGCCTGCGCCGGACAATATGCAGCCTACTGGCGGCACGCGCGATGGTCAGAAAGCGGCCTTCACCGCGGGCGTTAAAGCGGCGATTGCCGAGCTTGAGGCCTCCGAACACGGTCTGTCGGCGCTGATTATCTGCCCGTATTTTGCCAATGAGGGTTTCCCAACCTTGGAAGAAGGCTTCCTTGATGAGGCCGTGGCCGCAGTGAAGGCGGAGGGCGGCATTGTGATTGCCGATGAAGTGCAGCCGGGATTTGGGCGAATTGGCAGCCACTGGTGGGGACACCAGAAACTTGGATTTGCGCCGGACATTGTGACTTTGGGCAAGCCGATGGCAAACGGGCATCCGGTGGCAGCGACGATCACGCGGCCGGAAATCCTGACCGCATTTCAGGAAGGTTTCAAATACTTCAACACCTTTGGCGGCAACCCGGTGAGTGCGGCGGCGGCACATGCGGTGCTCAATGTGATTGAAGACGAAGGGCTAGTTGAAAACGCGGCGGATGTGGGCGCCTATGCGGTGGCGCAGTTGAAAGAGCTGCAGGCTCGGTATGACGTGATTGCCGATGTGCGCGGCTCCGGCCTGTTCTTTGGTGTGGAGCTGTGGCGCGATGGGAAACCGGCCACAGAGGTTTGCACGGCGATGATTGACGAGATGCGCGACCGTGGCGTGCTGCTGCACAGCGAGGGACGGTATGACAACACGCTCAAGATTCGCCCGCCCTGTGCGTTTGATCGCGGCAATGCAGACCTGTTGGTGGAGACCCTAAATTCGGCGTTTGAGGCGGTGCTATGAACAATCAAGAAGCCATTGTTGCCGCGCAGGAGGCGCTGAAGGCTTGGGGTGTGGAGATGACACCTCGGTTGATCAAGAACCGTGAGAACATCGTTTTGGAAGCGGCGGGGCCGGATGGGCAGCGCGCGGCGTTGCGGCTGCATCGGCCTGGGTATCAAAGCGATGATGCGATCCGGTCGGAACTGTGGTGGTCTGAGGCGCTGGTGGCAGCCGGTATGCTGGTGCCGCAGCCGATCCGTACCCTGGCTGGCGATGTGCTGGCGACGGGTGGCGCGCGCGTCGCCTCGCTGGTGACCTGGCTGGACGGCGCGCCACTCGGTGAAGGTGGTGTGCCGCTGGCGATGGATGTGGCGGAGCAGGACCGGCTGCATGAGGCATTGGGGGCGGAACTGGCGCGTTTGCATGTGGCCAGCGATGCGATGACACGGCCGGAGGCATTTGCGCGCGAGGTGTTGGACCTGGGCGCGCTGCTGGGCGACGCGCCGTCCTGGGGACGGTTCTGGGAGAATGCCAGCCTGTCAAAGGAGGAAGCTGCGCTGTTGCTGTCCTGTCGCGAGAAGCTGTTGGCGGAGATTGGCGCGCATGCAGACGCGGGTGGTGATTTTGGCTTGATCCATGCGGATGCCTTGCGGGAAAATGTGCTGGTTCAGGACGGGCAAACGCGGCTGATCGACTTTGACGATGGCGTGTTTGGCTTCCGCATGTATGAGCTGGGCGTGGCCATGTCCCAGAATTGGGATCAGGCCAATGAGGCAGCTTTGGGGGCAGCCTTGCTGCGGGGCTACGCCTCTGTACGGGCCTTGCCGGACCAGGCGGAGCAGCTGGTGCTGGCGTTTACCGTGATGCGGGCCATGGCATCGTGTGGCTGGGTCATCGGACGCTATGCCGACGATCATCCGGCTGTGCGCGACTACGCCGAGCGGGCGATTGCCATGGCGACACGGTATTTGGCTTAGCGGCGGGTGGTTTCAACCCAAATGGACTTTGAGGTGATTTCGGCGCCGGTGTTGGCGTCGATCACCTTGGGGTCTGTGGGTTGTCGAGTTTCGCGATCGAGGAATCTATAGGGCTCCGATTTTTCCGTGGGCAAGTGGGTCTGCGCCCAAGCTGTCATGGCCTGCATGACCGGCACAAAGTCTTTGGCGGCTTGGGTTGGGTGATACTCGTAGCGCGTGGGGCGCTCCTGATAAGGTTTGCGCTCCAGAAGGCCGTGTGATTCCAATCGCTTGAGACGATCCGACAACACGTGACGCGTGATCTTTAGGCGTTTTTGAATGTCATCAAAGCGGCGGATGCCAAACAGGGTGTCGCGCAGGATGAGCAGCGTCCAGCGGTCGCCGAGCACCGACATTGTGCGGGCTACAGAGCAGCCTTCATTGGGGAGATCGGTCCATTTCATGGGTTTCACATAGCATCTCTCGCAGATTTTCCCAACAGGTTCCAAAACAGAACTTGACTCAGTTCTGATTTGGAACTTATGAATCTCTGCATGGGTTCCATTTTGGAACCTAGCCACGTTTGGCGCAGGAGAGAGTGATGACCGACAGCAGTGTTCCTTCCATTGTGCGGCGGCGACGCAAGCTGCCGCAGATCAAAAAGCTGGCGATGTTGGCGGCACTGCGCAGCCAGATGTGGGTGATGTCCCGCACGTCGCCAGACACGGCGGCAGCACGGTTGGCAGATTTGTTCACCACCCCTCCCCGCCCGTCTGTGCGCCATTGGGAACGCCATGCCATGACACAAGCGCGCTACACGCGGCGGCGGTTTGGCGCCTTGGGGTTTCTATCGTTGTACCGATGGGTGCCGGAGGGTAATGGGCCGCATCCCAAAGTGCTCTTGATGCATGGGTTTGGCGGGCGGATCAGCCAGTTGAGCGGTTTGGCGGAGCCCTTGGTGGCCGCGGGTTATGAAGTGGTGGGGTTTGATGCGCCGGGGCATGGGCAATCACCAAAACGCAACGCCGGGTTGCCGGATTTTGTCGATGCGCTGGAGATGTTTGCCACACAGGAGGGGCCGTTTGATACGGTGGTTGGCCATTCCATGGGCGGCGCGGCGGTGGCAACGGCCTTGCGGCGGGGCATGGTAGCCAAGCGCGCGGTGCTGATTGCGCCGCCGGCCTATCCGGGTACGTATCTGGCGCAGACGGGGCGCATGTTGGGGGCCACTGAGAAGGTTTCCGGGCGGGCACAGGCGTTGATCGAGGCGCGGTATGGGCGGGCATTTGATGAGTTTCGCACGCCGCTTAATGCGTCAGTTCTAAATCAAGACGCGTTGATCCTGCATGATTGCAACGATCAGCAGGTGCCGCTGTCTGAAGGCGAACAAGTGGCCAAAGCCTGGGAAGGGGCGCAATTTGAGATCACCGAGGGCCTGGGCCACACCCGCATTTTACAGGCCCCAAGCACGGTGGCTTTGGTGCAGAAGTTTCTGATGGAAACGACTTAGACGATCACATCCATTTCATCCTGCTGCCCAACACCAAACACCCGCTTGTAGCGTTCGATTTCGCTGGCGGGACCCATGGCTTTGTTGGGGTTGTCCGACAGTTTCACTGTCGGCTTTCCGTTGGCTTTGATAGCTTTGCATACCATGGAGAACGGCGCCAGACCGTCGTCCTGGGTCAAACCGCGGAAGTCGTTGGTCAGCAAGGTGCCCCAACCAAAAGACACACGCACACGGCCAGCAAACTGCGTGTGTAATTCGGCAATTTTGTCGGTATCCAAGCCATCGGAGAAAATTACCAGTTTTTTAGTGGGGTCTTCACCACGGTCTTTCCACCAGCGAATGGCGGTTTCGGCACCTTTGGCGGGATCGCCGCTGTCGATGCGAATACCCGTCCAGCCAGCAAGCCAATCCGGTGCGCCTTGCAAAAAGCCTTCGGTGCCGTAGGTGTCCGGCAGGATGATGCGCAGGTTGCCTTCGTGTTCTTCGTGCCAGTCCGCTAGGACTTTGTAAGGGGCCTGACGCAACGCTTCGTCATTTTCTGCCAGTGCGGAGAACACCATCGGCAATTCATGTGCATTGGTGCCAATCGCTTCCAGATCGCGTTTCATCGCAATCAAGCAGTTGGAGGTGCCGACGAATTTGTCACCGAGGCCTTCGACCATAGCCTGCACACACCAGTCTTGCCAAAGATAGGAATGACGGCGGCGGGTACCAAAATCAGCAATCCGCAGGTCAGGCAAGGTACGCAGGTGGTCGACTTTCTCCCACAGCTTGGTCATGGCGCGGGCGTAGAGCACTTGCAGCTCAAACTTGCGCATGTCGTGCAGCACGGCCCGGCCGCGCAGTTCCATCAGAACGGCCAGAGCCGGGATTTCCCAGAGCATGACTTCGTGCCATTTGCCTTCAAAGGTCAACTCATACTGGCCGTCGCGCTTTTCCAGATGGTAGTCCGGTAAGCGCATGTTTTCGAACCACTCCATGAAGTCCGGACGAAACATCTGGCGCTTACCGTAGAAGGTGTTGCCGCGCAGAAAGGTGCTTTCGCCACGGCTCAGGGACAGCGATTGGATGTGGTCGAGCTGTTCGCGCAACTCGCCTTCGTCGATCAGATCCGCCAAGCGGATGTTGGAAGATCGGTTGATCAAGCTAAAGGTGACATGCGCGTCAGGGCGATTGCGAAAAATCGACTGACACATCAGCAACTTATAAAAGTCGTTGTCGATGAGGGAACGCACAATGGGATCAATTTTCCATTTGTGGTTCCAGACACGGGTGGCGATATCGACCATATTCTCTGGTCCTCACAGTCTCGTTTCGCCGTTGATACCCAGAAAACCAAGGGTCTGGAAGCCCTTATGGGTGAGTCAGCGCGACTGAACCACGCGGGTGCGGCTTTCCAGTCCCTGTGCAATGGCTTTCAGCAGGTCGATGCGGCGCACCGGTTTGGGCAGAAACCCATTCATACCCGCCTCGAGACAGGCCTGACGGTCACTGCGATAGGCATTGGCCGTCAGAGCAATGATGTGCGGCTGGACCGGGATGTGGTTGCGAATGAAGCGAGTGGCGTCGAGCCCATCCATTTCCGGCATGGACATGTCCATAAGCACCACCTGCGGCTTATGCGTCTTGACCATCTCGACTGCCTCCTTGCCGTTCACGGCCGTGATTAACGTCAGTGGCAAATCTTTCAGCAGCTTCTGCACAAGGAACCGGTTGGTGCGATTGTCTTCTGCCAAAAGCACGGTTGTGCCGGCAAACACCATTGGGTCCGGCATTACATCCGGGTCCTCGATACGCTTGGCCGGGAGGGTGACAGCAGGAAAATCCACATGCACGACAAAGCACGACCCAACGTTTAGCGCGCTGGTTGCGGTGACATCTCCGCCCATCATCCGAGCCAGCTGGCGTGAAATGGCAAGGCCCAGCCCGGTCCCACCAAAGCGCCGCGTGGTGGCAGCATCCGCCTGGGCAAATTGGTCAAACACATGTTCAATGCGATCCGGGGCGATGCCGATACCCGAATCCGTGACCGAAATCTCCAGACCGTGGTCTGGGCCTTCTTTGACCGTGCCCACATGCACAGTCACGCCACCGGTTTCAGTGAACTTGATGGCGTTGCCAATCACATTCACCAATATTTGCCGCAAGCGGCCGTCGTCGCCCCAAACCGTACGGGGCAGGTTGTCGGTGGTTTCAATCACAAGCGAAATGCCCTTTGACGCCGCTTGCGGGCGCATCAGGTTCATGACTTCGTCCAGACAGGGCTGCAACTCAAAGGCAACGGAACTGATTTTTAGATGACCGTCCTGGAGTTTTGAGAAATCAAGGATATCGTTGATGATGGTCAGCAGCGCTTCAGACGAATGGCGAATGGTCTGTACATAAAGCGTCTCTTCGGCGCTGAGCTTTGCGTCTGTCAGAAGCTCCGACATGCCAATAATGCCGTTCATCGGCGTGCGGATTTCATGGCTCATGGTCGCAAGGAAGGCGGTTTTGGCGCGCTCCCCCTGCTCCGCCGCCCGCTTGGCCTCTGCCAATTCACTTTCGCGCTGATTCTTAAGGGTGACGTCCCGGTCCACCGAGATGACCATCTCGAGCTTGCCGTTTTCATCAAACACCGGAGAGAGGTTGGTTTCGACCCAGAACGGCGCGCCAACTTTGGTGTAGTTCACGTTTTCGCCGCTGGCGGCCACGCCGTCTTTGATGGCCTGTGTGAACCGCTTCAGAATCGCGGGGTCGGACCGGGGGCCGTGCAGGTAATCGGCGGGATGTTTGCCCACAACTTCGGACAGCTTGTAGCCGGTTTTGCGGGTGAAGGCCGGGTTGACCCAAAGCGTGTTGGCATCCGCGTCCAACATGATGATGCTGTCGACGGCATTTTCGGCAATCGAGCCCAGAAAACGGCCTTCGCGCTGACGTGCGAGCAGAGAGGCGTTGGCCTTGGCCAGCTCCAGCCCCTGTTCAATCTGGCGGCGCTGTTGCCGCAAATCCCGCTGGCGTCCGGTTGTGACATAGCTGACAAATGGCAACATGGTGTACGCGACCATGAGGGCAGCAACCAGGTTGTAGAACACCTGTTCACGGTGGCTCTGCAGCATATAAAAATCTGCGACGAATAGCAGAAAGACTGAGGCTCCGTACACTGAAAGGCGGATGAAGGCCGCCGCGCGGTGGTATGACAAAGCCATAATGGCATTCACGGAGGCGGACCCTAAATAGGCCAGGCACAGCAGGAGTGCGGCTTCGCGTGGGGTTGCCAACCATAAGATCGCGACAAAGGCTGAAAGGCCAAACGCCTGAGCAAATGCCGTTAGTGTTGTTTTACGCAGGAGGGTCTTAACAGTCTCACCGCGCTCTAATTTCTTGGTCACTCCCCGTAGCACGTAGCTGTCGATTACATCGCCAATGGCCGCAACCAAAACGGCCAACGCCGCGATTTGGAGCGACACAGTATAGGCAAGGACCACAGCCCCAAACAGCACGAGCACTTGGCGGCTGGGGAAATATCGCAGACGACCACGGGCGTAACGCACCAACAGGCCGGCCGGCGTGTTGCGCCGGTCAAAAGCCTCCAGGGCCCGGTTAAGCTCGTGAATCTCCGCAGCCATTTCCCAATCTTCTCAGACAACTAACAATGGGTAAATGACCGGTATTTGGTTAACAAACCAAGAATTTTTTCTCTCAAATGCGAGAAATTCCTGCTGCATCCATGGCATTTTTAGCAGCCTTGAGGGAGCCATCGAGATCAATCGCACGACACAGGCCTTCGCGGACCGTCACCTGGAACCCCAATCGGGCGGCGTCCAGCGCGGAGAACTGCACGCAAAAATCGGTGGCCAGCCCAACCATTGTGATCTCGGTGACACCCAGTGTTTTAAGATACCCTTCCAGACCGGTTGGGGTTTTTTGGTCGTTCTCAAAAAATGCGGAGTAGCTGTCGATGGCCGGATTTGTACCTTTTCGGATGATGACATTGGCGCGGGTCACGTCGAGGTCGGCGTGTAGGTCCGAACCAGCGCTGCCCTGCACGCAGTGGTCTGGCCACAACACCTGTGGCCCATATGGCATGTCGATCATCTCGTAGGGAGATTTGCCATCGTGGCTGCTGGCAAAAGACGAATGGCCGGCCGGATGCCAGTCTTGTGTCAGAACCACCGTGTCAAAGTCCTGCATCAGGGCGTTGATTCTGGGCACAATCTGATCGCCTTCGGGCACCGCCAGCGCGCCGCCGGGGCAAAAGTCGTTTTGCACATCAATCACAATCAAAGCGTTGGCCATTCTGGTCTCCTCGTCTTTGGCGAAAGACTTACCAACCGTGCCGGTCAGGTCAACGGCTGTGAATTATTCCGCAGCCAGACTGTTTGTGTCCGGTTTGCCCAAGGCCGCAATTTGGGCCACCACCGAGGTCAGGCGCGCGCGGAAATTCTCGTAGTCAGCATGTGGTTGGATGGTGGCCTCATCCATATAGAGCGACCGGTCAATTTCAATTTGGATTGCGTGTTGCGCCTTGAGCGGGCGACCATAGTGTTGCGTGACATACGCGCCGGCAAACGGCGTGTTGCGGGACACCACAAAGCCGGCCTTCAGGAACGCGGCTTCAATCTGATCCACCAGCTCGACATCTGCGGCGGCGCCAAAACGATCCCCAAGCACAATTTCGGGCCGCGGTACGCCACGGCGGGAGGCGCCTTGCACGGCTTCTCGCGGCATGGAGTGGCAATCAATCAAAATCGCTTCGCCAAACGCCTGCCTGGCTGTTTCGAGCAAAGTTTGCAGCGCAGTGTGGTACGGGCGCCAATATGTCTCGATGCGGTCATCCGCCTCTGCACGGGTCATTTTGCCGTGATAGATCGCCCGCCCGTTTGCGACCACGCGCGGAATCACCCCGAGGCCCGAGGCAACACGTGGATTGTGTCCCACCTTGCGTACGCCTTGGATCAAGGCAGGGTCCAGCTCCTCGGCCGCGCGATTCAGGTCCAACAAGGCTCTGGGTGCCTGCGCCACAAGGAACGGTGCGCCAAAATTGGGTGCCTCCGCAAAGAGTTGGTCGACGTAAGCATCTTCGGATGAGCGAATCGTGTGCGCATTGAGCAAAGACCGCCGAATAAACCACTCCGGATAGTCACAGCCGCTATGCGGCGAGGCAAAAACCACCGATGTCTGCACGGTTTGAGGCTCAAAAATGCGGTAGGCGGGCGTTTGCATCGTCTCTCCTGTTCCCTCAAACTATAGACGAAAAAATTACTGCGCCAAAAGCCCTTGATCCCCCCTGCGACTCCTTTTATAGAGACCGCCACTGGCGCGGGTTTTCCGCGCCCCCTTTCGTTAGGGGGAGTTTGATCCAAGCTGGTAGTAAGGGCGATTAGCTCAGCGGTAGAGCACTTCGTTGACATCGAAGGGGTCACTGGTTCGATCCCAGTATCGCCCACCATGAATTCATCGCCTCTCACTTTGAGAGGTCCCGTAACCCCAGGCGCACGCCGCGCCGCGAAATGAGGAGAAGACCCATGAAGGTCAAGAACTCGCTCCGCTCGCTCAAGAACCGGCACCGCGATTGCCGGATCGTGCGCCGCAAGGGCCGCGTTTACGTGATCAATAAGACCCAGCGTCGCTTCAAAGCACGTCAGGGCTAAGTCGTAAGACTTACATCACAGCGAAGAAGAAGCCGCCTTTGGGCGGCTTTTTTGTTGCAAGCACCGTTGTTTCGCACTCACTTGAACGTATAGGCGTAAGCAATAAAGGGGCCGGTCGAGTAGAAATCCGCCCCAAACGCACCGTCAGACCTAGTGGTTTCAAAATTGATGTCGTAATGGCGCCAGCCGAACACCACAGATGAGCGTTCATTGAATTGTTTGGAAATAGCGAGATTGGCGCTCCAGGCGAGCTTATTGCCATTTGCGCCAAAGCCACTGGCATCCACCGCAACAGCACCTGTCCAAGTGTCCGCGATTTCCCAGGCATAGCGCGCGCCCACCACCGGTTCCCACCAACGTTCAGTCCCGCCAGCATCCACAAGCCCACCAGAGCCAACCACGCTTTGCGTGAGGCGATTGTAGCGCGCGCCGCCTTGCACGTCGAAGGCAAAGGGACGGCCATTGCCCATCTCACCGCTCAGGGCGCGATACCCCACCATCAGCCCCAACCAGCTTTGTGTGGATTCCACTTCTGCAGTTCGGCCTGCTCTTGGGCCGGAGGAGATCGTTCCAGTCTCGCTTAGTCCGATGTAATGCCCCTCGGCAATCAAGCCCAGCCGTCCATTCCAAGCTTCAAACCGGCCGGTGGCCGTAAAATCCAAATGCTCTAGAGCGTCGCGCAAATTCATGTCCAGCGCGGCGGTGTTACCCGCCACAGTGACATCGCCGTTGGTTTTGGCAGCCGCAAACAGGCCAAGCGTGCCGCGGATGCGCCAATCATCTGAATCAGAAAGCGTTATGGGGTTGGCCAAAAGCGGGCTGCTGCCCCAGAAGAGCAGGGTCGATAGCGCTGTAAAAAATCGAAACATCTAGAGCCTCCGGTCCTGTGAGTCCCGTCGCCTGATCCAATGTGCGCCCGATTCTATGGTTTTCCAAAGCAAAAAATGAAAGCGCCCCGCCAGGGTGACCCGGCGAGGCGCAAATATTTGGATCTCTGTCAGCTCATTAGAGGTTGAGCTTTTTGCCTTTGATCGGCGCCCAGAGCTTCTTGTTGGTCAGGTAGAGCAACACGCTGAGCAGTGTCAGGAACAGAACCGCTGTCAGGCCTGCGCGCTGACGGGCCATCATTTTTGGTTCGGCTGTCCACATCAGGAAGGCGGCCGTATCCTCTGCCACGTGGTGCAGGGAGTTGGAGTGGCCATCGGCGTACTCCACATCCTCACCATACAGTGGAGGTGCCATGGCGATCCAACCACCCGGGAAGGCGGTGTTTTCGTAGAAGGTGGTGCCAGCTTCTTCTTTCTCCTCACCGGTGTAACCGGTCAGCAGAGAGTAGATGTACTCTGCGCCACCCATGCCTTTGACCAGCTGGTTGATGCCGGTGCCCTGCGGACCGTGGAAGCCTGCGCGTGCTTTGGCCATCAAGCTGAGGTCCGGCGCTTCTGCCAGACCGCTCTCAGGGAAGTGGTCGGTTGGCGCCCGAGGGCGATCATCGTCCAGCTCCGGATCAAAGATGTCGAACTGCGCCGCGTAAGCACGCACCTGATCTTCCGGCAGGTGTGGACCACCTTCGTCAGCCAGTGTGCGCAGCGGGACATACTTCAGGCCGTGACACGCTGAGCAAACCTCGGTGTAGACCTGAAGGCCACGTTGCAGCTGGTTCTGGTCAAATTTGCCAAACGGACCTTCAAAGGAGAAGTCGATGTCTTCGACGTGGCCTGCGCCACCTGCAGCCATCGCGCCACCTGCCGAGAAGGACAGGGCGGCCAAAGCAGCAATGCTAAGTTTCTTAAGCATAATCCTGGTTCCTCTTATTCAGCAGGTTTGCCGTAGTGGGCGTTGAAGTCTTCTTCGATGGTGGCCGGCGGAGTTGTCGGCTTTTCGATCACACCGAGGATCGGCAGGATCACAAAGAAGTAAGCGAACCAGTATGTCGCACCGATCAAGGAGATGGTGGAATATGGCGGTTCTGCTGGCATCGCGCCGGCCCACATCAGAACGATGAAGTCGACAACCAGAAGGGCGTACCACCACTTGAACATCGGACGGTAACGACCGGAGCGCACGCGGGAGGTATCGAGCCATGGCACCAAAGCCATCGCAATGATCGCACCAAACATCGCCAGAACACCAAAGAACTTCGCGTCGATGATGCCACCGGTGATCCAGCTGGCACCCATCACAACCCAAACGTCGGCAGTGAAGGCACGCAGGATGGCGTAGAACGGCAGGAAGTACCATTCAGGCACGATGTGTGCAGGTGTCGCCAGCGGGTTGGCTTCGAGATAGTTGTCCGGGTGACCCAGGTAGTTAGGCATAAAGCCTACGATCGCGAAGAAGATGGTCAGAACAATTGCCAGGCCCACGAGATCTTTGATCACGAAGTAAGGCCAGAACGGCAGGGTGTCTTTCTCAGCTTCTTCTTTGGAACCCTTACGAACATCAACACCGGTTGGGTTGTTGTTGCCCGTGGTGTGGAACGCCCAGATGTGCACAACTACCAGAGCGGCAATCACAAACGGCACCAGATAGTGCAGCGAGAAGAACCGGTTCAGCGTGGCGTTGTCCACCGCTGGTCCACCCAGCAGCCAGGTCTGGATCGCTTCGCCCACAAATGGGATCGCGCCAAACAGGCCGGTGATCACGGTTGCACCCCAGAAGGACATCTGACCCCAAGGCAGAACGTAGCCCATGAAGCCTGCGGCCATCATCAGAAGGTAGATGATCATGCCAACAATCCATGTGATCTCACGTGGGGCTTTATAAGAGCCGTAGTAGAGGCCACGGAAGATGTGGATGTAGACAGCAAAGAAGAACAGCGAGGCGCCGTTCATGTGGATATAGCGGATCATGTGACCGCCGTTCACGTTGCGCATGATGTGCTCAACGGAAGCAAACGCCAGATCAACGTGCGGGGTGTAGTGCATCACCAGAACAATGCCGGTGACAATTTGCAGCACCAGGCAGAACGCCAGAACGATGCCCCAAATCCACCACCAGTTCAGGTTCTTTGGCGTTGGAATCATCAGGGTGTTGTACAGCAGACCGATGATCGGAAGGCGGCTTTCAACCCATTTTTCGCCCTTGGTCTTGGGCTCGTAGTGATCGTGTGGGATACCAGACATACGCGCGTCTCCTTATCCGAGGACCAGTTCGCTGCCCTCAAAGCGGGCAACAGGAACGTGGAGGTTTTCAGGAGCCGGACCTTTGCGGATGCGGCCGGAGGTGTCGTAGTGCGAGCCGTGGCATGGGCAGAACCAGCCACCAAAGTCACCAGCGCCGTCGCCCAGAGGCACACAACCGAGGTGGGTACACACGCCCATCATTACCAGCCATTCGCCGGTTTCATCCATCGCGCGGTTTTCATCCGCAGCGTCGGTGCCTGGCTTGTTGGCGTTTTGAGACGCTTGGTCGATGGACAGGTCGTCCATGGTGACCGCACGGGCTTCGTCGATCTCAGTTTGGGTGCGGCGGCGAATAAACACCGGCTTACCAAGCCATTTCACAGTCAACTGCGTACCTGGCTCAATGCCGGATGTATCAACGCGAATCGAGGAGAGCGCGCGCACATCGGCGGAGGGGTTCATCTGATTGACCAGCGGCCAGACGGCGGCACCAGTAGCCACGGCACCTGCGCCAGCGGTGGCGTAGTAGAGAAAGTCTCTCCGGGTGCCTTCGTGATCTTCTGCGTGGGACACGAGGTTCCTCCATTTTTCAGCCGACAAGCGGCCCATATCGGTTCGGGCCGCAGTTACCCGCAGCCTCTCTCCGCCGCTATTTAACGAAGGTGGTGCAACCCGTCCAGCGAACATTCGCTTATCTTGTACTGTCGCGTCCCCTTGTCGCGCTTGATGACACGGTTTTTCAGGCAATGGGCCGCAATATTCTTACCCTGTGCTTTGGATTTTGCGCCCCGAACCGCTCGAATCGCGGGCGAGTCCGCAGGCTGGCGCAGGCCATGTAAAGCCGCTAGAGCTTGACCCACAGCCAAGCGGAGCGGCCTTTTGATCAGCCTGAAAGACCTAGAATTTCTGTCCTCACTGGCCCGTCACGGACATTTTGCACGGGCTGCGGAGGAATGTGGCGTGTCCCAGCCTGCGTTCAGCATGCGCATTCGCAAGATGGAAGAACGCCTCGACGCGGCAATTGTGAAACGCGGCAACCGGTTTTTGGGCTTCACTCCGGAAGGGGAAGCACTGGTGCGTCACGCCCGCAAAATCATGGACAGTGTGAAGCTGCTCGAAGAGGATTTTCGCTCCGCCGGTGGAGAAATCACCGGGAAACTTGCGATTGGCGTGGTGCCAACCGCTGTGGGATTTGCAGCGGACACGGTTCAGAAACTGCGCACGGTCCACCCAGGGATTGTTGTGCGGGTGCAAGCGGCCTCATCCCTGGCCATCCAACAGGGATTGGAAAACGGGGTTTTTGACGCTGGGATAACCTATGGCGAGGGCGTGTCGCCGGAAATGATGCGCGTCGAGCATCTCTATCACGAGGCCTATCTGCTGCTGTCCCCCAAAGAACTTGCGCCGCGTGAGCGTGGCAACGCCAGCTGGGAAGAAGCCGCACAATTGCCTTTGAGCTTGCTGGAGCCGGGTATGCAGAACCGGCGCATCCTTGATTTGGTGTTTCGCGACATCGGTGTGGTGCCCACGGTGGTGGCGGAAACCGGGGAATTCACCTCCTCTATGTTAATGGCAGCCAATGGGATGGCGGCGACGGTCATTCCGGAAGGCTTGGCCAACAGCCTGGGAAAGATGGCAGGCACCGTTGCGCTGCCCTTAACCGATCCGGTGGTGCAAAAAGACGTGAGCCTGATCTCTCCACACCGCGATCCAGGATTGTCCACGGTTGAAGCGCTTCGTCGTGCGCTCAACCTGAATAATTCATAAGCAAAACTGATCGCAACTTAAGCTTTACCTGATTGATTATCAGTTTGCGTGATGCCACCCTGAGCCATCTGGCAGGGAGGTGACCATGGTACCGCTGGACGAGTCCAAAGGTGTTTGGAAGAAAAAAGGCACAGGCAAATCGCGACGCACGCCCAAGGGGCGGCAGGTCGATGATACTGCTTTGACGGACGTGCAGACGCTTTTGGGAGAGATGCCCAGACGTCGTGACTTGCTGATCGAATTTTTGCATCTCATTCAAGACGCTTACGGGCATTTGTCCGCCGCGCACATCCGCGCTTTGGCGGAAGAAATGCGCGTTGGGCAAGCTGAGATTTACGAGGTGGCCACCTTCTATGCCCACTTCGATGTGGTCACCGACGACGAGACTCCGCCCCCTGCCCTAACCATTCGAGTGTGTGATTCGCTGTCCTGCGAATTGGCCGGAGCCGAACAGCTGCACAAAGCGCTGAAAGACGGCATGGATCCTTCCAAAGTGCGGGTCCTGCGCGCGCCTTGCATGGGGCGTTGTGATACCGCACCCACATTGGAGTTGGGCCACAACCACATTGACCACGCCACGGTGGAAAAGGTTGAAGCAGCGATTGCCGCAGATGACACCCACACGCATATTCCTGAGTATGAAGACTTCGCAGCCTATCAAGCCGAAGGTGGCTTTACGGAGCTGAGCAGGCTTCGCGATGGCGGTGATTGGGAAACGGTGCAGGAACAAGTGCTGGCCAGCGGGCTGCGTGGGCTTGGCGGCGCGGGATTCCCTTCGGGCAAGAAGTGGGGCTTTGTGCGCGCAAACGCTGGGCCACGTTACCTTGCAGTGAACGGCGACGAGGGTGAGCCGGGCACGTTTAAAGACCGCTACTACTTAGAGCGCCGCCCGCATCTGTTCCTTGAGGGCATGTTGGTTGCGGCCTGGGCCGTGGAAGCGGAGACCTGCTTTATCTATCTGCGCGATGAATACCCGGCGGTGCGCCTCATTCTGACACGAGAGATTGCCAAACTGGAAGCCGCTGGAATTGTGGAGCCGGGGTACATTGATCTGCGCCGTGGCGCGGGCGCCTACATCTGCGGTGAAGAAAGCGCGATGATTGAGTCGCTGGAGGGCAAGCGCGGATTGCCCCGTCACCGGCCGCCGTTTGTGGCCCAAGTTGGCATCTTCAACCGCCCCACCTTGGTGCACAACGTCGAAACGCTCTATTGGGTGGCACGGATTGTGCGCGAAGGCGCAGAAGCAATGTCTTCTGTTGAACTCAATGGTCGCACCGGCCTGCGCAGCTATTCCGTATCTGGCCGCGTAAAAGAGCCGGGCGTGTATGAACTGCCAGCTGGGTCCACCATTTTGGACATCATCGATGCCGCAGGCGGCATGATGGACGGACATAACTTCAAAGCCTTTCAGCCGGGTGGGCCTTCCTCCGGCCTTTTGCCCGCCTCGATGTCTGATGTGCCTTTGGATTTTGACACCTTACAACCACTTGGCACCTTTATTGGATCTGCTGCTGTGGTGGTACTGTCAGATCAGGACAGCGCCCGAGATGCGGCTCTAAACATGCTGAAGTTCTTCGAAGATGAGAGCTGTGGCCAATGTACGCCGTGCCGGACGGGCTGTGAGAAAGCTGTTAAACTGATGCAAGCGGACAGTTGGGATCAGCCCCTGCTGGAAGATCTGTGTCAGGTGATGAGTGATGCCAGCATTTGTGGCCTTGGGCAGGCTGCGCCCAATCCGATCCGCCTTGTGATGAAGCATTTCAGCGAGGAGATTTAGGATGACACAGATGGATTTGGGCGCGTTTTCGGTGAGCTTGGCCGTGAAAGATCTGGCGGCCAGCCGCGCGTTTTACGAAAAGCTTGGGTTTGAAATGATGGGCGGACAGCCTGCCGAGAACTGGTGCATTTTGAAAAACGGCGACCATGTGATTGGGCTGTTTCAGGATATGTTTGAAGGCAACATCCTGACGTTTAATCCCGGCTGGGATCAGAGCGCGCAGAACACCGACGCGTTCACCGATGTGCGGGACCTGCAAAAACAACTTAAGGACAAAGGCCTTGAGTTGATGAGCGAGGCGGATGAGGCCTCTGAGGGGCCCGCGAGCCTGATGCTGCAAGATCCGGATGGCAACACCATCCTGATCGACCAACACCGATAAAGAGCGAGGTCGCCATGCTTGACGCCAGCCAGACCAACACTGTGACCTTTTCCCTGGATGGGAAGGACGTGACCGTACCCGAAGGCACCAGCATCTGGGATGCGGCCAATGGACAAGGGTTTGTGATCCCGCATCTTTGTCACAGACCGGCCAAGAGTTACCGCCCGGATGGCAATTGCCGCGCCTGTGTGGTGGAGGTGGAAGGGGAGCGCACGCTTGCGGCCTCCTGCATTCGCCCTGCCACAGAAGGCATGGTGGTGCACACCCAATCCGAGCGGGCGGTGAAAGCGCGGGAGATGGTGATCGAACTTTTGGCTGCCGATCAGCCCGAAGTGAAGCACGACGCCAGTAGCCATTTTGCCGACATGGCGACCCAAGTTGGGGTGGAACAGTCTCGTTTCCCGGCCAAAGCGCCAGAGTCTGTACCGCTGTTGGATGCCAGCCACGTGGCGATGAGCGTCAATCTGGATGCCTGTATTCACTGTAACCTCTGTGTGCGGGCGTGCCGCGAGGTGCAGGTCAACGATGTGATCGGCATGAGCGGGCGCGGGGCTGAAGCCAAGATTGTGTTTGATCAGGACGACGCCATGGGTGCCTCATCCTGTGTGGCCTGCGGCGAATGTGTGCAGGCCTGCCCCACCGGCGCATTGATGCCAGCGGCCGTTTTGGACGAAACCGGCGCAGGCGACAGCGCGGACTATGACCGCGAAGTCAAAAGCGTCTGCCCTTATTGCGGTGTGGGCTGTCAAATCAGCTTCAAGGTCAAAGACAACAAGATCAAATATGTTGAGGGCATCGACGGGCCGGCGAATGAAAACCGGCTGTGTGTGAAAGGCCGGTTTGGCTTTGACTACATCGAGCACCCACACCGTTTGACCAAACCATTGATCCGCCGCGAGGATGCACCCGCGAAAGGGTTGAACGTCGATCCCGGCAATCTGCTCACGCATTTCCGCGAAGCGAGCTGGGAGGAGGCGCTGGATGCGGCGGCGGGTGGTTTGGCCAAGCTGCGGGCAGAAAAAGGCACGAATGTTGCTGGATTCGGCTCTGCGAAGTGTTCCAACGAGGAGGCTTACCTGTTCCAAAAGCTGATCCGTCAGGGTTTTGGTCACAACAATGTCGACCACTGCACGCGGCTGTGTCACGCCTCCTCTGTTTCCGCACTGTTGGAGAATGTAGGCTCCGGCGCGGTGACCGCGACATTCAACGAGATCGAAAACGCCGATGTGGCCATTGCGATTGGCTGCAACCCAATTGAGAACCACCCGGTGGCGGCGACCTATTTTAAGCAATTCGCCAAACGCGGCGGCAAGTTGATTGTCTGTGACCCGCGGGGTGTGGGCCTTGGCAAACACGCCAGCCACAAGCTGCAATTCAAGCCGGGCGCAGATGTCTCCATGCTGAACGCGATCATGCATGTGATCGTCGAAGAAGAGCTTTATGACGCGGATTACATAACGCAGTTCACCGAGAACTGGGACGAGATGAAATCGCATCTGAAAGACTTCTCTCCTGAGGCGATGGAGTCGATCTGCGGCCTTGATCCGGAGTTGTTGCGCGACGCGGCGCGGACCTTTGCCAAAGGCAAGGCGGGCATGATTTTCTGGGGCATGGGTGTGTCACAGCACATTCACGGTACCGACAATGCACGCTGTCTGATTGCCTTGGCGCTGATGACTGGCAATGTGGGCAAATCGGGCGCGGGTCTGCACCCGCTGCGAGGTCAGAACAACGTGCAAGGTGCGTCTGATGCGGGCCTGATCCCGATGTTCCTGCCAGACTATCAGTCGGTGATGGATGATGGTGTGCGCTCGGCCTTTACCAAGGTTTGGGGCAGCGAGGATTTCTCCGCTCAGAAAGGCCTCACGGTGGTGGAGATCATGCATGCGATCCATGATGGCGACATCAAAGGCATGTATATTTTGGGTGAAAATCCGGCGATGTCGGACCCGGATGTGGATCATGCACGGGACGCGCTGGCGATGCTGGACCATCTGGTTGTGCAGGACATCTTCCTCACAGAAACTGCCAACTATGCTGATGTGATCCTGCCAAGCTCCGCTTGGTACGAAAAGTCCGGCACGGTAACCAACACCAATCGACAGGTGCAGATGGGCCGTTCTGTGACGGCGCCTCCCGGTGAGGCCAAGGAAGATTGGTGGATCGAGGTAGAGCTGGCGAAACGGCTGGGGCTGAACTGGGATTACACGCACCCCAAAGAGGTGTTTGCCGAGATGAAGCTCAACATGGGCTCGCTCGACAACATTACTTGGGAACGGCTTGAAGGCGAAGCAGTGACCTATCCGTCGCTGTCGCCGGAAGACCCCGGGCAGGCAATTGTGTTTGGTGATGGCTTCCCACGCGAAAACAAGCGCGCGCGGTTTACGCCTGCGTCGGTGATTGCGCCAGATGACAAGCAAAACGAAGACTATCCGATGGTCTTGATCACAGGGCGGCAGCTGGAGCATTGGCACACGGGATCAATGACCCGTCGCGCCAGCACGCTGGATGCGTTGGAGCCGGAAGCGAACTGTTCCTTGCATCCGTCGACTTTGCGCAAGCTGGGGGTTGAGGCTGGCGAATACGTGGCGCTGACCACGCGGCGCGGGACAGTGACCGTGATGGCGCGGGCGGATCGTGCGGTAGCGCCGGACAATGTGTTCCTGCCGTTTGCCTATGTCGAAGCGGCGGCCAATATCCTGACCAATGCCGCGCTAGATCCATATGGGAAAATCCCGGAGTTCAAGTTTTCCGCAGTGAAAGTGGAGAAGGCGGAGACGCCAATCGCGGCGGAATAGAGACTGTTTCTAACACAGCAAGGCCGCGTCCCAAATCGGGAGCGCGGCCTTTTTTGTTCAATCGCTTGGCACCGTGGCCATCATACTCTCACGCTTGGAAAACTCGGCGTACCAGCCCGCCAGACCATCGCGGCCCTTGCGCCAATCCCGATCCCCATGGCGGAAATCGAGATAACCCAGCGCGCAGCCTACAGCGATTTGTCCCATGTCGAGCGGCCCAAACAAGTGGCTCATCCAGCGCTCATTGATCGCATCCAGCGCGCCTTCGACCTTGCCCCACTGCGCGGAGAGCCAGTCGTCAAACACCATCTCTTCCGGGCGCAGGCGTTTTTCGTAGACCATCAGGACGGCGGCTTCGAGAATGCCGTCCGCAGTGGCTTCCAGCGTCAACACATCCCAAAGGCGGTCTTCAGGGTAGAGGTCCGCCCCCGTGCGGGCCACCAGATAGCGACAAATCACCCGGCTGTCGTAAATCGCCGGGCCATCGGGACGCACCAGTGCGGGAATTTTACCCAACGGGTTGGCGGCGGCGGCCTCATCTGCGGTGCTGAGTGCGGTGGTGTGCACGCGGGTCAGCTCCACATCATCCGTCTGGCCAGTCTCCGCCAAGGTCACGCGCACCTTGCGCACAAACGGTGAGGCCGGGGAATGGATCAGCTGCAATTTGGACATCTCAATTACTCCGTATCGGGGTCGGCAAAAGGGGATTGCATCAAAGCGGCGAGTTCGCGGGCCTCGCTGCCAAAGCCGTAGGCGGCCATTTGGTCAGCGGCGGCATGACGGACCTCCGCGGGTTTGTTTTGACCCAGCTTCCAGGTGCCCTGCACATCCTCAATTGTGAGACGATAAGGCACGATCATCCGCAACATGCGCTCAAAGCTGTCGCCACTCATCTTGGCCCGGGTCCAAGGCGGTTTGGGCAGCAGGTTGGCTTCAAAATGCGCGGACAGGCGGTCCAAGAGATTGGGCAAGTCGTCTTGTGGCAACGGCGTCAGATGTCCCGTGATCTGCACCGCAACATAGTTCCACGTCGGGACCTGATCGTCTGCGTTATACCAATCCGGAGAGACATAGCCGTCCGGCCCACTCACCGCCAATCGCGCAGGGGTGACGCTTTTGACGGCGCGGGCCATGGGATTGGAGCGCACCAGGTGCAGATCTGCGGTTTTGCCATCTTCGGATAGAAGAAACGGAACGTGGCTCAACATCGGCGCAACGTCAGGTGCAGAGATCGCGAGCATGCCAAAGCCACGCTCCTTGGCGAAAGCCAGGTTCTTGTCCTCTGCGGTGCCGCGGAAGGCCGGATTGGGATGCATGATGCGCCTCGTCTCTGATTTGGCGCGATCGTGCAGGGGGGATTACGGATTGGCAACCGCTATTGCGCGCTCAAAGCGCAGTGGTTCATCCCCTTCGCGCCACATCGGCAGTTTGGGCATGATCGCGGCGAACCGTTCGGACGCAATAAAGCCTTCGAGCCAGCGGGACAGATTGGCCCCCGCGTCCGCATCAAAGCGGGGTTTGTTGATAAAGGCGAACTGGCGCACAAACGGCAGAATTGCCATGTCGGCCAGGCTGGGCGTGTCGCCAAAGAGCCAGGGTTTGTCACCGATCTGTTGAGCCAATTTGGACAGAAAGGACATGGCGTTGGCCCGCGACTCTTCCGGGTCCAACTCCGGATAGCGTGAATGGTATTTGGTGTGGTCCAACGCAGCCTTAAAAGGCCCATCCGCCTCGCCAATCAGCTCATGGCCCAGTTCTGGCATATCCAGCCAGCCTTCCGGATCATTTTGCTGCAGCGCCCAGATCATCACGTCAAGACTTTCGTCAATCACATGACCTTCCGCTTTCAGACAAGGCACCGTTCCGCTTGGGGAAGCTTCGAGAAACGCAGGCGCCTTGTCGCGCAGCAAAATCTCACGCAGCTCCACCGCCGCACCGGAGACCGCCACCGCCAAACGTGCGCGCATCGCATATGGGCAACGGCGGAAGGAATAGAGAACGGGCAATTCAGTCATCTTGTTTTCTCTGTCCAGAAATATCCCGGGGGTTTGGGGGCTGGCCCCCAAGTGCTTAGGCGACCAGCTGTTGCCCGCGCACATCAAGGATGGATGCAGTCACAATCGCGCCCTCCTCTTGCGGCGCATCAAACATGACTTCGGTAAACTGTTCCGTGCGGCCCATGGTGGGGTTTTCCATCAGGATGTGATGGGTCTTGCCAAGCTGCGCCGCCAGATGTTTCTGCACCTGTGCCGCCCCTGCTTCGCGTAATTGCGCCGCCCGGCCTTTGATCACGTTGCCGTTCACCTGACTGGGGATTTTGGCCGCCGGGGTGCCTTCGCGCTTGGAATAAGGGAAGACATGCAGCCAGGTGAGGTCACAGTCCTGCACCAGCTTCAACGAGTTCTCAAAATGCGCTTCGGTTTCTGTGGGGAAGCCGGCAATAATATCCGCGCCAAAGGTCATCTCTGGACGCAGCCTTTTGGCCTCTTCGCAGAAGCGTATGGCGTCATCGCGCAAGTGGCGGCGGGCCATGCGTTTGAGGATCAGGTCATCGCCGTGCTGCAAGCTCAGATGCAGATGTGGCATCAGGCGTGGCTCTGAAGCTATGGCCAACATCAGGTTTTCATCCACCTCAATGCTGTCGATCGAACTGATCCGAAGGCGAGGCAGATCCGGCACCAGCTTGAGGATTCGCATGACCAGATCGCCCAGCTTCGGTTGCATCGGCTGATCCGCGCCCCAGCTGGTCAGGTCCACGCCGGTCAGCACAACTTCGTTGAAGCCTTTGTCCACCAGACGTTTGATTTGATCGACCACCACACCGGCAGGAACCGAACGGGAATTGCCGCGGCCATAAGGAATGATGCAAAAGGTGCAGCGGTGATCACAGCCGTTTTGCACCTGCACGTAGGCGCGTGAGCGGGTGCCAAAACCGTCAATCAGGTGCCCGGCGGTCTCCGTCACCGACATGATATCGTCGACCTGCACCTTTTCGGTCTCACCAATGAAGTCGGCGGCCATGCCCTGCCAGGTGGCAGGGTTCATCTTTTCGGTGTTGCCAATGACCTTGTCGACTTCGCCCATGGCGGCAAACGTCTCTGGCTCGACCTGTGCGGCACAGCCGGTGACAATGATCTGGGCATCCGGATTGTCACGGCGCAGGCGGCGGATTTCCTGACGGCTTTTGCGCACCGCCTCTGCCGTCACCGCGCAGGTGTTCACAATCACAGCATTCTCAAGACCGGCGGATTGCGCCATGTCTTTCATCGCCTCTGATTCATAAGAATTCAGGCGACAGCCCAGCGTGGTGAACTTTGGCGGTGCGGCGGTCATTTGTGCCGCTCCAGAAAGGCTGCGGTGAACTGACCGGACATGACATGTTCGGTCTCACCCGTCATCCAGACGCCGTCTTCGGCCCAATTGATCCAAAGCGTGCCGCCATCCAGATCGATCTGCACCTCACGGCCGGTCAGACCACGGCGGGCGGCGGCCACAGCGGTGGCACAGCTGGAAGAGCCTGAAGCGAGAGTCGTGCCGACACCGCGCTCCCAGACGCGCATGCGGATGTGGTTTTCCCCGATGATCTGCGCAACCTGCACATTGGTGCGCTTAGGATAGAGCGGGTGATGCTCATGTGCTGCACCAAAGGCTTCTAGGTTCACGCTCTCTACGTTGTCTACAAAAAAGGTGCAGTGCGGGTTGCCCATGCCGGTGGCGGTCGGCGCGCCGTCGATCGGCAGCTCCAACGTGTCCATCTCATTTGCAAGCGGCACTTCGTGCCACAAAAGTTGCGGATGGCCCATGTTCACCGACACCAGACCGTTGCCAGCCTCGCGGGCCAACAATGTGCCGCGATCCGTGGTCAGGGTTAACGACTCAGCCCCCGACTCATCCATCAGATGCCGCGCGATACAGCGGGTGGCGTTTCCACAAGCGGCCGAGGTCGAGCCATCGGCATTGTAAAACGTCAGGTGTGCGTCTGCGTTGCTGCCCTCTGTGCCATAGGTGATCACCGCAAGCTGATCAAATCCCACACCTTTTTGGCGGTGTGCGATGGCGGTTATTTGATTTTCACTCAGCGCAAAGGCGCGCGTGCGGGCATCGACAACGACAAAATCATTGCCCAGCCCATGCATTTTCATGAACGCCAAAGGGGTTTCAACACGTGTATCCATTGGGCGCATATACGCCCGTTGAACATCCTTTTCCAGTATGGCGAATTTTTTCTTGAGAATCGGCTTGACCCCTTCGTTCAGTCGGCTTAGTAACCGCGCACCAACACAGAGAGTGGGCCGTTAGCTCAGTTGGTAGAGCAACTGACTTTTAATCAGTAGGTCGAAGGTTCGAACCCTTCACGGCTCACCACTTTCAAACAAAACCCCGCCATCGGCGGGGTTTTGTTGTTTTGGGATCTCTTTAAAAAGCACGTTGAGAGCGTGCGGCCTGTGGGCCATCACACTCCTTTAGAGCCTTCCGCCGGTACTAAGTGGCGTGCCTCAAACGGAGTTGTTCTCATTGGATCGGCGCAGAGCCTGGCTGACCCGAAAGTTGCCGGGCGACAGGCCGCGAGAACGCGTGCGCAAAACCGGGGTTTGCTCGGACGTGCCGCCGGTGGCTTCGCGGGCGATAATAAAGAGACCACTGGCGACGATCACCGCCGCGCCTATCAGGGTTGGCGCATCTGGAGATTCGTCAAACAGAAACACGCCAAAGAGCACCGCCCAGATGATTTGTGAATACTGCATGGGAGCAACCAAAGCCGCTTCGCCAAGGGTATATGCGGAGACCATGAGCAAGGTGGCGACAAAGCCAAAGACCGCAACAATGGCAAAACCTGCCAAATCGGGGGCGGAAACCGGGTGATAGACAAAAGCCATGGCCACGGACATCGCAACCACGCTGATCAGCAGCGGATAGAGCATCAGCACCACGCGTCGCTCGTCCTGGCCAATTTTTCGCACGATCACTGACTGCAACGCAGCGGTGCCTGCGGCCACCAAAGCAGCCAAGTGGCCGAGGTTCAACTCAGTTGCGCCGGGGCGGACCACAATCATCACGCCCATGAGGCCAACCAAAACCGCCAACATACGCCAGATGCCAACTTTCTCGCCCAAAACGGGTATGGCCAGAACCGTGACCAATAACGGCGTTGAGAACAACAACGCATAGACCTGCGCCAGCGGTAGAACTGAAAAGGCATAGAAGGCAGCGGTAGGGCAGATGACAACGCAGAGTGAGCGTAACGCAACCCACCACGGGTGCACGGGGCGAAGGTTGCCATGAGTGGGATCGCGCACCAGCATCAGAGTGATCAGCGGAAAGCTAAACAACGCCGAAAAGAACACGATCTGAAACGGCGAAAACGTCGCGCCGAGGTGTTTCACCACGACGTCATGTGTCGAATAGATTGCAAAGGCCAGCAGGGCCAGCAGGGTCGCTTTCAGATTCATGGGGTACTCCGCGCTTGGTGGCGCTAACGGATTGAGTTTTCCGATGTGTGACACGCGCCGCCTCAAAAGGGAAGCGGCGCGTGAGATGCTAAAAGTAACTGCGCACCAAGCTGCCTGCAATCAGGCTCCAGCCGTCTGCGATCACAAAGAACGACAGTTTAAACGGCAGAGATACAATGGCTGGGGGCACCATCATCATGCCCATGGACATCAGCACGGCGGCGACCACGAGGTCGATGATCAGGAACGGCAGGAAGATCAGGAACCCAATCTGAAACGCGCGCGCGATTTCCGACAACATGAAGCTGGGCACCAGAACCGACAGGGGCGACTCTGGGCCGGGGGCGGTATCAACCGTATCCGGGCGCAAAGAAGCCAGATGGGTGTAGGTGTCCGGGTCCAGGCGGGCAGCCATGAATTGACGGAACGGTTCCGTGGTCAGCTCAAAGGCGGTTTCGATGTCAATCAGCTCAGCCATTAGGGGTTCCACCCCGGTGGTCCAAGCCTGAGTAAAGACTGGCTCCATCACGTAATAGGTCAGGAACATCGCCAGCGAGACCATCATCATATTGGGCGGCGACTGCTGCAGGCCGATGGCCTGACGCAGGATCGAAAGCACCGTCACGATGAATGGAAAACAAGTGACCATGATCGCGATCCCCGGCGCGAGGCTGAGGACCGTGATCAGGAGAAAGATTTGAATGCTGCGTGCCGTCAGCGAACCGTCTTGGGTGATCGGAATGGACAGATCCTGCGCCGACGCCGGATCTGCCATAAAGAGAAAGACGGTGGAAAACGTGACGGCAAGAAATGCCGCGCGGATCATCACAACCCGCTTTCGAACTCAGCCACTTCGGTCAGACGCACGGCCAGTTGGCCTTCTTGTCCGCCGTCCATTTCTTCCAGCTCGCCACGGGCGATGAGTTTGTCGCCCACATAAAGTTCAACCGGATCATCCACGCGCTTGTCGAGCGGCAACACAGAGTTTTCGTTCATGTTCAGCAAGTCGCCAATCAGCGGGCGCGCCTTACCAACGGAGATGGTGATCTCCACCGGCACGGAGGTGAACGGGTTACCGGAATCGGATTTGAGAGTTGGATCAGCCATTCTGGGCCTCCTTGCGTGTTTCATGTGTGAACGCGGTCATGGCGCCAGCGACGGCTTCCAAAACCTCGCTGAGATCAATCAGGCGTTCGCGTTGGGCAAACTCAAAACGTACCTGGCCTTCTGCCAGGCTTTCGTCGCGTACCACCTCAACGGGCAGTTGCTTGTCTTCGGGCATCACATCGATGACCGGTTGGTAACAATCTGGTGCTGTTGACAGCACCACAGGTGTTTCGCTGTTTTCGCGCACAATTTTATGCAGCTGTTCCACAGCCAAAGCGCCAACCGCCTGCCGGGCCAGTTCTGGCAGGACAGTCATGATGGCTTTCTCCACAGTGGGGGCCAAATCCGCGAGAATCGCTTCGCGGGCCTCGTGGTAGGTGAAAGACAGATCATTCAGACGACCGGCCAGCGCGGCGGAGACACTGGCGTGCTCCTCAGATTTGGCGCTGATTGCGTCATCCCAGCCAGCTTTGTAGCCCTGCTCAAAGGACTCGAGCATGTCGTCTTCATTGCCAACTTCCTGAGTTGCAACAGGCTCCGGCTCCGGTGCGGTGATACCGCCAAAGTCTTCAAACAGATGTGAAATTGACATCAGGCTTCCTCACGATCATCGAGCCAGTTGCGGAGGATCTCCACAGTTTCTTCTTTGCGGTCACTGATCAGGCCACGCAGACGGTCTGCGGCGTCAGATTGCGACATGCCGCCACCATCACCGCCCAGCGCGGGCAAACCACCGCCCAGATCTGGCAGACCACCAACATCGCCGCCCATGTCACCCATCATTGGCAATCCCATGTCAGCGCCACCCATGTCGCCCATCATTGGCGCCATAGCCGGGAAATCACCATCGTCGCCGCCCAAGTCAGGCAGCATCGGGGAATCGCCAATTTCGTTGAGGTCGCGGCTACCACCGCCAGCCAGAAGAGGCCGCACCACAAACAAACCTAGAACCAGAGCCACAATGGCCAATACTACGGTTTGAATGATCGACATCAGGTCGAGTTCCATGCCCTTGAACATGGAGGATTCGGCGGAAGTACCCATCGGCAGGACCGGCTGGAAGTTCATGGATTTCAAAGTGATAACGTCGCCGCGGCTTTCGTTAAAGCCAACCGCAGAGGCCACCAGTTCACGCAGGGCCTCAAGCTCTTCGTCGGGACGCGGCTCAACCACCGGCTCCCCAAGATCGTTTTCGGTTTGGGTGCCGTTCACCAGAACCGCAACCGTCATACGTTTCACCGCACCTGGCTGACGCAGGACTTCGCGTTGGGTCTCGGACACTTCGTAATTGATGCGTTCACGGGTTTCCCGATTCTGATTGGTGGAGCCGGAGCTGCCAGCCGCGTCGCCATCCGGCAGATTGGAGGCCACGGTCACCTGACCAGAGGCGTTTTGGGAATCGGTGCTGCGCTCTTCGGTATCTGTGCTGATCGCCACACGGCTGGCAGGATCAAAAATCCGTTCAGTGATAGATTCGGTCTCGGTCACGGTCTCAATGCTGACCTCAACCACCGCATTTCCAGGGCCAACCCGTGCTTCCAGCATACGCTGAACCGCCAAACGGGTTTCTTCTTCTTTGTTGTCCCCAACTTTGGTGGTGGTTTCATCTGCCACCCCAACAAGACCGCCACTGCCATCAATAATGGCGACATCTTCTGGAGACAGACCGGATACAGCAGACGCCACAAGGAATCGCAGTGCTTGGGCGTGTTTGGTGGGCAAATCCCCGGCAGGTGTGGTGATCGTCACGGAGGCGGACGGTTTGATGTGCCGTTGGAAAGGATTGGAAGACGCGTTGGCAATGTGCACCCGCGCCTGGCTGACCAGCGGGCTCACAACAATAGTGCGGGCCAGCTCACCTTCTTTTGCGCGCCAGTAAGCTGCGTCAAACATTTGCGAGGTTGTGCCGAAGCCAGACAGCGAATCAAGAAGCTCGTAGCCCTGAGTCGTATTGGCGGGCAATCCTTCACTTGCGAGCGTCATGCGCAACTCGTCACGCATGCCGTTGGCGACATAAATCGAGCCGCCGCGCACTTCGTAAATGGCACCACGTTGTTCAAGCGCCGTTACGACTTCGCCGGCGGCACCGCTTTCCAAACCACTATATAGAAGGGCCATTCCTGGTTTTGTGGCGACCCGACCCAATGACAATACGGTCGCAAAAACCGCAATCGTGGCCAATACGACGATCACCTTCCGCCGATTGTCCATTGCTGTCCACATATTCAAAAAATTTTGCACGTCTGTTCTCCGTGGGATCGCACTTTCTGCACGACCGTCACGAACTGTTTCTCTCAACAGACTTAACAATCGGTTAGTTTCTGTGTGGGAGAAGTTGCAGGGACAAAGAATTTGGAACCTGTGATGACTGACGAAACTGTCGAGACAGAAGACGCACCGAAAAAAGCGTCAAAACTCCCTTTAATCATTGGGCTTGTGCTGGCTTTGGTTGGCGGCGGCGGAGGATTCTTCGCTGTCTATTCAGGCATGATATTGGGAAATGATTCTGCTGAGGTGGCCGAAGAATCGGCGCCAGCGGAAGAGATCGAAGCTCTACCCGACGTTGTTTACGTCGGCATGGACCCTCTCATTGTTTCTCTCACGTCTAGTGGCGGCGCCGACTACCTGCGGTTCCGTGCACAGTTGGAAGTGCCTAGCGATCATCAGGAAGAAGTCGAGCGGGTGTTGCCGCGGGTTGTGGATGTGCTGAACGGCTATTTGCGCGCGCTCAATACATCAGACATCGAATCGCCAGATGCGCTGGTGACCCTGCGGTCGCAAATGCTGCGTCGTGTACAAATTGTAACCGGACCTGAACGTGTTTCTGACCTTTTGGTCATGGAATTCGTGTTGAACTGAGGAGCGTTGAGATGAACTTGATTGCAGATATCTTGTTGGTAGCCGGTGCCCTTGGGGCAGGCATTTATTGCTTTGTTCTGGCGCGGCGCCTGTCGAAATTTAATGATTTGGAATCCGGCGTTGGTGGCGCCGTGGCTGTCTTGTCAGCCCAGGTGGATGACATGACGCGCACGTTGAAAGCTGCGCAAGGCACCGCCGGGAAATCCACAGAAAGACTGGAGGCCCTGACCCAACGCGCGGAAGGGGTTTCTAAACGTCTTGAGCTGATGATGGCGGCCATGCACGACATCGAAGACGCCAAACCTGCCAAAGCCAAAGCCGCCCCGGAACCGGAAAAGGTGGAAGACACCCTCGCTCCGGCCGCCGAAGACGGCACAGCGCCAGCAGAGGCCGCTGAGGCGGACTCTGCGGTGATTGAGGAAACCGCCGAAGACGAAAACTGGGCCCAACTGCAGGCAGAGGCCATCGCAGCCGAAGAGGCCAAGCTGATCCGTCGCGCAAAGAAAAAGGCAAAAAAGAAAGCCAAGAAAAAAGCTGCCATGGCCCTGGCCGCAATGCAGGCAGAAGCCGCACCGGCGGCACCAAAGCCTGCAGCGGACAGCAAAGAGCCAGAAGCAGGCCCGATGTTTAAACGCCACGTCGCCTAACTGGAGCGTATGCGATGAAAAAAGATGCCAAGAAAACCCGCGCCAAAGCGGCCGCTGAGACGCTGACCAAAGCGGATGCCCCGGCTGCGAAGCCAAAGGCTAAGAAAAAGGCCCGCCGGAAACAGTCCAAAGGAAGCCTGTTTCTGATTGCGACGTTTTTGATTGCCTCAGCCACCGTGCGTGTGAGTATCAGCGCCACGGAAGCCCTAGCGCGAGAAGAGCCCCTTTTTGAGTCGCCACTGGCCAGTATGGCCAAACCTGAAACCTGCGAGCCGCCAGAAGACCTGCGCGAGCTGATGGCTGTGTTCAAGGAACGTGAGAAACGCATCGAACAGCGTGAGGCGGAGATCAAGAATCGCCTGCAAGCGCTGAACGTTGCGGATGGTGAAGTGACGCGAAAACTGGCTGCTTTGGAAGATGCCGAAGGGCGTCTGCGCGGTTTGATTGCCTTGTCAGAAACCGCCGCAGAGGACGATCTGGGGCGTCTCACCCAAGTCTATGAGACCATGAAGCCCAAAGATGTCGCCGCTCTGTTTGAAGAGATGGATCCGAAATTTGCCGCTGGTTTCATCGGTCGCATGAAGCCGGAATCTGCGGCGGGTGTCATGGCGGGCATGGCTCCAGACGCTGCCTATACAATCAGCGTTATTTTGGCCGGTCGGAACGCAAATACTCCCACCGAATGAGAACTTGTTAACCGCCACCGGCTTATGGTCGGACTGAAACGCTACTAGGAGTTTGATCCCGTGCTAGGCATTATTGGCATCGCTGTTGTTTTTATCATGGTGTTGGGCGGATACGTTCTTGCCGGTGGTAGTCTTGGGCCCATTATGAAGGCCCTGCCGTTTGAGATGATCATCATTGGCGGCTCCGGTGTGGGCGCCTTTTTGGTGTCCAACGACGGGTCCGTTGTGAAACACACGCTGAAAGATCTCGGCAAAGTCTTCAAAGGCCCCAAATGGAAGCCGGATGACTACAAGGATCTGCTGTGTTTGCTGTTTGAGCTCATACGATTGGCCAGGAAAAACCCTGTGGCCATCGAAGAGCACATCGAGAACCCGGATGAATCTGACATTTTCCAGAAATACCCCCGCGTCACTGCGGACAAAGAAGCGATCAACCTGATTGCAGACACCATGCGCTCTGCGTCGATGAACTATGACGACCCACATCAGGTGGAAGAGGTTTTGGAAAAGCGAATCGAAGCCAACTTTCACCACGCGATGCACCCCAACCACGCGTTGCAGTCGCTTGCGGATGCGCTTCCGGCGCTGGGGATTGTGGCGGCGGTTTTGGGGGTTATCAAAACCATGGGCTCGATCGACCAGCCACCAGAAGTTCTGGGTGGCATGATTGGTGGCGCGCTTGTGGGCACGTTCCTCGGGGTTTTCCTGGCCTATGGTCTGGTGGGTCCGTTTGCCGCGAAGATCAAAGGTGTGGTCGAAGATGAGGCGCATTTCTATCAACTGATCCGCGAGGTGCTGATTGCCAATCTGCACAACCACTCGCCAAACATCTGCATCGAAGTTGGGCGTCAGAACACGCCGGGCCACAACCGTCCGCAGTTTGCGGAGCTGGAAGAGGCGCTGGCCGAAGTGAAGAAGGAAGCGGCATGAAACAGCTTCTGCTTGCTGTTCCGATGGTATTGGCAGCCTCTGCGGGGGCTGCACAAGACGTGCTGTTCCGGTCCGGCGAGCACGAAGACTTCACCCGTTTGGTGGCGACACTGCCGTCGGCCGAAACCGACTGGACCGTGTCGCGCGACGGGCGGTTTTACACCATCAAAATTGAGGGTGACGCCGTTAATCTGCGCACCAGCACCATCTTTGACAAAATCCCACGTGACCGTTTGGCCAATATTGTTGCCAATGACGCGGCTGGCGAATTGGAGCTGGAACTGGCCTGTGCCTGCCGTGTGGTGTCGATCCCTTACGATGGGCGGTATGTGATCTTTGACATTCGCGACGATCTGCCACCGGCGCAGAACGACGACCTGCCACAGGTGCCTTTGTCGTTTGGCGAGGCTGTGCCGGTCGAGAAAAAACCACAGCGACAGTTCCGGTTCTCCTCTTTTGAGGCGGCAAGCCCGGTTCCAACGCCGGTTCAAGTGGCGGAAGCAAAGCCCGCAGCAGACTATTCCGACTTGCTTGCGCTTGAGAATTTTGTGGATCGTAGCGCCCAGGTGCGGGTCTTGCGTGGTGATCTGATCAAACAAGTGGACCGCGCGGCCAATCAAAACTTGTTGCAGGCGCAAACTCCCGAGGTGGACGACACCAGCGGGTTGGTTGGCAAGCCCGTAAAAACAGCTGAATCGCAAATGCCACAGCTCAACAGCTCGGACCACGTACCGCCACAAGCTGCCGTTGGAAAAGACCTGAACATCGTTGCGTACAACGTGCTGGACGAAGTGGGCCGAGACATTGCCGCCCTGCTGAGTGGTCAGGTGGCCACAGGCATGTGCCTACCGGATTCGGCCGTGAACATTACCGACTGGAGCGGCGAAGGCACGTTTGTGCAAGAGCTCAGCCGCCTGCGTCAGGACGTGGTCGGCGAGTTTGACCGCACCAATAAAGACGCCCTGCGTGAACTTGCGCAGCTCTACGTGCATTACTCTTTTGGCGCTGAGGCGCTTCAAATCCTGGCGTTGCTGCCGGAAAGTGGTGAAAACAGCATTTTGAGTGCAATGGCGCACATCATGGATGGGCGTGAACCACCAGCGGACAACCCATCCTTTGCCAGCCAAGGGCATTGTGCCGGAAACACCACCCTTTGGGCGGCCCTGTCGGGCGAAACTCTGGTTGGAGAAAGTGCAATTCATGGCGCGTTGGACGCGCTGCAAAAGATGCCACGCCATCTGCGCGAATACCTTGGTCCACAGCTGAGCAACCGGTTGGTGGCACAGGGTCAAACCGAGGCGGCGATGCTGGTGCTCAATGGCATTGAACGCACGTCTCCGAGGCCTGATGTAAATTTCGACTTTGCTGAGGCCACTCTGAATGCGGAGCTGGGCAACACCGAAGAGGCAACCGAGGCGCTAACGGAAATAGCCACGCAAAATGCCGACATATCCACCAAAGCGGTGATTGATTTGATCGAGACCCATATGGCGCAGGGCGAGGCCCCTTCTGCGGAGACCATTTCTCTGGTTGGCGCCTTGGCTGTGGAACACAAAGGCGGGGCCATGGGGCCAGATCTGCGCCGGGCTCATGCGCTTGCGCGTATTCTGCAGCAGGAATTTGGCGAAGCATTCAAGATCGTCAACGACATTGAAACCCGCGACGGATCCGAAGCCGCTGAAGATGTGCGTAGTAAATTGGTGATGGCCGTACTGGAACATGCGGATGACTTTGAAGTGATCTCCTGGTCCATTCAGGAACGTCTTGCTGCGCCGGGGCGCATTTCAACCAAAGCCGCGTTGCAGCTGGCCCATAAGACGTTTGAAATGGGCTTTTTGGGCGAGACCAAACGCCTGATGCAAGCTGCCCAAACCGTTATCCCAAGCGATGAAAAACGTCTTTTGAATGCGCGATTGGCCCTAGCGGAGGCCCTGCCTAAGCGGGCCGAGGCAGAGCTTATGGGCATGGAAACGCCGATAGCGGATCGCCTGCGGGCGCGGGCCAAAGCCATGGCCGGGGATCATGCCGGCGCCGCACGTTTGTTGGCCGAACTTGGCGAACGTGGTGCGGCGGAAACCGAAGCCTGGCTGGATGGTGACTTGGCATCGTTGACAGCCTCGGAAAACGACGTGTTGCGACGCGCCTCCACCTACCTCTTGCCACCAGAAGAAGGTAGCGAGACAGAGGCGGCCACAGACCGTGTGACCCATGGCATGTTGGCCCGCAATCGGGCGTTGCTGGAAGGCGCGGCGGAAAGCCGGGGCGTGCTGGGCGACTTGCTCGATCTGCACAGCGTGACCGAGCCATCTTCTTAACAACGGTTACCACATCTTAACCATGCGCCGATAGCTTGGGCCTTGAACTGGGCAGAAAGCTATCGGTATGAAGAAACAGTACGTTTTCAACGCGGTGTCGCGATTCTATTGCGACTCATTCAAGATCGTCACAATCGGTCTTCTGGGACTTGGGACAAGTCTCTTTTTGGTTTTCACCATATTTGTACAAGACAGTACCGACGGCGCGGAAACCAACTTCAGGGATAACGCGGCCTATCAGGCTCGCACCCCCAAATTTTCCGACACATACAAAGCCCGCTTTCAGCGCGATCTGGCGCAATCACCGGATCAGGCGGTGATGCCGGTGAAGCGCACTGCCACTGTGATCCGCGAAAACAATTTTCCGCTGCTGCAACGCGGCAGTTCAGCTGGCACGATGGGTTCCCTCGTGCCGCTTGGGTCCGGATCGGGCCGGTCATTGCTGAGCAATGGAGGGTAATCCGTGAACCCAACCTTTTCTCTCAAAGCGCTTTTTAGCCCGACGATCCTGCTCGCCCTCGCCCTGATGGCGATTATTGTCATGATGATTCTGCCGATGCCGTCCTGGGTGCTGGACATCGGTTTGGCAACCTCTTTTGCTTTGGCGATCCTGATCTTCACCGTGACGCTGTTTATCGAGCGTCCGTTGGACTTTTCCGCCTTCCCGACCATCTTGCTGGCGTCACTGATGCTGCGATTGTCGCTCAACGTGTCCTCAACCAAGTTAATCATTGGTCAGGGCCACACCGGCACCAATGCCGCCGGTGACGTGATTGAGGGCTTTGCCAACTTTGTCATGGGCGGCAGCGTCTTCCTGGGTCTTGTGGTGTTCTGTGTGCTGCTCATCGTGAACTTCATGGTGATCAACAAAGGTGCCACACGCATGGCCGAAGTGGGCGCACGTTTTGCCCTTGATGGGATGCCCGGCAAACAGCTTGCGATTGACAGCGACATGTCCGCAGGCGCGATTGATCACGCCGAAGCCAAAGCCCGCCGCGAGCGCGAACAACAGGAAACCACCTTCTTTGGCTCACTGGACGGTGCATCAAAGTTTGTCAAAGGCGACGCGATTGCCGGTCTGTTGATCACGCTGATGAACCTAGTGATGGGTCTGATCATGGGGGTTGCTGTGCACGGCATGCCCATTGGCCAGGCGTTTGAGACCTATGCCATCCTGACCGTCGGCGATGGTCTGGTCACGCAAATCCCGGCTGTGATCATCTCGATTGCCTCCGCACTGCTGTTGGCGCGTGGCGGTACCACTGGCTCCACCGACCTGACCCTGCTGAAACAGCTGGGCAACTACCCACCAGCGATTGCCACCGTGGCTGTGTTGATGGTGCTGTTTGCACTGGTGCCGGGCCTGCCGTTTCTGCCCTTCTTGGCCGGTGGGTCTGTTCTGGGGTTCGCAGCCTATTACCTGCATCAAAGCAAAAAGGCCGAAGCCGAGGCCAGCCTGGAACCTGAAGAGGACGATGCGCCGGTTCTGCCACGCGACAAACCCATTGGCGACGTGCTGGATTTGGACGACATCCACGTCGAATTCGCCACCGATCTGGTGAACATGGTGCTCGATCCGGGCGCTGGCCTGGACGCTCGCATCACCAATATGCGCACCCATGTCGCCTCAACCTATGGTCTGATCCTGCCGGAAATCCGTTTGACTGATGAGCCGTCCCTGCCCAATGGCACCTACACCATCCGCATTCAGGGCGTGGAACAGGTGCGCGACCGTCTGGAGCCGGAGAAGGTTCTGGCCCTGGCAGGGGACAGCCCGGATTCGCTGCCATCTGGCGAAGATGTGTCCGAGCCGGTTTACGGCGCCCCTGCCCGCTGGATCGACAGCGCCGCGCAGGAGAAAGCCGCGCTGGCGGGGATCACCATTGTGACACCTGGCGAAGTTCTGGCCACGCACCTGCTTGAAACCATCAAGTCCAACTTTGGCCGCTTGCTGACCTTCAAGGCGCTGCGCCGCATTCTGGATGAAATGATGAACCTGTCCGATCCGGTGCGCGCCGATGCCAACCGCCGGATGATGGATGAGTTTGTACCGGACAAAGTGCCACTCGATCTGTTGCACCGCATTTTGCGCATGCTGCTGGATGAGCAGGTTTCGATCCGCAACATGCCGCTGATTTTGGAATCTATCGCAGAGGCCCGTCATGTGAGCGTGCAGCCGGAAATCATCTGCGAAAACGTGCGCCAACGTCTGGGCTTCCAGTTGATTTCTGACCTGAAACGGGACGATGGCACCATTCCCTTGGTGCAACTGGCACCCGAGTGGGAAGACACATTTGCCACCTACCAAGTGGATGGCGACGCAGGCGGCATGGATGTGGCGCTGCCACCAGACGTGTTCAACGCCCTGGCCCAATCGATTGCCGATCGTATGTCTGACGCCGGTAACAGCGGGATTTTTGCCGCACTGGTGACATCAACACGACGCAGGCGGTTCCTGCGCACGGTGCTCAGCGCCAAAGGCATTTCCAATCCGGTGCTCAGTTTTGAGGAAATTGGATTGGATGCGCGGCCCGCACTTGTCGGGGTTGTTGCCGCATGATGGAGACCGCCCTCTTCCTTCTGAACACCACAGAAGCCGCGCTTTGGCACGGTTTTTTGGTGTTTTTGCGGGTGGGCACAGCGGTGGCCTTGCTGCCAGCCTTTGGCGAGACCTCGGTGCCGACCCGCATCAAGCTGGGCTTGGCATTGGCGTTTACCGTAATCGTCGCCCCAGCTGTGCCGGTGTTTGAAAGCGCCGAGCCGACTTTCCCGTTGATAGCGCAATATGCGCTGACCGAAACCATCAGCGGGTTTTTGATGGGCATTGGCATTCGCATGTTTGTGTTTGCGTTGCAGACCGCAGGCACCATTGCCGGTCAGTCGACCTCCTTGGCCCAGCTTTTGGGTGGCGCGGCAGGCGAGCCGCTGCCAGCGATTGGTAATGTGCTGGTGATTGCAGGCCTGGCGCTGGCGGTGACCATGGGACTGCACGTCTATGTCGCGCGTTACTTGATCGGATCTTACATGTTGTTCCCCGCAGGCACCTTTCCGCCGCGGGAAATCATGACCGAATGGGGCGTGCCGCATATGGCGCAGGCATTCAACATGGCGTTCCGCCTTGCAGCGCCGTTTGTGATTATTTCGGCGATCTACAACCTGATGCTTGGCGTGATCAACCGCGCCATGCCGCAGTTGATGGTGGCCTTTGTAGGTGCGCCGCTGATCACCGCCGGCGGCCTGTTTCTTTTGTTTCTTGTGGCGCCCGCGTTGCTCACCCTGTGGTGGGGCGCGATGGAGGCGTTCATGATCAACCCGGTTGAGGGCTTGAGATGAGCGGCGGCGGTCAGGACGACGACAGCGAAAAGAGTTTTGAGCCCACCCAGAAGAAACTGGATGATGCGCGCAAGAAAGGCGAGATTGCCAAGTCCATGGATGTCTCTGTGGCAGCGGGCTACCTCGGGCTGACACTTGCGTTTTTGACCGTCGGCGCCGCCACCATCAAATCCGCCGGCAACGGGTTGATGGTGTTGCTGGATCAGGCTGATGAGCTTGCGCCCATGGTGTTTGAAGGCAACCCATCTACGCCGCTTGGCGGCATAATGATCGAGACCATAACGTCAGTGGCGCCGTGGTTCGTGGTGCCGATGGTTGCGGTTATCCTGAGCATCATTGCGCAGAATGCCTTTTTGGTCACGGGTTCAAAGCTTGCCCCAAAACTGTCGCGCATCAATCCGATCTCCAACGCCAAAAACAAGTTTGGCCGCAGCGGGTTGTTTGAATTTGCCAAGAGCTTTGCCAAGCTGGTGATCTTTTCGGTCTGTCTTGGATTTTTCCTGAAAGCGCGCATGGCGGAAATGGCATCCGCCATTCAACTCGACGCCATTATGGTGCCTGCCCTTCTGGGCCGCTTGATGCTTGAGTTTTTGATGATTGTGATTGTGGTTTCCGCCTCAATCGCGGTGATCGACTATTTCTGGCAACGCGCCGAGCACATTCGAAAAAACATGATGACCCGCAAAGAAATGACGGACGAGAGCAAAGAGTCCGAAGGCGATCCGCATATGAAACAACAGCGGCGGCAGAAGGGGCAAGAGATTGCCATGAACCAGATGCTTACGGATGTGCCGGATGCGGATGTGGTCATGGTCAACCCGACCCATTACGCCGTAGCGCTGAAATGGTCCCGCATGCCCGGTGCCGCACCGGTGTGTGTGGCCAAAGGTGTGGACGAAGTGGCCGCCAAAATCCGCGAAGTGGCGCAGGAAAATGCCGTCCCTATTCATCGGGATCCGCCATCAACACGGGCCTTGCACGCGGTTGCGGAAATTGGCCAGGAAGTGCCACCAGACCACTATGCACCTGTGGCCGCGGCCATCCGATTTGCCGACGCCATGCGTCAACGTATGAAAGGACGGGTATGAGCGACGACCTGAAAGAACTGAATGTGATCACCCAGGCGCGGTACCAAAAGGCGCAGGCGGCCATGCAGGCGATCCAGGCTGAGGAAAACAAGCTGCGCGGATTGCTCGACGACCTCGCGGGCCAGGAAAAGAATGGCCGCGACATGCTCAACGGCGACACCGCGATGCGTATCACTGGCGGTGATTTGGCGTGGAACAGCTGGATTGGCCGCAACCGGAAAATCCTGAACCACCAACTGGCCAATGTGATGGTGCGCAAAGAGATGGCCTACAAAGATCTCCAAACGCATTTTGGCAAAGCGGATGTAATGGAGAAACTGTTGGAACATGAGGTGCAGACGCGGCGCCAAATTCGGGCAGTTGCGCTGGTGGATTCGATTATGGAAGGCAAATTGAGCTGCGGCATGTGAGATCTGCGTGTCACCAAAGCACAAAAAAGGCGGCGCGTTATGCGCCGCCTTTTTACTGTTAAGCGATGGGATCTTCTACGCGATGTCTTGGCGTGTGATTTGCACAATCAGAACATCGGTGATCTCGTCTCCGTAAGCCTTTTGCGCCACCTCCATGAAAGTCTCACGCAAGCGATCCAATTTGCTGGAATTGGTGAAAGCCCCATTAAAGCCGCCGATATTGGCGTGATCAAACATGGCCTGCAAAAGCGCACCGCGCAGCCGAGGCTCAGACTCAAAAATGGCTTCCCGGTTGCCGCTTTCCACTTCGATGGTGAGCGTGATCAGGATGAGCGATGCAACCGCATCATCGTTCACAACCGGGACAATGAACTGGTCCACCAAGTCGACGTATTCACGCCCGGATGGCGGGCCGTCTTCTTCGTCTTTTTTATCTGACTTTTCAGCGTGATCCGCGCTCTCTGCCCCTTCGGTCGGCTCCACCGGCGCGGGCTCTGGACGCAGGGCAAGCCCTGCGCCAACACCGACACCGATACCAACTAGGAGAAGGATGATTGGGAGAAGTTTCTTCATCAGACTACCCGATTAATATGGCAGGACCGCGTCCATAACCTGTTGACCCCAACGTGGTTGCTGCATGTCAGTGATCTGGCCACGACCGCCGTAAGACACACGCGCAGAGGCAATTTTGTCGAAAGTGATTTCGTTCTGACGCGAGATGTCCTCAGAGCGGGCAAAACCGGACACAAGCAACTCGCGCAGCTCGTAGTTCACGCGCAGCTCCTGGGAGCCTTCAATGGCCAAAACACCGTTTGGCAGCACGTCCACAACAGTGGCCGCAACACGTAGGGTGAGTTTCTCGCTGCGTTTTACTGAGCCGTCGCCAGAGCTTTTGCTGTCAGAGCTGATATCGACCAGCGGGTCCGTGGTGGCCCCGTTTGGAAGGCGCTCATTGATACGCTGCGGCAGGCCTGCCAAAGCAGGCAAGTTCAGACTGTCAGACCCGCTGCGATTTCGCTCGGATTCGTTTTTGATCTGGGCCTTTTCATCGACCTCGATCACCACTGTCAGGATGTCCCCGCGGCTGGCCGCCCGACGATCGCCAAGCAGGGAGGCTTTGTTGCCACTCCAGAGCGAAGCCGTGTCAGACCGGCGCGACACACTGGCCTGTTGCGGCAGCGGTGGGTTCATCATCGCATAGTGTTCTTGGTTATTGGTGGTTGGGGTGAAGCTGGGCGCTTTGCCCATGTGATCGGTACGGCCACAACCGGACACGGCCAGCGCCACAAGAAGAAGTGTTGTAGAGAGAATACGCACTGGGATGTTCCTTTAATTGGCGACCTGGATATTGCCGTTTGGCAATACGGTTCCGGTGATGGTGGAGCGAGAACTGAGGTTCATCACGCGCAAGCGCTCCCCCTCCCCCGCACGGGCCAAAGACCGGCCCTCAGTTTCAATGTTCAGACCATTGGCATTGTAAATCAGCGTGACAATCTGATTGCGTTCAACCAGAGCCGGCTCGCCAACGTCACCTTTGCGCACGGGGCGGCCGGGATAGATCGCCTTGCGCGCTTCCTTGCCGATGACAGCTTCCAAATCGGTATGAACGCCTGGCACGTCGCCTTCTTTGAGGCCAACAACGCCAGGTTCGATGATGGTGTTGGCGCGAATGATTTCGGTTGCCACCACGATTTCCGCAGACACCGGAGCGGCCAGAACAGTCAGGATAAGGGCAAGCGCGCGTTTCATCTTAGCGCACCTGCGCCGTGGCAGCCATCATCTGGTCAGCGGCAGTGATAACCTTGGCGTTGAGCTCGTAGCCGCGCTGGGCTTCGATCAATTCGGTGACTTCACGCACCGCGTCCACAGAGCTGTCTTCCAGATAGCCTTGACGCAGGGTGCCGAGGCCGTCTTCGCCTGGGTTGGTCACATTGGGCGCACCGGAGGCTTCGGTTTCAGCAAAGAGGTTGCCGCCCAGCGCCTCGAGACCTTTGGCGTTGGTGAAGCCTGCCAGGGTAAATTGGCCAAGCTCTTCGGCCTCTGTGGCATCGTCAAAATAGGCAAACACCTGACCGTCTCCGTTGATGGAGATGCTGGTGGCGTCTTCTGGAATGGTGATTTCAGGTGCCACCGGGTAGCCGTCCGAAGTCACGATCAAGCCGTCGGCGCTGCGTTTCAGGCCACCGTCACGGGTGTAGGCCGCTTCGCCGTTTGGCAGGGTGACTTCGAGATAGCCTTTGCCTTCGATCGCCACATCCAAATCACCGCCGGTGTTGGACAGGGAGCCTTGTTCCAGGTTCACGTTGATCGCCGCGGCACGCACACCAAGGCCAACCTGCACACCGGTTGGCAGGACCGAGCCATCAGAGGCGCTGATCGCACCCGCGCGGGAAACTTGCTGATAGTGCAAATCCGCGAACTCGGCGCGACGGGCGTTATAGCCAGTGGTCGACATGTTGGAGAGGTTGTTGGAAATCGTCTCAACACGCAGTTGCTGAGCGCTCATACCGGTGGCTGCAATTGTCAGGGCACGCATTCTGCTGTCCTCTTTCTATTAATTATCTGACGAAGGTTTTCACCGCGTCGCGGATGCGGCTGTGTTCATTTTCCAGGAAGGTCTGTCCCATTTCATAGGCGCGCTGCACCTCGATCATGCGGGACAATTGAGTAATCGGGTTCACGTTTGAGCTTTCAAGGAAGCCCTGCAAAACGCGGGCCTCTTCAATCGGTTCCACCCCATCAGGGGCCTCAAACAGCACGCCGGTTTCCCGCTTCAAATCGAGCGGGTTGACTGGGCGGTAGACACCCAATTGTCCGAGAGGATTGCCGTCCACGCTAAAGGTACCGTCGGAGGACACGTCCACGCCTTTGGCATCCGGCGGAATGAAGATCGGCGCGCCGCCTGCGTCCAGAACGAGGTGACCATCCATGTTCACCAGATCGCCGTTTTCATTTGGAGAAAACGCACCTGCGCGGGTCAGGCGCTCCCCTTCAGGAGTTTGCACCATAAAAAATCCGGGACCCTCAACAGCAAAATCCAGGCTTCCGCCTGTCTGCTTCAAAGCCCCCTGCTCCAGCGAGGTCATCTGCACATTGGCCGTGGCCATGGAGATGCTTTCGGTGCCGGGTGCCGACTTGATGAATTCTGAAAACGCAATGCCCTCGGCGCGATAGCCGGTGGTGGCCGCGTTAGCGATGTTGTTCGCCAGCACATTCATCTCACGGACAAGACCTGACTGACGGGTTAGCGTTGTGTAGCCTGCGTTGTCCATAATTAGCCTCCAGCAATCAACGGAACGAGGGTGGATTGAAAAAACGACACCAGTGTTTGGCTCATGAATCCCATGGTGGCCCAGAACACGATGACGATGCACAGCACCTTTGGCACAAAGGTCAGGGTCATCTCCTGGATCGACGTCAGCGCCTGAAACAAGCCAACCAAAACACCAGAGACCAACGCCACGGCCAGAATGGGCATGGAGATCATCACCGCGACCCATAGGCCTTGGCGCAAGGTGTCAAAGAAGATGGCTTGATCAAACATCAGACCGGCATACGCAGAATTTCTTGGTAGGCTTCGACCACCTTGTTGCGCACGGTCACGGCGGTTTCGACAGCCAGTTCGGACTGGGCCAGCGCCTGTACCAATGTGTGCGGGTCTGCCTTGGCGGTCATCGCCTGCATCGAGACCTGCTCGCTTTCCTGAAGGGTGGCGGCAAAATCTTTTGCCAGGCCAAACAGAGCATTGCCACCTTGGCCGTTTTCAGCCGGCCCTGTCGCGGGCTTTGAGGCGGTGTAATTCTGAGCGGCTAGTACTGTACGGACATCCATTCTGGGTCTCCTTAGTTAAATTTATTTGCGCAAGAGTTCCATGAGCGACGAAGACATCTGACGGGTTTGGTCAAACATCTTGAGGTTGGCTTCGTAGCTGCGCTGCGCTTCGCGCGCGTCAGCGATTTCGATGATCATGTCGACGTTGGAGCCCAGATAGTTACCGCTGGCATCCGCCATCGGGTGGCTTGGATCAAAGATTTTTGTGCCTTCGCTGCGGTCCAGTTGAACTGGGCTCACCGACACCTGACCGTCACGGGTAGATGTGTCTGCCTCAAAGCTCACGGTCTTCCGCTGATAGCCTGGGGTGTCGGCGTTGGCGATGTTCTCGGACACGTGACGCAGGCGGGCGGCCTGGGCACGCAAACCTGACGAGGTGACGCTTAATGCGGAACCAAAATCACTCATTGATCATGACTTTCTGTCTTACTTAACGTCCAAGTGCAGTTCGAAGCACGGACAGGGAGGATTTGTAGATGGCCAGCGAACGGTCGTGCTGACGTTTGACATCGACCGCTTTCAGCATCTCTTCTTCCAAGGAGACACTGTTGCCGCTTGGGGCAACTTCGGCGGTGGCGAGAGACGGGCGCAATGCGGAGGCTTCCAGCCCATGGCCTTGATGACCAGAGCGGGTGGCACGCATACTGGAGGCTCCACCGTCATTGCGGTAGACCTCTTTAAACGGCGTGATGTCGCGAGCTTTGTAGCCCGGCGTATCGGCGTTTGCCATATTCTGAGCCACAACCGACTGTCGTACAGCGGCGTGTTGGCCCATGGCATGTGCAGTTTTAAATACGTTCAAATTCTTGAACACGGGGTTTCTCCCTCGGTGGCTTAAATCAAGACTTAACCCTGATTCCTTTAGAAAGGGTTTCGAAGGAACTTTGGAGAATCCAAATGGACGCTAAAGGGCTAGAAAGCCTTGGCGCAGAGCTCAAAAGAGTGCGCCCAATCAAAGACATAGGACGAGTCTGCGCCGTGGAAGGCAACCTTCTGCGCGTGAGTGGGCTCAATAAGGTCGCACGAATCGGAGATCTGCTGGAAGTGACGCTTCATGACGGGGCAAAAATTGCCGGTGAAGTGATCCAGCTGCATACACAAGACATGACAATGTTGCCGGATGCGGCGCCGGATGGGGTCTCGATTGGCGACCGTGTGGCGCTGCGCGATCAGGTGGGCATTGCGCCGTCAGATGCCTGGATTGGGCGGATCATTGATCCTTATGGCAATCCGCTCGATGGCAAACCCTTGTTACGGGGGCCGGAAATGCGGCCTTTGAAGAACAGCCCGCCGCCGCCAGCCGCCCGTCGTGCGCTGGGCGATAGGTTGGAAACCGGGATGGCGATTTTCAACACGATGCTGCCAATTGTGAAAGGCCAACGTATTGGCTTGTTTGCAGGTTCCGGCGTCGGGAAATCGAGCCTGATGGGCCAGTTTGCCAAACATATGACCGGTGATATTGCCGTAATTGCCTTGATTGGGGAACGGGGTAGAGAGCTGCGGGAGTTTGTGGAAAACGTGTTGGGGCCGGAAGGGCTAAAACGCTCGATAGTGATCGCGGCTACCTCGGATCAATCCCCCCTGGTGCGCAGGAGGTGCGCTTTGGCGGCGATGAGTGTGGCGGAGCATTTCCGAGATTCCGGCAAGCACGTGATTTTTATGGCAGATTCCATCACACGCTTTGCCGAAGCCCACCGCGAGGTGGCTGTTGCGTCAGGCGAAATGCCGGCGCTGCGAGGCTATCCGCCATCAACCTCCCACATGATCATGTCGCTGTGTGAACGGGCCGGCCCCGGACTTGAAGGTCAGGGCGATATTACCGGTGTTTTCAGTGTGTTGGTCGCAGGCTCCGATATGGATGAACCCATCGCGGACATCCTGCGTGGGGTGCTGGATGGGCATGTGGTGTTGGATCGAAAGATTGCGGAACGTGGGCGATACCCGGCTGTGGATCTGCTGCGGTCTGTTTCCCGGAGCCTGCCGCATTGTGCGACCGACCAAGAAAATGCAACGATTTCAGAGGCTCGCAGACTTTTGGGGGCGTATGAACAAAGTGCCACGATGATCCGGGCGGGGCTGTATTCGGCGGGGTCTGATCCGGTGCTGGATGTGGCGATCAACGCCTGGCCGGAGCTGGATGCCTATATGGGCGACGGCAACAGTGCCTCAATTATGAATGCATTTCAGAAGCTTACGCTGCTTCTGCGCCGTGCAGGCGCGAAAGCGTAAACAGGCATCTACAAAACGACAAAAGCGCGCCTTTTGAGGCGCGCTTTTTGCTGAATTTTCACGTCGGTATTGCGTCGGTATCACAACTGTAATGCGACGGTTCTAGATGTTGTGGGTCAGATCAATACTGCAACAAGGTCAAAGCAATCTGACCGCCGCTCAAACCCTGCGAGGTGTTGATCTGGGACATGATCAAGTAGCGATCCACCAGCTTCTGTTGCGCGTCTTCCCCAACAAATTGGCTGATCTCGGAGTCACCGGTCAGTTTCTCCATACGACCACGGAACACCTCGAGCTGCTTGTCGAGATCCAACGCGCCAAAAGAAGACGGCAGGTTGAAAGTTTGCTCCATCACATTGCGCAAGGGCGGAGAGCCAAGAACGGAAAACCACTTGGTGTTGTCGCTGCCGCCGTTGACCGAAATCTCTTCCAACTCGCGCACAGCATTCAGCGCCAGACGCATGCTTTCGTCCTGTTCGCCTACAGCAATCTCAAACTGCCGCGTGGTGTAATCCGCTTTGATGTTTTCAACAAAGGAGTCGGTTTTGTGCCAAGGTCCGCCGAGATCCCCAAAGCCAAAATCTTTGGCAAAAGCGAGGTACCGCTTATCGGCCATTTTGTTGGCCAGCGCATCCGGGGCTTGTGAGCCCTCCTCAAGAACTTTCTTCATGAGGAAGGTGTGGTTGAGGTCTTCGTCCAAGCCGTAGGCGCCTAGCGCAATCCGCATCAGGCGGCGGTCGCTGGTGAGATCCTCTGCGGTTTCAACATTTTTGATGTTTTCTTCAAAATAGTCGAGGTCGCGCTGCATGACCGGCGAACTTTCGAACGCCTTGGTCTGCGTGTCCATCGTCCGCTGGAGAAAGTTCCAGGCAACGAGGCCGGTTCCTGCGACGATAGGTTGAAAGCTCATTGGCGCGCCACCGCCATCAAACGGTCTTCGCGTGGCAACAAGGTGCGCAACGCTTTGAGGCTTTGATAGTGACGGCCAGCCAGTACGGCCTCAGAGGCCAATGTGATCTGTTGCCGGCTGTCGTGATCGGTGAAGACCTGACTCAGATCCTCGATGTGGCGCAGCAAGGTGCGTTCCACCTCATCGGCCTCGGCATCACCAGACAGCACCAGCTGCAGCGAATAACAGGCGCGGCGCACAGGGGTGTTAGCTTCTTCCGGGTGGATGGCATCCCGCAGGCGCAGGATGTTGGCATTTGGGGTCATGATGGACAGACGGGACCGGCGATCGCCGTTCTCGATGACTGCGCCATTGACCAGAACCCGCTCTTTGGGGCTTAATTTTAGAACCAGGCCGCTCATGCTGCTGCTGCTCCGCTTCGAAGGCCGCGTAATATCGCGGTGTTGACTTCCAGTAGGGGCCGCACATTGGCGTCGCCCGCCAGCACTTTTGCGCTGTGATGATCCGTGAATTCCGCGAGGTAGAAGATCTGGGCCCGAAGCTGTTCGGGAAGACCGTTGTCATTGCCAGCAACATCCACAGCGAGAAGGGTCCAAAGGGAGCGGTTCTCATGGATGGCTTCGGCTAAAAGAGGGAAACCACGTTTGCCTTGCATGGCAGCTTGTTTCAGCTTGTGGGTGACCCGCGCGATCACGTCATATTCCAGCTTGCCTGTGGACTTTGTTGGCGCTGAGGCCTGCCCGTAGGCGCGTTTTGCGAGAGCATTAGGTGTCACGTCGGAGTTCTCCCGATATGCGAGACAGAAATTAGAAAGATGGAGGTGCTGGGGGCGCCGTTCGAGCGCCCCCAACTAAGTCCATTAACGGAAGAGCGACAGCAGCTGCTGTGGCGCCTGGTTCGCAATAGACAGCGACTGTGTCGCCAGCTGCTGCTGAACCTGAAGTGCCTGCAGACGTGCAGATGTTTCTTCCATATCGGCGTCAACCATGGAACCGATGCCCGAAGTCAGGGAGTCAGACAGCTTCGATACGAAGTCGTTCTGAGTGCTGATGCGGGATTCAACGGTACCGAAAGCTGCGGCTGCGTCGATGGAGGTGGTGATCAAAGCCTCGATGTTGTCCAGTGCTGCGGTTGCACCCGCTGAAGTAGAAACGTCGATGTTGGCCAGCTCAGCCATACCGCCGGACCCATTGTTTTTAAAGGAACCGGTTGCGGAGAGGTCTTCAGTGCCATTGTTGGTGAAAACCAATTCGCCCGGGTTGGCGCTGTCATAGACAACATCCAAATCAGCGATACCCAGATCATCGATGGCGTTCTTCATGCCAACGGCGATCATGTCAGTGGTGGTTACACCGGTAGCAATGTCTGCATCAGTCAGAGTGTAGGATGCAGTCTGATCACCAATTGTCATGGAGATCTTGTCACCTGCCGCCCACGCTGTTGCACCGTCTTGGAAGGCGATGTCGTCAGAGCCACCACCGTTGTCCAAAGACAGAACAAAGGTGTCAGCATTGGCGGATACCGTGGCGTTACCTACTGCAGTACCAGCCGCAAACACGTCATTTGCAGCGTAGCCACCGCTGGACAGGTCTTGACCAGTAACAGTGATTGAAGACGCGTTCACAGCACCTGTGGAGTCGCGGTCAAGAGAGGACAAAACGTCGGTAGAAGCGGTAGAACCATCAACCAAGTTCAAGCCGTTGAACTGGGCTGCGCCCACAACAGAACCAATCTGGTCACGCAGATCAGAAACTTCGGCCTGCAGTTTTGCACGGTCCACGTTGTCACCCTGTGCGGCAACAATGCGCTCTTTCATCTGACCCAGCAGGTCGGTCACTGTTTCGGTTGCGTTACGGGCAACAGCAACAGTGGATTCACCCAGCGAAAGACTTTCTTTCACCGATTTGAAACCGTTTACGTCAGATTCCATGGTCTTGGAAATCGCCCATACCGCGGCGTTTTGCTTGGCGTCGGCAACCTTCTTACCAGTCGAGATAGCGGACGTGGTGTCAGACAGGCTGGAGTTAACGGATTTCAGAGTTTGCAGCGCAACCATTGCGCCGTTATTTGTCAGAATGCTGGACATGGCATTTCCTATATGTCGTGACGCTTTTGCGTCGGTTTGTATTTTGCGCCTCTTTAGGGAGGCACTCCTGAACGTCATTCTGACATCTACCGGTCGGCTCAGGTCCGTGTCCGGTGCCACCCTCCTTGGGATGCGGGTTTAACATGGCGTGGTAAGTGCTAACGTTTCCCTAAACCCAAACCGTACAATCGATGGCATTTTAAACAAACTTGGTTGAGTGCGATTTACGCTCTCTTTTCAACACGTTGACCGGCGCTCAGCTGAACAGCTTGGCGCTGACCACGGTTGTCATACGATTCGAAAGAGGTGCGCACGCGACGCAGGGTTGTCATACGTTCCTGGGTGGCCTGCAGACCGGCCTGCGCCGATTCCAAAAGGTGCTGGTTGCGGGCGAATCCCTCTTGCAACGGGGCAAGGTCATCGGCGTCGATCTCCTCTTCCTCTTGCAATGTGGTGAGTTCCTCAAACAGCGCTTCCTTGCGCGTTAAAAGGTCAGGCAACGCGTCCAACTTGCCTTCGATCAGCGCAACACGTTCGTCCGCCAGCAGCTCTTGCAGCGAATCGATCAGCGGGATTTCAACGGTCTCATCAGACATCAGCGCGCTCCTTTAGGGCATTGAAGAAAGCCTCAGACAGGCCGATTCCGCCGGCGTCCACCATGGCGCGGGCTTGTTCCTGCACCAGGAAGGAGGAGAACTGGTCTTCGCCAGCGCCCCCACCAAAAGATTCGCTGGTTTTTCCGAGGCCTGCGGATTTCAGCATCTCCGCCAGGAAGCCGGCTTCGAGCTCTTTGGCCGCATCGCGCAGCGCGGTCTCGCGGGCGCTGGGCATCGGTTGAATGGGGGGCGCAGCGGGCGCCACAGGGGAAGGTGTGTTGAGCATTTCTTGCCTCACAGTCTAAACGTGGATTTTTTCAGTTGTCGCTCAGGACGGTAAAGAAAGTGGTAAGGAACACTGAGGTAGAGAGGTCGGCGAGGAAGAATTCCCGGAGACCGCTATGCTGAACCTGCCCTTTGTGACCCAACCGTCCACCACCACCGAGACAACGGCCACCAAAAATGCGCCCAAGCCCAAGCAGGAAAAGGACGACTTTTCCAAAGCTTACGAGGCATCTGACACGGGTCGAGACCGGTCGTCCGAGGATGTAAACGACACCCGCGGCACCGATCAGGATCAGCCCGAAGAGACGCCAAAAGAGGCTGATTCGCACGCTGACAAAGACGGCAATCAGAGCCAGCCCGATGGGCGGGACACAAAGTCTGAGGCACCGGATGAGGCGGAATTTGTGGCTGTGGAGGTCGCCAAAGCAATTGACGACATCCCCGAAATTCCGGCCGAGGGCGATATGGTTGTGAAGGCCATCAAAGGCTCCCCGGAGAATGCCGCGCTGATGAAGCTGGCGGATCAAGCCGGAGACGCGGCCAAACAAGCCACGGCGCAAACCACACAGACCACTGACGTGAAAGCAACTGCTCTACCGGAGCAGGTCGCCCCGAAAACCGCCGAGTCGGTTCAGATGGCCAATGCCCAAGGTTCCAAGATCGCAGCGGAAGTTGGCGAGGGTCTGGACCCCATGAAGGTTCAGGTGCGTTCCAAAGTGAGCCAGCAGGCGGCACAGGCGGCGCCACAGCAGGTTGTGCAAGAAGTGGCCGCTCAGGATGCGGGCCGTCGCGGCGCAATCAAGCAGAGTGTAGAATCGGTGGATGAGCCAACCGCGCCCAAACTCGAAACGCCATCCGTGCCAACCACGTCCACCACGCAGCAGATGCAGGCCCGTGCCATTATGGAGCAGGTCAATGCCGGTGTGCAGCAGATGAGCGGTAAGGCAGTGGACATTCAGGCCAACCAAAGCGTTGATATGGTGATTGCCGCGGCAGATGAGACCAACAACAGCTCACGCTCGATCATGAGCTCGCAAGAAGCCGCGTCGCAAGCACGTCTGAGCAACAGTGCGCCCAACCCGGCCTATGTGGTGCGTCAGGTGGCAGATGCCTTCAAAATGGCAGACAAAAACCTGATCGAGCTGGCAATGGATCCGCCGGAGCTTGGCAAGGTGCGTATGTCTATGACCGAGACCGGTGGCGTGATGACCGTGAACATCGCCGCCGAGAACCAGGCCACAACCGAATTGATGCGCCGTCACATCGACATGCTGCGCAAAGACTTTATGGAGATGGGCTATCAGGACGTCTCCTTTAGCTTTGAACAACAGGGAAGCGACGGCCAGAATGCCCAAGGTGGCAATGACTTTGCCCAAGGCGGACAGGGTGGAAATGGCCAAGGCGATGGCCCGATTCTGCCCGATGCCGCCGCATTGGCCGCACAACAGGCCACCCCACAAACCCTCGTAAGCAGCGGCCTTGATATCCGCGTCTAGGAGAGAGACATGACCCCTACCGCAACCTCCGCCGCGTCCCAGACCGGCGCAGCACAAGCCACAGCAGCGGCTGCCGCTGCAAATGAACCCACAAACGGGTCCGCAGCACTGGCCTCTGATTTTGAGACCTTTCTGACCATGTTGTCGGTGCAGATGCAGAACCAAGATCCGTTGAACCCAACCGATTCGACAGAATTTGCCTCACAGCTGGCGCAGTTCTCGACCGTGGAACAGCAAACGCTGACCAACACGCTGTTGACCAACCTTGGCACGCAACTCGGTGCGATGGGCATGGGCAATCTGGCGACCTGGGTTGGTATGGAAGCCCGCGTGACCGCGCCGGCGCATTTCACCGGTGACCCCATTGAGGTTGTGCCAAATGCCAATGAATTAGCCGCGTCGGCAACATTGATTGTGCGCAACGACTCCGGCAGCGAAGTGCAACGCTACGCCATTGATCCCAAGTCGGAAACGGTGACGTGGTCGGGTCTTGACGATGCGGGCAATCCGTTCCCGGATGGCAATTATACTTTTGTCACCGAAAGCCGTGCCAATGGCGAAACTTTGGACACGGTGTATGGCGATATTTACGCGCGGGTGACCGAGGCACGGAACACCGATCAAGGCGTGGTGTTGATCTCGCCCGGTGGTGTGGAATTTGCGGCAGACTCTGTTGTGTCCCTGCGCGAGCCAACCACCTAACACTTGCCTCCGTTCGGCACGTGAATTAGCGTCGCGGCGCTCTGCTCAAGGACCGCCGCGCTGACTGATCTGCCCCCTACCCCACCTGACGCCGTGATTGCGGATTTGGCCGATGCGCTTCCAACGCGCGCGGTGCCGTCGGCATGGCATCCGCTGTTTGGAGGGCGAACCAACACGGCTTGGCATGGGGAATGCGGGGCATATGGCGACATCGTGCTGAAGCTTTATGCTGGCCCTGCGCGCAATCCGCTGTTTCCAAATGACCCAGAGGCCGAAGCGAAATTGCTTCAGTATTTGCAACCCACGGGCTTGGCACCGACGTTTTTGGCTGGATTCGAGACCGATCTAGGCATCTGCAATGTCTACGCACATGTGCCCGGAACCACCTGGCAACAGGACGTGAATTCCGTTGCCGCACTCATGCTCAAGCTGCATGGACTAGTCGCGCCCAAAGGGCTGCGACGCGTGGCGGATGGCTCTGCCGCGCTGATTGCGCAGACGCTGGAGATTGTAAGGCGCTGTGAGAAGATCCCGCAATTTTTGTCTGATTTGCCAAACGCGGTGGTGCCGCCATCTGGGCAAGCCGTGCTTTTGCACAGCGATATTGTGCCCGGGAACCTGATACAGAGTGAGGGCGGGCTGCATCTCATTGACTGGCAATGCCCGGCGGTGGGCGATCCTTGTGAGGATATCGCGGTGTTTCTGTCCCCGGCGATGCAACACCTTTATCGTCAATCACCTCTATTAGAGACTGATATTCGTGATTTTCTAGCCACATATGGCCAAGGCGACGTGATTGCGCGCTATCGGCAGTTGGCGCCGTTTTATCATGCCCGCATGGCCGCTTATTGCCTGTGGCAAGTTGAGAATGACCGCCCAGCCTATGCTGCCGGATTACAGCTAGAAGTGGCAGCGCTTCAAAGGTCTTTGAGACCGTAGTAGAGATAGCCCGGATACATCGCCAAGCGGCGAAAGCGGCCAAGGGGGAAGCGCCTGGGGGTGGCACGCATGATGTTCGGGTGTATTAGGGTCGATTCCTGCAGGATATCCTGCGCAATCAAAGCACCGGCATAGCTGCCCATGGCGACGCCATTGCCATGGTAGGCAAAGCCCGCATATAGATTTTTCACACCAGGAACGCGGCCTGCAAACGGCGTCTGACCACGACTGTAGCAGACAAAACCGGACCAGTAATACGGCGTTTCGATGTGTGCCCAGGCGGGGAAGAGCCGCTCAAAATGCTGACGGATGCGCAGCTTGATCTGGTCGCTGGTGCGTTTGGAGGTTGAGAGACCACCGCGCATGCCAAACAGAAAGCGGTTGTCGGGCATCAGGCGGAAATAGTGCAGCAGGTTGCGGCTGTCATAGGACATCTGCCGCGAGGTCCAGCCTTGCGCGGCCTGTTCTGCTGGTGAGATCGGCCGTGTGACAATCACGCTGGATTGCGCCGGGAGGAAGCGCCCGGCGAGCCATGGCGGGGTGGACTCGCTGGAATAGCCATTGGTGGCGATCACCAGATTTTTGGCTGTGACCTGCCCCTGCGGCGTTTTGAGCAGCCAGAGGCCTCCCTGTTGAATGGTCTCTAGTACAGGCGTATCGCCATAGAGTGTGGCACCGCCTTTTTCAGCGGATTGGGCCAGGCTAGAGACGTATTTGCGTGGATTCAGTGCAAAGCCAATTGGGGTTGTAATGGCCCCATAAAACCCGCCTCCGAAGCCACGATCCGCGAGGTCTTCTTTGGCGATTACGTCTATTGGTTTTTTGTAGAGCGTGGCGAGGTCTTCTGCCTCTTGCGCAAAGCCAGCAGCGGCACGGGCATTGTGGGCAAGCATGGTTTCGCCCTCGCTGTGCTGATCCACATCCCAGTCAAATCGGGAAAGAAGGCCGTCCACGTGATCGACTGCCGCGCGTTCGGCAGTCATATAGTCTGACAGCGCCTCTTCGCCAAAGCGCCTTTTTAGAGACTTGTAAGATGCTTTGGCGCCACCAAGGCAGCAGAAGCCACCGTTGCGCCCGGACGCGCCCCAGCCAACCTGCTTGGCGTCCAGCACGGTGACGTCGACGCCCGCTTCCGCCAGCTTGAGCGCGGCGTTGAGACCAGTGAACCCCGCGCCGATGATCGCAACCTCCGTGGTCACGTCACCAGACAGGGCTGGACGGGCCGAAACAGGCACTGTTTCAGCCCAAAAGCTGCTTTCTACCGGTCCATCCGAGTAGGCAAACGGGTCGCAGATACGTCTCATGCCAGCTTTTCTGCCGCCGCTTCCTCACGCTGTTGCCGCACCACATTGCGCTTGTTGATCAGCGAGGCAGTGATCACCCCAATCGCCACCACAAAGATCATGATGGTGGAGAGTGCGTTGATTTCCGGGCTCACACCTAGACGCACCGAGGACCAGATTTTCATCGGCAAGGTGGTGGCCGAGGGGCCAGAGGTGAAGGACGCGATCACCAGATCGTCCAGCGACAGGGTGAAAGCCAGCAGCCAGCCGGAGATCACCGCCGGAGCGATGATCGGCAGGGTCACGAGGCGGAAGGCTTGCACTGGCGAACAGCCCAGATCAAGCGCGGCTTCCTCGAGGCTTTGGTCAAAACTTACCAAACGCGAGCTGACCACCACGGAGACGTAGCACATCGCAAAAGTGGTGTGTGCCAGCACAATGGTGAAGACGCCGCGATCCATGCCAAGACTGATGAACAGCAGTAGCAGGGAGAGGCCAGTGATGACTTCGGGCATCACCATCGGCGCATAGATCATGCCAGAGAACACGGTGCGGCCGCGGAACCGCCCCGCGCGAACCATGACGATGGCAGCCATGGTGCCGAGAACTGTCGCGAGGCAGGAGCTGAGGAATGCCACTTTGATGGTCACCCAGGCGGCGTCCAGGAAAGCGGTGTTGCGCAGCACTTCGCCATACCATTTAGTGCTGAATCCCGCCCAAACAGTGACCAGTTTGCTTTCATTGAAGCTGAAGATGATCAGGATCAGCATGGGCAGATAAAGGAAGGCAAAGCCAAGCGTCAGCGAGGTGACGTTGAACCAAGTCATGCGTCTCATTGGTTGGCCTCCCGCTGTTTCTGCTCGTTGCGTTGGAAGAGCACGATGGGAATGATCAGGATCAGCAGGAGCACCACAGCCACCGCAGAGGCCACCGGCCAATCGCGGTTGGAGAAGAACTCTTCCCAGAGGACTTTACCAATCATCAGTGTGCGCGAACCGCCCAGAAGTGACGGGATGACAAATTCACCGATGGTCGGGATGAAGACCAGAAAGCTGCCGGCAATAATGCCTTGTTTGGAGAGTGGAATTGTCACCAGCCAGAAGGCGGAAAAACGGGAACAGCCGAGGTCCTCGGCCGCTTCCAGCAGGCTGATGTCGAGCTTTTCCAAGGCTGCGTAGATCGGCAGGATCATAAACGGCAAGTAGGTGTAAACAATGCCGATATAGACCGCGATATTGGTATTGAGGATGATCAGCGGCTCGTTGATCACGCCGAGCCAGAGAAGCACCTGATTGAGGTAGCCCTCCTGGCTCAAAATCCCCATCCAGGAATAGACGCGGATCAGGAAGCTGGTCCAAAACGGCAGGATCACCAACATGAACAACATGGCGCGCCATTCTTGTGGGGCGCGGGCAATACCGTAAGCAATGGGGTAACCAACCAGCAGCGTCAGCAGGGTCGAAATCACCGCAATCTTGAGGCTGGAAAGGTAGGCTTTCCAATAAAGATCATCCTCGGTCAGCCAGATGTAGTTCTCAAAATCCAACTCCGCAAAGAAGGCTTTTAGTCCGGCCCAGCCTTCGGCGAAGTCCAGGGTTGGCGTGTATGGCGGAATCGCCACGGCCAAATCGGATAGGGAGATTTTGAAGACAATGACAAACGGCACAATGAACAGGGCCAGCAGCCAGACGTAAGGCGTTCCGATAAGTAACCGTTTTGCAATCGCATCTCTCAATTCACCGCTGAGCAGCCACCAAATTCCACAAGCGATACCAGCAGGAACAGCCGACTGCAGCGCCAATGACAACGAGGACACCAGGAAAGTCTGCAAGCTGATTTGATCGAGTGCGCCAAGGAACAGAAGCTGGCCAAATAGGTACAGAGTGTTCAGGAGAGACCCGAAGCTCACCAACGTAGCCAGCCCAAGGGCGCCAATTGTGAGTGCGAGGAGAAAACTTGCCGCGGACCGCATCGCTTAGCGCTCCAGAAAGACACCGGCGGTGTCTGTCCAGCTGAGCCATACTTTGTCTTCCCAGGTAAACGCACGGCGGGAGATACGGCGGTTGTTGGCGGATTGCGCCTTGATGATTTGACCACCTGGTAGCTGCACGTGGTAGGTCGAGATGTTGCCGAGGTAGGCAATGTCGTGCACTTCGCCCTGGATGGCGTTGGCGGCGTTGTCAGGCTTTTCCGCTGAAATGGAGACTTTTTCGGGCCGGATTGCATAGTGCACGTCCTGACCTTTTGCGGCCCCGTCCAGCGGAGATCCCACCACAGCAGGTTGGCCCTCGGCCCAATGCATGTGCAGCTTTTCGCCTTGCGGATCAGCCTTGCCTGAAATCAGGTTCACGTCGCCGATGAAGTCCGCCACGTAGGTGGAGTTGGGCGCCTCGTAAATCACATCCGGTGTGGACACCTGAATGATCTTGCCATGGTCCATTACCGCCACGCGGCTTGCCACCGTCATGGCCTCTTCCTGATCGTGGGTCACAATCACAAAGGTGGTGCCAGTGGTTTCCTGAATGTCCATCAGCTCAAACTGGGTCTCTTGGCGTAGCTTCTTGTCGAGTGCGCCGAGCGGTTCATCAAGCAACAACAACTTGGGCGCTTTGGCCAAGGAGCGCGCAAGCGCCACGCGCTGGCGCTGACCACCGGAGATCTGGTGGGGTTTGCGACGGGCAAATTTTTCAAGCCGGGTCAGCCGCAGCATTTCTTCGACACGCTCGCCAATCTGTTCCTTGGGCATCTTGTCCCGTTTCAGGCCAAAGGCGATGTTTTCCCAAATCGAGAGATGCGGGAACAGCGCGTATGACTGGAACATCATGTTCACAGCGCGCTTGTTGGGCGGCACAGCGCCAATGTCCTGCCCCGCAAGCAGGATCTTCCCTTCAGTGGGCGTTTCAAATCCCGCCAACATGCGCATCATTGTGGTTTTGCCACAGCCGGAGGGACCTAGAAGGGCAAAGAACTCCTTCTCAAAAATGTCCACGGTCAGGTCATCAATCGCCGTGAAGTCGCCAAAGCGTTTGGTCACGTTCTGAAATTGAATGAGGGGTTTTGCGTTGGGATCATCCCAAGGGGCAAAGACATCAAGCGCCATGGCGGGCTCCGGCAATGTTGGAGAAGTCAAAGTGGCCCGCGCAACAGGTGCGCGAGCCAGGGTCAATCAGGCTTAGGTGCCGGATTTGATTTTGGTCCACATACGGGTCACAACGCGCTGTACCTTTGGTGGGTATGGCGAGGTGGTGTAGAGGTTTTCCAGCGTGGCTTCGTCCGGGTAGATCGCCGGATCGCCAATCACGTCTTCTTCCAGCAAGGGCTGGGACGCCTTGTTGCCGTTGGCGTAGTAAACGTAGTTGGACGCATCCGCCATGTTCTGCGCATCCATGATGAAGTTCAGGAACTTGTGCGCAGCTTCAGCGTTGGGCGCATCCACTGGAATGGCCATTTGGTCAAACCACATCAACGCGCCCTCAGACGGTGCGTTGTAGGCAATTTCAACCCCGTTTTCCGCCTCTGCGGCACGGTCACGCGCTTGCAGAATGTCGCCGGACCAACCCACGGCCACACAGATGTCCCCGTTTGCCAGTGCATTGATGTACTCGGAGCTGTGGAACTTTTGAATGTAAGGCGCAACTGCGGTGAACAGTGGTTCGGTCTTGGCAATCACATCTTTGTCGTGGCTGTCAGGGTTTTCGCCCAAATACGCCAAGGCCGCCGGGATCATCTCATCCGCTGCGTCCAGCACGTGCACGCCGCACGAGGCCAGTTTTTCCATATTGGCAGGATCGAAGATCAACGCGAGAGAGCCAATCGGGGCGTCGTCGCCCAGCACTTCTTTCACTTTGCCAACGTTCACACCAATGCCGGTGGTGCCCCACATGTAGTTGATGGAGTACTCGTTGCCGGGGTCGTAGCTTGCGGTGCGATCTGCGATCACGTCCCACATGTTGCCAGCGTTGGCCAGTTTGGATTTGTCGAGCTTCTGGAACGCGCCTGCCGCGATCTGACGCTGCAGGAAGGTTCCAGAGGGCACAACCACATCGTAGCCGGAGTTGCCGGCCAGCATTTTGGTTTCCAATACGTCGTTGCTGTCAAACACGTCGTAGATCAGCTTGATTTTGGTCTCTTCTTCGAATTTGGCCAAAAGAGCCTCATCGATATAGTCAGACCAGTTGTAAACGCGCACCTCTTCGGCGGTGGCAGCAGTTGCACCAATCGCCATTGTGGCCGCGAGTGCGATGAAGGATGTCTTCATGATGTTCTCCCGTTGGACGCCAGGTTCCGACCCGGTCGCATTCTGTGAGATTAATTTGATCAAGTTTTTGCGTTATGGCAATATGCTTGTGCATTTTGCCGATGATTATACGTTCTAGCACATCGCATTGAGGATTGGATTGCACAAATGGAAGGCACTGGGAAATTGGGACAAGGTTTTGATCACAGCGACGAAAACGCGGCTCGCGTCCCGGTGCATCAGCAGGTTTATGCGCAGCTGCGCGATGCGGTGTTGTTTGGCGAATTGGCGCCGGGACAGGCGGTCACCATCCAGGGTTTGATCGAACGCACCGGTGCCGGCATGACCCCCATTCGCGAAGCGATTCGCCGATTGACCAGTGAAGGGGCGCTGGAGTTTCGCGGCAACCGGCGTGTGGTGGTGCCGATGCTGACCGTGGATGCCATAGATGACCTTATTTTTCTGAGAGAAACCGTGGAATCGCGGCTAGCTGCGCATGCCGCGGAGAAGATCACGGCAACAGATATTGCAGCGCTGGAAACGATTGATGCACAAGTTGATGAGGCGATCACGCGGGGCGATGTGTCTGCCTACCTGCGGCAGAACTATGCCTTTCACGCCAAGCTGTATGCGGTGGCCAATGCGCCTACTCTGATGGATGTGGCCAACAGTGTTTGGCTGCGATTCGGGCCGTCGATGCGGGTGGTCTGTGGGCGTATGGGCACGCAGAATCTGCCCGACAATCACAAGACTGCACTGGACGCTTTGAGGGCCAAAGATGCGCAATCCACCGCCGATGCAATGCGCGAAGATGTGGTGCAAGGCATGGAACAGATCCGTGCGGCACTGCGGGATGGCACCGCATTTAGCGAGACGATTGACTAATCAGAATTTGATCATATTTTTGTGACAAGAGATGTGAAGCGGTGATTTGGCCGTTTTGCCCACCCTGATTCTGTTGCGAGGTTAGCCATGAACGCGATCACCAATCACTTGCCCACTGCGGAGCTCCAGGCGCTGGATGTGGCGCACCACATGCACCCGTTCTCCACCCAGAACGATTTTCATGACGCTGGCGCACGGGTGATCACCCAGGCCAAAGGCGTGACGCTGACCGACAGCGAAGGCGAGCAAATTCTCGACGCGATGGCGGGATTGTGGTGTGTGAACATCGGCTATGGCCGCGATGAGCTGGCAGATGTGGCGGCTCGTCAGATGCGCGAGCTGCCGTATTACAATACGTTTTTCAAAACCACCCATGTGCCGGTGATTGCGTTGTCCGCAAAGCTGGCGGAATTGGCACCTGGCGATCTGAACCATGTGTTTTATGCGGGCTCCGGCTCGGAAGCGAACGACACCAACCTGCGTTTGGTGCGGCATTATTGGTCCGCTAAAGGCAAACCCACCAAGACTGTCTTTATCAGCCGCAAGAATGCCTATCACGGCTCAACAGTGGCAGGGGCAAGCCTTGGCGGTATGGTGCCCATGCATCAACAGGGCAGCCTGCCAATTCCGGACATTCACCACATCAACCAGCCAAACTGGTGGGCCGAAGGCGGGGACATTTCACCGGAAGACTTTGGCCTGCAGCGCGCGCAAGAATTGGAAGAAGCGATTCTGGAGCTGGGCGAAGATCGCGTGGCGGCCTTTATTGCCGAGCCGATCCAGGGAGCTGGTGGTGTGATTATACCGCCAGAGACCTATTGGCCGGAAATTCAGCGCATCTGTGACAAATATGAAATCCTGCTGATTGCGGATGAGGTGATCTGTGGCTTTGGCCGCACTGGCAATTGGTTTGGCAGCCAGACCGTGGGCATCAAACCCCATATCATGTCGATCGCCAAAGGCCTGTCGTCAGGCTATGCGCCGATTGGTGGCAGCATTGTCTGTGACGAAGTCGCCGAAGTGGTGGCCGCGACCGAATTCAACCATGGTTACACTTACTCTGGTCACCCCGTGTCTTGTGCGGTGGCGCTGGAGAATCTGCGAATTCTCGAGGAAGAGAAAATTGTCGAGCATGTGCGTGACGATGTGGCACCGTATCTGAAAGAGAAATGGGAAGCGCTGGCGGATCATCCGCTGGTGGGCGAAGCCAAGATTGTCGGCATGATGGGCTCCATTGCACTGACTCCCAACAAAGCGACGCGTGCCACGTTTGAAGCAGAGGCCGGTACCGTGGGTTACAAATGCCGCGAGCACTGCTTCGGCAACAATCTGGTCATGCGCCATGTGGGCGACCGGATGATCATTTCTCCACCACTGGTGATGACCCGTGACGACATCGACGTGCTGATTGAGCGGGCGACTCGCGCGTTGGACCAGACCTTTGAACAGATCAAATCCGAAGGGCTTTACAAGTAATCTGCCTATTCTTTGCGCAAATTTGATCAACCCGGAGCCCTGCTCCGGGTTTTTTTGTTGTCCGCTCTAGCGGAGGCTTTGCAACTTTAGCCGGAAATACTTTGAAGTTTTGCAGACTTATGGGTTTACCATTTGATCATAATTGGCGAAAATCGTCACCGAAGTGTCGCAAACAGACGTCGACCCTACCAATAGGCTGGCAGACTTTCCCATACGGAATGCTGGCTTGCGCATTTAAGCTCAGGTGTGGTTACACTTGAGACAGACGAGCAGAGTAAATCTGCCGACCGACAACACAGGGAGCCGATTATTGGCTGATAGTGCATCTAACGACGCGTTTGTCGAATTCGACCGCGTGCAAAAGAGCTATGATGGTGAGACCCTCGTCGTCAAAGATCTGAACCTAAGCCTTCCAAGAGGCGAGTTTTTGACAATGTTGGGCCCATCCGGCTCTGGCAAAACAACTTGCCTTATGATGTTGGCAGGCTTTGAAACGGCAACCCACGGCGATATTCGCCTTGGCGGAACCTCCATCAACAACATCCCACCGCACAAACGCGGCATTGGCATGGTGTTCCAAAACTACGCGCTGTTCCCGCATATGACGATTGCGGAGAACCTGAGCTTCCCACTGGAAGTGCGCAAAATGGGCAAAACCGAGCGCGAAGAGAAAATCATGCGTGCCTTGGACATGGTCGAAATGGGTGCCTTTGGCGGCCGCCGGCCTGCCCAGCTTTCCGGGGGTCAGCAACAGCGTATCGCTTTGGCGCGCGCACTGGTGTTTGAACCCGAACTGGTTCTGATGGATGAGCCACTGGGTGCGCTCGACAAACAACTGCGTGAAAAGATGCAGTTTGAGATCACCAACCTGGCGCACAATCTGGGCATCACCACAGTCTATGTGACCCACGACCAGACCGAAGCGCTGACCATGTCAGATCGCGTGGCGGTGTTTGATGACGGCCGCATTCAGCAATTGGATCCACCGGACACCCTGTATGAAAACCCACAAAACAGCTTTGTGGCGCAGTTCATCGGCGAGAACAACACGCTCGAGGGCGTGGTCAAAGAGATCAACAACGGCATCGCAATTGTTGAACTGGACGACGGCGAGTTGATCGACTGTAAGCCAGTGCATGAAAGCGTGAAGCCGGGTGCCCGCACCCGCGTGTCGATCCGTCCGGAACGTGTTGAATATAACAAAGACCGGATTCAGGAAGGCGCGCACACCCTGAAAGCTGAAGTGAAAGAGTTCATCTACATGGGTGATATCTTCCGCACACGTCTTTCGGTTGCGGGCAATGAAGAGTTTGTAATTAAGACTCGGAACGCCCCGGATGTGGAGCGCCTCACCCCAGGTCAGCAGATTGAAATTGGCTGGTTGCCTGAAGATTGCCGTGCGCTGGACGCCTAAAACGGGCTGGCGCACACAAACCGGGCGGAAGATCCGGACCCAAAAACAACAGACCATAAGAAATCAACAAGGAGTGTATCCAATGAAAACCAAGCTGACAGCTCTTGCCGTCACAACCGCACTGGTGGCCCCTGCCGCCATGGCGCAGGAAATGACCATCGTATCCTGGGGCGGCGCGTATTCTAAGTCGCAACTGAAAGCCTACCACGAGCCCTACTCTGCGAAGTCCGGCGTGACCATCATCAACGATGATAGCTCCGCTGAAGCCGTGGCCAAGCTGCGTGCGATGAACGAAGCCGGCAACGTGACATGGGATGTTGTGGACGTTGTGGCTGCAGACGCGATCCGTCTGTGTGACGAAGGTCTGGCAATGGAAATCGACGCAGACACCCAACTGGCCGCTGCGCCAGATGGCACCTCTGCTTCTGAAGACTTCGGAGACCTGCTGGTATCCGACTGCTTTATCCCGCAGATCGTATACTCGACCACATTCGGCTACCGTACCGATCTGGTAGGCGACACTGCGCCATCCACCATCTGTGACGTGTTTGACACCGATGCGTACCCAGGCAAGCGTTCGCTGGAAAAGCGCCCAATCAACAACATGGAATGGGCTCTGCTCTGTGACGGCGTTGCAAAAGACGACGTTTATGACGTTCTGGCAACTCCGGAAGGTCAAGATCAGGCTCTGGCCAAACTCGGCACCATCAAAGACGACGTGATCTGGTGGTCTGCTGGTGCGGACACACCTCAGCTGCTGGCTGACGGTGAAGTTGTGATGGGCTCCACCTACAACGGCCGTTTGTTCTCTGTGATCGAAGAGCAGAAGCAGCCGGTTGCCATGCTGTGGGACGCACAAGTGTTTGACCTTGATGGTTGGATCATCCCAGCTGGTCTGTCTGATGAGCGTAAAGCACAGGCACTGGACTACATCATGTTCGCGACAGACACACAGCGTCTGGCGGATCAGGCCAAGTACATCTCTTACGGTCCAGCACGTGCGTCTTCCGCACCGCTGGTTGGTAAGCACGCGGAACTGGGCATCGACATGGCGCCACACATGCCAACCGATCCTAACAACGCGCAGAACACTTTCCTGTACAACTACGAGTTCTGGGCTGACTACCGTGACGACATCGACGCCAAATTCCAGGCGTGGCTGGCGAAATAAGTCCGCTTAGCAAGCTAAAGACAGGGCCGCGTTGGGCGGCCCTGTTTCTCCACAAAAGATCGGGCGTCACATAAGCCTGACATGTGAGACAAAACGGGGACATTATGACCGACGCCACCTCCCAAAGCGGGCCGATGCTCGCCGCCGACGGCACACCGCTAAAGAAAAGCCTCGCTCGGGCACTCCGCTTGCAAAAAACACGTGCCTTGATGCTGATTGCGCCTTTGTTGGTGTTTGTTCTGGTCAGCTTTATCTTCCCGATTGGCAAAATGCTGTTCAAGTCGGTTGAGAACGACATTGTTGTCGAAACACTGCCGCTGACAGTGGCCGAGCTGCAAAATTGGGATGCCGAGTCCGGTGCGTTGCCAGATGAAGCGCTCTATGCAGCATTTGTTGCGGATATGGTGGTCGCGATTGACGCAAAACGGCACACCCGGTTGGGCACGCGCCTCAACTACGAACATACTGGTATGTCGTCCTTGTTCCGCAAGTCCGGACGTAAGATCAAAAAGCTGGATCCGGCCACCGATGGCCCGTTCAAAGAGCAATTGATCGACATCGACAAAAAATGGGGTGACGTGACCACTTGGGCGGTGATCAAGACCCATTCCGTGAAGATCACCAACGGCTACTTCCTGAACGCGATTGACATGCAGCGCACTCCGGAAGGCGCGCAGGCGCAGCCGGAAGACAAACGTATTCTAATCAAACTGTTCCAGCGGACTTTGTTTATGTCGCTGATGATCACAGTGAGCTGTATTCTGCTAGGCTACCCGGTGGCGTGGCTGTTGGCCAACCTGCCCGCCCGCACCGCAAATATCCTGATGATCCTGGTGTTGCTGCCGTTCTGGACCTCTCTGCTGGTGCGGACCTCGGCCTGGAAAGTGATGCTGCAACAACAGGGTGTGATCAACGAAGTTCTGGTTTGGATCGGCCTGGTGGCGGATGACGCCCGGCTGGTGATGATCAACAACCAGTTTGGTACCATTGTGGCGATGACGCATATCCTGCTGCCGTTTATGATCCTGCCGATGTATTCGGTGATGCAGACCATCCAGCCAACCTATCTGCGGGCCGCAAAATCCATGGGCGCCACCAACTGGACCGCGTTCTGGCGCGTCTACTTCCCGCTGTCCGTTCCGGGCATTGGAGCTGGGTCAATCCTCGTGTTCATTCTGGCAATTGGCTACTACATCACACCGGAAATTGTGGGTGGCACCAAAGGTGTCTTCATCTCCAACCGGATTGCCTATCACATCTCAAGCTCGCTGAACTGGGGTCTCGCTGCGGCGTTGGGCACCATCCTGCTGGGCGTCGTCCTGCTACTCTACTGGTGCTATGACAAGATCGTCGGCATCGACAACGTGAAATTGGGATAAGAACCATGGCTGCACTCACTCCGATTTCCCGCAAACCGATGTCTTTGGTTCTGCCCACTGTGGCAGCCGCAGGTGGCTTCTTTGGCCTGTTCATCGGCACCTCAAATGGCTCCGGCATTATGGGTGTGTTGATTGGCGCGCTGATGGCTGTTGTTGGCGCCGTGCTCTACATCTTTGTGCTCAAGAACGAGAAGCTGGGCAAATGGCTCACCATTGGGCTCTATGGCGCACTTGGGTTTTGGTTTGGTGGTCTCGCGGCCGCAATCGTTGGCCTGCTGTATGGCTGGTTTATCCAATGGTTCAGCTACTGGCTGTATGAGGGCCGTTATCGCGCCCGCCTGCTGCCGTATCTGACGCCGGGACAGGTGCTATGGCACTATGCGTTCCGTGTGATCTGTGGTGCGATCTTCACCTTCCTGATCACGCCAATTCTTGTGGTGATGCCGCTGTCGTTTAACGCGCAGGACTTCTTCACGTTCACACCGGAGATGCTGCGGCTTGACCCAGCCGGTTACTCGCTGAAGCACTATCAGGACTTCTTCACCAACAACGAATGGCAGCGCAGCTTCAAAAACTCGCTGATCATTGCGCCAATTGCGACTGTGATCTCGGTCAGCCTGGGTACATTGGCCGCGATTGGCCTGTCCCAAAGCCATGTACCCGGACGCCGTGCGATCATGGCGATTATGATTTCGCCAATGATTGTGCCGCTGATCATTTCCGCCACAGGTATGTTCTTTTTCTACAGCGACATCGGCAACTGGCTCGAAGGCACGCTGGGCATGAACAAGACCTTTGTCGGCTATGTGAAAGTGGTTCTGGCACACGCCGTGCTTGGCATTCCGTTTGTGATCATCACCGTAACCGCGACGCTGGTGGGTTTTGACCGCTCCCTGACACGCGCCGCAGCCAACATGGGGGCCAACCCGGTGACCACCTTCTTCCGGGTGCAAATGCCATTGATCCTACCGGGTGTGATCTCCGGTGGTCTGTTTGCCTTTATCACCTCGTTTGATGAGGTTGTGGTGGTGCTGTTTGTCGGATCTGCAAGCCAGAAAACCCTGCCATGGCAGATGTTCACCGGCCTGCGCGAGCAGATCAGCCCAACCATTCTGGCGGTGGCCACAATCCTGGTGGGGATCTCCATCCTGCTGTTGGCAACCGTGGAACTGCTGCGGCGTCGCTCTGAGCGGCTGCGGGGCATGTCGCCTAGCTAAGCAACGTTAGCGATTTCACAGCATATTTTGGGGAATATGGGCAAAGTCGGGACCACCTGACTTTGCCCGCTGTCACGTCTGTGGCATAGATTTTGCACGTAAACGGAACGAGTACTTATGCATAGACGCCATTTCCTTGCCGCTGGCGCCAGCCTTCTGGCCACCCCCCATATCCTACGTGCCGCCCAAGGCGGTGATTTCGAACTGATGGAGCACCTGAAACCCAAAGAGGTCCGGGTGAAGAAGAAATACGGTTTTCAACCGGGACAGCTGGTTGTGGTGCTGGCCTCCTACCACCTGTACCACATGCAGGATGAGCGCAACGCCGTGCGCTATGGCGTGGCGATTGGTCAGGAAGGGCTCAACTTCTCAGGCCGCGCCACCATTGATCGCAAGGTGGAATGGCCCAGCTGGCGTCCAACCCAAGAGATGATCGAGCGCAATCCGGCTTACGCCAAGTACGAAGACGGCATGCCGGGTGGCCCTAACAACCCATTGGGGTCGCGGGCGATGTATCTCTACCAGAATGGCCGTGACACGCTGTTCCGCATCCATGGCACCACCGCGCCGCAGTCGATTGGCACACCCAGCTCTAACGGCTGTATACGCATGGCCAACTGGCACATCGAACAGCTCTACGAGCAGGTTCCGTTGGGCACAGAGGTGATTGTGGTCAGTGGCCGCGAATAGGCAAGATACTCCTGACAGAACAGAAGGCGCGCCGGAATGAGACGCGCCTTTTTTGATGCCTTAACGCAGAGTTTTCAGCAGCGTTAGAGACGCATATCCATCCGGCACCATGCCTTCGGAGCGTTGATATTCACGTACAGCGGCGATGGTGAGTGGGCCAATCTTGCCGTCGATCTTTTTGGTGTCAAACCCAGCTTTGGTCAGGCGCTTTTGCAACTCAATCCGCTCCTTATATGTCAGTGCACGATCGCCACGTGGCCAATTTCCCTGAATGGCTGGGCCACCCTGAATGCGGTCTGCGAGATGACCGACGCCGATCACATAGGCATCGGCCGTGTTGTAGTGCTCGATCACGTCAAAGTTCTTGAAGATCATAAAGGCCGCCCCTTGCGCGCCGGCAGGTAGTAGGATCGAGGCCTTGCCATGATTGGGCACGGCACGACCACGCATGTCCTTGATGCCCAGACGCGCCCATTCGCTGGGGTTCTTCAGGTTCTCGCGGTTGGCGGAGGCGTAATCAAACCCTTTGGGCAGTTTCACTTCCACACCCCAGGGCTGATTTTTCTTCCAACCAAAATGCTTGAGATACGCGGCCGTGGAGGCGAGCGCATCGGTTGGGTCACCCGACCAGATGTCACGTTTGCCATCGCCGGTGAAGTCCACGGCATAAGATTGGAACGAGGTTGGCATAAATTGGGTGTGGCCCATGGCGCCAGCCCAGCTGCCTTTCATATTCTGCGCAGTGACGTCGCCGTTTTGCAGGATGCTGAGCGCGGCAGTGAGTTGTTCCTCAAAGAAATCACCGCGGCGCCCGTCATAGGCCAAGCTGGCCAGGGCCTCGATCACCGGCGTGCTGCCTTTGAAGGTGCCATAAGCGCTCTCCAGCCCCCAGATCGCGACCACAACCTCTTTGTCGACGCCGTAGCGCTTTTCAATCTTTTGCAGGGTGGCGTTGTGTTTGCTTAGTGCGGCCTTGCCGTTGTTGATGCGTGCGTCAGAGACGGCCGTATCAAGGTAATCCCAGATGGTCTTGGTGAACTCGTTTTGATTGCGGTCTTTCTTGATGATGTCGGCGTTGTATTGAACGCCCTGGAAGGCGCGGTCAAAAACTGCCGCGCTGATCCCCGCCTTGAGGGCGCGTGATTTGTAGCGTTTGATCCAGCGCTGCAGGCCTTTGGTGGAGGCGGCCACTTCGATGGGGTTTTGCGCGTTCAGAATCTCCGCCAACGGGCGCAGAACTGGGCGCAACGACTGTGATGGGGCGCCTGCAGAGACCGTTGACGCAACGACGGAGCCAATAACCAAACTCACCAAAAACCCAAATGTCCGCATCACAACTTTCCCTGCCTGTTTAAGGAAGTGTAGCGCGGCGATGGGAGCGGCAAAAGCGCTGTCAATCAGAGGCGCGGGGAATTGCCGATTGTTATTGCTCCGCTTCGAGTCGCGCTTTGAACTCCCGCAACATGGGGATCCGACGTGGGCGGAAGGAGCGGTTGGTGATGTCGAGATTGACCATACGATCCAAGCGAAACGCCCGATAGTCGGCGCGCAGGTGGCAGTAAGCCAGGAGGCAATGCACATTCTGCATAAAGACGATGGAGAGCGGATCAACTTCGCGCGTGCTGGGCCGGCCTTCGGCATCGCCATAGTCAAAGGCCACTGTCCGCTCTTCCCAGGCAGCTTGGCGCAGGGCGCCTGCGTCGATGGTGATCTCTGGGGGCTTGTGGAAGCGCTTTGCGGTCAAAACAGCGTGTTTCAAGCGATGCGCCTGCCCCTCTGGAAGGCGCGATTTGAGCTTGGTTAGTGCCGATTTTGCTGCATCTGCCAGCGATGGATCAGCCACCTCCATGACCTCGTTGAGCCCCACAACCAAGGCTTCGATTTCCTCCGGGACAAAGCCCAAAGGCGGCAAAGTGGCGTCTTCAATAAGTGTGAACCCAAACCCGGCCTCACCGTCAATCACGGCACCGAGGCCACGCAAGCTATCTATGTCGCGATAGATTGTGCGCTCTGACACGCCGGTTTCCTGCGCCAGCGCTTGGGCTGTGGCGGGGGGCGGCAGGTCGCGCAGGGCCTGCATAAGGTGGAACAGTCGGTCGGTACGGCTCATGATTTTGGGATACTGCACCCTACTGACAGAAACTGACAAGAGGCATCTGTAGGACTGTCGCCACAATCAATCAGTGGAGAGTTCCCATGAAGCTAATTTCATTTCCCGGTGACGCGCAGTTTCCAACCCATTCCCCGTTTTGCCTGAAAGCCATGTGCCTGCTGGAAATGGCCAAGGTCGATTGGCAGCCCGAAATGGTTCAGGATTTTGAAGCGCTGCCATTGGGCAAGGTGCCGGTGGCACGGGTTGGCGAGACCTTGATCCCGGACAGCCACAACATTCAGGCCTATTTAGAGTCTAAAGGCGCGGATTTCATGCCGGGATTGAGCCGGATTGAAAAGGCGGCAACCCACGCCCTGATCCGCACGGTGGAGGAGAGCCTGCGGCTTGGGCTGGTGCATGATCGCTGGCTGAATGACGCGTGTTGGGCCGTGATGAAAGAGATCTTCTTTGCCGCTGTGCCGGAGCCAATGCGGGAGCAAGCGGCGGAAGAGGCCCGCGGCCATGTGCGAGCTGGTTTGATGTCTGAGGGCATTGCGCGGTTCTCGCCAGAAGACCGTCAGGCGCGGTTTGACAACGACCTTGAGGTGATCGACGCCAAGTTGGACGGGCAACAATTCCTGTTTGGCGACACGCCAACAGCCGCAGACGCGGCGGTCGCGCCGGTGCTGGATATGATCCTGACGCTGCCTGTTGCCACCGACCTGCGTAAGGCGACCGAGGCGCGGCCCGCCTTGGCACCTTATGTGGCGCGTGTGCGGGAGGCGATTTATCCGGACATTGGCAAAGTCATGCAGGCGTTTTTTAACGTCGCCGCCGAGTGACCTTGCGTTTGGTCTTGGCCGCCTTGTGCTTTGCTTTGGTGGCCTTGCGCCGGGTGGGGCCACCGCGGCCCCGCCCCTTGCCGCCGCGACCAGCACGTTTGACCAGCTCGCCATCCAGCGAGATCAACTCAAGCGCGATGCCGCCGGTGACCGCAGTCGCCTCTTTTAAGCGCGCCGTTACACGTTGCCCCAAGCCAATCACGATGCCTGTGTCAGAGCCCAGAAGCGTGTTGGTCTCCGCGTCAAAGTGGAAGTATTCCTGCCCCAACTCACGCATCGGGATCAGGCCATCCGCACCGGTTTCATCCAGCTTCACAAACACGCCAAAGCGGGCGATGCCGCTCACCCGTCCGGTGAACTCATTGCCAATCCGTTCGGACATATAGGCGGCAAGGTAGCGATCCGTCGTGTCCCGTTCCGCCAGCATTGAGCGGCGTTCGGTGTCCGAAATATGGGTGGCGGTTTTTTCGAGTACTTCGGTGGCCTCGGGTGTGAGGCCGTCATCGCCCCAGCCGTGCGCCGAAATCAGAGCGCGGTGCACGATCAAGTCGGCATACCGCCGGATCGGCGAGGTGAAGTGCGCATAAGCCCGCAGCGCCAGGCCGAAGTGGCCGAAGTTGGACGGCGCGTAATACGCCTGCGTCATGGAGCGCAGGGTGGAAATGTTGATAAGTTCCGCCTGTTCCGTGCCTGCGGCGGCATCCAGCAGCTGGTTCAAATGGCGCGTTTGCAGCACCTGCCCTTTGGCCAACGTCAGGCCAGCGGCCTGGGCGGTGTCACGTAGGGCTGTGAGTTTCTCGGGACTCGGTTCCTCGTGCACACGGAACAGCAGCGGAGATTTCTTGGCAATCAGCGTCTCAGCCGCGCAGACGTTGGAGAGCACCATGAACTCTTCGACCAGTTTGTGGGCGTCAAAGCGGTCGCGGAAGTTCACAGAGGTGACTTCGCCTGCGTCCGAGAGCTCAATTTTGCGTTCCGGCAGGTCGAGTGCAAGCGGCTGACGCTCGGCTTTGGCCTTTGTTAGAGCCTTATATGCTGCGTAGAGCGGGGTGATGATCTCATCCATTATCGGCGCGCAGCGCTCATTTGGATGGCCGTCTTGCGCCTGTTGCACTTCGCCGTAGTTCAATGACGCCACAGAGCGGATCATGGCGCGGGTAAAGCGGTGGCCGATTTTTTTGCCCTTGCTGTCGATCTGAATGCGCAGGGCCAACACGGCGCGCGGCACACCTTCGTGCAGTGAGCACAAATCGCCAGAGAGGCGGTCCGGCAGCATCGGCACCACACGGTCCGGGAAGTAGCTAGAGTTGCCACGTTTGCGGGCCTCTCGGTCGAGCGCCGTGTCGGATGTCACGTAGTGCGCGACATCGGCAATCGCGACCCAAAGCACATGGCCGCCCTCGTTTTTTGGATCGTCATCCGCATGCGCCCAGCAGGCGTCATCATGGTCGCGCGCGTCGGCCGGATCGATGGTGACAAACGGCATGTCCCGCAAGTCTTCACGTTGACCCAAAGGCGCCGGCTTGGCTTTATCAGACTCTGATAGCACCTCATCGGGGAAAGTGTCTGGGATGCCATGTTGATGGATGGCGATCAGGCTCACAGCTTTGGGTGCTGTTGGATCCCCAATGCGGGCCACAATACGGGCGCGCGGCAAACCAAGTCGGCCTTTGGGGCCGGATTGCTCAGCCTCGACCAGTTCGCCGTCCTTGGCGCCGTGGGTTTGATCGGAGGCCACGGACCATTCTTTGCCGTCGCCCTTGTCGATGGGCAGGATGCGACCGCCTTCGGCGGTTTTGCGGAACATGCCCAGCACGCGGCGCGGGTTGGTGCCAATCCGGCGGATCAGACGGGCCTCATATTGGATGTCGCCGTCATCCAGCTTGGTCAGCCGACCGAGAATGCGGTCGCCTGCGCCCAGCGCCGGATCAGACGCACGGGGCAGCACCAGAATTTTGGGCTCTTCGCCTTCGCCATGCCATTCCAGAGGGCGGGCAAAAAGATCGCCATCGGCGTCTGCCTCAAGGATCTGCAACACGGTGACCGGCGGCAGGCTTTCCGGATCGCGATAAGTTTTCTTCCGTTTTTGCAGATGCCCTTCGGCCTCCAGCTCCTTGAGCAGGCGCTTCAGGTCAATGCGCGCAGCCCCTTTGATGCCAAAAGCTTTGGCGATGTCACGTTTGGAGGTGAGGGTCGGGTTCTCGGAAATCCACTCAAGGACTTCCTCTTTGCTGGGCATAGGCATGGGGTGGCCCTAGCACGGTGATGCGGGGAGGTCACGCGGAGAAAACTGGGGGCAAGTTGAGGGGCCAGCCCCTTCTTGGGCCTGTGGCCCAATTCAACCCCGAGATATTTGGGGAATGAGAAAGCTTAGAGACGCGCCAGATCGATGGCGGTATCCACATCTGCCAGCGTGGCGATGGTGGCAATGCGCGCATCGGGCAGGGTGGCACGGCTGTCAGCCAAGGCGTGTTCCGTGGACCAGCGCACATTGGCAAAGAGGCCTGGTTTGGGGGCGTGTTTCAAACCCACCAGCCAGTAGCCGCCATCCGGGGCTGGACCGAACACCGCGTCATGATCGCCCAGCGCCTTGAAGGCATCAGCGACGTGGCCTGGCCGAATACCGGGAATGTCAGCACCAATGATGCAGGTGGGGCCTTGGTGGAAACGCAGCTGTCGCGCCATGCGGTCGCCGAGGGTGCCGGTGCCTTGTGGCACGCGTGGCAGGTGAGCTGGCCAAACACGCGACGTGAGGCCTTTGTGATCCGGCGCAACGGCCAGGATCAGGTTCCAACGCGGATCATCGAGACGGCGCAGCAGGGCAGCGGATTGGTGGCGGAACCACCAGGCGGCGGCGGTCATGCCGAGGTCGCGGCCCAGCCGGGTTTTCACACGGCCTGAACGCGGTTCCTTGATCATCACCACAAGGTTTGGGTGATATTTAGGCAAAATAGTCTCGCAAAATGCGGCTGTAGATGTCTTTGAGCTGATGGATTTGCGCAACCGGCACCTGTTCATCCACCTGATGCATGGTTTTGCCCACGAGACCAAATTCCACCACCGGGCAGTGGTGCTGCACAAAGCGGGCGTCCGAGGTGCCACCAGACGTAGAAAGCTCCGGGCGGCGACCGGTTTCAGCTTCCACAGAGTTGGCCACCAATTCGGACAAATCACCGGGTGGGGTGATGAAGCTTTCCCCAGAGATGGTGACTTTCATGTCGATGCCAACGCCGGTTTCCGCCGAGATAGTATCTACTTTCGACTGTATCCACTCTGTGAGGGACGCGCCGGAGTGGGAGTCGTTGAAGCGGATGTTGAGCGTTGCTTTGCATTCCGCCGGGATCACATTGGTGGCCGGATTGCCTGTGTCCATGGTGACGACCGCCAAAGTAGACGCATCAAAATGGTCGGTGCCATTGTCCAGCGGCTCGGAAGAGAACTGATCCATCAGGCGGGCCATCACCGGCAGCGGGTTGTTGGCGCGGTGCGGATAGGCGGAGTGACCTTGTTTTCCGGTAAAGGTGAAATAGGCGGTCATCGAGCCGCGACGGCCAATTTTCATCATCTCGCCCATCTCGTTGGGGCAGGTTGGCTCGCCCACCAGACAGACGGACATGCGCTCCTGTTCGGTGGACATGTAGTCCAGAAGCGCGGTGGTGCCGTCGATGGCGTCACCCTCCTCATCGCCGGTGATGGTGAGGATGATGGCACCCTCTGGCGGTGTGTTAGAGACAAAATCAATCGCGGCGGCAGCAAACGCGGCGACACCGGATTTCATATCGGTGGCGCCACGGCCAAACATGATGCCGTCTTTGATGTCTGCGCCAAACGGATCTACCGTCCAGGCGGCCTCGTCGCCAACGGGCACCACATCCGTGTGACCGTTAAAGCCAAACGTCTTGCTGTCGCCTTTGCGGCCCCAGCGGGCAAAAAGGTTGCTGACCGCGCCGCGATCTACGCGGTTGCAGTCAAACCCGGCGTCCGACAGCAGCTTTTCCAGCAAGACCAGCGCCCCGCCCTCCTCCGGCGTCACAGAGGGACAGCGGATCAGATCTGCGGTCAGCTGTGCGGCATCGGTCTTGGTCATGGCGGGTTCCTTTGTGTGATAAGCTTGCGCCATGGGTTGTGGCACAGCCACGGCAGACCGGAAAGCCACATTTGGAACACAAAGCGGTGGGCCACCCCTTAACAAGCGGAAAAATATGCTGTTTAGTTAGAGTTAATAAAAATCGACCGAGGCAGGTCACCAGCAGTTCGGCTAAAACAGCCAAAGGTTTCCAACAAACGCATCTCGAAGTGCAACGAAACCCGTATGAGCGCCCTGTGAGCAGGTGGGCGTTGTTGTGTGGCGTGCCTCATCAACATGAGGCGAGAAATAATGCCCAGATTGCCCGTAAACACCGGCGCGTCTGCCATGGATATGGCGGAAACCATTTTTGGCGATGACGTGACCATTGTGTCCGCAGACTATAATGGGCAGAACTCCTCTTCCGGCATCTACACCAATGGCGACAGTGTTTCTCCTGGCGCAACCCCAAGCGACGAAGGGGTGATCCTATCTACGGGACATGCCAGAAATTTTTCCAATCGCTGGGGCGGCAACAACCAACGCACCAACCGGTCGACAGATACCAACGGTGAGGACAACAACGCCGAATTCAACGCGGTGGCCGGCACCAACACCTATGACGCTTCTTATCTGGACGTGTCTTTTGTCGCCAATGAAGCGGGTCAAATGACCATGCAGTTCGTTTTTGCGTCAGAGGAATACCCGGAATACATCAGCTCCATCTATCAGGACTTTGTCGCGGTTTCGATCAACGGAAGCTATGTTCCGCTAGAAATTGGCAACGGGGATGTGGACCCGGGCAACATCAACAACGGCGAAAACGAAAGCCTGTTCGTGAACAACACCGGGGGTCTCTACAACACGGAAATGGATGGGTTCACCATCACCATGACCCTGACGTTTGACATCGTTGCGGGCATGAATGACATCCGCATTGTTGTGGCCGATGTGTCAGACAGCCAATACGACAGTTCGCTTTTGATTGCGGCTAATTCGATCCAGACATCCCTGATTGCCAACACCGATGAGGTAGAGCTGCCGATTGACGGCACACGTACCATCGACGTGCTGGCCAATGACGTGAATGACACCGGCAATGCCATCACCATCACGCATATTTCAGGACAGCCAATTACAGTTGGTGTGCCGATCACATTGCCAAGCGGGCAAATCATCACCGTCAACGCAGATGGTACCATCACTTTTGAAGGCGACAGTGATGAAGAAGAGGTCAACCTGACCTACACCATTGATGACGGAAACGGCACAACCGATGTCGGCTATATCAAGATCAATCAGGCGCCTTGCTTCACGGTGGGCACATTTATTCGCACGCCACATGGCGAAGTGCCAATTGAGTGCCTGAACGTGGGGGACTTGGTTGAGACTTTGGACAACGGCCCCCAACCGGTGCGTTGGATTGGGCGGCGCAAGGTGCCGGCAACCGGAGCGATGGCCCCGATCCGCATCATGGAAAACACCCTTGGCAACCACCGCGAGTTACTGCTCTCCCCGCTGCACCGCGTGTTGATCCGCAATGCCTGGGCGGAGCTGTTGTTTGGTGAAGAAGAGGTTTTGGTCGCGGCGCGCGATCTGGTGAACGACAAAACCATCCGCCAAGTCCCGGGAGGCGAGGTTGAATACGTACATCTTTTGTTTGATGACCATCAGATCATTTTTTCAGAAAAGCTGATGACGGAAAGCTATTTGCCGGGGCCGCAGACCTCGAGCAGTTTTGAACCGGACATTGTTGCAGAGATCTGTGCCCTCTTTCCCGAGCTCGACCCGGTGTCCGGGGATGGGTACGGTCAAATGGCCCGACGTGGATTGCGCAGCTTTGAGGTCGCGACCCTCACTCAGATTGCCTTTGGCGGGGTCTGATCTATGAGTTGGATTGCACTTTGGGACAAAAAACACGCGTTGTTTGACCCAAACGGGTTGGCCCGTCCGCGCGGCGCGCCAACTGAGGCAATTGCAGATCCCCAGCCGCTCTCGAACACCACCCTGCCACGTGGCAGCTTGGTTGTTGAAACGCGGGTGTCCCCTTACGACCGGCCGCAAACGCTTTTGGGCATGGCCTCCCAAACCGGCAGCGGCTTTCGCCTGTCTTTGCAGGCGGTGCCCGGTGGCGGCGTTGTGCTTGTCCTGAACCGGGGTGGGCGCACCGCCCATGTGGCGGTCAATCTCGACACCGGGGGGCGTGCGGATGTCCTGCGTGTGACCTATTCCTGGGATCTGTCTGCCAATGTTGGTCGCCTGGCGGTGGAGCAACCCGGCACATGGCGTGTGGAGCTCCGTACGTTGGTGCGCCCAGTGGCTCTCACCCCCGCGGAAATCCGGGAGTGTGTGCAAGACGATGAGGCGCGTGTGCTTTCAAGCGACTTGTCCTTTATTGCGGTTTCCAACCGGATTGAACCCATTGGCCCAATGCCGAGCCTGTCTGAAGAAACGCCGGTTATGACCGCGCAGGGTTATCGCAAAGTCGGCACATTGAAACGCGGCGATGTGGTGCAGACCCCGTCTGGCGATTTGGTGCCGGTTTTGGCCAATATCCGCAGAACGGTGCCCGCCACCGGGCATTTTGCCCCGATCAAATTGCGCGCGCCCTTTTTTGGTCTCAGCCGCGATATTGTCACCAGCCCGACCCAACGGCTTATGATCGGCGGCAGCCGGGTCGAGTATATGTTTGGCTCCGAGTTTGTCTTGGTTCCGGCCGGGCATTTGTTACATGGCAACGCAGCAACTCCTGGCGGAGAAGCACCCTTAGTGACCTATTGCCAACTGTTGCTGCCCAATCACGAGGCCATTTTGGCAGCGGACACCTATGTGGAAAGCATGGATGTGGGCCGGATGCGCAGACGGCGGGATTTGCTAAGCGCCAGCTTGTTGTCAGGATACCCACGCCGGTTGCTGCCAGAACACGCGCGCACCGCCTTCCCGGTTTTGCGGGAGTTTGACGCGCTCACCTTGGCGGCCCAGCGCGCGGCGTGACAGGCGCCGATCGAGGTCAGTGCTCGGTGGTGGCAGCGTCCTCAGATTCTTCTCCGTGGTAAAACGGCGTCAACTGCGCAACAACCACAGAGTTTTCATCCAAGGCACGCTGCATCAAACCACGCTCATGGCCGTCAATCTCGTGGCCTTGAGCTTCACGTTCTTCAACGGTGCCATAACCGGTGACGTCAAGCGGGTTCAAATCCGCCTGCTTCAGAATCGCAACCGTTTCGCGCACCGCCTCCGCCTCGTCCACGCCGCTGGCATAGATCATCAGAGCGCCGCCAGTGGCTTCGTCCGGCAGACCATCTCCGTCTTTGCGCCCAACCTGCACCAACAGCGTGTACACCTGTTGCCGGGTCTTCTTTTTCTTTTTTTCCTGGGTCATGACGGTGCCTTTCTCTTAAACCGGCCTTAGCGCGCCATGGGGCAAAGGGTCAACCACTCGGTGCTGACTGCCGTTTTACACTTCCAACAATCGAGAAAATTTTCTTCTTTTTTTCAGAGTCTTGGGGTGGTTTGGTCATCTTTTGGAAAGGGTTGTATTCCAAACTGTTAGCGCGCAGAACGTGCCCTCTTTCTAATGGTGACTTTCGAATCTCCACTCGGCAATTTCACAGCCGACGCCAATGTCCGGGCACGTTGTTCCGCCGGACCAGCCAAAGCGTTCGACCGGGTTCCCAACTGAAACAGGGCAGAGACGCCACATCTATGGTTTGGGAATGCAAATAGGGGACCACTATGCCAACCGCATCAGAACTGCCAGTTGACAACAGTGCCAGTGCGACGCAGATGGCGGACGCCATGTTTGGCACCGGTGTCCAGGTATTGGGGGCAAGCTATTCCGGCCACCACATGTCCAGTGGGACCTATTCAGACGGTGACTCCGTGGCGCCGGATGCCACACCGTCTGACAGCGGGGTGATCCTCTCTACAGGTTACACCAAAGACTTCACCAACGCGGACGGTGACGTGAACGAGGCGGCCAATACAACTGGCCAAATGGACACCAGCGGCGACGATGATTTGTCCGAGATCGCCGGCGGAGAAACCTACGACGCTGCGGTGTTTGAAGCCAGTTTCATACCGGATGGCGACACGCTGACCATGCAGATCGTGTTTTCGTCCGAAGAATACCTGGAATACGTCGACGAGGGCTACAACGATGCCATAGGCATATGGGTGAATGGTGAGAAGGCCACGCTGTCGATTGGCGATGGTGACATCACAATCGACAACATCAACGACGAAGACAACAGCAACCTCTATATCGACAACCCGGCCGACGGCGAGGTGGTCAATAGCGAGATGGACGGGCTGACCATTACACTCAACGTGAAAGCACCGGTCAATCCGGGCGAGGTCAACACCATTAAGATCGGCATAGCAGACGCCGGAGACGACAAGTATGATTCCAACCTGCTGATCGCCGGTGACTCTATTCAATGCGCCCTTCTGGCGCATGACGATGAATATGAAATTGGGGCCGATGCCACCAAAACCGTGGATGTGTTGGCCAATGACTCGGCACCCGATGGCACAACCATGACCATCACCAAAATCAACGGCCAGGAGGTCAGTGCTGGTGACTCGGTTACGCTCACCTCTGGTGAAGTGGTTACGCTGAACCCGGACGGCACGCTTTCGATCCAAACGGACGATGATTTGGGCAGCGAGGCTTTCACTTATGAAGTGGAAGATTCAGACGGCAACACAGACACCGGATTTGTGAAGGTGACAACCACCACAGCGCCGTGTTTTGTCGCCGGGACTGAGATCGTCACCCAAGACGGCTTAATGAAAGTCGAAGACCTGATGCCCGGCCAAATGGTGCTCACCCGCGACAACGGCTTCCAACCGTTGCTGTGGATTGGCACAACAACCCGCCAAGCCACCGGATCCGATGCGCCGATCCGGTTGGAGAAAGACACGCTGGGTCACCATGAGGCCGTCGAGTTCTCGCCCAACCACCGCATCCTGATCAAATCTTCACAGGCCGCCATGTTGTTTGGCGAATCCGAGGTGTTGGTCAAAGCCAAGGATCTGGTGAACGGGGACACCATCACTGTGCGCGAAGACCATGGGCCGGTGACCTATGTACATATCCTGTTTGACCGCCACGAGATTGTGCGCGCCAATGGATTGGACAGCGAAAGCTACCATCCGGGGCAGGAAACACTCGACAGTTTTGATGCCGACACCCGCGACGAAATCCTGCGACTCATGCCAAATTCGGATGCGTTGATGGGTTACGGCTTTGGGCCCTCTGCCCGTGTGTCGCTGCGCAAATACGAGGCTGAGGCCCTCATGGCTGCGGCTTAAGGGGCAAAATGTCCGCATTAGAGCCACAAAACCCTAGGTCAACTTCAGAGCGCGGTTGACCGGGTCAAGCGGTGCGCGATAGGGGGAGCCAAGCAACTTCGGTACTGACTATGCGCTTCCTCCCCGCAGCCCTACTCTCTCTTGGCGCCATCTTGTCATGGATTTCTGTCGCCTCTGCCCAATCGGCAGAGACGTTGATGTTTGCGACCGTGGACCGTCCGCCTTTTGTCTTTCTGACTGACAACACACCGCGCGGCTTCAGCATCGACTTGATGCGGGCCATCGGCGAGGACCTGGGCAAGGAAATCACCTTTGTCCCTCAAGACAGCTTCCCAGACATGTTGGCGGCTGTAGAAGCGGTTTCCGTAGACGGCGCGATTGCCAATATTTCGATCACCGCCTCGCGTGAAACGGTGATGGATTTTAGCCAGCCGATTTTTGAGAGTGGCATTCAGATCCTGCTCCCGTCCGAACCCGGTAGTCTTGCGCGGATTGGCCACTTGCTCACACGTGAAATCATGACAGCCATCCTTGTGGCGCTGGGCCTTTTGTTTGGTGGTGGCATGATCATGTGGCTGTTTGAGCGCCGCCATCAGCCCTATTTTGATCGGCCTGCGAAAGACGCGCTGTTCCCATCGTTCTGGTGGGCCCTCAACTTGGTGGTCAACGGTGGCTTTGAAGAACGCATGCCGCAATCACGCCCGGGGCGGTTCTTTGCGGTGATCCTTGTGGTCGCCAGCCTGTTTGTGGTGTCGGTGTTTGTTGCGACCATCACCGCAGCTGTCACCGTGGAAGCCTTGCAAGACTCTGTAGACAGCATCAACGATCTGGAAGGTCGAAAGGTCGGGTCTGTTGAAGGGTCCACCTCCGCACAGTTCCTAACCGCGCGCGACATCCGGTTTCGGGACTTTGAAACACCCCATGAAGTGCTTGCCGCCTTTCAGGATGGCGACATCGACTCGGTGGTGTTTGACGGACCGATCCTGGCCTATTTTGCCACCACTGACGGCCGCAATGAATCCCGCCTGATCGAGCGGGTGTATCGGCCCGAAAACTACGGCATTGCCTTACCAACCGGCAGCCCGTGGCGTGAAGAGATTGACCAGTCTTTGCTGAAACTGCGTGAAGATGGCACCTATGACGCCCTGTTGGAACACTGGTTTGGTGCCACGTTCCGGCGGTAAAACTCCGGACCCTTTGCGGAGATCGTTGTTAGGCAGGAGCCTTTCACAATTGCTGTGGTTGCAATGAACGATCTATGAGTAACGCATAGCGTTGGTTTCCACACCGAACAGATGTGACGGGGGTGTCAGGACCAACGATTGGTGCGAAGTCAAACAGGGTTTTGGGTATGGATTTTGCTGCGTGGTTTCCGATGGTCGCGTTTGTTACCGCCTCCACGATCACACCCGGTCCAAACAGCATTATGATCATGGCCTCAGGCGTGAATTTTGGTTTTCGCAGCACGGTGCCCCATATCCTTGGCGTTGCGGTCGGCATCACCCTTGTGATCAGCCTGGCCGGAATTGGCATTGGCGCCATTCTTGACCTGTTTCCCGTGGCGCGTTGGACGCTTTTGGCCGCCTCGACCGTGTACCTGCTCTATCTGGCATGGAAAATTGCAAACGCAGCGCCACCGGCAGAGGCCGATGCGGCGGGCACGCCATTGACCTTTGTGCAGGCGCTTTTGTTTCAGGCGGTCAATCCAAAGGTCTGGGCCTTGGGCATGGCCGCCGTGGCGCTCTTTGCGCCTGGGTTTGCGCCGGCAAGCGTGGTTTTTGTGGCATTGACCTTTGCAGGTGTTGGGCTTTTGTCCAATTCCGCCTGGGGCTGGTTTGGGACAGTTATTCGTCGGTACCTGTCGACGGGGCGACGGCTCAAAACCTTCAATATCGTCGCTGCGTTGGCGCTTGTGGCGTCGTTGGCTCCCGCGCTTTTCTGACAGAATACCAAAAACAAAGGCCAGCCTCCGAATGGAGACTGGCCCAAGATTTTGATAGGGCGCAGTCTTAGTCGCGCAGCAGCTCGTTGATGCCGGTCTTGGAGCGGGTGCGCTCGTCCACGCGTTTCACGATTACCGCACAGTAGAGGTTCACGCCATTCTTGGATGGCATGGAGCCTGCGACAACCACCGAGTAAGGCGGCACTTCACCGTACATCACTTCGCCGGTTTCACGATCCACAATCTTGGTGGACTGGCCAATGAACACGCCCATGCCCAGCACAGAGCCTTCGCGGACGATGCAGCCTTCAACCACCTCGGAGCGCGCGCCGATGAAGCAGTTGTCTTCAATGATGGTCGGGCCGGCCTGCATGGGTTCCAGAACGCCACCGATGCCAACACCGCCAGAGAGGTGCACGTTCTTGCCGATCTGGGCGCAGGAGCCAACGGTGGCCCATGTGTCGACCATGGTGCCTTCGTCAACATAGGCGCCGATGTTCACAAAAGACGGCATCAGCACAACGCTTGGCGCAACATAGGCTGACTTGCGGACCACGCAGTTTGGCACCGCGCGGAAGCCAGCATCTTTCCACTGCTTCTCACCCCAGCCTTTGAATTTGCTGTCAACTTTGTCCCACCAGCCGGAGCCCTGTGGGCCGCCATCCTGGATTTCCATGTCTTTGATGCGGAAGCCAAGCAGCACAGCCTTTTTGGCCCACTGATTGACGTGCCAGTCACCGTTTTCCATTTTCTCGGCGACGCGCAGGCTGCCGCTATCGAGCGCGTTCAGTGTGGACTCGATCGCGTCACGGGTTTCGCCAGTGGTCGCGGGGGTGATGGTGTCGCGCGCGTCCCACGCGGCTTCGATGGCTTGTTCCAGTTGGGCATTCGACATGTTTAAGGCTCCGGATGTCTTGGAATTTGGGGTGTTCTAACGGGATAGTGCGCGGGCGTCACGCGCTCATTATGTCGCTTGGCCAAACGGGTCCGGCGCAATGTTGGCGCCACAGACCAAAACGGCAACTTTTTCGCCCGGTTCGGGCACGTAGGCACCGGACATCAACGCAGCCAAAGCAGTTGCGCCAGCGGGTTCAACCAGTTGCCGGCGTTCCCGCCACAAGGCCTGTTGCGCTTGGGTGATGGCCTCATCTGTGACCAATACAGACTCCGCTCCCGTGGAGACTGCGAGTTCAAAGCAAATCTGGCCAATGCGTTTGGCGCCCAGCGCATTGGCCGCCACGCCTGACACATCCACGTCTACAGGCTCACCAGCCTTCAAGGCCGCATTGAGCGCGCAGGAGGTTTCCGGCTCCACAGCGATCACGCGGCGGCGGCCGTCAAACCAGGCCATCGATCCACCAATCAACCCACCACCACCGACAGCAATAATTACTGTATCGGCATCCAGCCCCTGCTCTTCCCACTCCAGCGCCACGGTCCCCTGCCCGCCCACAGTGCCCAGCGCGTCATAGGCGTGGATCTGCATCGCACCTGTCTCAGCTTCATACGACAGGGCTTTGTCGAGCGCATCAGAGTATGCACCGGGCACCACTTCTAGGTCCGCACCGACGTCGTGGATCAACGCCACTTTGGCGGGTCCCGCCATTTCCGGCACATAGATGCGGGCTTTGTGACCGAGTTTATGGGCCGCGTACGCCACCGCAGCGCCGTGGTTGCCTCCAGAAGCGGCAACCAGCCCTGCCGCAGGAACGTCCGAGGACAAGAGCGTATTGAATGCGCCGCGCGCCTTGAAGGTGCCGGTGTGTTGCATCTGCTCCAGCTTCATCTGTACCGGGAAATCCAGACCAAAGCCGTTGTCCACGGTCACCACCGGGGTGCGCAGTACGTGGGTTTTGATCCGCTCCGCCGCTGCGGCAATCTCTGTGCTCCAGTCCATTTTCACTTCCCTGTCACTGGTTTTGTTAGCGCGAACCCTATAGGCAAAAGAAAAACGCGCAAGCAAGGACCAGTAACGATGAAAGATGATCGCCGCCACCCGCTGTCAGATGCCCACTCTGATCGCCACACCGCCAACCAAGTTCCGGACACCCCCCAGACCCGCGCACCGTCCTACCGACTGGCCTTTGCGGACGAGGATTTCCTGTGTCGTCCGGAACTGCGTCCTGTGCGGTTGCAGCTGGAACTGCTGAAGCCTGAGTTGGCGATGGACGAGCATGAAATTGAGAGCACGGTGGTGCTGTTTGGTGGCGCGCGTATTCCGGAACCATCAAAGAAGGAGACTGCCCGCACCGAAACGCTGGCGGAACTGTCGCGGTTTTATGATGAAACCCGCAAGTTTGCGCAGCTGGTGACGGAAGCCAGCGACGGCAAGAAGAACGTCATTGTCACCGGTGGCGGCCCTGGTGTGATGGAAGCGGGCAATCGCGGCGCACAGGACGCCGGTGGGCGCTCGATAGGCCTCAACATCGTGCTGCCGCACGAGCAGGCGCCAAACGAATATGTGACACCGGAGCTGTGCTTCAACTTCCACTATTTTGCGATCCGTAAGATGCACTTCCTGATGCGCGCCAATGCGATTTGTGTGTTCCCGGGGGGCTTCGGCACCTTGGACGAGTTGTTTGAATCTCTGACGCTGATCCAGACCGGCCGCATGCAGCGTGTGCCGTTCCTGCTGTTTGGCAAGGAGTTCTGGCAGAAGATCATCAATTGGGACGCGCTGTCGGATGCGGGCACAATTTCCGCAGAAGACCTCGATCTGTTCCAGTTTGTAGAGACCGCGGAAGAGGCGGTGGACGTGCTCAATAACTGGCAGGACTATTCCCGTCGGGATCAGATTCCCGGCCGTTAGAGCCTTTTGATGCAAGGCGTCCCGGCCAAAGCCGGGGCGCTGCCTTGAGTTACTCAAGTGATCGTTACAGGTACCAGGTCCACTTAGTGGAAGTGCGCTGGAAGCACGCCAATTTCAGTACCCTGGGGCAGTTTGGTCACAACCTGTGCGCCCGCCACATCTTTGATCGCGTAGCCGTAGCCTGCCAGACGGAATTTCCATTCACGCGCGCTTAGAGAATTGTTCTTTTCGCGGGTCAAAATGTCGAGAACAGGCGCGTCGATCATTGCGCCGCCGATGTCTGCATGTGCCATGTGTCAGTTCCTTTCTGATTGTTTACAGAATGGAAACTGACCGTTGATCGAGGCGCAATTGGCGCTCAATTGTGAAAAGTTTTAGGCAAACTTTACGTGTGCGCTTTGGGTTTCGCGAGGGATGGGAAGAGATACTTCGGCAACAGCACCCCGGCAATCAGCGCGCCGAGCCAGACAATCAGGGTGGCCGCCAGAAGGTTGGCAATACCGCCGATGGTAAAATCACTGACCAGCATTTCGGTGATCAGCAGGCCAGCAAAGGTGACAACCAAGGACAGACCTCCCAGAAGCTCCGGCAGTTTTTTCTCGGATACTTTACGGATGATCGGCAAGAGCACGACAGAAACCACAGTGAACACCAACGTGACAATCACGATGCCAAGAAAGCCGATGGTAAAGCCGGGTAGCAAAATATTCGCGAGGATCAGACCAATGGCATTGGCAATCAAATGGGCCGCGGCGGACAGTACAAAACGGGGCATGATGCGCCTTTCCTAATAGAAATCTCCAGCAGCTTACCCTGATTGCCGTGGCACAATCTATGGTCATTTGGCGGCGCACAAATGCGCTGCAATGCGCGGGCAGCTGCGGAACCGAATCCTGCACATAGCAAAGGCCTGGGAGGCAAATCCGGCTTAGATATTATCTTAAATAGACCGTTGGAAATAAGGTATCTGAGATGCTGCTTTAGAGCATACGAATAAAAGTAACTATTTAATTTCAAGATATTTTTTCGACATGCGCACCGCCTCACACCGCCGTGTCGCTAAAGCGTACTTTGGAAATCTAGGGTGCCCTTAACAATTGTCAATCGTCTGGCCGAGACAAGGCTCTATGCCCAAAAATGGATAACTGAGCTGGAGGCCGATATGCGAGAAGTCATGACCAAGACCATGGCACGAAACGTGTTCTATGGCGGCTCGCTGTTCTTCATTGTGGTCTTTTTGATCTTATCGGCGCATTCGGTGCGGTACGTTGTTACCCAATCGACTGCACATGCCGAACTGACGGACAGCGTGGCCCGTGGCAAACATGTGTGGGAAAAACACGCATGTATCAACTGCCACACACTGATGGGGGAAGGTGCCTACTTCGCCCCGGAACTACAAAATGTGATGGCCCGGTGGGGCGTGGACGACGATCCTGAAACCGCTTTCGAAATCATGAAAGCGTGGATGGAGTCCCAACCAACCGGCATCGAAGGGCGTCGTCAGATGCCTCAATTCAACCTGAGCGATGACGAACTGCGCGACCTCACGGATTTCTTCCTGTGGGTGAACGGGATCGATGCGCAGGGTTGGCCGCCCAACGAGGCGGGCTAAGGCCGGACGAGGAGACAAGAGATGAAATATCAAACTCAAAAAATTGCCTATTGGTACTTCCTGGCGGCCATGATTCTGTTCGCTGTGCAAGTCACCGGCGGGCTGATCGCCGGCTGGATTTATGTCAGCCCGAACTTCCTGTCCGAGCTGCTGCCGTTCAACATCGTCCGGATGCTGCACACCAACTCCCTGGTTGTGTGGTTGCTGCTGGGCTTCTTTGGTGCGGCCTACTTCCTTGTACCGGAAGAAGCCGAACGGGAGATCTATTCCCCCAAATTGGCATATCTACAGTTGATCATCCTGCTTCTGGGCACCGCTGGCGTGGTGGTCACCTATGTGTTCAACCTGTTTGAAGGCAACTGGCTGCTGGGCAAAGAAGGTCGCGAGTTCATTGAGCAACCTGTCTGGGTCAAGCTGGGCATTCTGGTTGCGGCGCTGATCTTCCTGTTCAACATCACAATGACCGTGTTGCAGGGCCGTAAAACCGCAATCACCAACGTGCTGCTTCTGGGTCTTTGGGGCTTGTCGCTGCTGTGGCTGTTTGCCTTCTACAACCCTGCCAACCTGGCGCTGGACAAAATGTTCTGGTGGTACATCGTTCACCTGTGGGTGGAAGGTACTTGGGAACTGGTGATGGCGTCGATCCTGGCCTACCTGCTTCTGAAACTGACCGGTGTGGACCGTGAGATCATCGAAAAGTGGCTCTACATCATTGTCGCCACCGCGCTGTTCTCTGGCATCCTTGGCACAGGCCACCACTACTACTGGATCGGCTTGCCGGGTTACTGGCAGTGGATTGGCTCGATCTTCTCCTCGCTGGAAGTGATCCCCTTCTTCGCAATGATGAGCTTCAGCTTTGTCATGGTGTGGAAAGGCAAACGTGACCATCCGAACAAAGCCGCGCTGCTTTGGGCATTGGGTGCCGCAACCGTGGCCTTCTTTGGCGCAGGCGTCTGGGGCTTCCTGCACACACTGCACGGTGTGAACTACTACACCCACGGCACACAGATCACCGCAGCCCACGGTCACTTGGCCTTCTACGGCGCCTATGTGGCAGTGAACCTGGCGATCTTCACCTATGCCTTCCCAATCCTGACCAACCGGGACCCCTACAATCAGGTGCTCAATATGGTGAGCTTCTGGCTGATGACCGGCGGGATGGCGTTCATGACCTTTGTTCTGACCTTTGCGGGCACTGTGCAAACACACCTGCAGCGCGTCATGGGCGAAAACTTCATGGACATCCAAGAAGGTCTCAACTTGTTCTACCTGATGCGCTGGGGCTCTGGTCTCTGTGTTGTGGTCGGCGCCATCCTGTTCATCTATGCGCAGCTGGCTCCTCGTAAAGAGATCATCACACGCGGCGCTGAAGCCAAAAGTGAAGGAGCCTGATGATGGCTGCTGTTGAAAAAACCACGGAGGGGGCTAAAGCCCCCTTCTACTCACCCGTCTCAGATGAATGTGATGTCTTTGAAGCTGCTGAACGCCATGGGCTGCCGCTGCTTCTGAAGGGGCCTACTGGCTGCGGTAAGACACGCTTTGTCGCCCATATGGCTGCCAAACTTGGCCGCCCACTTTATACCATTGCTTGCCACGACGACCTTTCTGCGGCGGACCTTGTTGGTCGCTACTTGTTAAAAGGTGGAGAAACAGTCTGGGTGGATGGTCCTTTGACACGCGCGGTGCGCGAAGGGGCAATTTGTTACCTAGATGAGGTTGTTGAAGCCCGCAAAGACGTGACCGTTGTGTTGCACCCGCTCACAGATGATCGTCGCATCCTGCCGCTGGACAAAACCGGCGAAGAAATCGAGGCAGCACCGGGCTTCATGCTCGTGGCCAGCTACAACCCTGGCTATCAGAACATCCTGAAGACTCTGAAGCCGTCCACCCGTCAGCGTTTCCTGTCGATTGATTTTGATTTCCCTGCGCAAGACCGGGAAATTGACATTGTTGAGCATGAAACCGGCTTGGACACAGATCGTGTGACCGCGCTTGTCCGCTTGGCCAACAAGCTGCGCGGCCTGAAAGGTCAGGACCTGGAAGAAGGCGTCTCGACCCGCCTTGTGATCTACTGTGCCACGCTGATTGCCGACGGCATGTCCGTTGAGCGCGCCATCCGCACCGCCATGATCGAGCCGCTCACCGATGACGAAGACGTCAAACGTGGCCTGATGGATCTGGTCACTGCGATATACGGTTAAGCGTCCCTCTAGTGCTTAACCGCCCTCGGCAGCGACCGGCCACCCAGTACGGTCGGTCGCTGTTTTTCTTTCCAGGACGTTACCTAATCACCCGAGGTGCCTCATGTCCGAACATGAATTCGATATTTTTGAACCAGAAGAGACCGTTGGCAAACTCTGGCATACCTTTGCCAGCCGGTTGGACGCCCGCGACACCCACGAGGATGCCGCCGTGGCGTTGGAAGACGTTTCAGGCCGTCTTGGTGTCTTTTTCCGCGGCCTTGGTGGCTCACACGGGGCGGAGATAAAACCCGCCACACTAAAAGTGTCCAACCACCGCCTGTCATGGCGTCGTACCTTGGGGACTTGGCGCGAGCGCGAAGCCCGCCCGAGCTTTGATGGAGAGGCGCTGCGCCTCCCAGAACACATCGCGGAATTCCCGGCCCGCGAGGCCAATGCGGCGCTGTATTTCTGGCTGGTGGCCTCTGTTGCCCACGCCCCTGAGCCTGTGAAAGAAGACGACCCCCTGCGGGCTGATCTGCGAGCGCTGCAAGCCTCCATTGCGATGACGCAGGCAACGTTGAAAGATTGCCCCGGCCTGCGCGGGTTTTATGAAACTCTTGTGGGGGCCTGTCGGTCTCAACGACCAACCACACAGCTCCCTAAGTTTGAAAGGGCCCTCGAAGCAGCCATTGATCATTTGCTGGGGGGACCGGAGCCAACAAACAGTCTGGCGGCTGAGTTCATTATGCTGATCCGCCAACCTGAAGCGTCTCTGGATACGATCACGGCGCCTCATGGCTACCGCCCATTTCAGTCGATTCCGATGTGGCCGGACTTGAGGCCAATGGCAAAACGCGCCGCCGTGGACCGTCTGCCGGAAAGCGAAGAACAGGGGCAAGGTCCCGGCGAAGACTCTGAGGGCACCAAGGCTGCACGCCGGTCTCAAAGTGATCTTGCTGAACGCCGTGACAGCCTGATCCTGCACAAGTTCGAAGCCATCTTTAGCTGGGTTGAGAGCCTCAACATGAACCGGCGGGTGGAAGATGACGACGAGGACAACGCGCGCCGGGCGGCAGATGACCAAGACGAGCTGGCGCTGGGTCAGATTTCCAAAAAGACCGCCACGCGGCTGAAATTTCACCTCGATCTATCGCCTGAGGATGCCGAGCGGGAGCAATTGTCCGGCAAACACATGTATCCGGAATGGGATCACCGCAAAGGGGCTTACATCCCCAACCACGCGCGGGTTTTGGCCAGCGTGGCAGATGAGGTTGAAGCGCTTGAACATGATCCGGCGGCAGAACGGCGTATCCGCGCGGTGAAGCGACAGTTTGAAGCTCTGCGTCCGAAACGTGTGATCCTGCCACGTCAGCTTGATGGGGATGAATTGGACCTAGAAGCTGCAATTGCGGCGCAGGTGGAGCTGCGTGCGACTGGCCGATCCAGTGACCGGGTGTATCGCGCGGCGAAAGTTATGGACCGTGATCTGGCGATCTCCGTGCTGATGGACATTTCTCGCTCCACTGAATCTGCCATTGGCGACCGCTCTGTGATCGAAGTCGAACGGGAAGCGCTGACCGCCTTGGCTTGGGGGCTCAATGCTTGTGGCGATGATTTTGCCATCAATTGCTTCTCGTCGCTCAAACGCGACCGAGTCTATGTTCAGACCTGCAAAGAGTTTGATGAAACCATGAGCGCCAAAGTCGAAGCGCGGATTGGCGGGTTGAACCCCGCGTTTTACACGCGCCTTGGCGCGGCGGTGCGTCACGCGGCGGCAGGGCTGGATGACCGGCCCAACTCTCGTCGCCTGCTACTGGTGATCACCGATGGCAAGCCCAATGATCTGGACCACTACGAAGGCCGTCACGGCATTGAGGACAGCCGCATGGCAGTGCGCGAAGCCCGCCGTCGGGGTCACGCCGTGCACGGAGTTGTGGTCGATCAAAAAGGCCAGGGTTGGGTGCAGCGGATTTTTGGGACCGATGGATTTTCCGTGGTGCCGGACCCTACGCGATTGACCGCAGCTTTGCCGGAAATCTACCGACAGATCACAGGCGGCGCATGAGTGATCAAACCTCTGTGCTGGACGAGCTGCCGGGGGATCTGATGATCTGGGTGCTGATTGTGTCCGAACTGTTGGTGTTTGGTGCAGGTTTTTTGGCCTTCCTCGGCATGCGGGCGATGGATCCGGTTGGCTTTGCCGCTGATCAGGCGCAGCTCAACCGCGTGGCCGGAGCCGCCAATACCATTGTGTTGGTGACAAGCGGATACTGCGCGGCGCGAGCGGTGCATTCCACCCGACACATGCGCCTCTGGCTCACTGGTGCCATTGTTTTTGGCATGGTGTTTCTGGTCGTAAAGTGGCTCGAATACGCAGAAAAAGCCCGTTTGGGCATTGGTATTGAGACCAGCGACTTCTTCACTTTCTACTACCTGCTCACAGGGTTTCACGCGCTGCATGTGGTAGCCGGTTTGGTGATCTTTGGCCTGCTGATGCGCTGGAACACGCCCCGCAACATGGAAGCGGGCACTGCCTTTTGGCACATGGTGGATCTGATCTGGATACTGCTCTTTCCCATTATCTATCTGGTGCATTGATGACCACAGTCCTGACCCGCGCCTGGCTGCTTTTGATGGCCTTATCTTTTGCGACCACCGTGTTTGCCGGCGTCCTACCGGAGGCAGGCCCAATTTTTGTGGCAGCTGTGCTGGGTCTGGCTGGTGTGAAGTCGCGGGTGATTTTGTCCGACTATCTTGGCCTGCGCGATGCGCCGACATTTCAGCGTGGCTTTACAATGATCCTGATTGGGTTTCTTGGTCTGGCTCTGATGCTTTATGCGCTCCCGTTTGGAATGTGATCCGGCTTGACCATGGTCAAACAAAGCCCCCTGCCGAGTCGGTAAAGTGCCCCCAGAACATAACAGGAGTCGTCTTATGAACAGGTTCCCTCTGGCCGTATTGGCTGGGGTCTTGGCCTCACCCGCCTTCGCCCACCACGATCACACGCCGCTGCGTGAAGCTGTCATTGACGGCCACTCCCACGCGGTTGGCGGTGCCACGCTTTGGCTGGCCGGCGCTGTCATCGCCATGGTCCTCGCCCTCTATGCCGTGCAACGATCGGTCTTCCGCAAGAAATGAGCATCATGGCGCAGCATAGAGACGGCAGATGGCCCGTATGGGCAGTGTCCCTGGTGATGTACCCGTTTGCCGCGGGGGCCGCCTATGTGAACCTGTTTTTCCTGTTTCTGATGCTGCAGGCCATCGGCATTGAGGCGATCTCCACCAAACAAGCGATCTACGGCGGCATTGTGCTGGGCATTCCTTTTGCCTGGATCTCCGGTCGCTGGATCCGCGGGCTGATTGATGAGGCGGAAGACGCCGCAGACAAAGACTCCGAAACCCGACCCTGACGTGGCCACCTTAGGCTGACCCATTCAGCCGCCCCTCCCTCCCCCGGATAGGCCACGACCCAGCAGACACCAGACCCACCCTCGGGTTTGGTGTTTTGCTTTTCTTGGGGGCTGCACTCCATGAAAAATAGCTGCATGTCACAGGCATCATTTCCCCATATTTTTAAGGCTTTAGGAGAGATTTTTTGAATGTCTTGACCGTTGTTAAGTGCGCCGACTCGCGGCCGTGTCACAACAGGCACAGGTTCACCCGGCAAGGGTATTCGCGTCCCCTTGTCCCTGCCAAAGAATTCGGCCTCAGTGAATGTGTTGCCTCTGTTCTTGGGTGAGGCCAGAGGCGGCAAGCATCACGCCCGGGCGTGTTTCGCCCACAGGCCAACCGCCTTGATGTATCGAGTTTTCATACATGTCGGGGCCGAACGCTGTCTCTTGACCGGGCAGCAGGCGGTTGGTCTTTCTACCCTTTCAAGTCGTTACATGTGAGCACCCAAACAAAATGGATCCCGCTTGACAAAGGTCATGCGAAAGGCCGACGGGATGCGTTTTAAAGAGGGCAACCCAGACTCTACCGGAGGATGTCCGATGGACTACCAGGCATATTTCACAACCCGTCTTGATGCTCTGCGGGACGATGGCAACTATCGTGTGTTTGCTGACCTTGCCCGTAAACGGGGCAGCTTCCCGCGCGCCAATCACACTGGGGAAGACAGCAGTGGCGAAGTCACCATCTGGTGCTCCAATGACTACCTTGGCATGGGGCAAAACCCTGACGTTCTGGCCGCTATGCACACCGCGCTGGACACGGTGGGTGCAGGCGCAGGCGGCACACGCAATATCTCGGGCACCACGCATGAACACGTACTCCTGGAGGCAGAGCTGGCGGATTTGCATGGGAAAGAAGCCGCTCTGCTATTCACCTCCGGATATGTTTCTAACTGGGCCGCATTGGGCACTTTGGCGAGCCAAGTTCCGGGCTGTATCGTGTTTTCCGACGCGCTTAATCATGCCTCGATGATTGAAGGCATCCGCCACTCCAAAGCGGCGCGGGTGATCTGGAAACACAATGATCTGGACGACCTTGAGGCCAAATTGGCCACCGCGGATCCGGACGCGCCAAAGCTGATTGCTTTTGAAAGTGTTTATTCCATGGACGGTGATATCGCACCGATCAAGGAAATCTGCGATCTGGCGGACAAATACGGCGCCATGACCTATCTTGATGAGGTGCATGCAGTGGGTCTTTACGGGCCACGCGGCGGCGGAATTGCCGAGCGCGAAGGCTTGATGGACCGGTTGACCGTGATCGAAGGCACCTTAGGCAAAGCCTACGGCGTTGTCGGCGGCTATATCGCAGCCTCTGCAGAGCTCTGCGACTTTGTGCGCAGCTTTGCCAGCGGGTTTATCTTCACCACCGCCCTGCCCCCTGCTGTAGCCGCCGGGGCGCGTGCCTCGGTGCAGCACCTGAAAGCCTCAAACGTAGAGCGAGACAGCCAAAAAGAACGCGTGGCTAAGGTGCGTGCGGGTTTGGACACTCTTGGCATTCCGCATATCCCAAACCCCTCCCACATCATCCCTGTGATGGTGGGCGACCCGGTGAAATGTAAGTTTATCTCCGACACGTTGATGCGCGACTATGGCGTTTACATTCAGCCAATCAACTACCCCACCGTGCCCAAAGGCACCGAGCGGCTGCGCATCACTCCATCGCCGGTCCACTCTGATGCGGACATTGAGCACTTGCTGCAAGCGCTGGAGGCATTGTGGAGCCAATGTGAAGTTGCGCGCGTGCCAATGGCGGCACAATAGAGACTAATTGAGGGAAAGCGATGCGTATTGGCTTTGTGTCGGCAGAGGGCCGCGGGGAAACTGATCGGCTGATCTCTGAAGCAGCTGCCACTTTGGAGGCGGAGGGATTCCGCCTCAATGGCATTGTGAAGGTGCTGCAAGAACAACCGGAGGGCAGCCACCATTGTGATACGGACGTGCGGGTGCTGTCGGATGGGCGCACCATTCGGATTACGCAGTCGCTGGGTAAAGAATCCCAGGGCTGTCGGCTGAATCCAGAGGCGATTGCCGAAGCGGTCGCCGCTGTGGATCAAACCGGTGGTTTGAAGGCGGATGCTTTCTTGCTGAACAAATTTGGTCCCGAAGAGGCCGAGGGGCGCGGCTTTCGCCACGCCATCGCCGATGCTTTGGAGAAAGGCATTCCGGTGCTGGTCGGATTGGGGGCAGGTGAAGCCACGCGCAAGGGGTTTGACGCCTTTGTAGGGGATCTGGCAGAAGCGCTTCCCGCCGATCCCGACGCCATTTTGAGGTTTGTACGCGGCTGATCTTACGCCGCGTTTTTGGCATCAAGAATGGCAACTTCTGCCCGAATAGACTCTGATATTGTTTTTTTCATCCCCGGCAAGTAGCTAATACTGGGCAGCAGATCTCCGGTGAACCCAGCGGTGTCAAGCGCCTTGCGCACATCCTTGCGCACGTGCTCCCCTTCCATGGCAAAGAACGGCAAACACATAGCCGCATCCGGCGTCGCTTGCGCCACATCCGTGAGAAGTGGTTCCTGCTCGATGAAACCAAGCTGCACGGGATATCCGCCCAACGCGTCCTGGAGCTGACGGGTGAACTCCTGCGGCACCTGGGCCGGCGCAATGCGCCCACTGGCAGATCCATGCGCCACCACCAAAAGTGGACCTTTGCCAAACCCACATGCGGACTTGATGGCTTCGGCCGTGCGCACAGCCAATCCTTCCGTCATGCCAAATGGGGGCATCATCGTCACCGATGCATGCCCCAGACGTTTGGCAAGGGTGGTTTTTACAAACCAACCATCCGTCATGAACAATGGATAGATCACACCGTCTGGCCGCAACTGCGCCAGTTTTTCTTCCAACTTACCTGGCGCGGCCAGGGTGGCCGTGCCAACTGAAGAACACGAGAAATGAGGCTCTAACCCGGCCAAAAATGCCTCAAGCGCAATCTCTGCCTCCTCAGGAAAAGAGGGTTGGCCGTGTGCAACTATAAGCGCGTCAAGCTGTGACATAGCGGGCTCCTTTCGAGCTGGCTTAGTGACTTGTGCCTTCTTCGAAGGTGATCTTGTTCCAGACGTTGTATTTGCCGGAGGGCTTGTTCATCGGCAGACGTTTGATCTCCTCAAGCGTCTTGGCGTCATAGACGATCACCGCGCCGTCGTTCTCCCAGATCGACACCAGCGCGTAGCTGCCATCTTTGGTGAACTCGACGTGCGCCACGGTGGCATCTGGTTCTGGCCGCAGGGTTTTCACGATTTCCAAAGTCTGCTTGTCGATTACGTGCATCTTGTCCTTGTTGGGGCCAAAGAACACATCGACCCAAACGTAGGGCGAGTTTTTGTGAGACCGCATAAAGAAGCCTGGACCTTCGGTCTTGATTTTCTTCACGGTCTGCCAGCTTTCCATGTCGATCACCGATACCATGCCATCTTTGAGATGCGGCGTGGCCATCACGGTGGTGCCGTTCCAGTCCCAGGTGATGCCAGAGCCAAGGTGCGGCATGCCGGGCAGGTCGAGATCGGCCTCTTTCTGTCCAATCACCAGATCCATCACCAGACCGCCCTCACCTTTGCGTGAGGCGCCCATGACGTATTCGTAAGATTGATCAAAAAAGAAGTCGTCCATGTAATCCGGCGTGCTGATCTTGCGCACGGGGAAGTCGGTGTCCTGCGGCACCGGGCCTTCGATGCGGTAGTCATGTGCCAAACCACCAGCAAAGATGTTCAGGTCCGGGTATTTGGAATAGCTGACTTCCCAGATTTCCGGCACATCTTTGAGCGCGAGGACAAAGCTTTCCCGTGGCGGCGCTTGATAAACAGCAGCAATCCGACTTGGCGTGCCGTCTTTGCCGACAACGTCATGCACCTCGGCGACGGAGAGGTCTTCGGTCGAGAGAATGGTCAGCGTGTTGGGCAGGTAATTCGCCACCGCCAGCCATTTGCCGTCACCGGACATGGCGATGTTGCGGCTGTTCAGGCCCGCACGTACGCGGCCGACCTGCTTCAATGCGTAGATGTCATACTTCTGCACCCAGCCGTCGCGCGACATGATGAAAACAAACTTGCCATCGGGCGTGAACTTCGGCCCGCCATGTACGGCAAACGGCGTTTCAAATCGATCGAGCACCTCAAAAGTGTCACCATCGAGCACCGAGACATGGTGATCGCCGGTTTCCACCGCTAGGGTGATGTTCATCGGATCGGACGACCAGACCGGGCCATCGACGGGCGCATAGTCTTCGTCCATCACGCGAGACGCCATGATCTCTGCGTCGCCCCAAGGTGGGATCACCTCCAGTGGGGTTTTGAGGTAAGCAGCCAGTTCGGCAATGGCCGCATCGTCCAACTCCTCGGAATACCCCGGCATCTGTGTGGCCACACGTCCATCGCGGATCACCGCTTCAATCTTCGGCCCACGCATTCGCTTGAGGGTTTCCGGGATCAGAGCCGGACCCTGCGCGCCAAGCCGGTTTTCACCGTGACAATCGGCACAGAGGTTTTTGTAATCCTCAACGGGGTCGGCCTGTGCAGTAAAAGGCAAACCCGCGACCACGGTTGCGAGCAGCGCGGTTTTAAAAGAACTGGTGTTTCGGGTCATGGCTTTTTCCTCGGAAGGGGGTGACTTCGAGACGCGCGGCATCCGCGATGCCTATCTCTTCATTGGTGAGGTAGCAGGCCGGATCTTCGGCCCAGGGGTTGCCGGTTACTTGCAAAGCACGAATGCGGGTGTTGCCACCACAGACGTCTTTAATTGGACAGGCACCACAGCGGCCTTCAAGCGGACGGGGGCGGGTGCGCAGCGTGGCGAGCATCTGGTCCTCACCGGTCCAGAGCTCGGAAAACGGTGTCGTTTTCACATTGCCCACAGTGTAGTCGGACCAATAAGTGTCCGGATGCACCTTGCCCAAGAAGTCGATATTGGCGACGCCGAGGCCGGAAGAATTGCCGCCCCAAGCCACAAGGTGATCGCGCAGATTAGAGACTAAGTCTGCTGAAAACCGCTCTTTGGCCCACTGCAGGAAGTATCCGGCATCAGCGTCGTTGTTGCCGGTCACAATATCAAGTTCACGACCGCCATTGGCCGATTCCCAGGCACGTTCCAGCAGGAGATCCATACCCTTGCGAGTCATCAAATGGTGCGCATCTTCGCAGCGGTTTTTGTCACCACGTCCGGCGTACACAAGGTGGGACAAGTAGAATTTATCGACCCCTTCGTCATCACACAGCTTCAGCAGATCAGGCAGGTGATGCTGTGTGCCTTCGGTCAGACAGAAGCGCAGCCCCACGCGTACATCGCGCTTCTTGAGCTCCCGCACACCACGCACAGCGTCGTCAAAGGCGCCATCCACACCGCGGAACCAGTCATTGGTTTCGCCGATGCCGTCGATGGAAATGCCGACGTAGTCAAAACCAATCTCGGCCACCTGATCGGCGGTTTCACCATGGATTTTGGTGCCATTGGTCGAGAGCGCCAGAACACGAGTCAGTTCCCGCGCGCGTTTGGCTAGAGGAAAAAGATAAGGGCTGTCGAGCGGCTCGCCACCGGACAGGATAATCGCCGGCACGCGGAATTGGCCGAGGTCTTCGAGCGTGTCAAACGCCTGTGCCTCGCTCAGCTCGCCTGGGAACTTCACGTCGGCCGACACGGTATAGCAGTGACGGCATTTCAAGTTGCAGCGGCGGGTCAGGTTCCAGATCACCACCGGCTTGACCGGCCCAGAGCCACGGCGGCGGCGCACCGGGGTCGGGTTGGCGAGCTGATGCATGTATTCGGTCAGACGGAACATGTCAGTCTCCTTTGTTGCGCAACCGGAGGCCGGTTTTTTTCAAAATTCGGGTGGAATAGAGGGTGTCAGAGGCACGTAAGGCATCACCAAGGATGGCCACAATCTCTTGGCGTTTCTCTTCGACTTCCTCGCGGGAGGAGCCATGGACCATGGCAAAGAGGTTATACGGCCAATCTGGAAGCGCACGTGGGCGTTCATAACTGTGGGTCACAAACGGCAGCGCGCCAATTTTTGGACCCAATTCAGAAAGTACTGAATCGTCCACATCCCACACCGTCATGCCATTTGCGGTCATGCCAAGCTTGTAGTGGTTGGGCGCGGCGGCAATGCGGCGGATGGCGCCGCTTTCTTTCATGGCGGCAAGGCGGGCGGTCAGCTCGGCCTCTTGCAGATTCAGACTCCGTGCCACCTCAAAATAGGGGTTTGAGATCAAGGGAAGGCCGCCTTGAAGTGCTTCGATTATGGCGCGGTCTGTTGCGTCGATGCTCATGCTGACACCCTGAATCCGATGAAAAATTCTTGGAGTTTGGGGAACTGATAAACCCGCAAACCGGTCTCTTCCTCGATGCGCGCGGCGCTCTCACCGATGCCCTCTTCGGTCTCACAGGCCAGTACAAACCACATGTTGAGTTTGTGGGTGCGCTCGTAGTTATGAGCGACTTCAAGATGGGCGTTCACAAGATCATTGACCCCGTCAAAGCGGTCTTGCGGCACTTCCATGGCGCAGAGGCAAAACGCCCCGCCCATGCGGACTGCATCAAAGAACGGACCAAAGCGGGTCAAGATACCGCTCTCGCGCATCGCTTTCACGCGGGCCAGCAACTCGTTCTCGGTGATGCCGAGGTTTTCCGCCAACGGCAAAAACGGACGGTGGGTCAGCGGCAGGTCGTCCTGCAATGCGTTCACCAGCGCGCGGTCGATATCATCCAGCTGGTTCATGCGGACACCTCTTTGGCTTGGTCGATCACCGCACCTTTTTGGCGGAAACAACGGATGGAGAAGAGAACTTCGTGGTCCACATCCTGAAGCTCTGGCAGCGCTTCGGCCTTGGCCAAAACTGTCATCGCATCTTCACGGGATTGCGCATGGATCATGCAGTAGAGCCGATAGGGCCACACATCTGGCACCGGGCGACGTTCATAGCAAAGCGTTATGCCTGGCAGAGCGGCAAGCTGTTTGCCAGCATAGGCGACGCGGTCCTGCGGCAGGTCCCACACCACCATGGCGTTGGATTTCCATCCCAAGGTGCGGTGGCGCACGATCACGCCAAGTCGGGACAGGATGCCGGCATCACTCAAGACTGCGATACGGTCCATCACGTCCTGTTCTTTGCGGTGTAACTGGTTGGCAATCACCGCGTAAGGTTCTGAGGCGAGAGGCATGCCAATGGACAGGATATTCATCAGCGCCTTGTCGCCTTCGACAATCGCAGAAGGGTCCGCTGTGCGTTTGGCCGGGTGGCAAATCGGTGCACCGCCAGACGTCATTTTGAACCCAAGGTCGATGTTAAACGGCTGCCGCAGGCGTAAATCCATCACTCGCAAGCCGGTACGCTGTGCAATACGGTCCAGAAGATCATCCACCGCGTCGCGATCGGAGCCAGTTGCCACAAACCAGAGGTTCCAGTGGTTTTCCCGCTCATAGGAATGGTTGACGCCCGGTTCCAGATTGATGATGGCGGCCACGTCTTCCACCCGCCCTTGAGGCGCGGCGACGGCCGCCAGAGTGGAGGCAGAGAGCGTGTTGGGCGCGCAGGTGGCGCCCACACGGGTGATGCGGCCTTCGTTGCGCAGCGCGGTCAGGCGCTCCAGCACGTCAGCTTCATTTGTACCCAAGCTCTTCGCCAATTCGGCAAAGGGTTTGGACACAATTGGAAAATCGCGCTGCCAATCATCCAGCAGCTGGCGATCGAGGATGTCAGCAACGTCTTGCATGGCTTACAATCCAGTCCGGTGAGCACGCGCGGTGAAGAAGATGCCCGAGGGGCTGTCCGCATCAATCTCGCGCAGCAGCTCGAAGGTGTGGGTGTCGTAGACCTTGACCTTGTTCTCATCTCGTACGCTGAGCCAGATCTCGTGCCCGCGCGGGGTGAACTCCATGTGCAGCACGGCAGGGCCGGGTTTGAACTCATGAATGATCTCTTTGCTGACGCTGTCGATCACCTGAATGGTGTCGTTCATCGGGTGGGCAAAGTTCACCCAGACCTGACGCCCATCGGGCCGCGCCATGGCAAACACCGGCTGCGAGTACGTCTTGGTCCGTGCGGTCTCTTCCAATGTGTTGGCGTCGATCCAGAGCACCTCGTGATGGCCCACGGCTGGCAGGACAAATTCAGACCCGGTTAAAGCCCAACCTTCCAAATGCGGCATCTTATACACCGGCATCTCTTCCTGCCCGCGGCCATAGTTTGGCAGCACACGGATCGGCTTGGGATCGTCTTCCCAAAGGTCGAGCGCGGTCAGGCCATCTTCGCCAAAAAGACCGGTGATATAGGTCCGCCCGTTGCCGGTGATCAGCGCGTCATAGGGATTTTCACCCATGTCAGGGATCTTGGTGATTTCCACCGCGGATCCCGACAGATCAGCAATCCAGGTCTCGCCTGTGTCCCACATCGTAAAGACGAACCGGCGCCCCGGCGCGTCCACGAGACCAATGGTTTTGCTGTCTGTCGGAATGTCTGCGACCAGGTCCAGCGTGTCGGCATCAAAGATGCGCACACCGCCGGGTTCATAGTTGGAGACGGCGACCAATTTGCCGTCATCCGAAATTGCGCCGCCAATGGAGTTCCCGGCCTGTACCACGCGGTTGGCGATTTTGCGCTCCACGATGTCGACTTTCGTCAACCCGCCGTCGCGGCCAAAGACGTAGGCATAGCGTTCATCGGAGGAGTAGACCATCGAGGCGTGGGAGAGATCGCCCAGTCCTTCGATCCGAGCCAGCGAGGCGCGCTCGGATTGATCCACCAACAACACCGAGCCTTTGGCGCGCTCAATAATCAGGCCCAGATCGCCGGTGGCGATGGTTTCAGCAAACGCGGCGGTGCCCATCGCGGCAGCCACGGCCAAGGCGGAAATCAGGCTTTTCATGGTGTCTGTCCTTTCAACAAATACTCCGCAATCCAATCGGCCTCAGCCTCTGTGATGAGGGGGCGCCACGGGGGCATTGCGGTGTCGGGAATACCGTCGAGGATCACGGCCTTAAGCCCCTCGGCGTCGTAATGTCCGATGGTCGCAGGCCGGATATCCGGCCCCAGACCACCTTTCAGCGTCAACCCATGGCACGAGCCACAATCCTGCAGCACAAACCGCTCCAGCTTAACGGGGTCCAACGTGGGCTCCCCGGCAGCAGCGGTGCCTGCAAGGAGCAGCAAGGCCAAAAGGTCACGCATGGGCGGCAACCCCATTTTCCGGCGTCAACGAGGCGCTGTCGTAAAGCGAGACCACTTTGCCGATCACAAAAAGCGTTGGCGGCTTCAGTCCGACATCGCGGCTGTCTTGCGCCACGCGGTTGAGGGTCGAAATCATCCGGCTTTCGTCCGCTGCGGAGACACGCGAGATGGCCATTACAGGGGTAGAACCCGGCAGGCCTTCGGTCATCAAGCCCACGGCAATTTGGCCGATGTTGGCGACCCCCATGTAGACCACCAAAGTGGTGTCCGGATCAGCGAGCTTTTTCCAGTCCAGATCAAGCGCATTGTCGGCCTGACGGTGACCGGTCACATATTGCACACCGGTGGCGAGGCCCCGGTGGGTGAGCGGCACGCCGGTCACGCTGGCGGCACCTTGGGCCGCGGTGATGCCGGGCGCGTATTCGACTTCGACGCCTTGCTCGATCAGATGTGCCGCTTCCTCAGAGCCACGGCCAAATATCAGAGGGTCGCCCCCCTTTAGTCGGGCGACCGTGCGGCCTGCCAAAGCCTCTTCCACGAGGATTTCGTTGATGCGCTCCTGCGGCACGGTATGGCATTTGGGGGATTTGCCGACAAAGATCATCTTGGCATCAGGACTGGCCATGGCGATGATCTCGTCAGAGACCAAACGGTCATAGACCACGGCATCGGCTTCTTTCAGCATGCGGATGGCTTTTACGGTCATCAGCTCCGGGTCTCCGGGGCCTGCGCCGATCAGGTAAACTTTACCGGTCATATCTCTCTCGCTCGTCATCTTGTGGCTGGCTGATCACCACACGACACAGGCAAAGACGGCGCAAAATGCGCGCTTACGAGACATTGCCAGCGGGTGAGGCTTGGGCCGGTTTATGAGAGCAAATTGGCGGGAATGGCGTGATGATTCCTTGACATATGCTAAGGCGCCCCACTTTTGAGACGCCTTATTTCATTGACTAAAACATCAATTGAAAATGTGTTTTTAGGAAAGGTTATTCCGCCACCACCGTAACCATGCCAATCATCTTTTGCGTCTCCCAATGCGGGCCACACAGGTAATCTTGGTCACCTTCGGTCAGAAACGTGAACTCGATCACTTCCTCTGGAAAAGCCCGATCACTTTCAGGTTCATCCGGCACCTTCACACTATGGCTGGTGCGTTTGTCTACGTTGGCCCAGCGCACGGTAGTGCCAACCGGAACGGTAATCGCGGCGGGGCAAAAATTGTATTTGTACATCTTCACCACAACCACGCCTTCAGCCTCAGCTGACGGGGCGCCGAACATTTCGACGTACCGCTCTTCGGCTTCCGCACAGAGCTCAGCCGTGGTGTCATCGGCCAAAACAGAAGACGCCGCGCAAAGCGCGACTGATAAAGGCAGAGCAAGAGCTGTCAAACGATGGATCATTTGTCTTCCTTCCTGATGAGAAACGGAAAAGCGGCGGCCAAAACCTTTGACCGCCGCCTTTGACTGCTTATTGTCCTACGACGTTGATGTCCGCATCCGCGTTGTCTAGCGCCAATCCAAGATTGAGCGTGACGTGGTGGAACCGGGCGTCAGAGTAGTCATCGTGGATGGCAAACCCAACGGTGTAGGTTTTGCCAGCTTCCAGTGCGACATCACCTTCGCCACCAGAGAGCGGCCGCGAGAACGTCACCGTCCAGGTGCCGTCGGCGGACAGATTGGCTTCGCCAGCCATCTCGCCTTTGTTCACTGTTCGGCTCTCCAGTAGGTAACCATTTTCAGACGTACCATCTGCATAGACACGCATCAGGTCCATGAATGTGCCATCTGCCAGAAGCTGATCTACTTCCCCCTGTACCTTCAGGTTGGCCCAGCCACCCTGGGCCTTGCCACGGCGGCCTTTGACTTCCACCTTGGTGCGGCTCTCGGTTAGGTATTTGGTGATCGAGTCGCTCACCGCAAGACGTCCCGCTGCATCCGCATTGGCGGCAATGCCTTCGGCGCCCGGATCAAACGGCATGTAAGTGTTGTCTGCGTGACAGGTCGCCCAGCAACCCACCTGCTCACCCAACTCAATGCCAGTGCCGGTGATCATCATGCCCACCTTGATCTGGTTGTCTGGGTCCATCTTACCGCCGTCGACAAAGGGCACAGGGTTGTGCCCTGCCTCTTCCCATTGCAGTCGGAAATAGACGGTTTCTCCGTCGTGCGCCGCTTGCAGCGTGGCCGGAATGGTACCGCGCTTGCCGGGGATTGGCGTTGGTTCAAGCTCATCTTTTTTGCCACCGCCACCAGCAACAATCTTATTCCCGATCGTTTCCAGTTCTTTGGCGTGACATGTGGTGCATTGATCACCGCCTTTGGTGAGCGGACGGGCACCGCCGTGTGTGCTGCCGTTTTGCACCCACTCAAAAGAGGCCTGACCGGGATAGAACAGAGTCAGATCCGCGCTATCGACGCCGTCCCAATTGACGTTGGCACCAACCGTTTCACCAGACGATGCCGGTGTCGCAGCAGCATACCCGCCGGTATTGGCAGCGGCCAGTTCTGCTTCCACTTTGGCGCGCTCATCAGCACGTGCCGCAGCAACCGCAGACTTCAACTTCTCCTTAGCCGCAGCTGTTTCAGCTTTCTTCGCGGCTTCTTCTTCGGCTTCTTTGGCTTCTACCCGTGCAAGGCTTTCCAAATAGGCGGCTGGCACTTCGCGGATAAACTCTGGGTTTGGCGATTCCAGCACCTCCAGATACTCCTCATCCGCACGATCTCGCGCGTCGGAGTGGGCAATGCCTTTGTGGCAATCAATACAGGTTTGCCCGGTTTTCATCGCATTCAAGTGCTGCGCCCGCGCCCGTGGTTTTTGGAACTCCGGCATCATGCTTTCAAAGTCATGGCAGTTTCGACATTCAATAGAGTCGGTTTTTTTCATCCGCTCCCATTCGTTCATCGCCAGATGCAGACGTTTGGCTTCAAACTTCTCACGTGTGTTGATGGTGCCGGTGATCTTGCCCCAGACCTCACGGGAGGCTTTGATCTTACGGATGATTTTGTGCGTCCAGTCTTTGGGCACGTGACAATCTGAACAGACCGCGCCGACACCGGAGCGGTTCACGTCGTGGATTGTGCCTTGGTATTCCTGATACACGAAGTCATTCATTTCGTGACAAGAAACACAGAATTCTTTGGTATTGGTAGCTTCCATGGCGGTGTTGAAACCGCCCCAGAAGACAATGCCGGCCACAAAGACGCCTAGGATACCGGCCAGCGGCATTCCCCATATAAAATAGCGGCGCCAAATTGGGGCTTTTGGCTCTTGGTCATCGGACTTTGACATGTCCATGCTCCGTTTTGGCTGTGGGTCGGTCCTTGTATTGGACCGGCGAAAAACAGAGGGGCGGGCGCCTGGCCCGCCCCTCTTTGGGATTTTTCGATTTGACCCTTAGGTCACGTGGTTAGACCGGTTGTAGACGTTGAACTTACCGGTTGGGGCAAACAGCCCTTTGATCCGGCCGATCTCTTCGAGTGTTTTGGCATCGAAGATCACGATCTCACCGTTTGGTTCCAGCGAGTCAGACAGGTTCCACTTGGAGACCCAAACCTCAGATCCATCTTGGTTGAATTCGAAGTGCACAGCGGCAGAGCCTTCGTCTTCGGTGATCTGGATGGTTTTCACAATCTCACCAGTCTCTTTGCTGATGACCTGCACCGATTGCTGAATTTCAGGCTCAGGGTGCTTGGTCTGGTCAGCCCAGATGTAGTCCGATTCTGGGTGGGTCCGGATAAAGAGGCCAGCCCCATCGGTTTCGGTCTCGTAGCAGACTTTCCAAGCCTGATCCGGATAGTTCTCTGGGTCGTTACCCCAAACGGTCACAGCACCAACACCAAGGTGGGTTGTACCCGCTACCGGACCACAGTTTGGGTCGATCCAGTTCGCACCTGGGCCAGGGTGTGGCAGGGCGGCGGTGTCGATCATCGCTTCCAGTTCGTGGGTTTCGGTGTCAACGACGACCATTTTGTTGGACGCGTTGGCAGCGATCTGGAAGTAACGGCCTGTTGGGTCAAAGAAGCCATCGTGCAGGAACTTCGCGGAGTTGATCTTGTCGATCCGCATGTTGTCCATGTCGGTGTAGTCAACTTGCCAGAGTTGGCCGAGTTCTTTCACCGCCACGATCCAGGTTGGCTCGTTTGGTGTGGTGTAGATCGCGGCCACACGGGCTTCTTCTACGTACTCACCATCAACGTTGGTACCACGTGTGGAAACAACTTTGACCGGCTCCATGGTTTTTGCATCTACGATAGCAAAGTGTGGAGGCCAGTAACCGCCACCAATCACGTATTTACCGTCGCCGGATACGGCCACGTCACGTGCGTCATAGGCAATTTTGACTTCGGAGACCAACATCTTGTCTGGAGTCTGCCAGAGATCGATTTTGGTCATCTTGCCGTCGCGGCCCATGGTGTACCAGAAGCGACCTGGGTTTTCAGGCTCTTCCAGAGCATGGTGCTCAGACGCTTTCAGAACGTGAACGGCGTAACCGGTTGGGATGTGGGTCAGCACCTCTTTGGTGTCGCCGTCAATCACAGCCACTTTGCCCACGTCACGTTCGATCACAACAAAGAAGTTTTCCCAGTTGCGGCCATGCAGTGGCTCGGTTGGGTAATCAGCTTCTTCGACATACACCTTGCGGGTTTGCTTCATCTGCTCAAGCGACATCTCTGGCGGCTTGGGCGGATCCATCATGATGTAGGTCGCCATGTCTTTGATTTCTTCTTCGGTCATGATGTCCGAGAAGTTGTTCATGCCGCCTTCGGTGCCCCAGGCGATGATTTTTTCCAGGCGCTCTTGGCCCAGCTTCAGCGTGCCCGTCTCGGTGACGGAACCGTCTGCGTTTTTGACTTTCAGAACAGGCTCAAGGCTCTTACCGGTTGCGCCTTTGCGCAACACGCCGTGGCAACCTGCGCATTGTTCGAAATACTTTTGCTTTGATGCTTCGAATTTCTCTTCGCTCAACGTCGGGGCTTCGGCAAGAGCTGGTACAGCAACGCTGCCGAGCATCATGGCCAGGCCAATCCCGAGCGACTTGCGGATTTTTTGGGTGGTTCCAAGTGACATGATCACTCTCCGTTTGCTTGGTGAGGCAAGCGGACAATGCGCCTATGGAGCGAGCGTCAACTTGACATTAGTCAACAGCGCTCACGAAATTGCGAGAAGAATATAGAAATCCTTTTAAAACAAATACTTGAAGAGAAAACGTCTATTTTCTCCACATATTTTTTGCACCCCAAAAAGGGGTTCGCAATATAACTCAAACTACTTATGATTGAAATTTTACCTAAAAAATCATGCCGCCAGAATACAGTTTTCAGACACTCAGGCGCATTACCCAAGCGGATTCGCCTAAATGATTCAGCGCGTCCAAGCTTGAGCTGGGTCTTCTTCGCAATAAATACGCAGATGCTCGATGTCTTCGATTTTTGCGAGGTTCTGTTTGATCTGAACGCCTTCCGATTTGAGGCGCGCAAAGGCCCGGCTGAGGCTCTCCGGTTTCATCCCCAAACGCCCTGCAATCAGGATCTTATCGTAAGGCAAGACCACCTCGCAGGGACCCTCTTCTGCGTTGCTGAGCTCACACAAAAACTCGGCCACACGCTGCGCACTGGTCCGCGCTTTCAATGCTTCGATCTGACCTACCAGGCTATGCAAATGCCGAAAAGTGGAAGCCAAAAGGGAGATCGCCGCCTCAGGGGTTTCGCGGATGCGGCGCAGGTAGTCATCCGCCTCAATCCGCATCAACTTGAGAGAGGTCACCGCTTCGGCGGACACAGGATACACATCGCCACGAAACGCAAGGGCTTCGCCAAAACTGCGGCCCTGCGTGAACACGCCCACAACCGCCTCGGTGCCGCTTGGCGCAATACGGTAAAGCTTGGCCCAGCCAGAAATCACAATGAAGATAGCCGTGGCTTTCTCGCCTTGCAGGAAGATGGTCTGGCCACGGTCATATTCAGTGATATGTGCCGTCGACAGCAGCATCTCTGCGTCATCTTCTGGCATGCTGCTAAACAGCAGCGACTGACGCGCTACGGCCTTGTATTCTGGCTGCATCTGCTGGCTCCCCTGCTCACCTGTTCTGGATACGCTGGACCTGCTCACCAATGCAAGCAGGGTAAAAATACATAAATCTTGTATTTTTATAGCGCTTTCAGGCGGCGTCGCTCAAGAGCCGGACATGCCTGCTTCGGCCTCGATCTGTTTGCGCGACTTGCGGGCGCGCTCTGTGGCCGACTTCAACTGACCGCAAGCCGCCATAATGTCCTCTCCGCGCGTCTTGCGGATCGGGGAGGCATAGCCCGCCTGATAGATGATGTTGGCAAAAGCGCGAATGCGGTTGTTGGAGCTGCGCTTATACGGCGCGCCGGGCCACTCATTGAACGGGATCAGGTTGATCTTCGCCGGGATTTTGTAGCGCTTGATATGGTCGATCAAACGGTGCGCGTCTTCGTCAGAATCGTTCACCCCGTCGAGCATCACATATTCAAAAGTGATGCGCTCTGAGTTGGAGACCTTTGGGTAATCCGCCAATGACTGCAGCAGTTCGTCAATTTTCCACCGCTTGTTGATCGGCACCAGAACATCGCGCACGTCATCTGTGGTGGCGTGGAAAGAAATCGCCAAAAGACAGCCAATTTCCTCTGCTGTGCGGGCAATTTCGGGCACGACACCGGAGGTCGACAGCGTGATCCGACGGCGGGACAGGGAAATACCTTCCGGGTCCATCGCGATCTTCATCGCATCCCGCACGTTGTCGAAGTTGTAGAGCGGCTCGCCCATGCCCATCAGCACGATGTTGGACAACAGGCGGGTTTCGTCTTTGGGCTCTCCCGGCACAGGCCATTCACCCAAATCATCCCGCGCCACCATCAGTTGCCCAATGATCTCACCTGCGGTCAGGTTGCGCACCAGCTTTTGCGTGCCGGTGTGACAGAAGGAACAAGTCAGCGTGCAGCCCACTTGCGAAGAGATACACAGCGTACCGCGGTCATCCTCGGGGATGTAGACCACCTCAACTTCATGTCCGCCCGCAATGCGCACCAGATATTTGCGCGTGCCATCCTCAGACACCTGTCGTGTCACCACATCAGGCAAAGCAATCTCAAACTTCTCGTCGAGCTCGGCACGGTAGGCTTTGGCGAGGTTGGTCATCTCATGGAAATCACGCACGCCCCACTGATAGATCCACTGCCAGATCTGGCCAACGCGCATCTTGGCTTGCTTTTCTTTGGTGCCATTCTCAATGAGCACATCGCGCATTTGCTCACGCGTCAACCCAACGAGGTTGATCTTGCCGCCCTCAGGCAGCTTGCGGGGAATGGTCATCACGTCCTGCGTGATTGGCGCGGAGGTACTCATGGCTCTGGGACTCATCTGGGAATTCAAGCGCTGCAGATACACCATTTAGGGCGATTTGCAAATGATGCCAGAAAACGCGCTTAACGCCTGAACCAACTGACAGACCGTGTCAGTTGGTGTGTGGGAGAAAACGCGTATCACAAACGGACAACACAGGAGACCATCATGTCTGTTATCGAAATCGTACGCTACCGCCTGAAATCCGAGGCAACCTCGGACCAAGCTGTCACCGCTTGGGAAAAATCCCAGAGTTTTGCCAAGGCGCAGCCGGGGTTCATCGGGCGCCGCATTGCCTCCACGGCTGAAGGGGAGTGGATCGACGAGGTGGAATGGGAAAGCCTTGAGCATGCCCATGCTGCGGCGTCCGCGTTCAATCCTGAAACTTACCCGGAGTTGATGGACCTCATGGCGGTTCTGGATCAAAGTTCCATGAGCATGACCCATTACACCATCAAAGGAAGCACCGCTTAAAATGCGCCGGACCGACCGTCTTTTTGATCTGATACAGCTGCTGCGCGACGGGCGTTTGCACAAAGCGTCCGATTTGGCGGAACAGATGGAGGTGTCGGTCCGCACCATTTATCGCGACATGGACACGCTGGTGGCCTCTGGCATTCCAGTCGAAGGCGAGCGCGGGGTGGGTTACATCCTGCGCGCGCCAGTGTTCATGCCACCCATGGCGCTCACCCAAGTCGAGCTGGAGGCGTTACACCTCGGGGCGGCGTTGGTGCGCCAAACGGCTGATACCGAGTTACAAGAAGCGGCCACACGGGTGCTGACCAAGATCGACCAATCGATGCCGGAGCCGATGTTCGGCGCAATCGATGGCTTTGGCAAAGAAATCTTTGCGGCCCCCGAAGTCGCAGCGAGCTTTGGCAACATGCCCACCATCCGACGCGCGATCCGTGAGCAACTTGTGATGCTGATCGACTACACTGCGCTGGGTGGCCGCCACAGCCGCCGCCGCATTCGCCCGTTGCAGATGGAATACTGGGGTCGCGCCTGGACCTGTACCGGTTGGTGCGAAGAACGCAGCGATTTTCGGGTGTTCCGTGTGGACCGCATCAATGACATCCTCTTGCCCGGCGACCGGTTCGAGCAGGAACCGGGCCAGACCTTGGTGGATTACTTGAAGCGGTTTGAAACGACTTAGGCGCGTTTTTTGACGTCCACTACCTGCGCCGCTTCGACCTTATCCAGTCGCCGCCGCCATTTGTCCGTTTTCTGCTTCATCGCCAGAAGCTCAGGAAACAGCTCCGCCATTTCGTCCGCGTCCAGCTGTTCGAACAGATCCACATTGCGCCCGGGATGGCGCATTTCCACGTGCATGCCGTCCACCGTCGCCACACAAGGCGTATCGCAGATAAAGAGATAAAACTCCGACGCGCCTGCGGTGTCCTCTGTGATGCCACGCCAGCCCACAAGGTCTTTGACCGGCACAAGCACTTCGCGGGCGGTAAAAGCCTCTTCGAACTCGGCGCCCTTCATCCACAGCCGCGCATCTGGCGACAGCCAGCAATCGCGCGCAGGGACCCGGCGGCCCATCGCGCCCGCAGGCACTTTCACCGGTGCGTTCTGTGCAAACAGCCGCCCCACCCAACGCACCGGCGTCAACCCGTGATCGCGGCTGACAACCTCATCGCCGGCGCGCAGCTCTTCAATGGCCACTTCGCCACGTCGCGTGGCAATTTTGGTGCCACGTGTCACGCAGCCCAACTCCAGATTGCTGATCTCCAGCGCGATTTCTGGCGCCTGTGTTTGTACGTCCTGTGCCATTGTCTGCTCTCCCATGGCTTAACTGCTGACCGGTTGATCCGATCAGCCTCCCCCATGGTGGCAATGTCAGGCAGTTAAAGGCCTTGGCAGAGGCCTTGCTCCGGGTGGCCCGAAGCGCTTACTTACAGCGTTTCTCAGCGTCTTCTACGGCAGCTGTGAAGCCGCGCAAAGAGAAGGTATCGCTGGTCTTGGTTCCACGTGAAGAACGGGCGTTAAACGTCGCATCCGCGCCGCGCTTCATCGCCGCCACCATCTTGGCGTCATCGCCAGAGGATGCAGGCCAGGCCCACTCCCCATCTGTGATCATTACAAAGGCTTGCCCATCGATGGTCACATCCACTGTTGAGCCACCCGCAAAAGGATAGCCGCCGGTGAAGCCCACCTGGCCCGCAACGCTAGAGGTTGGCACAAACGATACCAACAAAAGGATGTCACTGCGGCGCACCGCAACAACCTGTCCGCCGCGTGTGTTCACACTCTCTTTGGCGGTGCTCACCGCCCAGCATTCCCGCTTGCTGCTGTCTTTGTGTTCAAAGACGCTCCAATCGGTAATGGCGTTGACCTGATTTTCGCTTGTCGCCTGTGCCGATACCATACCGCCCCAAACCGCAGTCACGGTTACAGCCAGCGCTTTCACCAAACGTGATGTCATGCTCTTTACAGCCTCCAAGCTGTGTATTGCCTCTTATCGTCCGCCCGTTGGCTTTGCACCATTTGAAGTGGGCTGGACTTTGTTATACGCGATGCGCAGAGTTTAGCCCATGTTTGTTGCCGCGCGAAAGACCCGTTGGCACAAAATTGCCAACAATTGCGAGAGAAACCATGACCAAAGCCGTGCCAATGACCGAAATCTGGCGAGGAGACATTCTGGAGAGCCTGCATTCCGGCCATGCGGTTGTCTGTAATGTCGACGGTGACATCGTGCATGCTTGGGGCAATCCGGACGCAATTGTGCTGCCGCGCAGCTCCTCCAAAATGATTCAAGCGCTGCCTTTGGTGGAAAGCGGCGCGGCTGACGCGGCAGGTCTGACCGATCAACATCTGGCCTTGGCCTGCGCGTCGCACAACGGCTCTGCGATCCACAACGACATGGTCAACGATTGGTTGGCTGCGCAGGGTTTCACCGATGACGACCTGATCTGTGGCCCACAGGAGCCGCGTGACATTGGTATCCGCGACGATTTGATCCGCTGCAACGACCCTGTGTGCCGCGTGCATAACAACTGCTCCGGCAAACACACCGGTTTCCTGACCCTGTCCAAGCACCTGGGTGCAAGTGGCGCCTATACTGACATTGACCACCCGGTGCAAAGAGCGGTTCAGGCGGCGCATGAAGAGCTGACCCATGAGGACAGTGCAGGTTATGGGATTGACGGCTGTTCCGCCCCCAACCACGCTAGTACGCTCAAAGGCATGGCACGCGCGATGGCGTTTTACGCTGCCGCACGCGAAGGCAATGGCACCCGTGAAACTGCGGCGGCGAGGTTACGCACCGCCATGGCAAAGCACCCGGAATATGTCGCTGGCGAAGGCCGCGCTTGCACCAATCTGATGCGGGCCATGGGGCACACAGTGGCGATCAAGACCGGCGCGGAGGCTTATTTTGTCGCCATGTTGCCGGAACAGAAGCTGGGCGTGGCTCTGAAAATCATCGACGGCGCCACCCGCGCCTCCGAAAACGCCCTGGCCGCCACTCTGGTGAAACTCGGTGTGCTGGATCCAAACCATCCTGAGGCGCAAAAATACCTCGATGCGCCGATCCGCAACTGGGATGGCTTGCAAACCGGTGTGATGCGCGCCGCCTCCACGCTGAGCTAATCAAAAAGGTGGCCCACTGGCCGCCTTACATCTCCATCGCTTCGGCGACCTCCACGGTGCCCATGCCGTGCTCCAGTATCGGGCATCCTTTGGCAATCTCACAGGCGGCGTCCATGTCGGCGGCGTTGACCAGAGTGTAACCGGACACAGGATTGGCGCCACCGTCATGCGCCACACCGTGCACTGTGACCGTCTTGGACATGCCTGCAGGATTGCCGCCATCGACCAAATCCTCGCCGATGCCGTCCATCCATTTCATCCAGGCCGCCATGACCTGCTCGCCCTCTTCCGGCGTGTCCGGTCGCCCGCCACCGTGATAGATAAACATAAACTTGGGCATGGTACGTCTCCCTCCGACAAAAAAGCTGTCTTGAAAGTCCTGAAACATGCGCCGCGCCCCGAAGGATCGCGCGCATGATCAGCGTACCATATTTTGGCGGCTTGGTCTCCTCAGGCGTGGAGGCGGCGCAGGCAACTCCGCAAAAACGACGGCTTCGTCCGCCCGATAAGTGCTATTACGTTTGTTCGATCGACTTCACAGGCTTGCTGATAATTTCCCAGCACGCCTCCCGGAACGCGTCGCCACGAGGCCGATCCAGATCGCCAAATGCAAACTGCCGCACCCGCTCTCGCTCCTCAGCCAACGGATCTTCGTCCAATGCCAGCTTGACCAGATCAGCCACGTTGTCAGCATTTTGCAAACACATGTAACCGCCATCCACCGACGGATAACCCTCTAGAACCTCATCCGAAAATCCTTGCGGGTTGGTCACAATGTAAGGTTTGCCACCATGCAGATAGTCAATAATAGTCGAGGAAATATCGGAGATCAGAACGTCCGCCTTGGCATAAAGCTCAAACGGACTCTCTTCAGGTTCAGCCCATTTGATCGGTATCTTGGCCGTCCGTGCCAAATCAAAAAACTGCGTGCGAATGCTCTCCCAACTGGGGTCCTTCTGCGACACGGGATGCGGCTTGAAAATGATCTCATCCACGCCGCCATGCTCAGAAACAGTTTTCAAAATCTTGATCGACTGACTGAATGACGAAAAGTTGGAATCCTCGAAGTTGCCGGCCCATGTGGTCATATAGACAACGGTTTTGCGATTGTTTGGGGTCACATCCTGAGATTCAATTTGAGGCCGACCAACAATCTTGAAACGCTCCGGGGCAATGGCAACATTGTTGTTTGCATACCGCTCAATCGCCATCTGCCCCGCCACAAACAGCTTGTTGTAGGCTTTGGACACCGGACTAAAACTTGGAGGTTTATCACTGTCCCCATGCAACAACTGCACGTGCTGCATCGTCGTGTTTCCACGAATAACATCGATGTTGAACATGCTGTTGTTGGCATAAAAAACGGCGCGACAGGAGGCCGGAAGCAAACGTTGACTTACCGGCAATCCGGCAAATGTCACGCATTCAAACCCTTGAGACACAGGCACTTCCGACAGATGCTGTTGTTCCCGCACCACCACAAGAAATTTGTGCCTAACTGATTTGAGAGCCTCGAGCCACATCGTCACATGATAAATGTCCTGGGGACGCGGGGCTGAGAAATAGAACGCGAACCGTGCATCCGATGTTTCGCGGGCCACAAAAAGTTTGCTTAACCGCAAAGCACGGGAATCCTTTGCGGTGGAACGATCTTCCAACGCGGTCCCCGCGCGAATACCAACATAGAAAAGAAAGGTAACAACCATCGCGATTGGGGCCACTTGCATGGCCGCGGCAAGCACCAACACAAAGGCGGTCGCCCCGCCCTGCGCCATTGCCATAATTTTGGACCGGTTTTGCACAGAATAGTCGGTGCTTTTTAACGTGGACACTCGTGTGTCTTTGACCGATTTGCGATGAACCTGAATACACGCCAGCTCAATCGCAACAATCAGGCACAGTAAAACTACCAATAAAATCACAGGCTAGACTCCCGTCTGCTTGGTCTCAGACACGCTTTCAATAAGCGTCGCAAGCGAGTTATATCTTTGACGTTTAAATGTTTCAGGTGCCGGGACATGGCCGCCCTTAGTGGCGGCGTCCAACTGCGCAACTATTTCTTCCGGAGTGCCCCAAAGCTGTCGACCGTCAGTGCGCTCCGTCCAAGGCCCCAAGAGCAACATAGGCCGCTTTGACTGCGCATAGCTCCACAAATCATCCGTTCCGGTGCCAATCAGAATATCGCCGGTGGACCGCACCAGAGTTTCCGCCCCCTCCAGAACCGTCACCTGTTCAGAGGTCTCCGCTTCTGCCTTCAGAACCTTACGCAGCGCCAAATAGGCGGCATCCACTTTAATAGGCGTCTCTTCTGAGACTGGATTCGCTTGGCAAGACACCATCAAACGACGGGTTGGATCAGCTTCAACCCAACGAATGATGGAGCGAAGCACCTCGACGCAATGGTACATATCCTGCGCTGGCATAGAGCCGGGTTCCAAACACAGGGCTAGTGTCGAATACCCGTTTTTGTCTTGGGCGAGTTCCGGCAAAGGCACAGCATTTGGATCTACAACAACCACACGGGACGCCAATTCCGGATCAGAATTCCGGCGCCAAAGTGCGGCCACCTGCACATCCGGCGCAACAATGGCATCATAAACCGTCATGTTTGAGCGCAACCGTCTGCGGGTGGACAACGGCGTGTCCTGTGCCAAGAGGATATGCGCCATCTCGTTGAAACGAATGAAATGCGTGTTCTTGGCAGCATCGTTGAGATACAAAGCTGCCTTCACTGAGGGCCGTGCGAAGGTATCCAGCGTGTCAAGCGTATAGGCACGCCACAAATGATCGGGCTTGGCCGACCGGCATGCGTCCGTGGAATGTTGCTCCCGGCTCATCAGCGCGGTGACGACACCCGCCTCCTTGAGACGCGCAATCACCGGCGCCAGCTGTCGGTGCCGCGATGATTTTGCAGAGGAATAGTAGATCGCGGATGTGGGCGGGTTATCCGCACAGGCCGCAGCAATGGTTTCATCGGCAGTTTCCGCAGCCTGCTTGGCAAAGGCCAGCAAGTTCTGACCGTTGCCATAGGTTGCCATGACGGACAGAATTGGTGCCAACACAGCAATTGGAAGCCACCAGATGGCACCCTCGCCGCTGGCCATAAAACTCCATAGTACAAGCAGGGAGAGGCCTGCGGTTGCCGCACGCATGGCAAACGTAATGCGCTTAAGCACCGACATAAGACGATTGGCTTGAAAGTTGGGATTGTGCGCGCCGACGTTCTGAACCTTCTTCACGATCAGATCAATCGCCCGAACAACGCCAAACTGAATCCCAACCGATACAGCGAAAATTGCCCCCGCAGTCAAAGCATAGGCGGTGGAACCGTAAAGGATTGCGGCCGCGCCCCAAGCCACAAAGATAAAGGCAAAAAACGGTGTCTCCGGAAACGCCCCCAGTTTGGCACCGACACCCAGCCGTATGATGCGCACTGGCACCAAGGATGGTGCATGCAGCAAGACAGCAAACACCGCTATTCCAGCATCTGCCCATCTCAAACCAAACATCTGTGCCAATGTAAAAAGTCCGGCGACCAGAAGCGGCGCGGCGTATAAAGAAACTGTTTTCATTCAACTATGACTTTGTAAGGGCTGGGAAGATTGCCTCCCGTGTCGCCTATTTTGACAGATTTGTAAACGTTGCTGCATTGCAGAGATAAACAACTCGCGGCACAAGAATGCAACCTAAAGATAAGCAAATCCTGCACTTAGCAACCAAACATAATTCATCAATCCGTGAATTTTCCGTGCTGACTGGCGTGTGGGGACACCTATCCCGCAAAAATTGACAGTACGAGATTCACCTCAAAGCACATCCCATAACAGCTTCAGCGCCAACACCATCGAGGTCACAACCAACAGCGGCCGGATGAGCTTCGCGCCTTTGGCCATCGCCATTTTTGCCCCAAGCGCTGCGCCAAACATCTGCATCACGCCCATAGCAAGGCCAATAGCCCAAAGTGGCTCAGCCACCAGAATAAAGCCAGCCAAGCCACCTACATTGGAGGCGAAGTTCAGTAGCTTGGTGTGGGCAGTGGCTTTCAAAATGCCGTAGCCGCCCAGCGCCACAAAGGCGATCATGTAGAAACTGCCGGCCCCCGGCCCAAGCAAACCATCATAAGCGCCAACAAAGGGCACCGCTGTCCAAGTGAAGGCCAAAGGCGACAGACGCGCGGTTTTGTCCATGTCACCGGGATCTTTGCGAAAGGCAAAGAACAACGCGATGCCAATCAGCAAGACCGGCAGGATCAGACGAATCCAATCTGTCGGCAGTACAGACACCAGCAATGCGCCAGCCAAGGAAGCGAAAAACGCCAACCCGGCAGGCAAAACCTGTTCGCGCAGGTTCACCAAGCCGCTTTTGGCGTAGGAATACGCCGCCGTTCCGGAGCCAAACATGCCTTGGATTTTGTTGGTCGCCAGGGCGACCACCGGTGGCACACCTGCGATCATCAAGGCCGGCAGGGTGATCAGCCCGCCACCGCCGGCAATAGCGTCAACAAAACCTGCAAAAAACCCTGCCGCCAAAAGGATCAGCAGGCCTTCAATTCCAAATTCCAGCACTGTTTAGAGACCCTCAAATTCGGATTTGGCATAACCCTGAATATAGAGCAGCGCGGTCAGATCCCCGTGGTTGATGCGAATGTCGCACTCGGCCGCCACAGAAGGTTTCGCATGCAACGCCACTCCAGCGCCCGCCAATCCCAACATACCCAAATCATTGGCGCCGTCCCCAACGGCGATCACATCATCATGTGTGAGCCCAAGGCGCTCTGTGATCTCTTTCAGCGCCTGCACTTTGGCTTCGCGCCCCAAGATTGGCCGCCCAACATCGCCAGTCAGCTTACCACCTTCGGTCAACAACGTGTTTGCGCGGTTCTCATCAAAGCCCAGCTCGCGCGCCACCTTGGCCGTAAAGGCAGTAAAGCCACCGGATACCAATGCCGCATAGGCGCCTTGCGCCTTCATGGTTGCCAAAAGCGCCTTGCCTCCCGGCATAAAGGTGATGCGCTCAGCCAGCACTTTGCCAATCACACTCTCATCCAGACCTTTGAGCAAACCAACCCGTTCGGTTAGCGCCCCGTCAAAATCCAATTCTCCGTTCATCGCGCGCGCGGTGATATCTTTCACGCGTTCACCAACACCGGCCTCGTCCGCCAGCTCGTCAATGCATTCCTGCTGGATCATGGTGCTGTCCATATCCGCCAGCAGCATTTTCTTGCGCCGCCCTTCGGTAGGCAGCACCACAAGGTCCACGCCCATCTTCTGCAAGTCCGCCCAAACGTCCCATTGATTGTCCGGCATCGCGGACAAACTAAACTCCGCCGCCTCATCAGGTGCCAACCAAACGGCGTCACCGCCACCCCAAGCGTTGCGCAGGTTATCAACCAAAGCAGGATCCAAATTGGCAGAAGTTGGTAAAGTCAGAAGCGTGGCAGTAAACATCAAGGTCCTCGGTTGGTCAGCGCGTGATGAGTTGACGCTGCATAGACCACGCCAAGCCGTCTTGCGCCAGCAAAGGATTGTAACCGGTGCAATCAGATGCCAGTCTCCGCGGCCCGCGTGTTTCCTATAGTGGTCAAAACACGTCGCTTTTGATGTGCAAACTGTCGGAACCCCACATTTTCCCTGTTGTGCAGTCGCAGCATCCCTTCTATCTCGGTCCGTGGGACACCTCTCCCCAACGAGAGGCATTTATCTGTAAGGATAGCATTGATGGCTACTCAGCAACCGGCGACGCGGCCGGCCAACCCGCGTTTCTCTTCTGGCCCATGTGCCAAACCCCCCACATTTGATGTCACTAAACTGGCCGACGCCGCTCTGGGTCGCAGCCACCGCGCAGCTGTTGGCAAAGCCAAGCTGAAGGACGCCATCGAAGGCACCCGCGAAGTTCTGGGCATCCCCGCAGATTACCGCATTGGCATTGTACCAGCGTCCGACACCGGCGCGGTTGAAATGGCGCTTTGGTCCCTTCTGGGCGCGCGCAAAGTTGAAATGCTCGCATGGGAAAGCTTTGGCGCAGGCTGGGTCACCGACGTTGTGAAACAGCTGAAAATCGACGCCGAAGTGAAAACTGCCGACTACGGCCAGATCGTCGATTTGGCGACTGTCGACTCTAATAACAACGATGTTGTCTTCACATGGAACGGCACCACTTCCGGTGTGCGCGTGCCAAACGCTGACTGGATTGCGGATGACCGCGACGGTTTGACCATCTGTGACGCGACATCCGCTGCTTTCGCCATGGACCTGCCATGGGACAAGCTGGATGTGACCACCTTCTCCTGGCAGAAGGTGCTTGGCGGTGAAGCTGCGCATGGTGTGATCGTGCTTTCCCCAGCCGCTGTTGCACGTCTGGAAAGCTACACCCCGGCATGGCCCCTGCCAAAGATCTTCCGTCTGACCAAAGGCGGCAAGTTGATCGAAGGCATCTTCACCGGCGCGACCATCAACACGCCCTCCATGCTGGCTGTCGAAGACTACCTTTTCGCACTGGACTGGGCCCGCTCTGAGGGCGGCCTGAAAGGTCTGATCGCGCGTGCAGACGCCAACGCCAAAGCGGTGTTTGATTTCTGCGACGCCAATGACTGGATCGCCAATCTGGCCGAGGACGCCGCAACACGCTCCAACACCTCCGTGTGTCTGAAGTTCACCGATGACCGCATCCAAGACGGCGCGGCCTTTGCCAAGGCCGTTGCCAAACGTCTGGAAGCCGAAAACATCGCGCTGGACATCGGCGCCTATCGTGACGCGCCGGCCGGTCTGCGCATCTGGTGTGGTGGCACGGTTGAGACTGCTGATCTGCAAGCGATGCTGCCTTGGCTCGCATGGGCCTTTGAGGCCGAGATCGCAGCACAAGCGTAAGCGACTTTCGCCCGGCGACCTCGCCGGGCATTTCCCCTATTCCATTTTTGGCCAACACGGCCCCCCGATATAAAGGACGCTCAACATGGCTCCCAAAGTACTCGTCTCCGACAAACTCAGCGAAACCGCCGTTCAGATTTTCCGTGACCGCGGCATCGACGTCGACTTCATGCCCGACCTCGGCAAAGACAAAGACAAGCTGGCCGAAGTGATTGGCCAATATGACGGTCTGGCGATCCGCTCCGCCACCAAAGCCACAGCCAAACTGCTGGAAAAAGCCGACAACCTGAAAGTCATCGGCCGCGCGGGCATCGGCACCGACAATGTCGACAAAGAAGCCGCCTCCAAGAAAGGCGTGATCGTGATGAACACGCCGTTTGGCAACATGATCACCACCGCCGAGCACGCCATTGCGATGATGTTCGCCGTGGCGCGTCAGATCCCTGAGGCCAGCGAATCCACCCACGCCGGCAAATGGGAAAAGTCCAAGTTCATGGGCACCGAGCTGACCAACAAAACCCTCGGCGTGATTGGCGCAGGCAACATCGGCGGCATCGTCTGTGACCGCGCCCGTGGTCTGAAAATGAAAGTGATCGCGTATGATCCCTTCTTGTCTGAGGAAAAAGCCGACAAAATGGGTGTTGAAAAAGTCGAGCTTGAAGAGCTGCTGCCGCGCGCCGACTTCATCACCCTGCACGTGCCATTCACCGAGCAAACCGCCAACATCCTCTCCGCAGAAAACCTCGCCAAAACCAAAAAAGGCGTGCGCATCGTGAACTGTGCCCGCGGTGGTCTGGTGGACGAAGAAGCACTGGCTGACCTGCTGAAATCCGGCCACGTCGCTGGCGCAGCCTTTGACGTGTTCAAAGAAGAGCCTGCCAAGGAAAACGCCCTGTTCAACCTGCCAAACGTGGTCTGCACCCCGCACTTGGGCGCCGCAACCACCGAAGCGCAGGAAAACGTGGCGCTGCAAGTGGCCGAGCAGATGTCCAACTACCTGCTGACCGGTGCCGTGGAAAACGCGCTGAACATGCCATCCGTGACCGCCGAAGAAGCCAAGGTCATGGGGCCATGGATCAAACTGGCCGATCACCTTGGCTCTTTCTCCGGCCAGATGACCGACGAGCCAATCACTGCCATCAACATCCTCTACGACGGTGTGGTCTCCGAAATGAACCTCGCCGCACTGAACTGCGCCGTGGTTGCGGGCATCATGAAAAAGGCCAACCCGGACGTGAACATGGTCTCCGCCCCGGTTGTCGCCAAAGAGCGTGGCATTCAGATTTCCACTACAAACCAGGACAAGTCCGGAACCTTTGATGGCTATATCAAAGTGACCGTGGTGACCGACAAACGCGAGCGCTCCATTGCGGGCACCGTGTTCTCCGATGGCAAGCCTCGTTTCATCCAGATCAAAGGCATCAACATTGACGCCGAAGTGGGTGAGAACATGCTCTACACCACCAACGAAGACGTGCCGGGCATCATTGGTACGCTGGGTCAAACCCTGGGAGCAAACGGCGTGAACATCGCGAACTTCACCTTGGGCCGTGCGGATGTGGGCGGCGAAGCCATCGCGCTTTTGTATGTAGACGAACCGGTTCCGGCAGACGCCCGTGCCAAATTGGCGGAAACCGATATGTTCCGGCAGATCAAACCTCTGGTGTTTGACGTCGCCTAAGACGCAACCTCATCAAAACGTGAGGCGCCGCTCCTTTTGGGGCGGCGTTTTTCATTCGCCGATTGGTTGCACTCCTGGCAAGGGCGGTGAACAGTGTGGGCATTGATCAAAGCCAGTTACCGAGGACCCCACCATGATGACGACTCTGCTCGAAAATCCCGAAGACCAAACCCCAACAGCTGCTCGCGTTGAGCAGCTGTTTTTCCAAAGCCGCAATGTGATTGTGGCGGGTCAAATCGACGACAAACTGGCACAGCGCACCGCCACACACCTTCTTGCTTTGGCGGAAGAAAGCGACGCTCCAATCAACATGTTCATTTCTTCTCCTGGTGGCCACGTGGAAAGTGGCGACATGGTGCATGACATGATTGGCTTCATCAAACCCACCGTGCGCACCATCGGCACCGGTTGGGTGGCCAGTGCCGGCGCGCTGATCTTTGTGGGTGCCAAGCCTGAAAACCGCTATTGCCTGCCCAACACACGCTTTCTGCTGCACCAGCCCTCCGGCGGCATTGGTGGCCAGGCCACCGACATGGAAATTCAGGCGCAACAGATCCGCATCATGCGCGAGCGGTTTGACGTGCTCTTTTCAGCCGCCACAGGACAATCCAAAGAGAAAATTGCCACCGATACTGCGCGCGACTTCTGGCTGACAGCGCAAGAGGCCATCGACTACGGATTGTGCGGCAACATCATTCACTCTGCGGACGCGCTTAAATGACCACTCCGGTTTACGCCATCGGCGACATTCACGGCCATCTCGACAAGCTCGAAGAGGTTATGGAGCGGATTGTCGCCGATGGTGGACCGAATGCAGAAGTTGTGTTTCTTGGCGACCTTGTGGATCGCGGACCTGACAGCAAAGGCGTGATTGATTTTGTCCTGAATGGGCTGGAACAGGGTCGAAACTGGACCGTTTTGAACGGCAACCATGACCGTATGTTCCGCTATTTCTTGGAACCTTCCCCGCGAGTGGACATGCGCCTGCGTCCGGACCTTTATTGGCTGCATGACCGACTTGGTGGGCGCAATACTCTCACCTCTTATGGGGTGCACTTTGATGCCGAGACCCGCCTGTCAGAAATTCATGCCGCCGCACGCGCCACCGTGCCCGAAGACCACGTCACTTTTCTCACCAACTTGCCGTATTTCAAGCAACATGGGGATCTGTTATTTGTGCACGCGGGCGTCCGACCTGAGGTGGCTCTGGCGGATCAGCTAGAGGACGATTTGTGCTGGATCAGAGAAGATTTTTTGACCTATGAGCAGCCACATCCCTGGCTGGTGGTACATGGACATACACCAGTGGTGCACCCCGCACATTTTGGCAATCACGTAAACCTCGACACCGGTGCTGGCTATGGTCAGGCGGTCACTGCGGCAGTGTTTGAGGACGGGCGTGTCTGGCACCTCACCTCACAAGGGAGACAGGAACTCACACCTGAGTAATCACGCAGCCCGCTCTTTGTCCCGCGCCTGCTGCAGCAGCAGTTGGGTGTGTTCATGCTGCGGCGCATCCAACAGTTGCTGCGCCAGACCTTCTTCAACAATCTCGCCGGAGCGCAGCACAACCAGCCGGTCACAAAGGCTGCCCAACATCACAATATCCGTGCTTGAAATCACCATGCTCAATTGCAGCTCGTCCTGCAACTTTAGCAGCAGATCCAGAAGCCGCGCCTGCACCGACACATCCAATCCCTGCGCCGGGTCCTGCACCAAGACCAAGCGCGGACGCGTGACAATCGCACAAGCAATGGCCAGCAGCTGCTGCTGAAAGACGGACAGGTCTTCAAGGTCACTCTGCGCCGCCACATGGTCCAATCCGACCAGACGCAGCGCCTCTTTTGCCCGCTGTTCCTGCGCATCCGACTGAGTCACCTGGGTTTCCAACAACGCTTCTCTCAATAGAGCCGATGGTGTTTGACTCGCGTCCAGTTGAGAAACCGATTGCGGTGTCACATGCCGCATCAGCGGCCGCAGTTTGCGTTTGTCCGCTCTGGTCAGAGTGGCGATATCTTGATCCAAAAACGTGACTCGACCGGTTTCAGGCTTCGCCAAACCGAGAATGGTACGCAACACTGTTTTTTTGCCAGCGGCCCGTTTTCCAACAATGCCAACCACTTCGCCCGGCGCCACACGCAAGGATATATGATTGATTGGCCGGGTTTCCGGCTTGAACCCAAACCAGCTACTTTTGGCCGGGCGAAAGGACTGTGAGACATTTTCGACGAAGAGCAGAGCGCTGTCATCACTGTGCATACCATACCCTCTTCAATTCAAAATGACCAAACCGTTGTTACACGCGCCCAAATCTCCCAACCGGGACAGCGCCGCGCTGCAGCGTTCCTTCAAAATAGGCGGAAAGTCATTAAAGGTGTCTTGATGAAACATGTTTGATTTACAGAAATCTTCGACATGCCTCGGATTTTGACCCATGCGCCGGACATACAAAAAAACGCGCACCGAAGCGCGCGTTTTGGAATTGGCTTGTCATGACGAAAGCGCACTTTTATACACCGCGTCGGCGCCGCTGTAGCTCAGCTGGTAGAGCACGTCATTCGTAATGATGGGGTCGTAGGTTCGAGTCCTATCAGCGGCACCAGTTTCCCCGTTTTATCCAGTCCAAGCCTCCGCCCCCGGCAGGTCGTTGTACACACGCGCCAAGCGGATCAAATTGTCGGCACCTACACACTCTGTTTGCCAGGCTTTGGAACTCACGCCCAACATGCGTGGCATCAACATTGGCCACAGCTGGGTGTCTTTTGTGGTGAACTCAGACCAGAAGGTGCCTTGCACGCCGATGATGCGCTCCGCGAGATCCGCATCCGGCACCGGTTCCCAGTTGATGGTGTCGGTAAGCGAGACAAACGCAGCCCAATTTGCGCCCCAGTCGTCTTTGTCGCTGGTGTGCGCCATATCGAGGTAGATGTGCTGTGCCGGACTCATCACCACGTCATACCCGTTGCGGGCCGCTTCCAAGCCCGGCCCCTGGCCGGTCCAGCTGAACAAGATGGCGCCGTTGGCAATGCCGCCGTTAGAGCCTTTGGCAGCCTCCTCCCAAGCACAGGGGCGCTGACCATTTTCGACTGCCCTTGCGCCCAGCTTCTGCATCATCCAACCTTGCAAATCGTCAGTAGTTTCCAGACCTTCACGCTTCATCAAATCCCGCGCCAATGGGCTGCCCATCCAGGTGCCTTCCGGCAGCTCATCACAGCCCAGATGCAGGTGATGAAACGGGAACAACGCGCCCACTTCGGTCATGATGGCTTCCAGCACATCCCAGGTCCGGGATATCGCCGGGTTCACCGCATTGCCCTTATAGCCCTGCACGCTGACTTCCGCTCCATTGTCGCTAGGATCGCGCAAGTCCGGGAACACATGGGTCAACGCAATCGCATGTGCGGGCACTTCGATTTCCGGCAACACTTCGATGTTGAGCGCCTTGGCGTGGGCGATGATCGCACGTGCGGTGTCTTTGGAATAGCTGCCGCCGGCCTCGACTGCGCCTGAGAACAGCGCAGGCAAAAGATGCCCTTCGCCACACAGCGCAGTTTTCTGCCAAAGCTCCGGGAAACACTCGATCTCAAGGCGGAAAGACTCATCATCGGCAAAATGCCAATGGAACCGGTTGAATTTCAACAGCGCCATCAGGTCGAGCAGGTCCAGAATGGTCTGCGGCTCATAGTAATGACGGGCGGTGTCCAGATGCTGTCCCCGCCAGGCAAACCGCGGCGCATCTTTGATCACACCACAGGGCAATGATCCGTGTTGCAGCAAGGTCAACAAGGTGATCGCGCCGTAAAACTCGCCACCAAAGCCGCCGGCACGCAGGATCACACCATCGGTGGACACCTCCAGCTCATAGGCGTCTTCCGGCAAATCTGCATGTTCAACTGTGACCTCTGTCTCCCCAACAAAAGTCCAGCCGCGACGACCGGCCAAGGCTGCAACATTTTCAAAGGCAGGACTGTCGCAGACAAACCCGGAGGTTTCCAAAACACCGTCTGTGGCAGTCCAACTCTGTGGTTGGGGCACCAAAGCCAAACCTTCAACCGGCCCGAGATCCGGCAAAACTTGCGGACGGCAACCTGAGTCGGGGATGGGCAGCTCGATGATCTCTTTTCCGCACCGCAGATACGGCCCCAATGGTAACCAGGCGCGGTTGGCCGGCTTAAAGCCGCCAGCATATTGAATCACCAGTTCATAGGCGTCACCCGCCACCAGATTTGGCAAGGCAATTTCGGTATAGCTCCCGAGGGTTTTCATCACTGTTCCGCCTGAAACCGCCTCAAAAGGGCCCATTCCCGAGAAACAAAAAACCGGGGCCGTTAGGGCGCGCTCCGGTGTAAAAACACATGTGATGGTGTCGCCCTTGATACGGCTGTCGTAGTGCATGTCAGTCCAATCTGAGTTCGGAAACAAAGTCGTAAATGTCAGAGCGGTAGAGCCCGCGTGTCAGCTCAATGGGGCGCCCGGAGCTCAGGAAACCGGTCCGCACAATCTGCAACACCGCACTGCCTTCCGGCAGTTTCATCAGGTCCGCATCATTGGAGGACAGGTTGAGCGCCGTGACCCGCTGAATGGCGCGTGTTGGCGCGCTGTTGTCCTTGCGCAAAAGCGCATAGAGAGACGTCTCAATCTGCTCCGGGTCTCGCAAGATGTCGCGCGGAAGCGACGAATTCTCCAGCGCAATCGGCACGCCGCCAGCACTGCGCAACCGATTGATGCGCGCGACCTTTTCATGAGCAGCCAGTCCCAGGGTGAGCATTTCGTCCGGATTAGGGGAAAACAAACCCCTTGATAGAACCTCGGACGTGGCCGTCATCCCACGCGCCTGCATGGTTTCCGTAAAGGACACAAGCGAGGACAAGGACTGCTCCAAACGCGGTGAGGCTTCGGCAACAAATGAACCCGCCCCGCGGCGCTGCTCGATCAAACCCTCTTCAACAAGCTGCGCCACAGCCTTGCGTACGGTCACCCGGCTTATGTCAGCTTTCTCCGCCAAATCCCGCTCCGGCGGCAATTGATCACCAGGCTGCAAACGTCCTGTCCGGATCTCTGTTGCGATGTGCCGAGACAACTGTTGGTAGCGCGGCCCGCGGCCCGCACGATACCAGGTCTCTGGCGTAAAGATCGTGTCTTCAATGGTCATCTGGTTTCCTGACATGGTCTAAAAAACAGTACCAATCTACAAAACTTACGCAAGTGCCCATAAATAACTATCTTTCATCCTATTGAAAAACATCATAAAATTTCCCGTCAAGTCTTTTGGTATTATATTGGTAGCATTTTGGCTTTTTTGAGGTACCATATTTGTAACGCGGTGATTCGCTCACTGATTCGCCGTTCGAAACCAAGGGGGGAAATTGATGGCCGAACTATCCGCACAGGCATCACAACCAGCCGCCGACGCCCGTAGCCGCTCCATGTCTGAAGGACTCTTCGGATGGTTGCTTGTGGCTCCGGCTATGATTTTCATTGCTGTGATTGTTGCTTGGCCACTGGCCGAAACAATCCGCCTCTCCTTTATGGAGGCTGGCCTCGGTGGCGAGAAATTTGTTGGTCTGGAAAACTACGAAGACCTGGCTGACAGCCGCAAGTTCCATCAAACTGTTGTCCGCACCTTTTATTGGATGTTCCTCTCGGTGGGCATCAAACTGGTAATGGGGCTGATTGGCGCCATGCTTCTGAATGCCGCTGTTCCTGGCCGCGCCCTGTTCCGGGTTCTGGTTATGCCGCCCTGGGTCATCCCAATGGCCATTGGCTGTATCGGCTGGCTGTGGCTCTATAATGGCTACTTTGGCGTTCTGTCCGGCGTGATGATGAAACTTGGCATCACCGACGGTCCGTTTGAATTCCTCGCCTATAAATCCTCCGCCTTCTACTCTGCCGTTGTCACCGACGTCTGGGTGGGCACTCCGATGGTGACCCTATTCTTCCTGGCCGCCATGCAGGGCGTGTCCCGCGATCTGTATGAAGCTGCATGGGTAGACGGCGCTGGTCGCTGGTATCGCTTCCGCCGCATCACCATTCCGCAGATCATGCCGGTGATTGTCTCCATGGCGCTCTTGTCCGCGATCTTCACCTTCAACAGCTTCGAAATCATCTGGATTTTGACCGAAGGTGGTCCACGCAGCGCAACCACAACCCTGATCATCGACACCTACAAAGTTGCGATCGGGAACTACAAATTCGGCGAAGGTGCCGCACGGGCCGTGATCATCGTTGTCCTGCTCGCCGCATTCTCGCTCATCTACTTGTTCTTCCTGAACAAAATCAACAAACGCTACGGGGTGAAGTGATATGATGGATCGCTATTCCAAACTGCAGATGGTCGGCATTTACGCAGCCCTTGCTGTCTTCCTGACCTTCATCCTGCTGCCTTTCTTTGAGATGTTCATGGCGTCCCTGCGCCCTCTGGAGCACCTGTTCCGCAGCCCGTATCAGTTCTGGTCCGATGACTTCAGCTTCAAGGCCTATAAGGACATGTGGGTGACCGTGCCGCTGCTGGGACGTTACATCTTTAACTCGATCTTCATCGCCACCTCGGTGACCCTGATCACAATGTTCTTTGTGGTGCCTGCAGCCTACGCCTTTGCCCGCCTGCAGTTCCCATTCAAAAACACCACTCTGGGCATCTTCTTGGGCGTGAACATGTTCACCGGTGCTGTTCTGCTGATCCCGCTGTATCGCGTGTTGCGTACTTTGGGACTGCTGAACACCTACTGGGCGATGATCGTACCTGGCGTGGCTTTCCTGATCCCAACCGGTATCTGGCTGCTGCGCTCTTACCTGGAGAAAATTCCACGCGAACTGGAAGAGGCGGCTTTTGTCGACGGGGCATCCCGTATGTACACCCTGCGCCGTGTCGTTCTGCCTCTGGCCGTGCCCGGTCTGATCGTGGTGAGTGTTGCCGTCTTCATCGGCGCCTATGCGCAGCAGTTCCTGTTCGCAATCACATTCAACCAGACCCGTGAGCTGCAGCCGTTGCCTGCTGGTCTGTTCGAATTCATCGGCTATCAGTCGGTGACCTGGAACGAAATGATGGCCGCGGCCTTGGTAGGTGTCCTACCGGTCATGCTCATCTTCCTGTTCCTACAAAAATACCTCGTCGCCGGTCTTACGGCAGGCGCGGTTAAAGAATGAGTTCAATCAAGGGAGAGAAGACTATGAAACTCGTGAAACTCACATTGGGCGCAGCCCTTCTGTCTGGAGCCGCAAGCGGCGCACTGGCAGCAGACAAAGAACTGCACTTCATCATGTGTGGTGGCGAAGTCCGCGAAGCAGACCAAGCTGTTGTTGATCAGTTTGAAAAAGACCACGAAGGTGTGTCCGTGAACCTCGAAGCTGTGCCATGGGGCACATGCCAGGACAAATCTTTGACACTGGCCGCTGCGGGTGATCCACCCTCCATCGCTTACATGGGGTCCCGTACCCTGCGTCAGCTGGCCAACAACGACCTGATCGTTTCCGCCAACATCGACGCAGATGCGCCTTACCAGCCTGGTGTTCTGAACACCGTGACTATCGAAGGCACCCAGTGGGGCTACCCACACGCGTTCTCCACAAAAGCGCTCTACATCAACTGTGGTATCGTTGAAGAATCCGGCCAGGAATGTGTTGCCCCAGCAACTTGGGATGACATGTACGCAATGGCCAAAGGCGTTGTGGACAACACCGAAGTGGCAGGCGTTGGCCTCTCCGGCAAAGACTTCGACAACACCATGCACCAGTTCCTGAACTACCTGTACTCCAACGGTGGTACTGTGATCGACGGCGCAACCGGCAAAAACATGCTGGACAGTAAAGAGACCCGCGAAACGCTGGAATTCTACGGCAAGCTCGTAGACGTTGCACAGGACGGCCCAACCGCATGGGAGCGCAGCCAGCTGCGTGATCTGTTCAACGACGGCAAGATCGCCATGTATGTGACCGGTCCTTGGGGTCACGGCCAGCACAACGAAGACATCAACCAGCTGGTTGCCCCAATCCCTGCCGGTCCATCCGGTGAGAGCGGTTCCATCCTGATCACCGACTCCATCGTGGTGTTCAAAGGTTCCGGTCACGAAGATCTGGCCCACGACCTGGCACAGCGCATCACCTCCGGTGACAGCCAGTACGACCTGGACAGCAGCTGGGGTCTGACACCGATCCTGGATTACACCAAACTGGGCAAAGCTGATCCTTACTACAACGACGGCATCTGGCCGACCTTCACTGCATCGATCGCTACTGGTGGCCCAGAGCCGCTCGTAGAAGACTTCAAATCGCTGCAGTCTGTGTTCACCAACATGGTTCAGGGCATCATCCTGAAAGACGACACTGTCGACAACCTGGTGACCATCGCAGCTGAAGAGCTCGACGACGCCCTCTAAGGGTTCCTCCCTGCTCCGGGCGCGCCAAACTGCGCGGCGTGCCCGGGGTGCCTCCACTCACGAAACTTCTCAGACAAACGGACAGACCCATGGCGACGCTCAACCTGAATGCTATCAACAAGTCCTTCGGTTCGGCCAAGGTGTTGCACGACATCAGCCTGGCAATCGAGGACAAAGAATTTGTGGTCTTCGTAGGCCCCTCCGGCTGCGGCAAATCCACCTTGCTGCGCATCATTGCCGGCCTCGAAGAATCCACCTCCGGCTCCATCCATATCGGCGACGAAGATGTCAGCGACGCAGCCCCTGTGGACCGTGGTATCTCCATGGTGTTCCAGTCATACGCGCTGTATCCGCACCTGAGCGTCTATGAGAACATTGCCTTCCCATTGCGCGTGCAAAAGATGGCAAAAGCAGAAATGGACGAGCGTGTGAAGCGCGCTGCAGACATCCTGCAACTCACAGAAAAACTCGACCTGAAACCGGGCCAGCTTTCCGGTGGTCAGCGTCAGCGTGTGGCCATTGGCCGCTCGATTGTGCGCAACCCTAAGGTCTTCCTGTTTGACGAACCGCTCTCCAACCTTGACGCTGCCCTGCGTGGCGACATGCGTGTGGAACTGAGCCAACTGCACAACCAGCTCGACGCCACCATGGTCTACGTGACCCACGATCAGGTCGAAGCCATGACCATGGCCGACCGCATTGTGGTGCTGAACGGCGGTAAAGTGGAACAATTTGGCTCCCCGATGGAGTTGTATCACCACCCTGCAACCAAATTTGTGGCTGGCTTCATTGGTCAACCCAACATGAACTTTGTGCCAGCAACTGTTCTCGAAACCACTGGCGCTCTGACCGTGGAACTTGATGGCGGACACAGGATGTCCCTGCCTGTGGACACCGCCGGCGTTTCCAAAGGCGACACCGTCGAAGTTGGCATTCGCCCGGAGCACGTGTCCCTGAGCGAAGATGGCCTGGACATCACTGTTAACGTGCTTGAGCGTCTTGGTGGCGTTTCGATCACCTACGGAACAATTGGCAACGGCACCCGTTTCTGCGCGTCGCTCTCTGGTGATGCACCAATTCAGCAAGGCAAAAACATGCGTCTGACTGTGGCGCCAGAAGATTGCCACGTGTTCCAATCCAACGGCAACGTTCTGCGCCGTAAATCTGCCCCAGCATTGGTGGCGTAAGGACCTTTCATGCGCGTTGTCACAGCAGGCATAGGCCTTCGGGCCGGGCATGTGCTCTCCATCCTGAAGGAGGCCATGCCGGAGGTGGAGTTTGTCGGATTCTATGACCCACAACCCACCCATCTGGAGATGATTGGCACCGATGTGCCGCAGTTTGACACAGTAGAGACCATGTTGGCGAAAACCGCCCCGGATCTCTTCTTTGTTGGCTCGCCAAATAGCTTCCACTTGGAGCACATCAAGATCGGCCTTGCGGCTGGCGTGCGCATCTTTACCGAAAAACCCGTGGTCACCACAAAAGAGGAGACCATGGAACTGGCCGCGCTCCTCGCGGAGCATGGCACCGACAGTGTCATGGTGGGTCTGGTGTTGCGGTACTCGCAGCATATGGTCGACCTGCGCCGCGTATTGGATCAGCTCGGCCCCATCACCTCCATGGAAGCCAGCGAGCACATCGCGCCATACCACGGCGCGTTCTTCATGCGTGATTGGCGGCGCATGGTGCAGTGGTCCGGCGGCTTCATGCTCGAGAAATGCTGCCACGACATCGACATTTACAACATGGTGACAAGCTCACGTCCCTCCCAGGTCGCGAGCTTTGGCGGGCGCAAATCATTTGTTCCGGCGTTTGCGCCCGCCTCAAATACCGAAAACGAAATCATGCACCGCAAGAAAAGCGTCTGGCAAAGCATTGATGACCCGTTCCATTCGGACGGAGATATCATCGACTACCAGACCGCGATTTTGCAGTACGATAACGGCGCCTCCCTGTCGTTTCACACCAACCTGAACGTGCCGGATGAGCACCGCCGGTTCTGTGTGATGGGCGCGATGGGAATGGCCGAAGGCGATTTTGTGCGCGGCTATCTGAAAGCCACCGCCCGCGATGGATCGGTGATTGCCGATCACGACTATACCCAAATGGACAGCGCCCGGGCCTCGGCCCACTACGGCGCGGACCACATGATGGTGGATGACATCGTCGCCTTCCTGAAAGGCGAAACAGAGACTCTACCGGTTGGCGTGGTTGACGCGCTGGAAGCGGGTCTTGTCGCGATGGCGCTGGATGAGGCGCGCATCGACGGAAAAATGATCAACATGGCCCCTGTTTGGGCCGAATTCGACAAGTTTGGATTGCGAGAATGACAATGAACAGCACCGTACACGGCGCATTGATGGCCAAAGAAAGCGCAGAGGCAATTGACGTCTTTGCCAAAACCGCAACACAGGATGTTTCGCTGCCAAACTTGGACACTGTAAAGGCGATCTACACCATCGCGCGTGGCTCCTCTGACGCCGCAGCAAACATCCTGTCGTACGAATTCATGCGGGAACTTGGCGTGCCGGTGACCTCTCTACCGCCGTCGATTTTCTCCATCGGCAAGGGTGTGTCCATGGACAACTCCGCCGCGCTGGTGGTGAGCCAGTCCGGTGCGTCTGAAGATCTGGTGCGCAGTGCCAAAGGCGCCGCCTCCCGTGGGGCCAAAGTTCTGGCGCTGACCAACATCCCTGACAGCCCGGTGGAAGCCGCTGCTGATGCCACCATCGCAATTGGTGCAGGTCCGGAAAATGCCGTCCCAGCCACCAAAACCGTAGTGGGTTCTGTGGCCGCCGGCATGGCGCTTTTGGCGGGTTTAGAGTCTTCCTATGACGCCAAACCTTCCGCTGAAGCCATCGCCGCCGCGCCCTCCGCGCTGCCAGATGCTGCCGCCCTGCGTGCCGCGTTCTTGCGCGCGCGCCACTTCTATGTGATTGGCCGTGACACCGGCTTTGGTGCCGCCCACGAAGTTGCGCTGAAACTCAAGGAATGCTGCGCCCTGCACGCCGAAGCTTATTCCGCTTCTGAAGTGCTGCACGGTCCACTGCAACTGGCGACCAACCCGATGATGGTGCTGATCCTCGACACGGGCCAAGCCGACATTCAGGACAGCCTCGATCAAGCCGAAGCCCGTTTCACCGCGGTCGGCTGTGACGTGCATCGCATTCGTGTGACCGACCTGATCGATACCGAGATCAAGCCCGCCGCTGCAGCCGCTTACCTTCTTGCGCTGATCTACCCGGTCATCCTTGAAACCGCGCTCGCAATGGGCTTGAACCCGGACACTCCGGAAACTCTGGCGAAAGTGACCCAGACAACATGAGCACGACCTTGGACACCTGGGCCACATGGCGCGAAATCCACCAGCAGCCCGCCGTTTGGCGGGCCTGGGGCGACGCGCTCGACGTAGCAGGCCTGCGCAGTTGGATTGCCGCGCAGAACGCAGACGAAGTTTGGTTCTGTGGCGCAGGTACAAGCGCGTATATTGGCGACATCATCGCCGCAGCTGTGCCGGGCACCCGCTCGGTCCCTTCCACTGATCTGGTCGCCAACCCTCGGGCTTTCCTGAATGGCAACCGCCCTTTGGTGGTCAGCTTTGGCCGCTCCGGAAATTCCACCGAAAGCCTGGGCACACTGGACGCCCTGGACGCCCTGGCACCAGATGCTCCACGGCTGCACATCACCTGCAATCCGGATGGTGCTCTGGCCACCCGCACATCGCCTGGTCCGCTCAAAGTCATCAACCTGCCCGAAGTCACCCATGACGCAGGTTTTGCGATGACCAGCAGCTTCTCTACGATGCTTCTGACCGCCTTGGCCCTGTTTGACGAGCCTTGTGACGTACCGACCCGCTTCAACGCGCTGGCAGATCAGCTCGAAGATCTGTTGCCACAGTTTGGCACCCCTCGCCCCGATCGCGCGGTCTATGTCGGCTCCGGCCCGTTGGCCTTTGCCGCACGTGAAGCCGCACTAAAGGTTATGGAGCTCACCGCGGGTCAGACCCCTGCGCTCTGGGACAGTTCGCTTGGTTTCCGCCACGGTCCCAAATCCTTTGTACGTGATATGACTTCGATCACCGTGTTCAGCAGTCCACAAGCGCCTACCAACGCCTATGATACTGACCTTGTGACCGAACTGCGCGCACAGTTTCCGGACACTCGCGTGACCAACATTGGCCCCAAAGGCGACATCGTCATCGACATGCCATTTGGCACCGCTTGGGCCGCCCCCTTGTGCATCGCATCCTCGCAAATTGACGGCGTGAAGTGGGCAGCGGACCTGGATCTGAACGTGGACAACCCATTCACCGGTCAAGGCACGCTGTCACGCGTTGTGTCCGGTGTGAAACTGCACGGAGTGGACTGATGACCGTTGCAGGGATCGATCTTGGCGGCACCAAATGTGAGGTCCGCCTGTTTGATGCAGAGTGGAACGAGGTGGCCCGCCACCGCGAGCCTACGCCCAAATCCTATGAAGGACTGGTGCAAACCGTGGCCAACCAGGTGGCCTGGGCCGAAGCTGAATCCGGTGAAAAACTACCGGTTGGCATTGGCGCTGCTGGTCTGGTCAATCCGCAAACCGGCCTGGCCCTCACCGCCAATCTGCCTGCCACGGACAAACCACTGCCAACAGACATCAACGCCGCTGCCGGCCGTCACATCACCTACGTGAATGACTGTCGCGCACTGGCCTTGTCCGAAGCGGTTTTTGGCGCTGGCAAAGGTCAGAACATCGTCATGTCCCTGATCCTCGGCACCGGCATTGGCGGCGGTATTGTGGTGAATCAGTCTCTGTTACAGGGTCCAACCCTGACCGGCGGTGAGTTTGGACACACCTCTGCACCTGCGCATATTGTGTCCCGTCACAACCTACCAATCCTTCGCTGCGGCTGTGGCCGTTTGGGCTGTATCGAGACCTATGTCGCGGGCCCCGGCCTCGCCGCCCTAGCTGAAACGCTAACAGGACAGAAAGTCACGCCACCAGAGATCGCTGCCCGGCGCCATGATGACATGGCGGAGGTCTGGGATGTGTGGTGCACCCTGGCCGCAGAGATGATCCACAGCCTGACCCTAACCGCCGATCCGGATGTGATTGTATTGGGTGGTGGTCTGAGCCAGATCGACGGCGTGATCCAGGATCTCTCTGTTGCCGCACAAAAAGCCCAAATCGGGGATTTCTCCACCGCCCGCCTGACCCTGGCGCAAGGCGGTGACAGCAGCGGTGCCCGCGGTGCCGCCTATGCCGCTTGGCAGGAGGCCAACACATGACACACGCGCTGCGTTCCATCATTCAAAAAAACCGCGCCGGCACTCCGGTGGCGATTCCTTCCGTGTGCTCCGCCCATCCCGATGTGCTGCGCGCCTCGCTGGTGTTGGCCGAACGTCTGGACCGCCAGATCGTGATCGAATCCACCTCCAATCAGGTCAATCAGGACGGCGGCTACACCGGTATCACACCCGAAGGCTTCATCCGTTTTGTCCATGACATAGCCGACCGCGCCAATGTTGCCCGCGAGCGCATTATTTTTGGTGGCGACCACCTCGGCCCGCAAGCATGGCGCGCCATGCCCGCAGACGCCGCCATGGAAAAGGCCCGCGTTCTGGTGCGTGACTACGTAAAAGCCGGTTTTGGCAAGATTCATCTCGATTGCTCCGAAGGCTGCGCCGGTGAAGCTGCACAATTGAGTGACGATCAAACTGCCGAGCGCTCCGCTGATCTCGCCCGCATCTGTGCTGAGGAAAGCGACGATCTACTGTTTGTTGTGGGTACCGAAGTGCCGCCCCCCGGTGGCGCCCGGGCTGATGAAGATGGGGACATCCCACCAACCAACGCGCAAGACGCCGCCGCCACGCTCAAAGCCCACATAGACACCTTTGGCGACCTGGCTTCGTCCATTGGCGGTCTTGTGGTGCAGCCTGGCGTCGAATTTGGCCCCACAGACGTACATCACCTGCCGGTCAACCGAGATCCCGGCTTCCTGGCCGCACTCGCAGACCACCCAACTGTATGCCTGGAAGCACACTCCACCGACTATCAGCGCCCCTACACTTTTGTGCGCCTTGCAGAACTTGGCTTTGCCTTCCAAAAGGTGGGCCCAGCGCTGACCTTTGCTTATCGGCAAGCGGTCTATGCGCTGGACGCGCTGCGCCAACCGTCAGGCGTGCTACGCGTCACGATGGAAGAGTTGATGTTGAGTGATCCAAAGTACTGGCAAGGGCACTACCACGGCGACACCGAGAGCCTGCGTCGTCAGCGGCATTTTGGTCTCGCAGATCGCATCCGCTATTACTGGCCGCAACCCAAGGCGCAGTCCGCAGTGCAACAGCTCCTGTCCGATACGCCGGACACCATCAGCGAAGCGGCCGTACGCGCCGCGTTTGGCACAACCACGCTGGAACGCGCTGAACAGCTCTCCGGCTCCCACGCCCAACGTCTGATTGATGCGCAAATCGAGCTGGCTTTGGAACCCTATTTGTTTGAGGTGGCCCCATGACCGATCGTTGGATCGCCCCGGACCGTCTGTTTGACGGTCACAGCATTCAATCTGGCGCCGCCGTACGCGTCAAAGACGGTCAGGTTGCGGAAATCGGCCCGGCCCCGGCTGACGCCATCAAAATCTCCGGCCTGTTGACGCCTGGCTATGTGGATCTTCAGGTCAACGGCGGCGGTGGCGTGTTCCTGAACGAGACGCCAACACGAGACGGCATTGCCACCATCGCGGAGGCGCATAGGCGGTTTGGCACGGTGGCGCTTCTACCCACCGTGATCACCGACAGCGCCGACGTGTTGGACAACGTCGCCAATGCCGCCATCGCCGCTCAAGGCCTCCCCGGCGTGATGGGTCTGCACATCGAAGGCCCGCATATCTCCAAAGAGCGGCGCGGCACACACGACGCGGGCTTTGTACGTCCCTTTGATGATCGCACCATGGCCGTGGTGACCCATCTGCGCGACATCAATGTTCCCGTGCTGATCACGCTGGCACCCGAAGTCACGCCTCTGAATACCATCGCCAAGCTGGCGGAAACCGGTGCGGTTGTCTCGATTGGCCACACCAATGGCACCGCAGAACAGATCAACGAAGCCATCGAGGCCGGCGCCACCTGCGCCACCCATCTGTTCAACGCCATGTCACCTATGACCAGCCGCGAGCCGGGTGCAGTTGGTGCCGTGATCAACTCCCATGTCTTTTCCGGCATCATCTGTGACGGCCATCACGTGGCTGACAGCATGGTTGGCCTGGCCGTGCGCGCCCGCCCCCAGCCCGACCGCATGATCCTCGTGTCAGATTCCATGGCGACCGTGGGCGGACCAGATCACTTTGACCTCTATGGCCACCGCGTGATGCTGAATAACGGCCGTCTGATCAACAAAGAAGGCAGCCTTGCCGGGGCGCATGTGACGCAAGCCGAAGGCGTGCAGCGTTTGATCCACAAGGTAGGCCTTTCCGAGGAAACCGCCCTGCGTATGGCCATCTCCACCCCTGCTGCCTGCATCGGCTTGCCGGAAGTTGGACAGTTGGAAAATCGCCGCACTGACGACGTGCTGTTGCTCGGTGACGATCATGCGGTGACCGCCACGTTGACCGAAGCACTCGACGCCCAAAAAGCGACAAATGCCGCGGAATAGTCTCACTTTTGAGGTCTGTATCGACACCACCGCCGGCTTTACCGCCTGCGACGGTGTGGTGGATCGTATCGAACTGTGCAGCGCTCTGGATGTGGGCGGCTTGACTCCGTGCCCTGGTCTGATCGCTGCCGCACAGGACATCGCCATTCCCTCACATGTCATGATCCGGCCACGCGCCGGGGATTTTTTCTATGACGTGGCCGACCAAAAAGCCATGCGCGCCTCTATCGAAGCGGTGAAGAAAGCAGGTCTGGCAGGTGTGGTGATTGGCGCTTCCAAAGGCGATCAACTTGACCTTGCTGCCCTACGCGACCTTGTCGCTGCGGCTGAAGGGCTTGAGGTCACTTTGCACCGCGTGATTGACCTTGTAGCTGACCCTCTTGCGGCCATGGAGCAGGCGATTGATCTTGGGATTCACCGTATTCTGACGTCCGGTGGCGCGCCCCGCGCCGTAGATGGTCAGGCCACTTTGGCCGCCATGCAAACGGCCGCAAAAGGGCGGATCGAGATCATGGTGGGCAGCGGCGTATCTGTCTCTAATCTGGCAGAACTCGCGCAGAATACCGGCATCACATCGTTCCACGCCTCCTGCAGCACTGCCATTCCCGTGGCAGAGCATCTGCATCATTTCGGCTTTGCCAAAACGCAAAAAGTCACCGACCGCGACACGGTTTTGAATTTCCGTAAAACCCTGGACAGCCTCGCCGCCTGATCAGCTGCGCAGCGCCTCTGCCAACGCGTGATACGATTGCTTTGGTGTGCGCGCGAACATGTCAAAATCCACGTGGATCAAGCCAAAGCGCTTTTCATAACCCAACGCCCATTCGTAGTTGTCCATTAAGGACCACACGTAATAGCCCGCCAAAGGCACACCAGCCTCAATCGCCTCTTTGGCCGCAGACAAGTGGCTGTTGAGGTAGGATACCCGATGCGGGTCTGCGACCACGCCACCCGCAATCTCATCTGGCGCCGACATGCCATTTTCGGTCACATAGATTGGCAGGTCGCCTGTATATTCCTTGGCCATCCGCACAAGGAACTCACGCAACGCATCGGGGTAAATCTCCCACCCCATCGAGGTTTTTGGCAAGTCACCCACGCTCTGCTGATACCGCGGCCAAGGTGCATCTGCATCATCATGGACAAGCGTACGTGTGTAGTAGTTGAGACCGCTCCAATCCACCGGCGTGCTGATCACAGGGAAATCGTCTTGCCAGCCAGCAGGCAAATGCGGCTCCAGCCCCTCAAGGGCCAGTTCGGGGTACTCCCCTTTGAAAATCCCACCGAGGAAAAACCGATTGTAAATCGCGTCATAGCGCGCGGCGGCGGCGATATCTTCGGGCGCATCACTGGCCGGTGTGGTCCACTCAAAATTACAGACTGCGCCGAGGTTGTTCATACCCAGTCCGCGCATGCGTTGAATCGCGGTGCCATGCGCCAACATGATGTGGTGCATCGCCCGCGCCGTGGCGCGAATGTCCCGCAGACCCGGCGCATGGGCACCAACAAAATGGCTCAGCCAACCGACACACCAAGGCTCGTTGATCGGCGCAACAGACCACACACGGTCGCCAACTCGCCCCATCACCACTTCCGTGAAATCGCCAAACCATTGCGCTACATCGCGATTGCGCCAACCTCCCAGATCAGCCAGCGCAGAAGGCATCTCCCAATGATACAGCGTCGCCGCCGGTTTGATCCCGCGCTCCAACAGCCCGTCCACCAACCGGTCATAGAAATCGAGGCCCGCCTCGTTGACCGCACCGCGTCCCTCCGGCAGAACCCGCGCCCAGCTGGTGGAAAACCGATAGGCATCCACGCCCAGTCCGGCAATCAGATCGAGGTCTTCCTCAAGCCGGTTGTAATGATCACAGCCCAACGCGCCATTCTCGGCGCGCACCACATTGCTCGGCGTGGCGGCAAAATCATCCCAATGGGTGCGCCCAGCACCGCCAAATTGGTGGCCTTCAATCTGGTAACTCGACGTGGCCACGCCAAATTGGAACCCTTTCGGGAATTCGGACCGTTTGTGCTGCATTAGTCTCTACTTTTTCTGCTCTAAGGCCTGCCGCAAAGCTGGCGCCTGCCCAGTGGACCGCCCAACTGCCAGAACCGCTTCCAACATTTCCTGATGCACCGGCGCGCCAGGCGTTACGATCTTGTTGATCAAGGCTTGCGCCACATGGCGCCCCGCTTGTCGAACAGAAGACCGCACTGCGGTAAACGCCGGTTCATCCCCATCGTTGCTGAAGTAGCTGAGCGCGTCATCGTGGATCACCACTGAAACATCTTTGCCCATCTCCAGCCCGGCGTCAGAAATCGCACGGCGTACCCCAATGGCTGGAATAATAGAGGAAGCAACAAAGGCTGTGGGCGCATCCGCTTGCGCCAACAACTGACGCGCGGTTTCAAACCCGAAGTTCTCGGTCATTTCCTCATGGAACATCAACGCCGGGTCTACGTCGACGCCACGTGCCTCAAGCGCCGCGAGGTAGCCCGCGCCACGGCGGGTGGCAAAATCCATGTCCGCCAGACCATTCAACAGCGCGATACGCCGGTGCCCAAGGTCCAGCAAAAACTCTGTGACCCGCTGAAACGCCCGGGTGTTGTTCACATCTACCCAGCTATAGTCCGCCTCAATCTCTGTGGAGCGGCCGTGCACAACAAACGGCACACCCAGCTCTCGCAACAGGGCAATCCGACTGTCGTTCACTTTGGGACCGTGCACGATGATCCCATCCACCGCGCCACGCGACACCAGCTTGCGATAGCTCGCCTCCTCGGAGTCGTCGTCCACCACCGACAACAACAGGTCAAAACCATTGTCGGAATAGATCTCTCCCGCACCGGCGATAAAATCCGCAAAAATCGGGTTCACCATCTCGTGCTTCTTGGACACCGGCAAAACATGACCGATGGTCATCGCCTTTCCCGTCGCCAGCGTTTTGGCCCGCGTGTTCGGTGCGTAGTTATGCGCCCGCGCCGCTTCCATCACTTTTTGCCGCGTTGATTCGCGCACTTCCGGATAACCGTTGAGCGCACGACTCACCGTTGTCTGAGACAATCCCAGCAAATCCGAAAGCTCTTTTAGGTTCATTGACTTCGTTTTCATTTATCAAAGCGCTTTGATTTATGAGTCGTGCATCTTTGTTGTTTTTGCACGCGCCACGCAGCACTCCTCCCGTTTTCCCTAATAAATCATATGGATCATAGTGGCAAGCGGCCCAATTTCTTGCCCATTGCTTTTTTCAAAGCGCTTTGGTAAATTGGTTTCCAGTTCATGAAACTGGGAGGAACTCTCATGAAACCGACTCTTTACGCAGGCGTGGCCGTTCTGGCGCTGACCGCCAGCGCTGCGATGGCGGATGGCCATCTGAAATTTGCACCCGGCGAAGGCGCCTTCAGCTGGGACAGCTACAAAGCATGGGCCGAAAACGCGCCGGACCTGTCCGGCCAAACCGTGACCGTGGCCGGCCCTTGGCTGCAGCCAGAAGATGACGTCTTCCGCTCTGTTCTGGCGTATTTCACCCACGCCACAGGTGCTGAGGCGATCTACACCGGCTCCGACAGCTTCGAGCAGCAAATTGTGATCGACGCCGAAGCAGGCGCCGCCCCCAACATCGCTGTATTCCCACAGCCGGGCCTTGCCTCGGATTTGGCGGCACGTGGCCTGCTTCACCCGCTGCCAGCTTCGATGAACGCCTGGACCGTGGACAACTACGGCGCCGGCCAAAGCTGGGTTGATCTGGGCACCTATGCTGACAAAGCTGGCGCAGATCAGCACTACGGCTTCTTCTACAACGTCAACGTGAAGTCTCTCGTCTGGTACGTGCCGGAAAACTTCGAAGACGCGGGCTACGAAGTGCCTGAGTCCATGGAAGACCTGCGCGCCCTGACCGAGCAGATCGTGGCAGACGGTGAAACCCCATGGTGTGTTGGTCTGGGGTCCGGGGCGGCAACGGGTTGGCCAGCCACCGACTGGGTTGAAGACATCATGTTGCGCACTCAGCCAGCAGAGGTTTATGACGATTGGACCACCAACAAAATCGCCTTCAACGACGAGCGCGTAGTAGCCGCGATCGAAGAGTTTGGCTGGTTTGTGGGTGACGATGCCAAAGTCTCCGGCGGCGCCGGTGCCGTGGCCACCACTGACTTCCGCGACAGCCCCAAAGGCATGTTTAACTCGCCTCTGGACTGCTACATGCACCGTCAGGCGTCGTTTGTGCCAGCCTTCTTCCCAGAAGGTATTGAGTTTGGTGAAGACGTCGATTTCTTCTACTTCCCGTCTTACGACAGCAAAGACCTCGGCAACCCGGTTCTGGGTGGCGGCACCCTGATGGCGATCACCGATCCCTCTGATGCCACCTCCGCGCTGATGGAGTTCTTCCAGCTGCCAGTGGCACACGAAGTCTTCGCCGCACAATCCGGCTTCCTCACACCGCACAAAGGCGTGAACCCAGAGACCTACCTGAACGACGCCCTGCGTGGTCAGGCGGACATTCTGGTGAACGCGACCACCTTCCGCTTTGATGGTTCCGACCTGATGCCAGGCGGTGTCGGCGCAGGCTCTTTCTGGACCGGCATGGTTGACTTCACCAGCGGCAAAGACGCTGCAACAGTCGCCACCGAGATCCAGGACAGCTGGGACGCACTGAAGTAAGCCTAGCGCTTATCAAACTGCTGCCTCGCGCACTTCTGCGCGGGGTAGCCAACCAAAACTCGGGGGGGAGAGCGTCATGTCACCAGCACTGCTGGGTCTTGTGACCATCGTCATCGGAGTGGGCGGATGCCTCGGGTATTTCTACTTCTCCAATCTATTTCTGGACAAAGTTCTGTTTCCGGCAAGCGGCCCAAACGCGGGGCGCAATATCAACCGCGCCAATATGGTCCGCCCCTGGCTGTTCCTTGGCCCTGCCATTGTCGCGCTTGGCCTCTATCTCGGCTACCCTGTGTTTGAGACCTTGCGTCTTTCCCTGACCGACCGCACCCAAGACGGCGCTTTTGTAGGCCTCGCCAACTACCAACAGATGTTTGCCGAACCCAAGTTCTGGGAAGCGATGCGCAACAACATGCTTTGGCTGATTGTTGTGCCCGCCGCCTCCACCGCTTTTGGTCTGCTCGCGGCACAGCTCACCGACCGCATCAAATGGGGCGCTTTTGCCAAGTCATTGATCTTTATGCCGATGGCGATCTCATTTGTGGGTGCTTCGGTGATTTTCAAACTGGTTTATGACGCCCGCCCCGCAGGCAACGAGCAGATCGGCATCCTCAATGCCGTCTGGATGCAATTTGATGGCGGCTTTGGTTCTCTCTTGTTTCTCAAAATGCTCCCAGTTGTGATCCTTGCGGTCTTTGCCGCCCTGGTCGCCTACATTGGCTGGCTGCTGCTCCGCCCCATCCTGTCCGGCAGCGACAATATTGTAGTGAAGGCGCTTCGGGCCATTTCTGGCTTGATCAGTCTCTGGATTGCTGTCGTCGCCCTGCGCAACATCTTCGACGTACTCGGCACAGATCTTCCTTATGGACAGCCACAATCCTGGCTCACCATGCCGTTCTACAACAACTTCTTCCTGATGGTGGTGCTCATCTGGATCCAAACTGGTTTCGCCATGGTGATCCTCTCCGCCGCCCTGCGCGGCATCCCGGAAGAAACTGTGGAGGCTGCCATTGTCGATGGCGCCAATCCGTTTCAGATCTTCTTCAAGATCAAGGTGCCGCAGATTATGCCCACCATCGTGGTGGTCTGGACCACCATCACGCTGGTTGTGCTCAAGGTGTTTGACATCGTTTTTGCGATGACCAACGGCCAATGGGAAACCCAAGTTTTGGCCAACTACATGTACGACAAACTGTTCCGCGCCAATGACTGGGGCGTCGGCTCCGCCAGCGCCATCATCATCATGCTGCTCGTCTCCCCGATCCTGATTTGGAACGTGGTGCAGGCCCGCAAAGAAATGCGCTGAGGAGAGAGATCATGGACAACATCGCAGGACGCAAATCCGGTCTCTCCTGGGCGGTGAACCTCTCCGTTGTGGCGTTGGTGCTGCTCTGGCTGTTCCCCACAGTGGGCCTTCTGGTCTCCTCCTTCCGCACGGCTGATCAAATCTCCGCCTCCGGCTGGTGGAAAGCCCTGTTCCCGTCTGAACAGGTGGTACAACTGCGCACCGGCGGTGCAGAGGCTGCAACGCAAGAGGGCGACCTCTGGGTGGTCGAAGGCAATCTGCTGGAAGACTCCGAAGAAGGCCCGGCGCCGGGTGCAGAAATCACCCGTTTTGGCGTGTCCTCCAAGGCTGTGGATGCCTTTGCTGTGGGTGAAACCACCACCTTTGCCAAAGACACCAAGACCTTCACCATGGACGCCGCTGGCACCTACCGCTTCACCTCCACCAAAGAGCTGAAAAAGCGCGGTCAACGCGTGTTCATCACCGCCACTTTGCCGCCAGAATTCACCCTGGCCAATTATGATCAGGTTCTTCTGTCCGGCAACAGCAACGACAGCATGACCAAGGCGTTTCTCAACACGCTAACAGTCACTATTCCAGCCACAATCATCCCAATTGTGATTGCCGCCTTCGCTGCCTACGCCCTGGCATGGATGGAATTCCCGGGGCGTGCGCTCCTGATCGCAGCGATTGTTGGCCTTCTCGTGGTGCCTCTGCAACTGGCACTTATTCCGTTGCTCAAACTGCACCTCAACATTGGCATCGGCAAAGGTTATCTTGGCGTCTGGCTGGCCCACACCGGATTTGGTCTGCCCCTCGCGATCTACCTGCTACGCAACTACATGTCCGGCCTGCCCCGCGATATTATCGAAAACGCTAAGGTCGACGGCGCCACCGACTTTCAGATCTTCACCAAGATCATCCTGCCGCTGTCCTTCCCGGCGCTGGCTTCCTTCGCCATCTTCCAATTCCTCTGGACCTGGAACGACCTGCTGGTCGCCAAAGTGTTCCTGATCGACAGCACAGGCAACACCACTGTGATGACCAATCAGATTGTCGAATTGCTCGGCACCCGCGGCGGCAATTGGGAAATCCTCGCCACAGCAGCCTTTGTTTCCATCTCGGTACCGCTGCTCGTCTTCTTTGCAATGCAACGCTACCTGGTGCGCGGCCTTCTAGCCGGCTCCGTCAAGTAAAAACAGACACTAACATGGCCCAAACGGGCCTCACTATCGGACACAACCATGACTTATCAGGACCCGACCATGACCAATGATTCCGCACTCATCACAGACCCCGATTGGTGGCGTGGTGCGGTGATCTATCAGATCTACCCGCGCTCCTACCAAGACAGCACCGGCGACGGCATTGGCGACCTCGCAGGCATCATCCAACGCCTGCCGCACGTGGCTTCGCTTGGCGTGGACGCCATCTGGCTGTCCCCGTTTTTCACCTCGCCCATGTTGGACTTTGGCTATGACGTGTCTGACTACCGCGATGTCGACCCGATGTTTGGCACGCTCTCAGACTTCGACGAGCTGATCGCCAAGGCCCACGAGCTCGGCATCAAGATCATCATCGATCTGGTTCTGTCCCACACTTCCGACCAACACCCGTGGTTCATCGAAAGCCGTGCAGATCGCACCAACGCCAAAGCCGATTGGTTTGTCTGGGCGGACCCCAAGCTGGACGGCACACCACCCAACAACTGGCTCTCCATCTTTGGTGGCCCGGCTTGGCAGTGGGACACCTCCCGTCAGCAGTACTTCCTGCACAACTTTCTGGCCGAACAGCCAGACCTGAACTTCCACAACGCCGAAGTGCGCCAGGAACTGCTCGATGTCGCCCGCTTCTGGCTGGATCGCGGCGTGGATGGCTTCCGTCTGGACACAGTGAACTTCTACTACTGCGACGCGCAACTGCGAGACAACCCAGCCCTACCCCTGGAAGAGCGCAACGACAACATCGCGCCCGCCGTGAACCCGTACAACCATCAGGAACACCTCTACGATAAGAACCAGCCGGAAAACCTTGGCTTCCTGCAAGACCTGCGCAGCTTGCTCAACGAGTATGACGCCATCACCACCGTTGGCGAAGTGGGCGACAGCCAGCGCGGCAGCGAAATTCAGGCAACCTACACCGGCGGCGGCGACAAGCTGCATATGGCTTATGATTTTGCCCTGCTATGCCAAGCCCACCCCACCGGCACCCGCGTGGCGGAGGTCATGCAAACCGCCGAAAGCTTCGGCAGCGACAGCTGGGGCTGCTGGGCCTATTCCAACCACGACGTCGAACGCCACGGCTCCCGCTGGAACCTTTCCGACGCGGCCCAGCGCACCTACGCCGCTTTGCTGATGTCCCTGCGTGGCTCTGTCTGCATTTACCAAGGCGAAGAGCTTGGCTTGTCAGAGGCGGACGTGGCTTTTGAAGACCTGCAAGACCCCTACGGCATCCGTTTCTGGCCGAAATTCAAAGGCCGCGACGGGTGTCGCACACCAATGGTGTGGAAATCCGACAACCAAAGCGGTGGCTTCTCGGACGGCAAGCCTTGGCTGCCTGTCTCCGCCGAACACCTGCCAAAGTCGGTGGAGGCACAAGAAGATACCCCCAGCTCCATGCTGAACTTCTACCGACGCCTGATCGCCTTCCGCAAAGAGCAGCTGCCGCTTCTAAAAGGCATCTTTGAGTTGCTCCATGCTGATGACACCCACATCCGCTTTGTGCGTGAACACAACGGCCAAAGCATCCTCTGCGCCTTCAACCTCTCAGACGACGCGCAAAGCTTTGATCTACCCGCTGGTGCATGGACCATCGATCCCAAAGCGCCCTTCACCATCAGCCGCGACGGCGCGACAGTGACCCTACCCGCCTGGCAAGCTGCGTTTGCCGTCACACAAAGCGCTAATTCGGGAGACAACGGCAATGGCTGATCTCATACTCAAAGGCGTCGCAAAGTCCTACGGCCCGGTGAACGTGCTCGCCAACATCGATCTGGAGATCGAAAAAGGCGAGCTAGTGGTCTTTGTTGGCCCCTCAGGCTGTGGCAAATCCACCTTGCTGCGGATGATTGCAGGGTTGGAGCACATCACCTCCGGCACATTGGAAATTGATGGCACTGTGGTCAACGATGTACCGCCATCCGAGCGCGGCATTGCCATGGTGTTCCAATCTTACGCGCTTTATCCGCACCTCACCGTGCGCGAAAACATGTCGTTTGCGCTCAAAATTGCCAAGATGAGCACAGAAGAGATCAACGCGCGGGTCGACAAAGCCGCCAAAACGCTTCAGCTGCACAACCTGCTTGACCGCCTGCCAAAAGAGCTCTCCGGGGGCCAGCGTCAACGTGTTGCCATTGGCCGCTCCATTGTGCGCGACCCCAAGGTCTACCTCTTTGACGAGCCGCTTTCCAACCTCGACGCCGCCCTGCGTGTGGCCACCCGTATCGAGATTGCCCAGCTCAAAGAGTCCATGCCCGACAGCACCATGGTGTACGTGACCCACGACCAGGTCGAAGCCATGACATTGGCCACCCGCATCGTGGTGTTGGCCGGTGGTGGTATTGCCCAGGTTGGCACGCCGCTGGATCTCTATGAGCGTCCTGAAAATGAATTTGTTGCCCAATTCATCGGCTCTCCCGCCATGAACCTCCTCCCCGGCAAGATCACCGGCACCGGCTCGACCACCACAATCGCGTTGGATGCTGGGGGCACGGCGTCCTCCTCCGTGCCTTCCTTGCCGGAGGACATGGGGCGACAGGTCAACATCGGCGTGCGCCCCGAAGACTTGATCACTACCGATGGCGACGCTCTCTACACCGGTACTGTGAACATCACCGAGGCTTTGGGCGAAGTGACCCTGCTGTATTTTGAAGCACAAGGCAGTGCGGAACCAGTGATTGGCAAACTGCAAGGCATCCACCGAGACCTCAAAGGTAAACAGGTGTCGCTGACGGCCGATCCCTCCAAGGTGCATGTGTTTGCCGACACCCAATCGCTGCTCTATCGCGACCAACCGATCAAGCACATCGAAAAGAACGCGCATTAGCGCCAATTTTCCCGATAAACGGGAAATTGGTGTTACCCCCGCAAATATCTGGCGCGAAAAGACTTTTCGCGGCAACCTTTGATCATGGTGCACTGCAAAGGCGAATCACATGGTTTTTTTCTGGCTCCCGGGGCGGCGCCAGAAAGCAATTTTACAAAAAATTGCAGGAAAATTACCGCACATTTGCGGATTTCCGGCTCTTCGCCGCATTCATTAAGCGATGGTTTAGACTTTCCTAATACCGCCTTTAGGAGGTCATAAAACGTCTCGGATGCCGATGTTCAAAAGGATCATACTTTGCTTTGTATTCAGCCTGACCTGGCTGACCGCCTCCTGGGCGCAGGCAGAGACTCTGAATCTTGGCACCCTAAACGAAGGCATCCGCGGTCAAATGCGGATCTTTGAGCCCCTGCTCACCTATCTCGAGGACGAGCTGGAAGACTATGGCATCTCCGAGGTGCGCCTGGTGGTACATCCAAGCACACAGCTCATGGCGGAGGCCATCTCCCGCAAAGAGGTCGACATCTTCATCGACAGCCCAATGGTGGTTGCCAAAGTGGCCCAGCTCTCCGGTGGTGTGCCGTTCCTGCGCCACTGGAAAGACGGACAAGCCAGCTACTACGCTGTGATTTTCACCCATGTCGACAGCGGCATCACGTCGCTGGACGACTTGCGCGGCAAACGCATAGCGCTAGAGGACTACGATTCTTCCTCCGGTTTTATTGTCCCCGCCCATATGCTGCTCACTGCTGGGCTGCGCATCAAAAAATTACGGGCGCCAACGTCCTCTCATAACGGCGAAGAGGTTGGATACTTTTTGACCTACAATGACAAAAACACGATGTTTGCGGTGGCCGCCGGACGTGCCGACGCCGGTGCCACAAATCAAAGAAACTACCTGGACCTCATGGAAGCCCGCCCTGATGAATTCCGCGTGATTGCGATCTCGGAGAGATTTCCGCGCAGCGTGCTGATGCACCGCCCCGGACTGCCGGAAGCGCTCTTGGATGAATTGCGCTACACTCTCAAAGTCATGTCCACTTCGAAAAACGGTCAAAGCGTTCTCAAAAACTTCCAAAACAGTGCAGGATTTGATGAATTTGCTGCGGGATCAAAACGCACTTTTGCACCTATATTCGAGATCCTGCAGGACCTCGAAGACGCGGGGATAAACTAACCATGTCCGCAACTGACGACAAAACCAACACCCGCATGTTAAAAATGCGAAAATCCCTGACGTACGGTCTGGGACGTCGGATGACGTTGTACTTCGGCCTGATGATTGGGGCCTTTGTCTCAACCTTGATCTACCTGAACACCATCACTCAGCTGGAATTGGTGCACACCCGCTTCTCAGAGCGCTCGGACTCACTTGGCATTCTCATACAGGAAGTCACTCTTCCCTACCTGTTTGAAGGCCGCCCCGCAGAGCTCGACATCATCTATCAGGAGCTGATGCGCCAACCGGACATTCTGTCATTGCGCTTCATTGATCCGGAAGGGTTTCTTCTGGTCAACGGCTCTTCTGAGGGCAACGCCTTGTTCTTGGGCAGGGTCGAAGACGCGCTTGTGAACGAAGCCGTCGCCTCCGAAACAACCCATATCCGCAACTTAGAGGGACGCATTCAGGTCGCGGTCCCGGCGATCTACGGCAACGTAAACTACGGCACCATCCGCTTTGATCTGGACGGCACCGCTGCCAACCGCGAGGTCAATCTGGTGCTGCGCCGCAACCTGATGTTTGGCGTGTTCTTCACTCTCACCGGTATTTTGCTGTCGATCTGGATTTCCCGCCGCCTGACCGAACCTCTTGCCCGCCTCAACAGCGCGACCGAACGCGCCGCCAAAGGCAACCTGAACCAGTCCATTGTGATCCGGACCAATGATGAGGTCGAAAGCCTCGCCGACAGCTTCAACCTGATGCTGGGCAACCTGCGCGCTTGGGTGAAATCCTTAGAAGACACCCAAACCAAGCTGGAGATTTCCTCGGACGACCTCAATGCCAAAAACGCCGAACTGCAGGTTGTGGCCGAACAGGCCAAAACCGCCGAGAAGGCCAAATCACAGTTCCTCGCCCGCATGAGCCATGAGATCCGCACCCCTATGAACGGTGTGCTCGGCATGACCGAACTTCTGTCAGATACGGACCTCTCCAGCAATCAACTGGGCCTCGTGGATTCAATCCATACGTCTGGCACCACATTGCTCAATATCATCAACGACATTCTGGACTTCTCCAAGATTGACAGCGGGCATATGACCCTGCGGGAGGAAGCCTACCGCCCGTTGGAGTTGGTCGAGAACACGGCGCAAATGTTGTCTTATCAGGCTGGTCAAGCGGGGGTGGATCTCATCACCCGGGTTGCGCCAGATGTGCCGAAATCCCTGCTTGGCGATGAATCTCGCCTTAAGCAGGTGATCATCAATCTAGTTGGCAACGCACTGAAATTCACTGACGAAGGTTATGTGCTGATCAATGCCACGCTGAAGGACGAAAACGGCCAACCCTTTATGCAGGTGGACGTTTGTGACACTGGCTGTGGCATCCCTGAAGAAAAACTTGCCTCAGTGTTTGATCAATTCACCCAGGTCGACGGCTCCTACAGCCGCAAACATCAGGGCACCGGACTTGGCCTGGCAATTGCCAAAGGATTTGTCGAACTCATGGGCGGCCGCATTTGGGTGAAATCCACTGTCGGCACCGGCACAACCTTCACTTTCAATGTGCCTCTGTCCCAACCGGACACACCGCTGCCGTCGCAACCAACCGACAACGCGGACCTGAACCAGATGAAGGTCCTGGTGCTGCAATCCGAACCAACAGCACTGTTTGTGATGAACGAAGTGATTTCCTCCTGGAATGGTCAGGTGGATACCTACGACAGCGCCAAGGGCGCGCTGGAGGCCATTCACGAGGCACAGGAAGCCGCCGCGCCATACAACCTAATTCTGACCGAAATGGGCCTGCCGGACATGGATCGTCAGGATCTTTTCCGTGCCATCCACGCTGCCAAAGGCGACGCCCCCACCCGTGTGGTTGTATTGCGCCCGATGAACGATGCTATCCATCACACAGGAGAGGAAACCCACCTGACCACCGGCGAAGTCATCAAACCGGTGCAGGCTCCGAAACTTCTGGAAGCTCTACAAACACCCCTTGTGCGCCCGAAAACGCCACTTACCGAGCCGCCTGAGACGGTTGTGGGCACCGCAAACGGGGTGCAAAGCAAGCCGGTTGCGGCTGAACTGAAGGCGCCCGTTTCCGAAAAAACAATCCTGATTGTGGATGACAATAAGACCAACCGGAAACTGATCGAAATCTTCCTCAGCCGTCTGGGCGTCAGCCACCATTCCGCCAGTGACGGGGAAGAGGCTGTGGAAATCTACCGCGATTGCCATCCGGATTTGGTGCTGATGGATGTCTCCATGCCAGTGATGAATGGCCTGGAAGCCACCCGCGAAATCCGCCGACTGGAAGACGCAAACGGGGATTTCCAAACCCATATTATTGGTCTTACCGCCCATTCGGCCCCTGAAGACCGCGAAGCCTGCCTGGACAGCGGCATGAATGCCCACATGGCCAAACCCATCAAGCTGGCGCAACTCAAGAATGTGATCGCACAACTCTGATTGCAAAGTTGATCGCCGCTTGGCAACACTGTCCCAACGCCAAATGAGGGGACAAAACATGCCGCAAAATGTGCTGGTGATTGGGGCAGGCATCGTGGGCGCGTCCACCGCTCTGTGGCTGCGCCGCGCAGGGCATTCCGTGATCCTTCTGGACAAGAACACCCCCGGCATGGGCGCCTCCTTTGGCAATGCCTGCCTGTTGGCTAGCTGTGCCGTGGTGCCAAATGCCACACCGGGCCTCGTGACCAAAGCCCCGGGCTACCTGCTCAATCCAAATTTCCCGCTGTTTCTGAAATGGGCCAACCTGCCGCGTCTGACCCCGTGGTTTTTGAAATACCTCGGCTTTGCCAACGATACGGACGCCCGCCGGTTCACCCGCGTGCTGGCGGATCTGATTGGCGACAGCGTGGATCAACACAAGGCACTGGCCAAAGGCACCGCCGCCGAAAGCTTCATTGCCGACACAGACTATCTCTACGCTTACAAAGACCGCGCCGCCTTTGAGGCCGACAAATACACCTGGGACCTGCGCGCCAGTGTTGGATTTGTCCCCGACATCATCGAAGGCCCCGCTGTGCAGGAACTGGAACCGATCCTGGACGCGCAAACCTCCTTCCTCGCCGTGAACAAAGATCACGGCTACATCCTCAACCCCGCGGGCTACGTGCAGGCGCTGGTGGACACGTTCATTGGCATGGGCGGGCGGTTTGTGCAGGCCGAGGTGCGTGACTTTGAGCTCTCCGGCGGGCAGGTCACTGCTGTGATGACCGATCAGGGCCAGTTTGACTGCGGCCGCGCCGTGTTGTCCTCCGGCATCTGGTCTAAACCGCTGATGCGCAAGCTGGGCTTCACCGTGCCGCTGGAAACAGAACGCGGCTATCACATCACCTTCAAAGAGCCCTCCATCCGGCCCAACCACCCGATGATGATTGCCTCCGCTAAATTTGTCGCCACCCCGATGCAGCACGGATTGCGCTGTGCTGGCATCGTGGAGTTTGGCGACCTGTCGGAGAAGAAATCCAAAGCCCCGCTGACTCTATTGCGCCGCCGTGTGGCCGAAGTCTTCCCCACCATGACCGCAGACAGCGACGAAGAATGGCTTGGCTTCCGACCGTCCCTGCCAGACAGCTTGCCCATGGTGGGTGAGATAGGTCAGAGCGGCGTTTATGCTGCTTTTGGTCACCAACACGTGGGCCTCACCGGCGGGGCCAAAACCGGGCGCCTTGTGGCGGATCTGATCTCCGACGTGCCTCCCAATATCGACCTCTCGCCCGTAAGCCCAATGCGGTTCAACTGACGCCAAAAGCAAAACAGCGCCGCCCAAAGGCGACGCTGTTTGCATGTGTCTCAAACAAAAGTCTTAGGCAGACTTAAGCGCTTCCTTTGGTGCCTCTTCAGTCTCCGCAGAAGCCTCCGTGGCCTCGCCTTCCACCACATCAACCTCTTCGGCGCCCTCAGCCTCTGCCTCGGAATGATCCTCCAACGCCCCGATAATCAGCGGCAGCATCGCCGCACCGGTTTCGCTCAACCCTTCGGTCTCCGGTGGCGCGGTCCAGCTCAGCGTGTCAAAGCTGTGGCAATTGTCACAGGTTGGCGCCCACTCCGCATGAATGTTGTGGCAGGTGTCACACACCCACTGCGGGCCACGTGGCGAACTCAACGCCTTGGCCAGATAGCCTTTCACAACCGCATCATTGGCGCCTTCGCCCCGCTCAATCGCCGCCATGATGGTCAGCGAGCGTTGGGTGGCGTCACTTTCCACCAGATCGCCCAGCGCGCGCCGTGCTTCAGGGAAATCTTCAGCTGCAATATACAGCTCCGCCATCAGCATCTTGCTCTCCGCATGGCTGGCGGTGTTTTTGGTCAGGTTTTTGAACCGCTTGATCCGCGCCTCTGGGGTTTCCTCCGGCGCAATCTCGGCAAAGGCCGCCGCCAAATCCGGATGCGGCTGCGCATCCCAGGCTTTCTTGATCAAACGCGTGGCATTGCGCGGCTTGCCTTTGCCCACATAGCCCCGCGCGGCCATCACCGCCGCCGGGATCAGGTCCGGTGACAAACGGTTCGCCTCAATCGCCTGCTCCTGCGTCTCGATGCTGGCATCGTCCGCGATCAAATCCTTCGCCTCAGACAGCGCCAAAACCGCATCACGGCGGCGATGCACGTCACGCGGCAAGGTGCCATGGCGCAGCTTCGCATTCAGCGTGCCCCGCGCGCCTTTCCAGTCTTTGCTCTCGGTCTGCAGACGCAACAGCGTATCCTGCACCTCAACATGGCGCGGCTTCAAAGCAAAGGCGTTCTCCGCCAGCTTCAACGCCACCTCGGTGTTCCCGGCATCCAGCTTCTGCTTCATCAGACCACGAATGCCCACAAACCGCGTGCGCTCATCGGTCAGCAGCTTCTTGTAGGTCTCTTCCGCCTTTTTGCTGTCGCCACTCATTTCCGCCGCCTGCGCCACAATCAGGTTGGTCAACTCCGGCTTATGCAGCTTTTTCTCGGCCAGCCGCGCCTTCTCCATCGCCGTGCGCCCCTCACCAGAAGCCAGCGCGGTCACACTATCCGCCAGCGCCTGATAGCCCTTCTTTTCGCGGTTGCGGTCAAAATAGCGGCTGATCGCGGTTTCATCCCCATTCAGGAACTTCAGCGTCGCCACCAATAGGCCCAGCGCCTTGATAAACAGCCAGACCGTAGCCACCAGCGCAATCAAGCCCAACGCAGTTTGAAACGTTGTAAAGTGCGCTTCTTGTCCAGCGACGGTGATCATAATGCCACCCTCGCTCTCCATCAGATAGATCGAGCCAAAAGTCAGCCCAGCAACAATGGCAACAAACGCAATAATTTTGATCAGGGACCAGAGCATGAAACGACCCTCAGTTGGAGTTTAGGGTTTGCGCCAGATCTTCGGCGGCTTGCGTGGCGGCAGCCCGGGTCTGCGCTTGCGCCACCCACTCTGCCATCACAGTTTTTGGCCCCTCGGCCAGTGTATCCAGTTCGGCCAGCGCCGCGGTTATGTTACCAGTTTTTAACGCCGCTTCGGCCCGGCTCAGCACAGCATCCGTATCAGAGCCTTCCTGCGCCTCTACAGAACGAACATTCAACTGTTTCTTCAAAAAATTGCCCAGCTTGTTGCCGCTGCCCGCGTCCACTTTGTCTTCCCGCGCCTTTGCTAACGTCGACCGCGCCGCATCCGGATAGCTTTCGATCAGCGCCGACAGGGTGATCACACCGCTGTCCGCATGATCTTCCAGCACCGCCGCGACACTTTTGCCGGTGGAGGAGCGCAGATCAACCACCGCAGCCCGATACGGCGCGCCACTTTCCAGCGCCGCCACAATGCGCGTCACAGACGAACGGGCCAAAGCTGCTTTCGCAGATAGATCCGCTTTGTCTTTCAACTCAGAGGCCTCGGCCTTTTGCGCCGCAACCAGATCTTTGAGGTCTTTCACTTCCCGCTCATAAGCCGCAATCGCGGCTGCGCCGAGACCTTCGCTCAGCGGACGTTTCTCAATCTCAGTCAGCCGTGCTTCCAGGGCGGTCGCCGCCTCAGACACGCGTGCCATCTCCGCTGTCAGTGTCGAGTTCAACGTGCCCAGCTCGGCCGCCGCACCGCTTGCCGTGGTTTCTGCGGCATTGGCCAAATCGGCATTTGTCACCTGAGCTGCCTGAAGCGCAGCAAGCGCTTCAGCCTGAGCTTCAAGCTTGGCCGTCATCTCGCTTAGAGCCTTTTCTGTATCCGCGCCCAACCCAAGCTGATCGCCAAAATACACCGCTCCGCCAAATCCAATCACCGCCGCAATCACACCGCCAAACACCATGGGCACAAAGCCCCCTTTGCGCGCGGGCTCCTGTGCTGTCGGCGTGGGCGCAGGGGTCTCGGCCACCGGTTCCTCCACTGGAGCCTCTACGTCCACATCATCTTCCGCAGCCGCGTCATCTTTGGGCTCTTCAATCTCTACGGGAGCCTCATCAGCGTCATCGTCATCAGCAGCCTCTTTGGCCGCATCCGCAGAACTGGAGTCCGATGCGCCCTCCGGCGTCACCTCCTCAACAATTTCCGCGTCCTCGACCACATTTTCTGCGTCGGCTTGCGTATCGGTTTGATCCTGTTGATCAACCTGATCTTTGCTTGGCTTGTCCGATTTATCCGTGGTTCCCACAGGTCACCCTTTCGAATCCGTTTTTTGCAAATGCAGCACCAATCTAGGCGAGCAATCCTCGTGTCTCAATGCATCACCCTGCGTCTAACAGTCTCGCCACCGCATTTGCCATGGCTTTTGCCTCTTTTTTCTCCGCCAAAACAACTGTTTCCACAGGAAATGCCCCCAATGCGGCCTGTACGGCCTCACTCATCACAACCACATGAAGCGGGGCATAATACGGCCCTTGCTCAGCAAACTGCGCTGCCGCACGGGGCGAAAAAAGGGGAACAATCACTGGATTCTCCCGCATTAGGGCCGTTTTTGCGCGCTCTGACAGCGGATGTGCAGCTTGGCGATAAACCACCACCTCACGAGTTTGTATCCCGACTTTGGTCAAACGCCCGGCCAGATCGCCCCGCGCAACTTCCCCGCGAATATGCAACAAAGGGCCTTTGGGGGCATCGGCCAAAACCCGCGCATAAAGCGACTCCGCGTCACCATCCGCCGCGACCGCACGCCAGCCTTTGGCCCGCGCCGCCTCCGCCGTTGCTTCGCCAACGCACCAGGCAGGCAAATCATGCCCCGCAACCGCTGCAACCGCGTTGCGCGAACTGAAGAGCACTCCAGAGATATTGGTCAGGTCCACGTCGGCCTCAGTGGGCACAATCTCGACAATCGGTGAAAATGCGACCTCGGCAGTGACTCCCATATCCGCCAACAGCGCGGCAAACCCCTCTGCATCGGCCAATGGCCGGGTCAGCAAAATCAAAGGGGTCACATCTGCCATAAGGCCCACCACTGTTGTTTGAGGCGTCCTGTGGTGTTACCTGCCAACAAACCTCCGCGCAACGGCAAGGACCTGTGACACATGGACGGCCCGCTCACCATTCTTGGCATCGAAAGCAGCTGCGACGACACCGCCGCCGCCATCTTGCACCAACCCATTGTGGGTGATGCCGAGATCCTGGCTTCTGTTGTGTATGGCCAAACCGATCTGCATGCCCCGTTTGGGGGTGTGGTTCCGGAGATCGCCGCCCGCGCACACGCGGAAAAGGTCGATCTCTGCGTTGAGGAAGCACTGACGGCCGCCAACGTCTCCCTGTTGGATGTGGACGCCATCGCCGTCACCGCGGGCCCCGGCCTCATCGGCGGCGTCATTTCTGGCGTGATGTGCGCCAAAGGCCTCTCGGCCAGCCTTGGCATTCCGCTCATCGGCGTGAACCATCTTGCCGGTCACGCCCTGACCCCGCGCCTCACCGATCAGGTGGCCTTCCCCTACCTGATGCTTTTGGTCTCCGGCGGCCATTGCCAATTCCTGATCGCCCACGGCCCGGAAAACTTCTCCCGGCTCGGGGGCACCATAGATGATGCGCCGGGCGAAGCTTTCGACAAAACCGCCCGCCTGCTTGGCCTGCCCCAACCCGGCGGCCCGGCTGTGCAAGCTGAAGCCACAAAAGGCGACCCCAAACGCTTCCGTTTCCCGCGCCCGCTTCTGGATCGTCCCGGTTGCGACATGTCTTTCTCCGGCCTCAAAACCGCCCTGCTGCGCCAACGAGATTCCATCATCGCAGAGAAAGGCGGCCTGCCCGTGCAAGACCGCGCCGACATGTGCGCCGGGTTTCAAGCCGCTGTTGTTGATGTGCTCGCCGAGAAAACCCGCCGCGCGCTGGACACCTATCTGGCTGAAAATCCCTCAGAGCCTCTATTGGCCGTCGCTGGCGGCGTGGCGGCAAACACCGCCATTCGGGCCGAATTAGAGACTGTTTGCGCCGACAAAGGCGTGACTTTCTCCGCGCCTCCGCTGGCGCTTTGCACCGACAACGCCGCGATGATCGCTTATGCTGGTCTGGAGCGCCACCGCACCGGCGCGCGTGACGGCATGGACCTCTCCGCCCGACCGCGCTGGCCGCTCGATCAAACCGCCCCCGCGCTTTTGGGTAGCGGCAAAAAAGGAGCCAAAGCATGATTTCCGTTCTTGGCTCCGGGGCATTTGGCACCGCCCTGGCCGTCGCCTTTGCCCACAGCGGCACCTCCGTGACCCTCTGGGCCCGCAATGCCGACGCCGCCAAATCCATGCAGTCAACCCGCACTAACCCACGCCTGCCCGGTGTAAAGCTGCCAAAAGCAGTCTCTGTGACAGCACAATTTGACGATGCGCTCACCGATGTGGTCCTGCTGGCGGTTCCGATGCAAAAGCTGCGCGGCCTGCTGGAAGACCATCCAGAACTCTCCGGCCGCACGCTGATTGCCTGCTGCAAAGGCGTCGAGCTTGGCACCCAACTTGGACCGGTCGCCGTGATCCGCGATGTGCTGCCCAACGCCACCCCGGCGATCCTCACCGGCCCCAGCTTTGCCGCCGACATCGCCCGTGGCCTGCCGACAGCACTGACCTTGGCCATCCCGGAAGACACCACCGGAAAAGCCCTGCAACAGAGACTGATTTCACCCAATCTGCGCATTTACCGCACCACCGACACTGTCGGTGCAGAGCTTGGCGGCGCGCTCAAAAATGTCATCGCCATCGCCTGTGGCATTGCCATTGGCGCCGGGCTTGGTGACAGCGCCCGCGCCGCCCTGATGACCCGTGGCTATGCCGAAATGAAACGCATGGCACAGGCATTGGGCGCAAAACCCGACACGCTCTCGGGCCTGTCCGGTTTTGGCGACCTCACCCTGACCTGCTCATCTGAACAATCTCGCAACTACAGCTTTGGCCTCTCTCTCGGACGCGGCGATGCCTATGACCCCACCGTCACCGTCGAAGGCGCAGCCACCGCGCGCGCATCCCTCGCACGCGCCAAAGCCATGCAGGTTGACATGCCCATCACCCAAGCCGTCGTCGCCATCCTCGATGGGGGCTTGCAAATCCGCGACGCCATGGAAATGCTGCTCGCAAGACCACCCAAGGAGGAATAATTCATGCTGATCGCACTCATCGCCAAAGACAAACCCGGTGCCCTAGAGATACGCAAAGCCAACCGCGACGCCCATGTTGCCTATCTCAAAGGCTCCGGCGACACGATCATGATGGCTGGCCCTTTTCTGAATGATGCCGGCGACATGTGCGGCTCTCTCATCATCTTGAACGTCGCCGACATGGCAGAGGCTGAGACCTGGGCCGCAAACGACCCCTACAAAGCCGCCGACCTCTTCGCTTCAGTTGAGCTAAAAGCCTGGAACAAGGTGCTCGGCTGATGCGCTATTGGCTGTTCAAATCCGAACCCTCAACCTGGGGCTGGGACCAGCAGGTGGCCAAAGGCGACGCAGGCGAGGAATGGGACGGCGTGCGCAACTACCAAGCGCGCAACTTTATGCGAGAGATGGCCGTGGGCGACCGCGGCTTTTTCTACCATTCTCAGAAAGAAAAGTCCGTCGTCGGCATTGTTGAAGTCTGCGCCGAAGCCCACCAAGACAGCACCACCGATGACCACCGCTGGGTCTGCGTCGATATCAAAGCCGTCAAGCCTGTGAAAAACCCGGTGCCCCTCGACATGATCAAAGCGGATCCTCGGCTGACCGAAATGGTGCTGGTGAAAAGCTCGCGCCTGTCCGTACAGCCGGTCACGGAAGAAGAATGGGACATCATCCTCGAGCTCAGCGGTTCTCAAGGCTGAACAATTGGTGATACTCTCACCAGAGAAGTATACGGGGGGAGTTCCATGGCAATTCTATCGGTGCTGGCGGCTGCGCTGTCCTCATATGTACTGGGTGCTGTTTGGTACATGATACTCGCAGGCCGATGGACCGAAGCTGCCAAAATGACCGTCGATGAAGCGTCAAGGCCAAGCAACTCTGGAAATCCAGGCCCTTACATAACAGCTTTTGTATGCGCGGTTATGGTTGCAGGCATGATGCGACACATTTTTTCGCTGTCCGGCATCGATACAATGGGCGAGGGGCTGATCTCTGGACTTGGGGTTGGACTCTTTTTGGCTGCCCCCTGGATTGTTACTATCTACAGTTTTGCTGGCCGAGATCGCGTTTTGATGCTGATCGACGGCGGCTACGCCACACTTGGTTGCGCCACCATGGGTCTGGTGCTCACGCTGTTCTGAGCAGGCCCGCTCGGTAGAAAACACTCCAAAATCAAAAAGGCGCCACTCGTTAAAGAGCCGCGCCGACATGCCATAAGGAAGTCATGTAGGGAAATTAAAACATAGGGGGTCTGTCTCCGCTCCAGCCAGACCCCCTATGCACCCCGCGTGTATCCCATACCACCACACGCGTTCTGTAAACTTGGGTCCGGCCATCCTAGCCCGACATCACATGTGTAGCCCAATTGAACTGATCCGTTCAATTATCAAGTATCTACAATCTGAGCGGTTCCCGCAGCACTTTGGCAACCAAACGCAAAACGCGCCCGAAACCCTCAGGTCCCGGACGCGCCAAACCGCGAGTGGTGGTTTTACCCGTAGTGGGCCTCTTTGCCGAAGTGTTTGGTCAGCATGTAGTAAACAACAGCCCGATACTTGTTACGCTCAGACTTGCCGTAAGTCTCAATCACAGAGTTGATGGCATCCATAAGCTCAGGACCATCACTCATACCCAACTTCTTGATCAGGAAGTTGTTTTTCACAGTTTCCAGTTCCGCTGGCTGGGAGCCAGCCACCGTGGACGCATCATCGTTGTAAATCGCCGGACCACAGCCGATGGTCACCTTTTCCAACAGTGTCATATCTGGCTCGATGCCACATTTGTTCTTCAGATCGTCTGCATATTTCGCGATTAACTCGTCCCGTTTGCCCATCTGATATTCTCCCAATTGTCGATAAATGCGCTTGAAGTAGTGGTCTGCGCGGCGTCCTTGAGACCTTTCTTATAGTTGACGTACACGTCACTTAAGGGGAAAGACCACGCCTGTTCCCCCTTAGCACAGATCCCGCTGGTCATTTGAAGAATCGCTGCCTAGGCTGACCCTCTGCGCTTTTTCACACCACAGGAGGACGCGATGCTGCGTTGGGGTATCCTTGGAACCGGCTTCATTTCACACGCCATGCTGGGTGCGATCCGCGACAGTGAGGGCTCCTCGGTGGCAATGCTCTGTGGCCGCAATGAAACCGCGCTGTCCGACCTTTCCGCGCGATACGGCATTACGCAAACCACCACCGATCAAGCAGAGCTCTTTGCCAATCCAGAGGTGGACGTGATTTACATCGCCCTGCCCAACCACCTGCACCGCGCCGCCACCGAAGCTGCGATGACGGCAGGCAAGCCTGTGCTCTGCGAAAAATCCCTGACCACCACTATGGAGGACGCCCAAGCGCTGATCGCCTCGGTGCAGGCCGCAACCATCTTCTTTACCGAAGGCCTGATGTATCTCGCGCACCCCTTCATGCAGCAACTGGTCACCGTCCTGCGCGATCCGTCTGTGGGCGAATTGCGCTCCGTCTCCGGCTTCTACGCCGCCGACATCTGGCAGGTGGTGAACCCCGCGGGCGGCGGTACGCTCTACAACCTCGGCTGCTACCCCGCCTCACTCTTGCATCTGGTGGTGCAAACCATGTGTGGCGAAGACGCCTTTGCCTCCCGATCCCTCACCGCTTTTGGCAACATCGGCAAGGACAAAACTCTGCAAGACGCCAGCCTCTCCGTGCGCTTTGACAATGGCGTGCTTGCCAACCTGATGAGCACAGACAGCCACGGCATGGCCCATGAATTCATCATCGTGACCACCAAAGGCACGCTGCGCTTTGCCACCAACCCCTGGTTACCCGTCGCAGGGGAAAACAAAATGATCTGGCAGCCTTACGAAGGACCAGCGCGGGACATCATGGTCGAAACCAAACACGACGCGTTTTATCATCAGACAAAAATGGTCGAACGCGCGCTCGCCGCAGGCGCCAAAGAGGCGCCGCGCCCCTCTCCCCGTCTCTCAGACAGCCTAGAGATCATGCAGTTCCTGACAGACTGGGAAGCCACCGCATTAAGTCAGGACACCGCCCGATGATCGGTTACGTCTGCGTCGGCTCCAACGACATCCCCCGCGCCAAACGCTTTTACGCCGCCTTCCTGCCCGCTCTGGGCTACAGCGTGAAAGAAGGCCCCGAAGGCCTCAGCTACACCCTGCCCGTCCCCGAAGGCCAACGCCCGCTGTTGCCAGACTTCTATGTGAAACCGCCGTTTGACGCTCAAACCGCCTCCGCTGGCAACGGCGCCATGGTGGCCTTTGAAGCCACGAACCAAGCGCAGGTCCGCTCCCTACACGCCGCCGCCCTCGCTGCTGGCGGCACGGACGAAGGCCAACCCGGCTTCCGCGCCGACTATGGCCCGCACTTCTACGTCAGCTACCTGCGCGACCCGGACGGCAACAAAATCGCGATTTATTCAAGCGATCCAAATGAGGCTGGGCGGGATGGGTAACACCCTCTCGGAACTCATTTCGCTCAAAAAGGGTGAATACATACTGAGTGCTTCCAAGCCAAAAGCTCAGTCTTCTCACTCTCTAGTCACCCCTTGCATTTCAGCACTTAAACCCGATTTATCTTTGATAACTCCAGCAAAGAGCGATCTCACCAATCCACCAGCATGACAACAATTTCCTCAAAACTCATTTCCGTTGCCTTTCTAGTGTTTTTGGTGGCGCCAGTGAGCGCAAACCACATTTTCCCCGAAGTTGTTTTTTCGAAGGAGGATGACCCGTCTCAAAGGTTTTTCGAAACCTGTGACCTCTTTTCAGAGGGTACAGTTGAAATATTGAGTGCCGCGCGTGTGGCTCCAATTGATATCTACAAAAGCGGGAACGGTAACTATTTCACGCACCACCCAGCGTTTGGATGCGCAGGGCCATTTGATCTCGGAGCTAAACCAAAAATTTATGAAAGGTATCAGCCTTGGTTTGAGGAATGGGTACTGACGCTTGGTTCGAGTGTAGATGGCAGAATGTCGATAACCTTTGGAGACACAGTTTTTGTCGCCAGCACAAAAATGCCTCCCGAGTAGAAACCAAAAACGGCGCCCCTGTCCGGGACGCCGCTCTCAAATTCAGTGCCTAACCCAGCTTAATAGCGGTAGTGTTCCGGCTTGAACGGGCCTTCGGTGTTCACGCCAATATAGTCCGCCTGCTCTTTGTTGAGCTTGGACAGCTTCGCGCCCACTTTTGCGAGGTGCAGCGCCGCCACTTTCTCATCCAAATGCTTCGGCAGGATGTAGACGTCGTTCTTGTACTCCTCGCCTTTGGTGAACAGCTCGATCTGCGCCAGCACCTGGTTGGTGAAGCTTGCAGACATCACAAACGACGGGTGACCGGTGGCGTTGCCGAGGTTCAGCAAGCGGCCTTCAGACAGCAGGATCATGCGATTGCCGGATGGCATCTCGATCATGTCCACTTGCTCTTTGATGTTGGTCCACTTGTGGTTCTTCAGGTTCGCTACCTGAATCTCATTGTCGAAGTGGCCAATGTTGCCAACAATCGCCATGTCTTTCATCTCGCGCATGTGCTCGATGCGGATCACGTCTTTGTTGCCGGTGGTGGTGATGAACAGGTCAGCGGTCGCCGCCTCATCTTCCAGCGTGGTCACTTCAAAGCCGTCCATCGCCGCTTGCAGCGCACAAATCGGGTCAACTTCGGTCACCTTCACACGGGCACCTGCGCCACGCAGCGAGGCGGCAGAGCCTTTGCCCACGTCGCCATAGCCACAAACAACCGCCACTTTGCCGGCCATCATCGTGTCCGTCGCGCGGCGGATACCGTCCACGAGGCTCTCTTTACAGCCGTATTTGTTGTCAAACTTCGACTTGGTCACAGAGTCGTTCACGTTGATCGCAGGGAAAGGCAGCTCGCCCTTTTTCACCAGATCATAGAGACGGTGCACACCAGTGGTGGTCTCTTCAGACACACCCTGGATCGCGTCACGGGTCTTGGTGAACCAGCCAGGGCTCGCCGCCATGCGCTTGGCAATCTGCTTGTGAATGACTTCTTCTTCCTCAGAACTCGGCACGCCGAGGTCTTCGCCCGCTTCCGCCTTGGCACCAAGCAAGATGTACAGTGTCGCGTCGCCACCATCATCAAGGATCATGTTCGGGCCTTCCGGGAACATGAACGACTTGTCCAAGTAGTCCCAATGCTCTTCCAGCGACTGACCTTTGATCGCAAACACCGGAATGTCTGCAGCCGCAATCGCTGCTGCGGCGTGATCCTGTGTGGAGAAGATGTTGCAGCTGGCCCAGCGCACATCCGCGCCCAGTGCCACCAGCGTTTCAATCAGACAGGCGGTCTGAATGGTCATGTGCAGCGAGCCAACAATGCGCGCGCCCGTGAGTGGTTTGCTTTCGCCAAATTCCTCGCGCAGCGCCATCAGGCCCGGCATTTCGGTTTCGGCAATATCCAGTTCCTTGCGGCCAAAATCAGCCAAGGAAATATCTTTAACAGTGTAATCGGTCGCCATTGCGCCCAGCTCCTTACGGGTTTGCTTTGGCGACCAGATAACACTCAGAAGGGCTTTCTACAACGTTACCAAAAACGTTTCGATGCGCTGCAAAGGCGCTTTAACCCTCAATTCCGTCAGACGGCAGCACAGCCTCCTGCTGGAACCAGTCCGTTCCGGCGGCCAAAATGCAGGACACCCCCTGCGCATTGGTCATGATCACCGTAAATGTCCCGGTTGTCTCTGATGACCACACCTCAAGCATCGTCATCTTTGTGTCGTGGCTGCCTTGCAGCCCACCTGCGACCATGGCTTCAGCATATTTGCTCTGCAAACGCTGCACCACAAGGTCTCTGTCCGCACAGCTGGCGGCGATCGCCGGCGGTGCCGCTGCGGCCATGCCAAACAGCAAGGCTGCTCCTACTACTCTCTTAAACATAGCGCTCTCCTTTCTCGCGCAGATTGACCCATAGGAGGTCAAGTCATTGAGGTTTGGAGAGGGGGACACGCGGGAGGAAGCCGATGTAGAAACGTGCCCCCCTCGCTAGTCATGTCGGTATCGCGCTGCGCTTTTACAAAACACGCCTGATCACGTTGTTTTGTGGCAGCACGTGATCCCGACACAACATAGGCTGCGCCTCAAATATGGCCAAAATGTGGCGACGCCTCATTTTGCAGCAAAACAAGGCTCGAAAGGGTCAGCTTCCCCTGACTGTTAAGGCTTTCGAAACCAAGGTATAAGAAACCTTTATTTGTTAGGTTTTTGGTCATGAATTTCCCGCCACTTAGGGCCATGTTTCGGTCTGCTTTCTTCATCCCCGCCGTCTTGCTGATGGGCACATTGATTGTGATCACCAATGCGTTGATCACCTCCGGTGTGGCTACTGGTTGATGCCAGTGCACTCCCTGCTCGCCTGACTGTTGCGCATCGCTACTTGGCTGGCGTACACCGGTTTGACACAACCGGGAGACACCCTTTGGCACGAGCATGGCAGCGTATGTTGTCCGGTCGCAGGCTGGACCTGCTGGACCCCACCCCCGTGGACATCGAAATCGAAGACATCGCCCATGGGCTGGCTTTTGTCGCCCGCTGGAACGGCCAGACCCATGGAGATTTTGCCTATTCCGTGGCCGAACATTCCTTGCTAGTCGAAGAGCTTTACGGCCGGATGTACAAATCCGCCACGCCCCAAACCCGGCTGACCGCCCTTCTGCATGACGCGCCGGAATATGTGATTGGCGACATGATCTCCCCGGTGAAAGCCGCGGTGGGTCCGGAATATGAAACGCTCGATGACCGGTTGATGGCCGCAATTCACATCCGCTTTGGCCTGCCTGCTGAAACCCCCAAACGGCTCAAGGCACAGATCAAAAAGGCGGACAAAGTCTCCGCCTGGATGGAGGCCACACAGATTGCCGGCTTCTCCGTTGCTGAGGCCAACAAACTGTTTGGCACACCTGACCCAAAAATCATTGATGGCCTGTCCATCCGCCTGCGCCCACCTGTGGACGTACGCACCGATTACACCACCCGCGTTGAAACCCTTCTGGCCGCGCTTTAGGCTTATTTAGTCCCTGATATCGAGTATCCCATGTCCCAAATCACCGTCCAAAAAGGCAACTCCGTTGACCTGCGCCAAACCGCAGAATTGCTCAACGAAATCATCGCCATTGGCGGCTCCACAGCGATGACCAACCCCATGTCCCGCGACGACCTGGAGGGCTGGCTTATGGCGGATCAGGACTGCAGCACATGGCATGTCGCCATGACAGAAGACGGCACACTTCTGGGGTTCCAATGGGTTGGCCCTTGGGGAGATTTGCCGCCCGAAGCTTGTGGCATTGGCACTTTTGTGAAAGCAGGCCGCACTGGTCTCGGCATTGGCTCCAAGCTGTTTGAAGCTAGCGTGAATGCCGCTCGTGATTTGGGCTATACGTGGATGGACGCCGAAATCCGCGCCGACAACGAAGGCGGGTTGGCCTATTATCAAAGCCGAGGCTTTGAGACCTACAAACGCCTCACAGACATCCCACTGGACGACGGCACCTTGGTCAACAAGATCTGCAAGCGGTACGACCTCAATATCTGAGGCCGCACAGGCACTGTCGTGCAGGATATTATTTGATGGTGTAAATCGGTGACGAACTGCCTTCACGTCGACTGAAGGTCAGTGTGCCATCGTCGTTGTACACGGGTGTGCTACAAAATTCGCGACCAACCAAACGCTCCGGTGACCTGTAAACGCTGCACATTTCCTTTGCATTGGCTACATATGTCCCGACAACCGGGTTGCCGCCAATCATGCCACCAACGGTGCCATCCGCATTGACAATGATGGTCGAGCCGCTTCGGTCACCAACTCCTTGCCAATCAGGCTGTCCATCACTGTGGCTTCATCCCCAGAAGACGACATACAACCGCCCAATGCCAAAGCCAAAATTACAGGTGTTGCAAGTACTTTCATCACAATTCTATTCCATTTAGTTCAATGTCACCCACCTCAATTGTGGGCGCGTGAAATAGAGCACCAAATTTCCACCTAAGCGAGATAAATTTGGCCGTAGGCTACATCGCCGGCAACACATCCCGCCGCACCAAGGCGCGCAAAGCAAAGTTGCTGCGCATATTACGCACACCTTTCACCTTCATCAGCCGATGCTCCAGGAACGCGTCAAACGCATCCAGATCCGCTGCCACCACTCGCAACAGGAAATCCCTCGAGCCGGTCATGAGGTAACATTCCATGACCTCTTCAAACGCGCTCACCGCCCGCTCGAAGTTCGTGATCACATCAGCGCCCTGCGCCTCCAGCTCCACCGACACAAAAATTGTGACCGGCAGGCCAATTTTGCGCGGATCCACCCGCGCGCCATAGCCGGTGATGACCCCATCTGCCTGCAGCCGCTCCAGCCGCCGCGCACAGGGCGTGGCCGACAGCCCCACCTGCTCCGCCAGCTCGCCAATCTTCATGCGCCCGTCCAGCTGCAAGGCCCGCACGATTCTACGATCAATGGCATCCATAGGGAAAATCTCCAAAAGTTAACCATATTTGGGCCAGTATCTCTAAAAATCACCCTTCCGCATAGGCGTATTTGGAGAAAACCTCTGTTGATCCTGTGTCAATTTGCCGCCACTTCGCGCCTGGGACGCGGCAAACAAAAACAAGGAAACGCCCGATGCAAATCACCCGTTTGGCCACACCAACCCATGAAACCGTTTTGCGTGTACATGACGCCACTATTGGCCTCACCGGTTTTATTGCGGTGCATTCGACCAAACTGGGCCCGGCCGCCGGCGGCCTACGCATGCGTCGCTATGACAGTGAAGACGCCGCATTGACCGACGCGCTGCGCCTGTCCGAGGGCATGACCTACAAGAACGCCGCCGCTGGCCTGCCTTTGGGTGGCGGCAAAGCGGTCATTATGGGCGACGCCTCGGCCAAAACCTCCGCACAGCTGCTGACCTTTGCCCGCGCCATCAACACGCTGGAAGGAGAGTATTGGACCGCTGAAGACATGGGCATGAGCCCTGCTGACATGTCCTTACTGGCCACCGAAACCAAATTTGTTGCGGGCCTGCCAGACGGTCCACATGCTTCCGGCGACCCGTCCCCGATCACTGCGCGTGGCATCTTTGAGTCGATCAAAGTCACCGCCAAACATCAGCTAGGCAGCGCAGATCTGACTGGCCGCACCGTCGCCGTGCAGGGCCTTGGCCACGTTGGCACCTACCTGTGTGAGTTCCTGCACAAAGCTGGCGCCAAGCTGATCCTAGCCGACATCAATGCCAAACGCGTGGCCGAACTGGTCACCAAATATGACGCTCAAGCCGCTGGACCAAACGACATCCTGACCGTGAAGGCTGACATCCTTGCCCCCTGCGCAATTGGCGCCATTCTGAACGCAGACAGCATTGCCAAGCTCAAGGTCGCAGCGGTCTGTGGCGGCGCCAACAATCAGCTGGCCACAAGTGAAGACGGCGCCCGCCTGCACGCGCGCGGTATTCTCTACGCACCTGACTTTGTCGCCAACGCCGGCGGCATCATCAACGTCGCCACCGAGGTGCTCGCCATCGACAACCGGGCCGCGTATGTGGATGAGAAACTGGCCGCCGTGGAAAACACACTCGACCGCATATTCACCCGCGCCAGAACCATGGATTGCAGCCCAGCTGACGTGGCGGTGGCGATTGTCGACGAGATGCTGGCGGACAAAGCCGCCTAAATCCTCCTCAAAGAATAATCGCCCCTTCTCCTGGGAGGGGCGTTCCGGTTCTCACGAACCCACTGCCCGGCCCCTGCGGCCGGGTTTTTCGTGTGCGGTTTCCCAAGGAGCCCCGCACCCCTCACAAAAACGTGAAATTGATGAAGAAGTCCTTGCCGAAAAGATGCACCTAATAAGTGTATTTCTTTCAGCCACTCAATCTTCTTCCGGAACAAAGACTTATAAAAATAGGCGCAGAATACCACTTATGCGGTGGCACCCCGGACCATCCCGGCAAAACTTACCGACAGTTTTCTCTTTAAGACATTGTTCAGGCACCTCTGCCTAGGACCGCTTCAGGCACTTTCAGATTCGATCCAAATAATCTGGGGAAACAGATGTCACTTAGATCACAAATACTCGCAATTATGACCGTTCCGTTATTGGCCCTGCTGGCCATCGGCGGCCTTAAAACGCAGGCCCACTGGCACCGTAGCCAAAACGCAGAGGCCACGCAGTCCATAGCGCAGCACGCCACAACCCTCCTACGAGTGGTGCACACGCTCCAGGTTGAACGCGGCCTGTCTGCCGCTTTCCTTTCCGCCACCCAAACAGACACATTGCCCGACAATTTAATCGAGGCCCGCAGCGCAACTGATGCAGCTCTGTCCGCTGTCACCAAAGATACCGCCGAGCTGCGCCAGCACATTGATCCACTGGCGTCTTTGCGCCCCGGTGTGACCCGCAAATCTTTGCCATTGGGAGACATCGGCGGCGGCTACTCCGGAATGATTGCCAATATTCTTGCAAACGTGAGCAGCACGCTGCTGCATCAAAACAACGCCGAGCTGGCCCAGATCAGTGCGGCTTTGGTGAACATGACCTACGCCAAAGAAATGGCTGGCCAACAACGGGCCGCCGGTGCTGTGGGTTTTGCACAGGGCACGTTTGCGCCGCCGATCTACCAGTGGTTCGCTGAAACCAGCGCTGCGGAAACACGCCTGCTTGATATCGCCGCGCTGTCGCTGAAACACCATCTGCCGGACGTCGATGTACGCGCAGGTCTGGCGCCCACCGGCCTACCGGACATTCGCGCCAATATCCTAAGCGCGGGTGCGGGCGGCGCCGTCACGCCAATGACACCAAAAGACTGGTTTGAACGCGCCACCTCGTGGATCTCCTCGTTGCGGGACCTGGAATTGCACGTGGCCGACCACATGAACATGCTGGCCACAACAGAGGCCGCCGCCGCGCAAACGGCGCTTCGGTTCACCTTGGCGGCTGGCGCGTTGTGCACCCTGTTAAGCCTTCTGGTGGGCTTCCGACTGATCTTTGCCTTCACATCTCAATTCAAAGATCTGCAATCAGACATGGACAAATTGGCCAGAAAAGAATTCGAGTTCGAACCCGCCAACTTGAACGCACGAAATGAGGTCGGCCTCCTCAATCAATCGCTTGAGCAGACCCGCATCGCCCTTAAAGAGGCCGAAAACCGTCTCATCGCCAGCGAAGAGGCCCGCGTCAAAGATCGAGGAGCCTTTGTCGCCCACCTGGACAAAGGTCTGGAGCAGCTTGCAAACGGCGATCTGGATTGCTCAATTGATACGCCTTTCTCAGAGGAATACGAACCGCTCCGGATCAGCTTCAATCAGTCTCTAAACCACCTGAAAGAGACCATTGGTGAGGTTCTGGAAGCGGCCAATAACATGACCATTGGGGCCTCTGAAATCAGCCAGGCAGCGGACCATCTTTCTCAACGCACCGAACGACAGGCGGCGACATTGGAAGAAACGGCAGCGGCCTTGGAAGAGCTGACCAATTCCGTGCAATCCTCCGCAGACGGTGCACGCAGCGTGGAATCCACCATGGAGCAGGCCAGCGAAGAGGCCAACACCAGTGGTGTTATAGTGCAAAACGCCATTGCCGCCATGGCGGAGATTGAAAAGTCTTCGTCCAAAATCGCACAGATCATCAGTGTGATTGACGACATCGCCTTTCAGACCAACCTCTTGGCTTTGAACGCTGGGGTCGAGGCTGCGCGTGCCGGTGAACACGGGCGCGGCTTTGCAGTGGTGGCGTCTGAGGTCCGCCACTTGGCGCTAAACTCCGCGGACGCGGCCACTGAAATCAAATCTTTGATTGCGGACAGTTCAGGCCACGTTCAACACGGCGTCAATTTGGTTGGGGATGCGGGCACCGCACTCAACAACATTGTAGACCGCGTCAATCAGATCTCGAAATTGGTCAAAAGTATCGCGTCCGGATCTGTGGAACAGGCCACGGGCCTAAAAGAGATCAACACCAACGTGCACCATTTGGATGACGTCACGCAGAAGAACGCCGCCATGGTCGAGGAATCCACCGCTGCGGGCCACCTGCTGCATACAGATGCCACCAAGCTTGCGACGTTGATGGAACAGTTTAATACGGGTGATCTCACAGAGGCGCCCGCGCCTTCGGAGCTGCGCCAGGCATCCTAATTGCCACAAACAAAAAACCCGGCCTTTTTGGCCGGGTTTGTTAACATTTCGCCCACCACCGCAAAACAGTCGCGATACCGACACGATACCGATGCTGTTTTTGGGGGCGTCAGATCACATCTTAACGCGGCGAGCGCTTTGCCAGAATCCGCTGCAACGTTCGGCGGTGCATGTTCAACCGGCGTGCAGTTTCACTCACATTGCGATCACACAATTCATACACCCGTTGGATGTGCTCCCAGCGTACCCGGTCTGCACTCATCGGATTTTCCGGTGGGGGTGGCAGCTCATCCGGCCCGCTCAGAAGCGCGTTCATCACATCCGTCGCATCTGCCGGTTTACTGAGGTAATCGGTTGCCCCAATCTTCACCGCAGCCACCGCCGTGGCGATCGCGCCGTAGCCGGTCAGAACGACAACCCGGCTGTCCGCACGTTTGTCCCGAATAACTTCGACAACGTCCAATCCGTTGCCATCCCCAAGCCGCAAATCAACCACGGCATAGGCCGGTGGGCGGGCAGTGGCAATCGCTTGCCCCGCCGCAACGGACCCAGCCGTCTCCACCTCAAAACCGCGTTTTTCCATGGCCTTAGCGAGGCGCCGCAGAAACGGCTCATCGTCATCTACCAACAGAAGTGATTTGTCCGGCCCGATCTCCGACAGCGCGTTTTCCGTCATGTGCCTGTTCCCCACTGCGTCTTTGAACAAGTATTAGCGCCCCTGGCCAATTGGGTCAAACAGACCATCGGCCACTACATATTGTCTACGAAACACGCGACAGTTTCGGCCATTTTTTCAGGGCTCACATCGCGGCGGAAGTACTCCACAAAGCCATGCTCCGGGAGTGTCAAATAGGTGAAGGTCGAGTGGTCCACGAGGTAAAACTCCTCATCGCCATCTTCCGCAGGCTGCTTCTTGTAGTAGGTGCGATACGCTTGGCTCGCAGCCTTCACCTGCTCAGGAGAGCCGGTCAGACCAATCATGCGTTCATGCAAGTATCCCGAATAGTCACTCATCACTTCCGGCGTGTCGCGCTCTGGATCGATGGTGATGAACACGGGCGTCACAATCTTGCCGTCTGCTTCAAGGATATCAACAGCTTCTGCATTCCGCGTGTTGTCCAACGGGCAGACATCCGGGCAGAAAGTATAGCCAAAATAGACCAACGAAGGCTCGGTCAAAACGTCCTTGTCCGTTACCGTTTCCCCGGCGCCATTCACCAGCTCAAACGGACCACCAATCGCACTGGTGCCACCGGCAACCTGTCCCTGACGACACTGGGAAAACTGATCCCCGTCACCATTGCCACGGCTCACGTACCACATGCCGGCAAGCGCAAAGATCGCTACAAACGCGGCCACTGCCGCCACAATCCGAACCATGTCAAACCTCATCAAGTTTAGTTGCGGGATATGACGTTGAGACCTATCAAGGTTGCTCAAAGACACAAGCGGAAAGGCCTCAAAATGACGGATTTGTCAGGCGAGCTGCTCAATACAAATCGTCGCAGCAACTGGATTCGCTTGCGCACTTTCATCATGCTGCGCTGGATTGCCATCTGCGGTCAGATTGTTGCGCTGCTGGTGGCCCAATTTGGCTTTCACTTAGAGCTCTACTACGGCCTGTGTTATATGGCGGTTGGTGTCGCTATCATAGGCAATTTGGTTGCCACTTTTGTCTTTCCAGAGAACAAGCTGCTCACCGAAAGAGAGAACATGGCCATGTTGCTCTTTGATGTCTTACAACTGAGCTTTCTACTGTTTCTCACCGGCGGCCTGCACAACCCTTTTTCCTTCCTGGTTGTCGCCCCCGTCTCTATTGCCGCCTCCGTACTACCCATCCGTTCAGCGGTGTTCCTGGGATGCCTGACCGTCGCCTTGGTCAGCGTTCTTTTGGAATTTCATATTCCTCTGCGTACCGACAATTTTTTCATCCTGCGTGTGCCAGATGTCTTTCTGTTTGGAAACTGGGCGGCCATTGTGATTGCCCTGTTCTTTTCCTCTCTCTACTCCCGCCGCGTGGTGTCGGAGATGTCCTCCATGGGCGAAGCTTTGGCAGCCACGCAGATGGCTCTGGCGCGCGAACAGAAATTAACCGATCTCGGCGGCGTCGTAGCCGCGGCTGCGCACGAACTTGGCACCCCATTGGCCACCATCAAACTCACCAGCGCGGAACTTATGGAAGAGTTGGAAGACCATCCGGATTTGCATGAAGACGCCGCCCTGATCCGTCAGCAGGCCGACCGCTGCCGAGACATCCTGCGTTCAATGGGGCGTGCCGGAAAAGACGACCTGCACTTGCGGAAAGCGCCGCTGTCCACGGTTATAGAAGAGGCCGCCGAACCCCATATGGGACGTGGAAAAGAGATCATTTTTGATCATTACGACTTGTTGGACGGACCGGAAATCTTACGCCGCCCTGAGATCATCCATGGCCTGCGCAACCTAATCCAAAACGCTGTCGACTTCTCAAAAACGTCGGTTTGGGTTGAGACAGAATGCGCAACTGAGTCGGTATCCGTGCGCATTTTGGACGACGGGCCGGGGTATCCAACTCACCTAATTGGACGTATTGGCGACCCCTTTGTGCGATACCGAAAGTCAGCAAAAGACGTCAAAAAGCGGCCCGGGTATGAGGGCATGGGGTTGGGGCTATTTATAGCCAAAACACTTTTGGAGAGATCGGGGGCCGAAATCAGTTTTGCCAATGGATCCAGCATTTTAGTTGAACATGCCGAGGGAGCCGATCGCTGTGGTGCGGTTGTCGAAGTAATTTGGCCACGTGAAAAAGTGGATGCGGCCATGAACCTCTCAGCGCTTGGAACAGGTGATAATCCCTTACACAAATCTTAACCGCACGCGCGCGCAAGCTTGAAAAATATGCAATTTAGAGTAAGCTATTTAAGCAACTCAATTACGTACTCCTCGTTGTTTCAAAATAACTTTGAGGTCTACCATGTTTTTATTCAGTGCCTTGTTTTTTGTGCTTTTGGTTTTTTCAAGTCTGGCCGCGGTCGCGGTGATGTACCAATCAAGAGAAACCAAATCGCTAACAACGCAGCCTTTGATCGAACAACAAACACAGTCGCCTCAGGTGGCCCGGTTTTTGTTTCGCGCCGGTACTTTGGTTGACGCCAATTCAGCCGCGCTCAGATTATGCTCAGAGGTTCCAACCGAACGTTTCGATTGGGAAGCGCTTCGTCAAAAACTGTCCGCCAGTTTTCCCGATTTCCCCTACGCGCAAGGTGCTTCGCAAAAAAGAGATGTAACCGTTCTAAAATCCAATGATCCAAACGACGCATCAATTGTCACACTGGATCAATGGAACGATGTGGCCCGCGTCACACTGGAGCAAGACATCGCACCGGACATGGCGCGCCGCACGGCCATTTTCCAAGCCATGTTTCAAGCGCCCAATCCAATCTGGAAAATCAACACAAAGGGTATGATTGTGTGGCGCAACACGGCCTACAAATCACTTGGTGCATCGCTTGGTTTTGAAGGTGACGCTCAGCCTCTGTTTGACACAACAACCCTGTCTCCCGGTGACCCGCCTTTGCGCTTAAAACTCTCAAGTCGCGATACTTCACAATCCCATTGGTTCAATATTACGGCGGTGCACGCAGGGCCCGACATTATGTTCTACGCGACGGAAGCAGATGCTGAGGTTTCTGCACAAGATGCACGTCGCAGCTTTGTGCAAACATTCTCAAAAACCTTTGCTCAATTGTCCACGGGTCTCGCAATTTTTGACCAAAACCAAAGTCTGGTATTGTTCAATCCCGCGCTGATCGAGCTAACCGGAGTATCCGCAGATTTCCTGTCCAATCGCTGTGATCTTTTTGCCTTTTTCGACCACTTGCGGGAACACCATGTGATCCCAACTTCAAACGGCCAAACAAGCTGGCACACACAAGTTTCCCAGATCGTCGAAGAAGCACAACTTGGCGCGTATTGCGCAACATGGACGCTGCCCACCGGGGTCACCTACAAAGTGTCCGGTCGTCCCCATCCAGACGGCGCACTGGTCTTCTTGATTGAAGACATCACGTCGGAAATCACTGTCACACGTCGCTTCCGCAGCGAGCTGGAACAGGTTTACGGCGTACTGGACACGGTAGAAGGCGCTTTGGTCCTCTTTTCCCCAACCGGTCAGTTGCGCATGTGCAATCAAGCCTACCGCAACATGTGGAAAAGCGATCCGGACCGCACTTTTGCCAAATACACTTTTTATGACGCCCTCCAACACTGGCAAGTGGATTGCATGCCCTCACCTGTTTGGGCCAAATTAAAAAAACGTATTCTGTCTACGTCCGATCGCAGCGCTTGGTCCGCATCCTTGACCAAAAAAACCGGCGAGGTGTTGACGGTGGAGGTAACACCCGTAGCCGGCGGCGTCACTTTACTGACGTTTAAGGAAATCAATCTTGTCGGCATGCCACTGCCAACATCGCACTGATGTTCGATCTCGCTTGCAGGTCCTGAGCCGCGTTTTTACTGTGGCGCCATGACCGCCTTTTCTCGCACCATCTCTCTGAATTCACCGGCCGAAACCCAGGCTTTCGCAGCTCAAGTGGCGACAACACTCTCCCCCGGCGACGTGCTGTTGCTTGAAGGGTCAATTGGCGCCGGCAAAACCCATTTTGCCCGCAACCTGATCCAATCTCTGCTGCCGGTAATGGAAGACGTGCCTTCGCCAACCTTCACATTGGTCCAAGTCTATGACTGTCCAAGCTCTGAAATCTGGCATGCTGATCTTTATCGGCTGTCCGCGCCGGACGAAGTCGTCGAGCTCGGTCTAACAGACGCCTTTGAGGACGCGATTTGTCTTGTTGAGTGGCCCGACAGATTGGCAGAACTGGCGCCAGAAAACGCCCTGACACTGCGGTTTGAATTGTCTCAGCAAGAGGAGCATCGCGTGCTGACGATGTCTGCATCTTCCCCCAAATGGGCCAAGAAGCTTGAAGGCATTGCGGCATGAGTGAGCGTGAAGCCTTGATTGATGCCTTCTTGGCAAACTCCGAGTGGGCAAATGCCCAAATTTGCGATCTCGCTGGCGATGCTTCCGCTCGCCGCTACAAGCGATTAAAACTGGCCAGCGGGACAACTGCGGTGTTGATGGACGCGCCAGATGAGGACGGCAACGGTACAGACCAATTTGCGCGCATGGCGCGTTTTTTAACCAACAAGGGATTGTCCGCGCCGCAGGTCTACTTGGAGGACCACAGCCAAGGTTTGTTGCTGCTGGAGGACCTGGGCGACGATCTTTTTGCTCGTGTCATTCCCAAAGACCCAAGCTCCGAATTCCCACTCTACGCCGCGGCCGCCGACGTGCTCACTGCCCTACATAAGCACACGCCGCCTTCAGGCTTGACCCAGATGGATGCAGCAACGCTGGCAGAGATGATTAAGCCGGTGTTTTCTTGGTACGTCGCTGGTGCGGACCAACCTTGGCAACAGGTCTGGGAGAAGTTCCACCAAGTCATTTCCCCGTTCCTGACAGAACACCTCGAAGCACCGGACACGCTCGTGTTACGAGACTATCACGCCGAAAATCTATTGTGGCTGCCGGATCGAGACGGTGTGGCCAAAGTTGGTCTGTTGGACTTTCAAGACGCCCTATTGGGCCACAAAGCCTACGATCTTGTCTCGCTGCTGCAAGACGCCCGCCGCGACGTTCCCATTGAAGTCGAACACCGCACCAAGGCGCATTTTGTACAAACCTCAGGTCTGGACCCGCAGTCGTTTGATGTGGCCTACGCCCTGCTTGGCGCGCAACGCAACCTCCGGATCATCGGCGTTTTTACCCGCCTGTGCATGCACTACGGCAAACCGCACTACATCGATCTCATCCCACGAGTTTATAACCTGGCGATGCGCAATCTAAAGCATCCCATCCTCAAAGAGCCCGCCGACATTTTGAAAAAAACGATGCCAGCCCCAACCCCTGACCTGTTAGAGAAACTGAAAACCAAATGCGCCACAGTCCCGACGCCGTAATGCTCTTTGCCGCCGGTTTTGGCACGCGCATGCGCGAACTCACCCAAAAGACCCCCAAGCCGCTTTTACATGTTGGTGGCAAAACGCTTTTGGATCGCACCCTTGATCTCACCAAAGCAGTATCGCCTAAGCGCACCGTGGTAAACGCCCACTATCACTACGCCAAAGTGGTCAACCATCTGCAAGGTACAGCGGTTCAGGTTGTTGTTGAGCAGCCAGTCATTCTGGAAACTGGCGGCGGCCTGCGCAATGCTTTGCCGCTTCTTGGGGACGGCCCGGTCTTTACAAGCAATACCGACGCAGTCTGGCGCGGCCCAAACCCTTTTCAAATGCTTCTGGAAGCCTGGCAGCCCGAAAAAATGGATGCGCTTCTGCTCTGCCTGCCCAAAGACAACGCTATTGGCCATAAAGGCAAAGGGGACTTCGTGCTAAATGAGATTGGGCAAATCTCGCGCGGGCCCGGCGTCGTGTATTCAGGCATTCAGATCCTCAAAACAGATGGGCTGCACAACATCGCCGAAAGCGCGTTTTCGCTTAACCTGCTGTGGGATCAAATGCACAAAAACGGGCGCCTTTACGGGCTGACCTACCCGGGAAAATGGTGTGACGTTGGCTCCCCTGAAGGCATCACACTGGCTGAACAGTTACTGGAGGCCGCCGATGTTTGAACCAAGTGCCTCACCCCGCGTATTTGCCCTGCCACCCGGTGCTGATTTCCCACGTTATCTTGTAGAAGGCATCCGTGCGCGCTTTGCAGATCAGCGCCCCGATGCCATTGCCAAAGCCACCGTAATCGTGAACACCGCCCGCATGGCGCGCCGTGTGCACGCCCTTTTTGACGAAGGTCCGGCAACCCTCCTGCCGCGCATCCAACTGCTTGGCGAATTTGCCAATGCCGCCTCGGCACATCTTCCGGCTGCCACACCCGCCATCCGTCAACGATTTGAGCTGATCCAGCTTGTCACGCGACTGCTTGAACAACAGCCAGATCTCGCTGCGCGTGCGTCCATCTATGATCTCGCCGATAGCCTCGCTGGGTTGTTTGACGAAATGGCCGGTGAAGGCGTGCCGGTGGACGCCATCGAAAATCTGGACGTCAGCGACCAGTCCGGACACTGGGCGCGCGCGCAATCCTTCTTCGGGATCGCGCGTCATTTCTTGGAAAACCTCGACAGCGCCCCCGGCCAAGAAGCCCGCCAGCGTCGTGCAATCGAGGCAATTGTACAATCCTGGGAAGACACACCACCTCAGCATCCGATCATTCTGGCGGGGTCCACCGGCTCGCGCGGCACTATGCAACTGCTGATGCAGGCCATCGCTACCCTGCCTCAAGGCGCCGTGGTCCTGCCGGGCTATGACTTCGACATGCCTCTCTCAACCTGGGATCATCTGTCTGACGGCCTGCAAAGCGAGGATCATCCGCAATATCGCTTTCGCTCTTTGCTAAGCGACCTTGGGATGGCCCCGCAGGACGTGCAGCTCTGGCACACTTGCACCGCGCCTTCCCCGGCCCGCAACAATCTGGTGTCGCTGGCCCTGCGCCCCGCACCTGTTACAGACCAATGGCTCAGCGAAGGCCCACATCTGAGTGATCTGACCACCGCCACCAAAGATATCACTCTGATCGAGGCCACCACTCAACGCGAAGAGGCGCTCACAATCGCGGCACGGATGCGTAAGGCCGCCGACGAAGGTCTGACCTGCGCCTTGATCACGCCAGATCGGATGCTCACCCGCCAAGTGACAGCTGCACTGGATCGCTGGAATATTGTGCCAGACGACAGCGCCGGACAACCTCTGCAACTGTCCCCGCCCGGCCGGTTCCTGCGCCACACAGCGGCTCTGTTACACCAGAAATTGACCTCAGAAGCCCTCCTGACGCTGCTCAAGCATCCTTTAACTCATAGCGGTGAAAACCGCGGCGACCATCTCCGCTTCACCCGCGATCTGGAGCTATGGATGCGCCGCAATGGTGTGACCTATCCTGAGGTTGAAGCCCTTCAGGCTTGGGCCATCGCGCGCAGCGATGACATGTCCAACTGGATGACTTGGGTGGTGGCGTGCTTCTGTTCCGCTGACCACCCCGCAAAAGACATGGCCGATCTGCTGGCAGACCACCTATCCCTATCCGAGAAAATTGCCCAAGGTCCCGGTGACGGCAGCGGCGGCCTGTGGGATCAAGCCGCTGGCCGCTCGGCTTCCCGACTGGTGGCGGAAGTAAATGATCACGCACAGGTCGTCGGAAGCATCACCCCTGCGGACTATGCAGATCTCTTTGGCGCCTTACTCTCCCGTGCAGAAGTCCGCGACCGCGATGCCGGTCACCCAAACCTCCTGATCTGGGGCACTTTGGAAGCACGTGTACAAGGCGCAGATCTTGTGATCCTTGGCGGCCTCAACGAAGGCAGTTGGCCAGAAGCGCCAAGCCCGGACCCATGGCTCAACCGCAAACTCCGCCACGACGCCGGTTTGTTATTGCCGGAGCGCCGCATTGGCCTGTCCGCGCATGATTTCCAGCAAGCCATCGGCGCACCAGAGGTCTGGATCACCCGATCTGTGCGTTCAGACGAAGCCGAAACCGTCCCCTCCCGCTGGGTCAACCGTCTGATAAATTTGCTGAGCGGCTTGCCAGACCAAAACGGGCCAAAAGCGCTCGAAGACATGAAATCCCGTGGAGACACCTGGCTATCGTGTGTGCGTGCGATGGAAACCGTTCCGATGGTGCCTGCCGCGTCGCGTCCCTCGCCAACGCCACCGCCAGAGGCCCGTCCACGTCAGCTTTCGGTCACAGAGATCAAGCGCCTGATCCGCGATCCCTATGCGATCTATGCCAAACACGTTTTGCGCCTGCGCCCTCTTGATCCACTGATGCGCACGCCCGACGCGCTATTGCGCGGCATCATTGTGCATGAAATTCTGGAAACCTTGATCAAAACTTCAGTGGCCGACGACACTCCAGTGACGCGAGATCAAATACTGACCATCTCAGAGACTGTTTTGGCCCAAAACGTACCATGGGCCACCGCCCGAGCCTTGTGGCAAGCACGGATCAATCGGGTCGCAGACCACATTGTGCATGGGGAAGAAAAACGGCGCGCACATGGAAAGCCATTGGCCTTTGAAATTCCCGCCGAAGGCAGCATTCCTGAGCTGGGCTTCCGGCTCACGGCCAAAGCTGACCGGATGGATCGCACCGAAACCGGCGCGCTGATCCTCTATGACTATAAAACCGGCGCGCCTCCCTCCAAAGACGAACAAACCTATTTTGACAAGCAGCTGCTCCTAGAAGCGGCCATGGCAGAACAGGGCGGTTTCAAGGATATTGATCCCTCTGACGTGGCTGATGCCATCTACATTGGCCTTGGCACCACGCCAAAGGATCAGCCTGCCCCCCTTCTGGAGACGCCTCCCACAAAGGTTTGGGAAGAATTCATCGCGTTGATCGAGCACTATGTTGCAGACGGCAAAGGCTTCACCTCCCGCCGCGCCATGCGCACCGAGCGCGACGAAAGCGACTACGACCAACTGGCCCGCTTTGGCGAATGGGACGCCACCGATGAGCCCACACCGGAGGCGCTGTCGTGACCCAGCCAATGAACGACGCCACCCGTCGCCAGATCACTGCCGCGCGTCCAGATGCCAGCACCTGGCTCTCCGCCAACGCTGGTTCCGGCAAAACCCGCGTTCTGACCGATCGCGTGGCCCGCCTGTTGCTTGAGGGTGTTCTCCCACAGCACATCCTGTGTCTAACCTACACCAAAGCCGCCGCCAGCGAGATGCAGAACCGGCTGTTCAAACGCCTCGGCAGTTGGGCGATGAAGTCTGATACCGAACTGTCTGAGGAGCTCAGCGAGCTCGGCGTTGTAGGAAAATCCAACGCTGACGATTTGCGCAACGCCCGCACGCTGTTTGCCCGCGCCATTGAAACGCCCGGCGGATTGAAAATCCAAACCATCCACTCCTTCTGCGCCTCCATGCTGCGCCGTTTTCCACTTGAGGCGGGTGTGTCACCCCTGTTCAGCGAAATGGAAGACCGCGCTGCAGCGCTTTTGCGTGAAGAAATTGTAGAGCAGATGGCCGAAGGCGCAGACTCCGATCTGGTGCGGGATCTCGCCACACATTTCACCGGCGCCGCCCTGGAAGATCTGACCGCAGACATCTGTCGCCATGCGGACCGACTACGTCATCCCGTTTCGCCGTCGGACCTGTGCGAGTTGCTTGGATTGCCGGAAGGCTATGACCAAAATACACTGCAATCCGATGTGTTTCTTGGCAGCGAGGCAGAGCTGATAAACGCGCTCATCGACGTGCTTCAAACAGGCGGCAAAACCAATGCAACAGCGGCTGGTAAACTTAGTGCAATCACCCAATTCGATGCATCCGATTTGCCCATTTTGGAATCCGTTTTTCTGACAGGAAAAGGTGCAAAGGAACCGTTTTGTGCCAAGTTAGACTCTTTTCCGACCAAGGCACTGCGAACCAACCACGCGGAACTGATGGAACGCATAAAGCCGCTCATGCAGCGCGTCGAAGATGTGCGCACTCGCCGCCTAGCACTTCAAGCCAAAGACCGCAGCGCCGCATTGCACGCTTTCGCTGCACGCTTTCTGGAACGCTACGACACCGCCAAACAACATCGCGGCTGGCTCGACTTTGACGACCTCATTCTGCGCGCGCGCAACCTGCTAAACGAACCTGCCGTGGCCGAATGGGTGCTCTATCGACTCGACGGTGGCATTGACCACATCCTTGTGGATGAAGCCCAAGACACCAGTCCGGTGCAATGGCAAGTCATCGAACGTCTGGCGCAAGAATTCACCTCCGGCTCTGGTGCACGGGGTGATGACACTCGGACCATTTTTGTGGTGGGCGACAAAAAGCAGTCGATCTACAGCTTTCAGGGCGCGGACCCGGCAGAGTTTGATCGCATGCGCGATGAATTTGCCACGCGATTGCACGCCACAGAAACCCAACTGCAGGACTTGAGCCTCGAATATTCCTTCCGCTCGTCCCCCGCCGTTCTGAATCTCGTCGACAAGTGTTTTGAAAGCCACGCGAACGCAGGCTTCCCAACCGGCAATCGCCATATTGCGTTTAACGACGACATGCCGGGCCGCGTTGACCTGTGGCCGGTGGTCGAACCCGTCACAAAAGCGGAAAAGGACGATTGGTTTGATCCGGTCGACCGCCTCAGCGACACCCACCACACAGTTATTTTGGCAGATCGCATTGCAGCGCAAATTGCGCGAATGATCAAACAGGACACCATTGCCGCCTCGCGTGGGCCCGACGGACAGTTCAACCAGCGCAAAATTGAACCAGGTGATTTCCTCATTCTAGTGCAACGTCGCTCTGACCTGTTCCACGAAATCATCCGCGCCTGCAAACTGCACGGGTTGCCGATTGCCGGTGCGGACCGGCTCAAAGTGGGCGGCGAAATGGCTGTGCGCGACCTCGGCGCGCTGCTGTCCTTCCTCGCCACACCGGAAGACGACCTGTCTCTGGCCACCATCCTGCGGTCTCCGTTGTTTGGCTGGTCGGAGCAGGCTTTGTTTGACCTCGCACATCACCGAGCCCCCAAAACCTACCTTTGGGCCGCCTTGCGCGACCGAGGCGACGCGTTTCCAAAAACCATGGCCACCTTGGATGACCTTCGTGCCAACACCGATTTCCTACGCCCCTACGATTTGATCGAGCGCGTACTTACGCGCCACAAGGGACGTCACGCCTTCCTCTCCCGCCTGGGGGCCGAGGCCGAGGACGGCATCAACGCGCTTCTCTCTCAAGCTTTGGCTTATGAAAAGTCCTCGGTGCCAAGTCTCACCGGATTCCTGCAATGGATGCAGACCGATGATCTGGAAATCAAACGCCAGATGGACAGCGCCACCAACCGAATCCGCGTGATGACGGTGCACGGCTCCAAAGGGCTGGAAGCGCCGATTGTGATCATGCCAGACACCGGCAAACGGTTGATCAAAACCGATGCGCCCATAGTGCCCGTTGGCGACACCGCGCTTTGGAACATGGCGTCCGATAGCGCACCAGCCCCTTTGGCTTCTGCACGCGAGACAATGGCGGAGGCGCAAGCCGCCGAACGCCTGCGCTTGCTTTATGTTGCCATGACCCGTGCGGAAAAATGGCTGATTGTGGCGGCGGCCGGAGATTTAGGGAAAGACGGCAAGAGCTGGTATGACACCATCCGCGCCGCGATGGTCGCCTCCGATGCCACGTCTTATCAGTTTGGCGGCGGTGAAGGTCTGCGCCTGGATCACGGGAATTGGGCTGGTACAGTCTCTGAAATGGTAGAAGACTCCGCCTCAACAAAAGTCGAAGTGCCAACGTTCCTGAAATCTACCGCCCCGTTGCCACCGGTTCCGCCACACGCGCTCAGCCCGTCTGACCTTGGCGGCGCCAAAGCATTGGGCGGCGAGCTGGGTCTGGACCAGGAAGCCGCGATGCGACGCGGTACTTGGCTGCACCTATTGCTCGAACAATTGCCCAACCATTCGCAAGCTGACTGGTCTGAAATTGCAAGATCGCTTTTGCAGGATGATCTGGTCGAGATGCAGATCGGGCAATTTGAAGATCTACTGACTGAGGCCACAGAGACTTTAATCAAACCCGAACTCAACTGGCTGTTTGATCCATCTGCTTTGGCAGAAGTGCCCGTCACCGCCAACCTTGGCCCCAACCGCTTGCACGGAATCATCGACCGTTTAGTGGTTCAGGAGGATTATGTCTGGGCGATCGATTTTAAGACAAACGCCACGGTTCCAAGCTCTGCAACCGCAACGCCTGACGGAATTTTGCGCCAAATGGGCGCTTACACCCATGCTTTGGAACAGATTTTTGACCAACCGATCCGCACCGCAATCCTATGGACAGCAACGGCGGAGTTGATGGAACTGCCACACGATCTTGTGACAAAATCGCTTGCCGCCACACCATATCTTGACGCCCCCGCTTCGCAAACCTAGGTTCCCTCGAACCAAGACCAATCAGCACCCTCTTTCAGGAGACCTCCACATGGCAACCGTTGCTGTCACCGATGCCACCTTTGACGAAGAAGTAAAAAACGCCGACGTGCCTGTCGTCGTGGATTTCTGGGCCGAATGGTGTGGCCCTTGTAAACAAATCGGCCCAGCGCTCGAAGAGCTGTCGGCTGAAATGGACGGCAAAGTGAAAATTGCCAAAGTTGACGTGGACAGCAACCCGGGCGCAGCTGCAGCTCTGGGCGTGCGCGGCATTCCTGCGCTGTTCATCTTCAAAGACGGTCAGGTGATCTCCAACCGCGCAGGCGCAGCACCCAAAGCCGCTCTGCAAAGTTGGATCGAAGACGCCCTTTGATCCCGTCAAAATACTGATTTCGAAAGGCGCTCCATTGGGGCGCCTTTTTAGGTAACAGGCCACCCAAGCCTGGCCAAACGCGCCCGAATTTTGTCTTCCGCTTCCGGCCGGCCTGCATTGATCGACATCTGCTGTAAAAACAACCACAGATATTGGGGGTAGGGCGGTTTCATCCCCCGCACAGCTTTGAACGCTCCATCTATACCAAGACGCTCCACATTGGCAGCGATGTGGTGAAAATCGATCCCGGCGAACAGCACGCAGGGCTTTTTCAGAAAGTACCCCGCAAAGGCCACGCTGGAGTTCATCGCAACCACATAGGCACATTTGGGCAGCAACGCTTCCATGCCCCCAACCTGCAAAGACAGGCGCGCGTATTTCGCGACCATATCGTCCAAAGCATCCCGCTCTTCATCAGAGTAGGTCTCTCCGGGATGCAGCGTGACAACTATCTCCCGATCCGGTTCCTGTGCCAAAACATGTTCCACCATCTCAATCGGGCTACAGTGCTGAAAATACCGTTTCTCAATCAGCTTTCACTGCAAGGGAACATAGACAAAATCGCCTTTCTCCACTTGCTTTAAATGCGGCTCATACAAGCGCCGCCGCCAGGCCTGAAAAAACTTGCGCGCTTTCGCTTCGTTTATCTTTGACGGATCAAACCTCGTCTCGGCGACTTCCCAATGCCACCGTTCATTGGTGTGCTCAATGTGCCAAAACGGGTAATAATAGGCCTTCCGCAAAGTTACTGAGTTCCGCACAAACGGATCCCGCATGTAGAAAACAGAATACCCTCCAAGTCTTGGATCAGCCTCCTCAGGATCAACATAGCTGACCTGCATACCTGCAGAGCGAACCACATCCGCCATCTTGTTGATAAAATTATGATCCCCGGCTTCCGCGCGCTGCTTATCCGGCCACGGCAAATAGAAACGGGCCTGTGTCTCACTGCTCATGCGCCGGACGCTAAGCCCTTGCAATCACACCCGCAAGCCATACCCTTGTGCCTTTCTGGTCGCAGGCTCATATAGGGCAAAGGACAAAAGGAGCTTTTGGATGTCTGAGGATCAATTCCCCGGTTGGCACGGCACCACCATCATTGGTGTGAAAAAGGGCGGCGAAGTTGTGATTGCCGGAGACGGGCAGGTCTCCCTAGGCCAAACAGTGATCAAAGGCACGGCACGCAAAGTGCGCCGCTTGAGCCCCGGCGGCTATGACATTGTGGCGGGCTTTGCTGGTTCCACTGCTGACGCCTTCACACTTCTGGAACGCTTGGAAGCCAAGCTGGAAGCCACGCCCGGTCAACTGGCCCGCGCCTCGGTCGAGCTGGCCAAAGACTGGCGCACCGACAAATATCTGCAAAAGCTCGAAGCCATGTTGATTGTGTCGGACGGCACCGACATCTTTGTCATCACCGGGGCAGGGGACGTACTGGAGCCTGAACATGACGTAACCGCCATTGGCTCCGGTGGCAACTACGCGCTGGCCGCGGGGCGCGCCCTGATGGACACCGATCTGTCCGCCGAAGACGTGGCGCGCAAAGCCATGGGCATCGCCGGTGACATCTGCGTCTACACAAATGGCAACCTGACGGTGGAGACCATCAAACAATGACCGACATGACCTACACACGCATGGGCAACTCCGGTCTGGTGGTGTCTCGTCTAGCTCTGGGCACCATGACTTTCACCCACGGCTCCGACTGGATCCCCGGTGTCGCCAAGGTTGGCTTAAGCGATGCCCAGCGTATGGTTGACGTCGCACTGGATGGGGGCATCAACTTCTTCGACGCCGCAGATGGCTATTCCAACGGCGAAGCCGAAGACATTCTTGGCAAGACCCTCAAAGGCAAGCGCAACGACGCGGTGATCTGCACCAAACTGGGTTTCCGTCAAAGCGATCGCATCACCGACGCAGGCCTGTCACGCGGACACATCCTGTCATCCGTGGATGGCTGCTTGAAACGGCTCGACACCGACTGGGTCGATCTTCTTGTTTTGCACAAAACCGATTTCACGACTCCGCTGGAAGAAACCCTGTCGACCCTGCAAACGGTGATCGACGCAGGCAAAGTGCGCCACATCGGAGTCTCCAACTGGCCCGCGTGGAAGGTGGCACAGGCCGTGCAACTCCAGCGCGACAACAACATGAGCCAGTTTGTTGCCGGACAGTATCTGTACAACGCCGTGAGCCGCGACATCGAGATGGACATCCTGCGAATGGGCGCGGAGCTTGGAATCGGCCTCATGGCGTGGTCGCCTTTGGCGGGCGGTCTTCTGACGGGCAAATACGATCTTAACAAACTGGAGGACAGCGAAGGACGTCTGGCCGAAGGCGATTTCCTGCAAGTGTCCAGAGAACAAGCGCAGGCCGCGATCACCGCTCTGACGGCAGCCGCCGAAGCGCACAACGCCACACCGGCACAAATCGCCCAAGCGTGGATTCTGAACAAACGCCGCGACCACACGGTCATCATCGGCGCCTCCAAGCTCAGCCAGCTTGAAAGTGGCATTGCTACCGCAAATATCGTTCTAAGCGAAGGTGAAATGGCCACATTGGACGCCGCCGCTGTTCCAGGCCGTCGCTACCCCGAGTGGTTTGATGACATGATGAAAGATGAACTGTTTGCCAAAGTGCTCGCGTAACGAGAGACCCACACCTCATGATTGACAAAGATGATCTTCGCGCCGCAGTTGGCTCCGGTCTGCTCAACGAACAACAGGCCACGTCTCTTGCGGCGCTCGCCGATAGCCGGCGCGGCGCGCGAGAAGACCTATCGGTAGGGGATGAACCCTTTGAGCTGTTCAAAGGCTTCAACGAGGTTTTCATTGTGGTTGGTCTGCTGATCCTCGCCAGCGGCTGGGCTGCGGTCAACGGCATCGCCATGGCCGCCGAAGTGGTGAACTACAAAACCAAAATTGTCACCACGACAGCCATCTCCGGCACTGTGATCTGGGCCCTTGCGGAGTACTTCATCCGCCGCCGTCGCATGGTGGCCCCCGCCATTGCTTTGTCGATCCTTTGGGCAATCAACGCTGGATCCGGCATCACGGCCTATTTCGCGCAGCCCTTCATGCTCGCCCAAGAAGACTTCTCCAGCCTGCCACTGCCCCTGGCGCTCACCACCTTAGCAACACTGATCTTCTGGCTGCGCTTCCGCGTGCCTTTCGCCATGGCGCTGATTGCGCTTGGCGTCTTTGGCATCGCGCTCATGCTTGGCGCCAACCAATCCGGCACACCAACCAGCCCGCAAGACCTCTTCCTGCTTTCTGCTGGAGGACCCTTCGCCTTTATCACTCTAGGCGTGGGCATCGCTGTTTTTGCTGTTGCCATGTACTTTGACATGTCTGACCCGCACCGCGTCACTCGCCGCAGTGCACAGGGCTTCTGGTTGCACGTTGTTGCCGCACCAGCCCTAATCAACACTGTTGCTCTCACGCTTCTCGAAACAGGTGGCAACGGCGCCTACATGGCCCTCATGCTTTTCCTTCTGGGATTTGCTGCCATTGCCATCATCATCGATCGTCGCTCCTTCTTGATTGCTGCCATCGGCTACACCGTTGCCTTGGCCAGCATCGTCTTTGACGGCGAAGGCGCAGCTTTCACCATTCTCTTCCTCGGCATCTTTCTGGTGGTGCTTGGCGCCTTCTGGTCCCGCTTCCGCGCGGCCTTACTTGCGCCGCTGTCCGGCATCCTGCCGCTGCACCGCCTGCCGCCTTCCCACTGATTGGACACCGCTATGACTGATCTCACACCCCGTGAAATTGTTTCCGAACTTGACCGCTTCATCATTGGCCAGAATGACGCAAAACGCGCTGTGGCCGTGGCCCTGCGCAATCGTTGGCGTCGTAAACAGCTAGCCGACGACATCCGCGATGAAGTCTACCCCAAGAACATCCTGATGATTGGCCCCACCGGTGTGGGCAAAACCGAAATCTCCCGCCGCCTCGCCAAACTAGCCCGCGCGCCGTTCATCAAGGTTGAAGCCACCAAATTCACCGAAGTGGGTTACGTGGGCCGCGACGTGGAACAAATCATCCGTGATCTCGTCGACGCTGCTATCATCCAAACCCGCGAACACATGCGCGAAGACGTGAAGGTCAAAGCCCATGCCGCCGCCGAAGATCGCGTGATCGAGGCGATTGCCGGTCCAGACGCGCGCGAAGGCACGCGGGACATGTTCCGCAAGAAGCTCAAAGACGGCCTTCTGGACGATACAGTGATTGAGCTCGAAGTTGCTGACAGCTCCAATCCTTTGGGCGGCATGTTTGACGTGCCCAGTCAGCCCGGCGGGCAAATGGGCATGATGAACCTGGGTGATATCTTTGGCAAAGCCATGGGTGGTCGCACCACCAAGAAACGTATGACTGTTTCTGAGAGTTATGAGGTGTTGATTTCTGACGAAGCAGACAAACTGCTGGACGATGAAACCGTGAATGCCGCTGCACTGCAATCTGTGGAGCAGAATGGCATCGTGTTCTTGGACGAGATCGATAAGGTTTGCGCCCGCCAAGAAGCCCGTGGCGGTGACGTCTCCCGCGAGGGTGTGCAGCGTGACTTGCTGCCACTGATCGAAGGCACCACTGTCTCCACCAAACACGGCCCGGTAAAAACCGACCACATCCTGTTCATCGCCTCTGGCGCATTCCACATCGCGAAGCCGTCTGACCTTTTGCCGGAGCTTCAAGGCCGTCTGCCAATCCGCGTGGAACTGCGTGCTCTGACCGAAGAGGATTTTGTGCGCATCCTCACAGAAACCGACAACGCCCTGACCCGCCAATACACCGCGTTGATGGGCACCGAGGAGGTCACCGTCTCCTTCACGGATGATGGTATCGCCGCACTGGCCAAGATTGCCGCAGATGTAAATCAGTCCATCGAAAACATCGGCGCACGTCGTCTTTACACCGTGATGGAACGTGTCTTTGAGGAGCTGAGCTTCACCGCCCCTGACCGCTCCGGCGAAGAAATCACGGTTGATGCAGCCTTTGTGGAAACCAACTTGGGTGAGCTGTCCAAATCCATGGACGTCAGCCGCTACGTGCTCTGATTTCCCCCTAGCGACTTTTACCCATCCTCGGCATAGTCCCGGCAACTCTGTTTTGCCGGGATTTTTTTGTGCGCAGTCTTCTTGTCATAGTTACGTGCTTTTTTGTCTCCGCCTGCGCGGATCGGATCACCGCACCGGTTCAGCCGGAGGCCTTGACCTCTCCCAACACACGCCAGGTTTTTGTTGTCACAAACCGACAGCGAAATACGGAAGGGTACCTCGCAACCACCCGAAATTCTGAACTGACCTTTCTTGACACAACAGTCTCTATTCCGCCTGAACACACGTCAGGGGAAGCCCCCAACTTCAGCGCCCGCCCTGATCCACAGAAACACTTCGTGATCGCAAAAGAAACCCAAATTGCCACTCTCTCAAAATTGGCAACCAAGGTCTCATCCAGCCTGTCAACCAAACCGCGTCGCAACCGCGAGGTCACCGTCTTTGTGCATGGATTTTATAACACCTACCAAGACAGCTTGTTTCGCATCGCCCAGCTACAAAACGATTTTGATATGCCGGGCACTGTGGTGAACTTCGCCTGGGCCAGCGCTGGCAGCCCCCTGGGTTATGCGCATGACAGGGAAAGCGCGCTGTACTCGCGCGATGATCTGGAACGCACTCTACGTGCCCTTGCCAAGTCCAAATCTGAACGTCTTTTGCTGGTTGGCCATTCCCTAGGCACTTTTTTGATCACCGAAACGCTGCGCCAAATCGAGTTGAAAGAGCCCGGCTGGACCACGCGCAACATCGACGCGCTTGCGTTGATTTCTCCCGATATGCCGGTCGATTTGTTCCTGCGAAACTTGGAACCAATAAAAGCTCTCCCTGACTCCACAGTGATTTTGACCTCCACTGAAGACAGCGCCCTGCGGCTATCCAACCGGATCAACCGGTCTTCCGAAAGGCTCGGACAGCTCTCAAACCCCGACGTGCTAGCCGACCTTCCGGTGATTGTATTTGATGTGTCTGGCTTCGCAGACGGTAGCAACAACCACATGACATTTGCGGAAAGCCCAGCCTTGATCGCTCTGTTGCGTGACGCGCGCACCTTTGACGCATTGCTCGCCCCGGACGATCCAAATTTCCTTTTGCGACAGGCTGAAAAGGTGCGGGTCTCCAATCAGGCCATGGCCATTCAGGTTTCCGGCCCGTCAGGCGGATCATGATCTCGTACCGAAGTTTCCTCAAGCAAAATGGCCGCTACCTATTGCCCGGCGCAATGCTGATGTTTCTGTCCTGCTTTGGCCAAACCTTTTTTATTGGCACATTTGCTGCGGACATCCGAAAGGCCTTTGAACTGTCCCATAGTGAATGGGGCGCAATCTATATGGTCGGCACCGGAACCTCGGCGTTGATCATGTTGTGGGCAGGCACATTGGCGGATCGTATGCGGGTCCGCATCCTTGGCCCGATCATGCTGATCTGTCTAGCAGGGGCGTGTTTTGCAATGGCTTGGTTGTCGTGGGTCTGGGCGCTTCCTTTTGTCATTCTAGCGCTCAGGTTCACAGCCCAAGGCATGTTGCCGCACATTTCAGCGGTTGCCATGGCGCGCTGGTTTGCCGCCTCCCGTGGCCGCGCCTTGGCCTTTGCCACAATGGGTTTCATGCTGGCGGAAGCTGTGATGCCAATCACGGTTGTCTGGCTAAAAGGCAGGGTTGATTGGCACTTCATCTGGCTGATCGCAGCCGGTTTTTGTGTGCTCATGGCCCCAGTGATCTATGTTTTTCTGCGGCAAGAGCGTGAGCCGCAACACATGGCCAGTAGCATGAGTTCTCTTGGTATGGAGGGCCGTTCGTGGTCCCGCTGGGAGGCCATTCGCCACCCTGTTTTCCTATCCGCAATTCCAGCAATGATGGCCTTTCCGGCGTTTTCGACAGTGTTCTTTTTCCAGCAAACTTATTTTGCAGAGATCAAAGGCTGGTCACATCTTTCACTTGTTGCGGTGTTTCCGTTGGGAACCTTATCCTTTGCGCTGTCCACGCTGACGTTTGGCTGGCTCATTGACCGGTTTGGCGCCACCCGTTTGATGCCGTTCTACCTCCTGCCATTGGTGGCTGCTTTTGCGCTCCACGCCTGGTCGCCCTCCATTGCATGGGTTGCAGTTGGCGTTGTGCTTATGGGCATGGCCGGGGGTGGTCAGGCCACCCTGCCGGCCTCTGTCTGGTCTGAATTCTTTGGCACCACACATCTGGGCGCCATCAAAGCCACTGTAGCGGCTTTTTCCGTGCTTGGATCGGCCCTTGGTCCGGGCCTATCTGGCTGGCTCATCGACAGCGGCGTACCATACGAAACTCAGCTCACTGCCTTTGCCGTCTGTTTTGCCATCGCCAGCGCGCTGATGGTGATCCCTTTCACTCGCGCACGTCGGTCTCTAACGGCGTAGATAGACGTAATAAGCACCGGTACCGCCGTGTCGTATATGCGCCTCAGCAACCTGAAGAATACACGCTTTCAAAGGCGGCAGTGCAAACCACTGTGGCACCTGGTGTTTCAAGACACCTCGCCGGGTCGGGATGGGTCCGTCATCGCGCTTACTCTTGCCTTTGCCGGTAATGACCAGCACCAGCCGCTTACCTTCACCATGAGAGCGCATAATGAAGCCGGTCAACGCGCCATGCGCCTGATCCGCGGTCATGCCATGCAGGTCAATTTTGCCTTCCGGCTTCAACTTCCCGCGCTTCATCCGGCCAAAGGCTTTTTTGTCCATCTGAACCGGCTGCCGCGCGACCCGATCTGAAACGCTGCCCATCAAATCATGGCCAGACCGCCCAACCGGAGCTTTAGAGCCAACCTCAAAATCCGGCAGGGCAGGTGTCAAATGCGGACGAGGTTTCTTTTGTGGTTTTGGCTTAGGTTTTGGGAGCTCATGAGAACTTGCGCCAGGATGAAGGCGCTCAGCTGTATCCGCCACCTTCCGCCAGAGGGTGACTTCATCTTCACTCAATTTCCGCCGTGTCACAGAACTGACTCCGGCAACATCGCGTAAGCCCGCTGAATGGGTAGCAAGACCACCATGCGTCCCGGATCCTTAAGTGTCCCTGCCGCTTTGCCAGCCGCGTCTCCAGTGCCAAAGAAAATATCTGCCCTTTGCGCACCTTTGATGGCCGACCCAGTGTCCTGAGCGATCATCAGGCGGCGCAAAGGTCCTGCGCCGTCTTTTTCCACCCAAACCGGGGCTCCAAGCGGGGTAAACTTCGGGTCTACCGCCACAGAGCGCATCGCCGTAATCGAGCGGTTCATCGCGCCCAACGGGCCTTTATGTGCCGGCACACGGTTCACTTCCCGGAAAAACACAAAGCTGCCATTGTGCCGCAGCAGTTCAGCTCCATCCACAGGATTGCGCTTCACCCAATTCTTGATGACCTGTGCACTGACCTGATGGGCATTATACACGCCACGCCGCACCAACTCCGCACCAATCGAGCGATACTTATGGCCATTGGCCCCACCGTAGCCCACACGGATGTAAGATCCATTTGGCAGTCGAATACGACCAGACCCCTGAATTTGAAGGAAAAACAACTCAACAGAGTCATCCACCCAGGCAATTTCCAAACCTCGCCCCTGAAGCGCGCCGGTGGTTTCAATCTCGCGCCGCGAAATCCATTTTCCATCACGGGCTTCTGCTGGCAGACGATAAACAGGAAAGCGATACCGTCCGCTTGGCGTCAAAGACCCGTCCAGTTCAGGCTCGAAATACCCTGTAAACAGCGCACTCTTTTCGGCCTCTTCAATCAACACCGGGCGAAACAACAGCTCAAAAAACTTCCGTGCGTCTTCGATACCGGTGGCAGCCGCACAAAGCGTCTGCCAATCCGGCGCATCAAAATCACCGCAAGTGTTCAGAAACACTTGACGGGCGGCCTCGTGATCATCCGCAGCCCACCCGTCAAGGTCTTTAAAAGAAAGAATTTTCATATGAGTTTCGGACATAGCAGCCCCTCCGGCCATTACAACGACCGCGGCCAGCGCCGCCCGAAACACCCGGATCATTCGCCGGTGGCAACAAGCTGCCAGTTTGGATCGTCCGACCCCATCGCGCGCGCAAACGTCCAAACGTCCTTCTGGCGCTTAATCTGGCTTTCGCTGCCCTCAACAATGTCACCGCCGTTGTCACGCACAACATGTGTCAGCTCGCCAACATAGCGCACAGTGATTTCACCCTCTTTGGTATTTTCGTCAAAATGCGCCGCTTGCAGAGACATTTCGCGCACGCCGATGAACTCGCTCTCAACGGTCAAACCTTTGTCGGCACGCATTTCCACAACCTGAGCGAAGCTTTCATAGACTTCGTCGCCGAGGAAACCTTTGATTTCAGCCAGATCGCCTTTTTCAAACGCCATCAGGATCATCTCATAAGCACCGCGCGCGCCACCGAGAAAATCGCTAACGCCAAATTGCGGATCAATCGACTTCATTCTGGCCAGTGCAAGCGCGTTCACGCTGCCTTCTTCGGCGTGATCGAGAATGTCTTGATCCGGTCCACCTTCAATCACCTCAAGGTCCGGGCCCTTGCGACGTGCAGAGGTCACCCCCTCCTGACGGGGCTCTTCATATCCCTCTCGAGTCCCCAAAACATTGCGCAAGCGCAAGATCAGAAACACGGCAATACCGGCAAGAACCAGAAGTTGAATTAAGGAGGAGTTCATTTGAACCTCATGTTGGGCATGGAAACACTGTTCTCTCGCACTTATGTAAGTCACGGGCGGGGTCAAGTCCACCTCGCCAAAAGAAGCATTGGAGTAAAGCTAAGATGTGGCTCTTGTTGGCCTTTGTTGCGATCCCCATGATCGAAATTGCCCTGTTCATCAGCGTTGGCGGGGCCATCGGCCTTTGGCCGACGCTCGCCATTGTATTGCTCACCGCCATCCTTGGCACGCATTTGGTCCGATCTCAGGGGCTTGCGGCCATCGGAAACGTACAAAAATCCTTCAACGAACTGAATGACCCAACAGAGCCTCTGGCCCATGGCGCAATGATCCTCATCGCGGGTGTGTTGCTTTTGACACCAGGGTTTTTCACAGATGCCGTCGGGTTTGCCCTGCTCACGCCGGCATTTCGGAAAATCATGTTCAATTTTGCGCGCAGCCGGGTGCGCGTACAAAGTTTCACGATGGGCAGCCAGCAATCCGCGACCTTTCATTCCGGCCAGGCAAACCGCAGTCATCACCCTGCTGAGACAGACGTGATTGATGGCGAGTTTTCTGAGGTTGATCCCGCTCAGAATGGTACAAGCCAGCAACTGGACAGCGCCAAAAAACCCACGCATAAACCATCCGGTTGGACTAAACATTGAGACACCCAATTTGACCTGTTAAAGCAGGGCAAACGAATATTCTGGAGACTCCCATGGCGGAAAATGAAAACGGTGCAGCACAAGCACCGCAACTGAAAATGAACGTACTGACCCAATTTGTACGCGACATGTCGTTCGAAAACATTTTGGCTCAGAAAGGCTCCGCAGGTAACCCGCAGCCGGACGTTCAGGTTCAGGTCAACTTGGACGCCAAAAAGCGCAATGCCGATCATCAGTTTGAAGTGGCGATGAAGCTCAACATCACCGCCAAAAACAAAGAAGACGGCGCCGAGATGTTCATTCTGGAACTGGACTACGCTGGTGTGTTCCACGTGGAAGGTGTGCCAGAAGATCAACTGCACCCGTTTCTGCTGATCGAATGCCCACGTATGCTGTTCCCATTTGTGCGCCGCATCGTGTCCGATGTGACCCGCGACGGTGGCTTCCCGCCGCTGAACCTGGAAACTATCGATTTTGTGGCTCTGTACCGCTCCGAGCTGGCGCGCCGCGCGCAAGAGCAGCAAGCAGAAGGGCAGCCAGTCGCAAACTAAGCGATCCGCTGACAGCATTTGGGGCGCTGCCTTCGCGGGCAGCGCCTTTTTTATGGCCTATCCCAGTTTGGTCCAAAGGGCGTTATCGCCCATCTTTTCAACAAATTCTTTATGCGCTGTCGCTTCGTCTTCGGTTAGGCGTGAGGGCAGGGGCGTCGCCCGTTTGGTGGGCCGCCAGTCGTCCACCTGCACCGATTTGGTCTTACCGCCACCTCCAGAAGCCAAAACAAGGTCCGGTTGTCGGCCACCAATCAGCTCAAGATAGACTTCCGCTAGGATTTCGGAGTCCAAAAGCGCGCCGTGCAACGTCCGTGAGGAGTTATCGATCCCATACCGTCGGCACAAAGCGTCCAACGTGGCTGGCGAGCCAGGAAATTTGGTACGCGCCATAGCCAGCGTATCAACCGCGCGATCCATCGGGATCTCGGGCAGGTTCATCCAATTCAGTTCCGCATTCAGGAATTTCATGTCAAATTTGGCGTTGTGAATGACCAGTTTACTGTCGTTGCCAATGAAATCCAAAAACGCCTGCCCATGCGCCTCAAAGACTTTCTTGTCTTTCAGCGTCACCTCACCCGGCTGTGCATCCCGTGGCACATCCAGCAAATCCGGCCCAATCCCGTGCACGCCAAAAGCCTCTTCGGGCATATTCCTCAGCGGGTTGATATAGACGTGAAAGGTCTCACCAGTCGGCAGGTGGTTGTACAATTCCAACGCACCAATCTCGACAATTCGGTCGCCGGAGAACGGATCAAACCCGGTGGTTTCCGTATCGAGCACGATTTCACGCATTGGCCAACTGTCCCCTAATGGCGGTCACGATCTTCTCCACCTGCTGGCGCGCATGGTCAAGCGTGTCTGTGGTTACAACGTAATCTGAGCGGGCCACTTTCTCATCATTTGGCATCTGTTTGGCACAGATCTGCCCAAACTGGGCCTCACTCATCGTGCCCCGTGCCAAAACCCGATCCCGCTGCATTTCAGCTGGAATAGAGACGCATACAACCGCATCCATCGCTGCGTTGCCACCGGTTTCGAACAGCAACGGAATATCAAACACTAGAATGTCAGCCGTGGCAGAGGCAATGAAGGTGGCACGGTCCTGCGCGACCAAGGGATGCACAATCTCTTCAATCGTTTTGAGCGCCGAAGGATCGCGACCAATCACCTCTTTGAGCTTGTCACGAGACACAACGCCCGCAATCACAGCCTCCGGAAACTTTGCCTGCATCGGCGTAACCGCCGCACCGCCTACATCATAAAGCCGATGCACCGCCGCATCCGCATCCCAAAGCGCACAGCCCAGATCAACAAACATCTGCGCCGTCGTCGATTTGCCCATGCCAATCGACCCGGTCAGGCCAAGCTTAAAGCTCATCCCAAAACCACGCGCCGGGTTTCATCGTCCACCACGGGACGGCGCCCAAACCAGCGTTCAAACCCAGGCACGGCTTGGTGCAACAACATGCCCAATCCATCCACGGTCACACAGCCAATCTCATTGGCGGTTCGCAGGAAATTTGTCGTCAACGGCGTATACACCAGATCGGTCACCACCGTTTCTTTATGCAGCCCATCCATCGGCACGCGCAGTTCTGACTTCCCGGTCATTCCAAGCGATGTTGTGTTCACCAGCGTGGCGCCTGCTTCCAGAATATTGCCTGCTTGAACCCACTCAACCACCTTCACCCGCGCGCCAAAATCTTCGCGCAACTTGTCTGCGCGCACGCGCGTGCGGTTGGTTAGCAAAATCTCCGGCGCACCAGCATCGAGCAAAGACGCCACAACCGCCCGCGCGGCACCACCTGCGCCCAACACAACAGCTGGACCCGCAGAGGCATCCCATTCCCGTGCCCCCTGACGCAGGTTTTCGATGAACCCGTATCCATCTGTATTGTCGCCCAGAATGCTACCATCATTGAGAAAGATCAGCGTGTTCACCGCCCCAATCAGCGTAGCGCGATCCGTGATCTGGTCAACAAACTGCATCACCCGCTCTTTATGCGGGATCGTCACGTTACAACCTACAAAGCCCATCTTTGGCATCGCTTTCAACACATCTCCCAGAGCATCCGCCTCGACCTCAAGCGGCACATAATGTCCGGCAATGTCATATGTCTTCAACCAATGCCCATGCAGGACCGGTGATTTTGAGTGCGCAATCGGGTTCCCGATCACACCCGCCAGTGGAATGGAGGGCAATGTCATTGTGGCAGTTCTCCCCGTGTCGTCAGGAACGACAGAATTTCTACAAGCGGCATGCCAAGAACGGTAAAGTAGTCTCCGTCAATCTTGTCAAACAGGCGCACACCTTCTTCTTCTAACTTATACCCGCCAACCGAATGGCGGATGCTGTCAAAGTTGCGATCCAGATAGCCGTCAAGAAAGGCGTTGCTGAATTGCCGCATGAACAGCCGTACAACCCCCACATGACGCCAAAGCGGCTCGCCTTTCTGATAGATAACCGCTGCTGACAGCAACATGTGACGTTGACCTCTTAACAACAGCAATTGGTTGCGCGCATCTTCCACGCTGTCCGGCTTGGAAAATATTGTACCTTGGAAATCGAGCACTTGGTCACAACCCAAAACCAATGCCTCCGGCCGCTTCAAGCTCACTTTACGCGCCTTCGCCTCTGCCAACGCATCCGCCACATCGCGTGGCGTGGCTCCCTCCGCCTGCAAAGATCGCTTAATCATCTCCTCATCGACACGCGGCTTAACGGTTTCGTAACCAACATTGGCTTTAGATAGGAGCTGAGCCCGTATCTCGGAGCCTGAAGCAAGGATCAGGGGTGTGGTCATGTGGATAAATCCGTGGAGAAAGGAAGGAACTTCTTTGGAGTCCTTTCTGGAAATTTCTGTGGGATTTTGCAAGCTGGGGAAACTCACCCCCGTCTCACGGAAATCCCCCGATTTTCTGCACGGTGGACGGGGAAAACTTTGCCTGTGGGAGGAATCACCCGCATACCGGTTTCTCCACCCAGTTACCCACAGTCACACAGCTGTCATTTTTCTCTCAACATACTGAAAACGTTAAATCCTTTTAACTTTCTCACCAGATGTTGATACAGATCAGAGCAAACCATTCAGATGTGGGTAAGTCCTAGGGAAACTGGATAATCCACAGGATTGGACCTCCCTACTTATTCATCATCCTTTTCTATATATATATTTATTTATTATAGAGAGGGTCCGGCTTCGATCAGGATCAAACCATCATGAGTTACTTTCTCGTCGATATTTACCCTTACGTGCTTTCTCTGCACATCATTGCAGTGATCAGCTGGATGGCAGGTATTTTTTATCTCCCTCGTCTCTTCGTCTATCACGCAGAGCGGGCAGAGAAGGGCGATCAACTCGACGAAACCCTGAAGATTATGGAATTCAAGCTTCAGCGCTACATCATGGCACCTGCCAGCATCGTGGCCTGGATCGCAGGCCTCACACTTGTGTTTACACCTGGTGTGGTCGATTGGTCTGCAGTCTGGCCTTACACCAAAGCATTTGGTGTGATCTCCATGACAGTGTTTGATCATTGGTTGATGATTATGCGTAAGAAGTTTGGCCGAGATGAAAACAAACTCTCCGGTCGCCAGTATCGCATGATGAACGAAGTTCCGACGGTTTTGATGGTTCTGATTGTCGTCTCCGTTGTTGTGAAATTCTGAAGCGTTTGACTCAGGCGAAGAAAGTGGCGTAGAACTGCCGCCAACTGGCCCGTCCGGGCTGAGTGCCTTCCAAATACAGAGTACATGATCTGCCTTTCTCTCGGGCAGCACAGGATATTTTCATGACACAAGAAAAGCTTGCTCTTGGCACATTGAAAGCCAAAAGCCCCAAAGATCTCTTGGCGATGGCCGAAGAGCTGGAGATCGAAAACGCCTCCACCATGCGCAAAGGCGAGATGATGTTCCAAATTCTGCGCGAACGCGCAGATGACGGATGGGAAATCTCCGGCGATGGTGTGCTTGAGGTGCTTCAAGACGGATTCGGTTTCCTGCGCTCTCCAGAGGCGAACTACTTGCCGGGTCCGGACGACATCTACGTCTCCCCTGAGATGATCCGTAAGTACTCCCTGCGCACCGGTGACACCGTGAACGGGGTTATGACAGCGCCAGGTGACACAGAACGCTATTTCGCGCTCACAGGCGTGTCTCAGATCAACTTTGAGGCGCCAGAGAAAGCCAAGCACAAAATTGCGTTTGATAACCTCACACCGTTGTATCCGGATGAGCGTCTGAAGATGGAGATCGAAGATCCCACCATCAAAGATCGCTCCGCTCGGATCATCGACCTTGTCGCGCCAATTGGTAAAGGCCAGCGTTCCCTAATCGTGGCGCCGCCTCGCACGGGTAAAACGGTTCTGCTTCAAAACATCGCGCACAGCATCGAAGCCAACCACCCGGAATGTTACCTGATCGTTTTGCTGATCGATGAACGTCCTGAAGAGGTGACCGACATGCAGCGCAACGTGAAAGGTGAAGTTGTGTCTTCGACCTTTGACGAGCCTGCCACACGCCACGTTGCGGTTTCCGAAATGGTCATCGAAAAAGCCAAACGCTTGGTGGAACACAAGCGAGATGTTGTGATCCTTCTGGACTCCATCACAAGACTTGGTCGTGCCTTCAACACCGTGGTGCCTTCTTCCGGCAAAGTTTTGACTGGTGGTGTAGATGCCAACGCGCTTCAACGTCCAAAGCGTTTCTTTGGTGCGGCGCGTAACATCGAAGAAGGCGGCTCTCTGACCATCATCTCCACCGCGTTGATCGACACTGGCTCGCGCATGGACGAGGTGATCTTCGAAGAATTCAAAGGCACCGGTAACTCTGAGATCGTGCTGGATCGCAAAGTGGCCGACAAACGTGTCTTCCCAGCGATCGACATTCTCAAATCCGGCACCCGAAAAGAGGATCTGCTTATCGACAAAGGCGATTTGGCTAAGACTTATGTCCTACGCCGGATTCTCAACCCGATGGGCACCACCGACGCTGTGGAATTCCTGCTCGGCAAACTCAAGCAAACCAAAACCAATGGCGAGTTCTTTGACTCGATGAACACCTAAGGATGCTGTGATGGCCTATGTGGCTGACACAATTTTCGCTCTTGCAACGGCCCCCGGTAAAGCGGGGGTCGCTGTCGTTCGTGTGTCCGGTACACGGGTGACTGAGGCGGGCAGTGCGCTCTTTGGAGACTTGCCTGCGCCACGTTTGGCAGCCCTAAAACTACTGAAAGACAGCGAAGGCCGACGCCTAGACCAAGCTTTGGTGCTCTATTTCGAGAATGGCAGCAGCTTCACAGGAGAAGAAGTTCTAGAGCTGCACCTGCATGGCTCCACGGCTGTGGTGAATGCCGTCCTGCGCGAACTCTCAGAAATGGAAGGCTTGCGTCTGGCGGAAGCGGGCGAATTCACCCGTCGTGCTTTGGAAAACGGTTGTCTCGATTTGGCGCAGGTCGAAGGTCTTGCTGATCTCATTGATGCAGAAACCGAAGCGCAACGGCGCCAAGCTTTGCGTGTCCTTTCCGGAGACCTCGGCAATCTCGCCGGAAAATGGCGCACGGACCTGATCCGAGCCGCTGCGTTGATCGAAGCCACCATCGACTTTGCAGATGAAGATGTGCCTGTCGATGTCACACCGGAGGTCACAGAGCTTCTATCTGGCGTTCGTACTGAACTCGACAAGGAAATCGCAGGTGTTGACACCGCCGAACGTATCCGCACAGGCTTCGAAGTTGCGATCCTTGGTGCGCCCAATGTTGGCAAATCTACATTGCTGAACGCATTGGCTGGTCGCGAAGCTGCAATTACGTCGGAATACGCCGGCACCACACGCGATGTGATCGAAGTGCGTATGGAGCTGAACGGGTTACCGGTCACTTTGCTCGACACCGCAGGCCTGCGCGAAACTGACGATCATGTCGAAGGTATCGGCATCCAACGTGCGCGCGACCGGGCTGCAGCGGCCGACCTTCGCGTGTTTCTCAAGACTTGTGATGAAGAGCCGGACTTTACCCCACTTCCAAACGATGTGATCCGTGCCGCCAAGGCGGATACTCTAAGCGATCCCAAGAATGCAATTTCCGGAAAAACCGGGTTTGGCGTTTCTGAACTTGTGGCTGAGATCACCGAGAAGCTTTCGGAACAGGCGGGGCGTTCCGGTGTGGCCACCCGCGAACGGCATCGTATCGCGATGAAACGGGCATCCGAATCGCTGGATGCGGCCCGCGCCGTTCTCTCTTTGGGTCCGGATCACTATGATATTGGGGCGGAAGAATTACGCGCTGCGATTCGCGCCCTTGATTCCATCGTCGGTCATGTCGATGTAGAGAACTTGCTGGATGAGATCTTTTCGAGCTTCTGCATCGGAAAGTGATTCAAATTTGAGGAGTGTTTCACGTGAAACATTTTGACGTCATTGTTGTTGGGGGCGGGCACGCTGGCGCAGACGCAGCGGCGGCTTCCGCGCGTTTGGGCGCATCAACCGCGCTTGTGACCCTTAAGAAATCCGGCATTGGCGTTATGTCCTGTAACCCAGCCATTGGCGGCTTGGGAAAAGGCCACCTCGTGCGCGAAGTGGATGCCTTAGATGGCGTGATGGGTCGTATTGCGGATAAGGCTGGCATTCAGTTCCGCTTGCTTAACCGACGGAAAGGTCCTGCGGTTCAAGGTCCTCGCGCGCAATCAGATCGCAAAATCTATCGCACAGAGATGCTGGCCGAAATTGAAGCGACGCCAAACCTGACTGTGATCGAGGGCGAGGCCACTGACTTTCGCATGGAAGGGCAAGCGGTTCGCGGTGTCATTCTGGCAGATGGGTCAGAGATCGTTTCGCATGCCGTGGTTCTGACCACTGGGACGTTCCTGCGCGGTGTCATCCATATCGGCGACGTCTCACATTCCGGCGGCCGTATGGGCGACAACGCTTCGGTGAAGTTGGCTGAGCGTATTGACAGTTTTGCACTGCCGCTTGGCCGCCTTAAAACCGGTACCCCGCCACGTTTGAATGGCAAAACCATTAAGTGGGATCTGCTCGACAACCAACCTGGTGATGACGAGCCTGTGATGTTCTCCTTCATGAATAAGAAACCATCTGCGCGTCAAGTTGCCTGTGGTATTACGCATACAAACGCCAAAACCCACGACATCATTCGGGATAACCTGGCACGCTCCGCGATGTACGGCGGTCACATCGATGGGGTAGGGCCCCGCTATTGTCCGTCCATCGAAGACAAGATTGTGCGGTTTGCTGACAAAGATTCACATCAGGTGTTCTTGGAGCCTGAGGGATTGGATGACGACACAGTCTATCCCAACGGTATCTCCACTTCTCTGCCGGTAGATGTACAAGAATCGTACGTCCGTTCCATCTATGGGTTGGAAGACGTTGAGATTCTGCAGCCTGGATATGCCATTGAATATGATTACGTTGACCCACGTGCTTTGAATGCGGAGTTGAGTGTAAAAAACGTACCGGGTCTTTATTTGGCCGGTCAGATTAACGGCACCACTGGATATGAAGAGGCGGCAGCTCAAGGTCTGGTTGCGGGGTTAAACGCAGCGTTGTCCGCGCAAGGCAAAGATCCACACCATTTCAGTCGATCAGACAGCTATATCGGCGTTATGGTGGATGACTTGATCACCCGTGGTGTGACGGAGCCTTATCGGATGTTTACGTCGCGCGCAGAGTTTCGTTTGTCTTTGCGGGCTGACAATGCGGATCAACGATTGACTCCCATTGGTCTGGACCTCGGATTGATCGGAGAGGCCCGAAAAGCTACGTTTGGGATGAAATCTGAAAAGCTAACCACCGGAAAATCTCTTTTGGAAGAGAAGGGGTTTACGCCCAAAGAAATCAATGCCGCTGGAATCGCGGTGAATCAAGACGGAAATCGCCGCACAGCGTTTCAGGTTCTGGCGTTCCCGGAAGTGGGGTTTGACGATCTGATCCCTCTGGATGATCGATTTGGGGGTGTTGAGCCGGAAATTCAGGAGCAACTGGAGCGGGATGCTCTGTATGCAAATTATATTGAGCGGCAAAAGCGTGATGTAGAAGCAATACGGCGGGATGAAACGCAGATCATTCCGTCTGATTTTGACTTTGATGTGATCGAGGGGCTTAGCACTGAATTGAAAACAAAGCTGAACGCCGTGCGTCCCTCCAACTTGGGGCAAGCGGGCCGAATTGACGGTATGACTCCAGCAGCTTTGACGTTGCTGCTCGCCAAGTTGCGCCAAGCCAAGAAGGTGAAATCCGCGTAATGTCCTGCCCTGACCACATCAAAACCAAGTTGAATGTTTCACGTGAAACATTGACCCGCCTTGAAACGCTCGCGGATCTGCTGGTGAAGTGGAATCCGCGTATCAACCTGGTGTCCAAATCCACGCTCAATGACCTTTGGTCCCGACATATTTTGGATTCGATTCAAATTTTACGTTGTGCACCCCAAAAATCTGGCCATTGGGTGGACATCGGCAGCGGTGGTGGCTTTCCAGGCCTGGTTGTGGCGTTGATGTCTGCTGAGCCGGAAGCTCCGCAAAAGGTCACGTTGATCGAGAGTGATCAACGAAAATGCGCGTTTTTGCGCACTGTTCTGCGCGAAACCGGCGTAAAAGCTTCTGTTGTGACCGAGCGCATTGAGCGTGCCGTGCCTCAGGAAGCGGATGTTTTGTCTGCACGAGCTTTGGCGGACCTCACACTCCTGTGTGAGTATACGGAACGTCATTTGCAAACCACCGGCACCGCCGTATTTCCAAAAGGGGCACGTTGGCAAAAAGAGCTGCAATCCGCACAGAAATCGTGGTCATTTGATTACGAAGTGGTAAAAAGTATCACGGACCCAGAAGCGGTCATTCTGAAGATCGGAGAGCTCAATCGTGTCGGATCCCACACGCCCTGAAGGGCCCAAAATCATCGCAGTGGCCAACCAAAAAGGTGGCGTGGGCAAAACCACAACGACAATTAATCTCGCGGCCGCGCTTGCCGAAGAAGGGCATAAGGTGCTTTTGGTCGACCTTGACCCTCAAGGTAATGCCTCTACCGGCCTTGGTGTTGATGTTGAGGACCGCACCTACACAACATATGATCTTCTGACAGGTGATGTGGAATTGGAGGATGTGATCCAAGCCACAGAAACCTCAAACATGTCGATTGTCCCGGCAACCGTAGATCTCAGCTCGGCTGACATTGAGTTGATGTCCAATGAAAAGCGCAGTTTTCTGTTGCATGATGCGCTGCGCCAGACAGCCATGGACAAATATGACTTGGATTACATCCTCATTGACTGCCCGCCATCGCTGAACCTGTTGACTGTGAATGCGATGATTGCCGCACATTCCGTGCTCATTCCGCTGCAAAGCGAGTTCTTTGCGTTGGAAGGCCTGTCCCAACTCATGTTGACCGTGCGCGAGGTGCGCCAAACTGCAAATGCGGGGCTGCGGATCGAGGGTATTGTCCTGACAATGTTTGATGCCCGCAACAACCTATCGCAACAGGTGGAGCAGGACGCGCGTGACAACCTTGGTGATCTGGTGTTTGAGACCAAGATTCCGCGCAATGTCCGGGTGTCTGAGGCGCCCTCGTTTGCACAGGCTGTCCTGGACTACGACACAACCTCAAAAGGGGCAGAAGCCTATCGCGCTTTGGCCAAAGAACTGCTCGCCAAAAACTTCAAGATCGCCGCTTAAGGGAGGCCCAAAATGGCAGACAAGAAAAAACAGCGTGGTCTGGGCCGCGGTCTCAGTGCTCTCATGGCGGATGTGACGGATGATACAACCCGCTCAAACGTAGGCGCGGCGCCACGCCGTGCGGATCTTGTTGTGCCGATTGAGCGTATTGAGCCAAATCCGGATCAGCCACGGCGCGATTTTACACCGGAACAACTCGACGATCTTGCAAATTCCATTCGTGAGAAAGGGGTGATTCAACCTCTTATCGTGCGCAAAAAGCCAGGTGATCGATACGAGATTGTTGCGGGTGAGCGCCGTTGGCGGGCGTCACAAATGGCGCAACTGCATGAGCTGCCAGTTATCGTACGTGAGTATGACGACACCGAAGTGCTCGAAATTGCGATCATCGAAAACATCCAGCGGGCTGATCTAAACCCTGTCGAAGAGGCGATGGGTTATCGCCAGCTGATGCAGAAGTTTGGCCACACGCAGGAGAAGGTTTCAGAAGCGCTTGGCAAAAGCCGGAGCCATATCGCCAACCTGATGCGTCTTCTCAATTTGCCAGATGACGTTCAGGTCATGTTGCGTGAGGGTCATCTGTCAGCCGGTCATGCGCGTGCTCTGGTCCCTTCGGACAATGCCTCGGAATTGGCGCGCAAGGTGGTGAAGGACGGTTTGTCGGTGCGCCAGACCGAAAAACTGGCTAAGAAAACGAGCTCTCTCGTCGATCAAGTTAAAAAATCTCGACCAAAGACCCATAAGGACGCCGACACAGTCGCGCTAGAAGGTGATCTATCGGCCAATTTGGGTATGAAAGTTTCCGTTGATCACGTATCCGGCGGAGAAAATGGAAAAATTACCATTACTTATCAAACGCTTGATGAGTTGGATGAATTGTGTCGGGTTCTGTCGTCTACGAATTAGGCCGCGTCCAGATGAAAAAAAGTACCGCGCTCAAAACCACCATTTGAATGACAATCACGGTGGTTTTGACGCCAACCAGCAGCGAAATTCCAAAAACAACGGCAATGGACAGGGTTGCTGCCTTTTTTGCCGAAGGGCGGATTGCGCCGTTGCTGTTCCAGTCTTCGATCATGGGCCCGAAGGTTTTGTGCGACAGAAGCCAGTTGTGCAGCCGTTCAGAAGAGCGGGCAAAACAGAAAGCGGCGAGCAGCAGAAAAGGCACGGTTGGAAGGAGGGGGAGGACAACGCCAATCAAGGCCAGCGCAACACAGGTCAGTCCACAGATTAGCCAAAGTATGCGCATTTAGTCCACCAACAATTCTGACAAAATCGAGTTAAGCACCATCCGGCCTTGCGGCAAGACGCGCAGCCTTGATTTCTCGATTTCAATCATGCCGATGTCTCGTAGGGTGTCGACGCGTGGGCCTTCAAGTGGTTTTTCGGCCAACGCCTCATAGCGGGACAGATCAACCCCTTCACTCAATCGCAGCCCCATCAACAACAGTTCCGTGGCCTGACCTTCGTGTGACACCGCTTCCCGAAGGTTTTCTCCATTGCCGGCTTCTGCGGCTTGCAACCACTTGTTGGGGTTGCGCCAGTTCTCAATGGCGTGGCGCTGGCCGTTCAACGTCAGTCGAGCATGTGCGCCAGGACCAATTCCGGCGTAGTCGCCATAGCGCCAATAAATTTGATTGTGACGCGATTCAGAGCCTATTGCAGCGTAATTTGACACCTCATAGGGCAGCATTCCGGCTTCGGCGCAGATGTCCTGCGTGACTTCATACATGTCCGCTGCAAGATCATCCTCCGGCAGGCCACGCAGTTTGCCACGATTGTACCGGTCGCCAAAGGCTGTGCCTTGTTCAACTGTCAGTTGATAAAGCGACAGATGGTCAATCGCCATTGAAAGCGCTTCGCGCAATTCGGATTGCCAATCAACAAGGGTTTGATCTTGCCGCGCATAGATCAGATCAAAACTCACGCGATCAAAGGTTTTTCGCGCAATTTCAAACGCCTGCCTGGCTTCGTCTACGGAGTGGATACGCCCCAATCGCTGCAAATCCCGGTCATTGAGCGCTTGAATCCCCATTGAAATTCGGTTCACACCACCATCGCGATAGGCAACAAAGCGGCCCGCATCCACCGATCCTGGGTTCGCTTCTAGCGTGATTTCCATGTCATTGGATGTGGGCCAAAGCCTGCGCACACGTTCCAGAATGGCGGCAACAACCTCTGGATCCATTAAACTTGGCGTACCGCCGCCAAAGAAAATGGTGTTCAAAACGCGTGCAGAGGTCTCTGACGCAACCCGATCAAGCTCGCTCAAATAGGCTTTAAGCCAGCGGGATTGGTCGATTTCTCGGCTCACGTGGCTGTTAAAGTCGCAATAAGGGCATTTGGCCTGACAAAACGGCCAATGGATATACAGGCCAAAGCCCCCGTTTTGCCAATCCTCAGCCAAAACAGCCCGCCACAAAGGCTTGTAGCGCGCGGCCACGGTGGCTGATCTGGTTCTTTTCTTCTTTTGGCATCTCGGCGCAAGTCACGTCATAACCCTCCGGCATGAACATCGGATCATAGCCAAAGCCACCTTCGCCACGGATTGGCCAGACCAAATCACCGGGCATCACCCCTTCAAACACCTCGTCATGTCCATCTGGCCAAGCCAGTACCAACGTGCAGCGGAACTGCGCAGAGCGTGGCGCATCGGTTCCTTTGGCGGTAATTTCATCATTGGCGCGGGTCATGGCTTTCATGAAGTCCCGACCATTGCCGGTTTCCGCCCAATCCGCTGTGTACACACCTGGCGCGCCGTCCAGCGCGTCAATGGTGATGCCACTGTCATCGGATAGGGCAGGGAGGCCGGTGGCCTTGGCCGCAGCATGTGCCTTGATTCGGGCGTTGCCGACAAAAGTGTCTTCGGTTTCTTCCGGTTCCGGCAGATCCATGTCTCCCGCGCCAACCACGGACACCCCGTGCGGGGCCAAGATCTCGGTGATCTCGGCCAATTTGCCCGCGTTGTGGGTGGCGACCAACAAGCGGTCGCCCTCAAATTTACGGGTCATGCGGTGGCTGCCAGCTGTGCTTCAACCAGCTCGGACACGCCTTTTTCCGCCAGATCAAGCAGTTCATTCATCTGCGCGCGGGAATAGGTGGAGCCTTCCGCAGACATTTGTGTTTCGATCATCTGGCCATTGGCCAGCATTATGAAGTTGCCGTCCACACCGGCTTCGCTGTCTTCCGGGTAGTCCAGATCGAGCACCGGCTGACCGGCGTAAATCCCGCAAGACACTGCTGCCACAGGAGAAATCAGCGGATCCGTTGTCACGTCACCAGCTTTCATCAGTTTGTTCACTGCCAAACGCAGCGCCACCCAGCCACCGGTGATGGACGCACAGCGTGTGCCGCCATCAGCCTGGATTACGTCGCAGTCCACGGTGATCTGGCGTTCACCTAAGGCAACACGGTCCACGCCGGCGCGCAGAGACCGGCCAATCAGGCGTTGAATTTCAACAGTCCGGCCACCTTGCTTGCCAGATGTCGCCTCGCGGCGCATACGCGAAGAGGTCGAACGGGGCAGCATGCCATATTCTGCGGTCACCCAACCCAGGCCAGATCCCTTGATAAACGGTGGCACGCGCGCTTCCAAAGATGCGGTACACAAGACGTGGGTGTCGCCCATTTTGATCAAACAGGAACCTTCGGCGTGTTTGGTCACATTGGTTTCAATCGAGACTTCACGCATTTCGTTGAGCTGACGGCCGGAAGGGCGCATGGCATATATCCTTTGTTAGGTTTGGGCTGGGGATAACCGCGGGATAAGGTTGTGCGCAACCCCGATTGACCTTTGCCTGTGAGGCTATTTTATTAAGAAGACAAAGGCACGGGCGAATGACAGACAGCAGCAAAATTCTCGAAGAAATGAACGATCGCAGCCGCGAGGTGTTCCGCCGCGTGGTTGAAGGCTATCTGGAGACCGGTGATCCGGTGGGATCGCGCACTTTGACGCGCTCGCTGTCTGAAAAGGTCAGCGCTGCAACCATCCGTAATGTGATGCAGGATTTGGAGTATTTGGGACTTTTGGACAGCCCACACGTCTCCGCTGGCCGCATTCCAACGCAACAAGGCCTGCGCATGTTTGTGGATGGTTTGTTGGAAGTTGGTGATCTTGACCAAGGCGATCGTCAAAAAATTGACGCGACGCTTGGCGACACAGGTGCCGATGTGGGCAATATGTTGGATCGCGTGTCTACTGCTCTGTCGGGGGTCACACAGGGGGCTTCGCTTGTGCTGGCCCCAAAACACGAAGCCCCCATCAAACACATCGAGTTTGTCAGCCTTGGTGCCGAACGTGCCTTGGTGGTGCTGGTTTTTGCGGATGGTCATGTGGAAAACCGTCTGTTCACTCCTCCAGTTGGCCAAACACCAAGCTCCATGCGAGAAGCGGCAAATTTCCTCAATGCGGTTGCCGAAGGACGGACCCTGAGCGAGCTGGGCAATGCCGTTCAGCAAGAGATCAAAAAACGTCGTCAGGAAATCGACAGTCTGGCGGCCGACATGGTCGAAAACGGCCTCGCGCTTTGGGCAGATGAGGGTGGACAGCAAGAGCGTTTGATTGTGCGCGGCCGCTCGAATCTGCTCGGCACAGATGAGGAAGAACAGGACCTCGAACGCATCCGCACGTTGTTTGATGACCTAGAACGTAAACGAGACATTGCTGATTTTCTCGAATTGGCGGAGCAGGGCGACGGCGTGCGCATTTTTATTGGCTCCGAGAACAAACTTTTTTCACTTTCGGGTTCCTCTTTGGTGGTGTCTCCCTATATGAACGCTGATCGTAAGATCGTGGGTGCTGTCGGGGTCATCGGACCCAAGCGCCTGAACTATGGACGCATCGTGCCGATTGTGGATTACACGGCACAGCTGGTCGGAAAACTGATCACCGACCGCGGTTAGAGGTGAAAAATGGCTGAGCCGAAAGAAAACGAATTTCTGGACGACATCGCAGATGCCGAGGCCGAAGAATTTGCTCAAAGCTTGGATGAGCTGGACGACGAGGCCATCGAAATTGATGAGCTGCGCGCCGAACGTGACGAGCTGAAAGACCGCTGGATGCGCGCGTTGGCAGATGCTGAAAACGCCCGCAAACGGGGCGACAAAGCCCGCCGTGAGGCAGAGCAATATGGCGGCTCCAAGCTGGCGCGTGACATGCTGCCGGTATTTGACAACATGAAGCGCGCGGTTGAAACCATCACCGATGAGCAGAAAGAAGCCTCTGCTGCGTTGATTGAAGGCATCGAGCTGACCATGCGTGAGCTTCTGAAAACCTTCTCCAAACACGGTATTGAAGTTATTTCGCCTGAAGTGGGCGACAAATTTGATCCCAACGTACATGAGGCCATGTTTGAAGCGCCTGTTCCGGGCACCAAATCTGGCGAGATCATTCAGGTCTCTGCGCAGGGCTTCATGTTGCATGATCGCTTGTTGCGGCCTGCGCAAGTGGGCGTGAGCTCGAACCCAGGCTAAATAGGCCCACTATAACTGTTCCAAAAGCATAACTGTTCCAAGAGCTCCCGTATATCGGGAGCTTTTTTGTTTTGGGTCGGCAAAAATATCGAGATGCATCAGGGGACAAGGGCACCTGCGTCATACTGATCACCTATATTGCTTGATTAACGCTTCCTTAACTTTTACGGTTTTCCAGACTTAATTTCGGGCCGGATTTTGTGTCTAAATTGCAGACTATGGTGCGGGCGTTTGGAGAGTGATTGGGTGTGGCCAATGTCTGCAACATATTCCTTTTGGGGAGCACTCATGTTGAGTGCTTTGGCCATGACGGTTGACGCAAAAAACGCTGAACCTCAAATCCATCTCATTTGTGAAACGCCGGTCAAAGAGCTGTCCGAGGCAGATCTTAAGGTGGTATGTGAGACGCTGCGCCTTGAAATAGAACAACAATTTCCAGAACGGAGGATTGTTGCGACTGGGGAGTCAAACACCGAAAACGCGCAGGGAACAGTGGCTACTCTGGTTGTGCAAGCTTTGCAGTCAGATCAAGTCAAAGGGGAGTTGTTCTGGCAAAACCTCGAGACCAAAGAAAACTACTCAGGCCCTTCATTACAAGTTGATGGGATGGATGGCGCGCCACTTCAGCGCCTCATAGAAGGATTTGCTCGGGATGTGCTGCACGTGAGCATGCCACCCTGGGACAAGTAATTTTAAAGAGGCCGCATGACGGAGCTGACCAAGCGACTCATTAATGCGGCGAGATAGGAGATTGTAGAATGCTCATTCAGAACGCACTTATTCCGACTGTCGATGCCCCGATTTTTCACGGGGGACACGGTGATGGTCCTGGTGATGGGCCAACCCCTACTCCCGTGATTGGGGATCCAGATGGTGCAACAATTACCGAAGTCGGAGATGCGCCAGCCAACACGTCCACACCCTATACAATTTCTGTTGGTGACACGTTCACCGGCAATATCAACAACACGGATGTTGATTTCATTGCGATCACATTGACAGAAGGGCAACAAATTCAGGTTTCCGTGACCGGTGATGACCCGAGAATCTGGGTGTTGGACAGCACTGGCACCGCTTTCGAGTATAACGATGACATTGATGCGAACGGTGGAAACTACGACTCTTTTGTGACGTTTGAGGCCACCTACACAGGCACCTACTACTTCGCGGTCAATGGATATAATTCCGTGTCTTCCAGCTACAGCCTCACAGTTGATACCTTTACGCCCATCGCGGATGGGTCGGTGCAGGATATGGCGGACTATCTCACCTCTGGCTATTGGACCGATACCGGCAGGGCCGCGCGCTCGTTTGACACTTCGGAAAGCAATGTAATCACAGTCAACATCACTGCCCTGAGTGCCGAAGGTCAGAAATTGGCACGCTGGGCGTTTGACGCTTGGGAATTGGTTGCGGACATCACCTTTCAGGAGGTTGCCACAACTGCCGATATTACATTCCAGAATACGGATGCGGGGGCTTGGTCCAGTTCTTCCGTTTCGGCCGGCAAAATTCTGTCTTCTACCGTCAACGTGTCGACGGATTGGCTGGCCACATATGGCACCACCGTGAATAGTTATTCCTTCCAGACCTACATCCATGAAATCGGCCACGCCTTGGGGCTTGGCCACCAGGGAGGATACAACGGTGCCGCTGAATACGGGATCGACGAAGATTTTGGCAACGACAGCTGGCAAATGAGCATCATGTCGTATTTTGACCAGACAGACAGCCTTGGCACCAACGCTAGTTACGCCAACATCATGAGCGCCATGATGGTCGATATCGTGGCAATTCAGGACCTCTATGGCGCGGCTGGCGGAAGCAGCGCGACTGCCGGAAATACGGTGTGGGGCCCGGGTTCGCTCCTTGACGGGTATCTAGGAGATTTCTTTAACGGGCTCCTCTCCTCTGCTGGCCCAGTTGCCCTGACAATCTATGACTATAGCGGAACCGACTTGATGGATTTCAGCGCGTATACAACTGATGCGCGGATCAATATGAACGGTGGCGAATTCTCCGATGTTGGCGGTCTAATCGGAAACCTTGGAATCGCTGTTGGCACCGTGATCGAGAACGTGAATTCAGGAGCTGGGAACGATCGCATCACCGGCAACAGCGTTGGAAATGTCATCAATTCAAAGGATGGCAATGATTGGATAAACGCTGGAGACGGTGCTGACCTCGTGCGGGGCGGGAAAGGCAACGACGTTCTGCTAGGCGGCAACAACAATGACAGCTTGTATGGCGGTGCGGGTTTGGACACTTTAATTGGCGGAAATGGCAACGACTCCATGGATGGCAATTCCGGATCAGACACGATGTTTGGCGGGGCGGGAAACGATAGACTGTTTGGTGGCGGCGGAGCTGACAATATCTTTGGCGGCGGTGGACAAGATACGTTGAACGGCGGTGACGGCGATGACCTCATCAATGGCAACTCTGGCTCTGACACAGTTTATGGCGTCAATGGAAACGACAAACTGTTTGGCGGCGGCAGTGACGACCTGCTCTACGGCGGCAGCGGAAACGACACGCTGAGCGGCGATGATGGCAATGACGTTGTCTATGGCAATGCCGGGTCTGACAGGCTCAACGGTGGCACCGGCGACGACAGCTTGCTTGGCGGAGACAATGGAGACAGCCTTAGCGGCGGCAGCGGAAATGATACCTTGAACGGCGGCAATGACGCTGACCTGCTCAACGGTAACACTGGCTCAGATACGCTTCTGGGTGGTTCTGGCAACGACACACTGCTGGGTGGTGGCGGCAATGATGTGCTGGAGTTTGGTGCTGGGAATGACGTTGGTGATGGCGGTCTCGGTACTGATACTTTTGTCTTCTCAACAGGTGTCGGTTCCAGCAACACAGTGAATAACTTTAGCTCCACCGAAGGTGACATGCTGTCGTTGGATGATGCGTTGTGGGGGGGAGCTGCGCTGTCCGAGGCGGATGTTCTTAACACCTATGGCGCCGACGCGGGTGGGAACTATGTCCTGACCTTTGGCACAGATATCATCACTGTCACCGGCTGGGCTGCACAATTTGATGCCAGCATGATTGATATCATCTAAACGGTTCCTTCAAAGGGCCACGCAACCAGCGGCGTTTGGGCCGCTGGTTGCTAAGATGTCTTTTTCCTCAAAAAGAAAGTTTGCTGAGCTGTGGTGCGCGTGGTGTCTGTTGCCGCGTTGACAGACTGTTCTCGCAAGCTCATTACAAGAACACCACGGGCAGAATAAAAGAGGGTGGCACACATGAAAATAGCAATGATCGGTACAGGCTACGTCGGTTTGGTATCCGGGGTGTGCTTCTCTGACTTTGGACATGAGGTTGTCTGTGTCGATAAAGACCCGTCCAAAATTGAGATGCTCGAACGGGGCGAAGTGCCAATCTATGAGCCGGGCCTTGATGCTTTGATGGAGAAAAACGTCGAAGCCGGGCGCCTTAGCTTCACGTTGGACCTCGAGAAAGCCATGGACGGTGCACAGGCGGTGTTCATCGCTGTTGGCACTCCGACGCGGCGCGGAGATGGGCATGCTGACCTGTCCTACGTCATGGCTGCGGCAGAAGAGATTGCCCGCACCGCCAAAGATTACCTGGTGATTGTAACTAAATCCACCGTGCCGGTTGGCACCAACCGTCAGGTCAAACAAGTGGTTCGCAAGGCCAATCCGGATCTGGATTTTGATGTTGCCAGCAATCCTGAGTTTCTGCGCGAAGGTGCCGCCATCGAAGACTTTATGAAGCCCGACCGCGTTGTGATTGGGGTTCAGGGTGAGCGGGCTGGTGAGGTGATGAATGACATCTACCGACCGCTGTATTTGCGCGACTTCCCGATTGTCACCACCGATCTCGAAAGCGCGGAGATGATCAAATACGCCGCCAATGCGTTCCTCGCGACCAAGATAACGTTCATCAATGAAATTGCCGCCTTGTGTGAACGCGTCGGTGCTGACGTCAAACAAGTGTCCAAGGGCATGGGGATGGATGGACGTATTGGCAACAAGTTCCTGCACGCGGGACCGGGCTATGGCGGGTCCTGTTTTCCAAAAGACACCAAAGCTTTGGCCCGTATCGGACAGGACAATGCTGTCCCGATGCAGATCACGGAAACGGTGATTCAGGTCAACGAAGAGATCAAGCGGCGCATGGTCGACAAACTGCTCGACCTGTGTGGCGGTAGCTTTAATGGCAAAACCGTTGGTGTGCTTGGCGTAACCTTCAAACCCAACACCGACGACATGCGCGATGCGCCAAGTCTGGCGATTATTCCGGCTTTGGTAGGTGGTGGCGCCAAGGTGCGCGTGACGGATCCACAAGGACACCACGAAGGCGAAGCGCTTCTGCCTGGCGTGAGCTGGGTCGAGGACGCCTATAAGGCTGCGCAAAACGCTGATGTTTTGGTCATCCTGACGGAATGGAATGAGTTCCGCGCATTGGATCTGAAAAAAGTGGCTCGCAAAATGGCGACACCTCGGCTTGCGGATCTGCGCAACATCTATTCCGTTCGCGACGCCAAACGGGCTGGGTTTGAGGCGTATGAAAGCATTGGGCGGACAGGCTTCTCACGCATTGAAAACTGAGTGAAAGCGGCCCTCATACAGTTTGGTAAAAGGTACTCAGCATGTCTTGGAAAACCCTCTCATCCCAAAGCTTGCTCAAACGTCCCCCCTTTGTGGATGTCCAGCAGGAGCAGGTTGAGGTTCGTCCGGGCCAGATCATCAACGACTTTTACAAAGTTCAGCTGATGGATTTTGCGCTGGTCATTCCTTTTCTCGCGGACGGGCGCGTGGAGATGATCCGTCAGTACAAACATGGACCGGCCCGAGAAGTGTTGGGATTTCCTGCCGGTCATGTCGATCCGGGTGAAGATCCGGCAACCGCAGCGCAGCGCGAACTTTTGGAAGAGACCGGCCTCAAAGCCGAAAGGCTCATCCATCTGGGCTCTTTTGTCGATCATGGAAATCAGCGCGTTTGCCAGGGCCACTATTTTGTCGCCCCCGCGTGTGAGCGCGTCACTGAACCAAATCCCGGCGACCTGGAGGACTTTGCCTACGAAGCACTAAGCCCTGCTCACATCGATCAGGCGATCCTGTCAGGCGACGTGGGTGTGATGCACCATGTCGCGGCCTGGGGACTTTGGAAAATCCACTCTTAGGCCTAAACAGAGACTGTTTTTTTGTAACGATCCGTCTTTGATCACACCAGCTGTGCCGCCTCAGCGCAGTTCGCACAAACCGCTGGTGTCACACATTTGAATCACAGGAGGTCGAACCTGTGGAAAACTGTGTGGAAAAGAGTGCATTCCCCGCACACTTCCGCTATAAAGTCCCAAAGAGGCAAGGCGGCCTAGGTTCGATCAACGGATCAGGTGACAGCCCGTGACAAGAGAGCAGGTCATGAAACTATTTGCACGCCCAAGCCCCCGGCGGGCTGTGGCATCGGCAATTGTCGGTGTGGTTGTCAGTGTTTTGGCGTGTTTTGCTGTTGGTGTCGGCAAGGTCCAAGCGCAGGTGTCGCTTGATTTGCGCGACGCGGATTTGCGCAGCTTTGTGGAAATTGTGTCCGAAAACACCGGCCGCAGTTTTGTGGTGGACCCCGCTGTGCGCGGCACGGTGACCGTTCTGGCCCCCAATCAACTCACGGCAGATGAACTTTACGAAGTTTTCCTGTCTGTACTGGAACTCAACCGCCTAACCGTCATTGAGGGTGCTGGCGCGGACCGCATTGTGCAAATGAACACAGCTCGCGGCTTGTCCTCCGGCGATACGGATGGTGTGTCCTCCGGGTATGAGACCCGTGTTATTCCGGTGCGCCATGTCCCGTTGCAAGAGGTGATCGAAGTGGTGCGGCCATTGTTGCCGGCTGAGGCGGTGATCACGCCAGTTCCGGGCGCAAAACTTCTGATCCTGTCTGATCGCGGATCTAACCACGCGCGCATCACCCGCCTGATCAAACGTCTGGATCAACCCCGTCGCGCTGATCCAATCGAGATGATTCAACTGCAAAACGCACAAGCTGGCGATGTTTTGCAGGTCGTGCAATCCATGGGTATTGTGCCGGATGGTGCGTCCGTGAGTATTGACCGGCGCTCTAATGCCTTGGTTGTGTCTGGCCCAGACGAGATGCGCCAACGTGTGCGCCTTTTGGCCAGCCGCCTCGATACTCAACGGCAAAGCGTAACCAGTCGCACGATAGCTCTGAATTACGCGGATGCGGCTGCGATTGCTGATGTGGTTTTGCGCACCCTCAACGCTGGCGGCGAATCCGCGCAACAACAAGTGCGTATTGTGCCGGAACCTCAGACAAACACTCTGCTGGTGTTTGGCCCGCAAGACCGCATGTCCGAGATCACCCGCATTGTGAAATACCTCGACCGCCGTCCAACGCAGGTGTTGGTGGAGGCCGTGATCTTTGAGATGACCGTGGACGGGTTTTCCGACCTGTCCGTGCAGTTTGCAGCGGTCCTGAATGACGCTCTGGTCGGCGGTGTGCAATTTGCCCTACCGGGTCGCACAAGCCTGATCAATCTGGTTTCCGCAGTCTCCAACGGCAACGCGCCTGATCTGGGGCCAGCAGGTGTTCTGGGCGGCGGGACTTACAATGAAAGCAGCGGCAATGGCATCGCCGGCCTGATCACTGCCATCGCTTCGGTGAATTCGACCCGCCTGTTGTCCACCCCCTCGATCCTCACGCTGAACAATCAAGAAGCAGAGATTGTTGTGGCGCAAAACGTGCCTTTTGTGACCGGCAGCTACACTTCTACCGGCGACGGCGCCAACCCGGAAAACCCGTTCCAAACCATCGAGCGTCAGGACGTCGGCCTGACATTGAATGTCACGCCACAAATCAACGCTGACCGCACCGTGCGCATGGTGATCAAACAAGAGGTCTCCAACCTCACCAACTCCACCTCGACCTCCGGTGGCGAAATCACCGCCCGTCGGGCTTTGTCGACAACGGCGTTGGTGCGAGATGGCAATGTGATTATGTTGGGTGGTCTGCTGGAAGACGGCTCCGGCGCGGTAAACCAACGGGTGCCTGGCATTTCCAATCTGCCATTGGTTGGCGGCCTCTTCCGAGGCAAAAACTCCACAAAAAATCAGCGTGTGTTGTTGGTTCTTTTGCGCCCACAAGTGGTCAGCAATGACGCCGAAGCCCGTCGCATCACCAAGAACATGACCGACAAGGCCTATGCAACCAGTGCTTCCATTCAGCCGTTGGATGAGGGAGGCTATCCTCGGGCGGACCAACGCCTGTTGCCCTATGACGGGGCGGATTTGAACCAACCTTTTGACGCCGGATTCATCGATGCGTTTGCCCAAACCCGCAACTTCCCACCGCTTCCAAGCCGTTTGCGGTTCAACGGAAACTGACTTGGGCGTGCCAAAGCACTCCGAGGTGGGGAAAGGGTAGGGCGCGATGGGGACATCACACAACCGTTTGCCGTTCAAATTTGCGCAGGACCATCAAGTCCTACTGGACGGCACGCGCATATTGGCGGGCCCCGCTGCCAGCGCCCTGGGTATCAAAGAGGCGCAGCGTCGGGCTGGATTGGCAGGCGTGTCTTTTCAGCAGTTGGCGCAATCTGAATTTGAGGCCGCGCTGGCGAAATTCTACGACGGATCTGAGGCCGAACAAGATGCCGCTGCAGGCGACGAACTGAGTTTTGATCTGGAAGAGGCGGCTTTTGCATCGCGCCAACGTGACCTTTTGGATGAACCTGGCGATGCGCCGGTGATACAGCTGGTCAACCGGCTGTTGCGCAAAGCGGTTCTGTCCAACGCTTCGGATTTACACGTCGAGCCCCATGAACATGGGTTGCGCGTGCGCATGAGAGTCGATGGCTTCCTGCAGGAAGTCATGGACCGCGCCGACGTGCCTGTGAAACGCATTGTGTCGCGGCTCAAAGTCATGGCCGGTTTGGACATTTCTGAAACCCGCCTGCCACAAGACGGCCGTATCGCGCTCTCCCTTGGGGGGCGCATGATCGACACCCGCGTGTCCTCCCTGCCGGGCCACTACGGCGAACGCGTTGTGCTGCGTATCCTGGACCGCTCCGCCGGCCTGATGCCTCTGGCTGATCTGGGCTTGTCCCAAAAACAAGAGGCGCTGTTGCAACGGATGGCGTCCTTGCCCAATGGCATCATCCTCGCCACCGGCCCAACAGGTGCCGGCAAGACGACGACGCTCTATTCGCTCCTGCAACTGGCTGACCACGAAGAGCACAACATCGTCACCGTTGAAGACCCGATCGAATACGATCTGCCCGGCATCAGCCAGTCTCAGATCAACGCAGACATTGGCATGACCTTTGCCGCCGGCCTGCGCGCCACTCTGCGTCAGGACCCGGATGTCATTTTGGTGGGCGAAATTCGTGACCCTGAGACCGCCTCCACCGCCGCACAAGCCGCGTTGACCGGCCACCTTGTGTTCTCCTCTCTGCACGCCAACAGCTCCGTTGGTGCAATTGTGCGGCTGCGAGACCTGGGTGTGGACAACTTCCTGATCGCCGCCACCATGCGCGGCGTGATTGCACAACGTCTCCTGCGCCGTTTGTGCCAAAAATGCTGTACGCCACACACCCCGACAAGCGATGACACCTCCCATTTCACCCGACACGGTCTGCCAATCCCCGACATACTTTATGAGCCTGCGGGCTGTGAGGCCTGCGCCGGGACCGGACACGCCGGGCGTATGGGGATTTTTGAAATGGTAGAAATTGGCGAAACCCTGCGCGCTGCTATCGACCGTGCCGCCACAGAAACCGAGATGACCTCCCTGTCGCTCTCCGCAGGCGAAACCTTGATTGGTCAAGGATTGCTTGCGGCCTCCGCCGGGGACGTCAGCCTGTCTGAAACCCTGCGCGTTGTCGGAGACGTGGCGTGAAGGCCTACGCCTACACCGCCTACACCGACGCTGGTCGGCGCAAAACAGGCACTATTGTTGCCGAAACTGAGGCGGACGCCTCCGCCCAGCTTGCCAAACAGGACCTGTTTGTCTCCGAGATCGCCGAGACATCTACGCGTGCTACCAAGAGCACGCTGAACCTCACCCGCCGGTCCCGCTTGAATGCGGATCTGCAGTCTGTGTTCACCCGCCAAATGGCAGTGTTGCTGGGAGCGGAACTCACCGCAGAAGCCGCGCTTGAGGCCGTGCGCAGCGGCAGTCACAGCACTTTGGACACCGTCGCCGCGCAGGCCCGTGCCGCTTTGATGGAGGGCACCACGCTTTCTGACGCATTGGTGGAAACAGGCGCAGGTTTTCCGCCCTATTATCTCGCCGCGCTTAAAGCGGGCGAAGACGCGGGTGAGTTGGCCACTGTGTTTCAGGAGCTTGCTGATCATCTGGAACAACTTGGCACCGAGAAGGCCGAAATCGCCACGGCGTTGATCTACCCTGGCTTTGTCGCCGCCGTCGCGCTGCTGGTCTGCGCCATTCTGATGACCAGCGTTGCCCCCGAAATTGTCTCGATGTTCGAGTTGTCCGGCCGCCCCTTACCGCCGCTGACCCAACACGTACTGGCGGTGAGTGATTGGATACAGGCCAACAGCTATGTGATCCTGGCGGTTCTGACCGCTCTGACCATACTCGGGCTGATCACACCGCATGTCCCGGCCCTAAAGGACGCGCGCGACAATCTGCTCCTGCGCTTGCCCATCACCGGCCGCTTGATCCGTCTGTCTGCCGCTGTGCAATACATGCGCACGCTTGCGCTGGTTTTGGGGGCGCGTCACGCGGTGCTTAGCGCCGCAGACAATGCCAAAGACGTCCTGGTTGTCAGCGCGTTTCAAACCGAAGGCGCAGAGGTGGCCACCGCCGTCCGCCAAGGCGAAAGCCTATCTTCCGCTCTGTCAAAGCTGTCGTTTCTGCCCCCTGTTGCCCGCCAACTGATTTCCGCAGGTGAAGCCTCCGCACGGCTCGCCCGTATGACAGACCGTGCCGCAACCCTGGTGGAGCATCGTCTGTCCACGGAACGCAAACGCATTGCCGCCCTGTTAGAGCCGCTTTTGATGATGTTGGTGGGTGCGCTTGTGCTCACAATTGTGCTGGCTGTCTTGTTGCCGATCTTTGATCTGCAAGCGGTTGTGGCGGGGTAAGCCTAGTCCGGAAACGCCATCAGTTCCGGGTCATCGCCATCCCGGGACACCCAAAGCCCCTGTTCATTGATTATGGCTACTTCCACATTGGGCGCCAACACATCGCCAATGCGCAAAAGCCTATCTCCGGTGGGATGGCCCACGATGGCCCAAGAGTTCGCCCCGTCCCGCACCATACCTTTTAAGGTGTAACCGAGACTGGACAGCGGCGGTTTGGCTGCCTTCGGTGGTTGCGGCTCTTCTTTTGGCGTGGGCGGCGCGGCTTGCGGGGTGGGCGGCTGGCGTTCCCCAAACAAGGCTGTCCACCGGCGGGGCGGGCGTTCTGCTTGGGGAGTGGCGGCTTGCTCAACCGGCTGACTTTGCTCCGGAAGCGTTAAAAGTCCGGGTGGCGCGCGCAATTCTTCCGCCAGCCGCCAGCCTGCCCAAGCGGCGACCCCGAGGCACACCAAGGTGCACAAGCCAGCGATCAGTCGCATAAATGCCCACTCCCAACAGTCCAAACCTCTGCAAGATAGACGCAGGGTCGCGATTATGCTAAGCTATTACAAATAACAAAAAACAACAATCTTGAGCAGGTACCAACCATGTCTTTCGTTCTCCGAACCGGTCTCGCCGGTCTGGCGCTGATTGGATTGGGCAGTTGCGGCGATGAAATGGTGTCGCGCAACAGCTTTGAAAGCCAATATGCCGTCGCCAGAAACGCGCTTGAAGGCGGGCAATATGACCGCGCGCGCCGCAGCTATCAGAAGCTTCTGCAACAGTCCGGCCCCCTCGCGCCGCGTTTGCAGTTGGAATATGCCCACACTGAGCTGAGAGCGGGCAATTATGAGCAAGCCGCACAAATCGCTTCGTCTTTGGCCCGCAGCCAAAAGGGCTTGGCGCGCAGTGCCGCCTTGGCCGTGCAAGGCACCGCCCAGCATGAATTGGGGCTGAAGCAGCTGTCTGAAGGCAATACCGCCGCAGGTCAGCAAAATCTGACCGCCGCCAACAACGCCCTGCAAGAGGTGCTCAAATCCAATCCGGATCTCGATCCCCTCGGTGCCATGGCGGGACGTCAGGCCAAGATCTCTTCGCGCTTGAAACGTCTCTAACTCAGCGTGATTTGCTATTTCTGATAAGGCCGTAAATCGAGCCAGGTGGACACCACACCTGGCTCTTCGGTGTCTTCAAGGCGAAATGCCACAATCTCATACCCCCATTCCGGATGGGCGGACCGGAGCCAGGCCGCCAGCTTGAGAAAATCCACGCGGTCAAACTGGAGCTCAACCCCGTCTTCGCCATCGGCATCCAAAACGGTGACTGACCGGCGCAACTGCGCTGCGATCAATCCCTGTTCAATGCCTCCGGACCCAATAGGCGCGCCGATGGTTTGTCGCGGCGCCGCACGGGCCAGAACCGCCATCTCAGCAGACTGATCTGATACCCAGCGCTGCAGCGCAAGCGCCTCTAGCTGGGCTTGCTCGGCTGCTTGCCGCCGGTCTTGCAGGGGCAAGACAACCATAAAGGCCACAGACACCGGCACCACCAACCCGAGCAGTAGCGCGAGCAACACCCGTTCGCGTCGGGTCAAGGTTAATAGAAAGTTCAATACCCGATCGCTCATTGGCTTACTTCCCTGGGCGTCACCCGAATTTCCGTGCGCACCCCAGCTTGCCCGTCACTCACGCGGCTTTCCTCAAGCTCCGCTTCCATCGCATCGGTTTGCAACGCCGCCGTCAACCGCTCCGCACTGGCAAAATCCGGCAGACGCACAACCAGCAAAAGCCCGTCTTCTTTGGCGTAACTGACCAATTCTGGCACCGCCTTGGCCGCATCCAATACCGCGCCGACATCTGCTGTCATATCCAGCACATCCAGCTGTTCCGACACACCGGCGCGCGCCTGTCGCAGCTCTGACAAGGTACGGCTGACTTGGGACCGCACATCCAGAATAGGTCCATTTGGCACAAACTCTGCCCGCACCTGCGCTTGCGTTTGTGACGTGAGATCAGTGGTTTGCGCTTCGATGCGGTTGATCGCCACCAGCTGGCTGGCCGACCATAAGATGACCGCCAATGCCGCCGCCAAGCCGGTCCACCGCCATGGCAAAACCCGCCGAGCCAACCGAGTTCGCGCCGCCATCGGGTCTTTGCGCAAATCACAATTCAATTCGCCATGCGACAGGATTTTTGGCGTCTCCACCCCAAGTTCGGCCAAGCTCTGCACATCTGTCACAACCGGTACGTCATAGGACTGCGCCAGCATACTGAGAGTGCCCACAGGCGCTCCCTGCCACAGAATGGCTTTGGGTCTAGGCCCGGTTGCCAATTCTTTGGACATCAGAGCTTCTAAAACCTCCGGCAACGCGCTGAGGCCTTCCTCCGGTCCAAATCGCGCCATCACCAAAGCGGCGCCATCCGCCTCGGACTGGCCCAAGGTCCAAAGGCCCTTTGTGGTTGGCAAAGACAGGTAATCTGGCAGCACAGCCTGACATTCCAGATCCCGCCAGGTGGCCATCTGTGCTTGATCGCACACAAACACACGCGACCAGCCGTCATCGGCATCGCCAAGAGCGCAAGGACGCATGTCCTCCGCGGTCCCAATACCCATTCGATCTGCGAGTTGGCGTCGAGCCACCTGTTCCCGCGCCTGCCCCCGCAGCGACTTTGGCAGGTCGAGGTCGATCTGTGGCACCAAATGACCAGGTACCAAAACCACATGTCCTGACGCCAGCGTGCTGTCACCAAACCGCACAAAACGGGCAGGCTCCGTTTTTGCGGCGACAGCATTGGTTTTCTTAGCAAGGGTCAGCACTTGAGCTCCAGTCACATCCGGTGTCTGCAAAATGCAGTCCCAAAGCCCGAAGTGCAATCCTGCTGTTGTTTCATGGCCTTGTTGTGATCCGCCAATCCGCGGTCACGCCAACTGGCAGGCTCTGCCGGTGAAACATAACACTGCGCTGGGCGGAATGGGTGTCAACAGTTGTCGCAATCTCCGCGCGAAACCATTCTGAGCCCACAGACAGTTGGTCGGGCAACAATTCTGGAACGGGTGCGCCCGGATCATCGCTGTCCGGAGCAGACATGCCAACAGCCAGCAAAAATTCATCCACCGAGGCAAACGGTGTCTTCGCTCTGTCGCGTAAAATCTGGTTTTGGGCGGCTGCGGTCAGATTGGGTAAAAACGCCTTTAACACCGCCTCGGATGCCGTGTTCACGTTGAGCGGGCTGTCCCCAGGCAGGGCTGTCACCAAGTCCATAATCCGGTCGCGGTGGCGTGCCGCAAATCCGGGCACATGTGCCAATTGATCCGCCATCAGCAGGGGGCCGGGCACCGGTGCCTCTGACGGCGTTTTGCGTGCCCAGGGGGACGGGTCGGACAGCTCGTCGCTGGCAATCAATTCCCGCACTCTTTGCGCTGTCTGAAGGGGGACGCTCTGTTGATTCATCAGCCGACCAAAGGCCTCATGCGCGGCGCCAAACTCCGGATTGCTGAGCCAATTCAGGTTAAACAGACCCTGTTGATCGGTCACTTGTCCGGTCACAGTGCCCCGCATCAGGGGCATCTGCTGCACAGGCTGCCCCCAAGCCTCACCAGTGTGATCCACTGCTCCTAAATCACGTTCCAGAAGCGTTTTTGCCAAAGCCTCAAACGCGTCCAGATTGAGTTCCACCTGCGTCGCAACCAGTCCGGCTTCCAATTGCTCCCGACCGGCATCCGCACGTGCCAGCAGGAAAATGGCGACCGCCGACAGGGCAGCGACCAGCACAAGCGCATTGACAAGCACGTACCCTCTATCGGACGACCGCGCGCGCCTCATTTCAGCGCCTCCAGGATTATGATCTCGCCGTGGGCCTCCGTGACCAAAGTGATCTCAACCCCGTCGGGCAAATCGCTGGAGTAAGCGGTAGTGGCAATCGGGCCGCCATCGGCATCCAGCGCACCCGGTTCGGTGACTGCAGCGATTGGCAGGCGCAAGCCGTTGACCCAGCCAAACTCCCCCCAATAGCTGCGCAATCGTATCTCTTTGACGCCGTCCAAAATGATCACGTCTGGGCCAAGCGCCGCGGCGTTCAATGGTGTCAAAGTTGCCCACTTTCGACGCAAAAACAGACCCGAATTAGGCTGAAACCGCCATTCCACGCGGTGCAACACCGGTTGGGGCTGCATCTCTGGCCGCAGAACAGGCTGCCCCCCAATTGACAGAGAAAATCCCTGGGCTTCTTCCGTAAGTGCGGATCGGATTGGGCCGCCGTCTGGAGAGAAAAACGGCATTGGCACCGCACCGGACAAATCGGTCCGCAACAGGCTCATTGCCCGCGCCAACTCGACAGAGGCCTCGCTGCGAACAGTCATGTCGTCGCGCAGCCGCAACATGCCGGTCAGCCCCTGCGTGCCCATCACCGCCACCAGGGCAAACAAGGCAAGGGCCACCACAAGCTCAATCAAGCTGAGCCCCTGATCGCTTTTTGAAAAACCCTTTCGCGGCGCGGACCCCATCACTGCCCCCCCGCAAGATAAACAACCAATTGCGCACCTTCCCCACTGTTGGCGCGCGCCGTGACCGCAACCTGCGCTAGTCCAGCGGCGGTGACCGCCACATCTTCGTCGATCACAAACGTCAGGCCACCGATGGTCACGCTGGCTGGAAGGGATGCGGTCATACCGTAAAGCTGGCGTTCTGCCACGCGGTTTTGCGCCGCCTGCCGCGCCAGTATTCGCGGTGTTTCCCCGCCAATGGCCACACGGGATTGGTCTGCTGCGCGGATCGCGGCAATACTGCCTAATGCCAGCACAAAAATCGCGATGGCAAGTTCAACCAGCGTCAGTCCGGCGTCCTTGCGGGACTTATGCTTCGCTGTCACTCGCACGTCAGCCCCGTAAATCCATCAGATCCGCAGCGGCGCACATCCCCTCCGTCCGAAAACACAATCGAGAACGCCGTGCTCTGGCCGTTTGCCAAAAGCACCAGATCCGGTGTGTTGGCAATTGCAGAAGGACCGTTTGTGGCCGCCGTCACCCGCCCTCGCCAGGCGATGACCCGCTCGGACACCTCCCAGCCTGCATCCGTCCGTGTTGCCAGCTTCATTCCTTTTGGGCTCAACTGTATGCCGCGTGTCTGGCTGCCGGTGATGGCCAGTTGCTGCAAACTATCAAAATTGCGCTGAAACAGAGCCTGATCTGTCTCTGATCCGCCCCCTCCACGCCCCACCGACAGGCTGACTCCGGCAGCCAAAACCGCCAAAACCGCGACCGCGATCAACACTTCGATCAGGGAAAACCCCTCGGTGGATTTGCGGCTTATTGGGTGCTCCATGACCCAATATCCGCGTCCGCGCCTGTGCCGCCGGAAACCGCGTTGGCGCCATAGCTGAACACGTCAAAATCGCCATGCACACCGGGGGACAAATATTGGTAAGGCTGGCCCCAGGGATCAATTGGCAGGCGGTCCATATAGCCATTGGTGGCCCAGTTTGCCGGCGCCGGATCGCTGCTTGGCTGTGTCACAAGCGCCTCAAGACCTTGTTCCGTAGTAGGATAGCGGAAATTGTCCAGTCGATAGAGGTTCACCGCGCTGACAATGGCGGCAATATCCGCCTGCGCCCGTGCGGCGCGTGCCTGATCCGGCCGGTCAATCACCCGCGGCACAATCACCAGCGCCAATACAGACAGGATCACCACCACAACCATCAGCTCCAACAGGGAAAAACCGGCGTCTCTATGGGAGTCTTGCGCGTTTGTGGAAGGCATGGATGACATCAACTGGCTCACTTTGTTCGGCGCCATGATACCGGCAGCCGTTAAGGTTTGTCTATTCTCCCCATACGCGAGCGCTCCGGTGTCAGGCAATGGACAATGCGGGCCAAAGCGCGCAAAAGTGTGCCACTCACAATCATCCGGGCCCGTCAGTGATCGATCCAGTGTCTTTGTTTCTATTGCTCGTAGGCCCCGCAATTGGGTCTTTCCTTGGCGTGTTGTTAGATCGTTTGCCGCGCGGTGAAAACGTGGTGCGTCGCCGCTCTTTCTGCCGCACCTGCAAGACAAACCTGCGTGTGCGGGATCTTATCCCGCTGGTGAGTTTCGCTCTGAACAAAGGCCATTGTCGTCATTGTGGCACATCCATCCCGCCTTGGGCATTCTACCTTGAAATAGGCGCGCTGGGCGCGGCGATATTTGCGGTGATCGCGGCCGCCACGCCGGTGGAGGCCGTTTTCTCGGCGGTCTTCCTATGGCTTCTGTTGGGCTTGGCATTTGCGGATGCGCTCTGGATGCGGTTGCCGGACCCGTTGACTGCTACGTTGCTCTGTTGGGTGCTCGGCTGGGCTTATGTATCCCCCGTGCAAGAGCTTTCGCTTGCTGTGATGGGCGCAGCATTGGGCGCGTGCAGCTTTCTGTTGTTACGCATCGCATACCGGATGCTGCGGGGACGCGAAGGGTTGGGCCTTGGGGACGTAAAACTGATGGCGGGTCTGGGTGCTTTTGCGGGGCCGTTTGATCTGCCCCTTCTGGTTCTCGCTGCCTCGCTGTCTGGTTTGCTTTGGGCCCTCGTGTGTCTGAGATCGAAGCCGGGTCTTTCCACAAAAGCGATCCCCTTTGGCACAATGCTCTGTTTCGCTGCCGGCCTGTTGTGGTTGGCGCGCGCGTCAGCATTGCTGATCTAGGGGGTGCGGTTTAGGGTATGTCCAACACTCTTTCGCGGCAGCTCAGTTTAAGCGCCCAAAAAACAAACACTTGGAAGGCTCCATGCAGTATTCATTCCACGCCGCGACTCTCTTGTCTCTCGGTCTTGCGACCTTGGCTTCGGTCGGGCACGCCGAACAGGCAACAACCTTCAAGCCCGTGGTCGGGGCGCCGGCGCAAGACACATCTCAGTCTCCTGCGCCGCTGACGCCAATGCAGGACATCGAGGCGGCCTGGACGCAGAATGACTTTGTCTTTGTGCGCGAACAGCTGCGCCGCCATGTCGAGACCAAGGATGAGCCATTGGCGCAGTACCGCTACGGCCGCGTGCTGCTCGAAGCGATCGGCGGCCCCCGCGATCTGGAAGGCGCAGCGTTCTGGCTGGAAAAAGCGGCACGTCAAAAATACGCGGCTGCCGAAAACCTTCTGGCGCGCCTGTATTTGTCTGCCCCCAAAGACAGCGCGCTGCATCACCCGGATCGTGCCGTCAAACTGTTTGCCAGCGCCGCTGCACGCGGCGTGGCGGAGTCGCAATATTACATGGGTATCATCCACCGCGATGGCATTGCGGTGGATCCAGATGCAGAGGGTGCTTTCAACTGGTTGCTGGCGGCTGCAGAGCAAAACCACCAAGAGGCGCAACTTGCGGTGAGCCGGGCCTACGCGCGTGGCGACGGGGTTGATCAAAACGCAGACGCGGCGGTGCAATGGCTGACCCAAGCGGCTGAGAGCGGCCATGTTCAAGCGCAGTTCAACTTGGCGCGGGCTTATGATGAAGGGCGTGGTGTGCCCCAGGATCGTGCCCTTTCTTTGAAATGGCTGACCAGCGCGGCAGAAGGCGGACATCTTCTGTCGCAACGGGCACTTGGGCGCCGCTATCTCACCGGTGATGATGTGGCTGCCGCGCCGGCCCAGGCGATGACGTGGTTGTCTGCCGCCGCCAAACGCGGAGATGTGGTGTCCATGACGCTTTTGGGCGACGCCTTTGGGGGCGACTATGGCATTGCAAAAGACCCGGAAAATGCCTGGGGTTGGTACAACAAAGCCTCAAATGCCGAATACGGCCGTGCCACATATGCAGTTGCCGACATGCTGGCGCGCGGCGATGGTCGCCCCTTAGATCTCGCGGCGGCGGTCAAGTCCTACCGCATGGCCTTGGCGCAGGGATATGCGCCAGCACAGGTCGCGCTAGGTCAACTGGCGGGGCAGGGCAAACTCGACGGGTTGATTGCCCCGCACACTGCGGTTCCATGGGCCGTGTCTGCTGCCGCCGAGGGCGACACCGCGGCGCGGGATTGGTTGCAAAAACAAGCAGAGGCCGACATCCGTCCGGCACAAACCGCCTGGGCCATCTGGCTGGCGGAGCAGGAGAGCAAACCGGATGGTGCGATGCCGTTTTTGCACAATGCTGCGCAAGCGGGCGACACAGAGGCGCAGTTTCGGTTGGGACAAATGCTGACGCGCGGCGAAGGTGGTGAACAGGACTACGTTCAAGCCCACGCCTGGCTCAACATCGCGGCCACAGGCGGCCACTCGAAGGCGGCAGATTTGCGGGCGACGGTCACCACATTGATGACCTCACAGGAGGTTGCAGAGGCGCAGTCCATCGCACGTGCTTTTTTTGAAGAGGCCGCCAATCAGCTGCCAAAAGGTGTGTCGCAATGACGTGTCGCCCCCATGTGTTTACTGCCGCCTGTCTGACTGCCGTCAGCCTGCTGGCCACACCCGTTGTGTCCCAAACCGATAGTCCTCCCGCCTCACAAGCCGCGACACCAGACACACCGCAAGCGCAATACGCGCTGGGCATGATGTACCACACCGGCGACGGCGCGCTGCAAAACTTCGCCACTGCGGCGACTTGGTTTCAAGCCGCTGCGCAACAAGGCTATGCCCCGGCGCAAAACCGTCTGGGCCAGTACCTCTTTTCGGGCCATGGCGGGCACTCTGACCCGAAGGCAGGTCTGACCTGGCTCAAAGCCGCCGCAGAGAGCGGCGATGTCGACTTCCTGTTTGATTTTGCCAGCGCGCTGGAAACAGCCCCCGCACCTTTGGCGGATTCCGCCGCCGCGGCGCAAATCTATGCCAAGGCGGCAGAGCAAGGCCACTTGGAATCCACCGTGAGTCTGGGCGTCCTGTTTCAGGATGGCGTCGGTTTGCCCAAGGACCTGACGCGGGCCAGGCAACTGTATGAGGTGGCCGTCGCCCAAAACCACGCCCGCGCCCAAAACAATTTGGGCCTGCTCTATGTGCGCGGTGATGGTGTGGCGCAGGACTATGAGAAGGCGGCAACCCTGTTTTCCGCCGCGGCAGAGCAGGGCCTGAAGGTGGCCATGACCAACCTCGGCGTCATGTATGACAACGGCTACGGCGTGCCTGTGGACGCGGCCCATGCTGCCGAGCTGTATCGCCAAGCGTCCGGCGGGTCCGTTGCAGAGCGCGACCGAGCCAACACCGAACCGCTTTATGATCCGCGACTGACGCCACCTGACACCAGCGAAGACGGGATGCAGCTCATGCAGCGTGGCGCGCAGGCGGGTGATCCGATTGCCCAGTTTCAGCTGGCCTGGGTGACCCTGTCTCAGTCCGATTTGTCGCCGGATCAGAAAACCACCGCCGCCACGCTCATGACTGCCGCCGCACAGGCCGGGCTTGCGCCGGCCATGGTCAATCTGGCCTGGCTCTATGCGCGTGGTGACGGCGTGCCTCAGGACTATGTTTTGGCGCAAATGTGGGTGATCAAGGCGGCCCGGTCCGGCCATCCCGGCGATTCCGATCTGGCGCGTTTTCTCACCTCTCAAATGACAGTGGATCAAGTTGGTGAAGCCCAACAGCGTGCTTCAATCTCCAGATAATAGGGGCACAAATCGTTAACAAAATCGTGGAAATCTCAATTTGTGACGGTGCTTTTGCGGCCAGTCTCTTGAAAAAAGCCGGAAAAATTACAAAACCGTTCCTTTTCACGAGAAATTGTATTAAGATATTTCGATGGCAAGCTTGGTAAGCTTTGCCGCTTCCTCATGACCAAAGCATTGGTGTTTTAATGCGACGATTCTCTGCTGGCGCAGCAATTTTGTGTTTTTCCCTTCAGGTTGCCGTGGCGGCAACTCCGGAGCCTGTCCAACTGCATAACTCGAATGCAGTCTGGTTTGAAAACTGGATTGGGTTAAGCAATGCAACTTTGTCCGTGACCGCTCCCAACGGAGAAACGTTCGAGGTGTTTGCCGCCTCTGGAACACCTGTTTTTCAACTGTCTGGCCGGGACGTTCAAGACGGTTACTATCGGTACGAGTTACGCGCTGCGACTGAGGAGCAGAAGAAAATCATCAACGCCACCAATCAAGGCCGTGGCGATGCACAGCGTGACTCAATTGCTGTGCCTTACTATTCCACCGGCAATTTTTTGGTGGAGCGTGGGGTGATCGTAACCCCGGAAGACATCAAAGAGGAATGATCGGCGGTTGTTTGACCGGCTGGTATTAGCGAACAGGACCATAGCTATGAAACACACAAAAAAACTTCTCGCAAGCGTGGCAGCCATTGGTCTGGCTGGAAGCGCATATGCAGATCAGGTTTTTCTCGATGACCTGATTGTCGAAGGCAGCGCCTGTATTGGCATTGACTGTGCCAACGGCGAGAACTTTGGCTTTGACACCATCCGCCTGAAAGAGAACAATCTGCGGATCAAGTTTGACGATACGTCTACAAGCGCGAGCTTTCCCAGCAACGACTGGCAATTGACCGCCAATGACAGCTCCAACGGTGGCGCCAACAAATTCTCCATCGACGATACAACCAATGGACGAGTTCCATTTACTGTTGAGGCAAATACACCAACCAACGCCCTCTTTGTTGAAGACACTGGGCATGTGGGCTTCGGTACCAACAACCCTGTCGTGAACTTGCATGCGGTGGAAGGCAACACGCCAACTTTGCGTCTTGAGCAAGACGGCTCTTCTGGCTTCACGCCCTACACCTGGGATATGGCTGGCAACGAAACCAACTTCTTTATTCGGGATGTGAACGGTGGCAGCGCCCTGCCTTTCCGCATTTTCCCAGGCAACAGCAACGATGATGGTTTGGTTATTCGGAACAGCCGCGTGGGGGTTTACACGGATAACCCGCAATCTGCCCTGCATGTTCGGAAAACTGACGGCACCGCGGCATTGCTGGTAGAGGAAGCCAGCACTACTGCCGCAGCACGTACGCTAATGACCCTGAGCAACAATGGTAGCGCGAATTTCGAACTGACCGATACTTCGGTTGCCGACGCTGCAAACACTGGCCGTACGTGGAAGATGAAAAATACCGGCGGTAAGTTCCTGTTGACCACATTCCCCGGCGGGCCTGGCGAAACAGAAATGGCACTTGACCAAGACGGAAACTTGACCATCTCCGGTGATTTTTTCGCATCCAGCGGTACCCAGTTGAGTGTACCTGACTATGTGTTTGAGGATGAGTATGATCTCATGCCTCTGAGCGAAGTTCGTGCATTCATTGAGGAAAACGGCCACCTTCCGAATGTTCCATCTGCAGGAGAAATTAACTCCACTGGTCTGAACATGACCGAGATGCAGATGAACCTTCTGGAGAAAGTCGAAGAACTGACGCTGTACACATTGGAGCAGGACCAGATCATTCGTGAATTGAATGAGCGTCTGAACGACCTGGAAGGCTGATCAGACCCGCTCCAGGGCGCAATCAAAGTTTTGAAACGGGCCACTGGCCCGTTTCTTTTCGACAGGTTCAGGGCACAAAGGGTCAAATTCAGTGATCTCAAAAAGCCACCGCTTTATCTATCTGCACGTGCCAAAAACCGGCGGAAACGCGATCCAAACAGCGCTGTTGCCAATCAGTGAGGACGCGTCTTCTAGAGCGAGGCATCAAGATGGCGTGGATAGATTTGGGATCACGGGCCCACGCACGCCACGAAAGCATGCGCTTTTGTCAGAGTACAAAACCCGTCTTGGTGAGCCATTGGAGCAGTACCGGGTGGTCATTTCGGTTCGGCACCCATTCCCCCGCGCTTTATCGATGTATTTTTCACCAGGGCGCTGGTTGAAAGAGACGTCAATCGGAGAGTGGGAGCCGCAGGAACCACAATGGAATGAACATGACTTCCTCTCACTAATTCAGGATCGTAAAAAACTGCGACCCATTGTGGACTTTCTAAAACTGGGAGGCGTATCGCATACGCCCGACGTTACGCTTCGCCATGAAACACTACACGACGACTACATGACGATGTGCCGCGAGTTTCAGTTGCCGTCCAAAGTCGTGGCTTTGCCCCAGGTGAACCGGTCCTCCGTGAGCAGAAGCGTCTTAAAGCGCCTTTTGGAAAGTCAAATTCTGAGGGATGCTACCGAAAGCGCATTTGGTGAAGACATGTCCCATTTTGGATATGACACTTTTCCTGTTTTGGGGCGAAAAGCGTGGCCATTGTAAGCTTCAAACACAACTTTATCTTCCTGAAGACGGCCAAGACCGCCGGCACCAGTGTGGAGGTGGATCTCAGCCCTGTTGCGGGTTCAGACGCGGTCGTAACGCCAATTCTGCCACCTGAACCTGGGCATCATCCGAGAAACTACGCTGGCGAAGATGGAGAGCCTCAGTTTTATAACCATATGACAGCGGCCATAATGCGGGACGCTCTGGGGGCGAGCCGTTTTGACTCAATGTTCAAATTCTGCATTGAACGAGAGCCAGTTTCAAAATGCATCAGCCGGTTTCACATGCTGCGAAATTCAAAGCGTCATAATCGACGCGGGTCCTACAAACTGAGCTGGGAAGAGTTTGTGCAGAAAGGGATTTTCCCTATCGACGTCAGCAGGTACGCGATCGATGGTGATCGCGTAATTGATCGGATTTTGCGGTATGACGAACTTCCATATGCTTTGGAGAATTTGATGAGGGAATTGGATGTTCCTGATTTCAAATTGACGACAAACGCAAAGAGCACCTTTTCGCAAAATGTCCTGATCACCCAAGACGACGTCACAGACGCGCAAAAAGACATTATCTACGAAGCCTTTGCGGAGAGCATAGAGCTCTCCGGAATCGATTGGAGCAGAGCCCCCAGGACGCTTGAGCAGCTTCAGTCAAGCAATGAGTAGAGGCGCGTTACCATGAGTTTGCTCGCGTACGACCCAACAGCCCCACTTATCTTTGTTCACATACCCAAAGCTGGCGGTGTGTCCTGTCGCGCCGTATTTGACGCTTGGTTTGGTCCCAACCTTTACCCCCATTACTTTCGGCCAAAAGGTGACGGGTTACCACCGCAAAGAGATTTCTCCCGCCTTGTGAGAGAGGGCACCCCATCGGTTATCTACGGGCACTTTAACAAACACCGTGACTTTGGCGTGGAGCAGTACTACCCGGAAGCCAGCCAATTCATGACCATCCTGCGCGATCCTCTCGATATGCATATCTCGCGGTTTTTCTACGCAGGCAGAGTTGAAAAAAAAGGGCGTAAGATTTTTGACGCGCCAGACAATAAGTCCTTGGAGGACTTTGTCAAAACCGGTCACCTAAACATGCTGGAGCATTTTCCCAGGCAAGTGACAATGTCGAACTACCGTGACATTATCGAGGAGTATTTCCTCCACATTGGGTTTCTGGACCGCCTTGATGAAAGCCTAAACCATATGGCCAAAATCTTGAACAAACCGTCTGTGGACACCAAGATCCCGCATCTCAATGCGTCTGCACGAACGCAATCGGTCTCCGCTGAAATCGAGCAAGTGTTTCGAGAAAAGCATGAGCTTGAATATAGTGTTTACACCCATGCCCGAAATCTGTTTTTGCCGCGCCAACTCCAAACACAATTGAGCCCGGAATGACCACTCTGATCCAGCATCCCTACCAAAAACGTTTCTTCCTTGCCGCCTTGATGGTGGCGGTTCTGGCTTACTTTTTTTGGACCGGTTCCCGCTATCCCGCGCTGGATGAAAAGGCGTTGATGTCTGGCGCAATCCAATTGGAGGATCCTTTGGGGTTTGAGGCGCTTTTCCCGCTGACCCCGGACATGTCCACGCTGGAGCGGATCTTCTTCACCACGATCAATTGGATCAACACCAACAAAAAGGGCATGACCTTTGGTGTGTTATTTGCCGCCGCCTTCCTGACCGCCGCTGGCTATCTCAAACAGCGCAGCTTTCGGGGCGGTTTCGCCAATTCGCTCCTAGGTCTCGCCATCGGGACGCCGCTCGGGGTCTGTGTGAACTGCGCCGCCCCAATTGCGCGTGGCATGTATTCTGCCGGCATGCGCGCGGAAACCACGCTCTCCGCCATGATCGCCTCCCCGACGCTCAACATCGTTGTCCTGACCATGCTGTTTTCCTTACTGCCTTTCTACATGGCGGTAGCCAAGATTGCGCTGAGCCTGTTGGTGATCCTTGTGGCGGTGCCTCTGATCTGCCGCTTGCTGCCGCAAACAGAGATCACGCCGACCTTGCAAGAGGCCACGCCCTGGAGCGTTGACGAGCTGTCACAAGGCCAACCTGCCACCGACCCGCTGGGCACGGCCATTCTGGCCGTGGGGCAGGGCTTCCTGAAAAACCTCTGGTACATCGTGAAGATGACCGTGCCGCTGATGCTGCTCGCGGGCTTTCTTGGCGCTTTGGTGGCCGTCCTGCTGCCGCAAGAGCTGATCACCGACCTGACCTTCAGCGTGCTGGCTTTGGTCGTCATCGTGATCGTCGGCCTGTTCCTACCTGTGCCCATTGCCTTTGATGTGGTGGTGACAGGCGCATTGCTGTCGGCTGGCTTGGCCCATGGCTACGTCATGGGGCTTCTGTTCGCCTTAGGAATCTTCTCCGTCTATTCCTTTCTGATCGTGGTGCAATCCGTCGGCCCCCGCGCGGCGTGGATGCTGTCTGGCACCATTGCCGCGTTGGGCATCGTGGCTGGTTTCGGCGCGCAGGGCTATCACGAATGGCAAAGCCGCCGCGCGCTGGAGATGCTGCTGCAAAGCCACGCCCCGCAAGCCGCCCCGCCAATGTGGTCCGCCGCCGCCTCAGAGGCCCCTGCGATCACCGTCACCAGCACCCCCCTGGCCCCTGCATCCCCTGCGGCTGAGCAGCCATTTACGCGCATGGAAGCCGACACCATTGGCATCGACAAACCGCTGGAGTTTTCCTTCCGTGACATGTGGCCACCGTTCTGGGAGGGACGCAGCCTGTCGAGCGCGGATTTTGATCGTGACGGAGACCTCGACCTCGCCATCGCCTCCACCGAAGTGGGGCTCTACCTCTACGCCAACGACGGTACCGGCCGGTTTGCCCCAACACCCGCGCCATTGGGTGACCTTGCCACCGCGCCGATCTTCAACGCCGTTTTTGCCGACATAGATAACGACGGTTGGCCGGACATCTTCCTCACCACCTACCTGCAAGGCAACTACTGGTGGCGCAATGTTGAGGGCACCTTTGGCGCGGAACCCCCCAAGGCTGTGCCGAACAACCCACAGACGCCTCTGTCGCTTGCCGTGGCACTGGCGGATTTGGATGCTAACGGCACGTTGGACGTGGCGCTGGGCAATTGGGCGGCCGGCTGGTACCGCCGCATCCCCGGCGAGGAAAGCCGCAACCGGCTGATCCTCAACACCGACGGGACACTCAGTGGCGAAACCTATGCCGACATGCCCGGCCTGCCAGGCGAAACCCTGACCATCCTGTTCTCCGACTTTGACGACGACGGCGCCACCGACCTGATCGTTGGGAATGACTTCGACATCCCGGATTATTTCTATCGCGGCGATGGGGCGGGCGGCTTTGCCATGCTGACCGAGCCACAGGGCCTGATCCCACACACCACGACAACCACGATGGCGATTAAGACCGGGGATCTGGCTAATGACGGCTCCACCGACATCTACATGGCCCAAATCGCTGGACGGTCATCTGGTGTCTCTGACACGCTCAAGATGCAGCCGCTGGAGCTCTACTGTGATGGTATCCAGAACGCAGAGGCCAAGGCGCGCTGTGTGAAGAACATGGACATCAAGTCTTGGTACAAGTCCGGCAACAATTTCGACCCGACTTATGCCAAAAACTGTCAAACGCTGACAGGCCGGGATCAAGTGGAATGCAAGGCGATGCTGGTCAAAGACCTCGCCATTCAAAAACGCGACCCCTCGATTTGCGAGCTGATCCGCGCAGATCAGCCCATTCCGCGCGCTTATTGTGACTGGCATTTCCAACCCACCCGCACGCCAAGTGCCGACGAGATTGCGCTGACTCATCCGCAAATTTTGCGTTCCAATGTTTTGTTGGCCCGCAACGGCGTAGGTTGGGAAGACCAGGCTGAGGCTCGTGGTCTGGACGTGGGCGGCTGGAGCTGGGACACCAAGGTCGCCGACTTCGATCTGGACGGCTGGCAGGATGTCTACATCGTGAACGGAACATGGGTGCCCAACGAGGTGTCTCCGTCCAACCTCTTCTTCCACAACAACGGCGATGGCTCTTTTGCTGAGGCCTCCGGTCCTTTTGGGTTGGAGGATTACCTAATGACTGCCAGCGCCACGCAGATCGATTTTGACAATGACGGCGACCTGGATCTGATCACTCATCCGGTGAACGGCCCTTTGGTGGTCTTCCGCAACAACGCCCAAGGCGCGGCTTTGGTGTTTCAGTTTGAAGATCACGTCGGCAACCGCGATGGCATTGGCGCACGGGTGACGATCACCGGTGCAGATGGCGGCACGCAAATGCGTGAGGTGCAGCTCGGCGGCGGCTTCATGTCCTTTGACGCCCCGCGCGCCCACTTTGGCTTAGGAGATCAGGATGTAGCCGCCAGCGCGTCAGTTACCTGGTCTGACGGCAGCACAACCTTTCTGAACGGCCCATTTCAAGCCGGACACATCTACACGGTGACACGTCAGCCTTGATGCGGTGTTGCATCGCGCGCCCTGCTTTGGGGGGTAAATATGCACCTCCGCAAAACAGCCGCGATACTGACGCAATACCGATGTGGGTTTTGGACCACGCAACACCTGCGGTTGCTGCGTTGTGATCTTGGCAACCCGCCTCTCTGACTCTGGCGCCCATCCCCAATTGATGGAGTTGTCCCATGTCAGAGAATTCGTCGCGCCTTTCCTTGCCGTTTATCATGCCCTCACAGGCCCAAAAGCACGTCACCCACAATGAAGCTTTGCAAAAATTGGACGTGTTGGTTCAGACGGTTGTTGAGGCTTTTGACGCCACCGACCCACCAGCCGCACCAACCGACGGCGCTACCTGGGCGCTGGGTGCCGCGCCCACAGCGGATTGGTCCAACAATGCCCATAATCTGGCCACTTGGACCAATGGCGCATGGCTTTTTAACGCGCTACAACAAGGCTTTACCGCCATCGAGAACGGTGGAACGGAAGTGTTGATCTGGGATGGATCCGCTTGGAATCCCACAGAAATTTCAAAGCTGTCCAACCTCACCGGCCTGGGAGTAAATACCGGTCACGACGCCACCAACCGCTTGTCCGTGTCTTCCCCGGCAACGCTTTTGTCCCACGAAGGGGCCGGACATCAGGTCAAAATCAACAAGGCCACAGCGACAGACACTGCCAGCCTGTTGTTCCAAACAAACTGGTCCGGCCGCGTAGAGATGGGCGCCGCTGGAAATGACGACTTCGCCATTAAGGTCAGCCCGGATGGCTCATCTTGGACAACGGGGCTGAGCATAGATGCGGCAACAGGTGTGGTCTCTGCACCAACCGGTCTGGACGTGGCTGGCCTCATCTCCGGCACCGGGATCACACAAACCGCCACAGACAGCACCGCAGGCCGAATTCTCAAAACCGGAGATTTTGGCTTGGGCGAAGACGCAGGCCCGTTGGTCAGCGACTTAGATGCACATTTGGCCAGTGGAATGTATTTCTTCTATGGTGGGTCCCATGCGAATGCGGCGAGTGGGGACAACCCATTTTCCAGCTGGGCAGGCGCGGCCGGATTGCTTTGCGGTAATGGCACCTTAGGTGACGCGGACGGGTATCGTTGGCAATTTGCGATCAAGTTTTCCTCCTCATCCGCAGAGGTACAAGTGCGGAGCAAGGCGGCAACCACTGCGCCATTCACGGCGTGGATGACCTTTCACACGACTGGCAACACAACCGTCGATGCCAACGGGTTCATAAAGGAAGCCAGCCCGATTGTCCGGCTGTATGACGCGGGGATTGAAATGCCGTGCGTACCGCTTGATGCAACTTTCACTCGACTTGGGTCGGGTCAATATTGTTTGGACAGCGTGGACGCGCTCGCAACCACAGGCTGGCAGATCGAAGTCCCTCAGGATGCAAACGGAAACCGACTGGTCTTTGTCGAAACGGAGCATGACAGCACCAACCGTCGGCTGGTGATCTCCACCAGTTCGATAGTTTGGGACGGCGCATGGCGTGCCGGAGACCCTCTAGACATCCCCGCGGGGCGCTGGATCGACTTGCGTTTTCAACAGGCTGAGACCATGCCGGAGCAAACATAATCAGAGCTGGAGTGCGCCCGCCCCCAGCCACAGTTGAGCCGATTAAAACAAGTAAACCGCTCTCAAAGGAGCGGTTTACTATGAGGACGTCGAAATGTCTGCGGAGGCTACCCTTTGGCGCCTTGGCCACGGGCATAAACATCTTCGTAGCGAATGATGTCGTCTTCACCGAGGTAAGAACCGGTTTGAACCTCGATCAAAACCATGGGCACTTTTCCCGGGTTTTCCATGCGATGCACCGCACCCAGGGGAATATAAACAGATTGGTTTTCGGTCACGAGTTTGATTTCGTCATCCACCGTGACTTTGGCGGTGCCTTCGACAACAATCCAGTGTTCGGACCGGTGATGATGGCTTTGCAGGCTCAGCGCCGCGCCCGGATGTACGTGAATACGTTTCACCTGAAAACGGCTGCCGACAACCAGGCTCTCAAACCAGCCCCAGGGGCGGTAGTCACGTGGCAGAATTTCCGCCTGGGAGGCGCCATTCTCCTTCAGCGCTGCCACGGCTTTTTTGACGTCCTGAGCACGGTCTTTGTGTGCAACCAAAACCGCATCCGGCATGGCGACCGCGATGACGTCTTGCAACCCGATTCCAACAAGCTGTTGGCTGCTGTCCTCAGCTCTCAGCAGTGTGTTTTTACATTCGATCGACGTCGCAGGACCGTTGGTGACCACGCCCTCGCTGTCTGGACCACTCTCCATCCAAACAGCATCCCATCCGCCAAGGTCAGACCATGCGCCGCCAAACGGCACAACAGACAGGTTTTCGGCTTTCTCCATGACCGCATAGTCGATGGAAATGTCTTCCATTTCTGCCCATGCCTCGGGGTCAAGACGATTGAAGCTCAGGTCCGCCTCCGCCCCTTCCACAGCCTTACGGGCGCTGGCCAGCATGTCCGGTGCGTATTTTTCAAAGGCCGCGATCAGCTTGTCCGTGGCAAATAGGAAAATGCCCGCGTTCCATAGGTGTTGGCCACCGGTCAGCAGCGCTTCTGCCTTGGCCGCATCAGGTTTCTCGACAAAACTCTTAAGTGGCTGCGCAACCGGCGCAAAATCATCTTCCGGACTTTGACTAAGCTCCAGCCAGCCATAGCCGGTTTCGGCCCGATCCGGACGGATTCCAAAGGTCACCAACTGCCCGTTTGCCGCAGTTGGCGCGGCTGCCGCAACCGCGTCACGGAAGCGCTCCGCGTCCGGAATAACGTGGTCTGAAGGGGCCACCAGCATCAAAGCGCCGGGTGAGCGGGCTTCGAGCACCAATGCCGACGCCAAAATTGCTGGCGCCGTGTTCCGGCCTTCCGGTTCGATCAAAGTCGCCGCTGCGCTGATCTCTTTTGCGGCCAATTGTTCAATAACAATAAACCGAAAATCAGAGCCGGTAATCACGATGGGCGCAGCAAAGCCTTCACCGGACAAACGTTCGGCGGAGGCTTGAAACAGGCTGTCCTCACCGGTCAGCTTCGCAAATTGTTTGGGATAAGACTTGCGGCTCAGCGGCCATAGCCGCGTTCCGGAGCCGCCGCAAAGAAGAAGAGGGTGAATAATATGTGGCATGACAAATGAAATCCTAAAATCTACCGAATTATCGCCGGAAGCTGTCCTGATTGTCCAGAAACCATTTGTAGGTTTCGGCTATGCCATCTTCTAAGGTCACTCTGGCCCGCCATCCCATGTTGGCCAGACGGCTGACGTCCATCAGCTTTTTCATCGTGCCGTCGGGTTTGCTTGGATCGTTGCCAACTCTGCCCTTAAATCCAGTCACGTCTGCCACCATCAGCGCCAGATCCATAATTGACACATCGGTGCCGGTGCCCACGTTGATGTGGCTCAGCATTGGGTCTGTGTTGGCGTCGTAGGTTTCGCGATCGAGGTCCAGCACAAACAGACTTGCCTCTGCCATATCATCCACATGCAGGAATTCGCGCATCGGCTTGCCGGAGCCCCAGATTACAACCTCGTCCAAACCCTGTTGTGCCGCTTCGTGAAAGCGGCGGATCAACGCAGGCAGGACATGCGAGTTTTCAGGATGGAAGTTGTCGCCAGGACCATACAAGTTGGTTGGCATCACGGAGCGGTAGTCCACGCCATGTTGCCGATTGTAGCTCTCACACAGCTTGATTCCGGCGATCTTCGCAACCGCGTAGGGTTCATTGGTGGGCTCCAGCGTACCCGTCAGCAAAGCATCTTCTTTCATCGGCTGTGGCACAGCTTTGGGGTAGATGCAGGAGCTGCCGAGTTGCAAAAGCTTTTTGACACCTGACGCAAAAGCCTGATGGATCACGTTGCATTCGATCATCAGGTTTTCGTAAATGAAGTCAGCCGGATAGGTGTTGTTGGCGTGAATGCCCCCCACTTTGGCAGCCGCCAAGATGACAACATCCGGTTTCTCCGCCGCCATGAAGGCAGCCACGTCCGCCTGATTGGTCAAGTCCAATTCACGGTGGGTTCGCGTGATCAGCTCAAGCGCTTCTCCAGCAGCTTGACGTGCTTGCAACCGGCGCAAAATTGCTCCGCCAACCATGCCACGGTGTCCGGCTACGTAGATTTTCATTTGTATCCTCCGGGAGATGAGAGATCAGTCTTTTAGCTTCGCCTCAAGCTGGTTCAGGCGCTGGCGCAAAGTCGTAATTTCCCGTGCCTGTTTTTCAGCGATAGAAATTAGATAGGCGGTTGTTTTGGATGTTGCTGTCAGCAAGTCAGGAGAAACATCCATTGGTTTGAGAGGTTTGTTAGTCTCAAATGCGTCTTCATACGAGGCGTCTGGCATAAATGTTTCGACGATTTCTTCATTTTCCACACGATATTCTTCCCGAAGCTGCAAGGCTTTTTCGTTTGGAAGTGCATTGCGTCCAGTTTCAAAAGCCGCAGGAGGAAGGTACCTATCCAGGAACGAGTAAATGCTGCCTGTTCCTCCCCCTTCCAAGATTTTGTGCGCTTGCAAGAGAACCAAAAGGATGTGGTTGTCAAAAGTGACATTCGCAGAGCCATTTGGTTTGTTGTTTTGGGCAAAAGTATCAGGCAGGTCCAGCGCACGACAGAAGTCGGCAACAAGATCGCCCTTGTATAGAGAACTACGCGACAACGTGTTCACATAAACATTCTCAGTGCCAAAGACGGCCGCCCAAGCATTCAGTTTACGGAGGAAACCAGGGACATAGGAGCGCGTCGCACCATCCAAGTGTTCTTCAAGAGATTTGCCCTCACGTACCCCAAATTGTTTCCAGGCTGACGGCAACCAAGTCTCTTGTGACCGCACATAAGCAATCACTTTGACGTCAAACAAGGCACGGGCAGGGAGAAAATATTCCGCGTGTTCAGCAAAATTTCCCAATTGCTCGCCTGAGAAAACAGCACTCTGCGTGCCGTGTTTTTGCATGGCATCAGCAATGTTGAGCAACGCATCATGGATTTCATCAGAAGCGCCGGATGAATCAAGCATCTTCCACAGTTTGAATTGCGCAACATGGGCGGCGCGCGATTTTCCAGGATGGCTTAGGTTCTGGTCCACCACCACCATGCTGTGGTTGCGCAAGTTATCCTGCACTTGAACAAGGAAGTCTTGTAGCGTTGTGCTGCCACATTTTGGAAAGCCAATGTGGATATAGAGTTTTGGCCTCATTGGGCTCTCCAATCTCCTCTATGAAGGATGTGCAGATGAAACTATGGATTCGTCAGCGAAGATAACCAAAAAATTCTAGCTCCGCCTTCATCCGTTCCGTCATTTCGTCAATTGTTTCTGGTTTCAATTTCTTTTGATGGTCGCCCGGTACAACCTGTCTTTTGTGTTTTCTGGCATCCTCGGATGTGACCGAAAACTGTGCTTTTGGAGTGAGCCTCTCGCGTAGTTGTGGAGTCAGCGGCTGGTCAAGAAATTGGCTAATTTTGGTCAACCAACTCTCGGTTTCAAGCACCATTTCTTCATACGTCAAAAGCAAGGTTTGACCAGGTTTCTCTAAGATGTCTTTGATCACCCGCAGGCGAAAAATGTATGCATTGACCTGGCTTAACGCGTATTCGTCGATATTACTTACAGCAAGTTCTTGGCGGCGCTCCAAAAAGACTTTGAGCTTTTCCGGGTCTTTGGGCGGTTCATGGGACATCTTAAAGGAAAAGTAGGCTGACGTGATACAATCTCGTGGATCACGGACTTGCAACAAAACCTTCAGCTTCTCCAATATCGGCATCTGTGAAACATACGGACCCCGAGCAACACCGTAATAGGCTCCATCAAGTGACATATCACTCTGCGCTTTGATGAATAGATCTCGCTCGCTCAACGGAGAGGCCAAAACTTTGAAAGCAATCTGGTCCAGCTTGTAACCCTTTTCAATCATGAAATCGGTTACAAGCTGATCCATAATCGTGCTGCCAGCCTTGTGCATCGAGACTGAAATGGCACTTTTCATCGGTCAACCCTTTACGCGGCTTTGTTAACTTTCCACGCTCACCGGCACGTCCATGCCGTGCTCTTTGAGCAATGCGTGGCGTTTGGCCGCTTTGAGGTCTTCCGCAACCATTTCCGCACACATTTCTTGCGCAGTGATTTCCGGCACCCAGCCGAGCACTTTTTTGGCCTTGGCCGGGTCACCCAAGAGGGTTTCCACTTCAGCGGGGCGGAAATACCGCGGATCAATCCGCATGATTACGTCGCCAACGCTAAGTGCGGGCGCGTTGTTCCCGTCAATGCCGGTAACGGTGGCAATCTCATCAGTGCCTGCGCCAGAGAATTCCAGAGAAATTCCAAGCTCTTTAGCCGACCAGGTAATGAATTCGCGCACGGAATACTGAACTCCGGTTGCGATGACAAAATCCTCAGGCGCGTCTTGCTGCAACATCATCCACTGCATGCGGACGTAGTCTTTGGCGTGTCCCCAGTCGCGCAGGCTGTCAATGTTGCCCATATAGAGGCACGGCTCCAGTCCTTGCGCGATGTTGGCGATGCCGCGGGTGATTTTGCGGGTTACAAACGTCTCGCCGCGCCGTGGGCTTTCGTGGTTAAACAAGATGCCGTTACACGCGTACATGCCATAGGCCTCGCGGTAATTAACTGCGATCCAATAGGCGTACATCTTGGCCACAGCATACGGTGACCGGGGGTGGAATGGGGTGGTTTCGGTTTGCGGTGTTTCTTGCACCAAACCGTACAGCTCTGAAGTCGAAGCTTGGTAGAACCGGGTTGTCTTTTCCAACCCCAGAAACCGGATGGCTTCCAGCAACCGCAACGTCCCGATTGCATCTACATCTGCGGTATACTCGGGCGCCTCGAAGCTGACCGCCACGTGGCTCTGGGCACCAAGGTTGTACACCTCATCCGGATTCACTTCGCGCAAAATCCGTGTGAGGTTCGATGTGTCGGTAAGATCACCATAGTGCAACTTAAAGTGCGCGTTGTCGACGTGCGGATCCTGATAGATGTGGTCAACGCGGTCGGTATTGAACAACGATGCGCGGCGTTTGATGCCGTGAACTTCGTAGCCTTTTTCAAGCAAAAATTCGGCGAGATAGGAGCCATCTTGGCCTGTAACGCCTGTAATTAAAGCCTTTTTCATGTGAAATCCCGTGAACAGTTCTAAAGATCGTTTAAATAATATCACCGATGGCTTAGTCGCTTTCCCGGCGCGCATCAAGTGTGTTTCTCGGCCTGCCCATAGATTGAAATCCACCCAACGGCTCCACGAATGGCATTCCTCGTAGTTTGTGCAAAAACGAGCAATTGCGCTCATTTTTCGTGCAGTGGCGGTTGTTGAGCTTTCTGAGATCCTGGCGACGGTTTCGGACAAGGGATCTCTGATCCGAAGGTCAATCAGGTGAGAAACGCTTGCAAGGAAAGGCGGATGTTGCTTCCTTGACGCAGGCCATATTTTGCCTCAGCGTCGATGTGCCCAGTAGATTTGCACACATCCGCTGTTGATATTTGAGCGCGTTTGCGGCAGTCAGGGCGCATTCGATCACATCGTTTCATTTCGTGTATTTGAAAATTTTCATATGACTATTTTTTGGATTGTTTGATGACAGCGTCACAGAAGTTTGTAGGCCGGTACACGACCTACCCCGATCAGACCGGAAACCGTCAGGCAGAAGGAGGCAAGCGCCTTCTGGGAGAGGTCCGCAGCTCCAGTGCGGAAAAACCTTTGATCAGTGTGATCACGGTGTGTTGGAACTCCGCTGAGACAATCGAACAGACGATCCGCTCGATCCAGTCGCAAACCTATGACAATGTTGAGTACATCGTTGTTGACGGCAACTCGAGTGATGCGACTTTGGACATCATTCGCAAGTATGAAGACCTGATTGATTACTATGTGTCAGAACCGGACACAGGGATCTATGATGCGATGAACAAGGGCCTGGAGCTGGCACAGGGGGAGGCAATTTTGCTGCTGAACTCTGACGACTGGTATCAAGATGATGCCGTCGAAAAGCTGGTGAATGCGTGGCAGTACAGCGGCTGTGATTTTGTTGGCGCGTTGGCTTTGTACATTGGCGAAGATGGCAACAACCATGTTTTGCCAAGCATGAGCTATGATCATTCTGTGTTGCTGCGGATGCCGCTGCGCCACGAAACGATGCTCATCCCCGCCGCGCTCTACGACAGGATCGGACCATACGATCTGCGTTATCCGATCATTGCCGATTTTGACCTGACCATTCGTCTTTTCCAAGGTGGCGCGAGCTATTTTGAGTTGCGCGAGCCGCTGCTGAATTTTCGGACGACAGGCGTGTCCAACACAGCGATGGAGCAATTGCACAGCGAACACCATGATTTGCTGGTGCGCACATTCCCGTTTCTGACACTGGATGAAAGCCACTCTCTAGCGGATCACTCCAAAGCACGTCCAGAGAGTTTCATCGCCGCGGCAAATGCCCATCTCGATCAACAAGAGTTTGTGTTGGCCGTACGTGCAATGGTGAAAGATTTTGGCCGTCTCTGGGGCGGGTTTTGGGCTGAGGCGCCGATTGAGCAAATTGCCGCTGAAGCCAGCATGAAGTATCCAAAGATCAGCGTCATCATGCCGGTGTATAACGCGTCTGAAATCGTGCAAGACACTCTGGATTCTCTTTTGCTGCAAGAGGATTTGCCTGAGATTGAAGTGATCTGTGTGGATGACTGCAGCAGCGACGACACCCTGTCTATTTTACAAAAAGCCAGCACATTGGATGGGCGACTTCGGTTCCTAAAAAATAAGACGAACAAAGGACCTGCCGCGTCCCGTAACGCAGCGATCCGTAAGGCGCGTGGCCAATATGTCTTCATGTTGGACGCAGATGACCGCATTCCTATCGGAGCTTTGCGCAAGCTCTATGACGCCGCCCAAGAACACGGCAGCACAGTGGTGCGTGGCGCATTCCATGTTGAACGCACGATCCATGGACATTTAGATCAAGGCACCAAATACCCTGCAGGAATTTCAGACAGGGTGGTGGCGCACACCAATTTGAACGAGATGCCGGGGTTGCTGTCATCCACTGAAGGTCACTGGGCCGGCCTGTATGATCGCGATTTTATCGAGTCGGTTCTTTATCCCGAAGACTTTCGAATGGGTGAAGACAGCCTGTTCCTGATCAAGGCGATGACATTTGCGCCTGTTGTGACTCTGATCCCGGAACCGGTCTACGTTTACCAAGACAGCGCTGACAGCGCGATGAACAACTATACGTTCTCCAAATATATGGATGAAATTGAGTGGCGTCGCCGGGCGTGGTCATTGCTGACCGATGCAGGGCAAAAAGAGCGCGCAAACTTCTTCCTTTTTGACTGGTGGAACCCTCCCTTCTTTGCGGAATTGAGGGAGGCGCTTTCCGCTGAGGACAGCGCGCAATTTTTCAAAACGCTGCATGAGGTTTTTTGCAAAGCCGGATCCAGCGACGCGGGACTTTGCGAGAACCTTGAGTTGCGGCAAATCCTGCGCGACGCCTTTGTAGATCTCGGGTTGATCCCCGCGCCTGAGCGAGAGCTCAATATCGCGATTGTCACGACATTCGACTACGGCGGCGCTGGCATCGCCAGCCAACGCTGCATGAACATTATGCGTGAGGCCAAGCAGGGCGCCTTCACGATTTGTGCGTTCAAGCGCTCCGGTAGTCCAGACGCTCATTTGGCGCCGGTTGGCGGGCCGGCAGGGGATGCGCAACGGGCTGGCGATCTGGAAATGTTGTGGAAACACTGGACCGATGTGGGTGTCCTGGAGGAGGACGCCACACCCAAGCCACTCTCGCGAGAACTCTTTTCAAAAGTTGGCAGTATGGTTGAGGCCGCTCCGATGGGGGCTGCGCTGGCGCAAAGTGACGTCGTGCACCTTCATTGGGTTGTGGGCATGTTGGACCTGGAGCGTATGGAAGAGATCATCGGTGATCGCCCAGTCATTTGGACATTGCATGATATGAATCCGTTTACGGGAGGTTGCCACTACGCTGAAGGGTGTGAGCAATACAAAAAGGATTGCGCCAACTGTCCGCTTCTGGAGGGCGACAAGTCTCTGGCCCATGATGCCTGGCGGGCCAAACGTGATGCCTATTCGAAAATCGAGAACCTCCACATTGTGACCCCGTCCCAATGGCTCGCGGATTGCGCCAAAGAAAGCTCATTGTTTGGCGATCGTCCGGTTCATGTTTTGCCGAACTCCATTCCAATCGAACACTTCACGCCGACCAACAAACTGGTTGCACGGATGCAGCTGGGCCTCCCATTGGATGCCAAGATTGTGGCTTTTGGCGCTGATAGCCTGAACAACAAGCGGAAGGGCGGGGATATTTTGGTGGAGAGCGTGCGCTTGCTAAAGGAGCGCGGCCAGGCCGAAAATGTGCATGGGCTGTTCTTTGGTTCCGCCAGTCTGGATTTGGGGTTGCCGGTCCACAATATGGGCTATGTTTCAGACCCGGCCAGGCTCTCTCTCGTGTACGCTGCAGCTGACGTTTTTGCTTTCCCATCTCGTGAAGACAACGCGCCTCAAACCGTGCCAGAAGCGCTCCTTTCGGGCACTCCGATTGTGGCCTTTCCTGTGGGCAATGTGCCCGAGTTGGTTCACCACCTCGAAACGGGATTTATTGCGCGGTACGAAGACACGAGCCATTTTGCCGAAGGTTTGGCTTGGGCGCTTGAGGACACTACGTCCAATGACGCGTTGATACGGAGCCTGAGAGCTCGCACCGCCGCACTTGATCTTCACAACCCTGACAGCGTAAGGGATCAACATTTGCAGCTGTACCGCACAGTGGCGGGAGTGTGATGAATGCGATGTGCTATGGATTTCCTGTGTGGATGGCGCAGATGTCTGATGGTGCCTTCATCCCCCACCTGGATCAAAAATGAGATTTGTTGAAGGCCCTTCACATGTCACAAACGTCTAAAAAGAAGACCATTGTCTTGCATGTCGGTCGTCATAAGACAGGCACGACGAGTATTCAGCGTACCTGCAAGGCCAACCATTTGAACCTCAAGAAACGCGGAGTACTTTACCCCAAAACTCTGCCGGGGTGCCATTCTGCATTTCTTATTGATGCCTTCGGAGATCCAGATAAGGATCCGATTTTTGCGCGCTTGGGACGAACGCCCAAGCAAATACGTGAGCAAACAAAAGAACGGCTATCAAATATTCGGCGGGAAATTCGACATTTCGATGGGGAAAAGATTGTTTTTTCCGGCGAAAATGCGGGAACCGGTCTCACAGTTCCGCACCTTGAGAAGCTTAAAGCGACCATGCACAACCTGTGTGGGGAAGAACCCGCGTACAAGGTTTTGTATTTCACGCGTGACCCATTGGGGCGCGCTGAAAGCGGTATCCAGCAGCTGATTAAGGCCAATGGAATGACCGAAGAAGACGCACGCAGCTTTCAGCTGCAAGGCGGCGGGAAGCGCTATCAGAAAATTTACGAGACCTATGCCGAGGCGTTTGGCGACGATGCCGTGCAGTTCTATTCCTATGAGGTTGCACGGAGCCATCCGGAAGGGCTCATTTCGTATTTCATGAACACCATTGGTGTTTCGTCAGAGGGCCTGAAGGACACATCCAAGCAAACAAACACGAGCATATCCGGTGAAGTTCTAAAGTTTCTCTCTTGGCTTTACGAGGGGCCACGTTTGTCCCCCCAAGGTGGCGCTAGAATGCAATTCCGGACGCCGCGCGCTCCGATCTCCGACACCGACAGATTGGCTTTGTTTGATCTCAAAGGAGAAAAGGCCAGTTTTCTTAGCGAGGCAGACAGCCAACAGATTTGGGATTCGGTGACGGAAGATATGGCCTTCCTCAAAGCGCGTTTTGGTATTTCATACGAGCCTCCCAAAGACTGCATGCCACCCGAAGGCAATCTGTTCAGCTCCCAGTTTCTTGAAAATCTGGAAACGGTACTGCCTACGTTAAACGATGCGCTAAGAGCAGAGTTTGTACGTTTCATTGAAACCGAAACGCATCTGGCTCCAGTCACAGTAAATCCGAAGTAGGTGCCGTTTTGAAATTTCTTATTCTTGATGACACTCTGACACCTTAAAGGTGATCATCATTTCAGACACCGCTTAATCGCGAAGCCAAAGAAAGCATGACGGAATGCCTCAAGCTGCCGCCACAGAAACCGCGACTACCACACCTCCAACTTGGGTATCCCTCAAGTCCATGCCGGATGGCGCAGAGAAATTTGCTTCACATTCCGGGTTTGATGACATGCAGCAAGGCCTGGTGGAAAGCAACAACCGTGGTTTGATCCTCTACGACACGCCTGTGATCGTCGTGGCGCTTCTTTTGGAGCAGGGTGTGTCAGCCTCAGACGCGTTGGATAAATGGCGTGCGGAAGCCAGTGCAGTTTTGGACTTCCTGCGCCTTAATCGCCGGAAACTGGTGCTGGCGGAACGTCCAGGCGGCGCCGAGACGCTGCAGTCGCTGTCCGCCTTTTTCCCGAACATCACACCAAGTGTTCTGGCGTTTGACGATGCTGATGTGTGGCCCGCTGCGCGACAACTTGCTGAGGTGTTGCTGACGCTGGACCGGTCTGCGTTCGCCATTTGGTCAGAGCTTCAAGCCAGCAGCGTTGGGTACCTCACAACAGATATTGAGCCAATAACCTCTGTTGGGCAGTTGGCGGCTGAATGGCATAGTTTGAGTGTGTCCAACCGCGAATTGGCTCGAGACCAAAACGAAATTGGAACCGCGCTTCAGGCACAAGTTTTGCAACTGGAAGACAGTCTTAAAGCCACGGAGAACCTACGGCAGCAGGCGGCGCATTCGCAGGAAACACACGCAGCTCGGATTTCTGAGCTGAATACTCAACTCAATGCCGCCGCGTCTGAGCAAATTGAGTTGAACAGACGGTTTCACGCAGCTCAAGGCGAGCGGGATGCGCAGGCTGCTCAATTGGAGCGGTTGTCAGTTGAATTGAGCACAGCACAATCGCGGGCAGCGTCGTTGGACTCGCAACTCAGTGCGGAAACACAACGCGCGGACCAGAAAGAAGCCGATCTGAAGCGTTCCCGAAAGTCAGAAGAGCTTTTGGTGACGCAGGTGCGCGAGCTGGAAGGTGGCTTAAGGGCCAAGGTGGAAGAGAGCAAGCATCACATCCAGGAGCTAAAAAGCCAGTTGGATGCTATGTACGCATCAAACTCTTGGCGTATCACCGCGCCAATCCGGGCGGTTGTGATTTGGTGGCGCGGTTAAGCGCGCTCCGTTTTTGAACTCTCTTCCGATCTTGGATCAACTTGGATAGTCCAACCGCAGGCACAGCTCTTTGTAGGACGGGCTTTGCCGCGTCTGTTTTTCCAGATCATCAGGAACTGGGCGCCGGGGTCTGGCTTTGATTTTTTGGGATTTCCGGCCGCTGTCGCCGCTCATTGACACCAATTGGTACATCGACTCAGCGCCCTCCTCAAACGGCAACTGAAGCTCGGCGCAAATTTTGCGTAGGACGTTGTCCGGTGCCGCGACAAATTCTTCATACCGAAACAGCGGCACGCCTTTGTAGCGATCTAAGAACTGCATGTATCGCTGCGAATACTCTTCAATTGTGAATGGGGAGAAGTGCTTCCAGCCGTTGTTGATCAGGGATAGGTAGGATTCCAGCGGATGGCGCACAGTGACCACTGATTGGACCGGATAAACCTTCGCGACGATTTCATCCAGAGTGGGGCGCGCGCTTCCCTGGGCGTCCGTGCAAAACTGGGAGTGGGCATGATCACGCAGACAAAGATACATGCCTTGCTCTTGCAGGCTCTCATAAAGTGCCTGCAAAGCGGCAGTGAAAACCTTGATTGTGGCGTCATCGCTGAGCGGGGGCATGGCCCTACGTGCGCCATAAATCAGATCCGCCGGCGCAAAAAGCGCCCTCGAGTTGGGGCGCGTCATCAACGGGCTCAGAGGGTCAATTTCGCTTAGGACGGTGACATTGGGCATTACAGCCAGGCATTTGCTGATCAGCGTGCCCCCGGTGCAGGCAAAGTGGTGGATCGTTCTGACCGGTGCAACAGTAGGCTCGGTGCGCGTCAAATCCTCGCATTGCTCCAGCAAACTGGGCAGAGGTACAGCTGCGTCCTCTGGAGAGTCCGTGTAGTCTTTGAGCAGGTCCAACGCGACTTCCAGTGTCTCCACCAATGCGCTTTCTGACAGATCAGTCGTCATTGCGATCCCGCCTCACTTTTTTTGGTGGTCGGGTTTCTCTTGCTTGTGGAGGTCTTTGCCTTGGCTTTTGTGCTACTCTTCCGCGTTCGCGTGGTGCGCGTTTTGGGGGCAGCCGTGTCGCTCGCCTCGATTTTTAGGGTTGGTGCGACATCGCCGTTCAAAGAGAGCGTCTGCAACTGTTGCGCGGCCTGTTGCAGACGTGGAGTCAGCTTCTGAAGCAGAGTTGATTGGGTTTTTCGAACTTGCTCGGTTTCTTGGTAGCGTCCGCGCAGCTCACGGATATCAGCCTGTGCTTTTTTTTGCATACGGAGGGCAATCGCCAGGTCACTTTGCAACGAGTCGATTTTGGCTTTTGCGGCGTCCAACTCTTTGTTTTTGCTCTCCAGCGCCTTTTTGTCCCCGTCGAGTGCCACCTGTACCGATGTTTCAGTGTTGCTCTCTTTTGGGTGTGACAGCGCTTCCACCTTTTGTTCAAGCAGTTGTATCTGGTCAGAAGGCGCCACGGCTGGCTCAGAGCTTGTCGCGTCGATTTTTCTCAGCTGCTCCTCGGCTGTTTCCAGCGCGCTTTGCGTGTCCGTTAGCTTCTGTTGAAGGCTTTGTTCCCGCTGACTTGCGGCAGCCACGCCGGCCTGAACTCGTTCCAGCTCTTCGGTGCGCCGTTTGGCCGTGTCTATGAGGGAGTCAATCCGCGCAGCCAGCCCCTTGTTGTCTGTCTCCATCTGACTGGCCCGCGCCACTTCCGTTTGGAGGCGCTCTTCGCTGGCTTTTACGGTCTCTTGGACACTGGCCAGCTGCGCGGCGAGGGCTTTGGTATCATCGGTGGCCATCGTCAATAACTGGAGATTCTCCGACAGTTTTTGATTGGCCGTCGCTGCTTCCTGTTGGGCGGCAGTGGCCTCATCAGTGGTCTTTTTCAGCGCGGTCTCTAATTCTGGTAAGCGGATGCACCGTTCTTGGGCGTCCTGAAGCGCTGCCAAACGGCTGTTCCGATCCTGATGACTTTCAGCGAGAGCTTGGCGTTCTTCTGCCAACTCTTCTTCTAAGGTGGCGATGCGCTGCTTCTGGTTTTGAACGGTCAAAAGATCTTGCTGCGCTTTCTCGTCCGTTTGTAAGCTGCGTTCTTGCGCCTTTTGCAGATCGTTTTGGCACGCGGAAAGGGTGGTTTGGGTGTCAGACAAACGTGCTTTTACGTCTGCCAGCTCTTGTGCCAATGGGTTGGCTTCCAATTGAAGAACGGGCCAATCAGGATCACGGCGGTCCTGGTCCGTGACTTGGAAGAATTGATTTTGTAGCCAGCGTTCAACATCTTGGACGCCCGGGCCGCCTTCAAACATCGGCTCGGCGCTGCACCGTATGGAAATTTGGCACACTTGTTTCAGTAGCCCGGAATTTTCCATAGAGTCCAGGATATCCAATTCAGATCCGGGAAGATCTATCCTGAGCGCGATGGGTTCTGCCAAAGGCTGTGTCTGCGCCAATAGATCTTCTATGGAATGCAGCTCCAACACTGAGGTTTCGCGCGCCGACAAGCCTGGAAAAAGCTCGCGCAAAGCCGTTGAAGGCTTCCGCAAACTTCGTAGGCCGGGGAAATTGTATTCCACGAATTCAGCTTTTTGACCTGGAGCGCCAATTGCGCCGGTCAAAACCAGCACTTTCTTTTGCTCCTCAAATTCCTGCTTAAGGCTGCGCGCGCGCTCGGTTTCGGGCTCAATCAGGACCGCCTGACTTGGGCCGTCGCTCAATAGCGCCTGTAGGGTCTCCACGTCGGGTGGGCCGATAATTACAAGTGACTTTGCCGTGGTTCTGGCGAGGCTGAAGGACATGATCTAAACTCTGCCTGAATAATACGTGGATCCAATGAGATGAACTTAGCGCTTTCGCCAACACAGTTGCAATCCGGCCGTGCGGGTTGAAAGGATTTAAGGGGCATTTTTTCGATTCCAGATCCAAAATATCGCCTTAAATGGACGCATTGAGGTCCGGACGTTGCAGAGGGCCAGGCAACGACACATCATTCCAGAATGAGCCAATCGGACACAGGCCCCATTTTTCTGCGAGAAGTCGCCGTTTTGCCTAGCGACTTTGGTGACAAGACTGTTTGTTGCTGGTAAGCGAAACAGTCAGACGGACCATCTCTGCTCAGAGGAAAAAACACGCATGAAGTGCATTTTGCATATCGGAACAGAGAAAACCGGTACGACCCTCATTCAAAATTGGCTTTATGAAAATGAGCAAGCGCTCTCGTTGCAAGGCGTGGGTTTGTCAAAGGTTGCCTCGTTCCCGAACAACCGCAAACTGGTGGCCTATTTCCAGAACGATTTTGACGACTACATGCATGAAAACATGGTCTTTAATAGCCAGCAAAGAGAGGCGTTCTTTGAGGGATTTGAAGTGGCATTGCTGTCCGAAATTTTGGAGCTGTCTTACGATCATCATACCGTCTTGTTTTCCAGCGAGCACTTTCACAGCCGTTTGCAAACTGTCGAGCAGATTGAGCGCGTCAAAGAGGTGCTTGACCGCGCGTTTTCTGACGTAAAAGTCATGTGTTATTTCCGCGAGCAGTCCAAAGTGAGAACCAGCCTGTATTCTACAGGTATCAAACTGCACTCTCCCGAAAGAATTGATGTTTTCCAGAAAGATGCCGGCCCTGGGCACCATTACTACGACTACATGGAGTTCTTTTCAAAATGGGCGGAAGTTTTTGGCAAGGAAAACCTGGTTCCCAAGGTGTATGACCGAGAGACCATGGCACAAGGGGACATTCGCTACGACTTTCTGGCAACCATGTTGCCTGGCATTGATCCTACGCGATTGTCTTTTGACTCCGTTCCAGCCAACGAGTCTTTGACCGCCAAGCAGGCCGCTTGTTTTCGCGTCATTAACGCAAAATGTCCTCCTCGGTTTTCGATCTATCAAAACCCGCTCAATGCACGGCTGAAAGCACGTGTCATGACAACTGCGCCGCTTAATTCCGGAGGCGGCGTCAAAGACCCGCGGCAACCGGAGATGTACCAGGCGTTTGATGAAAGAAATCGCGCTTTTTTCAAAGAGTTTTTTGGAACGGAGGACAATCTTTTTTCCGAACCTAAAGCTGGCGCAGAGGAGATTGAGCAAGACCCTGAGGCAGGCGCGTGCACTGAGCTGCTGGACCAAATTCTCAGCATAAAAGGGTTGGTCTTTATGGCACCTGAAGAGGTGGACGCCATTCGAGACCTCGCCATGAAGCTCTATGAGGAAAAGACCTTGGATGCGCCCAGCGCGCTTTTGTTGCTGAAAGTGCTGCAGAGGGCGCGGCCGTACGGTCCGGTGATCGGAGATGCGATCACAAAAATCTACAACGAAAGTCGCTGAAGATACTCACCCTAAAGTTGTGCAATCTTTCTGCCAAAGTGATGCCCTTTGGCGCACTTAGGTGAGTTTCGTCCCGCGCGTCTCTAGAAAAGCCTCCGCTTGTGACAGAGCTTCGGCAATTGTCACATCCATATCAAGGTAGCGGTAGGTTCCCAGCCGCCCCACGAAGGTTACACCTTCTTCCGAGTCCGCTAAGGCCTCGTATTGTGACAACAGAGCTTTTTCCTGAACCAATCGAATTGGGTAATACGGAACATCCTCCGGGCCGCAGGCGCGGGAGTACTCACGGTAACACACAGTATTCTCGTGGCTTTCCCAGGGTGCAAAGTGCTTGTGTTCGGTGATCCGCGTATAGGGCACCTCCGGATCGCCGTAGTTCATTACAGCGCAACCCTGCCAGTCTCCTGTGTCAGTGAACCGTTCAAAATCCAGGGTACGATACCCAAGCCTGCCAAGCCTTTCTCCGAAGTATCCATCTAATGGACCGGACCAGAATACGTGCTCCGCGCGCTCCGCATGTGATGGTGTAAAGGGCGTGGTGAGATGCACGTCGATGTTGGCGTGATCCAGAATTCGTTCAATCAACGCCGTGTATCCATCCTTGGGGATACCTTGATATTGATGTGAAAAATAGTTGTCGTTGTAGTTAAAGCGTAGAGGCAATCTCTTGAGGATTGAGGCCGGAAGCTCCGTCGGCGCGCACCCCCACTGCTTTTCGGTATAGCCCTTAAAGAATGCCTTATACAAAGCCGGTCCCACAAAGCGTAAGGCTTGCTCTTCGAAGCTCTGTGGTTCTTGGATGCTGGTGTCAGCTTGCGTGGCCTCGATGAAACTTTGTGCCTCTACCGGGTTAAAGGTCTTGCCAAAAAACTGGTTGATCGTGTGCAGGTTGATGGGCAACGAATAGACGGCTCCGCCAACGGTCGATTTCACTTGGTTTCGGTAAGGCATAAACTCCGCGAAGCCGGTGACGTAGTCCCAGACACGCTGGTTGTCTGTGTGGAAGATATGTGGTCCGAAAGTATGCACCATAACCCCGGTTTCATCGCATCTCTCGGTGTGGCAATTGCCTGCAACATGGTGCCGTGTGTCCAGCACCGAAACTTTGTATCCCGCTTCGGCTAAGGTTCGTCCAATGACCGCCCCTGAGAAGCCCGCACCTACAACAACGATGCTCATGAAATTTCCAATCTTCCTAAAATGACTTGTGGTGCTATGTGTTCCGGAAGTGTGGAACAAGTTTGCACGAAAGAGAAGTCCAGCCGCATTACAAAAAACCTCTAATGCCTACGATGCTTTGGAGGCAACACAGGTGTTTCGCCAAACCCTGTGTGGTGTCAAATTTTTAAAAATATGGGTGGCCGACTCTTTACCCGACGGTCAGGGTAAGAAACAACATAGGTAAGTTTTACAATGCTTTGATTTATGACCTCTCCTTCTCAGACCATCTCTCAGGGACAGATTCCCGCAATATCGATCATCGTACCGGTCTTTAACGTCGAAGATCACGTGATTGCGTGCTTGCGGAGCATTGAAAAACAAAGCTGGACGGACTTTGAGGTCATTGTTGTGGATGATGGATCCACCGATGGAAGTGGACCACTGGCAGCTCAATTTTGCCAGACCGATGCGCGCTTCCATTTTATTTTCCAATCCAACAGAGGACTCTCCGGCGCGCGCAACACCGGCTTGGAATACGCCAGAGCGGAGGTCATTTCTTTTGTGGACAGTGATGACCGTATCGCACCGGACTTTCTGGAGCTGCTTTATGGTGCTTTACAAAGTACTGGCTGTGACTGGGTTGCATGCGCGGTCAAGTCTTGCCATCCGGATGGCCATATAACGTCCCACTCCGCCATTCATGGCGCGTCCGATTTTTTTGAGTCCTCTGCGCCGCGTCGGTTTTCCTTCGACAGTTGGACAGATGTTATTTGTCATTTTCCTTCCGCCTGGAACAAGCTTTATCGGCGCCGCCTGATTGAGGGTCTGACGTTTGATGAAGGCACCTGGTTTGAGGACCATAGCTTTTTTCAGCGTGCAGCGGCCCGGACGGACCACTTGGTGCACCTGCCGAGAGCGCTTTATCTGCAAACGCGTGGGCGAGAGGGGCAAATCACAACCGCAGACAGTGACCGTGTGTTTGAGCAGTTGCAGGTTCTGCGCGGACTGCGGGGCATTATGGAGCAAGGCCCCCATAGGAATGCGCGGCAAGCCTACGAACGGCTTGCCAGTCGTTTGGTGTTTGAACGTAGCTTGAGTTTGCGAAACCCAGACCGGCGTGTGCGATTTGCGAAGGAGGCGGCGCAGTTTTTTCGAAGCCAGGCTTTAACGTATGCGCCGCAGTGGGACGACGATATCGCGCTCAGCTGGGGTTTGGAAATGTCCGGCGAGCTGCCATTGACGGTTTTTATCGATTGCAGATCTGAACCACAATCAGAACTCAAAAAGACGCTGGATAGCCTGTCCCAATTGATTGGCCCCGGCATCGAAGTGATTCTGTTGGCTCGATCAGCCACAAAAGCTCAGTCTCTGGCCACAGATTATCCGGATGTGCAAATTGTCGATCTCTGCCAGCTGTCCATTGGGGTGCCATGGTCAAAAGCGCGTGGACGGTTCGTCACGATCCTGCGCTCAGGTGTAACAGTCGACTCCGCCTTATTTTTTCAACAAGTTGAGCAACTTCTGCGTCATGATGCCCAAATGGCGCTTTCGGCTTACTTGACGCCAGATGACACAGGCGAACCAGCATATTGCACCGGCTTCGCGGACGTGCGCGCTTTTGGACTGCAACCGTTAGAGAAAGGCGTTGTGACAATTGATGGTACCGCGGGACTCGCGCTTCTGCCGGAAGTATCTGCGCGCGTGTTTGATCGACGGTTCCTGATCAATCAAAAACTGACCTATACAAAGTTGGCGAGGTCGGATTGGGCGTTTCAACTCAATGCGGCTGTGCTTGCCCCACGGGTGGTCTTTAATCCTTGGGCCGGGCTTATCGTGCCGCAGCCAGAACGCGAAAAAATCCGGATCGGACCGGCGCACGACAGGCTAATTGAAGCGCTTCCGCAAACTGTGCAAAACCAGTTGCCATCAGGCTGGCAGCGGCGGTTGTTTGATCGATCTTACAAAGCCATACAGTCCGTCGAAGCGCCTAGGCGTGCGCCTAAACTTTCTGCCAGTAATCTTGGCACAATGTGGGATGCTTTTCGCCGTGGATTGCATGGCGTGTCTCCCACGGAAGCCAGTTTTGATCCGCCCTTTGACGCAACCAGCCAGAATGTTCTTGACCCTGTCGGCACGTTTGCATCTCTGCTTGGCCGCACGCGCACTCGGTCTCTTGCGCTGCAGCAAAGGGAACTCGATGTTCGGTATGACGTGCGCAGGGACCGAAGCGCGCGCAGTGCACTGTTGCTCTTTCCGGCAACAGCTTCCAGCGCCTTTACGTTTTTGGTCGATGTGTGCCAATCGCCTTTTGCCAATCTCAATGTATTCGCAGCAGATGGCGTCACTGTGCCAGTTCATTTCTCCTTCCGGCGAGAGGCAAAGTGCATTGTGTTTAACCGGCAAGACAAACACGGTTGGGGGGAAGAGCACAGTTGGCCTTACAACTTTGACCAGCCGGTTCTGAAGGCATCTCTTCAATTTCAGGACGATGTGGTTGGTCTCACAATTGATGGGGTAGAGTTCTGCAAAGTGCCGCTAGCTGCAGCGCTGCAAAAGCCGGACACTGATGGTCTTGTGTACTCCGGTATCGAATATCAAGGTAACATCAAACCGCTCGGGTTTGTGGTTGAACCGCCAGAGAAGACGGTGACGCTGGACAAAAGGCTTGTGTTGCAAGCTGCTTATGCCGCGGACGGCCATCAAATAAGAGAGCTTACCACGGACACGGTCCTCCCTGTCACGCCGTTGGACGGGATGACGCATCTTCCTGGTTTGCGAACACTTTTGCCAGCGCGCCTATGGGCGTCTGCACTGAGCCGCAATGACGCGGCATTGCGTTTTCAACTTGAAACAACTGATGGGGACACAGTTGGCGCGCCTTTGGGCTTAGGTCGGCAAGACATGATCCGGCGTCTCAAGACGCTCCTGCATCAGCGCCCCACCTTCTCGGACACAACTTTGGTTTTGGCCATCCTGGAACATGTTGCTCATGGCCGTCTTTTTCCCGAATTGTCCGACACGGAGCGAAAGGCGGTGCAGGTCTACGCGTCTTTCTTTGGCGTTGAAGGCGTTCTCAAACCTTCTGTTCTAGGCAGTGAGGATTGTCAGGACCTCAGCTCAAATAATGGGCAGCTTTCCGGAACCTCCAAACCGGATCCAATGGCGCAAGAGATCGATCTTGCCCAGATGTATCTCGCCAAAAGTTTGGAAAGCGGTCAAGCCGTGTCCCCCTTGGACACGGTGGCCAACATGCCGGTACCATTCTTTGCCGCACAGAAAGTCTATCTCTCCATGGCGGAGGTCTTTGCCCGTCATGATCAGGACTTTGAAGCCTATTTCACCTTTGTGAAAAACGCAGGTGTTCAGGCGTTCAAGGTAAATGGAGAGCATTGGCACGATTCCTGTGTGTTGCCCTTCCTGTTTATGCAGGGCGACATGGAGAGTGTTATTGTCACATTGCGGCGCCTTGCCAGAAGGGGCGGCGGCCCGGTTTCGACGGTCTCCATCGCTTGGGTATTGCGCAAATCTCTTAAGGCTGAGGCTCTGTCTGACCGGCAGCGACAACATTTCTTATTCCTTTGGGGGCATCTGCTCTCAAGGCTTGGTCGGGGCTACTGGGAGCCTGTCCAATGTCGCGAACTCTTGTTGGCAGCATTAGACTTGGCTGCCCAATTCGATGAGTTTTCAGCCAGTCAGAAAGGCAATGCGCTTTGGATTTGTCTGCGCAACTATGGTCTTTCCAGACAGTTTTGGGCGATGCTTCCCGTCGATGTGCCGTCACAAGAATTAAAAACAGCCCGTCTCCAATTCTCCCACGTTCTCAACTATAAAGACGATCCAAATTTGGCGCAGAGAGCGCTGTTGTTCTTTGACCGTAATAAATGTCCTGACGTATCGCGCTTTCGGTATGAACTCTTTGGGCCGTCCGGTGTGGCATTGAAACAGAATACGCCACCGGACTTGGCGTCATTGCAACAGGTTCACGATGACCCTGCCTTAGCGGGCCTGCGGTATTTCGCGGCTCCGGGTACGGACGAGCCAAGTGATCAGTTGTCCCAGATGGTGGCCGATCGGGTTTCAGACCTGTCCCAAGATCAGACGCCTTCTCCCCTTTTGAAACTTCAGGGCGAAGCTGGCGCGGCGATTGCCAAACTCCTTGCCGACCCGAACGAGTCGGTGGATCGGGCGCAAATTGAAAGGCTACTGGGTCTGTGTGATGCTCTTGCCAGTGCGCAGTCCAATTTCCTCGGAATTGCGTTGCAGCTTGTGCTGGTAAATTGCTTTGGCACATCCAACTCGAAAAAAGCCTATGCTGCGGAAATCGTGACCCGGATCCGCGCGCATGTGACAGATCTTGGTGCCTCGGAAAAGGAGGCTCTTGCCGCCAGCTTGCCGGTTCAGATGTCCCTGAAAAGGCTGTGGCGTGATGGGGGCAATCTTGATGTTGTTGGCGATCTTGAAGCGCTGCTTTTGGGGCAAGGTGCTTTGGCGCGCGCGCATCTGGAACCCCAGGATGCCCTACCCACCGGGTCGCCTCTCTACGATGCAATTGTCACGGTGTTTTCCTGCAAATCACATTTGAAAACCCGCATCCCGACGTTGCGAGAGGGTTGGCTTCGTCTGCTGGACGGGTTGGGGGTGCCGTATTTCGTGGTTGTCGGCGATGGTGATAACCGCCAGCGTGGCGACGTCGTGTATCTTGACGCGCCGGACACCTACGAAGGATTGCCGCAAAAAACGCTCGCCACCATTGACTGGGTCTACCGAAACACTGGTTACGCCCATATGGTGAAGGTGGATGACGACTGTTTTTTTAACGCGCCTTTGTTCTTCCAGTCTCTAACCTACCGCAAATATGACTACTACGGCCGCAAGCTCACCCGTCAGATTGGTCAATTAGATCGCCTTTGGCATCAGAAAAAATCAATTTCCGACAGAGGGCGCATGGATCTGGACAAGTCGCCAGAACCATCGACCTATGCAGATGGCGGTTCCGGGTATTCCTTGAGCCGCAGGGCGATGAAAGAAGCCTTAGTCGCGGCTGGTACGACTTTTGGTGAACAACTTCTCCAGGTCTCGTTTCTGGAAGACAAGCTGCTCGGCGATTTGCTTGCATTGCGCGGCATTTCCGTCTCCGAAGAAGGCTATACGGTGACTGTTCGCCGGAGAGCAAACCCAGACGCAATTCCAGTGCCGTCTTGGCACAATGGGTTCAACGCGAGCCGTTCGGCCCCGGTGCAGCTTGTGCACATGGACACAACCGCGGGACAGCGCGAAGCCATGGAGCGTCTCGATGCGCCAGAGCTGACTCCCAAGAAGATTTGGCCCAGCTATCAAGATCCATGCCTAGGATATCAAAGCAATGCTCTTGAGCTCGTTTCGCCAGTGTCACGCACTTTTCAGGCCAGAGAGGCGGCGGTGGCGCTTGTTGCCTGTATGCGCAACGAAATGTTTATGCTGCCCCATTTTTTGGCGCACTACCGGAAACTAGGCGTCGAGTGCTTTTTGATCGCAGACAATGCGTCGGATGACGGGACTTTAGAATGCCTGGCGGAACAGCCAGATGTCGCCGTTTTCTCAGTCGACACAGATTACAGTGAGGCGCGCTACGGTGTTGCGTGGCAACAAGCCCTACTTGCCGAGTATCGCGTCGGAAAATGGAGCCTCGTTGCGGACGCTGACGAACTGCTTGTTTGGCAGGAACAGCAGACACAAACTTTGCCGGAGTTGCTTGCTGATCCGGAATTTGAACGGGCAGAGGCTGTCCGCCTGTTTATGCTGGACATGTACCCTGCCGGCGCGTTGAAATCTGCTGATTTCACCGACAATCCATTTGACCAAGCGCGGTTCTGCGACCGGACACCGTTCTTGCAAAACACACCGTATCGGGGGCCCTTTTCGGATCAACCCACATGGACAAGCGCCCTTCGGCATCGGCTGATACCGGGATCTCGACCAGATCTTTTTGTCGCGCAGAAGCTGGCCTTGTTGCGGTACCAGCCGTGGATGCGATTGGCTGCCGGGATGCATTACATTGCCGATGCGCGTTTGGCCGCGCGGCAGCTGATACTTGCGCATTTTAAGTATAACTCCGAGTTTTGGAGCAAGGCGCAGTCTGAAGTCGCGCGTGGTCAGCACTTCAACAACGCCGAAGAGTATCGTAAATACAAAGATTTGCAGTCAAAAGGACAAGGTGTCCTTTATGATCCTGATCTTTCAACGCTCTGGACCAGAACCGCATTCGCCCAAGAAATTTTCGCACAGAGTCCACAAGCACCGTCGTAGACCACACCCCAATCTGCCGCGTTTAGCCGCTTGCGTAATGTGCAATCAGCTCGTTTATGTGGGTGTCCATGGTGGTCGGCGGGCGGGCCGAGTACCAATACGCGTCCATATCGATACGGTTGTCCAAAATGGCGGCTATGCGATCATGGAATGCGTCAATGTCCCCGGCGGTGAATGTCATCTCAGCGCAATTGCCCAATTCTTTGGCGCCGCCCATGTCGGCTGTCAGCAGCGGGATGTGGCGACTGTGCAGTTCAATGGCCACTTGTGGCAGGTTGTCGTGCCACAGCACCGGCACCACCCCAACATCAATGTCCGCCAGTAAATCGTCCAGATCGTCATGTGAATACCCATCCATATGGGTGACTTCGGCCAGATGACTGTTCAAAGCGCTGAGCCGCGCCATTGCCTCACCTTCTCCTGCTCTTGCAGCAGCGGTGAACCGCACGCGTTTGGCATGTTCTTTCGGAAGCGTTTCCAGGGCTTCCAGAAGAAACATGAACCCTTTATCGCGACGCATGTACCCTAAAAACCCCAAACTGACGGTGCCGTCTTGGCGCAGGAGGTGAGTTCTGGGTTTAGTGTTGGCAAAGGCTTCTGCTTGTTGGGTGCCAATATAGTTGGTCACGCAGATTTCCTGCCGCAACCCGTATCGCACGGCAAGTTCACGCACTGCGTCAGAGACACAGAGCACCAAATCACAGTGTTGGTTGATGGTCTCCACCATGTCCCGTCGCCGACTGGATAATTTACGCGCCTGTTCGGCTTGAGTGGGGGAGACATGCGCAACGACGCTTGTATTGCGCTTGAAAAGGGACTTAACACGCCTTAGCAGTCTAACCGCACTACGGCCATATCGCATGGCCAAGACAAAGCTGAGATGGAAACCAAGGCTGCCCGCCTCAACCCCTCGCCGCTTTAGCCTATAGGCAAGCCCATTGGCCAGTCTGATGTGATTGGCATCGTGACCGCCGGTTAAACAGAACGTGCATTTGTTGCCGCCGTCAAAATCTTCACACGTTTTTCTTTCCTGATACCATAAGTTTACCTGAGGGCAGAACGGGTAATAATTGTGCAGAGATAAAACAACTTTGGTCATTGGCCAGCGTTTCTTCAATGACAAAACAGATACTGGCAAGCCTTCGATGTTGTTGAAATGCACGACGTCGTAGGGGCCTGTCTCCTCAATGAAATCGAAAAACGCCTTCTGGGTCTCTGGATGATCCACTTGTGCAGGGTTGCCAAAACTATGGTGCGCAGGAGCCAGTACACCAGAGTTTATAATTTCATAGTGCTGGGCTCTGCGCAAACGGTTCCCGTGACGTAGTGCCTCCCACCGGGGGCGTTTGGAGGGCAAATCGTAAGAAAGCCCTGCGGTCAGAAAACTCACGTTAACGTCCTTGCGGTCCTGCAAGGCCGCCATCACGTTGCGCTGATAAATAGATACACCACCGCCTCGTTTTTCGGCATCTAAATAGTCGACCCAGTTGTAAAACAGGACTCTCATTTTGAATCTGATCTTGGAGTTTTTAATTGGTTTTCGAGGGCAGTCAGCCTGTCTGACAAAGCGGAATTGTTTTGAAAGATGCGATGTCGCAACACGGTATTCTCGTGCATCAGGAGCTGTACCAAATTCAAAAACTCGGATCTCTCGTCAGAATCTGGGCTGGGTGGACTGTCTTCCAAAAATTCCGCAACGGTGGCCGTGTGTCGGTTGGATTTTAAGGTTTCGATCCCGAGACGGGAGCGTGCAACAATTTCGGAAAAGCTTTGGCCATCATTTTTGTCTGACCGGTGCGAACTCATTTGTTTTGTTAGGTTTTCTTTCAGCCAATCTGAACGTTCGACCATCAACCCTAGATTCTGGGAAATGCGTGTCAGCTCCAAAAACTGACCTTTGAGGCGGGGATTGATCCCGGCGTTTGGCACTTTCCACCGCCCTTCATTCATTCCGTCATCCGGTATGCCAAGAACGGCAAGGAAATCTTTGAACAGGGCGTTGTCGTGGCGCAGTGCCTCGGTGTAGGTACGCACAATGACGGCCTTCTCGCCAAAAATGTCGATCCAAGGTTTCAGCGCCAGCGCGTAGTCATAGTGAATGGGCTCCATAACGTCGCAGACGGTTCTATTGAAGTCTGGCACAGACTGTTTGAGCTTGATCAATTGATTGTACCAGGATCGCAAATGCGCGTCGGGCTGCCGCAAGTACGCGATAATCTTAAAGTGAAACTCACTTTGCACAGGAGCGACGATGTTTTTGAGCAATTCTGCGGATTTCGGGTGGGCCCCCATACGCATGAACTCTTCCGAACTGATCAGCACGGACGGACATTTTCTTGTGCGAACATAGTCAAAGAAGTCTTCCCAGCGCTTTTGCGCAGGTACGTCATTTTTGAAACCGTACATCAGTTCCGAAACGCCGGTTTCACTGTAGATTGAAAAGGCGAATTGGGAGTGTTTGGCGAAATGACTAAACCGCTCGGGGTAGTCCACCCCTTTGCTCCAAAGGGTTCCAAGGTTCCCCAAGGTGTCGCGGTTTTTGTTCATAAAGACCTGCAAAGCGGTCGTGCCAGTCTTGAAGTGGCCAATGTGAATGTAGATTGTTTTGCGCATAGCTAATTCATTAAGTTGGGAAGGTCGAAAAAGAAGGAAAGTTGGGACGCATCAGTTGCAGGACCCTGGGGAATGAGGGAGCGCACTATCTGTTTGCCCGCTGCCGGTGAATGAGTTCCAAATGGGCCTCCACGGCGTCATGTACATCATCAAAGTATTGAAGCTGCCCGTCGGTAAGAACAACACCAGAATCGCAAAATCCTTTGACTTGTCCCATATCGTGACTGACCAATATCGCGCTTGATGCTTTCATGCGGTCTTGGAAAAGATCACGGCTTTTGCTTCGGAAAACCGCGTCTCCTACAGATGTGACTTCGTCCACAAGATAGGTGTCAAAGTGAATGCCCATAGATGCCCCAAAAGCCAGACGAGATTTCATCCCCGAAGAATAGCTCCGCACGGGCATGAAAAAGTGATTTCCGAGCTCGGCAAAGTCCCGCACAAACTCACAGAGTTCGTCACTGTCCACGCCATAAACACGTGCAATAAATCGGATGTTCTGCACGCCGGTCATGTTTGCGTGAAAGGATCCGGCAAAGCCGACAGGCCAGGAAATTGATCCATCACTGACAATGCGCCCGGAATCTGGCCGCAGCGTGCCCGCAATGATCTGCAATAAAGTCGACTTGCCGGCACCGTTCCTGCCCAGCAAGGCAAGCGATCGCCCGCTGGGAAGCTCCACGTTGAGATTGTTGATCACTATTTTTTTGTGACCGCGTACGCGAAAGCTTTTGACGAGATTCTCAATTCGGATCATTGATCCCGCCCGCCTTAACTACGGTCTCGGATGGAATAGTAGACCAACGTCAGGATCGCCCAGGCCAGCAGAAGACATGCCGCGATGAGCGCTGCCAAAGTGAACCGTTTTGGATACTCGCTGGACTCAGCCAGGGTTGGCGGGACAAACGTGGCCAAATATCGGCTTTGGCGCTGCGCCTTGGCCCGCGCCACGTCCACTGCGGCCAAAGTGGCCCGATAGGTTTCTTCCGAAAATTCCCGATCAACAACCAGCCCTTCAAACTCGGCGATCAAATCTGGGTAGTCTTCCTGGCCGACCCCGGTCTCAATCGATTCCGTGGCAAAAGCTTCGCGTTCGAGTTTGATGCGATCTTGTATAGCGGTAATCCGGCGGGTGGTCTGTGTGAGGCGTGGATCGGTCGAGGAGGCAGAGTCCTTGAGGAGGTCATACTCGATAAGCGCCTCCGCAAGTTGCTGTTGCAGATTGCTCATTACGCCCATGCGCCCCTGAAGATCGGACGCCGGATCGACAATGCGTGTGCGCGTCCGAAAGGCCGTGAGTGCTTCGCGTGCGTCTTTCAATCTGGCAACCGAGTTCTCCAGATCCTCGCGGGCATACCGCATCGCATCTTCGCGTGCTGTTTCGTTCAGCGCATTGATCATGGCTTGGCTGTGGTGGACGATGCTGGAGGTGATGGCGTGGGCGGTCTCCGCATCAAACGCGCGCACCTGGACATCGATCAATCCAGAAGAGCTATCCAGTGAAACGCGCACAACCCGCTCCCAAAAGCCTTCCAGATCCTCAATCGTCGCGTCCGGCCAAAGTGAGAATACAGGGTCTTCCTCCCAATATTGCGTGTAGTGCGCCTGCAGGCCGACACTGTCTTCAACCAATCGCACCATGTGCTGGCTCAGAATAAACTGGTAGAGAATTTCGCCGTCGCTGCTGGAGTTGCTGCCTGCGAGTTGCGCCAGGCCGCCCAATATCTCCTGCGCGCCAGCGCTTTCTTCCTGTCGCACGGTGAAACCGGTGACTGAGCCATATTGATCCTTGGCCACGCCCCACAGGTACCCAACCACGCCGGCGATAGGCAAAATCACCATCAAAACAAATGAGGCCACAATCACCCAATGGCGTCGGCTCATGCGCGCGGCACTTGCCGGAGGTTTTGATTGGGCCTTGGGAGCAGGATCCGGTTTTTTCGGAGCCGGAGCCGGAGCCGGAGCTGGAACGGGGAGCTGCGCTTTCTGGGTGTTTTGGCTTTGCGGCTCCGGGTTCTGAGCGGGCGGAGTCGGCGGCTTTTGCCCGTCTGATTTGCCTTGAGAGGGCTTGGGGCCATCGGCATTCACATTTGCGTTTGGCGCGGTGTCTGCAGGTTTGTTCGCCGCGTTGCGTGCAGCGGCAGGGCCTTTTGGCCTTTGTGCAGGCGCTGGTTTTGAAGCCGCAGCACCTGACCCCTTTTCAGGGGTCCTATTTCCTACAGAACTTGGAGTTTCGGGTGTGCCTGCTTCTGCGCCTGCCTTAGCGGGCTTCGGTGCCGCTTTAGGTTTTTGCTGCTTCGGTGTGTTATTGCCACCTTTAGAAACAGAGTTTTTCGCAGCTTTAGGTGCACCTTGCCCCTGGGATGCATCTGCCATTATGTGCCTTTACAAAGCATAATTGAAATCTGGCTCATATTTAGCATACTTCCTTCTCGAAACGCTAGCATTGGAAATCTTGTTTATGTCCTCCTCTGACGGCTCTCAAATCCGCCCTGCGCAGCGGCCAGTACTGACAAGGGCCCCTAGATTTGCCACGTTTCGCGCTGTCATGGCCTTGATCCTGCGTGAAATGGGTTCCCGGTACGGCCGCTCTCCCGGTGGATATTTGTGGGCTTTTCTGGAACCTCTTGGTGGCATTCTCATTCTGACAATCGGCTTTTCGTTGGTGATGCGGACACCCCCTCTGGGAACCAGCTTTCTGCTTTTTTACGCAACAGGTATGTTGCCGTTTACCCTGTATATGTCGTTGTCCAACAACATCATGCAGTCTTTCCGGTTCTCGCGATCGCTTTTGATGTACCCGGCAGTAACTTGGGTCGATGCCGTTCTAGCCCGTTTCGTTCTGAACACATTGACAGGTTTGATTGTGATGATTGTTCTGTTGGGCGGGGTTCTTACCGTCTCAGACACGCGCGTCGTTTTTGACTTTTCTGCCATCTTTGCGGCCGTATGGATGACGTGTCTTCTCGGCTTGGGAGTCGGTGTGTTAAACTGCGTGTTTTTGGGAATGTTTCCCGTCTGGGCGCAGGTTTGGAGCATCCTTACACGTCCGTTGTTTATCATGTCAGGTATCTTCTTTCTGATTGATGGGTTTCCAGAAAAAGTTCAAAAAATACTTTGGCTTAACCCAATTGCACATCCGATTGCGTCCATGCGTTCCGGGTTTTATCCAACCTATCGGGCTGAAAATGTGGATGCCACCTATGTGGCGTTATTTGGGTTGATAACGCTGTTTTTGGGCGTGGTGCTTCTGGTTCGTTATCACCGGGATATCTTGAACGGATAAGCGTCCGACTGAGGTCAGTTTCTTTCCGCCCAGCCCAGCACTTTGTCATGTGTCACCGACGTCCGCCGCAGCAAGCCGTCGACCACAGCGTGCCGCAACAGGCGCAAGAACACGCGTTGCTCACCCGTGTGATGTCGGGTTTTTAACACCCACTTGGGTAAGACCACAAACAACAGGGGCACAAAAAACCAGCCGGATGCCTCGCGATACAGCATCAGCAAATTTCGGTGGTAGTAGTAGATCTTCCAAAGCGGTCGAAACCGGCGGTCGTCATCCCCGAATGTGGAGCAGTCATGCTCAAATCGCAGATCGGGAATAAACCCAATCTGCCCGCCTGATTTGCTGAGCGTCAATGTGTAAAGTCCGTCCTCGCCGTAAACAAACAGGCGCCCGTCCGGGAAACCGATTTTGGCAACCGCGTCACGTGACACAAACAACCCCACAAAGGACGACACATCAATCTGTTTGGGCGCGCCTTGGTAATCCTCTGGTGTGATGTGAAACCCGTCACGCCCGCCGCGCCCAAGCAAGGTGCGCAGGAACACTTTGCCGTGCCAAAACGGGTTCCGGGATGGGCGGTTCATGTCACAAATCGCCCCATCCGGGTAGTAGACCGCCGCCGCCAGCGCATCCCATTGACTGACGTCTATGGCCTGAAACCTCTCGAAGGTGCCTGCAGCCGGGCGCCCATCGTCATCCATCACCACAATCCAGTCGGGATCATAGGTTTCAGTGACCAGTCGCATGCCATGCTCAAACCCGCCGGCGCCTCCCAAATTGTCGGACATATGCTCCACAATCAGCCGCGGATTACCCTGCGCCGCAAGCCAGTCTCCAGTGCCATCGGTGGAGGCATTGTTGACCACGAGCACCTTTTCCAGCGCATCAACCGGCGCGTCCAACAGGCGTGCGACGGTCTCTTGCAGTTTTTCCAGGCGGTTGTAGGTGACCACAACAGCAATCAGTCGCTTCATGTATCGGGCTTCCCGCGCTCAAAAAACTTGGTCTCTTATGGGGCAACACATCCCAATTTCACTGCCAACTGTCAAATCCCGCCGTGCTGCGCACGTGACAAGGTGACAAGGGATTGATAGCACTCGCTTATTGTTTGCAGAAGTCCTTGAGGTCGCGGGTCATGAAGGTTGAAACCACAAAATTAGACGGTGTGTTGCTGCTCACCCCGGATCGGTTTGGCGACAGTCGCGGCTTTTTTAGCGAAAGCTGGAACAAGCGCCGCATGGTCGACGCGGGCATTGATCTGGACTTTGTACAGGACAACCATTCACTCTCTTCCAAAGTCGGCACGGTGCGCGGCTTGCACTACCAAACCCCGCCCCATGCGCAGGCCAAACTTGTCCGCTGTGGGCGTGGGGCGCTTCTGGATGTGGCGGTGGACATCCGCGGCGGGTCCCCGACCTTTGGGCAATGGGTGAGCGCCGAACTCACCGACGAAAACGGCTGCCAGCTTCTGGTGCCGGTGGGCTTTGCCCATGGGTTTGTGACCCTGCAGCCGGATACGGAAATTATCTACAAGTGCACAGACTACTACGCGCCGGATTGTGACCGCGCCATTGCCCATGATGACCCTGCGCTGGGCATTGATTGGGGGGTAGACCCCGCACAGCGCACACTCAGCGACAAAGATGCCGCTGCGCCATATTTGGCTGACTTAGAGACTGTTTTCACATGGGAAGGTGTCGCATGAAGATCCTCGTAACCGGCGGCGCAGGCTTCATTGGATCGGCCGTTGTACGGCTCGCCATCGCCCGTGGTCACCAAGTGGTCAATCTGGACGCTCTGACCTACGCCGCCTGCCTCGACAACGTCGCCTCCGTGGCCGACAGCCCGAGTTACGCCTTTGAGCACGCCGACATCCGCGACGCGTCCGCTTTGGGTGCCATCTTTGACAGGCACCAACCGGATGCCGTCATGCATTTGGCCGCCGAAAGCCATGTGGACCGCTCGATTGACGGCCCCGGCGCCTTCATCGACACCAATGTGACCGGCACCTACACCTTGCTCGAGGCCACGCGCAGCTTTTGGGAAGCCCAAGGCAAACCTGCACAGTTCCGCTTCCACCACATCTCGACGGATGAGGTCTACGGCACCTTGAAAGACGAGGGTCAGTTCACTGAGGACACGCCCTATGCGCCCAATTCGCCTTATGCCGCCTCCAAAGCCAGCAGTGACCACTTGGTGCGCGCCTGGGGCGAGACTTATCAACTGCCCTTCGTGATCACCAACTGCTCCAACAATTACGGACCGTTCCATTTCCCGGAAAAACTGATCCCGGTGGTTATCCTGAACGCGCTCGCGGGCAAGGACATCCCAGTCTACGGCAAAGGCCTCAATGTACGTGATTGGCTTTATGTCGAAGATCACGCCGACGCGCTGCTTACCGTTCTGGAGCAAAGTGAAAACGGCCGGACCTACAACATTGGTGGTGAAAACGAGGCCCGCAACATTGATCTTGTGGAAAGCATTTGCGCCATTCTGGATCGCCTGCGTCCTTCTGATAGACCCTATTCCAGCCTAATCTCCTATGTGCAGGACCGCCCCGGCCATGATTACCGCTATGCTATAGACCCAACCCGTCTCCGCGAAGAGCTGGGCTGGCGTCCCTCGGTGACTTTGCAGCAGGGCTTGGAGAAAACCGTGCAATGGTATCTCGCCAACCCGGACTGGTGGCAAGCCTTGCAAGCCAGAGACGGGGTTGGCACGCGCTTAGGCACCTCTAAAGGCACATGACCCAACAGACCGGTAAGGAGTGACGATGAAGATTTTGGTGTTTGGCAAAACCGGTCAAGTCGCGCGGGAACTGCAAGCCTTGGCAGACGCAGATCTCCAAATCGAAGCATTGAGTCGGGCAGAGGCGGATCTCCTGGACCCGGCGGCCTGCGCCGCTTGGATTGCGCAGACGGATGCGGATGTTGTGGTCAACGCCGCTGCCTTTACCTCCGTCGATCAGGCCGAAACAGAGACTGATACAGCTCAAACCATCAATGCAGATGCACCGGGCGCCATGGCCAAAGCCGCCGCGGACCGTGGTCTGCCTTTCCTGCACATCTCCACCGACTACGTGTTTGACGGCACAGGGGAGACTGCCCACGCGCCTGATGATCCCACCGCGCCGATCAACACTTATGGCCGCACCAAGCTGGCTGGCGAAAGCAACGTGCGCGCCGCCGGTGGAGCCTATGTGATCCTGCGCACCAGCTGGGTGTTCTCCGCCCATAGCGCCAACTTTGTAAAAACCATGCTGCGCCTCAGTGAAACCCGCGAGGCCTTGACCATCGTGGCGGATCAGCACGGAGGTCCAACTCCCGCCGCCGATATCGCCGCCACTCTGGTGGCCATGGCGCGGGGGATACTGGACGGCAAGATGGGCGGCACCTACCACTACAGCGGCGCGCCATCCACCAGCTGGGCGGGTTTCGCGCGTGAGATCTTCCGCATTTCTGGGCGCCAAGTTGCGGTGTCAGACATCCCCAGTTCCGATTTCCCAACTCCGGCAAAACGCCCGCTTAATTCCCGTCTGGATTGCGCCACGCTTCTGTCGGATTTTGGCATTACACCTGCCGATTGGAAGGCGGGACTCACCCGCGTGATTGCACAATTGGAGCAGGGCACCTCATGACCACACGCAAAGGCATCATTCTGGCCGGTGGCACCGGCTCCCGCCTGTATCCGATTACCATCGGCATCTCCAAACAGCTGCTGCCGATCTATGACAAGCCGATGATTTACTACCCTTTGTCGGTGCTCATGCTGGCTGGCATCCGCGAAATCGCTATCATCACCACACCGCAGGATCAGGCGCAGTTTCAACGCACGTTGGGCGATGGAACCCAGTGGGGTCTCAGCCTCACATACATCGAACAGCCAAGCCCCGATGGTCTTGCTCAGGCTTATCTCTTGGCAGAGGCGTTCCTGAATGGCGCCCCAAGCGCCATGGTTCTGGGCGACAATATCTTCTTTGGCCACGGCTTGCCGGAACAGCTCGCTACCGCCGATGCGCGCACTACTGGCGGCACCGTGTTTGGCTATCGCGTGGCCGACCCGGAACGCTATGGCGTGGTTGATTTTGACGCCACCGGCGCGGCGCGGCACATCATCGAAAAACCGGCCAAACCCCCGTCGCCCTATGCGGTCACTGGCCTCTATTTTCTCGACGGCACCGCGCCAGATCGTGCCCGCACAGTAACACCATCGGAGCGTGGCGAGTTGGAAATCACCACCTTGCTGGAAACCTATCTGACCGAAGGCGCGCTTCAGGTCGAACTCATGGGGCGTGGCTATGCCTGGCTCGACACCGGCACCCACGCCAGCCTTCTGGACGCAGGCAATTTTGTCCGCACCCTGTCGGACCGGCAGGGGCAGCAGGTTGGCAGCCCCGAAGAGATTGCCTGGAGCAAAGGCTGGATCAGCGACACAGAGCTTGCCGCGCGGGCAGAGATGCTTGGTAAGTCCGGCTATGGCGCCTATCTTGCTGCACTGTTGGCGGAGAAATAGGCTCTAATTCGCCTGAACTCAGCTTTCCGCCAGGTCTTTCAACTCATAAATCAGGTTCAGCGCCTCTCGCGGGCTAAGCGTGTCCGGCGACACGTCAGCCAGCTTTTCCTGCAACGGGGACGGCCCACTTGGCGCGGCTGCCACCGGCGGCGGGGCCACAGCAAACAGCGGCAGATCATCAATCAACGCCTTCTGCGCTTTGCCCTCGCGCTCGCCTTTTTCCAACGCATCCAAAACCACACGTGCTCGCGCCACAACCGCGGCTGGCAAACCGGCCAGTTGCGCGACCTGCACACCGTAGCTGCGATCTGCTGCGCCTTGCGTGACCTCATGTAAGAAGATGACCTCACCTTCCCACTCGCGCACCGTCACGGTTGCATTTTCCACACCAGCCATTTTTCCGGCCAGCTGCGTCATCTCGTGGTAGTGCGTGGCAAACAACGCGCGGGATTTGTTCACATCATGCAGATGTTCCAGCGTGGCCCAGGCAATCGACAAGCCATCATAGGTCGCCGTCCCGCGCCCAATTTCATCCAGAATGACCAACGCTCGATCGTCGGCTTGGTTGAGAATGGCCGCGGTTTCCACCATTTCTACCATAAAGGTCGAGCGCCCACGGGCGAGATCATCACTCGCGCCAACACGACTGAACAGCTGGCTTACAAGCCCAATTTGCGCTCTGTCCGCAGGCACAAAGCTGCCCATCTGCGCCAGCAGTGCAATCAACGCATTCTGACGTAGAAAGGTCGATTTACCAGCCATGTTGGGGCCGGTCAGCATCCAGATGCTTGCGGCATCGCCACCGGACAGATCACAGTCATTGGCCACAAACGGATCACCTGACTTGCGCAGCGCGGCTTCCACAACCGGATGTCGCCCCCCTTCAATGGCAAAATCCCGGCTGTCGTTCACGTCTGGTCGCGTCCAGTTTTCATTGGCCGCAAGCTCCGCAAGTGCTGCGGCCAAATCAAATTCCGCCAATGCCTTTGAGGCCGCTGCAACTTGGCCCGCACGCTCCAAGATAGCGCCTTTTAGGCTGTCATAGAGCCGCTTTTCGATCACCAATGCGCGGTTGCCCGCGTTCAGGATTTTGGTTTCCATCTCGCTCAGTTCCACAGTGGTGAAGCGCACCTGATTGGCTGTGGTCTGACGGTGGATAAAGGTTTCATTGAGCGGCGGCGACATCATTGTGTCCGCGTGTTTTGCCGTGGTCTCGATGAAATAACCCAGCACGTTGTTGTGCTTGATCTTTAGCGCAGCAATGCCGGTGGTTTCCGAATACTGCGCCTGCATGCTGGCAATCACGCCCCGGCCCTCGTCGCGCAGCTCGCGGCTCTCGTCCAGCTCCGGATCAAATCCTGGCGCAATAAACCCACCATCGCGCGCCAACAAAGGTGGCTCTGCAATCAACGCATCCTCAAGAAGGTTGAGCAGTTCGTCGTGATCCCGCAGTGCGTTCCGTGCGGCTTTCAAATCTTCTGGCAACGCGCCGGTATAAGCGCGCTCGGACAGCTCGCCCGCCTGGCCCAGACCATTGCGCACCGCTGCCAAATCCCGTGGCCCGCCACGGTCCAGAGACAGTCGTGACAAGGCCCGATCCAGATCCGGCACCTTGCGCAACGCCTCACGCAAATCTGAGGCTTCTCCGCGATGCTCCGCCATGTAAGTCACTGAATCCAGACGGCCGCGAATACTCGCAAGCCGCAATGACGGCGAAGACAACCGCTGCTCCAAAAGCCGCGCGCCACCCGCCGTGACCGTCCGGTCGATGGTCGCCAAAAGCGATCCAGCGCGCCCGCCGGACAGGCTGGCGGTCAGTTCCAAATTGCGCCGGGTTGCGGCGTCAATCTGCATGACCCCCTGCGTCGCTTCGCGCACCGGCGGTTGCAACAGCGGCAGTTTGCCTTTCTGCGTCAGCTCCAGGTAATCCACGATGGCCCCAAGCGCCCCGGCTTCCGGTCGCGTGAATGTGCCAAAGGCTTCCAGAGAGGACGCCTTGAACAGCGCAGAAACCCGCTTTTCTGCTGAAACAGAGTCGAAACTCCCTCGCGACACGGCGGTCAATGGCACCCCCATGTCTTCGACAATGGGGTCCAATTCTGCTTCGCTGCCTTCAGCCACCAACAATTCGCTTGGCGCCAGTCGCGCCAGTTCCGGTCCTAACCGCACCGGGCTCATTGGCATCACATGCAACGCGCCGGTGGAAATATCCGCCCAGGCCAGCGCCGCCTCATCGCGCACCACTGCATAGGCGCCCAGAAAATTGTGCCGCCGCGCATCCAGCAGGCTGTCTTCGGTCAAGGTGCCCGGCGTCACCAGCCGCACCACATCCCGTTTCACCACCGCCTTATAGCCGCGCTTCTTTGCCTCCGCCGGGCTCTCCAGCTGCTCGCAGACTGCGACGCGAAAGCCTTTGCGAATAAGCGTCAGGAAATAGCCCTCGGCCGCATGATGCGGCACGCCGCACATGGGGATGTCATTGCCGTCGTGCTTGCCACGTTTGGTTAAGGCAATATCCAACGCCTCTGCCGCTGCCACCGCGTCGTCAAAAAACATCTCGTAGAAATCGCCCATACGGTAGAACAACAACGCATCCGGATACTGCGCCTTGATCTCCAGATATTGCGCCATCATCGGCGTGACGCTTGGCTTGTCGCCTTTCACTGCTCAGAACCCCCCAAGGTTTGGTTCCCTCCAGATAGCAAACCCCATCCCCTATCGAAAAGCGCAAAACGCGCGTAGGACTGGATTGGCAATAGACAAACCGTCAAAAAATTGATCACCTGATCAAAAATCAAAGCAAAGCGGACCTCATGGCGATCTACAACCTCGGCAGCATCAACGCGGATTATTTCTATCACGTGCCGCACCTCCCCGGTCCCGGCGAAACGCTGGCGGCCACGGATATGACTCGCGGGTTAGGGGGCAAAGGCGCCAATATGAGCGTGGCCGCCGCGCGGGCAGGGGCTCATACCGCCCATATCGGTGCCGTTGGGGGAGACGGCAAATGGGCGATCGATCGCATGACCGAATTTGGCGTAGACACCCGCCATATCACCACATTGACGGACACCCCCATGGGCCAAGCCCTGATTTATGTGGATGACGCCGGTGAAAACAGCATTGTGCTTCTAAACGGCGCGAACTTTCAAATCCCGGATCAAACCATCGCCAGCGCCCTGTCCGAGGCCTCACCCGGCGACACGCTTCTGATGCAAAATGAGACCCTAAGTCAGCTGGAAACCGCCAAAATGGCCCGCAGTCTCGATCTTTACATCGCCTATGCCGCCGCACCGTTTGACGCCGCTGCGGTCACCGCCGTGCTGCCTTTTCTCGACTTCCTGATCCTCAACGAGGTCGAAGCTGCCCAGCTGCATGAGGCCACCGGAAAAGCGCCAGCGTCGTTGGGTATCACGGATGTCATTATCACGCTTGGCGCCAATGGCGCGCGCTGGATCCACAATGGCACCGCGCGTGATTTCCCGGCCATGCCCGTCATCCCCGTGGACACCACCGGGGCAGGGGACACCTTCACGGGTTATGTGCTCGCCGCGCGGGATCGGGGCTTGCCGATGGAGCAATGCATCGCGCTCGCCATGCGCGCCGGCGCCTTGATGGTCACGCGTCAAGGCACCGCAGATGTGATCCCGGATCTCAAAGAAGTCGACGAGGCCCGCTTCTAAGCCCGCCTCATCTTCATTTGTCCAAAAATATCCTGGGGGAGTCGCCTTTGGCGACGGGGGCAAAGCCCCCATCCTTCAGTGGCCAACAAACGGCGCGTCTGAGCCCCAAAGCGCCTTCACCCGCGCATCCCGGCCACAGGCCTTACGATAGCGCTTATACGCCTCGCTCTGTTTTTTCGGGCCAAAACGGGTCAGCACAATCTTGGACCCTTTGTAATAATCCTGGTGATAGGCCTCGGCCTTGTAGAACTTCCCTTCACGCAGGATCGGCGTCACAATCGTCTGTCCCAATTGCGCCTGGGCTTTGGTTTTGGCGCTTTCTGCAAGACCCTGTTCCACCTTATTGGCTACAAAAATCGCGGTGCGATAGCTGTCGCCACGGTCGCAGAACTGCCCGCCGGCATCGGTTGGATCGACGGAGCGGAAGAACAAATCCAACAGCGTCTCCCGTGTCACCGTGTCGGGATCAAAGGTGATTTTCACCGCCTCATAATGGCCGGACCCGCCCTTGGTCACATCCTTGTAGCTCGGATTTTTGGTGGATCCGCCGGTGTAACCGGAGACCACGCCCCGCACACCCGGCACACTCTCAAAGTCACTTTCCACACACCAAAAGCAGCCCCCCGCCACCACCAGCGTATCGGTGCCCATCGCGTAGGCACGGTGGCCATGCGCCAAGCCTCCCAACAGGATCAAAACGGACAAAGCCACGGTCTTCAGGTTCTGAAATCTGGTCATAGCGACACTCCTTCTTGCCGCCACCCTGCGCGCAAGTTTGGTCGCGGCTCAATCCCTTGAAACCACATGTCACAGCTTGGTGAAGCAAGGTGAAGATTGGTTACAGCAGCCACTTGTTGCGACCGGGGCGATAGACCGGGGCCACCCGTCGAAACACCGTGGCCACGGTCAGTCGCTGGTCAAACCCCAAGGTGCGCCGCTTGGAATAGAGCAAATCCAACCGCGCCTTGCGGGGTACACAGCGGCTCTCATAAACTGCCTCGGTCTCTTCCGGAGTCTTGCAGTCTTCAAGAAGTTGCTCCTCGGTCCGGTGGTAAATCAAAGTCGCCAAGCCGGTCACGCCGGGCCGATCTTTGAGTACCTCACCATAAAGCGCCGGAAACCGTTCAACATAACGGCGCAGCGGCGGGCGCGGGCCAACGAAACTGATGTCGCCTTTCAAAATATTGAACAACTGCGGCAGCTCATCTAGCCGATAACGCCGCAAAAATTTGCCGGTCTTGGTGATGCGATGGGTCTTGTCGCCACCGGACACACCGCTGTCCTGTTTCACGTTTTTCATGGTGCGGAATTTGTAGAGCTTGAAGCCTTGCGTGGGCGTTTTCATGCGCTCTGACACATACAGGATTGGCCGCCCATCACGGATCAGGATCATCACCGCGACAATCATCATAACAGGCCACAGGATCAGCAGCAGGAACAGCACCCAGCCAAGGTCCATCATCCGCCGCCCAAAGGTGGTGCCGTGTCCGATCATGCCTGTGCCTTCATCAACCTGCGCCATTCCGCAATCATCTCGTGTGGCGGTACCACAAGCGTTTGCCCCGTCAAGCGCCGAAGCCGGGCCATTGACATCGACACTTCCGCCACCGCCATTTCTGGCGCTGGGCGCCATACAAACGGGCATTGTGTGGCTTCAAGCAACTCATGCATGGCAACTGGATTGGAGGTCGCGACGTTTACTATGTCGGGCATTGTGTTGGCGGACAGCAGACTGGCGACCGCGTGCCAGATCACAGTGGGCGTGGCGTAGCTTCGGATTGGACTCTGGCCAACGTCAAAAGCATCCAGTGTCACTGGGCGATCACTTTGGATCGCACCAAACAAGCTGTCCGCCCCAACAACATTTGCCAATCGCAAAACCGCTGATTTTGGCTCAGCTGATTGACCTGAATCGTCCAAAAACAGGCACTGTTCCATCTCAATCTTGGCCACACCATAGGCATTCATCGGCGCCAGAGCACTGTCTTCGGTCGCCTCTCTGGCCGGTCCATAAACCGCACTGCTGGAACAATGCAGCACCCGTGACGCGCCGCTGTCTCTGGCGATCTCAACCGCTTGTTGTGCCAGTGTGATGTTGTCGACCAAATCCCCTTTGCCCGGCACAACACCCCACAGCGCCAGAACCGCATCCGCTTTGGGTGGCGGGCCTTCTGAGTAAGCCCAATCGACACTCGTGTCGGCCTTCCGCCCGCCCCAAACAACTTGCCAGTCAGCCAGCAACTCTGGAGATGCCGCAAGGCACGTCCGTAGCAGCCGCCCAAGCTTTCCGGTGCTGCCCAACACCAACAGGGTTTTTGAGGGGGAAGACGGCACAGCGCCTAGGTCTGTCACAGAAGTCAAAAGTCAAAAGTCCAAATCAATTGCACCCCCTAAAGTGCCGCCACGACACCTGCTGTCAACCGCGTGAAACGTATCCAATATGTAAAATTCAGCTTGGAAACCCCGCGCGACACAGATAGCGTCTCGTGACTTTGCCATAGGGAGCGCTCCATGACCGATCACGTCACCACCCACCAGGCCGCCGAAGACGCCCGCAACGAAGAGATCAAGATCTGGCTCAACGGCCGCGTTGTGCCCAAGGACGAGGCGATGGTGTCGGTCTATGACAGCGGTTTTATGCTTGGTGACGGCGTGTGGGAGGGGCTGCGCCTGTATGACGGCCACTGGGCATTTTTGGATGAACATATGGACCGCCTGTTTGAGGCCGCCAAAGCCATCGATCTGGACATCGGCATGGACAAAGCGGGCGTGATTGCCGCGTTGGAGGCCACCCGCGTCGCCAACGACATGACCACAGATGCGCACGCCCGCCTGATGGTCACACGCGGCGTGAAAACCCGCCCGTTTCAGCACCCCTCGCTGAGCCAGCAGGGGCCAACATTCACCATCATCATGGAACACTCCAAACCATCAATCCCGCGTCCAATCCGGCTGGCGACCGTGCCGCACATTCGCGGCTTGCCGATGACGCAGGACCCCAAGCTGAACTCCCATTCCAAGCTCAACTGTATTCTCGCCTGCATCGCGGCGGAGAAAGCCGGCGCGGATGAGGCGCTGATGCTCGACATCAATGGCTTTGTGAACACCACCAACGCCTGCAACTTCTTCATCGTGCGCAAGGGCGCGGTTTGGACCTCCACCGGTGACTACTGCATGAACGGCATCACCCGCCAAAAGGTGATCGACGTGTGCCGTGCGGATGGCATCCCGGTCTATGAGCGCAACTATTCTCTGGTCGACACCTATGGCGCAGACGAGGCGTTTCTCACCGGCACCTTTGGCGCACAAACGCCTGTCAGTGAAATTGATGGGCGGTCCATTGGCACCGGCGAGATGGGCGAGATGACCCAGCACATTCGCAGTCTCTACAAAGACCTCGTTGTAAAAGACGCCAAGCCGTAAACCCCAAATTCGCACTGTCGCAATACAGCCGTGATATCGACGTAATACCGATAGGAGTTTGCCCCGTGAAAATTGCCATGTGGAGCGGCCCCCGCAACCTCTCAACCGCCATGATGTACGCCTTTGGCAACCGGGCCGATTGCGCTGTGGTGGACGAACCTTTCTATGCCGCATACCTCGCGATGACCGGTCTCGACCATCCTATGGCGGCGGAGATTTTGGCGTCCCAAGATCAGGACCCCAACAAGGTCGCGGCAGGCCTCGTTGCAGCCAACCCTGACGGCAAACCACACTTCTATCAGAAGCACATGACGCAACATATGATTGACGGTGTGCCTCGGGATTGGATGCGGGAGGTCAGTAACGTCTTCCTGCTGCGTCACCCCGCGCGTGTGATCGCGTCCTACGCGGCCAAACGTGAAAATCCGTCGCTTACCGACATCGGCTTTCCGCAGCAACTGGAACTGATGCAGTTGGTCTCAAGCTGGGGCCAAACGCCGATTGTGATCGACAGCCACGACATCCGCGATAATCCGCAGGAAATGCTTGAAAAACTCTGTGATGCCATTGGCTTGGGATTTGACGCGGCGATGCTGTCTTGGCCCAAAGGCGGCCATAGAGGCGACGGCGCCTGGGCGCCGCACTGGTATGGTGCGGTCTGGGATTCTACCGGATTTGCTGGCGCCGAAGGTCCGTTGCCAGAGGTGCCCGATAGTTTGCAGCCGGTCCTACAAGCGGCGCTGCCTCTCTACGAAGAGATGAAAGCGCACAAGCTCTAGTGAAAAAGGCGGGGATCATCCCCGCCTTGTTTTCTTAGGTCAGCAGCTGGCCCAGCTTCATCGCCGTGCCCATATCGCCGGAGACTTTGAGCTTGCCGAGCATCAGCGCCGTTGTGGGTTTCAGATCACCCGCCAGAAGCTTCACAAGGTTCTCCTCAGAAATCGACACGGTGCAATCGGTCTCGCGGTCGTCTTGCGTCGCGGTATTATCCGCCAGCACCACAACCCCGGCATCGCCGCAGTCAAATTTCAATGTCCCGTCAAACGTCCGGTCTTTTAACCCCTCGGCCATTTGCGCCGCGATTTGTTCCAACATGTGATCTTCCCTAAGTAACCAGTTCACCCAAGTGGTTGCAGCCAACCCTCGGTGGCGCAAGGGTTACGTGGGGCCACTTAACGAACCGTTAAAACTCCCGCCAAGCGCGACATTCAAATCCACAAAATCAACTGATCTATTGCGCATGTCCAACGCCGCCTGGTTTTGGGTCTCCAAAAAGCTCCGCTCTGCATCCAGAACCTGAAGAAAAGACGCTTGGCCGTTGCCATAAGCCTCCCGGGCCAGACGCAGAACCTCGGCCGAAGCCTCCACAGCCTTTTTGGATAGTTCCACCGCTCGTGTGTTTTCCCGCAGCGCAAAGAGCGAACTGCGCACTTCCTCCACGGCCAGCACAATTTCCTTTTCCCAGGCCGCCTGCCGTTCTGCCACCAACCCTTTGGCGGTTTCCACTTTGCCCCGCCGCACTGGCAGATCGTACCAAGGAATATCCAGATCAATCCTCAGAAAGGCCGCCAGCGGATCAAAGCCAGAGCTGCTTCCAGCCACATTGACGTTACCGGTCAACCCGAGGCTTGGGTACAGATCCGCCTCCGCCACCCCAACCAGCGCCAGCGCTTCGGCCAACTTCTTCTCAGCGTAGACCACGTCCGGCCGGTTGCGCAGCAGGTCAGCAGGCACCCCGGTTGAGACAACGCTGGTTTTGGGGCTTGGCTGCGGCGCCCGCACGTCCAGATCGTCCCGTTCTGCCAATTCCGTGCTGCCCACGAGGGCAGTAAGGCGATTGACCATGCGCACAAATAAAATCCGTGCGTCGGGCACTGTGGAGCTGGTGCGTAACACCAGCGCATTGGCCTGCGCCACATCCAATTCGGTCGCGCCGCCTTCCTCTGCCAAAGACTTGGTGGCTTTGAGGGTTTCCTCGCGGCTGGTCAGAACACGTTGCAAAATGCGGGCCAATTCCTGCGCATAGCGCATATCCAAATAGGCCGTCACCACCTCATCCACATAGAGCAGCGTCCAGACATCCAGATCGGCATAGCTGGCTTCCAGTCGCGCAAAAGCCGCCTCTTTTTCCCGCTGCAGTTTGCCAAACAGGTCCAGCTTCCACTTGGCTTCCGCCCGCACAAATCCCGAGGTTTCCGAGGCATCGCCTCCGCCGCCACTGCGCCGGACCTCACCGACCCGAGTGGTGCCGCCAATCGGAAACCCCGCCGAGGCCAGAATGCCCTGAGATTGCTGAATCCGGGCGGCAATGCGTTGAATGTCTTTGTTGTTCTCAAGCCCGTAGCCAACAATCTTGTTCAGAAGTGAGTCATTAAAGGACGTCCACCATTTCGCATCATGCTTGCGCGCCACGCCAGTGGGTTGTTTCTTTAGGAAACTCTTGGCAAGGACAGTCTCCGGTCGTGCGTAGTCCTCTCCAACGGGAGCAATAGCACAGCCCGATAGCAACCCCAGCATCATGCTGCGCCGTGTTAGATTGCCTGTGACTTTTCTCATGCTCTACCTGTGACGCTTTTTGGGGGCGCCTTATGCTTTTTGGGCTGCGGCCTCGGCGGCCGCCTCATGGGCGAGGGGTTCATCCCACTCAACTTCGGAAATCTTCAAATCCGGCGTGTCGGTTTCATAGTTTGGCGTCATAATCTGCACGCTATTTTCATTAAACACATCGGTGATGTTCTTGTGCAGTTCGCTTAACAAAAGCGGCAACGACGACCCCCGCGTGGTGAAAGCGTTGATCTGGTAGTTGGTCGCAAAATCCAAAAGCCCGGTCACCAGCACGAACGGCTCAGGTGACTTCTTTAGCCCCTTCGTGCGCCGCGCCGCTTCAATCAGCATGGCCTCCACCTTTTTCCGAGGTTCCTCATAGCCAATCCCGACAGTGGTGTGCAGCAACAGCCCCTTGCCGTCGATTTTGCTGGAGTAATTGATCACCTCAGACGACAACAGCGTCGCATTTGGAATAGAGATCAGCTCGTTTTTGACCGAGCGCAGATAGGTTTCCATCAGCCGAATTTGCATGACATCGCCGTAGTGATCGCCAACCCGAATGCGGTCACCCACATTCATCGAGCGCTTATAAAGCACAAACAGACCCGCCAAGACATTGGAAATGACCGAGTTTGAGCCAAGGGAGACCATCACACCCACCAGAATGGTCAGCCCCTGAAAAGCTGCGGAGTCCGATCCCGGAATATAGGGGAAACAGATCACCGCCGCTGTCAGGACAATGGCCCCGCGAATAAGGTTGTAGGTGGGCCAGACCCAATGATCCTCGAAAGTCTTGAGTTCGATCACACCCTGCTCAACGCTTTGAAAAAACAGATACACCCCTTTGATCATCCAGCGTGCAATGGCAGCAATGATCAGGATGGTGATCAGGTTGGGCAAATAGCTCACGAAGCCCAGCATTAGACCAATGATCGGATCGGTCACATAGCGGATCAATAGCGCTGCAATTGGCCGCGTGTTGGGAAACGAATGCAACACAAACGACAGGTAGTAATAGAATCCGGTGAACAATGTGATGTCGACCAACAGCCGGATCAAAAACTTGGCGATGTTGGACACCGCTTGGCTCTGCACAATATCGCCCGTGGCTTCCTGGAGCCCTCGGGTGCGGTGTTCGACAATGCCCGCGATAAAACGCGGCACGCGCCGGCGCAGCCAAAATAGAATGCCACAGTAAAAGGCAAACACCGCAGACCATGCCAGGGCCGTCAACGTGCTTTGCGAAAACGCTTCATCGGTTCGGTTGGCGCGGTAGGTCAGAATGGCGCCTTCAATTGCTTCGGCATGCAAAGACGCCAACACAGGCAGTTCCATTTGTTCAAAATCAGAGTCAGCTTGCGTGGTGACGCTCACCATGACCCCATCGGCAAAGATGGTCTGGCCCAACTCCCCGCGCTCAATGCCCATAACCACGGATGTGGCCTCGCTGCGTTCTGCGACTTCAATGATACGCTTTGCCACCAAAGCCGCGCGTTCTTCCGCAGGCAACGCGGTGGAGCCACGCACGGCAAACAGCACTTCTCCATCGACCTCAACAGCTTGAACAAAGACCTCGTCGTCAACTTTTGGAGGGGTGGTGTCTTCGACTTCTTCGTCTTGGGCCCAGACCAAACCGGCGCTGAGTAGAAAAATCCCGAAGACGCGAAAAATGTTTGAAAATATCCCCATTCAACTGCCTCCCCGGCGCAGTCACGTTCCTGTCAAAACGTCTTTGGGAAACGCTAGCCGCCATCCTGCACATCTCAAAGGGATTTTTCGGATTGACGGCTGGGAGACACAAAAAAGCCCGCCACATTGGGCGGGCTTTCTCGGAAATGTGTAGGCTTACTTGCCGGTGCGTTTGTTGCGCATCGCAATCAGCTTCAGACGCAGCGCTTGCAGCTGGATAAAGCCCGCCGCGTCTTTCTGATCATAGGCGCCTGCATCATCTTCAAAGGTCACGTGCTCTTCAGAATAGAGCGAGTGGTCAGACCAGCGGCCCACGGTGGTGGCGCTGCCTTTGTAGAGTTTCACGCGCACTGTGCCGGTGACATGCTCCTGGCTCTTGTCGATCGCCGCCTGCAGCATTTCACGCTCCGGGGAGTACCAGAAGCCGTTGTAGATCAGCTCTGCATACTTCGGCATCAGCTCATCTTTCAGGTGCATTTCGCCCCGGTCCATGGTGATGGACTCAATGCCACGGTGCGCCTCAAGCAACACAGTGCCACCCGGAGTTTCGTAGATGCCACGAGACTTCATGCCCACAAAGCGGCCTTCCACCAGGTCCAGACGGCCAATGCCGTGCTTACCGCCATATTCGTTCAGCTTGGTCAGGATGGTTGCCGGGCTCATCGCCTCGCCGTTGATGCTGACCGGGTCCCCTTTTTCAAAGCCGATTTCGATGAACTCCGGCTCGTTTGGCGCGTCCTCAGGATGCACGGTGCGCTGGTAGACATAATCCGGTGCCGCGATGGCTGGATCTTCCAGCACTTTGCCTTCAGACGAGGTGTGCAGCAGGTTGGCGTCCACGGAGAACGGCGCTTCGCCACGTTTGTCTTTGGCAACCGGGATCTGGTTCTGCTCGGCAAATTCCAGCAACTTGGTGCGCGAAGACAGGTCCCATTCCCGCCAAGGCGCAATCACCTTGATGTCCGGGTTCAACGCATAGGCCGCCAACTCGAAGCGCACCTGATCGTTGCCTTTGCCGGTTGCGCCGTGCGCCACCGCATCTGCACCGGTCGCTTCGGCAATCTCAACCAGACGTTTGGAGATCAGCGGACGGGCAATCGAGGTGCCCAGCAGGTACAGACCTTCATAGACCGCATTGGCGCGGAACATCGGGAAGACAAAGTCGCGCACAAACTCTTCTCGCACATCTTCGATGTAGATGTTTTCAGGCTTGATGCCCAAGAGTTCTGCCTTCGCACGCGCGGGTTCAAGCTCTTCGCCCTGACCCAAATCCGCGGTGAAGGTCACCACCTCACAGCCATATTCGGTTTGCAGCCACTTCAGGATGATCGAGGTATCCAGGCCACCGGAATAGGCCAGCACAACTTTCTTCGGAGCCGACATGTTACTTCCCTTCGTCCATATATCGCCTGCGCGATAACGGTTTTTGTGCCTATGGGCAAGACAAGCGCATTGCCGCACTTGCATTTGTTGGATGAAGTCTGCCAGATGCAGGCGAAATTGAACAAAAGCACTATCTTTAAGAGGTACTCACGTGCAGGGTTGGAAACTGTTTTTACATGCGGTGCGCATGGTTGTTGGCAACTGGCAGGATGCCATTCGAATTTTCTGGGCGCCTTGTGTTCTGGTCGGAGTACTCATTTTTGGGTTGGCCCGAAACATGTCTAACATTTTCGGAGAGAATTTCTCAGAAACTGGCACGATTGCCGGGACTCCGTCTAGCGGATCGATTGGTCTCAGTTTTCTGCTCATGTTTTTGGTGGTTTTTGTAATCGGGTGGGGCATCGTTGCGTGGCATCGCTTTGTTTTGGTCGAGGAGCACCAATCTGGGCTGATCCCGCCATTTCACTTGGGCAGAATACTCGCGTATTTCGGACGACTTTTCCTGCTCGGCTTAGCTTGCGCAATTTGCGCTATTCCTCTGATGATGATTGCCACATCCGTTGTGGGGTCCGGTTCCATTGCCGGAACACTAGCGGTTCTGTTTGTAATTTCTGTGCTGATCTCTGTTTTGATGTATCGTTGGGTTGCCATTCTGCCAGCCGCTGCGCTGGGTAAGCCATTGACCTTTGGCGAAGCCTGGAGCGCCACCAGCGGAGCCACCGGTGCAATTCTTGTTCTGATGATGACGGTTTGGGCCGTCAGTTATGGGGGGCAATATATGGTGCAAGCCATTTATGGGATTTCACCCTTGGTCGGTACCGCAGTTGACATTGTGTTCACGGCTTTGGTGGGTTTGGTGAATATCAGCCTCCTGACCACGTTTTATGGTCACTACGTCGAAGGTCGCTCGATCGGCTGATCTAGGACCTTCCCCTTGCCAAACCTTCCGGCTTCGGCCACTCAGGGCACATGAGCGAATTTCGTAAATGTGCCCGCACTGCCGAAGCCGCCATGCGCAGCGTTTTCCCCGCCACGCCTCTGCAGCTGAATGCCCACCTCTCCGCCCGCTTTGGTGCCGACATCTGGCTCAAGCGCGAAGACCTCACGCCTGTGCGGTCTTACAAGCTGCGCGGCGCGTTCAACGCCATGCGCAAGGTGCGCGCGAACACCCCCGATCAGCGGATTTTTGTCTGTGCCAGCGCCGGCAACCACGCTCAGGGTGTCGCCTATATGTGCAAACATTTTGATGTGCAGGGCGTGATCTTCATGCCGGTCACGACGCCGCAACAGAAAATTTTCAAGACTCAGGTTTTTGGCGGCGACAACGTCGAAATCCGCCTGGTCGGGGACTACTTTGACGACACGCTGGCGGCGGCGCAGACTTACTGCGCTGAGGTGGATGCCGCCTTTTTATCTCCATTTGACGATGAAGATGTGATTGAGGGGCAAGCGTCGGTCGCGGTCGAAGTTGAAGACCAACTGGGTCGTGTTCCAGACCACATCATTTTGCCCGTGGGCGGCGGCGGCTTGTCGTCTGGTGTGCACAGCTACTTTGCCAATGTGTTGACCTACACGTTGGCGGAACCCGAAGGTGGCATGAGCTTGGCCGCTGCTCTGGATGCCGGCGCGCCAACCACTCTGGCGCATGTTGACAGCTTTGTGGACGGTGCTGCTGTCGCGCGCATTGGCGACAAAACTTTTGCCCGCCTGTCCGATGTGGCGCCCGAAGACGTGGTGGCTGCCCCTGAAGATCGGATTTGCGCCACCATGCTGGAGATGCTCAACGTTGAAGGCATTGTGCTGGAACCCGCAGGCGCCTTGGCCGTGGATGCGCTCACCGATGTGGCGGATCAGATCAAAGGCAAAACCGTGGTGTGCGTGACCTCGGGCGGTAATTTTGACTTTGAACGTCTGCCAGAGGTCAAGGAACGGGCGCAACGCTATTCCGGTGTAAAAAAGTACTTCATCTTACGGATGCCACAGCGCCCGGGTGCCTTGCGAGACTTTCTCGAAACGCTGGGCCCGGAAGATGACATTGCCCGGTTTGAGTACCTCAAGAAATCCGCCCGCAACTTTGGCTCGGTTTTGATTGGGATCGAGACCCGCAAACCGGAAAACTTCGACGCGTTGTTTGAGCGCATTGAAGCCGCAGGCATGACCTACACCGATATCACCAACGATGAAACTCTGGGGCAGTTTGTGCTCTAGGGCGCGAATGCCTTTTGCTGCAGCGTTTTGGGTCGCAATGTCGCCTCAGGCTCAATTACGAGGTCGCCAAAAGCCAATTGCGTGGCCTTTGGCGTAGCTGCATCGAAAAAAAGCGCATCGAAACGCACAATACGTCGCCCAGGTCACTCCTTGGGCGAACACATCTCATTTTCTAAGGGTGCGCCGTTTCCGGCCTTGTCAGGGGGCAGCTTTTCAGGCGGCAGCGAGTTTTTGCGCAAACACGCCTTTGCTTTCCTCAAACGATGCCAAGATTGCGGGCACATCTACGGTGTCGCCTTTGCCTGCGGCAGCCGCAGCTTCGCCTGCTTGGCACAATTGCGAGAAAGTACGGAAACCAAGGTTTAACGCGCCACCCTTAAGAAAGTGCAGATCCGCTTCGAGGGTGGCAATGTCCGGAGTTTCACGCAGGCGCGCAATCACTTCCTCAACTTCATCAAGAAAGAGTTCCACCACTTCACCAAAATCTTCCGCGCCGATTTCGTCGCGCAGTTCTTCTACTCGTTCCCAGTCAATCATGGGCAGTTCCTCATCATTCACCCCTAGACAGTGACAGAAAAGTGTTAACAAATCCTACACGATAAAATTTGAACTATCTCATTTTTACTTTTGACGGCATGTTAAGTAGCAAGACCATAGTTGTGTTACGAAAGAAGTCAAAATTTGTGCAAAGGTCAGGGAAGCTTGTCGGCCAACACTGTTAAATCCGCTGAGACCAATGATGCGCCTGATGTAGGCGTGATCAAACGCGTGTTGCTGGTTGATGACAGCCGCGTGCAGCGTCGTATTCTGAGCTTGTCGCTCAAACGGGACGGTTATGATGTGATCGAGGCGGCCTCCGGTCAGGAGGCCCTTGATATCTGTAGCGAAGAGCTGCCGGATCTGATTCTGTCAGACTGGATGATGCCAGGCATGTCCGGTCTGGAGTTTTGTCGCGCCTTCCGTGAGTTGAGTTCGGAGAGCTACGGATACTTCATTCTGTTGACCTCCAAGAGTGAAAAAACTGAGGTTGCTCAAGGATTTGATGCCGGTGCGGATGATTTTCTGACCAAGCCTGTGAACGGTTACGAACTGCGTGCACGGATCTCTGCGGCGGAGCGTATCCTGCGCATGGAGCGCGAACTCACCGACAAGAACAAAGTGATCTCGGAAACGCTGGATGAGCTTCAGCGTCTTTATGACTCGCTGGACAATGACCTGCTGGCCGCCAAGAAGCTGCAGCAATCACTTGTGCCCGAACGGTTCAAAGATTTTGATCGCGGCGCGGTGTCGCTTCTGCTGCAATCCTCTGGCCATGTGGGCGGCGATTTGGTGGGGCACTATAAGATCAGCGACACGCGAATCGGTTTGTATGCCATCGATGTTTCGGGTCATGGAATCAGCTCTGCGTTGATTACCGCCCGTCTCGCGGGCTACCTTTCGGCGACTTCACCGGAACATAATGTGGCGATGCAGGTGGAAAAAGACGGCACAACGACTCACTTGCCGCCCGCCGAAGTTGTTGCGCGTCTTAACGAAATCATCCTGGACGAGATGGAAACCGAGCATTACTTCACCATGCTGCTCGCCGATGTCGATCTTGCCACAGGACACGTTATCCTTGCACAGGCTGGTCATCCTCATCCTGTGATCCAACGCGCTGATGGCTCGATTGAGCAAGAGGGCCCTGGCGGATTGCCGGTGGGTCTGATCCCAGGGGCTGAGTTCTCGCAATTCTGCATCGATCTCAACAAAGGGGACCGCCTGTTCCTGTTGTCTGATGGCGTGACCGAATGTCCGGATACGGCCAATGGCTTGCTGGGTGAGGAAGGTCTTGAGGCGTTGATGGTTGATCTGGCTGGCCACGATCTTGAAGACACGTTGCAAGCCATGGTCTGGAAACTTGACGAGTTCTCCGGTGGTAAAGGCTTCCCCGACGATGTGTCTGGCATTCTTTTGGAATACCGCGGCACCTAACCTGGGTTAGCGCAGAAACTGGGCCGTAAAATGCCGGTCTCCGGCATTGCCCAGCTGCGTGACCGCATCTTCAATACCCATCCACACCGCTTTATGCCCGGGCTCGCTTGGCGGTCCAATCCGCAGGGTTGGCGTGGCCAAGTAGATGGTGCAAAGCTTCTCGGCCCAGAGGTCATACTCCGGCATAAAGGTAAACCGGCGGAACACCCCCAACCGCCGCGGCTTGGTAATGCGATATCCGGTTTCCTCAAAAACCTCCCGCATCAACGCCACCACCGGGCTTTCCCCGGGATCAATTCCACCGCCCGGCAGCTGGAACTCCGGCGTTGGTTCAGCCTGATGGGTGAGCAGCATTTGGCCACCTTGAAGCAAAACCGCATAGGCTCCGGGGCGCATTGTGTAGCGCACATCTTTGCGCGGCGGTGTTCCAAAACGTGGTATCATGCGTGAAACCCCTTTTTCCTGCCCTTGCTGGCCCTATATAGTCGCGGTATGGCAAGGGAAGGCCGATAAGGAAACCCCATGAAAGCTGCAAGCAACATTGCCTGGGACGACACAGTGCTGCCGTTCCAGCTGGACAACTCTGATATTCGCGGGCGCGTGGCCCGCCTTGATGGCGTGCTCTCCGGCGTGCTCAAACAACATGCCTATCCGGAAACGGTGGAGGCTTTGGTGGCTGAAATGGCCCTGCTGACCGCATTGATCGGTCAGACCATTAGCCTGCGCTGGAAGCTGTCGCTGCAGGTGCAAACCAATGGCCCTGTGCGCATGATTGCGACCGATTACTACGCGCCAACTGCCGACGGCGAGCCGGCCCGTATTCGCGCCTATGCCAGCTTTGACGAGGAACGCCTGACCGACGGCACCCCGTTTGAGCAGTTGGGCAACGGCTACTTTGCGGTGCTGATCGACCAGGGCGACGGCATGAAACCCTATCAAGGCATTTCCGGTCTTGTGGGCGGGTCGTTGCAAGCTTCCGCAGAAGCCTATTTTGCGCAGTCTGAACAGCTGGCCACCCGCTTCTCGCTGAAGTTCGGCAAATCTGTTGAGCCCGGCGTGGGTGAGCATTGGCGTGCTGGCGGCATCATGCTGCAGCACATGCCTAAGGCTAGCCCGGAAGTCTCTGGCGAAGGCGGAAGCGGCGAAAGCGGCTATCTGCTTGCCAAAGATGTGGTGAACGAAGAAGACGCCGAAAACTGGAACCGCGCCAACATCTTGTTGGACACGGTGGAAGATCTGGAAATGATCGGCCCCTCCGTGCCGCCAACGGACCTTTTGGTACGTCTGTTCCACGAGGAAGCGCCGCGTGCCTATGACGCACAATCGGTCAAGTTTGGCTGTACCTGTTCCGAGGAGCGTGTGCGTCAGTCATTGTCGATCTATTCGGCGAAAGACATTGCCACGATGACCAAAGACAACGGGCGGGTGACGGCAGATTGCCAATTCTGCGGCGCGCACTATGACCTCGATCCAGCCACAGTTGGATTTGAGGCCAAAACTGCGGACGCAGATGCCAAAGGCGCCTGATCCGCTCCACTCAATCAAGGCCGCGCTGTCCCGCGACAGCGCGGCCTCTTCTGATTTTGATCTCAATCCCGATGTGATTCTGCCCAAAGGCCGCAAGCTGCGCCCAGCTGGTGTACTTGTGCCCATCGAGATCAAACAAGGCATCCCCCATGTCATCCTGACCAAACGCGCCAGCCATCTGAAACACCATCCGGGGCAAATATCCTTTCCCGGTGGCAAGCAGGATGAAGGCGATGCAGATGTGATTGCTGCTGCCCTGCGTGAAGCGCGTGAAGAGATTGGCTTGCCTTCCAACAACGTCGAAGTTCTGGGGACTTTGCCCACCCATGAAACCGTCACCAGCTTTCTCGTCACGCCGGTGTTGGGCCATGTTAGAGACGCTTTTGACGTAATCCCTGAGCCAGGTGAAGTCGAAGAGGTCTTCTCCGTGCCACTGTCCCATGTGACCGATCCTGCGGTCTTCTCGATCCAATCCCGCCGCTGGCAAGGCCAACGTCGTCACTATTTCACCGTGCCCTTTGGCCCCTACTATATCTGGGGTGCCACAGCCCGCATCTTGCGCGGTTTGGCGAAACAGGTGTCAGGCACATGAAAGTCTCCGGTGATTGGCTAACAGCCGCCCCAACACAGGCCGTTTGCGCCATGTTAGAGACGCATGGTTATCAGGCGCTGCTGGTTGGTGGTTGTGTCCGCAACGCGCTTTTGCGCGCGCCAGTAAATGACATCGATATCTCCACGGATGCCCGTCCGGAGCGTGTCTTGGAGTTTGCCAAAGACGCTGGACTCAACGCGATCCCCACCGGCATAGATCACGGCACCATCACCGTAGTGGCCGACGGCATTCCGCACGAAATCACCACCTTTCGCCATGATGTGGAAACCGATGGTCGCCGCGCGGTTGTCGCCTTTTCCGACAATGTCGAAGATGACGCCCGCCGCCGCGACTTCACCATGAACGCGCTTTATGCCACCTCCGACGGTACAGTGGTTGATCCGCTGGGGGGGCTCAAAGACCTCAAAGCCCGCCGCCTGCGTTTCATCGACAACGCCGAAGACCGCATTCGCGAAGACTACCTGCGCATCCTGCGCTACTTTCGCTTTCACGCCTATTACGGCGACCCCACCGAAGGCATGGACCCCGACGCGCTTGCCGCCATTGCCGCCAACATCGACGGCTTGTCCTCCCTTTCTCGCGAGCGAGTCGGCAGTGAAACCCTAAAACTCATGGGCGCGCCAAACCCGGCCCCGTCTGTGGCGGCCATGCGCCAGACCGGCGCGCTCACCGCCATTCTCCCGGGCACGGATGACCGCGCTTTGGCGCCTTTGGTGCATCTGGAAGAGATGGCTGCGGTGCCCATCGATCCTATCCGTCGTCTGACGGTGTTGGGCGGAGACAACATTGCCGAGGCTTTGCGGTTGTCCAAAAAGGCCGCCCGCCATCGCGACGTGTTGCGCAACGGGCTTGAGACGTCCGACACCCCCGGCGCGCTGGGTTACCTCCACGGTGCAGAGACCGCATCCTCGATTTTGTTGCTACGCGCTGCAATGTTTGAGATGCCATTGATGCCCGATGCTTTGAAGGTCGCGCAACAGGGAGCCGAGGCAACCTTCCCAATCCGTCCAGCGGACCTTATCGACCGGTTTCAAGGCGCGGCGCTGGGCAAGGCGCTCAAAGAGCTCGAATCACGTTGGATTGCATCCGACTTCGCGCTCACAAAACCCGAGCTTCTGGACATGCTGCCCTGACGCCACTGCGCTGATCCGGCGAGCGTGTTGCGTCGCTAGATCGCGCAACACCTTGCGCACGTTGTGTTTACCCGCTCCGCTGCCATATGGGCCGCACCTCCGCGAAACAGTCAAAATACCGACGCGATACCGACGTGCCAAAGGTCAGGTAAATCATAGGTTGACGCACGCGCAACACTGCGCCAGCATGCCGACAGCTCAAACATGAGAAGGAGTGCAAGATGTATCGCGGGATCTGGTTTTCATAAGCCAATCTGACTGCCGTGGCAGCCAGAGATGGCGAGTCACTTCATTTTGCACAATCCACTGTTTTTACAGGACATTCTCATGTTCAAGTTTTTCGAGACCCTTGTTGACCCTTATTGCGACTACGACGAAGTAGACACGCCCCCCACAAAGCTGTGGCCCTTTATGCGCGACTACGCGCAGCCATTCCGCAAAGTCTTTGTTTTTGCTACGATAATGTCGGTCATTGTGGCCGCTGTGGAGATCGGTCTGATCGCCTATATGGGCCGGATTGTGGACCTGTTGAGTGGGGATCCCTCCCAGGTCTGGGCAGATCACGGCACCGAGTTCATTTTGGTTATTCTCTTCGTGCTGTTCCTGCGCCCTGCGCTGCAGGCGTTTGATGTGCTGTTGCTCAACAATACTCTGCTGCCAAACTTCGGCACTTTGATCCGCTGGCGCGCTCATAAACATGTTTTGCGTCAATCAGTTGGCTGGTTTGAGAACGATTTCGCAGGCCGCATTGCCAACCGGATTATGCAAACCCCACCAGCAGCTGGCGAAGCCGTGTTTCAGGTGTTTGACGCCATAACGTTTTCAATTGCTTATGTCGTTGGTGCGGCCATCCTTTTGGCAGATGCTGACCCGCGTTTGGTGCTGCCAATGCTGGGCTGGCTGGTGCTCTACGGTTTCTTGGTGAAATGGACCGTGAAACGTGTTGGTCCCGCGTCGCAAAAGGCCTCTGATGCACGTTCCAAAGTCACCGGCCGTGTGGTCGACGCCTATACCAATATCCACTCAGTGAAGCTCTTTGCGCACAACAAGCGTGAGCTGGATTATGCCAAGGAAGCCATTGAATGCTCACGTGAAACCTTCCAGGCGGAAATGCGTATTTTCACCTTGATGGATGTGATGTTGGTGCTGCTCAACGGCGTGCTGATCGTGAGCGTTGTGGGTTGGGCCATCTGGCTCTGGATGCAAGGATTGGCCAGTGTGGGTGTGGTCGCCGCCGCCACCGCTTTGAGCCTGCGTTTGAACGCGATGACCGGTTGGATCATGTGGGCGCTGACCTCTTTCTTCCGTCAGTTGGGTGTGGTGGCCGAAGGTATGGAAACCATCGCGCAACCGATTGATTTGGTTGATTCCCAAGATGCCAAGCCGCTGGAGTTTTCCGCAGGCAAGATCGAGCTTGATGGTTTGTCACACCACTATGGCCGCGACAGCGGCGGGTTGGACAACATCAGCCTCACCATCGCGCCGGGTGAAAAGGTCGGGCTGATCGGCCGTTCTGGGGCCGGTAAGTCCACATTGGTGAAGCTTCTTTTGCGGTTCTACGACACCGAGCAGGGGCGCATTTTGATCGATGGTCAGGATATCTCCACCGTCACTCAGGACAGTCTGCGCGACAAAATAGGCATGGTGCAACAGGACAGTTCGCTGCTGCACCGATCTGTTCGGGGTAACCTGCTATACGGGTACCCGGATGCTACAGAAGAGCAGATGATCGCGGCGGCACAGAAAGCAGAGGCACATGAGTTCATTCTGGATCTCGAAGATCCGCAAGGACGCACCGGATATGACGCTCATGTTGGTGAACGCGGTGTAAAACTCTCTGGTGGTCAGCGTCAGCGTATCACTCTGGCGCGCGTGATCCTGAAAGACGCCCCGATTCTGCTGCTTGATGAGGCGACAAGCGCCTTGGACAGCGAGGTCGAAGCCGCCATTCAGCGCACGCTCTATGGCATGATGGCGGGGAAATCCGTGATCGCGATTGCGCACCGCTTGTCCACAATTGCTGAGATGGACCGCATTCTGGTTTTGGATCAGGGGCGTATTGTGGAACAGGGCAGCCATGCAGAACTCCTGGCGCAGAACGGCCTCTATGCCGGTTTCTGGGCACGTCAATCTGGTGGCTTCCTAAACGCAGACGAGGCGGCCGAGTAAAATTTGACCTTGTGCCCGTCCCCCACTAAGGGACGGGCATGAGCCAGATTGATATCCAGCGTTTGGGCCTGCACGGCGATGGAATTGCCGACGGACCGATCTATGCCCCTTTGACCCTGCCCGGTGAAACCGTGGAAGGCGAAATTGACGGAACACGCCTGACAAATATGCGGGTTGTGACCCCATCCGAGCACCGCGTGAAAGCCCCGTGCCGCCATTTTAAGTCTTGCGGAGGCTGTCAATTGCAGCACGCGTCTGATGACTTTTTGGCAGATTGGAAGGTTGAGGTTGTCCGGCAAGCGCTTGCCGCGCAGGGATTGGAAACCGATCTGCGCCCCGTCGTGACCTCGCCGCCCAAATCACGCCGCCGCGCTGTGTTTTCGGCGCGGCGCACCAAAAAGGCGGCTTTGGTGGGCTTCCATGCCCGGGCTTCCGATGTGATCGTTGAAATTCCCGATTGCCAATTGCTGCATCCGGACTTGCTGCCCGCCCGCGAGGCCTTGTTTCAGCTCTGTCAAATTGCCTCCTCTCGCAAAGGCGAAATCAGCGCGACGGTCACCTTGTCCGACGCCGGCTTGGATATGTCGGTTGTTGGTGGGAAACCTTTGGATGGCCCGCTGTTGGCCCGCCTGGCCCAGGAAGTGGAGCGTTTCAAATTGGCGCGTCTGACTTGGGATGGCGAAGTGGTGGCGACGCGGGCAGTGCCAGCACAGCGCTTTGGCGCCGCGTCTGTGGTGCCCCCACCTGGTGCCTTTCTGCAAGCAACCAAAGAAGGTGAAGCAGCGCTTTTGCACGCGGTCAAACAAGCCATCACGCAGGGTGATTCCGGTATTGATCTGTTTGCAGGGTGCGGCACATTTACTCTGCCTCTGGCTAAGACATACCGGATGCATGGCGTCGAAGGCGAAGGCGCGATGGTTGAAGCACTGGACGCTGGTTGGCGTAGGGCGCAGGGGCTTAAACACGTCACGGTCGAGGCGCGCGACTTGTTCCGAAACCCCATTGTTTCAGAAGATCTTAAGTATGATTTTGCAGTGATCGACCCGCCACGCGCCGGTGCAGAAGCGCAAGTCGCCGAACTGGCGAAGTCTAACTTGTCAGAGATCGCATACGTGTCTTGCAATCCGGTGACATTTGCCAGGGATGCAGCGGTTCTGAATCAAGCTGGGTACCACCTGGATTGGGTGCAAACAGTTGATCAATTCCGCTGGTCATCCCACGTGGAACTGGCTTCAAGATTTGTTCGGAAATAGCTGCTATCACGCAGCCGTGAGAGGCCAAAATGGCCGAATTCTGTTATGAGCCTTTCAAAAAGAGGCAGTGGTACAAAAAGGACCGATAAGATGCGTTTGTTCTCCGCTTTGGTGTTTGCGGTTTTGGCGTTTGGCTTGGCGAGCTGTTCCAGCAAATTTATGACGTACAATGGTCCGGAAGTGACACGCGTTGCTGTCTTTAAGGAGCAGCGCAAAATTTATCTCATGCACCATAACAAGGTGCTGAAATCTTACGATATGCACCTTGGTTTTCAGCCAGTTGGCCATAAGCAAGTCGAGGGTGACGGGAAGACCCCGGAAGGCGACTACTTCATTGATCGCCGCAATCCCAACAGCCAGTTTTATCTTTCGATTGGCGTGTCTTATCCAAATAATGCCGATCGCGCGCATGCCGCATCGTTGGGAGAATCACCTGGTGGTGACATCTTTATCCACGGCCGCCCGAAGAAATACCGCGACGGCAAAGATGATTGGACCGCAGGCTGCATTGCGGTCACAGATCGAGAAATGCGTGAAATCTACGCCATGGTCAACAATGGCACGGTGATATCGATTTATCCCTGAAAATCAGCCAGCTGCACCGAGTTTGAGTTGCGTGTGCCCATCACTAGCGTCCACCAAATCTTGCCGCTGTCCTCTTGGAACCAGGCAAACCCCATGTCTTGGGCTTTGGGGTCTAGGATAACCGCCCGCGTGTCATCTTGTTGCATCCAGGCCGCAAGAGTTTCGACCTCTGATTCGTAGGTTTCGCTGATGGTTTCACCCGCGAGAGCGCCGGAATACCCAACCCGTGCGACGCGATCTAACGGGGACGATCCGTCAGATCCAAAATGCCAAGGACGGTTCTGAAGAGACATGTCGCGTGAGTGTGTTGCTGCTGCCGCGTTGAGCTGGGCATTCAGTTCTACTGCTGAGGCACCTGATGCCGCGCGCAACGCGTTGATGGAGTCAAGGACTTGAAACTGCACTTTCGAAGTGCTGCTGCCGGAAATCTTGTATTGCTTTGTGCTGGACCCGCCGGCACCGCAGCTTACCAAACCAAGAGCTGCTACCAGCAAAAGAGCAATTGCGCGCATTGTGTTCCCGTCCCAAAAAAGTGATTGGCAGAGTCCTACCCGTCCCAAGTTGCCATGAAAACCCACATCGGCGTGACATTGCTCTTTTCGTGCCGGATTGATTTGCGACTGCGGCATTCCGGCCATATGATTGCCCGATCCACGTTACGAGTGTTCTGGAGGAACAAATGGCTGTTGATCGGTCTGCAAAAATTGGGCGCCGCGCATTTTTGGCGAGTGGCGCCGCATTTCTGAGTGCGCCGGCAATCGCACAAACTGAAACAGATACAACCGAGGTTGAGCGGGACCTGGACGAGATTGTGGTGCGCAACATTTCGAGCTTCCGTTCTCTGGATTGGGCGCCGTACTTTGACAATCTGAAGAACGGTGCAGTGCTTGTGGATGTTACATCACGTGCGTTGCATTACTGGTCCGAAGATGAGTCCGTCTACAAGCTGTACCCGACGTCGGTGCCACTGACCGAGGATCTTACGCGCCGCGGTCGCACCAAGGTCGTTCGCAAGGTTGACGGGCCAAGCTGGCGTCCAACACCGTCTATGAAGAAGCGCAATCCGGAATGGCCTGATTACGTCGGCCCTGGCCCTGATAACCCTTTGGGAACCCACGCGCTTTATCTGAGCTGGACCTATTATCGGATTCACGGAACGCATGACACGCGCAAAATTGGGCGCCGGTCCTCCAATGGGTGCATCGGTCTGTACAATGAACACATCTCCGAATTGTTTTCGTTGACAAAAGTGGGCACACAAGTGTTGCTAATTTGACGACATTTCGACCTTGGTAGGGGGCTATCGGCAATCTTGGGTTTGCAAAACCGACATTTTGCTGTTTAGACATTTCACGAGGTAAGTCTTGGGTGCTTGTCATCGCCCTCATTGTTATGGTGGCAAGCGAATTCTGGAGGATACTATGAAGAAACTCGTTCTCGCTGCTGCTCTGACTGCTGCTGCTTCCACCGCATTCGCGGGCTCCATGGCCGATCCGGTTGTTGAACCTGTTGTGATCGAAGAAGCTGCTGGTAGCTCTGGCAATGACGTTTGGGTTCCGCTTCTGCTGCTGGTCATCGTGGCCGCGGCTGCAGCAGCTGCCTAAGTCGCAACAAAGCGATCTGACATGCGAAAAGGCGGGGTTTTGCCCCGCCTTTTTGTTGTTCTGAGTTCCTGCTGAACATTTGTGAAACAGGGAATTGGGTTGGGTTAGGTCACCCAACCGCCTAGGTTCTCATCAATAATCTGGCACAGTGCGGTGATGTGTGCCGAGTCAGAGTTCAGGCAAGGAATGTAGAGAAAATCTTTGCCGCCAGCCTCTTCGAAGCTTTCTTTGATTTCCTCGTTGATCTCTTCCAACGTTTCGATGCAGTCGGCTGAAAATGCAGGCGCAACAACTGCAATGTTGGTTTTGTCTTCTTCCTTGGCAAGGCGCGCCACTTCTTCAACCGTATATGGGCGCAGCCAATCTTCAGGTCCAAACTGAGATTGGAAAGTTGTGCACAAGTCCGTGTCTGCCCACCCCAGACGCTCTTTCAGCAGGCGTGTGGTTTTCTGACATTGGCAGTGATAGGGATCGCCCTCTTGCAGGTATCGCTTTGGCATCCCGTGGTAAGACACAACCAACAGTTCAGGGCGCTTTTCAGCAGAGTCATAAGCGTTTTCTACAGATTTGGCCAAAGCGTCGATGTAGCTTGGATGGTCGAAATACGCAGGCACTGTGCGCGCCGCAGGCTGCCATTTTTCTTCCATGAGTGCGCGGAAGAATTGGTCGTTGGCGGTTGCAGACGTGGCCCCGGCATATTGCGGATAAAGCGGGAAAAACAGGATCCGCTCGCAGCCCGCTGCCACCATGCTACGCACTTTCGAAATGGTGGACGGGTTGCCATAGCGCATACAAAAATCCACCATGACTTGGTCGCCATATTTGGCTTCCATCGAAGTTTTGATCTTGGCCGTCTGATCTTTGGTGATCACCATTAGCGGGCTTTCACCGCGTTCCTTGTCCCAAATGGCTTCATAGGCTTCACCACTTGAGAAGGGACGCTTTGTCAGGATGATAAGTTGCAGGAGCGGCTGCCATTTCCAGGATGGGTAATCGATCACACGTTTGTCTGACAGAAATTCGTTCAGATACCGACGCATTGGCCAATAGGTGTAATCATCTGGCGTACCGAGGTTTGCCAGGAGAATGCCGGTTTTGCCACGGGCCACCTTCGGGTGGTCTTTGGGGGCGTGGGCCGGGCATGTAGCTTGGGTCATGTGCTGAAGTCCCTGTAAGAGTGTCACTTTGGCAATTTGATTTCAGACGTGCTGAGCGCGTCCGCGAGACGGGTTTTGGCTGAGCCAGGGCGCAGCGGTTTTTGCTGGGTGGCATCCGGCGCCCAACCGGTGAGAAAGATCAATTCATAGGTCGCTGGAATACGCCCTTTCTCTAGAAAAGAGTCTACGTAGATTTCGCTAGCGCGGATCAAAATGGAGCGACGGGTTGGCTTCCGTAAACGTTCTTGCAACGCGTTGCCTTCGCCCATAGCGCGCAGATCTTTCATCAATGACCAGGGGCTTTCATAGGTGACTTTTAGTGGCACCGTATCAGCGACCGGAAGAGCGAAACCGGCGCGCTGCAGGAGAGCGCCCAGGTCGCGGATTTCACCCATAGGAGCCACACGAGGGGACAGGCCACCGGTGATTTCCACTTCCGCTTGTGCTAGCGATGCCCGAAGTTCATGCAGCGTTTTACCGCCAAAAGTCACTGCAAGAAAAAAGCCATCATCTTTCAAAGCGCGTCGACATTGAATGAGTTGCCCAACCGGGTCATCAGCCCAGTGTAGGCTCAGTCCATGAATCACCAGATCATGGTGTTGCGGTTGTAGATCTAAAACATCGCTATCAGGAACCAAATTTGCGTCTGGAAGGCAAGTGTCCCAAACGTCCGGAAACCCGGTCACAATGGCGGGCGCCGTAAACTCTCTGTTAACCATGCTGAGGCGATCCTGAACTTCGGCGATGGCTGCGCTTTGCAGAAACATGCCGGTGGTTCGGTTGGCGCGCGTTCGGTTGCGGCGCAGTGCACGTGTATCAGTGAGGTGAGGGCTATTTTGCATGGTGCGGACAATAGGCGGGTGAAGATGAAGATTCAAACCGCCATACGCCTCTTGTTCCCGCCACGCTGTGTGGCTTGTGGCCACATGGTCGAAAGCGACTTTGGACTATGTGCAGATTGTTGGGGGCAAACAGCGTTCATTGGAGGTGTGGTGTGCGATTGTTGTGGCCGTCCGGTTACTGCTGAGCCAAGTGAGTTGCGCGTTGTGTGTGACGATTGCCTTGCGGATCCGCCGCCCTGGAAGCGGGGGCGCGCTGCGCTGTTGTATCGTGGGGCAGGTCGCAAATTAATCTTAGGGTTTAAACATGGGGACCGGACCGACATTGCCTGGCCGGCGGCAAAGTGGCTTTTGCAGGCTTCGCGGCCCTTGTTGCATGATGTCGATGTCATTACGCCGGTGCCTCTGCACCGCCTTCGATTTTTAAAACGGCGGTACAATCAGGCGGCTTTGCTAGCAGAAAAATTGGCAACTTTGTCGGAGATCGCCTTCTGTCCGACCCTTTTGGTGCGTGTAAAAGGCTTGGGGGGGTTAGAAGGGCTTGGTGCGGATGAACGTGCCCAAAAATTGCACGGCGCGATCGAGCCAAATCGAAAAAAGCTGCACCTTATGCAAGGTACCAAGATATTGCTTGTCGATGACGTTTTGACCAGCGGTGCAACTTTGCGCGCTGCAACGCAGGCTTGTCTCACGGCTAATGCCAAAGAAGTGTGTGTTGCCACACTGGCGTGCGTTGCAAAGGATGCCTAAATGCCGGACAACGGAACACAGGAAGACATAAGGACACGCCATGCAGCCGGTCGAGATTTATACCAGCCCACTTTGTGGTTTTTGCCACGCCGCCAAACGGCTTTTGACTCAGAAGAACGTCACGTTTGTTGAGATTGATGTTTTGCAGGATCCTGACCGCAAACCGGAAATGATCACACGGGCCAACGGTGGGCGTACCGTGCCGCAGATTTTCATTGGCGACACTCATGTTGGCGGCTGTGATGATCTTTATGCGTTGGAGCGCGCTGGCAAGCTTGATCCTTTGTTGGCGGCGTAACTGACCATGCGCGCGGCTTTGCTTCAAATGACGTCTTCGGACTTGCCTGAAGAAAATCTGGCAACGGCGAGTGCCATGCTGCGCGAAGCCAAGGCGCAAGGGGCCGAGTTTGCCTTTTTACCGGAGGTGATGAATTGCCTCTCAACCAGTCGTAACCATCAGGAAGCTGTGCTTAGGTTGGAAGCTGAGGACGCGACACTTGCAGGCCTTCAGGCTTTGTGTGCGGAACTGGGTCTTTGGCTCCTGATTGGAAGTCTCGGGCTAAAAACCGGCGACGCTGACGGACGTTTTGCGAATCGATCCTTTGTGATCTCCGCAACCGGCGACATCGTGGCGCGCTACGACAAAATCCACATGTTTGATGTGGATGTCACGCCGGAAGAGACCTATCGGGAATCAGATGGCTATCGGCCGGGCGAGCAAGCCGTTGTCGCACAAACGCCGTTTGGCAAACTAGGATTGTCGATCTGCTATGATGTGCGGTTTGGGCGTCTGCACCGTGCGCTGGCTCAGGCAGGTGCGGACATCCTAACCGTTCCCGCAGCCTTTTCGCATGTCACCGGCAAGGCGCATTGGGAAACCTTGTTGCGTGCACGCGCCATCGAAACCGGGTGTTTTGTCATCGCCCCAGCGCAAACGGGGAAGCATTCAGCGTCTAAGGGGCAATCGCGTCAAACCCATGGGCATTCCATGGTTGTGGCCCCTTGGGGCGAAGTTTTGGCAGACGCCGGTACGGAACCGGGAGTCACGCTTGTTGATCTTGATCTGACATTGGTTCAGAAGGCCCGTAGGCAAGTGCCGTCCCTACAACACGACCGAGACTTCAGCGGGCCCTAAATGAACGACAAAAGCGGATTGGCGATTACGCTGTTTGGCGAGATTCTGATGGTGGATCAGCTTGCGCGCTCCCGTTTGTCCAAAGTTCTGCCAAAAGGCATGGAACTTTCACATTTCTCTGTGTTGAATCATCTGGATCGCTCCAACGTTGAGCGCAGCCCGGCACAGTTGGCCAAGACGTTTCACCTCACCCGTGGCGCGATGACCAATACACTGCACAAGCTGGAAACCGCAGGATACGTGCATATCCGCCCGGATTGGGACGATGCGCGTCGTAAGATGGTCGCGATCAGCCCGGCAGGCCGACAGGCCCGCGATGCCGCGCTGGCCAGCATGGAGCCGATCATCAACGACATGGTCAGCCGTTTGGGGGATGATCGGGTGCGCGCAGCGCTCCCGATCTTGCGCGAGCTTCGTCTAAAGCTCGAGGAATAGGCTGTCAGGGCTTGGTGCTGGCGGTCACGTAGTTGACGCTCAGGTCTTTGTCCGAAATGGACCATTGCCAGCTGATCGGGTTGAAGACAAAACCCTTGCGATCCACTGGTGTTAAGCCGGATTTCTCAATTAAATCAAACAGCTCATCCGGGGTGATGAATTTGTGCCATTCGTGAGTCCCTTTGGGCAGCCAGCGCATGACATATTCTGCACCAACAATGGCGACCGCAAAGCTCTTTGGGTTGCGGTTGATGGTCGAGCAAATGTGCAAGCCGCCGGATTTGAGCAGCTGTTGGCAGGCCGTCATATAACTCAGTGGGTCCGCTACGTGTTCGACCACCTCCATATTGAGAGCGACATCAAATTGCTCGCCAGCCTCTGCCATGGCTTCGGCGGTTGTGTGGCGGTAGTCGATTTCCAAACCGGATTGTTCGGCGTGGATGCGCGCCACTGGCAGGTTGCCGCCTGCAGCATCTGCGCCCACAACCTTTGCACCAAGGCGGGCCATTGGTTCTGACAACAATCCACCGCCACATCCGATATCGAGCAAGCGCAACCCCTCAAAAGGTCGAGCTTCGGTCAAGTCGCGATTGAACTCCGTAGCAATCTGCGTCGTAATGTAATCAAGACGACATGGGTTGAGCATGTGCAACGGCTTAAACTTACCGTTGGGATCCCACCATTCAGCGGCCATGGCTTCGAATTTGGCCACTTCGGCAGGATCTACCGTGGTATTGGTGGCTTGCATTTTGAACTCTCCATGCTCATTTGGGCGTCGCAACCATTATAGGTAGGACATGGACAAAAACTCGGGCCAAAAGCGCGCAGTGCACTACCTTTACCCCCCGGCCGAGCCGTTTGACCAGAGGATGCTGGACGTGGGCGATGGGCACAGCATCTACGTCGAACAGTCGGGCAATCCAAGCGGTTTGCCAGTTGTTGTGGTGCATGGTGGCCCAGGTGGCGGGTCCAGCCCGGCCATGCGGCGCTATTTTGATCCCAATGTCTATCGCGTGATCCTTTTTGATCAGCGTGGTTGTGGCCATTCCCGGCCACATGCTGAGGTGGAAAACAACACCAGCTGGCATCTTGTGGCGGACATGGAACTTATTCGGGATACGCTGGAGATTGACGAATGGATCGTCTTTGGTGGCAGCTGGGGCGCAACTTTGTCACTTCTGTATGCGCAATCTCATCCCGCGCAGACAGTTTGTTTGGTTTTGCGCGGTGTGTTTCTGATGACCCAATCGGAGCTCGATTGGTTTTATGGCGGTGGTGCAGGCCATTTCTGGCCTGAACCTTGGGCGCGATTTTCTGATCTTGTGCCGGAAGAAGAGAGAGGCGACCTGATTGAGGCCTATCATCGTCGCCTATTTTGTGGGGATCGTGCGACCGAGATCAAGTTTGCGCGCGCCTGGGCGAGTTGGGAAAACGCCTTGGCCTCAGTGTATTCCAATGGCCATGGTGGCGAAGCGCCAGCCGAATATGCGCGCGCGTTTTCGAGGTTAGAGAATCACTACTTCCGCAACAGAGGTTTTCTTGAAACCGACGGACATATTCTCGCGAATATGACGGTGCTCAAAGATATTCCCGGATACATTGTACAAGGGCGATATGACATGATCTGCCCGCCAAAGGCGGCGTATGATTTGGCGACGGCCTGGGGCGACATGGCCGACTTGCGGGTTATTCGCAACGCAGGCCACGCGCTGTCGGAGCCAGGGATCAGTGCAGAACTTGTGCGCATCATGGATGATTTGGCGCGGATTTAGCAAAACGTCTGGACATTGGGGCCAGATGGCTTTCTCATCTACCCCCGATCACCCGGAGTTTGACTTTGTCACGCATTAGCAGACGTAGCCTTTTGACCACCGGTGCCGCAGCAGGTGTGCTGGCGGCGTCAGGTTTTGGCTTGGCTGCGGCCACGCCAAAATCCGGCGGCACTCTGCGGGCGGTGTTGCCCGGTGCGCGGTCAAGCGACACATGGGATACGCGATCTCACGATAGCCTCTTTATGATGGCGGCTTGCCATGGCGCGGTTTTTGATTGTCTGACTGAAATTGGGCCGGATGGCGCGTTGCGCGGCGAATTGGCGGAAAGCTGGACGGCCAGTGCCGATGCGCGAACCTGGACCTTTGATTTGCGCGAAGGTGTGCAGTTTCACAATGGTAAGGCGTTTGTGGCTCAAGATGTGCTTGAGACCTTTGCTTTGCACATTGGGCAAAACACATCACCGGTTGAACCGCTGCTGCGGGACGTTTCCGAGTTGAAGGCGCTTGGCCCACATCAGGTGCAATTCACGTTGCATGCGCCCAATGCTGACTTCCCGTACCTTTTGTCGGACTATCATCTGGTGATCTATCCGGCCGGTTACGTTGAGCTTGCGATGCAAAATGGAATTGGCACGGGACTGTACAAGGTGGAAGAGTTCTTGCCGGGGCAGGGGCTGCGTGCACGCCGTTTACAGAACCATTACAAGGGAACAAAGGCGGGTTTCTTTGAAGCACTTCACCTTCTCAGTGACACAGACCCCTCCGCGCGCTTCAATGCGCTCCTTGAAGGGGGCGTTGATGTTGCGGCGCAGATCGCGCCGGCACATGCGCATCAGATAACGGCCCAGTCTGGGATGTCTCTTCAGAACTTGAGTGGGAATCAGCACTACAGTTTTGCAGTTGGAGGCAACCTTGATCCGCAACAGGCCGCGGCAGTTCGGCGCGCAGTGAAATACGCCCTGGACCGCCCGGCCTTTGTACAAGACAGCCTGTTGGGTTTGGGCCAAGTTGGTGGAGATACGCCAATTGGGCCCGCGAACCCATATTTTTCTGATGTGACTGCAGCGCTGGTGCATGATCCAGAGCGGGCAAGATCGCTTTTGCAAGATGTTGGTGCAGATCGGTTGTCGGTTGGGGTGTCGCCGCAGTCGATGCGGGACTTTTCCCCGGTGTTGGCATCCTTTGTCGCGCAGATGGCGCACGTGGGGCTGCAAGTGGATGTCACAGACAGCTACTCGAAGGCGTCGCTGCATTTTTCGGCAGGAAGGGCCACGGAGGATTGGGCGATGTCGACATATCTGGCGCCAGGCGGGCGTTGGAACTACGCCGGCTGGCAGGATAGCAAAGCAGAGCAGCTTTTGTTTGATGCGCGATCTGAAATGGATGCGCAAAAGCGGCAAGGTCTCTATGGTGAGCTTCAACACCTGGTTCAGAAAGACGGCAGCCTTGTTGTGCCGGCGTTTGCCAATCATTTGCAAGCAACCTCAAAAGCCATTGTCACGCCCAAAACCATCGGAGCCCAATATGCGCTCGACAACGCGCGAATTGCGGAACGCTGGTGGCGGGCTTAGGCATATTTTCCAAGGGGGCTTGCAGACTCGCCTCTGTCAACGTATATCCCTCTCAACAGCGGCGCGGTCGGGTTAGCCTGAACGCTCCACCGGGAAAGATCGACGGGCCGCGGGCCCGTTTTTTTGTGCTTGGAATATGCCTATGAGTGACCTCATTGCCAAAGCGGCGATCGACCGCAAGCTGGCAGATATTGTTGCCCCAGTCGTCGAAGACATGGGGTTTGAGTTGGTGCGTTTGCGTCTCATGGGCGGAAAATCTCACACCCTGCAGATCATGGCCGAGCGCCCTGGCGGTGGCATTGAAGTGGATGAGTGCGCTCAGATTTCAAATGCGATCAGCGCGGTATTGGATGTTGAGGATCCGTTGTCGGATTCCTACACACTTGAGGTTGGCAGCCCAGGTGTGGATCGTCCGTTGACACGGCTCAAAGATTTCGACGCCTACGAAGGATATGAGGCCAAGATTGAGACCGCCGAACTGATCGACGGACGCAAACGCTTTCGTGGTGTTTTGGCCGGCATCGAAGGCGAGGACGTTTTGATCAATATCGAAGATCAGGGAGAGACCGTCACGGTGGGCCTGAACTTTGACTGGTTGGCGGATGCCAAGCTGATGTTAACCGATGACCTGATTAAGGAAATGCTGAAAGCGCGCAAAGAAGCGGGCATTCTGAACGAAGACGATTTTGACGACATTGAGACCGGCGAGCAAGCGCCCGGCGAGTCTGAGGAGTAATACCATGGCAATCACCTCTGCAAACCAGCTTGAGCTGCTGCAAACCGCCGAAGCCGTTGCTCGGGAGAAAATGATCGACCCGGGTCTCGTGGTTGAAGCGATGGAAGAATCGCTCGCCCGTGCCGCCAAAAGCCGTTACGGCGCCGAAATGGACATTCGTGTGTCTATTGACCGCAAGACCGGTAAGGCGACTTTCACGCGTGTGCGTACGGTTGTTGAAGATGATCTTCTGGAAAACTACCAGGCCGAGTTCACCGTCGAGCAGGCAAAACAATACATGGAAAACCCGGAAATCGGTCAGCAGTTCGTCGAAGAAGTGCCACCGGTTGAAATGGGCCGCATCGCCGCCCAATCCGCAAAGCAAGTGATCCTGCAGAAGGTGCGCGAAGCTGAGCGTGATCGTCAGTACGAAGATTTCAAAGACCGCGCCGGCACCATCATCAACGGTGCAGTAAAGCGTGAAGAGTTTGGCAATGTGATTGTTGATGTGGGTGGCGCCGAAGCGGTGTTGCGTCGCAACGACAAAATTGGCCGAGAGAGCTACCGGTCCGGCGATCGTGTGCGTGCCTTCATCAAAGAAGTGCGTCGTGAGCCACGTGGCCACCAGATTTTCTTGAGCCGGACCGCGCCAGAATTCATGGCTGAGCTGTTCAAGATGGAAGTGCCTGAAATCTATGATGGCATCATCGACATCAAAGCAGTGGCGCGTGACCCAGGTTCCCGCGCCAAGATCGCTGTGATCTCGCACGATGGTTCGATTGATCCAGTGGGTGCCTGTGTCGGTATGCGCGGTTCCCGCGTTCAAGCTGTGGTGAATGAGCTGCAAGGCGAAAAAATCGACATCATCCCTTGGAACGAAGATCAGCCAACCTTCTTGGTGAACGCACTGCAGCCAGCGGAAGTCTCCAAAGTTGTTTTGGACGAAGAGGCCGGCAAAATCGAAGTTGTTGTACCGGACGAGCAGTTGTCTTTGGCGATTGGTCGCCGTGGTCAGAACGTGCGTCTTGCCAGCCAGCTGACCGCGCTGGACATCGACATCATGACCGAAGCGGAAGAATCCGAGCGCCGTCAGAAAGAGTTCGAAGAGCGCACCAAGCTGTTTATGGAAACGCTGGATCTGGACGAGTTCTTTGCTCAGCTTCTGGTGTCCGAAGGCTTCACCAACCTCGAAGAGGTTGCTTATGTGGAAATCGACGAGCTGTTGGTCATCGATGGTGTTGACGAAGGCACAGCTGGCGAACTCCAAGCCCGTGCGCGTGATTTCATCGACGCGAAAAACAAAGCGGCCTTGGATGCTGCCCGTGAGCTGGGTGTTCAGGATAGCTTGGTTGCCTTTGAGGGGCTGACGCCTCAGATGATCGAGGCCTTGGCCAAAGACGGTGTGTTGAACCTCGAAGATTTTGCAACCTGCGCTGACTGGGAGCTTGCTGGTGGTTGGACCACCGATGGCGGCGAACGTATCAAAGATGACGGTGTTCTTGAGCCTTTTGGTGTGACGCTGGAAGAGGCGCAGGACATGGTCATGACCGCCCGCATCGTTTTGGGATGGGTTGATCCTGCTGAATTGGAAGCGGAAGCCGCAGAAGAAGACGAAAACACATCTGAGGAGGCTGAGGCCTGATCTCAGGCCTCAGTGGGCGTGAAATGAGTCGCGGTGGCCGTTCCGGCAAAAAGGGTGAAACGCCAGAGCGTAAGTGCATTGTCACCGGCGCTGTGGCGCCAACAGAAGGGCTACTGCGGTTCGTCGTTGGGCCGGATGCCCAGGTTGTGCCGGATGTTACAGGCAAGTTGCCCGGACGGGGTATGTGGGTGACAGCGTCGGCGGAAATTCTAGCAAAGGCTTCCAAAAAGGGTGTCTTTGCTCGTGCTGCCAAACAGCAGGTAACTGTGCCTGATGACTTGGTGGAGGAAGTGGCCCGTCAGTTGGGGCGCCGGACGGTTGAGCTGATCAGCTTGACACGCAAATCCGGCTCGGCGGTGACAGGGTACGAAAAAGTAAAGGACTGGTTAGTCAAAGACGAAGCCAAAGTCCTGCTGCAGGCCAGCGATGGTTCAGAGCGCGGCAAATCGAAACTAAGGCCTCCAAATGGAGGTCACCACATAGATTGGCTCTCATCTGCTGAATTGGGTTTGGCATTTGGGCGACAAACTGTGATACATGGAGCGCTTGCGTCTGGCGGACTCACAAAACGTGTTGTAGAGGAAGCCCTAAGATTAAAAGGCGTACGCGAAGAAACGGTGGCAGCGGCCTCCGGGAAGGACAAGACAGCCAGATGAGCGATAACGACGGTAAAAAAACCTTGGGTCTGCGCGGCGGCAACCGCCCCGGCAATGTAACGCAGAGCTTCAGCCATGGACGTAAGAAAAATGTCGTGGTGGAAACCAAGCGTAAGCGCGTTGTGGTGCCTAAGCCCGGCGCGGCCAAAACTGGTGGCGGACCTACAAGAGCTGGTGGCGACCCCTCTCGGCGTCCGTCTGGTATTTCTGATGCGGAAATGGAACGCCGCCTAAAGGCGCTTCAAGCCGCCAAAGCGCGTGAAGCCGAAGATGCTGCGAAGCGTGAGGCCGAAGAAAAAGCCCGCGCGGAAGCCCGTGAACGCCGCCGGCTGGAAGCAGAAGCCAAAGAACGTGAACAGCGTGAAGCTGAGGAGCGCGCCCGTAAAAAGGCCGAGGACGAAGAGCGTAAAAAGAAAGAAGCTGCTGATGCTGCCGCCAAGCGCGCCGCGGCGGAAGCTGCTGCTCCTGCGCCTTCTTCTGCGCCGCAAGGTCGCGGAGCGCCTACTGGCAAACCTGCGCCAGCGCAAACACCGCGCAAGGCAGACCGTGAGCGTGACCAGCGTGGTCGTGGCAAAGGCCGCGACGATGGGCGTCGTTCTGGCAAGCTGACATTGGGCCAGGCAACTGGTGGTGAGAACAACCGTCACCGGTCTATGGCAGCGATGAAGCGCAAGCAGGAACGTGCGCGTCAGAAAGCCATGGGTGGCCAGGTTGAGCGTGAAAAGGTTATTCGTGACGTTCAGCTGCCAGAAGCCATCGTGGTTTCTGAACTGGCGAACCGTATGGCGGAACGTGTCGCTGACGTTGTTAAAGCGTTGATGAACATGGGCATGATGGTGACGCAGAACCAAACGCTTGATGCGGATACTGCGGAACTCATCATTCAAGAATTTGGCCACAACGTTGTGCGTGTCTCCGATGCGGACGTCGAAGATGTGATTTCCGATGTGGAAGACGATGACGGCGCAATGCAGCCGCGTCCTCCTGTTATCACCATCATGGGTCACGTTGACCACGGTAAAACCTCTCTGCTGGATGCCATCCGGGACGCCAAGGTTGTGTCCGGCGAAGCTGGCGGAATCACACAGCACATCGGTGCGTACCAGGTGCAAACCGACGAAGATGTGACGCTGTCGTTCCTCGATACTCCAGGTCACGCGGCGTTTACGTCGATGCGATCTCGTGGTGCTCAGGTAACAGACATTGTGGTTTTGGTTGTTGCAGCAGACGACTCTGTCATGCCGCAAACTGTCGAAGCGATTGCACACGCAAAAGCCGCCGAAGTGCCAATGATCGTGGCAATCAACAAGATCGACCGTCCTGCGGCTGATCCAAACAAGGTTCGCGCAGAGCTGTTGCAACACGAAGTGATTGTGGAAGCTATGTCCGGCGAAGTGCAAGACGTGGAAGTTTCCGCGCACACTGGGCAGGGTCTGGATCAGTTGCTTGAAGCCATTGCGCTGCAGGCGGAGATTCTGGAACTCAAAGCCAATCCGGATCGTGCTGCACAGGGTGCGGTGATTGAAGCTCAACTTGATGTTGGTCGTGGTCCGGTTGCCACTGTTCTGGTTCAGAAAGGCACATTGCGTCAGGGTGATATCTTCGTTGTGGGTGAGCAGTACGGAAAGGTACGTGCGCTGATTAATGACAAAGGTGAGCGCGTCAAAGAAGCTGGCCCATCGGTGCCAGTTGAGGTGCTTGGTCTGAATGGTACACCGGAAGCGGGCGACGTTCTGAACGTCACAGAGACCGAAGCGCAAGCGCGTGAAATTGCTGAATACCGTGAGCAAGCTGCGAAAGACAAACGTGCAGCAGCTGGTGCGGCCACAACGCTTGAGCAACTGATGCAGAAGGCCAAAGAAGATGAGAATGTGGCGGAGCTGCCAATTCTCGTTAAGGCTGACGTGCAAGGTTCCGCTGAAGCGATCGTTCAGGCGATGGAAAAGATCGGCAACAACGAAGTTCGTGTGCGTGTTCTACACTCCGGTGTTGGTGCGATCACAGAAACCGATGTTGGGTTGGCCGAAGCATCCGGTGCTCCGATCATGGGCTTCAATGTTCGTGCAAACACGTCCGCTCGTAACACAGCCAACCAAAAAGGCGTGGAAATCCGTTACTATTCGGTGATCTATGACCTGGTGGATGATGTGAAAGCGGCGGCTTCTGGCCTGCTGTCTGCAGAAATTCGCGAGAACTTCATTGGCTATGCCGCGATTAAAGAAGTCTTCAAGGTGACCGGTGTTGGCAAAGTGGCTGGTTGTATTGTCACCGAAGGTGTTGCACGCCGTTCGGCGGGTGTGCGACTGCTGCGTGACAACGTGGTTATCCACGAAGGCACACTGAAGACGCTGAAGCGCTTCAAAGATGAAGTTGCGGAAGTTCAGTCTGGTCAAGAATGCGGTATGGCATTTGAGAACTATGACGATGTGCGCGCTGGCGACGTCATCGAAATCTTCGAACGAGAAGAAGTCACAAGGACGCTGGATTAATCCAGCGTCTGCGCTACAAGCCAAGAAAAAGGCCGCCTTCGAGAGAGGCGGCCTTTTTCTTTAGATTGTCTTTGCTCTTAGGAGATTGGTTTCCCAGAGTAGACCGTGTCTCCTACGCGGATCGAAACCCGCCCGTCGGGTAGGTTTTTGATCACCTGACCCTGAATAGAAACACAACTTCCAACTGTGATCGTCTTAAGCATGTCAAAAATCCCCATTTGATTGACATCGAAGAAACAGTAAATTGGTTAACATTTCGTGCACATGGCCCGTTACATAGGTTTCATGTTAGGACACAATCTTTCTCTAGGAAAGGTGTCGGTTTCTCATACTGCTACAAAATGTCGCCCAAAAGCCGATCAAATGCACATCTTGTACGCTTAGAGCCAATCCCTGAGGATCGGAATTAGCGGAATATCTGCAGGTGGCATTTCGTAATTGCGCAGATCTTTGGCCTTTGCCCATGCCAAGGTCTGGCCCTCTTGTGCAGTCGGGATACCGTTCCATTTGCGGCACGCAAAGAGTGGCATGAGCAGGTGGAAGTCGTCGTAGCTGTGCGAGGCAAAGGTCAGAGGCGCTAGGCAGCTTTCCCAGGTGTCGATGCCCAACTCCTCCTTGAGCTCACGAACCAATGCTACCTCGGGGGTCTCACCGGCTTCGATCTTCCCCCCCGGAAACTCCCACAATCCGGCCATGGATTTTCCTTCGGGTCTTTGAGCGAGCAAAATGCGTCCATCGACGTCGATAAGGGCGACAGCGGCCACTAAAACAGTTTTCACGAGCGATAATCCGCATTGATGGTGATGTAGCCGTGGGTCAAGTCACAGGTCCACATGGTGTCCTCTGCATCGCCCAAACCCAGGTCTACGTGCACAACAATGTTCTGCTGCTTCATATAGTCGGAGCCGTCTTCCTCTTTGTAGGTAGGAGACACCCACCCGTTTTCGGCCACCAAGAGGTCACCAAATCGAATGCTCAAGAGGTCGCGATCCGCGGCTGCACCTGACTTGCCTATGGCCATCACGACGCGTCCCCAGTTTGGGTCTTCGCCTGCGATCGCGGTCTTGACGAGCGGTGAATTTGCGATGGAGGAGGCGTGGATGCGTGCGTCGGCCGTAGTCTGGGCACCTGTTACTTTGACCTCGACAAACTTTGTTGCGCCCTCGCCATCTCGCACAACTTGGTGTGCCAAGTCGCGCATTACGTCGTGAAGCGCATTTTTGAACTCTACGGAGTCGCTGGATAACTCCACTTCTGAGGCGCCTGTCGCCGCCACAAGGAGTGTGTCGGACGTGGATGTGTCGCTATCCACAGTGATGGCATTGAAAGTGACTTCGTTGAGCTCGGAGACCAGTGTTTGAAGCTCTGCGCGGCTGATCTTGGCGTCGGTGAAAATATAGACCAGCATTGTTGCCATGTCAGGTGCGATCATGCCGGACCCTTTGGCAATGCCAGCGATGTTGACCGTTTTGTCCCCGACCTTAATGGACGTACACGCCCCTTTGGCAAAAGTATCCGTGGTACGAATGGCCTCTGCTGCATCTTCGATATTGTCTTCCGACAATTCGCCGCGCAAAGCTTCCAATTTGCTGGTGATCCGGCCGTGAGGAAGAGGTTCCCCAATCACACCTGTTGAGGAGGTGAATACTCGGCTCTCCGGTAAACCGGTGCACGCTGCAACAGCCTGCGTGACCGCGCGGACAGAGCTTTCACCGTTACTTCCGGTAAAGGCATTTGCATTGCCCGCATTGACCAAGATGGCCGCTCCGGAAGGGTCTTCCGAACCAATCTTCGTCTGACAATCCAGCACCGCAGCAGATCGCGTTGCAGACTTGGTAAACACGCCCGCAACGGTGCTGCCAGGCTGCAAAACAGCCAGCATAACGTCCTTGCGCCCACTGTATTTAATGCCTGCTTCTATGGCGGAGAAGGAGACACCCCCGATGACCGGAAGGTTTGGAAAGTGCTCAGGCGCAAGCGGCGAAATATGTTCGATCTTTGCCATTTACTGATCCTGCGCTGCGTTTGGGCTCAGCAACTGGATTTGTCCCAAAACGCCGGGATCGATGGCATCGGCGCCGGTTCGATCAATATCTGCTGCAGTGGCGGTGGTCGCGATGAAGGCTTCTACCGCGCGCCGCTGTGCGTCATTTTCGATCTCCGAGCGAGCATCTTCGAACGATGGTGCGAGAGATTTGCGAGCGTCATTCAGCAGAATCAGGTGCCAGCCAAATTGCGTTTGCACGGGTTGAGAGATTTCTCCCACTGCGAGCCCCATCACGGACTCCTCAAACGGTTTAACCATTTGCCCGGTGCCAAACCAACCAAGGCTGCCGCCGGATGCACCGGACGGGCCAGTGGATTTGGCCATTGCTGTTTCTGCGAAATCGGCGCCGCCGGTCAGGTCCTTGCGTATCGCGTTGGCTTCTTCTTCAGTGGCAACCAAAATGTGGCTCGCATTGTATTCGTCTTCGCCAACAAACCCTTGGTATTTGTCATCATAGGCAGCGCGCAATGCGTCGTCGCTCAACTCGTTTTGCAGAACAAAAGCTTCAAGGGCCTCTGCAGCCAACAGAGTACGGCGCTCATTGTTCAACGCAATTTCAACACGCTGGGGAATGGCTTCGCCAAGGCTTTGCGCCAGCGCAGTTTGTTGTACCAGTTGGTCCAGGATGCTACCGAACAGCACATCACTTGGAATTGACTGATATTGTTCAGGCAAACCCGCGCGAACCGAGATCATTTCGCCAAGCGTGATGACTTCTCCATTTACAGAAGCCACGACGGTGTCAAGCGATGGTGTTTCCTGGGCAACAGCAGGCAAAGCGCCACAGAAAGCAATCACGCTAGCACGCAAGAAGTTGAGGTGTTTTGACATCGTTTTGTCCTTGGCTTGTGCCGCGCGGGTTGGCGGCGTTGACACTGTTCCTGACGCCCCTTACATCGCTTTATGGTCAAGGCAAACAGGCTGTTTCCCCGTTTCTAGGAGCACAGAGCCGGGACAGCAAGAAGTAGCCACGCAACAAGCGTCAACGAAGGACAAGTTATATGCTCGGTTTCGGAAAAATCGCCAAAAAAGTTTTTGGCACGCCTAATGATCGTAAGGTCAAGGCGACGCGTCCGATCGTTGAAAAAATCAATGCGTTGGAAGCGGAGTTTGAGAAGCTGACCGACGAAGGCATCAAGGACAAAACCAAAGAGTTGTCCGATCGTGCAAAAGGTGGTGAGTCTTTGGATACGCTTTTGCCGGAAGCCTTTGCCAACTGCCGCGAGGCAGCAAAGCGCGCATTGGGATTGCGAGCTTTTGATGTGCAGTTGATGGGGGGCATCTTTCTCCATCAGGGCAATATCTCGGAGATGAAGACCGGTGAGGGTAAAACCCTTGTGGCAACTTTCCCGGCCTATCTGAATGCTCTGACACGCAAGGGCGTCCATATTGTGACCGTGAACGATTATCTGGCCAAGCGTGACGCGGAATGGATGAGCAATGTTTTTGGCGCTTTGGGTATGACCACGGGTGTTGTGTATCCGCAGCAGCCCGAGGATGAGAAGCGCGCTGCTTACGCCTGTGACGTGACTTACGCGACCAACAACGAGTTGGGCTTTGATTACCTGCGCGACAACATGAAAAGCGAGTTGGCCGACATGTCGCAGCGTAAACATCACTACGCGATTGTGGATGAGGTCGACAGCATTCTGATCGATGAAGCCCGGACTCCTCTCATTATCTCTGGGCCATCTCAGGATCGCTCGGACATGTACAATGCGATTGACAAGCTGATCCCGGAATTGCGTGATGATCACTATACGCTTGATGAAAAATCCAAGAACGTCACCTTCACTGATGATGGCAATGAATTCCTAGAAGAGCATCTTCACGCGCGCGGTCTGCTTTCGGAAGGTCAGAGTCTTTATGATCCGGAGAGCACCTCTATCGTGCACCACGTGAACCAAGGGTTGCGCGCTCATAAGCTTTTCATCAAAGACAAAGATTACATTGTTCGCGACGGACAAGTTGTTCTGATTGATGAGTTCACGGGCCGTATGATGGCTGGCCGTCGTTTGTCCGAAGGTCTACATCAGGCAATTGAGGCCAAAGAAGCCTGTGACATTCAGCCTGAAAACGTGACGCTGGCGCAGGTGACTTTCCAGAACTACTTCCGTCTTTATGACAAGCTTGGCGGTATGACCGGTACGGCCGCCACTGAGGCTGAAGAGTTCCAGGAGATCTACGGTTTGGGTGTCGTTGAGGTTCCAACCAACCGCGGTGTGGCGCGCCTGGATGAAGACGATGCCGTGTACCGAACCGCGCGTGAGAAATTTGACGCAATTGTCGATACGATCAAAGTGGCCAACGAAAAGGGCCAGCCGATCCTTGTTGGTACGACCTCAATTGAAAAATCCGAGTTCCTGTCGGGCATGCTTGAAAAAGCGGGTGTAAAGCACAGCGTATTGAACGCACGGCAGCACGAGCAGGAAGCACAGATTGTTGCGGATGCCGGTAAGTTGGGCGCCGTAACCATTGCTACAAATATGGCTGGCCGGGGGACTGATATTAAGCTTGGCGGCAACGTCGAGTTTAAAGTCTTGGAAGCCATCGCCGCTAATCCGGATGGAGACCACGAGAAAATTCGTGCGGAGATCGAGGCGGCGCATGAAGGAGATGAGCAAGCTGTCAAAGATGCTGGTGGTCTGTTTGTTCTAGCAACCGAACGCCATGAAAGCCGTCGTATCGACAACCAGCTGCGCGGTCGCTCGGGCCGTCAGGGGGATCCGGGGCGGTCGTCCTTCTTCCTGAGCTTGGAAGATGACCTGATGCGCATATTTGGTTCCGATCGTCTGGACAAGGTGCTGTCTTCGCTTGGCATGAAAGAGGGCGAAGCGATTGTGCACCCTTGGGTAAACAAATCTCTGGAGCGCGCTCAGGCCAAAGTGGAAGGCCGCAACTTTGACATTCGTAAGCAGCTCTTGAAATTTGACGACGTGATGAATGACCAACGTAAAGTGGTCTTCTCGCAGCGCCGCGAGATTATGGAAGCGGCGGATCTGTCTGAGATTGTTCAGGATATGCGCCACGAAGTGATTGGCGACTTGGTTGAACAACATTTGCCACCCAAGACTTACGCAGATCAGTGGGATACCGAAGGTCTGTACGCCGCCTCCATCGAGCATCTTGGGGTTGATGTGCCCGTAATCGAATGGGCAGCTGAAGAAGGTGTGGATGATGATAATATCCGCGAACGTCTTGAGGATGCAGCGGACGAGATGATGGCTGCTAAAGCGACCAACTTTGGTCCGGAAGCCATGCGCATGGTTGAAAAACAAATCCTGCTGCAAACCATCGACACAAAATGGCGCGAGCACCTTTTGACATTAGAACACCTACGTTCGGTGGTTGGGTTCCGTGGCTATGCACAGCGTGATCCACTGAACGAATATAAGAACGAAGCGTTCCAACTGTTTGAAAGCATGCTGGACAGTTTGCGCGAAGACGTCACAACAACACTGTCTCGGGTGCGTCCTATCTCTGAAGAAGAGCAGCATCAGCTGCAGCAGGAAATGGTGATGCGTCAGCAGGCCCTGATGGCGCAAGCACAGGCGGGTTCCGCGCCTGCGCAACCGTCTTCAGAGCCAACAGGAGAGGCGTTGGCGGGTTTTGATGAGAGCGATCCATCGACCTGGGGTAATCCTGGTAGGAATGCAGATTGTCCTTGTGGCTCTGGTAAAAAGTTCAAGCATTGTCACGGGCGCTTGGCTTAATCAGCGCCGAAACCCGACAGATAAAGATCAAAAGGGTGCCTTATGGGCGCCCTTTTTCTTTGTGAAATTGCCCCGGAAGCAGGATTCAGACACGGGAGCAATCATGCCCACCTTTAAACATGTCTATCGACGGTATGCGCTGTCCCTTACCACAATAGCGGTGGCGATGTGCATTGGTTTTGCAATGCAGACGTCCGAAGCGGCCATTTTGGTTACCGATGAGAATGCTCCGGGCCATTTTGAAGGCGCCCCTGTTCCAGTGCCACACAACCTTGTCGGCCCGCAGAGGATTGACGGTACGGCATTGCCATTGTTGCCAAACGACTACCGGCACGGAGCGGAGCTTCTTCAGGAGCCGGTGTTGATTGCTGTTGCGGACGATATTCCCGTCAGCATTTTGCCAACAGAAGAGACCGCGCCCCGTTTGGGGTGTGCGCTTGCCATGTCTGCCGAGCCTGCGGCAGGTGCGCTTATCGATTTGCGGCTCTCGGCGCCGTGCCATGCCCACGAAGTGGTTATGTTCCAGCACGCGAATTTGATATTTCACATGCTGATGCCAGATGAAGGCGTGATGACGGTTCTGATCCCTGCACTGGAAGAAGAGGCAAATGTGAGTGTGGCTTTTGCAAACGGCGATACTGCTCACACAAAAACTGTTGTGGACAGTCTTTCCTTTTACGACCGGGTGGTGATTGCTTGGGATGGCCACAAAGGTGCTGAACTTCACGCCCGCGAGTTTGGGGCGCAATACGGAGAGGCTGGTCATGTGTGGCGGGAGCAACCCCGTGATGTTGGCGCACTGGCCGGTGGCAAGGGTGGCTTTTTGATTTCGCTCGGAAATTCGGAGTTGCCAGTCTCTGGACAGGCGGAGATATATACGTTTCCTACGGGCCTCTCGACCCACGTTGGGGATGTTAAGGTTAGTGTCGAAGCTGAAGTGACCAAAACCAATTGCGGCAAACGTCTTACAGCGCAAAGCTGGTCCTTGCGGCAGGGACGAATAGAGAGTCCGCATGATCTTGAGTTACAAATGCCGGACTGCTCGGCAATTGGCGAATTTCTGGTGTTGAAAAACCTCGTCGAAGACCTGACAATCGCGCAAAATTAAGCTGGCGGTCAGGACATCATCATGATGCAGTTTCGTGCGGCGGTTTGCGCCGCACTTTTTGTTTTGGTTGGAGTGTCTTCCGGCCATGCACAGGACGTGTTTTTGAAGTCGCACGACGGCGAGGTCGAAATCTCAGGGACGTTGCTGGGGTTTGACGGGGAGTTTTATCGTGTCGAAACCATCTATGGTGAGCTGACTGTTGACGGTTCCGGTGTGTGGTGTGAGGGGCCAGGATGCCCCAATCTTATCAACTACGTAGCCGAAGTTTCGATCTCTGGATCTTCGACCATGGCGGAAGTGTTGATGCCGGCGTTGCTGGAGGCATTTGCCTTGAGCGAAGGCTATCTGGTGACTCGCGAGAGTGAGTCTGTGCACCGATTCACATACCATTTGAATGAACCGGAGACGGAGCAGAGGTTGGCGACCTTTGATTTTCATGCCAGCAATGCAGACGAGGGGTTTGCCGATCTTTTGGCCGATGAAGCGGACATTGCGATGTCTTTGCGTGAAATTCGACCAAGAGAGGCTCAGCTGGGATATGAGGCTGGCTTGGGTGACATGGGGGATGCAAACCGCAGTCGGGTCTTGGCATTGGATGGCATGGTGCCAGTGGTGTCTGCCGCGAACCCCGTTTCGTCTGTGTCTCTTAACCAGTTGGCTTATGTTTTTGCAGGAAAAATTACGAACTGGAGCGAATTGGGTGGGCCAGACGCACCGATTACGTTGCATTTGATGGCGCCGCAATCTGGCTTCGCGCAGGCTGCCGAGGATCAGTTGATGAAGCCCTCGAAGATGCCATTGGCCGAAGCGGTTGTGCGTCACGAGCGGAATTTGGCGATGGTGAGTGCGGTTGAGCGTGACCCTTTTGCGATTGGCATTGCGTCTTATGCCGAGACGGGCAATGCCAAACACCTGACGTTGACAGGCCAGTGCGGCTACTCTTTGGCGGCGTCGCGGCGCACGATCAAAACCGAGGATTATCCCCTTAACGCCCCGATGTTTCTATATTTTCCGGCGCGGAGGTTGCCAAAACTGGCGCGGGATTTTCTGAGATACACCCGGAGTCCGTCGGCTCAGATTGTCATTCGGCGAGCCGGGTTTGTGGATCAAACAGCTGAAGAGATTTCTATCAATCACCAGGGAGACCGGTTTGCCAACGCGATTGCGTCTGCTGGCAAAGAGGTGTCGCTGGAGGCGATTCAGGAGATGGTGGGCACGTTGTCGGGCATGAAACGGTTGTCGACTTCGTTCCGGTTTCAGACCGGGTCCACCAAGCTGGACGCGCAGTCGCGCTCCAATGTTCAGCAACTGGCGCGGGCGCTGGAAGCGGGGATGTATGATGCCAGAAGCCTTTATTTTGTTGGGTTTTCGGACGGTGAAGGGCCTGCAACGGGCAACCTCCAAATTGCCGAAAAGCGCGCCAAAGTGGTGAAAGAGGCTGTGCTATCTGCGGCGGAAACTGCCAACCCGGAGCGGATCGATTTGCTGGTCCATGCCTTTGGTGAGGCAATGCCGATGGCGTGTGATGATAGCGCCTGGGGGCGGCAGGTGAATCGGCGGGTCGAGGTGTGGGTCAAGTGACCGACAAAAGACCCTCGCTGCGGAAGCTGAGTTCCTGAGATTTTCCAATGATAATATGGTCATGCAGGGTCAGACACAGGGCCTGACAAGCCGAGTTTATCTGCTGAGTCATGGTGATGTCGGCCTCTGATGGCGTTGGGTCACCGGACGGGTGATTGTGTACCAAAATCAAGGCGCTGGCATTAAGCTCCAGAGCGCGTTTGGCGACTTCGCGGGGGTAAACCGGAACGTGGTTTACCGTGCCCTGGGCTTGCGCTTCATCCGCAATCAACGTGTTTTTTGTGTCAAAAAACAACACTCTAAACTGTTCCGTGTCGCGATGCGACATGGTGGTGTGGCAATAGTCTAGGAGAGCCTGCCAATCGGAGAGCACGCGGCGGTGCATGACGCGGGCGCGGGCGAGACGCTGGGCGGCGGCTTCGACCACTTTCAATTCACAGATCACCGCGTCTCCGACACCTTTAACCTCAGCCAGCCGCGCTGTCGGAGCACTCACGACGCCATTAAAATCTCCAAATATTTCAATGAGTTTGTGTGCCAGAGGCTTCACATCCTGTCGGGGGATGGCGCGGAAGAGCAGCAATTCCAGTAGCTCATAATCCAGCAAAGCTTGTGCCCCGCCTGATAAAAAACGGCTGCGCAGACGCTTGCGGTGATCGGCGACATAAGAGGGCAGTTTGCCGGAAGGCAGTGGCAAAATGGGAGCTTCGTCCGCCTCAAAAAGCGGCAGCGGCCGTTCGTCAAAGTCAGGTGCTTTAGACATGTCTTAACACTGTCCTAACAAGGTAAATCAAAGGTTAATCTCCGTCGAAAACAGCTGCTTTGGCACGTCGGTATCACGTCGGTATCGCGACTGTTTTGCGGAGGTGCCAATTTCGTTAACTTTTACAGCCACAAACGCGGTTGTGGTGTCATTGTGAACCTGAGATTGTGAAGGCAACAAAAATGAATGTTTGGCAGGATAGATGATGAAACGATTTTTGATGCCCCTACTGGCCGGTTTGATTTTGGCCGGCGCCGCGCAGGCGCAGACCATTGACCGGATCAAAGAGACCGGAACTTTGAAACTTGGCTACCGGTTGGACGCGGCACCGCTGTCGTTTCAGACCGAAGACGGCAGCCCGGCTGGCTACACGCCGATGGTCTGTGCGGAGCTGGCGCAGGGCGTCCTGACTGCCCTCCAGATTCCCAACCTTGATGTCGAGTTTGTGCCGGTGGGCATGCAGGACCAGTTTGAGAAAGTGGCCGCCGGGGAAATTGACCTGTTGTGTGGCGCGTCGTCCATCACGCTGGGCCGCCGCGCGATTGTAGATTTTTCGATCCCGACCTTTGCCGATGGCACCACGGTGATGTTGCCAGCCAATGGATCAGAAAATTTTGCCGATCTGGCTGGAAAGAAACTTGGGGTGCGCCGCGAGAGCACCACGGAGACCGCGCTGAACAACACGTTGGCCTCAACCGCAACCTTTGCCGAAGTGGTGCGGTTCAACGACCACGCCGCTGCGATGACCGCGATGGAAAACGGAGAGATCGATGCGTATTTTGGCGATCAGTCCATTCTGGCGACCTTGTGGCTCAACAGTCCGAAGCGCGACACTATCAAGGTGAGCAACAACCTGCTGACGGTGGAGAAACACGGGCTGGCGATGGCGCGCGGCGATACGGACTTCCGCCTGCTGATCGACCGGCTACTGTCGGCCATGTATGCGGTTGGCGCGATGCAGGGGATTTTCCAGCAAACGCTGCCAGGTGTGCAGCCGGGGGATATTCACATCGCGGTATTCACCATGGCGCCGATTATTGAGTAAGATCTGAAACACCAGAAACAAAAAAGAGCGCCGCAGTGGCGCTCTTTTCTTTTTTGTACGTAGTAGGTGCCGGACGCCGCCCGTTTCCTGGCAGCGCTCAGCCCTTCATGCTGTCCCAGAAGCCTTTCACGGAGCTGAAGAAGCTGCTGCTTTCCGGGTTGTTGTCGGAAGACAACTCTTCGAACTCGCGCAGAAGCTCTTTCTGGCGGCTTGTGAGGTTCACCGGGGTTTCCACCGCCAGCTCGATCATCATGTCACCAGAGCCGCCGCCACGCAGGGCAGGCATGCCTTTGGAGCGCAGGCGCATCTGACGGCCGGACTGCGAGCCCGCCGGGATCTTCACACGCGAGCGGCCACCGTCGATGGTGGGCACTTCGATGTCGCCACCCAGCGCGGCGCTGGACATGGAGACCGGCACGCGGCAGTACAGGTTTACGCCGTCGCGCTCAAAGATCTTATGCGGGCTGACCTCGATGAAGATGTAGAGGTCGCCGGAGGGGCCACCACGCATGCCAGCTTCGCCTTCGCCCGCAAGACGAATGCGGGTGCCGGTTTCCACGCCTGCCGGGATGTTCACCGACAAGGCGCGATCTTTTTCAACGCGACCCTGACCGCCACAGGCTTTACAGGGGTTCTTGATGATCTGCCCCAGACCCGAACAGGTCGGGCAGGTGCGTTCCACGGTGAAGAAGCCTTGTTGCGCGCGGACCTTGCCCATGCCGGAGCAGGTTGGGCAGGTGGCGGGTTCCGCGCCACCTTCGGCACCGGAGCCTGAGCAGCTGTCACAGCCGACGGATGTTGGCACGTTGATGGTCTTTTGCAGGCCGCTGAAGGCCTCTTCGAGCGACGCACGCAGGTTGTAGCGCAGGTCGGCACCACGAGAGGCGCGTTGGCGTCCGCCGCCGCGTTGACCGCCACCGCCACCCATGAAGTCGCCAAACAGGTCGTCAAACACGTCTGAGAAAGCAGAAGAGAAATCGCCGCCGGGATGGCCGCCGCGTTGTCCGCCGCCGCCGCCCATGCTGCCGTCAAAGGCGGCGTGGCCGTAACGGTCATAGGCCGCTTTTTTCTCAGCGTCTTTGAGGATTTCGTGGGCCTCATTGGCCTCTTTGAACTGTGCTTCGGCGTCCGGATTGTCCGCATTGCGGTCCGGATGTAGTTCTTTGGCTTTCTTGCGATAGCCTTTTTTGATTTCGTCTGCCGAGGCCCCTTTGCTGACGCCAAGCACCTCGTAGAAGTCACGTTTTGCCATGGGGGTACTCCTTTGGCCGGACTGAAAAGGGCCGATCCGGAAGTCGGACCGGCCCGATTTTCAGGTCCGTTACGCTGTGATTAGCGCTTGTTGTCGTCCAGGTCTTCGAAGTCAGCGTCAACGATGTCATCGTCGGCCGCTGGACCGGCGTCCATGTCTGGCGCTTCTTCACCGGCTTCTTCCTGAGCGTTCTTGTAGATCGCTTCACCCAGACGCATGGCTACTTCCATGACGTTTTGGATGCCGGACTTCAGCTTCTCAGCAGTCACGTCTTCGTTTTCCAGCTCGTCTTTCAGCGCGGCCACAGCCAGCTCGATGGCTTCGACAGTGGATGGGTCCACTTTGTCGCCATGCTCCGCCACCTGCTTCTCGGTGTCGTGCACGAGGCTTTCGGCCTGGTTGCGGGCTTCGATCATCTCGCGACGATCTTTGTCCGCTTCAGCGTTGTCTTCCGCGTCCTGAACCATCTTTTCGATGTCCGCGTCAGACAGGCCACCAGATGCCTGAATGGTGATCTTCTGCTCTTTGCCGGTGCCTTTGTCCGCCGCGCCCACAGACACGATGCCGTTGGCGTCGATGTCAAAGGTCACTTCGATCTGAGGCATGCCACGTGGGGCAGGCGGGATGTCTTCGAGGTTGAACTGGCCGAGGATCTTGTTGTCCGCAGCCATTTCGCGCTCACCCTGGAACACACGGATGGTCACGGCGTTCTGGTTGTCTTCGGCGGTGGAGAAGACCTGAGACTTTTTGGTCGGGATCGTGGTGTTGCGGTCGATCAGACGGGTGAACACGCCGCCGAGGGTTTCGATACCCAGGGACAGTGGGGTCACGTCCAGCAGAACCACGTCTTTCACGTCACCCTGCAGAACACCGGCCTGAATGGCGGCGCCCATGGCCACAACTTCGTCAGGGTTCACACCTTTGTGCGGCTCCTTGCCGAAGAATTTGGTCACTTCCGCGATGACTTTTGGCATGCGAGTCATACCACCCACGAGAACCACTTCGTCGATCTCGTTGGCAGACAGGCCAGCGTCTTTCAGAGCGGCGGCGCAAGGCTTCAACGACGCTTTGATCAGGTCGTTGACCAGGCTTTCCAGCTTTGCACGGGTCAGCTTGATGACCATGTGCAGCGGGGTGCCGGTGGCCGGATCCATGGAGATAAACGGCTGGTTGATCTCGGTCTGGCTGGCGGAGGACAGTTCGATTTTGGCTTTCTCAGCGGCTTCTTTCAGGCGCTGCAGAGCCATTTTGTCTTTGGTCAGATCGACGTTGTGCTCTTTTTTGAACTGCTCCGCGAGGTAGTTCACGATGCGCATGTCGAAGTCTTCACCACCGAGGAAGGTGTCACCGTTGGTGGACTTCACTTCAAACAGGCCGTCGTCGATTTCCAGGATGGTCACGTCGAAGGTACCGCCGCCGAGGTCATAGACCGCGATGGTTTGGGTGTCTTCTTTGTCCAGACCGTAGGCCAGAGCGGCTGCGGTTGGCTCGTTGATGATGCGCAGCACTTCGAGACCAGCGATTTTGCCGGCGTCTTTGGTCGCCTGGCGCTGAGCGTCGTTGAAGTAGGCAGGGACGGTGATGACCGCCTGGGTCACGTCTTCGCCGAGATAGGACTCTGCGGTTTCTTTCATCTTACCAAGAATGAAAGCGGACAGTTGCGATGGGGAGTATTTCTCACCCTTGGCTTCGACCCATGCGTCGCCGTTGCCGCCGTTGACCACGGAGAACGGCATGTTCTTCAGATCTTTGGCCAGGGCTGCGTCGTCGCGACGACGGCCGATCAGGCGTTTCACACCAAAAACGGTGTTTTCAGGGTTGGTGACAGCCTGGCGCTTGGCCGGCTGGCCGACGAGACGTTCGTCGTCGGTGAAAGCGACGATGGACGGCGTGGTGCGCGCGCCTTCGGCGTTTTCAATCACTTTTGGCTGGGAACCATCCATGATGGCTACGCAGGAGTTTGTTGTACCGAGATCGATACCAATAACTTTGCTCATATTTGATCCCTTTCACGTAAGGCGATTTTCAAGGTCGGACCCGTTGTGGCATCCAAGCCTCGATCCAGTTGCATTCCGACGGTGTGCCGGTATGCGCTTCGGAGCGTATATAGGGAGCATGAATTTGTGCTGCAAGCGTCTCGGTTGGGGGATTGTGGCGGATTCGCTACAAATTATGCTGCATTTTAGATATGAGGCGGTGAAAAGTGACCGAACCCTTAAAAATTGCCGGTTTTGAGATCTTCAAAGCGCAGTTGACTGCCAAAGAGCAGGCCGCGATGGTCGCGGATTTGCGCGCCGTGGCACAGGCGGCCCCAATGCGTCATCCGGTGACTCGCGGCGGCAAGCAGATGAGTGTGAAGATGACCAGCGCGGGGCGGTTGGGGTGGATCAGCGACAGGCGTGGCTATCGCTATGAGGCACAACATCCAGACGGAATGGATTGGCCTGCAGTCCCCGAGAGTTTGCTCAGCCTGTGGCAAAACATAACCAATTTGGCGCGTGAGCCGGATTGTTGTCTGATCAATTTCTACGGCGAGAACGCACGGATGGGGTTACATCAGGACAATGACGAGGGAGACTTCTCGTTTCCGGTGGTGTCGGTGAGCCTCGGCGATGATGGGTTGTTTCGCGTGGGCGGCGTTGAGCGCGGCGGCAAGACGCAGTCAGTCTGGCTCAATTCCGGTGATGTGGTGGTGATGGGCGGTGATGCACGGCTGGCGTATCACGGGGTGGATCGCATTCGCTTTGGCAGTTCGTCGCTGTTGCCCGGGAACGGACGGATCAACATCACACTGCGGGTGGTGGCGGATTTGGCTTAGGTCAAAGGCGCTCAGTCAATGTGTTCAGTGCATGCTGATTGAGCAACATCCTGAATAGAGTGTCGCGCTGTGATCGTGGTGCAAGAAAAGGCCAATTTGCAAGCCAAACGACCGGTCTGACATGCCGTCGTTGCATTCTGCGCGGCGGACCTGCGCCGATGAGTCTGCAAAACCCATGGCAAACAGGTCGTTTCTTCCGCTGGCCGGATTGAGAAGGCCAGCGCCGGGGATGTCGACAGTGGTTTCAGGTGTTTTGACGGTCACCCCCTGCCCCTGAGTGATCTCAGCGGACCAAAAGGGTTCAGTGCCAAAACAGGTCAACGCGTGTGCGAGGGCGTAATCAGGATTGTCTTCGTGGCGTTCAAGGTAGCGCATCGAGACCCAGCCAGCGGATTCGCCTAGATTGATGCGCCCCCAAGTGCCGGTCTCGTTGGTGGCGGTGACCTCAATGTCTTGAGCATTTGGGGCCAGCGTGCCGCGGATTTCTGCGGAGCCATTGGGCGCGGCACGGACGTTGAGCACATCATTTGCGGCCACGTCGGTGACGTCATGCAGCGCGGGCAAGGGATTGGCCAAAAGCGCGATGGGCCACAAGATGAAAATGGCCACCCAGCGGATCATCGACGCGCGCTCCACGACAGAGACGCGTGTTTGCGGGTGTAGAATTCGCCCATCAGCCCCACCATCAGCAGCACCACGCCAACGATGATCGGATACTCGATGGAGGAGTTGCGGGGGAAGTAGTTGATAAAGGCAAAGCCGCGGGCCTGATCGATGCAGTGAAACAGCGGGTTCCAGTCAAACATGGCCAGCATGAATGGCGGCAGGGTGTTGGCGACAAACATTTTGCCAGAGGCAATCATATTGGCGCGGGCGTAGATGGTGTTGGCGATGCCCACAAAGGTCGGGAACCAGGGCTTGAGGGCTAGAAAAACCGTGCCGATGGCGAGGCCCGTGAACCAGGCCACCAGCAACATGCCAAAAGTCGGTACAGGTTGATCGATTTCAAACGGCGTAAAGGCGACGTGATAGACAAACAGGATCGCGGCCAAAGACAGCACTTGAATGTAAAGCGTGCCGAGCGCGGCCGACAAAATGGCGATGATGGTGTTCATCGGCGCATGTTTCATCATCGGGGACGACGGACCTTCGGAGTTGACCACAGAGCCCATGGTTTTGGTGTGGGTCATAAACAGGAAAACGCCGGACATGATGTAGATGAGGAAGTCGCCCCGCAAGGCTGCGCCGCGCAGACCGAGCACAGAAAACATCACGTAAAACGCCATCACAAAGATCACGGTTTGCAGCATGTTCATCACAATCGACATCAACGCGTTGCCATGGCTTTTGCGCACGCTTCGGACAATGGCGTGGTAGATCAGTTCGGCGATGTTGAGCGCCGACGCGAAGGTCGTTTTAGGTGCGGATTGCTGAAACATTGCCTGTGCCGGTTGCGGAGGGCCCTTAGGATGACAGGGAAATCTTGCCGTTCTGTTACGCAGGGAGCATAAGGGGCGCGACGGAAATAAACAACAAATGCCTTTTAGGAGAAATCCATTGAATTACGACACTTTGATTCCGGTTATTCGTAAGCTGGCCATTGAGGCTGGTGCTGAGATTATGAAGATTTATCAGGCGGATGACTTTGACGTGAATGTCAAAAGCGACGACAGCCCGGTGACGGCGGCGGATGAGGCGGCAGATGCGCTGATTTCAGCTGGCTTGCGGGCTGCTTTTCCCGACGTGATGTTGGTGACGGAAGAACAGGCGGAGAGCCACACAGCGAAAGGCGAAACATTTCTGATCGTTGATCCGCTGGACGGCACCAAAGAGTTCATCCACCGTCGCGGCGATTTTACCGTGAATATCGCCTATGTGGAAAACGGCGTGCCGCAGCGTGGGGTGGTCTATGCACCGGCGCGGGAGCGGATGTTCTTCACGCAAGCCGACGGCCAAGCGGTGGAAGAGACCGGCGCGTTTGATCCGAACACTGTGGGCGACGTGAAAGCGATCAACGTGGCGGACAGCGACAACAGCGCGCTTTATGTGGTGGCGTCCAAGTCGCACCGCGATCAGGCGACAGATGACTACATCAATAAATACAACGTCAAAGATCTGAAGAGCGCGGGTTCGTCTTTGAAATTCTGTCTGGTGGCCACCGGTGAGGCGGATGTCTATCCGCGTGTGGGTCGTACTATGGAGTGGGACACAGCTGCGGGTCATGCGGTGCTTTTGGGCGCTGGCGGGGACGTTGTACGCTTTGATGACCACACGCCCTTGAAGTACGGCAAAGAGGATTTTGCCAACCCGTTCTTCATTGCTTACGCCCCGAAAGTGGAGCTGAAAGAAGCCTGATGTCTGTCTTGATCGTCATTCCGGCGCGTTATGCGTCCACACGTTATCCCGGCAAGCCGCTGGCGGAACTCAAAGGCGCAACCGGAGAGGTCAAAAGCCTGATCCGGCGCAGTTGGGAAGCGGCCTGTGCGGTGAAAGGCGTGGATCGTGTGGTTGTGGCGACGGATGATGATCGCATCAAGGTGGCAAGCGAAGCCTTTGGCGCAGCGGTGGTGATGACCTCGCCGGACTGCGCCAACGGCACCGAACGCTGCGCTGAGGCGTTTGACGTTTTGGGTGGCGGTCATGAGATTGTGGTGAACCTGCAGGGTGATGCGCCACTAACACCGGCATGGTTTGTGGAAGACCTGGTCGCGGGGCTGCGTCGGGATCCGGTGGCGGAGGTGGCAACGCCGGTGTTGCGCTGCGACGGGCGGGCGCTGAACGGCTTTTTGGAAGACCGAAAGGCCGGGCGTGTTGGCGGGACCACAGCGGTGTTTTCCAAAGATCGTCACGCGCTCTATTTTTCCAAAGAGGTGGTGCCGTTTACCGATGCCACCTTTGCCGATGAAGACGACACACCGGTGTTCCACCACGTTGGGGTTTATGCCTACCGGCCGTCTGCGCTGGGCGCCTATCCGCGTTGGGACGCCGGACCGTTGGAGCAGCTGGAAGGGCTAGAGCAGTTGCGCTTCATGGAGCAGGGACGCCAGGTGCTCTGTGTGGAAGTTGAAGCGCGCGGGCGGCAGTTCTGGGAGTTGAACAACCCCGAAGATGTACCACGCATTGAGGCGATGATGGCGCAGATGGGCACCGCATGATGCCGCCCGCCGGACAACCTACCATAAGTGTGGTGGTGGTGAGCCGGCGGCGCCCGGCGGCGCTCAAACGCGCTTTGCTGGGCATTTCACAGCTGCGCTATCCGGCGTTTGAGGTTGTGGTGGTGGCAGATGCTGCTGGATTGGCGGCGGCCAAGGACTTGCCGTTTGGCGATCAGCTCAAAACGGTGGAATACGAAACCCCCAATATTTCGGCGGCGCGTAACCGTGGCATTGCCAATGCGGCGGGCGAAGTGGTTGCGTTTATCGATGACGATGCGGTGCCGGAAACCGGTTGGTTGCACCATCTGGCGGCGCCGTTTGGCAAGCCAGAAGTGGCGGCAGCAGGCGGATATGTGCGCGGGCGCAATGGGATCAGTTTTCAGTGGCAAGCGCAGAGTGTCGATGGCACAGGCGTCGGCCTGCCGTTTGAGATCAAAGGTGATGATCCGGTGGTTCTGACCCCTAATGCGGAACGGGCGATCAAGACCGAAGGCACCAATATGGCGTTTCGGCGCGAGGTGTTGGCAGAGCTGGGTGGATTTGATCCGGCGTTTCACTACTATCTGGATGAAACCGATTTGAACCTGCGGCTGGCGGCAGCGGGGTACAAGACCGCAATTGTGCCGCGGGCCGAAGTGCATCATGGGTTTGCGGAGAACCAACAGCGCACAGCGGCCAGGGTGCCGCGGGATCTGAGCGAAATTGGCGCCAGCAAAGCGGTGTTCTTGCGCAAGCATTGTCCGGTAGGACAGCGGGATGCGGTGTGGAAATCATTCTGTCAGGGGCAGCGGCGGCGGTTGCTAAGCCATATGGTGGCGGGTCACATCATGCCGGGTGATGTGCGCCGATTGATGCGCGGTCTGCAGCAGGGCTATGCCGATGGGCTGACCCGCGTGCTGGGCCAGACGCCGGAGCTGACACGGGCGGCGGAGGGCTTTGCGCCGTTGGAGGTAAAGACTGGCCCGCAGGTGATGCTTTTTGGGCGCTATTGGCGGCGCAAGGCAATTTTGCGCGAGGCCAAGCAGGCCGTGCAGGACGGAAAATCCCCCTCTGTGTTTATCTTTTCACGTACGGGCGTGTTTCATTCGGTGCGGTTTGACCCAGTTGGGTTCTGGCTGCAACGTGGCGGGCTGTTTGGCCGGTCCGAGCGGCGGCAGTCCCTGTTTCGCATTGGCGGCTATGGCGCACGTCTAAAGCAGGAATTTCAACGGGTTGCAGCGCAGCGGCTTTTGTCAGAGACACTGCTTCCCAAACGATTGCAGACAAAACAACAAGCTCAGAAACGGAGCAGATCATGACGCAGGATCAACAACGCACCGCCTTGGTGACAGGCACCGCTGGGTTCATCGGCTTTCACACCGCAGAGCGCCTGTTGCAGGAGGGCTGGAAGGTTGTCGGGCTCGACGCGATAACCGACTATTACGATGTGACCTTAAAAGAGCGGCGTCATGCGATCTTGAAACAGAGCGGGCTGTTCACCGCTGTGGAAGATCGGCTGGAAGGTGATGGCGTGTTGATGGGGCTGTTTGCCGAGCACAAACCGGATGTGGTGATCCACCTCGCAGCGCAGGCCGGGGTGCGCTACTCGATTGATGCGCCGCGCTCCTATGTTGAGGCCAACCTTGTGGGCACGTTTGAGTTGCTGGAGGCCGCACGGGCCTATCCGCCGCAGCATATGTTGCTGGCGTCCACCAGTTCGGCTTATGGCGCCAACACCGAAATGCCGTATGCCGAGACCCATAAGACGGACAATCAGATGTCGTTTTACGCGGCCACCAAGAAGGCCAATGAGGTCATGGCGCATTCCTATGCGCACCTCTATCATCTGCCGACCACAATGTTCCGGTTCTTCACGGTTTATGGTCCATGGGGGCGGCCGGACATGGCGCTGTTCAAATTCACCAAGGCGATTTTGGAAGGCAGCCCAATCGACATCTATAACCACGGCGATATGAGCCGGGATTTTACTTATATTGATGATCTGGTGACCGGCATTGTGAACCTGATTGAGGCTGTTCCGGAAGCGGAGGAGGCACGCGATGTGGCGCGCTCCGGCGATAGCCTGAGCCCAGTTGCACCATGGCGGGTGGTCAATATTGGCAATGGCCAGCCGGTTCAGTTGATGAAGTACGTGGCCGCCATTGAGGCCGCACTGGGCCAAGAGGCCAAGAAAAACTTCATGGACATGCAGCCGGGCGATGTTCCGGCGACTTGGGCGGATGCAAGTTTACTGGAGCAATTGACCGGCACCATTCCGCAAACACCCGTGGAAGAGGGCGTTGCGAAATTTGTGGCGTGGTATCGCGAGTACTACAGCGTTTGAGGGCGCTTAGGATTCGCCTACAACGGAGAGAGCCGGAGCCTTGGGCGGTGTGAGTGCCGCAACTTCGGTTTCTTCGTTTTCCACGTAGCGTTGCAGCGTGGCGGTCAGCAGGGGGAGGTCGCGGGCCTCGATGGCACGTCGGAGATCCTGCAGCGCGCTGGCAATTTGCAGCTCGGAAAGCATTTTCTCCTGCGCCCGCATGATCTTGGGGTGTGGCGTGGTCAACATATCGCTGCCGATGAGCAGCTCTTCGTGCATTTTCTCGCCGGTTTGCAGCCCTGTGAAGCTGATGGCAATGTCGCCGCCGGGGTTGTCTTCATCGCGAATCGAATGGCCTGCGGCCTCAATCATCTTGCGGGCCATGTCATAGATCGACACAGGTTCGCCCATGTCCAACACAAACACATCGCCACCGCGAGAGAAGCTGCCGGTCAGAAGCACCAGACGCACAGCTTCGTCGATGGTCATAAAGAAACGGGTGACGTGGCGGTGGGTCACGGTCACGGGGCCGAGATCGCGGATTTGTTTTTGGAACAGAGGGATCACCGAGCCCGAAGAGCCCAGAACATTGCCAAAGCGCACCATGGAAAATTTGGTGTGCTCAGACCGTTTGGCGAGATCCTGGATGACAAGTTCCGCCATGCGCTTGGTGCTGCCCATCATGGACGACGGGCGCACAGCTTTGTCAGTGGAGACCAAGATGAAACGATCCACGCGTGCCAGACGCGCCTCTTCGGCCAGCACGCGGGTGCCAATCACGTTGTTGCGCACGCCTTCAAAGGCGTTGGCTTCGACCAGATTCACGTGTTTGTAAGCCGCGGCGTGGAACACCACCTCGATCTGATGCTTCATCAAGGTTTCGCGCATAAGCTCCGGGTGTTCGATGCTGCCCAAAACGGCGGTCATGCGAAGACCTGGGTTTTCCTGTTTCAGCTCATTTGCGACTTTGTAGAGCGCAAATTCGCTGTGATCGACCAGGACCAATTCTTTGGGTCGGCAGCGGGCAATTTGGCGACAGAGTTCGCCGCCAATGGACCCACCGGCGCCCGTCACGAGGATCCGATGGTCTCGGTAAGTGCTTTCGGTTTGAGGCAGCTCATTTTCTACTGCATCACGCCCGAGCAGGCTGTCGAGCTTGATAGGCGCTGCAGCGGTGACCTCTTCGCCGCGCAAAACGATGTCGGCAAAGGAGGGCAGGGCCAGCACTTCGCAGTCCAACCCAGACAGCCGTTTGCCAATCCGCAGCCGGACCGCTTGGTTGGCGGAGGGCATGGCGAGCACAACACGGTCAATCCGGTTGCGCCGCACGATAGAGGCGATGCGCTTTGGTGAGTGCACTTTCAGGCCCAGAATGGTGAGTTTGCAGAGGCCTGGATCATCGTCAACAAAGCCGAAGGCTTTGAACTCGTCATCGGTCTGCAGGGCGGCGGCCATTTGCTGACCGGTTTGCCCGGCGCCATAGATAAGCACCTGTTTGCGCGGCATTTGGGCGGCGTAGATCCGCTCCACGATGCGCAACATGAGAAAGCGGCTGCCAACCGAAAGAAAGGCAAACAATGCGCCAAACTCGATCATGGTTTCGACGGTGAGATACGACGGGCCAAAAACTTTGGTCACACCGTAACCAATGCCGGATACAACAACGGCAACCACCACCACTTTGGCAACTTCGTCCATGCCAAAAGTGTTTAGTTTTACTCGATTGAGGCCAAGGCCATGCAGGGCAATGGCTGCAACAGCGAGCACAATCGGTAGATACCACGCAACGGTTGTCCAAGATGTCGATTCGGAGGTGTTGGAAAAGGCCAGACAGAGCGCGAGCGCAACGGCTGACAGGTCGACGAGCAGAAGCACGCACGCCTTCTGAAAATGCGTCAGATTGGATAGGACTTTGAAAAGCATAATGTTTGCTCACAAATCGGGTCAAATAAGATCGTCTAAAAATACGTCTTGAGACTTCGCTCAAAAATGTGGGAGTTCTTCCCGGAGAGTATTTGTAGTGGGTCGTTTGGCAGTGCCGTGTTGAGGCAGGCACAGATCGTTTATATTACAGGTTTTGGAAAATTTGAATTGGTTTCTAGCGTTTTTGTTAATAACTGCCGCGCCCGGTGTCGAGCGTGCACAAAACGCAGGCGTTTTGGCCTTGCGCACAGCACAACGCGTTGCCGCCGTAACTGGCTCTTAAAGGAGTCGGACAGGACACAGTCTTGGTAAAAGTTAACCATCGGTGCTTGTTTTTGTGCGGAAACCGGTTCTAAAAGAGTGGAAAATTTTATGAGGCAAGTTATGGGGCACTTGGGTTTAAAGGCAGTTTTGGTGCTGGCCATGCTTACCATCGCTGCGTGTGCATTGCCGCGTGGCGGGCCGATTGCGTCAGAAGTTGTTGGAGAGTCCGCAACCCCGGAAGATATCCAAGTTACAGAAGTTACCCGACAGAACGTGTCCCAAATTGGCAAGTGGCCGGAAACCGGTTGGCATGGCCATTACCATTGGTTTGCGCGCACGCCAGGCCCGAAAAGCCGGCTTATTCAGACCGGGGATCTGGTCACATTGACGGTTTGGGACAATCAGGAAAACTCGTTGTTGTTGGGCCCGGCAGACCGATCTGTTCCGTTGCGGCCGGTGGAGGTCACTGAAGCGGGCACGATCTTTGTGCCTTACGTGAACGACATTATGGTGGCGGGGTTGACGCCGTATCAGGCGCGCGAAAAAATTCAGAGCCAGATGACCCCGATCGCACCTTCCGCACAGGTGCAGATCGACGTGACGCCCGGCCCTTCGAACTCTGTGGATGTTGTCACCGGCGTTGAGACACCGAGCCGGTTGCCTTTGTCAGACCGCAATGTGTCGATTTTGTCGGTGATCGCACAGTCCGGGGGGGTAAGTCCAAATATCGAGAACCCGCTGGTGCGTTTGCAACGGCAGGGAAAGTCTTATGAGATCCCACTGGACAGCCTGCTAAAAGACCCCGCCAAGAATGTGATTATGCGCGGTGGAGATCATGTGATTGTTGAGGAAGAGAAGCGGTATTTCATTGCCGTGGGCTCCACCACCAAAGAAGAACTGGTCTACTTTCATCAAGAGCATATCACAGCTATGGAGGCCGTCTCGCTTTTGGGGGGCTTGAACGATGCACGTGCAAACCCTCAGGCGCTGTTTATTTTGCGCGAGTATCCCAAGACAGCCGTCCGCCAAGACGGCACGGGACCGGGGTCTGAACATGTTATTTTTCAGTTTGATTTAACCAAAGCGGATGAGTTGTTTGGGGCGAAGAACTTTCAGGTACAGCCAGCGGATATCGTCATCGCCAGCGAGTCGGCGGTGAAGCCAGCCCAAGCGGCGATTGCCCTGGTTGGGTCGATGTTTGCCATCTCAAACACATTTAACTGATGCAGTTCGGAGTGTTGGGTATTAAAAGACCGACGCAAACATGACTCGAAAAACTTGCTTTTGTTGGTATAGAAATGAATGCGAAATCGTGTTATCGCAACAAACAATTTGAAACAGAAATTTTATCATCTAAACGATAATTTGTTGATTGGTGTCGGATGTTGTGGCGCCAATGCACAGTGACCAGAAAGAGCGACGTATGCAGCGTAAAGTTACTAAGGCCATTTTTCCTGTAGCAGGTTTGGGCACCCGTTTTCTGCCGGCGACAAAATCGGTACCCAAGGAAATCATGACATTGGTGGATCGTCCGTTGATCCAATACGCGATTGATGAGGCCCGTGAGGCGGGCATCAAGGAATTCATCTTTGTAACCTCGCGCGGTAAAGGCGCGCTGGAGGATTACTTTGATTGTGCGCCGCAATTGGAGCAAACCCTGCGCGAGAAAGGCAAGACCGAGCTGTTGGAAGCTGTGGAAGCCACCAATATGGAAAGCGGCGCTATTGCTTATATTCGCCAGCACAGGGCCATGGGGCTTGGCCATGCGGTGGCCTGTGCCAGCCGTTTGGTGGCGGATGAGCCATTTGCGGTGATCCTGCCGGATGATGTGATTGCCGGTGAAACCTCCTGTCTCAAGCAGATGGTGGATGCGTATCAGGAAACCGGTGGCTGCATGGTTGCGGCGATGGAAGTGCCGCCGGCAAAAGCCTCCTCTTATGGTGTGCTGGATGTGAAAGAAGATATGGGGTCGATGGTTTCCGTTAAAGGCATGGTGGAAAAACCTGCACCAGGGACCGAGCCGTCCAATCTGGCGGTGATTGGCCGTTATATTCTGACACCAGACATCTTCACCAACCTCAAAGGACAGGGTGAAGGCGCGGGCGGTGAGATCCAGCTGACCGACGCGATTGCCACCGAGATTGCCAAAGGTGAAAACGTGTTTGGCTATCGCTTCCAAGGGCAGCGTTACGACTGCGGCTCCAAGGCAGGCTTCCTGCAAGCGACCGTGGCCTTTGCGCTGGAGCGGGATGATTTGCGTGACGAGCTGTCCCAGTATCTTGAAGAGCTGATCGTGGCGCGTCGCGCGGCCGAATAAGACTCCCTGAAAGGACTACGATTGTGAACCACGTAATCGTCACTGGCGGCGCGGGCTATATTGGCTCGCACGCATGTAAAGCTTTGGCCAACGCAGGTTTTATTCCTGTCACTTTCGACAATCTCGTGACCGGGTGGGAAGATGCGGTGAAGTTTGGCCCGTTTGAGCAGGGAGACTTACTTGACCGGGGGCAGCTGGACGCGGTGTTTGCCAAATATGAACCGGTTGCTGTGATGCATTTTGCGGCGCTGTCCCAGGTTGGCGAAAGCATGAAGGAGCCGGGCAAATACTGGCGCAACAACGTGCAGGGCTCGCTGAATCTGATTGAGGCGACGGTGGATGCCGGCGTGCGCAACTTTGTGTTTTCCTCCACCTGTGCGACCTACGGCGACCATGACAATGTGACGCTTGATGAGAGTGTCGAACAATTGCCGATCAACGCCTATGGCGCGTCCAAACGGGCCATTGAGGACATGTTGCGTGACTTTGATGCCGCCCACGGGCTGCATTCTGTGGTCTTCCGGTACTTCAATGTGGCGGGGGCGGACCCGGAGGCCGAAGTGGGTGAGTTCCACCAACCGGAAACCCATCTGATCCCGTTGATGTTAGATGCGATTGACGGCAAGCGCGATGCACTGACGATTTTTGGCACCGATTACGACACGCCGGATGGCACCTGCATTCGCGACTATGTGCATGTCTGCGATCTGGTGGATGCGCATGTGTTGGGGCTTAAGCGTCTTGTGGATGGGCATGGTAGCCGCGTGTTCAATCTAGGCACGGGCACCGGGTTCTCTGTGCGTGAGGTGATTGACCAGTCGCGTGCGGTGACGAATCGCGAGGTGCCTTACAATGAAGGGCCGAGACGGCCTGGCGATTGCACAAAGCTGGTCTCCGGCTCGACACGGGCGGAGAAAGAGCTAGGGTGGGAGCCGAAACGCTCCAAGATGGACCTGATGATTGCCGATGCATGGAGATGGCATCAGACCGGGCATTACGACAAGTAATCCCCCCGCTCGACTTCTGGAAATGACACGCGTGCTGGCTCTTGCCGGGCGGCGGCCGTCTGGTGTGGACCGGGTGTGCCTGGCCTATCTGCGCGCGCTGTTGGCAGATGGTGTGCCGTGCTTTGGCCTGGTGCGCACCGGACTGGGCTATGTGCTGTTGGATCGGGCTGGTATGCAAGCCTGTCTGGACGCGATCGAGGGCCGGCGGCGGTGGCCGGAACCGGATCTGGTCTCCCGCATGCGGCACCGTGCAGGCAGCCCACGGCGGGTGCCGGACACGCTGGCGCGACAGGTGGCCATGGCGCGGGCGCGCCCGGGGGCGTTGGCGCGTATTTTCCGGCGGCATTTGCCCGAGGGCTGCGTTTACATCAACGTCGATCAGACCACATTCACCACCCGCGTGGCACAAGCCGTGAAGGGCATTAAGGGCGGCAAGATTACGGTGTTTTTGCATGACACCATCCCGCTGGACCACCCGCAGTATCAGACGCCGCGATCTGTTGAAAAGCTGGCGTCCATTTTGAAGCGCTGTGCCAGTTATGCGGATTTGATCCTGACCAATTCGCATGTGTCGGCCGCAGATATCGCCCGCCACATGTCGCCCTTGGGGCCTGTGCCTCCCGTTGAGGTTGCGCACCTTGGGGTGGAGGTCGATTTTTTCGAAAACGAGAACAATGACGCCGGCCCAAAGATTGAAGCGCCATATTTTTTGCATGTGGGTACAATTGAGCCGCGCAAAAACATCGGCTTCCTGTTGGATCTTTGGGAAGGGCTTGTGGAGCGGTGGCCTGCATCTGATGTCCCGCGTCTGGTGATTGCAGGACGGCGCGGTTGGGAAAGTCGAGAGGCTCTGGAGCGTCTCGAATCAATCCCGTTGAGAGACAAGTTTATGTTGGAATTTAACGATTTAGATGATGTTGAGCTGCGTGCTCTTGTTGCGGGAGCGGCTGGCTTGCTGTTCCCGAGCCATGCGGAAGGGTTTGGCTTGCCGCCGGTGGAGGCGGCGGCGATGGGCGTGCCGGTGGTGGCCAATACCCTCCCTGTTTTACGGGAAATTCTTGGGGATTATCCCATTTACGCAAGCGTTTCAGATGTTTATCTATGGGAAACAATAATCAGGTCTCTGGCGACGGCGCAGGCGGTGGCACAGGAGTCCGGATCGGGACCAGAAGCACGCTTTTCTCCCCCTACGTGGGAGGCGCATTTCAACACGGTCTTAAGGGTCACGTGATAGATCCTGTGGTCGGACCTTCAGAGAATAGGAAAGGTTGAGACAGGGGTGAGCGCGCTGCAATCATATCGGCTTCGGATCAGACGCCGGCATCGCCTTGCGCGCGCCATCCGTAAGCGGCGTGAGTTGCGTAGCATGGTGGACCGCACTGCGCAGATCAAGTCGTCGGACTTGTTGGCATTTTCCACCCTGCGCAATGAGCATGTTCGGCTGCCGTATTTCCTCGACTACTATCGCAATAAGGGTATCAACCATTTCCTGATCGTGGACAACGACAGCGATGACGGCTCGCTGGAGTATCTGATGGAACAGCCGGATGTGTCGGTGTGGCACACCCGCAAGAGCTATAAGAAGTCCAAGTTTGGCGTGGATTGGCTCAACTGGTTGCAGTTCCGCTATGGGCACAATCATTGGTGTCTGACCGTCGATCCCGATGAGTTTTTTATCTACCCGTTCTGTGACACGCGCCCGATTCGGGCGTTGACCGATTGGCTGGATGCGAGTTCGATCAAGTCGTTCAGCGCGATGTTGCTGGATATGTATCCGCGTGGACCAATCACCGAGCAGCCGTATCAGGCGGGGCAGGATCCTATGGAGATTGCCTGCTGGTTTGATGCGGGCAATTACACGATGACCAAAAATCCGCAGTACGGAAACCTTTGGATTCAAGGTGGGCCTCGGTCTCGGGTGTTTTTTCCAAATGAACCGGAATTGGCGCCCGCGTTGAACAAGATCCCGCTGGTGAAATGGAACCGGCGCTATTGTTATGCCAGCTCGACCCATATGCTGCTGCCGCGTGGTTTGAACCAAGTCTACGATGAGTGGGGTGGGGAGAAGGCGTCTGGCTTGCTGCTGCACGCAAAATTTTTGGACACGTTTACCGCCAAGGCGGAAGAGGAGTTGGAGCGCAATCAGCACTACTCTGCCAGTGTCGAATACAAGGCTTATGCCGAGCGGCTGCGCGATGCGCCGGAGCTGTGGTGCAAGTGGAGCGAGAAATACATCAACTGGCGCCAGCTTGAGATTTTGGGGCTCATGTCCAAGGGGAACTGGGCATGAGTGTGGGCATTCTCATGTTGGTGCACACCGCGTTTGACCGGGCGGAACAAGTGGCGCGACACTGGACCAAATATGGCTGTCCGGTGGTGATTCATGTGGATGCCTCGGTGAAGCCGAAGGTCCATAAGAAGTTTGTGAAAGCGTTGGAAGACGTGCCGGATGTGCGCTTTTGCAAGCGGCACAAATGTGAGTGGGGCGATTGGGGGTTGGTCGCGGCCAGCCAAGCCGCAGGGGAGACCATGCTGGCCGAGTTCCCGGAGGTGCGCCACATTTACCTCTCATCAGGATCGTGCCTGCCATTGCGCCCGGTTCAGGAGCTCAAAGACTATTTGGCGGCGCGGCCACGTACGGACTTCATCGAGAGTGCGACCACGGCGGATGTGCCCTGGACCGTGGGCGGTTTGGATGCGGAACGGTTCACGCTGCACTTCCCGTTCTCCTGGAAGAAGCACCGCTTCCTGTTTGACAAATGGGTGGATATCCAGCGCTTCTTGCGGGTGAAACGCAAGATCCCCAATGGGGTTGTGCCACATATGGGCAGCCAGTGGTGGTGCCTGACACGCCAGACGTTGTCGGCGATTTTGCAGGACCCAGACCGGGAGACCTTTGATAAGTATTTCAAACGGGTGTGGATTCCCGATGAGAGCTATTTCCAGACCCTGTCACGGTTGTACTCAAGCAATATCGAGAGCCGCTCTCTGACGCTGTCGAAATTCGATTTCCAAGGCAAACCGCATATTTTTTACGACGATCATTTGCAGCTCTTGCGGCGCTCGGATTGCTTTGTTGCCCGTAAGATCTGGCCGCGTGCCAACAAGCTTTATAACGGATTTTTGCGCAGCCCTGAGGGGGCGATCAAAATGAGCGAGCCCAATCCGGCGAAGATTGACCGGATTTTTGCCAAAGCGGTGGAGCGCCGCACCAAAGGGCGCACGGGCCTTTATATGCAGAGCCGGTTTCCCAATGAAGGTTGGGAAAACGGCATGACCTTTGGGCGATATTCCGTCTTTCAGGGGTTCACGCAGCTTTTTGAAGACTTTGAACCATGGTTGGCGCGCGCGACTGGTGCGCGGGTGCATGGGCACTTGTTTTCCCCGGAAGGTGCGGAGTTTGAAGGTGGGCAGAAAGTGATCAATGGGGCGTTGAGTGACGCGCCCAAGAATCGCGACTACAACTCGATTGCCTTTTTGGCCAGCTTGATCTGGAACACACGCGGTGAACGCCAGTGTTTCCAGGTGGGGCCGCGTGACGAAGGGGCGCCGGTGTGGTTCTTTGCCAAAGACCCCAACGCGCAGGTGTCGGTGATTAGTGGCGCTTGGGCGATCCCGTTGTTTAAGTCGAACCTGAATTTTGCGGATATTCGAAAAGAGGCCGCGCGGCTTCAGAAACTGGAAAATGACCAGTTGTTTGCGCTGCGCAGCCCCTATGCCAAGGCGCGGGTGCGCATTTGGACTTTGGCGGAGTTCATTGAAGCCCCGATGGAGCCGTTGCAGACCATTATTGACGAGATTGGCCCGGAAAAGGCACGCCGCTTGGCTGAGGCGCCGACAATGACGGATTTGACCGGTTTTGGTCAGTTCCTGCAAAACCTGAAAAACCAAGGTATGCACCCTTACCTGATGGGTGATTTCCCAGTATCTCAAGGTGAGGCGGATCAGAAGAAACCGCCACGGAAACCCTATTTGGTGCAGTAATATATTATGATCAATCCCTTTGATTACTTTGTGGTCTTTGCCGAAATGCGGACCGGGTCCAACTTTCTGGAAGCCAATATCAACGAGTTTGAGGGGCTGAGTTGTCTGGGCGAAGTGTTCAACCCCCACTTTATTGGATACCCCAACAAAGATGACAGTCTTGGGGTGACGCTTGAGCAACGCACCGATGACCCGCAGGTCATGATTGATGCGGTGAAATCGAACGAGGTGTTGTCTGGGTTTCGCTATTTCCACGATCACGAACCCCGTGTCCTCAACACGATGCTGGAGGATCCGCGCTGTGCCAAGATTGTGCTGACGCGCAACCCTTTGGACAGCTACGTGAGTTGGAAAATTGCTCAGGAAACCGGCCAGTGGAAATTGACTGATGTGCGTCGCCGACGTGACAGCACAGTCAAATTTGACGGACTTGAGTTCCGGCGCCACGTAGAGGATTTGCAGGACTTCCAGGTGTCGTTGATGCGGGCGCTGCAATTGAGCGGACAGACGGCGTTTTATGTGGCTTATGAGGATCTGCAGGACATTCAGGTGATGAATGGTCTGGCGCGCTTTCTGGGGCATGAGGAAGAGCTTGAGGGCTTGAACCAGAAGCTCAAGCGACAGAACCCAAGCCCCCTGTCGGAGAAGGTGTCCAATTTTGGCGAAGTGACGCTGGCGCTGGCTGATTTGGACAGGTTTAACCTTAACCGCACGCCGAACTTTGAACCGCGTCGCGGGGCGGCTGTGCCCAGCTATGTTGCCTGTGCGGCCGCGCCGCTGTTGTATCTGCCGATACGATCCGGACCGCAGGACGTGGTCACCCAATGGATGGCGAAGCTGGACCGTATTGAGACCGACGGGTTGATCCGGAATTTCAGCCAAAAAAGTCTGCGCCAGTGGAAAAAAGCCCATAAGGGGCACCGCAGCTTTACCGTGATCCGGCATCCGGTGGTGCGGGCGCATGCGGCCTTCTGTGAGTGCATTCTGGCAGCGGAGAGCGGCGTCTATAAGCAGATCCGCAAAACGCTGCGTCGTGTCTACAAGATGCCTTTGCCAAAAGACCCGCCAGGGGCGGGGTATACCGCAGAGGAGCACCGCGCCGGGTTTGTGGCGTTCTTAGGGTTCGTGAGGGCGAATCTCGCCGGGCAAACCAGCCTGCGGCAGGATGCACATTGGGTCAGTCAGGCCACAGCGATGCAGGGATTCGGTGACTTGGCCTTGCCGGATATGATTGTGCGCGAAGATGAGATGATGAGCTATTTGCCAGCTCTGGCGATGCAGGTGGGGCGCGTGGACGCGCCTGATCCTGAAGGTGTTGATCCGGGGCATCCGGTGGCACTTGCAGACATCTATGACGCAGAGATTGAGAAGCTCTGTGAGGATATCTACAAGCGGGACTATATCGCTTTTGGATTTGAGAGCTGGAAGTAAGTACGCGCCGTCAGCGGGGCTGCGGCGCGTTGAAAGTCTCACTTATCGGTTGGCTTAGGCGGCCTGAACCTTGTCGCTTTCCGTCAGGATCGTGAACAAGGTGGCGGCGTCCGGGTTGGCGCGCAGCTTGGCACAGATCGACGCCTCGCGCAGGTGGCGCGAGACTTTTGCCAAGGCTTTCAGGTGTTCAACCCCAGCTTCCTCCGGCGCAAACAGCGCAAAGGCGATGTCGATGGGTTGGCGGTCCACCGCGTTGAAATCAACCGGCTTTTCCAAAAGAATAAAGGCGCCTACGACGCTTTGTAATCCTTGAAAACGGGCGTGCGGCAAGGCAACCCCGTGGCCCACGCCTGTGGGGCCAAGGGTTTCGCGTTCAATCAGGGCTTCAACAACAGTCGGCGCGGTCAGCCCGTAGGCTGACTCCGCGAGGTCGCCAAATTCTTGCAACAAACGCTTTTTGCTTGAGGCGGCTGTGACAACACGTACCGCCTCAGGCTTGAGGATCGTAGAAAGGTCCATAGGGCCTGTATCTCCGGAGTGCGCTTTCTGCGCTTACTCACTTATGCTTGCGGATCGATCCAGCCAATATTGCCGTCTTCACGGCGATAGACCACATTTAATCCGTCTTTACCTTCGTTCTTGAAGACCAGCACCGGCGATCCCGCAAGTTCCATCTGCATCACGGCTTCGCCAACGCTCAGGGATGGGATCTTGGTCTCCATCTCGGCAACGATGACTGGCTGCAGCTCAGGCTCGGCTTCATGTTCTTCAGCTTCAGGCGCGAGGATATACGAGGAAGCGCCGAAAAGTTCAACCGGATCCTGACGTTCCTTGTGGTGATCTTTCAAGCGGCGCTTGTAGCGGCGCAGCTGTTTGTCCATTTTTTCCGCACAACTGTCGAAAGCGGCGTAAATTTCAGTTTCATGTGCTTTGGCCTGTGCGGTTAGCCCGGTGGACAGATGCACAGTGGCCTCGCAGACATATTCGTGCGCGTGTTTGGAGAACGTGATCGTCGCGTCGGTAGGTCGGCCCGCATATTTCTCGAGCACACTGCCCAACTCCGTTTTCACGTGAGTTTGCAGAGCATCACCAACGTCGATGTGTTTTCCGGTAATCTGATAGCGCATCCTGTCTCCTTTTCGATGACATGTCGGACCACGGGCTTGAGCTGCCCGTTATCAGTTAGGTCCGAATGCTGGAAATCGACATTGCCAACCCTTGCGTAAGACCGGGCCTTTTTGAGAAGGCCGCCATGGTCACAGCGGGGAGTCGATCAAATGTCATAAATCCATTTGAGTGGGCCAATGAGAAAGAGTCAATGATCGAGCGCAAATTAAGCGCATTTCTGCGCGGGTCAGGAGATGCGGAAGTTTTCACCCAGGTACACGCGGCGCACGTTTTCATTTTCGACAACTTCTTCTGGGGTGCCGGACATGAGCACTTTGCCGTCGTGCAGGATGTAGGCGCGATCCACGATCTCCAGAGTCTCACGCACGTTGTGGTCGGTGATCAAGACACCAATGCCACGTTTTTTCAGGTCGGCCACCAGATGGCGAATGTCGCCCACAGAAATTGGATCGACGCCGGCAAAAGGTTCGTCAAGCAAGAGGTACTTGGGGTCTGCCGCCAGACAGCGCGCAATTTCAACACGGCGGCGTTCCCCGCCGGACAAGGCCAGGGCAGGGGCGCGGCGCAGGTGTTCGATGGAGAACTCGCTGAGCAGCTCCTCAAGCCGCTCGCGGCGCTTGTGGCGGTCCTTGTGGGTGATGTCGAGGATGGCGGTGATGTTGTCCTCCACCGACAGACCCCGGAAGATCGACATTTCCTGCGGCAGATAGCCGATGCCCAGTTTGGCGCGGCGGTACATGGGCAGGGTGGTCACGTCACGCCCGTCGATGGACACGCGTCCACCTTCGGGCACCAACAGGCCTGCGACTGCGTAGAAGGTGGTGGTTTTGCCCGAGCCGTTGGGGCCAAGCAGGGCCACAACCTCGCCTCGGTTCAACTCCATCGAAAAATCGCGGATCACCACACGTTTGCGATACGCCTTGCGCAGGCTTTGCACTTGCAGCCCAGAGCTGCCTTGGGTGACGGAGAGATCGGGTTTGGCCATGATTACTGAGACTTCAGAACTGTTTTAACATTGCCGGTCATCTGCGCGGTGTTGTCGGTGAGATTGAGGCGCATCTTATCCGCAGTGATGGTGGTTTTAGACTGCACCACGGTGACGTTGCCGGTCATCTCTACGGTGCCGTCGTCGATGCTGTAGATCGCCTGGTTGGCTTCCGCTGCATCGGGGCCTTGCACCAGCAGCACATTGCCTTCGGCTACAAGGCGCGCAATAGCCTGAGTTTCCTGATTGTAATGCACATTGACCTTGTCGGCGGTCATGCGCATGTCGCCCTGGGACACGTCCACCTTGCCTTCAAACACGGCGCTGCCATCTGATTGGTTGACCGAGAGGGCCTCTGCCGTGACTTCCACAGGCAGGCCAGTGTCCTGTTGCATCTGGCCAAAGCCAACCTGAAACCCCTGTGCCATCCCAGCGACGGGAAGTACCGTCAGGAGGGAAATTGTCAAAGCACGGATCAAAATCACAGGGTCACCTCGTCTCATTTTGGGGCGTATATACCAGTCGCACACCTTTTGTGAAAAACAAATAAATTTCATTGTTTTCCCCAGAGGGGCGCAGGGCCATGCGGCCTGCCTCGAGTGTGCCCAAGGCGCTTTCTGCGGTGATGCTGCCGGCGGTTTCGGCGCGGGCGTCTTCCAGGCCAAACAACATGCTGTCGGTGGTGATGGTGTAGCCCGCAGAGGTGACCACCTCGACCTCCCCAGCCAACTCGACCTCGTTGAACGTGCTGCTCATTTCTCCGGCTTCAGCGCGCACGGTGATTTCGGTGCCCTCTGTGGTGCTGATCAAGGCGCCAACCTGATCCGCGATGATGCGAGACGGGTCGTCGATGTCCGGGTGCGCGGTGGCGGAGGTCAGCGTGATGTGGTGGCCGTCGTTGGTCTTGCCGGAGATATACGGCGCGGTGATTTGACGATCGCGCAGTCGTTTTTCAAGTTCCACCTCCGCGAAGGGGATGGCGCTTTCCAGGTCCACTTCGTGGGAAATCAGAAACAGCGTGGACAGGATGCCAAGCGCTGTGAGCGGCAAAAGCACCTTCAGCCAGGCCACCAAATTGGAATATGTGAGCCGGCGCACCACCGGTTTAGCCGAGCCCGGCGCGCAGGCAGTCGTGGATGTGCAAGAGGCCTTCGGGGGTGCCTGCGCCATTGGGGTCGATCACAAACAGACAGGTGATCTTGCGATGGTTCATGATGGCCACGGCTTCTTCGGCCAAAGCGCCCGGCGCAATGGTTTGCGGATCGGCGGTCATGACTTCCACGGCGGTGCGGTCCAGAAGGCCGTCCATATGACGGCGCAAATCCCCATCGGTGACAATGCCGAGGAGCGCGCCGGTGTCGTTGGTGACGCCAACAACGCCAAAGCCTTTTTGGCTGATTTCCAGCAGCGCGTCGCTCATCGGGGTATGCGCATTGATCAATGGCAGCGCCTCCCCAACATGCATGAGGTCGCGTACGCGGGAGAGCTGCGCCCCCAATTTGCCGCCGGGGTGGAACTCACGGAAGTTCTCCGGTGTGAACTTGCGGTGCTCCATGAGGGCCACGGCAAGGGCATCGCCAAGCGCGAGGGTCATGGTAGTGGTGGTGGTGGGCACAACGCCGGTGCCGCAAGCTTCTTCAGCCTTGGGCAGGATCAGACCCACATCGCTTTGTTTGATCAGCGTGCTGTCGGGACGGCTGGCGACACCAATCAGCGGGATCTTGAAGCGCCGTGTATAGGCCACGAGATCGGCTAGCTCCGGGGTTTCCCCAGAGTTGGACAAGACCAGCGCGACGTCGCCCTGTGCCATCATGCCGAGGTCGCCGTGGCTCGCCTCGGCGGGGTGCACAAAATGCGCCGGGGTGCCGGTGGAGGCAAGAGTGGCGGCAATTTTGCGGGCGATGTGGCCGGATTTGCCCATGCCGGAGATGATCACCCGGCCTTTGGCGGAGAGCAGCAATTCAACGGCCTCGCCAAATTCCGCGCCCAGACCCTCGCCCAAGGCGGTCAGGGCGGCGGTCTCAATCGAGATCACGCGGCGGGCGGTGTCCAGAAAGGTTTGCTTGTCGGCGTCCGTCATGGGGCGGCTCCGTTAGTGCGAAAAGATATCCTGTTCCGGCCAGCCAGCCAGATCAAGCTTGGCGCGGGTGGGCAGGAAGTCAAAGCAGGCCTGCGCCACTTCGGTGCGGCCTTCACGCGCAAGGCGTTCGTTCAGCTTCTCGCGCAGACCGTGCAGGTACAGAACGTCAGAGGCGGCGTAGTCGAGCTGCGCGTCCGTTAGGGTTTCGGCACCCCAGTCGCTCATTTGCTGCTGTTTGGACACGTCGACGCTCAGCAATTCCTGAAGCAGGTTTTTGAGACCGTGGCGATCGGTGTAGGTGCGCACCAGTTTGGAGGCAATTTTGGTGCAATAGACCGGCGCGGTGAGGGCGCCAAAGGCGTGATACATTGCAGCAATGTCAAAACGGCCAAAGTGGAAGAGTTTCAACACATTTGGGTCTTCGAGCATTTTGCACAGGTTGGGCGCCTCGGTTTGGCCTTTTGCCACCTGCACGAGGTGCGCATTGCCGTCGCCACCAGACATTTGCACCACACACAGCCGGTCACGGTGGGGGTTGAGCCCCATGGTTTCACAGTCAATCGCCACAACCGGGCCAAGGTCCAGGTCGTCAGGCAGGTCGTTTTGATAAAGGAAATTTGCCATAGGTGCCTCAATGTCTCTGATGACAAGCACTTACGGCTTTGTGTGGCGTGTTTCAATGTTTCGCGCGGGATTGTTGTTAATGTGGCATGGGGTTGCTTAGGCCGCGTGGCTTTACGGCGCAGGCGCGACATCCTAAGTATCGGCCATGGATAGCAAAGCCCCCCAAACCGTGAGTGATGACCTGCGTGCGACGCTTGAGACCGAAGCGCGCAAAGATGGGCCACGTGTGCAGCGGATTGAGATTGAAGGGCAGGTGTTCTGGATCAAACGGGTGGAGCAGCTGGAGCTGCGCTATCGTTTGCAGAAGGGCGACCCGCGTAAAGCGTTTGAGCGGGAGCGGCTTGCATATCAGGAGATGAACGCCGCAAACGCGCCAGTACCGAGGTTGGTGGCTGAGGGTGGTGACTTTCTGGTGCTGCCGGATTGTGGCCGCGATTTGCGCCACTTGCTGAACCATGAAACGGACGCGGCAAGGCGAGATCAGATGCTTTTGGACGCCAGTGTGATGTTAGCCGGTTTCCATAAATTGGGGTTTGCACATGGACGACCCAGTCCCAAAGACATGTGTCTGGTGGATGGTCAGATGCTGCTTTTGGATTTTGAGCGCTACAAACATGCCAACAACACGCCGGTAGGTCAGGCGCGGGATTTGGTGGTGTTTGCGTTTAATGTGGCGGCGCATTCGCCAAAGATGCGGGACAAATTGCCTGCGGCTATGGAGGCTTACCGTGGCGCTGCGGATCCGGCGATTTGGCCTTTGGCGCAGCGCTGGTGTCGCTGGTTGCGGTGGACCGAGTGGGTGACGAAGCCATTGCAGAAACGGCCAGAGGGGCGGGCCTTGGAGTTCAAAGCGATTCCAGTGGTGATGGATTTGTTTCTGTCCGAGGACAAGCCGCTGGTTTGAGCTGTGGCCTAGGCGTGTGGTGTGATCGCGATCAGGTGGTTGTCCCATTGCAGGGGGTGTTGTGCGGTATCACTTTGCAGGGTGCCGATGTGGCCCGTTCCGGTGGTGAAGAGAAACCCGTCCGATGTTGGCCCAATGCCACAGACATCTTTTGCCGAAAGGATCGCGCTGGGCTGGCCGGTCTCGGTGTCAAAGACATGCAAGATATTGCCGCGTGGTGAGGTGATTGCCACAAGGCTGCCGTCGTTTGAAAGGGCCACGCTGCCGGCGTAGCCTTGCAGTTGCTGCTGTGCTTTTGGTGGCGCGTTGAGGAGCTTCGCATTGGTGCCGCGTTGGTGCAGGCCAAGCAGAGGATGGGTGTCGGATTTGGGGCCTTGCCATTGCATGGCAAAAGCGACTGTACCGTCCTGGCGCACGGCGAGGTGGCGAATGGAGTTTTTGTGCAGGCTTGCCGTCAACTCGACCTGTTCCAGGACTTCTCCAGCCAAACTGATATACGTGAGATTGGGTTGCATCACCGGGATGTTGAGCTTGCTGCGGCCCATGTCAGGGTGGGTCTCGATGCCGCCGTTGGCAACAACCAAGGTCTCCCCATCTGGCATGATTTTGAGGTCATGTGGGCCAACCCCGCCGGAGGAAAACTCGCCGATGCGGGTGTAGTTTTGGGTGACGTCCCAGAGGCCGATGACGCCTTCTCCGGCTTCAAAGTCATTCTCGGACGTGAAAAGCGTGCCGCCGTCCGCGGAGAAAGTGCCGTGGCCGTAGAAGTGACGTCCTTCGGGGGCGGTGAGCGTTTTTAGGACCGCTCCATCGCGACAATCCATCACCAAGGCAAAAGTGCCAGGACGGCGGGCAAAGGCAACCGCTTCGGCGCGTTCGGGATGAGCGGCGGCGGCGTGGCCGCGGGCTGGCAAAGGGATGGTGAAGGTGATCTCACCAGTGGTGGTGAGACCTGCGAGCAGATAGGTGCCGTCAGGGGCGCGGGCGGCGGAAAGGTAGTCCGGTGTGCCAACGCTGCTCCAACCCGCGCTCGGCAGCAGGCTGGTGGCGGCGAGGCCTGCGAGCATGCGGCGGCGGGTCACCATCAGTCGCCGTCCAGCGCGTTGAAGCCTGCCGTCACGTCCAGCGCGGGGCCCAGTTCCTGCAGGATAATGTCGCGGATGTTGCCGATGTATTGCTGCAAAATTTCGACGCGCAGGCGGCCCTGGATGTCGGAGACACCGGCAAAGGCTGGGTCAGATTCAAGTTCGGTGGCTTGACCAAGCGCCAGCGAAAAGGCCGCGGTGAGGTTGTCCGCTGGGGAAGGCGTTTGCGCCGCGAGCAGGGCCGCAAGCTGTTCCAACGCATTGAGAGACACGGTGATGTTTTGCAGGCTGCGTTCCGAGCGGCGGGCCTCGGCGCGCAGGGGACGGGGTTTGTCAAATGTGCCGAGGGGACGACCCAAGCGGGCGTCTGCGTTGAATTGCAGGCCGGTGTCGAGCGCCTTGAAGAGTTCGGCCACGGCAGCAAGATCCGTGGTGTAGGGGCCGTCGTTTGACGGGGTGCGCATGAGGTCGGCGTAGCCGTTTTGCCAGTCATTTAAGATAGCATTGGCGTTGCGGTCGATGTCATTGGTGACGGCCTGGATCAGCGTGCAGCGGTAGGCTTCGCTGCCCAAGGTCTGGATGTGGTCGTCATAGAGCAGGAACTCCAGCGCAAAAAAGCCATGAGCGGCGATGGAGACTTCGGCAAAAGCGTCGGCATTCAAAGCGGCAGGGTCTTCAGAGGTGATCAGCTTGGAAAGCGCTTTGGGGGTGAAGCCTTTGGTGTCGGGCCAAAAGGCGAGGGAGAAGGCGCGTTCGTCTTCTTCGGTGGGGCCAAAGCGCAGGTGGCTGACGGCCATCCAGGCATCAAAACCTTGGTGGTAGGCAGTGCGCAGGGCGGGGGACTGGCTTGAGCAGTCTTCCACGGCGGTGTTTTTGAGCGTGCCGGTGGCCTCTGTCAGGGCGGTGAACCCGGGTAGGATATGCTGGTCGATGGCGGTGTCCACGAGCGCAGCGGGGTCTAGCGCCCACGCGGGTTGGGACAAAAGGAGTGAGGCGGTCAGAGCAAGCAGGCGCATGGTCAGAGGCTTTCGATAAATCGGATAAGGGCGGCACGGTCGGCGGGCGGCATAGAGGCCACGGTGTCGCGGGCGGATTGCGCTTCGCCACCGTGCCAGAGGAGGGCTTCGAGGATGTTGCGCGCGCGGCCGTCGTGCAGGAATTGCGTGTGGCCGGAGACTTGACCGGTGAGGCCTATGCCCCAGAGCGGTGGTGTGCGCCATTCTTGCCCTGTGGCGCGGCCTTCTGGGCGGTTGTCAGCCAGATCCGGCCCCATGTCGTGCAGTAGCATGTCGGTGTAAGGCCAGATCAGTTGGAAGCTTTGAGCAGGTTGGTCTGCGAGTCGGTGGGTTACAAAAGACGGGGTGTGGCAAGACGCGCAGCCGGTGCTGTGGAACACCTCTTTGCCGCGCAGCACCTCGGGGTCGTCCACGTTGCGGCGGGCGGGCACAGCGAGGTTGGCGCTGTAGAAGGTCACCAGATCCAGCCCGATTTCGTCTACCTCAAACACCCGCACATCGCCGTCGCCGTGGGGGCTGTTGATACAGTCGACCTGCGCTGGTGTGCAGTCGCCATGGCCGGCTTCAAACAGCGGCGTGGAGATGCCGATGTCGGCGGCGAAGGCGGCGGCGGATTGCTGACGCAGGGTGGGCGCGCCCGCCTTGAGGCCAAAACGGCCCAGCATCGGGCGTTGATATTCTACGGACCACGTGATGTTGGGGCGGCCAGAGATGCCATCGCCATCTGCGTCGTCCGGGTCGGCATTTGCGAGGATATCATCGGCGGGAATGGCGTCGAGCAGACCGAGGCCAATCATTTGCGGAGCGACGCGTGGGCTGAACATCACATCCGGGTGCAAGGGGCCGTAGCCAAGGTCTTGCAGGGCATAAAATGGGCGGCGCAGGGTTGCGACCTCGCCGCCAGAGAGGGCGACGTCAAATTCGTCAAAAGTGACTTCGATACGCGCTTCAGACGGGTGTTCAGGCAGGCTGAAATCCTGGATTTGGCTGCCGTAAGTTGGTTCGGGGCGCGTGGCGAGGAAGTCTTCGATTTGATGGATTTGGTCGCCCTGTTCGCCAGGGATGGCCAGCTTTATTGCCAACGACAGCGCGTCGTCATCAGGGCTATCGGGGGCGTGGCCGCGTCCGGCGCGTTGATGGCAGCCAAGGCAATTGCGGGCGTTGTAGAGCGGGCCAAGGCCGTCAGAGGCGAGCGTGGAGCTGGGGGAGGAGACCCAGAGTTTGTCAAACATCGCTTCACCCATGCGGAAGGTGAGGCCATCTTCCTTGCTCAGGTTGGCAGAGGGCTGTTTGAAAGCAAACGCGTCGGAACGGGCCGTGACGGTTGCTGCACCGCCTGGGCGGGATTCAAACTTTTGTGGTTCGGAGAAATCGGTGGGCGAGGCGGTGACATCTTGGATGCGCTGAGTCTCGGCGTCGGTGCGGGGTACGACGTTGAGGTGGCGGTCATCCAGTGCGTGGGCCGAAGTGCCAGCAATGAGGACGCAAAGGACCGTGGCGGAGGATAGTCGCATTGGCGGGGCCTTGAATTGAAAAAGGGGCGGCGGGATGGCCGCCCCTCAGATGTCTTACGTTGGTGACGTTGGTATTAGTGGAACACAGCGTCTGGGTTGTCGAGGCTGTCGGAGCCTTCAAACGCGAGGTTGTCCAGACCAAGTGCGGTCACAGCAGCTTCGATAGATTTGGTCTGATCCACCAGACCGTCTACGCCACCCATGACCAGCGCTTCGCCAGCTGCGTTGCCGCGCTCCAGCATTTGGTCGTAGGAGAAACCTGCCTCTGCGGCGGTTTTGATGCGGCCCAGCGACATCATGGTGGTGGAAAGCTTGGCTTGCAGCTCTGCGTCCAGATCGGCGTTCACTTCTGCCACGAGATCAGACACGGATGGGCCGGATACAAGGGAACCGTCCACACGCACATATTCGCCAAGGTAGACGTTCTGGATGCCCAGGCCGTCGTAGTAGTGGCTGTTGTGGGTGTTGTCGGAGAAGCAGTCATGCTCTTCTTCTGGATCGTTCAGAAGCAGGCCAAGGCGCATACGCTCACCAGCTTGCTCACCGTAGGACAGGGAGCCCATGCCGGTCAGGATGGCGACGATGCCAGCGTCTGCGTCACCGGTTACGGTGGCACGGGCTTCGCCGTCTGCGGACCATTGAGCGGCCATGAATTCCAGATCGGAGACCAGCAGATCGGTTGCGGCCTTCAGGTAGGCGCCGCGACGGTCACAGTTGTCACCGGTGCAAGCGTCGCCCGCTGCGAAATCTGTCCAAGGACGGTCACCCGCGCCATGGTTGTGGCCGTTCATGTCCTGGCCCCAGAGCAGGAATTCGATGGCGTGGTAACCGGTGGCAACGTTGGCTTCAACGCCGTCTACTTCGTGCAGGCTTTCGAGCAGGGCTGGGGTGATTTCCGCGGCGTCAATGGTTTCGCCGGAGATGTCGAAAGAGGCGTTGGCAATCACGTTCAGTGCGGCCATCGGGTTTTCGTCAGATGGGCCACCGTAGGCCGCGTCAACATAGTCGATCAGGCCCTCGTCCAGAGGCCAGGCGTTCACTTTGCCTTCCCAGTCATCCACAGCGGCGTTGCCAAAGCGGTAAACTTCGGTCTGCTGGTATGGCACGCGGGAGGCCAGCCATGCGCCCTGTGCGTTGTGCAGCGCTTCGGCGGATGGGTTTTCGATCAGCGCGTTTACGGCCGCTTGCAGTGTTTTGGCAGTGGTCAGGCTGTCTTCGTATTTGGCGGCGGCGATGTCAGCGTAGTTGGCAACAACATCCGCTTTGTTGGCGGCAAAAGCCGGGGCGGTCAGTGCGAGCACAGCCGCAGAAGTGGTCAAAAATAGACGTGTCATGGAATCCATTCCCTGTTAGCGAATTTGGCTCATAACTGACTAGTTTTGTCGGTTTCGTCAATCCTTATTAATTTTGTATGTTTTTGAGTGCGGCAGAATGTCCCGCACTCAAATATGCATGGAAAATTGAGGTTATTGCGCGTGAAGCAGGTGTTCGTAGCGCGCATCGGTCAAGGTTTTGAGGAAAGCGACAATGGCATCGACGCGTTGATCGTCCAGAGCGGGACCATGGGTCAGTTCTTCGAATGCCAGGGTTGCCGGGACCGCGGGCATGCGGAAGGTTTTGCCAGTTTCCGGATTGGTGCGGCGCTTCACGTCGGTGGTGTTGAACTGATTGTAAAACAGCACCACGGTGCGCAGATCTTCAAATACGCCGTTGTGCATGTAGGGCCCGGTGACCGCCACGTTGCGCAAGGTGGGGGTTTTGAATTTTCCGCGCAGAGTGGGGTTGCCGTCCATGTCAGGATGGGCGGCGAGGCCAACGTCTACTGTGCCGGGTTTCACGCCGTTGAGATCGCGCAGAGCCAGGTTTTCCGGGACGCCGATGTTGTGATGTTCGTAGTTTGTGAAGGTCTCCTGAGGATCCATCGCGTTTGTGCCGAGCTGGTGGCACAGGTTGCAGTTGGTGAACTGCTCAGAGAAGAACAGCACGCGACCGAGGTCTTCTTCGCGAGTAAGTTCCACCTCGCCACGTAGGAAACGGTCGTATTTGCTGTCAAACGGCGCAAAGATTTCGGTGCGTTCAAAGGCGGCGATGGCCTCTGTCATGGCCGTGTAGCCGGTTTGCGGGTCGCTCAACACGTCCCCTTCAAACAGGGCCGGGAAGGCTTGCGTATAGATGGGATCTTCCAGAAGGCGCGCGATGACGGCGGCTTCATCAGCCATGCCCATCTCGATGGGGTTCAACGGTGGCCCCCCGGCTTGATCTTCCAAACGGTTGGCGCGGCCATCCCAGAATTGGCCGCCAGCCCAAATGCCGTCTGCGTTTTTGTAAAACTTCGGTGTAAAGGCCGCATAGGCGGCGCTGGGCGCGTTGCGGTCCCCAAGCGACTCGCCGTCATCGCCTATGGACGCCATGCCACGCGGATCGGCAAAGCCGCGTTCTGGATCGTGGCAGGTGGCGCAGGTTTGGGTGCGGTTGGCCGACAGGTTCACGTCAAAGAACAGGCGTTCACCAAGGGCTTCCAAAGTGGTGGGGACGTCTTCCGCCAAAGCTGGCGAGGAGGCGAGCACACATGCAATAGCGAGAGAGCGATACATTGGGGTGTCTCATTTCTGACTTGTTTTGTCAGCTTTGCGCCTGTTCGCGGAATAGGTCAACGCACCGAGTTGTCGCATCCAAAAATTTCACTTTTGTGCGACGGAAGCTCGTGCCCGCGTCGTTTGACCTGAAACGACCTAAAAGTGAGAACGGATATGCCGCGGAATGTATTGCCTATTGGTTTTTTGTTGATTGCGGCTGGGCTTTGTTATGGGATCGTTTTGACGTCAGAGACGTTTTGCGTGGCGGGTCAGCCTGTTTGCTCGGGCAAAAAAGGCCTTTCAACGCTCGAGTATGTTCAGGTCGTGCATATGTTGGGAGAGTGAGATGAGACATTGGAAACCAGGATTCTACGTGGTGGCGGTCTTATGGGCGGGTGGCCCAGCATCGGCTGAATTGGCGCAGGTAAAGACCCCCGCTCCGGTGATCTATTTGGCAGAAAATCTAGACGAAGCTGATGGGCTTGGATGGTGCATTGATACGGTGGGTCGCGGGTTTGCAGAGAGCTTGCATGCACATTCCTGCAAGCCGCAGGGTGGTGACGTGCAATTCTCCTTTGACGAAGCCAGTGGCGCTTTACGGTCTGTGGCCTTTGACGGCAAGTGTGTGCAGGTGAGCCCTTCGGGGGCGACAACGGATTTTTCGTTGCTTGACTGTGATCCAGCAATCTCCGGACAGAGGTTCACTTTTGACCCCGACAGTGGAGGCATTCGACCACAGGATACGCCCGAGTCCTGTGTTGCGGTTGGCGAAGGGAGCCGCTCCGCTGGCCCGTTTATGTCGCGCGACCTGATCTTGGCAGACTGCAATGGCGTTGCAGAGAACCACCGGCGTTGGGTGATTCAACCCTAGAAACCAAAAAGCCCCCGGCATTGCGAGGGCTTTTCAAAAACATGTGCAGTCGGATCAGCGATCGCGGAATTGTGCTTCGCGCTTTTCCATAAAGGCGGCCATGCCTTCTTTCTGATCTTCGGTCGCAAACAGTGAGTGGAAGGCGCGGCGCTCAAACAGCAGGCCTTCACGCAGGGAGCTTTCAAAGCTGCGGTTCACAGCTTCTTTGGCGGTGCGGGCTGCGATCAGAGATTTCTCTGCAATCTTCTGTGCGGCGCTCATGGTTTCTTCCATCAACTTCTTGGCAGGCACAACACGGCTCACAAGACCAGACCGCTCCGCTTCTTCGGCGTTCATGAAGCGGCCGGTGAGGTTCATATCCATGGATTTGGATTTGCCCACGGCGCGGGTCAGGCGCTGGCTGCCGCCGATGCCGGCGATGACGCCGAGATTGATCTCTGGCTGGCCAAATTTCGCTGTGTCAGAGGCGATGATGAAGTCACAGGCCATCGCCAATTCACAGCCGCCACCCAAAGCGTAGCCGGACACGGCAGCGATCACAGGTTTGCGGATGTCTTGGATACGGTCGCCAAACTCTGCAAACAGGTTGGAGAGGTTTACGTCTGCGAAGCTCATCGAGGACATCTCTTTGATGTCGGCGCCTGCGGCGAAGGCTTTCTCGGAGCCCGTGATGACGATGCAGCGCACTTTGTCGTTGGCGTCGGCACTTTCCAGCGCGTTCTGAAGTTCGCCAATCAGCTGCTGGCTCAGAGCGTTCAGCGCATCTGGGCGGTTCAGCTTGATAAGGGCAACGTGGTCTTCGATGTCGACGATGATCGTCTCAAAAGCCATGAGTTATGCTTTCATTGTTCCGGTCAGGAGTGATTGATTATCATTTGAGAGAGTTGGATCAAGCTATCTTTGGCATTGCGGGCAATAGAACGACGAGCGCCCGGACTGGGTGATTCGGCCTATTTTGCTAGTGCAATCGGGGGTTTTGCAGGGTTCTCCCTCCCGTCCATAGACGTCAAAACTGTGTTGAAAATACCCCAGTTCACCGTCAGCTTGGCGAAAGTCACGTAACGAACTTCCCCCAGCCTCAATGGCCTCCTGCAGCACGTCGCGAATGATGGGCACAAGACTGTGTACGCGTTCTTGCGAAATTGCCCCAGCTTTGCGTTTTGGCGCTATCCCTGCGCGGAACAGGGCTTCGCAGACATAGATGTTGCCCAAACCTGCCAGAATGCGCTGATCGAGCAAGGCAGATTTGATTGGGGTGTTCTTACCTGCGAGTCGTTCCGCGAGATAAGATTCGTGGAAATCATTGCCTAGTGGCTCGGGGCCAAGTTTGGCAATGAGGGGGTGTGTTTCGGTGTGGTCGCTTGGCAAAAGATCCATCGCGCCAAAGCGGCGGGGATCGTTGAAGGTGACGCGCGCGCCGTTGTCCATGTCAAAGACCACGTGGTCATGTTTCTCAGCCTTCGGGTGGTTGTGGGCAAATTGGCCAAGTGGATCGCCGGAGACGGTCATGCGGCCGGACATGCCAAGGTGAATGAGCAGCGACTCGTTAGTGTCGAGATCAGCCAGGATGTATTTGGAGCGACGGCGCAGCTGTGTGACCTTTGCGCCGGTGAGGCGCTCCGCCATGCGCTCAGGGAAAGGCCAGCGCAGGTCAGGACGGTTGACTTGCGCACGTGCAATCGTGGCCCCTTCCATGGCTGGTTGCAGACCGCGGCGCACAGTTTCAACTTCGGGCAGTTCAGGCATTCTCACCTCTGGGTTCCAAGACACTCAGACCATGCGCGAGGTTGCTGGGAAGGTTCAAGCCGTGATTTGGCGCATAAAGCGGGTGCCAAATCAGCGCATTGTACCTGTTTGGACGGCCCTATATGAATGTGGCAACCAAGAGGATTTCGCATCATGGCGGACAGCAATAACACCACTCATTTTGGCTTTGAAACTGTACCGGAGGCCGAGAAGGCCGGGCGCGTTCAGGGCGTTTTTGGCTCGGTTGCCAGCAAATACGACATTATGAATGACGTGATGTCGATGGGCATTCACCGCATCTGGAAAGACGCGATGATGGATTGGCTGGCGCCCCGTCCGGGACAAAAGTTGCTAGATGTGGCCGGGGGCACAGGGGATGTGTCGTTTAAGTTCTTGAAGCGTGCTGGGATCGGTCACGCCACAGTGTGTGACTTAACGGAACCGATGTTGGTGGCGGGCCGCCAGCGGGCGGAAGCGGATCACATGGCGGAGAGCCTGGATTGGGTTGTGGGTGACGCCATGGCGCTGCCGTTTGAGGACAACACTTTTGATGTCTACACCATCAGCTTTGGTATTCGGAACGTGACGCGCCCGCAAGAAGCGTTGAATGAAGCGTTTCGGGTTTTGCGACCAGGTGGGCGTTTGATGGTGCTGGAGTTCAGCCAGATTCCCAACGACATGATGCAGAAGGTCTATGACCTTTATTCGTTCAACATCATTCCGCAGATGGGCAAGGTGATCGCCAATGATCGCGACAGCTATCAGTATTTGGTGGAGAGCATCCGTAAGTTCCCGGATCAGGATACGTTCCTGGACATGGTGAAGACCGCCGGATTTGAAAATGCCAAGTATCGCAATCTGACCATGGGCATTGCTGCGTTACATTCGGGTTGGAAGCTGTGAGGGGGCCGCACAATATTATCCGACTGATCCGCACCGGCGCCACATTAGAGCGCACCGGCGCGATGAAGGTGGTGATGGACGCGTTTGAGGCACCCACTTTGGTACGTGTGGTCTTGCGCGGGCTGGTGTGGCCGTTTCAGTGGCTGGGTTACAAGGGGGATGCAGAGGCACCGCCACTGCCACGTGCGTTGACGGCGCTGGGGCCCGCCTACATCAAGTTTGGGCAGGTGTTGTCGACCCGTCCTGATGTGGTGGGCGGCGATCTGGCGGGTGAGCTGCGCGTGTTACAGGACAAGTTGCCGCCGTTTGATTTGGTGACCGCAAAGGCCGAAGTTGAGTCTGAACTTGGTCAGCCTGTTGATGAGATATTCTCTGAGTTTTCGGAGCCGGTTGCGGCGGCGTCGATTGCGCAGGTGCATCGTGCGCGGTTGCGGGAAACCGGTGAAGAGGTTGCGGTGAAAATCCTGCGGCCTGGCATCGAGAAGGCGTTTCGCAAAGACATCGATGCGTTTTATCTGGCGGCCAATACCATCGAGATTTTGTCGCCCGGCTCGCGCCGGTTGCGACCGCGTGATGTGATTGAGCATTTTGACCGGGGTGTGACATCAGAACTGGACCTGCGTCTTGAGAGTGCAAATGCCAGTGAATATGCGGCCAATTCCGCGGATGATGCTGGCTATCAGGTACCAGCCGTTCAATGGGAACATTCTGCACGTCGGGTTATGACGTTGGGCTGGGCAGAGGGCGCGCCTATTGGTGACAACGACGCATTGGATGCGGCGGGGCACGATCGCCACGCGCTGGGCAGTCGGATTTTGGAGCTGTTCCTGAACCATGCGCTGCGCGACGGGTATTTCCATGCGGACATGCATCAGGGCAACATGAAGGTCGCCGCCAACGGCGATATCATTGTCTATGACTTTGGCATCATGGGCTACATCGACGAGTACACCCGCCGGGTTTATGCGGAAATTCTCTATGGTTTCATTCAGCGGGACTACAAACGTGTGGCCGAGGTGCATTTTGAAGCAGGCTATGTGCCGGCGGATCAGGATGTAGACGAGTTTGCCCGCGCTTTGCGCGCAGTGGGTGAGCCGATTTTTGGTATGGACGCCACGCGAATTTCGATGGGGCGGCTGTTGAATTACCTGTTCGAAGTCACTGAACGGTTTGGCATGGAGACCCGCACAGAGTTGATCCTGCTGCAGCGGACCATGGTTGTGGTGGAAGGTGTGGCGCGGTCCTTGGACCCACGTGTGAATATCTGGGATGTGGCCAAGCCGGTGGTGTCGGACTACATCAAGGAAAGTATTGGACCACGGGCGATGCTGAGTGATTTGGCCAAGACCGCGCGGGTGTTGTCGCGCTTTGGTCCACGTTTGCCTGCGATGGTCGAAGCCGCGTTGATTGCGCAGTCCGAGGATAAGGCTCAGCCGTCGCGTCCGGTGTGGCCCTGGATGATTTCCGGCATTGGGCTTGGGGTGTTTGGTACCGTGGCGACCTTGGCTTTTGGATTGGCGCTCTGGCACTAGTCTACAGGCCAGCAGACAGGAAAAAGGCGCCCAGTGGGCGCCTTTCTTTTTGAAGCAGAAGCTTCGAAATTTGTGCGATTTTAGAGCAGGCCTGCGTGCGCCATGGCGGCGTCGATCTGCGCCTTGGTGGCGTCGGTCAGACCGGTCAGCGGCAGGCGAACTTCTTCGTTGCACATGCCGAGGCGGGACATGGCGTATTTGGCGCCCACCAGACCTGGCTCCACAAAGATGGCTTCGTGCAGAGGCATCAGCTTGTCCTGATACTCCAGCGCTTTGGCGTAGTCGCCTGCCAGAGTCGCCGCTTGGAACTCGGCGCAGAGTTTTGGCGCGACATTGGCTGTCACGGAGATGCAGCCGACACCGCCGTGCGCGTTGAAACCCAGTGCCGTGGCGTCTTCGCCGGACAGCTGGATGAAGTCTGCGCCACAGGTGGCACGTTGCTGGCTTGGGCGGGCCAGATCGCCAGTGGCGTCTTTGACACCAACAATGCGTGGCAGCTTGGCCAGCTCACCCATGGTTTCCGGTGTCATGTCGACAACCGAGCGGCCCGGGATGTTGTAGATGATGATCGGCAGCGCGCAGCAGTCATGCACCGCAGTGAAATGTGCGATCAGGCCGCGTTGGGTTGGCTTGTTGTAGTACGGTGTCACCACGAGAATGCCGTCCGCGCCAACTTTCTCGGCGTGCTGCGCAAAGCGGATGGCTTCCAACGTGTTGTTGGAGCCTGCGCCTGCGATCACCGGCACGCGACCAGCCGCGGCTTTCACCACTTCGCTCACCATAGTTTCGTGCTCTTCGTGGCTCAGCGTTGGGCTTTCGCCGGTGGTGCCCACAGGCACAAAACCATCGGTGCCTTCACCAATGTGCCACTCGACGATCTTTTTGAGCGTTTCCAAATCCAGCTCGCCGTTCGTAAACGGCGTGATGAGTGCGGGGTAGGACCCTTTGAACATGGCACGCTCCTTTTTATGCGTAGCTGGGCGGAATTGCCCATGGTGGTAAACCGCGCGGACCCTAGCGGGAAGTTGCCCACTTGCCAAGATTGTGAGTTGAGGCCATCGGGTGCGCGGCGTATCTTGCGGGTTCTATCCTGTCTGGCATAGGAAAATGCAAGCCATGTTGCGTCTTTTTCTGACTCTGTTTGTGGCCTTGCTGGTCGCTGTTCCCGCAAATGCACAGTTTCGCGATGAGCTTCGCTCGGCGATGACCTCTGTCCGCGCCAAGGATTGGGATGGCGCGGCCAAGGCGGTGCGCGAGACCGACCAGGTCACACGCGATATTGTGGAGTGGCACCGGCTGCGCGCGGGCGAAGGCTCGGCGGATCAGGTTTTGGCGTTTTTGGATCGGCGCGGCGATTGGCCCGGCTTGCCTTATTTGCGTAAGCAATCGGAGGCGGCGTTTGAGGATGTCAGCGGTGAGATGGCGCTGTCGTTCTTTGTGCATGGTCCGGCGCAGACCGCCGAAGGCGCACTGGCGCAGGCCAAGGTTCTGACGCAGGCAGGTGAGGATGGTGCGGCGCAGGCCACGATTGTGGAAGCCTGGCGCACCATGGCGATGAACAGCACCACCAAGGCGGACTATCTGGCGCGCTATGGTGATTTGCTCAAGCCACACCACACAGCCCGGTTGGATGCGATGGTGTGGAAGAATTGGCCCTCCAATTCCGAGGCAATGTATGCCCATGTGCCGGAAGGTTGGGTGGCCTTGGCCAAGGCGCGACTTGGACTGCGAGCCATGGCCAAAGGTGTGGATACTTTGATCGCGGCGGTGCCGGACAGTTTGCAGAATGATCCGGGGTTAGCGCATGAGCGGTTTGTATGGCGGCATCGCAAAGACCGCAATGACAGCGCGATTGAGTTGATCCTGGCGCGCAGTAAAACGGGCACATTGGGCGAGCCAGAGGCATGGGCCCCAAGGCGCCGGTCACTGATCCGCAATCAGATGCGGGCGGGGAATTACAAGACAGCCTATGCGCTGGCGGCGACGCATAAGCTGTCCCCAGATGCGGGTTATGCCTATTCCGACTGTGAGTGGCTTGCGGGGTATTTGGCGTTGCGGTTTCTGGACCGACCGGAGGACGCCGCCGCGCATTTCCTGAATTTTGCCCAGTCGGTGGAAACGCCAATTTCCCTTGGGCGCGCGGGCTATTGGATGGGTCGCGCTTATGAGGCGATGGGTGATACGACCACCGCGCAACAGGCTTATTTGGCGGGTGGCGCGCATCAGACCAGTTTCTATGGGCTGCTGGCGGCGGAAAAGGCGGGGATCGCGCATGATCCGGCCTTGTCTGGCCAAGAGCGTTTCCCGGATTGGCAAAAGGCCAGCTGGACCACATCGAGCGTGCATAAAGCGGCGCGGGCGATGTTGGCGGCGGGCGAGTTGAGCCTGGCAGAGCGGTTCTGGGTGCATCTGAGCGAGACGCAGGATCGTAGGGGTTTGGGTCAACTAGGCCAGATGGCTCTGGACCTTGGGCAGCCGCACATCGGGGTGATGTTGGGCAAGCAGATGGTGCGCATGGGCGTGACGCTGCCGGGGCCGTATTATCCGCTGCATCCCCTAGTGGATCAGAAGCTGCCCGTGTCGGATGAGTTATCCTTGGCCATTGCGCGGCGGGAGAGTGAATTTGATCCGGTGGTGGTGAGCCATGCCGGTGCGCGTGGGTTGATGCAGTTGATGCCGGGCACGGCGCGGGATGTGTCGGCGGAGATCGGTGAGGTTTATGTGCTGGGCAACCTGACTTCGGACCCGGGTTACAATGCGCGGTTGGGCAGTGCCTATTTGGCCGGGTTGGCTGAACGGTTTGATGGCAACATCATCATGATTTCGGCGGCTTACAATGCTGGCCCGAGTCGCCCTGAGCGATGGATGGCTAGCAATGACGATCCGCGTGGCGGTTCTGTTGAGGCCATGATCGACTGGATCGAGATGATCCCGTTTAACGAAACCCGCAACTATGTGATGCGTGTGTCAGAGAGCCTGCCGGTCTATCGTGCGCGGCTGGGCAAAGACCCACATCCGGTGTCGTTTGGTCAGGAGATCACCGGCGGCACCATCAAAGTGCGCTGAGGCTTTAGCTGGACTGGCGTTCTCGCCACCACGTGAACAGCCCTGCGGCCAGGACAATTCCTGCGCCAATGGCGACGTTCAGGCGCAGGGTTTCGCCAAAAGCGGCCATGCCAAGCGCGGCGGCAAAGGGCAGTTGTAGGTAGGCAAAGGGCTGTACTGCGCTGGCCTCGGCCACCTCATAGGTGCGGATCAACAGCCAGTGACCAAAGACGCCGGTGCAGCACAGGATGGCCATCCAGAGCCAGTCACGTCCGACAATTGGTTCCCAGAAGAACAGGCCTATTGCAGTCATGACGATGCAGCCGACCACACCGGTGTAGAAAAAGCTGGTCTGGCCGGTATCCCCTCGCGCCACGTAGCGGGTCATAAGGCCGTAGACGGCAAACATCAGCGCGCCAACAAGCGGCACAATGGCGGCGGGGCTGAAAACACCGGAGCCGGGTTGCAGGATGATCAGTACGCCAATGGCACCGACGCCAATGGCAGCCCAGCGGCGCCAGCCAACCCGCTCGCCCAACACAGGGCCGGATAGCGCGGCAATGATCAGGGGGTAGCAGATGAAAATGGCGTGGCTCTCGGTGAGGCCCAGCAGAGTGAAGGCCACAACGGTCACGCAGATTTCCAGTGCCAGAAGCGCGCCTCGGCCAATTTGCAGCATCGGGAATTTCGTGTGCGCCACGGCTTTGATGCCGCCGGGTTGGCGGGAGGACAGCGCAATGACAAACAGCGCAAAGAACCAGTAGCGGATCATCACCACAAGGTAGGTGTTGTACTCGCTCGCCAAGTGGCGGGAGATGCCGTCTTGCAGTGCAAATACCAGCGTCGTGAGCGACATCAACATAATGCCGAGGCGGTTGTTGGGCTGAGTCATGCGGCTGGCTTTTCACATTGGGTCATGTGGCGTTTGCGGCCAAAACCCGGTGTGCGGGTGACGGTGAAGCCTGCGGCCTCCAGATTGCGGCGCACAAAACCTGCGGCGGTGTAGGTCGCGGCAGTGCCGCCTGCATTGGTGTGGGCGCCGACCTGCGCCATCAGCTGTGCGTCCCAGAGTTCGGGGTTCTTGGCGGGTGAAAACCCGTCGAGAAACCAAGCGTCAGCCTCAAAGTTTTGCGCTTTAAGGGTCTCACGCGCGTCGCCGATCACCACGCGGGCGTGGATGCCGTCGAGCGTGGCGAGGGTTTGGTCTTGTGCGTAGGCCGTGACTAAACGGGTGGCGTAGGCGCTTAATTCTGGAAATGCTGCCAAAGCTTTTTCCATTTCCTCGGCGCTCATCGGAAAGGCTTCAAAGGTGGTGAAAGACAGCGGCGTGGTCTGACCACTCTCCTCCCAAGCCTTCCAGACCGTCAACAAGTTGAGGCCGGTGCCAAAGCCCAGCTCGGCGAGGTGAAAGCCGGGGGCAAAGCGGGCGGGCAAGTGGTTGCCATCCAGAAACACGTGGCGTGTTTCGGCCAGCCCGTTGTCGAGGCTGAAATACGGGTCGTCAAATCGGGTGGACACCGGGATGACGTTGTCTCGCCAATCGAGATCCGCGTGCTGGTCGCTCATGTCGCATTGCCTTATGGAGGTGACGGCGCATTTGACCACAAAAAAGAGGATTGGCAATGGTGGACTTGACCGTGATGGGAGCCGGAGCTTTTGGGCTCTCGGTGGCGTGGGCCTGTGCCAAGCGGGGCGCAAAGGTTCGGGTGATTGATCCCGGTGGTGTGGGTGCAGGCAGCAGCGGCGGATTGGTTGGCGCTTTGGCGCCGCACACGCCGGAGAACTGGAACGTGAAGAAGGCATTTCAGTTTGAAAGCCTGATCATGGCGGAAGGCTGGTGGGCCGAGGTTGAGGCGACCGGTGGGGTGAGCGCGGGCTACGGGCGCACGGGGCGCATTCAGCCGGTGAAAGATGCGCGCGGATTGGAATTGGCCCGGGCGCGGGCGGAAAGCGCCAAGGAGCTCTGGCAAGGAAAGGCGCAGTGGCAGGTTGTGGCGCGAGATACCCTTGGCGATTGGGCGCCGGAAAGCCCGACAGGGTGGCTGATCCACGACACCTTGAGCGGACGCATGTTTCCACGGCGTGCCTGTGCGGCTCTGGCGGCGGCGTTGAGGTCAAAAGGGTGCGAGGTCGTCGCGGAGGGAGCGCAACAGGGAAAAGTTGTTTGGGCGACTGGGTGGCAGGGTTTGCTTGATTTATCCGAAGATATGGGCAAACCGGTGGGCAATGGCGTGAAAGGGCAGGCGGCGCTGTTGCGGCTGGATCGCTCCACCGCGCCGCAACTCTTTGCTGACGCCGTGCATGTTGTCCCTCACGCTGATGGCACTGTTGCGATTGGCTCCACCAGCGAGCGGGAATTTGACTATCCAACCAGTACGGATAGCCAATTGGATGATGTTTTGGCACGTGCCTATGCCGCGGTGCCTGCCTTGAAAGATGCGGAGGTCATTGAACGCTGGGCTGGCGTGCGTCCCCGTGCCAAAAGCCGTGCCCCAATGTTGGGTGCACACCCGACAATCGATGGCGCATACATTGCCAACGGCGGGTTCAAAATTGGCTTTGGCATGGGGCCCAAGGCCGGTGAGGTGATGGCCGATCTGGTGCTGGAAGGGCGGGACGAAATACCGGAGGCGTTCCGTCCCGAAGCTTCGCTTTAGGCTTTATTGGATGCCTGCTCTACGTCGGCCTGCAACGCATCCATCAACGTCGTCACGGAGGCCGCATAGCGCTCGCTCACAAACTGGCCGTTGTCGTCAAAAGCGTTGCCGCTGTCGGCGATTCCCACTTCTGGCGCCAGTGTGATGCGCGGGCGAAACGCCACAAGACAGCTGCGCAGCATGGTTTGCGCACGTACGCCACCGGCGCGACCCGCGGCGGCGCTCATCAAGGCGGTGGGTTTGCCGACCATGGGTTTTTCCCAATGGCGGCTGATCCAGTCGAGCGCGTTTTTCAACACGCCGGTGACCGCGCCGTTGTATTCAGGCGTTGAGATCAGCACCGCGTCGGCCTCAGCAATCTGCTGTACCAGCAGTTTCACTTCTTCGGGGATGCCGCTGTTGCTTTTGAGATCGCCGTCATAGAGCGGGATATTCAGATTGGCCTCTACATAGGTGTCTGCGCCATAGAGCCGGGCGGCTTCGCGCAGCAGTTTGCTGTTGGTGGAGTCCGCGCGCAGCGCGCCAGAAATTCCGAGCAGTGTGTGTGGCATAGGCCAATCTCCTTGTTCGCCTGTCCAATACGTAAGGAAAAAGGCGCCGCAATCAAGCGACGCCTTTCAAACACTGGTTGTGCGCCACTGCGCGGTCTTAGGCGGCAGTGGGCAGGATCACAATTTCCACCCGGCGGTTCTGCCGGCGACCTTCTTCGTCAAGGTTGGACGCAATCGGTTGATCCTCTCCGCGGCCAATGGTGTCGATCCGGCTGACAGGCACCCCATTGGTGAGCAGCACGTCGGCCACCGCATTGGCGCGACGCTCAGACAGGGTCTGGTTGTGGCTGGCCGATCCGGTGTTGTCAGTGTGCCCTAGGATCTGCACGGTGCTGTCTGGGTATTTCTCAAGGCTGGTTGCAACTTTGGCCAAATCGTCCTGCAGACCGGCGTTGACGGAATAGCTGTCGACGTCAAACAGGATGTCCTGCGGCAAGGTCAGGATCAGACGGTCGCCGGTGTTTTCGATGCGCACGTCATCATCCAGCTGGGCCCGAAGTTCGGCCTCTTGTTTGTCCAGCACATTGCCGACAATCGCACCGGCACCGGCGCCAAGCGCGGCACCAATCAAGGGGTCGCCATCGGTGACGGCGGCGATGCCAGCGCCAGCCAGCGCGCCAATGATCGCGCCGTTTTTGGTTTTGCGATACTGATCGCGGTCCTCAGCGGAGCCGGACACATAGGCTGGATCGGTGCAGGCGGTCAGGCCTAGCAGAGCAACAGCGCTCAGGGAAAGGGGGAGTGTCTTCATCTCATTGCCTCAAGTATTGATGCCGTTGATCGGCTTTTGAGGCCTGTATACTTGGTTTCTCGGTGTGCCCCAAGCAAAGAGCCGCGTGGTATCGGCAAATTGATGCCGAAGGTCAGCTCAGGCCTCGGCGCGGGCGGACTCATAAGCGAGCAGAGCGCGTTTGACTGGTAAGCCCCAGTGGTAGCCGCCCAACCCGCCAGATTTGCGCATGGCACGGTGACAGGGGATCAGCCAACTAACCGGGTTGCGACCCACGGCGGTGCCAACGGCCCGCACCGCGCGGGGATTTCCGATGCTGCGGGCGATTTCGGCATAAGTTGTGACCTCACCGGAGGGGATGCGCATGAGCGCTTCCCAGACTTTGATCTGCAGCGCGGAACCAATCATAAAGACTGGCACTTTGTCGTGATCGGCCTGCTCCGCTTGGTAGGCGGCAAGCACCCAAGGGCGCAGGAACATCGGATCTTCTACTAGGTTAGCGTTGGGCCAGCGGGAAAACAGGTCTTCCATCGTGGCCTCAGTTCCCGTTTCTGCGGCAAAGCCGATACCACAGATGCCTTTTTCCGTGCCTGCAACCAGTGAGAGACCAAAGGGGCTGTCAAACCACCCCCAATAGATGGTCAGGCCCTCGCCGCGCTTGGCGTAGTCGCCAGGGCTCATGGCTTCCCAGCGTAGAAACAGGTCGTGCAATCGGCCAGAACCGGAGAGGCCCACGGAATTGGCGGTGTCCAATGTGGTGAAGTGATCGTGCAGCAGCACTTTAGCGTGGCCCAAAGTGAGATACTGTTGAAACCGTTTGGGAGAGACGCCGGCCCACCGAGTGAAGAGCCGTTGAAAGTGCGCGGGGCTCATGCCCATGGCCTTGGAGAGGTCGTCGAGAGACATGTTTTCACCACCTTGATCGATCAGGTCAATTGCGCGGCGCATGACGTTGTAGTGATAGCCTTCGGTCATGTCATTCATGGGGTCATCTCCTGTCTTGAGAGTAACCTAGTTTGTCGAGTTTGGCGCGGCGACCCGAAAATTGCGCAAAGGGCACCTCTTGACATCACGTAAAAATGAGACATCTTTGTCTCATGTTTAAAAAATCAGAAGCCAAAATCATTGAGGCGGGGTTCTCCGTCTTCTCCGCAAATCCCACAGCCACATTGGCGGATGTCGCCAAAGAGGCGGGTGTGGGGCGTGCGACGTTGCATCGTCACTATGCCGGGCGCGAGGACCTTATGGCCGCGCTCGCGATGGTTGCGATGCAAGAATTAGATGATGCCATAGAGGCAGCCACCAAGGATGCGCCGAGTTACACAGAGGCATTGCGCCTGAGTCTGGAGGTGATCATTCCGCTGGCGGATCGGCAAATGTTCCTTGCCAATGAACCCTTAGATCATGTGCCAGAGGTGCTGGAGGCCTACACGCAACAGCTGGACGAAACCGCCGAAGCAGTTGAGGCGGCGAAAGAGGAAGGTGGGTTTGACGCAACTGTGCCAACCGCCTGGATCGTGCAGGCAATTGAAACACTGACCTATGCCGCCTGGACCGTGGTGCGGGATGGCGATGCAACGCCTGAGGAGGCCGCAGCGCTGGCATGGCGCACGTTGCAATCGGGTTTGACGGGAGGGGCAAAATGATACCGGAGCAGTTTATTGAATTGGCCACGCAGGTAGATGAGGTGTTCTTTCTCATCGGGCTGGCCATCCTTGTGATTGAGATTGCCGAAGCCTGGTTTAAAGGGTCGTTGAAAGGCAAAACTTGGCTTGAAATGTTGGCGAGTGCGTCGACACAGGTACCCTATCTGTTGCTCGAAGCGACAATGATGACGGCGCTCTATTTTGGCCTCTATGTCTTTAGCGAAACCGTGGTGAGTTGGCATTTGCCAACTACATTGCCCTGGATCCTGTTGGCGGTGTTGATTGCTGATCTGACGTATTATTGGGAGCATCGGATTGCCCATCGGGTGCGCATCCTGTGGACGCAACACGCGGTGCATCACTCCAGCCGGGACTATAACATTGTCACCGCTGTGCGCTTTGGGCCGCTGGAAAGCCTGTGGTCCTTCATTGCGCATATTCCCATGATCTTGGTTGGCTTCAGTCCGGATGTGGTTCTGGGATCGGTGATCCTTGTGCAGGCTTATCAGACATGGTTGCACACCGAGTTGATTGGCAAGCTGGGCCCGCTGGAGAAAGTGTTGAACACGCCAAGCCATCACCGGGTGCATCATGGTTGTGACAACAAGTATCTGGATAAGAACTACGGTGGCATCCTAATCATCTGGGACCGGTTGTTTGGCAGCTTTCAGGTGGAAGAAGAGCGGCCGCGATACGGGCTGACCACCGATTTTGACAGCCAGAACCCGGTCAAAGTGTGGTTCTCTGAGTTGCCAGGACTGTGGCGTGACATCAAGCGCGCCAAGACTGGACGAGAGTTGTGGGGGCGGCTGTTTGGACCGCCGGGCTGGAAACCATAAGTGCAATGATTTGTGGGGGTGGGTTGCGAAGACCCGCCCCCCTCACCTATGTAGCCCTCAACCCAAGTACAAACGCGCAACTTTGAGAATTCTTATATGAGCCTACGCGACAAAATCGGGGCGTTTATTGAGCGCCCTGCCTTTCGCAACGCCATTTTGGGCGTGATCCTTTTCAATGCCGTCATCCTTGGCATGGAGACGTCCAAACCTCTGATGGAGGCTATTGGTCCACTTCTGATCACGCTGGACGCGCTGTGTTTGGCGATTTTTGTCGGAGAGATTGTTGCCAAGCTTTATGTGCAGCGTGGCCAGTTTTTCCGAGACGGTTGGAACCTGTTTGATTTCATCATTGTCGGCGTGGCGTTGGTGCCTGCGGCCCAAGGGCTTTCAGTGCTACGGGCGTTGCGGATTCTGCGTCTGTTGCGGGTGGTGTCGGTTGCACCGTCTCTGCGCCGCGTCATCGAAGGGTTGCTCAATGCTTTGCCAGGCATGGGCTCCGTATTCCTGCTCATGGCGCTGATTTTCTATATTGGCGCGGTGATGGCAACCAAACTGTTTGGTGCGGCCTTCCCGGTTTGGTTTGGCACGCTTGGAAAATCTGGTTACTCGCTGTTTCAGATCATGACGCTGGAAAGCTGGTCCATGGGCATCGTGCGTCCGGTGATGGAGGTTTATCCCTACGCCTGGATGTTCTTTGTGCCGTTTATTCTGCTGACCACGTTTGTGGTGCTCAACCTTGTGGTGGGTTTGGTGGTGAACTCCATGCAGGACGCGCACCATGTGGAGGCCGAGGCCGAGACCGGTAACTACCGCGACGAAGTGCTGGCGCGGTTGGGGGATATTGAAAAGATGTTGAAGGAGCGGGACAGCCGCTAAGGTGGTCAGGCCCCTTTTAAAGCAAAAAGCCCCGCCTGAGTGTGTCAGGCGGGGCTTTTTGTTGGAGTTGGAGTGCGTCAGATCTTGAGATTGCGCGCCGAATCTTTGATGGCGTCGTACTGGCCAGACGGGCGGAAGCGCCACAGATAGTCGGGCATGATGGCTTCCGGCGCCAGCGGCCTGATGCCAAGTGCGGCAAAGCCCTGCGCATCGTCGCTGACCACATTGTCTTTTTTCAGCAACTTAAGTTGGTCTTTGGTGATCACGGAATTGTGGACCAAACCAAACGTCACGCTCTGAAGCAGGCCAAAGCCAAAAGCCATCAGGCCGCCAACAAAAAACGGCAAGTTGGCGATCAGCTTGTTGCGATGGATGACCTCGAGCATCTCGGTGACCCAGCCCCGCAGAGTGTCCACTTCCGGTCCGCCGAGCTCAAAGGTGCCGGTGGCCTTGCCTTTGATGCCCATGACAGCTGCTTGCGCCACGTCATCAACATAGACCGGCTGGAACTTGGTGTCGCCGCCCACCAGGGGCAGAACCGGACCCAGCCGCGACATGGAGGCGAAGCGGTTGAAGAACTGATCGTCCTGACCAAAAATCACCGATGGGCGCAGGATCATGGCGTTGGGCATGTGTTGCAGCACGCCGTCTTCGCCAAGTGCCTTGGACAGCGCATAGTCGCTGTCACTGTCCTTGTCAGCGCCGATGGCAGAGATATGCACCATGGTGTCAACGTTTTCTGCTGCGGCGATGCGGGCAATGCGTTCGGCGCCTTCGTGCTGCACAGCGTCAAACGTGTTCTTGGCACGGTCTGACAGAATGCCAACGCAGTTCACCACCGCGTCAGAGCCTTGCATCACAGCCTGAACGGAGGCGTCGTCACGAACGTTGCAGAACACTGGTTCGACTTGGCCAACAGAGCCGTAAGGCTTCACAAACATGGCTTCGTTGGGGCGGCGCACCGCGACCCGTACGAGCCAGCCTTCTTTTGCCATACGGCGGGCAATGTGACGTCCGACAAAGCCGGAGCCGCCAAAGATGGTGACAAGTTTGGACATGGGTTGCCTCCAAGGTAGACCATTTAGAGATGGATAGCGCCGACAGCGGTTCAGAACAAGTTCCAAAGCTGGGGGCGCGACAAGAAACCCCTGCAAAATTTGCCAAATTTGGGGGTGTCTCGGAGTCGGGATTGTCGGTGCGAAGACAAAAGTTGAAAAAGTCCGAGAATCGCGTTGACACCCCCCGCAGCTAGGCTTAAACGCCTGTCTCACCAACCCGTGCCCAGATGGCGGAATTGGTAGACGCGCTAGCTTCAGGTGCTAGTGTCCGTATGGACGTGGAGGTTCGAGTCCTCTTCTGGGCACCATTGGTTCTTTCCCAAAATCAGAATAGCTTCCGCAGCATCGCCGCGCTTTGTACCGTATGGCGTGTGGTTTGAGCGGGGGTGTCTTTCGGACACAAAAATGGCCCACCAAAGGCGGGCCATTGAAGAATGGATTTGAACCGATTGGGGTTAGTCCAGTGGTTTGTAGACCATCGCGTCGATCTCGACCTTGGCGTCCACCATGATCTGAGAACGCACAGTGGAGCGTGCAGGGCCGCCGTTGGGGAAGTAGCTGGCGTACACGCGGTTGAAGGTCCAGAAGTCACGCGGATCGTCGAGCCAGACGCCCACTTTGGCGATGTCTTCCAGGGTGCAATCGGCCAGTTCCAGCGCCTTGATCAGGTTTTCCATGGTGCGGCGGGTTTGGCTTTCGATGCCACCGTCTTCGATCTCGCCGTTTTCTTTCATCGCCACCTGGCCGGAGATGAAGACAAAGTCGCCGGCCCGCACCGCTGGGGCAAAGGGCAGAGGCTGTCCACCGGCACCGGTGCGGTCATCTCCGAGGCGTATGATTTTTTTGCTGCTCATATTTGTGAGTCCTTGTGTTTAGGTAAAAGAGAAAGGGGTTGGGAGCGAAGGTCACCAGACCTTGCCGCGTGCGGCAACGGGCTGTGCGCCCTGTGGGGTGTCGCCGCGGATCAGTTGGATCTCATCCATCATATTGGTCACCACGCAGGCGTGGTTGGGGATGATGCGCAGGCGGTCGCCGACAGTGAGATTGATGGTGTCAGCGGTCAGGATGCCGTGCTCTTCGGCCAGGCCGGAAATTGTGATGTCAGGGCGTCCGACAACACCACCATGCCCTTCCAGCCCAAGCAAGTCGGAGGTCAGCACTTTGGAGCCAGCATCGATGATGGCGCGGGTGTCGTTCGGTACGGAGACCACTGTGGCCAAAACCGTGAGAGCGCAATCGTCCTCGGTGCAGACGCCATGCGCGACCAGGGAGCGATCGTTGTAGATGTAAGTGCCAATTCGGTATTCGGTGGCAATGGGCACGTCATGTGTGCGCCACATGTTAGGGCTGCTGCCGATCGAGACTGTTTGCACCTGCAGGCCGGTTGCGGTGATCATGTCCACCGCGGTGGTCAGCCAATTTTGTACGGTCGCTTCTTGTCCAATCGACGGGTGTGTCATCAGACCGCCAAAGGCCAGTCCAGGTTTAGCGTCGATGTGTGCCGCAAGATCAGCCGCTTGCTCGGGAGTCATCACGCCACAGCGTGCGCCGCCGGTGTCGCATTCGACCAGCACGGTTAGGGATGTTGGGGCGCCGGTGAAGGCGTCTGAGAGACCGTTGATGGCGGCTTTGCTGTCGGCCACAACACTCAGGCGGACTTTTTCGGAGAGTGCGCGCAGGCGAGCCAATTTCTCGGACCCGAGAATGTTGTAGGTGATCAATATGTTTTCGATTCCGCCCTCGGAGATCATGGCCTCAGCTTCGCTGACCTTTTGACAGCAGATCCCAACGGCTCCAGCTTCCAGTTGGCGTTTGGCCAGCAGGGGCAGCTTGTGGGTTTTGATATGGGGCCGCAGGTGCAATTTGTGATCGTCACAATAGGCTTGGTAGCGGTCGATATTGGCCTCAGCAATGTTGAGATCAATCAGCACTGCGGGCGTGTCGATGGATGGGAAGGTCATGCCAGTTCCTCTTCATGCGGCGCCTCAACAATGGGCCACAGAGGGCGCGTCAGGCGGGTGAAAGGAGTCGTGGTTGGGTCGTTGGGGTAGGGGCCATTGACGGCTGCATACAGGATGTCTGCGGCAACCGGAGCAAAGGCGCCGTGGAAGTGGTTGGTGGATTTCACTGCCACCACCTGTTTTGCGGCAATGTCGATGCCGAGGTTGGTGAACAGGTCCGGGGAGAAGGTTTGAGAGCGGTTGGAATTGAGCGCCACGTCGATGCCGTTCACATTGATCACGGCGCAGTCACCCAACGGGACGATGGAGTCGCCGAAGCTTTGAACAGCGTCAGTGACGACTTTTTGCACGGTGACGGTGGCATCAATCGGAGCGCCCGCGTGGGCAGAGGTCTTGCCGCCAAAGCGCAGATCGAGCTCTGCGCCTTCGCCTGCGGCGTGACACAGGCGAACAGCCATCGGATCCCAGATGGTACCGAGTGCCATATTGGCGACCTGCATTTCCAATGCCGCTTGCAATAGAATGGTAGAATCGCCCGCCACACCGCCGCCTGGATTGTCCCAAACGTCTGCAATGATCACCGGGCCAGCGCTTGCCGTAGTGGCTTTAGTGAGAGCGTCTTCGACGGTGAGAAACTCGGGTTTGGTGGTGCCACGGCAAGAAAACAGCTCCATCCCCAACTCGCGGGCGAGAGCGGTTCCCGCAGGTTTGTTACCGTTGCTGATCACAATGATTTTAGCGCCAAGATCTGGGGAGTCGCCCGCCATAAAGCCGTGAATAGTGGAGATCGACAGGGCTGTGCCGTCGGCTTCTAGCGCCATCATCTTGTCCACAAAGCCGCGCATGGGGTGGCGGCTGGTGGGCAGCACGTCCATCATTCGCACATCAAACACTGAGATCTGCGGGATGATCTCGCCACCGGCGGCGCGCAGGGTCAGGTCTACACAGGCTTCGCCGGTTTCAACAAAATCCGTGTGGGGAAATTCTTTGAACACGGTGATGATATCGGCGTTACTCACACGTTTGTCGCTCAGGTGGCTGTGCGGATCAAAGGTCACGCCAATGGTGACTGCAGGTCCAACAATCTCGCGCACGGCTTCGATCAGAGTGCCTTCACAATCGACGCAGCCATCGGCAATCATTGCGCCGTGCAAGCCCAGGACAACAGCTTCCACCGGCAAGGCGGCTTTCAACTGGTCCAGCACTTCTTCGCGCAGGCGATCCCAGGTGCGGGCGTTCACAAGGCCGCCTGGTTCTGCCCAGGTGGCGGTGCCCTCGATCAGCTCCACCTCGCCCGCTTTGGCGCGTTTACGCAGGGCGGGGAAAACCGCGCTGCAAAGGGTGGGCGTTTCCGGATGCTTGCCGGGCGGGGCGTAAAAGCTCTGTGCGAAGTCGGCAAAATCAGTGCGCAACGGCGAAAAAGTGTTGGTTTCGGTGGCAACCGAAGCACAGAAAACCCGCATGTTTTGGTCCTTTGTTTAAACAAGGCGGGCAAGCATCCCGCTGAATGCTTGCCCAAGTCCCCACCCGCTTTTGGAGGATAGGGGTGGGATGGTTTTAGTCGAGGTAGCTGGCAGCGTTTGCTGCAGCAACCTCGGACTTGAACTTCGCCAGAAGCTCACCGGCGCGGTCATCCATGTTCTCCGCCACGTGGGCTTCAAACGCTGGCTGGGCAGCACCGGCCATGGCGGCACGCTGTTCCGCGGACAGAGCGGTCACTTCAATTTTGTCCATCAGGCCAGCCAGACCACGATCAGACGCTTCGATGATGCGGGACAGGCCACGGCTTGCGGCAACACAGTTTTCCGCAGCCGTGTGAATGGTGGCACGCTCGCTGTCGCTCAGACCTTCATAAAATGCACGGTTGATCATGAAAGTGTATGGCGAGAACAGGTGGTTGGTCAGGGTCATGTGCTTTTGTACTTCGGCGAAGTTGGCAAAAGAAATGATTGGCACCGGGTTCATCTGGCCGTCGATCACGCCGGTTTGCAGGCCGGAGTAAACTTCGCCCCAAGACAGGGGATAGGCCTCTGCACCCAAAGACTGCATGATCTTCTGGTGCGATGGCAGAGTCATGGTGCGGATGCGGATGCCTTCAAAGTCTTTCAGATCCGCAATCGCGTGTTTGGAGTTGGTCACCGCAAAGAAACCGCCGGTGTCCGGGAAGCCCAGAACCACAACGTCGCCCAGTTCCGCTTCGATGTCGGCGGCCAGTTCTTTGCCGAAGTCACCGTCAAACACTTCGTAAGTGGAAGCGTTGCCGTCAAAGGCAAACGGCAGGTTCAGCACGTCGATCCGTGGGTAGTAGCTGGCCAAAGCGCCGGTGGAGGTCAGGGTGGCCTGGATGATGCCGTCGCGAACCTGCTGCACGTGCTCGGCGGCGGAGCCGAGTTGGTTGGAGCCGAAGACTTCGACAGATACGGAACCGTTGGTGTCTGCGGTCACGATATTGGAGAACACGGCAGTACAGGCGTGGGCCGGGTTTTCAAACGGATCGGTTTTGTTGTCGTGACCAAATTTGATCACGCCGCCAGCAGTTGCGCTGGTCGCGGTCATTGTCGCGGCGATTGCCAGACCTTTGATAAGAGTTTTCATGGGTTCCTCCCGTTGGGTTTAGTTATTGGTGGTTATTGAGCAAAGCCGAGCATTCGGGGCAGCCAGAGTGCGGCGTCTTCCCAAAAGGCAAAGGCAAATAGGATGGCGACTTCGGCGAGCAGGAACGGGAACAATTTGATGGAGATGCGTTCCAGTTTTTCGCCGGTGACCGAGGATAAGACAAAGAGGCAGGCACCGACCGGCGGTGTCATCAGTGAGATGTTCAGAGCCAGGACAAAGATGATGCCTGCGTGGATCGGCTCGAGACCTACCTGTTCCGTGAGTGGGACCAGCACCGGGGCCAGAATGATCAGAATGGCGGTGATGTCCATGACCATGCCAACCAGTAAAAGCAGGCCGATGATGATGGCGATCACGGCGTAGCGGTTGTCAGACAGGCCCAACACGGTTTCCGCAATCAGTTGCGGAATGCGTTCAAAGCTCATCCACCAGCCCAGGATGCCCGCAAAAGCGATGATGACAAAAATCACACCGGTGATGCGCGCGGTGCGCACCAGCATGCCGTAGAAGCCTTTGATGGTCAGGGTGCGGTAGACAAACACGCCGATGAACACCGCATAGGCCACGGCAATTGAGGCCGCTTCGGTGGGGGTGACAACGCCGCCCAGAATGCCGCCGAGGATGATGACGGGCATAGCGAGAGCCGTAAGAGACGAGACAAAAGTGTCCCAGACTTCACGTGGCGTGGCGCCGCGCGCAGCTTTGGGCAGGTTTTCCCGTTTGCCGCCAATGGCGATGACGCTCATGCAAACCAGACAGATCACCAACCCGGGTAGAACACCGGCAGCAAACAGGCCTGCAATCGAGACGCCCATCAGGGAGCCATAAACAACCATCAGTCCAGAGGGCGGGATGGTGGGGCCGATGATGGAGCCAGCAGCGGTCACAGCACAGGCGTAATCGCGTTTATAACCCTCTTTGACCATCGCTGGCACCAAGGTGCGGCCAAAGGCGGCTGCGTCGGCGGTGGCAGAGCCGGTGAGGCCAGCAAAAAACACTGAGGCGAGCATGTTGGTGTGCGCCAGTCCACCGCGGAAACGGCCAACCAGCACCTGGGCCAGCTTCACCAATCGGTTGGTGATGCCAATGTCGTTCATAATTTCACCGGCAAGGATGAAAAACGGCATGGCGAGGAATGGGAAAATGTTCAGCCCGTTGAAGACTTTGCTTGGACCAATGGCGAGAAACTGTGTCCCAGCCATGTCGATCAGACCCACAACACCTGCCAGCCCAATGGCAAAGCCAATGGGCATGCCAAACAGGATGAGCAGCACAAACGTGATGGCGACAATCATGAGGTTTCCTCCTCGAGGTGATCAGAGAAGGGCGGATTGTCGATATGCGTGCCCAGGTCGCGCAAGAGAACGAGGGCAAGCTGAATGGACGATAGGATCGCTGCGACAGGGATCGCGGCATAAAACGGCGCGAGGCTGACACCAAAGATCATGGCCTGACGCGGCGCGCCGGATTGGGCGAAGGCGATGCCGTACCAGGCCACATAGAGGAACAGCGCCAGAGCAATGACGTCCATCAGGATCAGAACTGCGCGGCGGACCTGATACGGCAGAACCATGATGAACGCGGTCAGGCCAATGTGGTCGCGTCGGGCAATGCCGGAGGACACGGCCAACATCGCGGCCCAGATCATCAGATAGCGGGCCAGCACTTCGGGCCACGGCAGTTGCCAGTGAAAGAAGTAGCGGTCGATCACCCCAAGCCAGACATCTAGCACCAAGGCCAGCATCAGGGCTGCAACAATGGCCTCAACGACTGTGTTGATCTTCGCGCTGGCAGTTTCTGCCCAGTGACGCATCGGCCCCCTCCCCTGGAACGAATTATGTACTTTAGGTACGTATATTTTCGAATTCGTGAGGCAATCAAGTCAATTTTGTTACTGAAGTACAGAATTGGCGGCAAGTTGCCGTAACTAAAGGGAGATTTTCGTGTTATTTGACGTGAAAATGTATCTGAGTTACACATCGATACAAAGAAATGTGAGGATGATGTGACTGATAACGCCACCGAATCGAACCTGGACAACCTGCCTCCCAAAAAGGGACGTGCCGGAGCGGGCGATGTGATCTCCGCGCTGCATCACCATGACGGCAAGCTGGCGACGCAGGAGCAGAAAGTGGCCAATTACGTCAAAGCACACCTCGAAGATGTCAGCTCGATGAACATTGCGGAGTTGGCGAAACACTGTGAGGTCAGCACGCCCACGGTGATCCGGTTTTGTCGGACGTTGGGGTGTGATGGTTTTCGGGAATTTAAGCTGCGGTTGGCGCAGAACCTCGCGGTCAGCCGCCAATATCTCTCCGCTGATCCGTTGCCAGCGCCGGCTGCCGGGGACACGGCGGTTGATCAAATTCTCGCGGCGTTGTTTGCCGCCACAAATACGATGCGCCACCAGATTGAGCCTGATGTGATGGAGCGTGCAAAGGCCGCACTGCTGGACACGCAGCATTTGTTGTTTGCGGGGATTGGTGGCGGTTCGTCTAACGTGTCCCAAGAAGCGGCCAACCGGTTTTTCCGCCTTGGCATTCCGTCGGTGTCCACCAGCGACAGCTACATCCTGCAGATGCGGGCGGCGACGTTGAAAGCGGGTGATGTGCTTTTTTTGATTTCGGCCAGCGGTGAGGCAGATGCCATTGTTGGCGCGGCGGAAATTGCTGGTGGCTATGGCGCGACAACCATTTGTATCACCAAGCCGGGCACGCGTTTGGCAGAGGCTTGCAGCATTCCGATTGTCGTGGATTTACCCGAGGATCGGGACATCCACAAACCAACAGCTTCGCGGTACGTGCATATGATTTTGGTGGATTCGCTGGCAATGGCGGTGGCGCAGGGCATGGCATCGGAGACCACGGAAAACCTGCGCCGCATTCGGGCGTCTTTAACGGCCTATCACGGTCGAACCGGACCGCAGCCGTTGGGCGACTAGGTCGCGGATTGAAAAAGCCCCCCACCGATGGTCGGGGGCTTTTTTGCTACAGGCGTGGCATCAACCCCGCCAGAGCTGCGAAGCGCTCAAACGACTTGTTCTCAGCCTCACTCCAGCCCGCTTCGGCAATGGCGTTCAGGCGCGGATAAATCATGTGGTTGCGACGCTCTAACGTGGTGAGGTGTTCGCTCCACATGCAGCCCTGAACCCCTTTGAGGCGACCTTGAAGGGCGGCATCACCGTTGTCCGCTTCAAAGGCATAAGTTTTGTCCAGTGGCGTGAACCCCGCCCAGCTTGCACCCGGTGCGTACCAAGCATCAGACAGCGCCATATCAAGGTAATAGGCCTGACCCGGGGTGCTGACCACATCGTAGCCATCGTTGGCCAGCTCAGCGGTTTTCTCTACGGTTGTCCAGGCAAATAGCAGGCTCTTCTCTGGGTCCAGACCGCCGCCATGGGCGACCTCTTCCCAACCGCCCAGCTTGCGACCGCGGTCCGCGAGGAAATCCTGAATCTGACGCAGGAAATAAGCTTGGAGTTCGTGGGTGCCTTTGAGGCCGGTTTCGCGCATCATGGCTTGCGCTTTGGGCGACTGCATCCAGGCGTCTTCGGCCACCTCGTCCCCACCGATGTGCACAACTTCGAACGGGAAGATCTCGAGCACTTCCTCGAGCACTTTGGTGGCAAAGGTGTAGGAGCCTTCGACGGCCGGGTTGAGCGCGTTGTTGGCGTAACCTTGCACCGACCAGTAGCTTTCCGGCTCCTCAGAATCGACCATCTCCGGCAGCGCGCCAAGCACGCAGGCGCAGTGGCCTGGTACGTCAATTTCCGGCATGACTTCGACACCCAGCGTGGCGGCATGGGCCACGACCTGGCGGGCATCATCCTGGGTGTAGAAGCCACCTTGGCCCGCAACATCTGCACCAAGCTGTGGCAGGACCGGCAGGTTCATTCCAGTGAAGGCCGCGACCTCGGTGAGTTGCGGATAGGCTTTGATTTCCAGCCGCCAGCCTTCGTCATCGGTCAGGTGCCAATGGAAGCGGTTCATCTTGTGCCAGGCCATGATGTCCACGTAGCGCAGCACTTGCTCCATTGGGTAGATTTGGCGGGAGACATCCAGATGCGCGCCACGCCATTCGTGGCGGGGGGCATCGGAGATTTCGCCGGTAAACGGCACGCCACACTTGGCTGCGTCCTGATAGGCGTTGGTCAGGGTCTGGGTCAGCGTGATGAGGCCGTAGAGCAAGCCCTGATTTGTGCTGTGCTGCAAGCTCGGCTGACCATCTGTCCAAGTGATCCGGTAAGCCTCATCCCCAAGTGACGGGTCGGTTGTGATCTGGAGCTGCGGCACGTCGTCTTTTGCGGTCAGGACAAATGGCACCGGTGCCAAAGGAAAAAGGCGACGGGTGAGGTCGTCCACCTGAGACACGGCTTGAATGGTTGCCAAGTCGCGCTGAGCCACGGCGTAGTGCACGGGGGCGTTGGAGCACCAGTGGCTCACCTGAATATGGTTGGGTTGCGGCAACACTCCGCAAGACAACGCCGTGTTTTCCGTTGGCGTGGTCTCGCCAAGGGCGGCGGGCGCCTGCAATTCGCTGGCAAAGACGGGCACGAGTGTACCGTCGTCAAGCACAACACCAGCAGACTTTGGGCCCTCGTTGGAGTGTTGTGCCGGTCGCGTGAGGCTTTTCTCAGTGAAGCGCCAGGTTTCTCCGGGTTTCAGCACAAAGCCGTCTTCCGAGGCGTACTCGTGAAAGTTGGCCTGTCGCCGCAAGAGCGTCGCACCGGTGCAGCGCGAGGGACGCAGGGTGCGCACAAGGGTGGTGTAGACCAGACCGGGCTTGGTCACGGCAACATAGCTGCAATTGGTTAGGGCAAACTCCATGGCGCCGTCTTCTGCGTGCCAAAGGCTGTCGAGGTGGAAGTGCATTTCTATCGTCCTGTTGGTTGGATGACTAAGACAGTGTCAAAAGAGGTCATGCAAGAGCGTTGGCAAAGACGCCTTGTTCGGAGCCGGGGATCTCAACGGTACCGCAAGTTTGTTTGTAGAATTCAACCGGTCCGGCCTGACCAATCACACCATAGGCAAAGCCATCGGCGTGCAGGCGGTGGAGTGCGGCCAGCAGGAGCGCTTTGCCGATGCCTTTGCCGCGTGCTTCAGGCGCCACGCCGGTAGGGCCAAAAAAGCCTCGGCAGGTAACGTCGTAGCAGGCAAAGCCAAGGAGCGTTTTGCCTTCGGTTGCGATCAGCACCCGCGCGGGCCTTGCGGCCAAAGCCACCGTGCATTCATCGACCCACTTGGCGCTGAAATGTTGGGTGACAAAGGCCAGAAGCACATGGGATTCAAATGGAAGAGCTGGCCGCAAGGTGATCCCTTCGGGTAGAGGAGGCTCCGGCGGCAGACTGTAGAGTGGCACCAGAAGGTCAGGCATTTGCCAGCTCCATGTGTTCTGCGATCATGTGGCCCGTGCTGATTTCGCAAAAAGCGGTTACAGTGTTGGCACTTGTTTCCCGCACGCGTTTGGCTTCGGCGGCAAACCCGGCGTCACTCCCCGTCAGGCGCAAGGCTGGATCAGGCACGGCCGCCCGCAACAGCTTGGTGTAGCCATGCTGTGGGTTGCCAACAACTTCTGAAGTAGGGCCTTTTTCGACCACCTGCCCCCGGAACATCACGGCGGTGTCCTCAGCCAGATATTCGGCTGTGGCGATGTCGTGAGTGATGTAGAGGATTGAGAGACCGTGTTCGGATTTCAGGCGTTGCATCAAACCAAGAACCGATTTTCGGATCGATACATCCAGCATCGAGGTTGGTTCATCCGCCACAATCAACCTCGCCTTCACCGCCAAGGCGCGTGCGAAATTCACGCGCTGACGTTGACCGCCGGAAAGTTCATGTGGAAATTTGTCCGGGGTGGACACCGGATCCAGCTCCACGTCTTCCAGAATAGACCGCAGTGCGGCGTCTGGGTTGGCCTCTGGCTGATGCAAAGCCAATGCGCGCAGCAGGTGGTGGCGGATGGTGTGGGCCGGGTTAAGCGCGGAGAACGGGTCTTGGAAGACCATTTGCACCGCTTGGCGATAGCGCATTTGGTCTGCCTTGGATGTCATCGCGGCGATGTCCTGACCTTCAAACAGGATGCGGCCTGCGCTGGGGCTGTGCACCCCGACGATCATCTTGCCAACGGTGCTTTTGCCGGAGCCACTTTCGCCGACCAATGCCAGGGCGCGGCCCGGCAGGAGGTCGAGTGACACATTGCGCAGTGCGTCAACCACCGAGGCGCGGCCGAAGACTGGGCGGACGGTGAAAGTTTTGCTCAGATTGTCGAGGCTGAGGATTGGGGTGTCAGACGGCATGGGACAATCCTTCCGGGCGCTGGGCGAGGAGCGGCATCGCGTCCCATAGGCTGCGGGTGTAGTCATGTTCTGGTGCAGTCACGATTTGCGAGGCGGTGCCTATTTCGACAATCTTGCCTTCCCGCATGATGCCGATGCGGTCCGAAATCTGGGCCATCAAGGCAATGTCGTGGGTGATGAACAGCACGGAAAAGCCGAGTTCGTGCTTGAGACGCAGCACCTCTTGCAGGATTTCACGCTGCACCACCACATCGAGCGCGGTGGTGGGTTCGTCCATGATGATCAGCTTGGGTTTGAGCGTGAGGGCCAAGGCCAGCGCGACCCGCTGACGCATACCACCGGAGAGTTGGTGTGGGTGGGCGTGCATACGGTCGGCAGGGATGCCGACCATTTCTAGCATTTCTGCGGTGCGCTCTTGTGCCTGTGCCTTGGTCACCGTGCCATGGGCGCACAGCATGTCATAGAACTGCCGGAAGATGGTCATCACCGGGCTGAGCGAATTCATTGCGCTTTGAAACACCATGGAGACCTCCGACCAGCGCCACGCGCGCAGCTCTTTGTCCCCAAAGGAGAGCACGTCGTGGCCTTCAAACAGGATGTGGCCGTTGCGCACCAACGCGGGCGGTTTGTGCAGACGCATGAGGGCGTAAGCCACCGTGCTTTTGCCGCAGCCTGACTCCCCGGCGAGGCCAAGGATTTCATTGGGCTGAATCTCAAAAGAGATGTCGCGCACCGCAGTGAAAGGTTCCCCGCTGGTCAGATAGTCAATGCGCAGGTCTTTGACGGAAAGAAGGGCGCTCATTGGTTGGCCTCCTGCATGCGCTGACGGGTCAGGCGTTTCTCAATGCGCAGGGCTTTGGCGACATTGCCAAGGGTGCGCATACGCGGGTTGGCAATTTCATCGACACCAAAGTTCATCAGCGACAGACCAATACCGATCAGGACAATTGCGGCACAGGGCGCCAGCACTTCCCACCAGGCGCCCACCATAATGGCGGAGGCGGTTTGCGCGTTATAAAGCATGGTGCCCCAAGAGGTGGCGAGCGGGCTGCCTAGTCCAAGGAATTCCAGCGTAGCTTCAGTGATGATGGTGAAGATCACGGAGCCAATGAAGTTGAAACCAATGATCGACAGCAGGTTGGGCAGCATTTCCACAAGGATCATGCGCCAGTTTGGCTCCCCAATCATTGCAGACGCCTGAATGAAATCGCGGGTTTTCAGGGACATGGCCTGCGCGCGGGTGACGCGTGCGCCCCAGGCCCAGGAGGTCAGACCGATGATCAGGGCAATGGCCCAGGGACCAACTTGACCAAGGAACGCGGCCAGAACCAGCAGCAGAGGCAGTTGCGGCAGGACTAGCACGACGTTAGTCAGGAAGTTCAGGACATCATCAACCCACCCCCCAAAATAGGCAGCGGTAATGCCGATGGTGGTGCCAATGGCGGTGACTATCAGGCCGGCAATGATGCCCACCATCAGTGAAGTCCGGGTGCCCCAGATCAGCTGGCTAAACACATCACGACCCATGCGGGTGGTGCCGAGCCAATGTTCAGCTGACGGTGCCTGATGCGGGCGGCCAACGCGGGCTACAGGGTCAAACGGCGCGATGAGGGGCGCAAAGATCGCAATCGCCACGTAGATCAACACGATGGTCAGGCCGATGGCGGCTTTGCGGTTGCGCAGGAAAGTTCGGAGAAGATCAGACATCAGGCCCTCTTCAATCGGGGATCAAGGAAGACATAGGCCAGATCTACCGCGAAGTTCGCGAGCAGCATGGCAAGTGTCATGATGAGCAACTGGCCTTGGATCAGCGGGAAATCACGCCCAACAATGCCAAGGTATAGGAGGTTGCCAACGCCGGGATAGTTGAACACCACTTCGGTGATCAGCGAGCCGCCAAACAGGGCGCCGAAGCTGAGTGCGAGAGCAGTCACAGAGGGCAGGAGCGCGTTGCGGGCGGCATAGGCGTAGCGCACGCGGGCATCGCTCAATCCTTTGGCTTCGGCCATGGCAAGATAGTCTTCGCCAAGCTGGCCAATCATGTTGTTGCGCATGGTGATCAGGTAGCCCCCAATTAACACGACGCTCAGCGTCACGACCGGCAGGAAGCCGTGGTATAAAACCGAAGAAATGAACTCCCAGCTCCAGGCCGGGTCCAGACTTGGATTGAAGGCGTAGGAGGTTGGGAAGACGCGGTTTTGCACCGCAAGAAAGTAGAGGCCACACAGCGCCACAACAACCGCTGGCACGGATTGCAGGGCCAGTGCGGTTGGCGAGGCGATCACGTCCGTCAGCTGTCCGCGACGCCAGGCAGCGAGAATGCCCAAAAGCGTGCCGATAGAAAACGAAATTAAAAGGGTAGAGCCGGTGAGGAACAGGGTCCAGGGCAGGGCTTGCATCAGCACATCTGCCACCGGCATTGGGTAAAACTTGATCGACAGGCCGAAGTCCCAGGTGAAGATCGAGCCGAGGTAGGCAAAATACTGTTCATGCAGAGGGGCGTCGATAAAGCCAAAGGTTGCCATCAGCGCGTCGCGGGCCTCGGGGGCAATCATGCCGCCGGAGTTGGCCAGCATGATGTCGGCCGGGTTGCCGGGCAATAAGCGGGGGATCATGAAATTAAAGGTCGCAGCCACAAGAAAGGCCACGCCGTAGAAGCCGAGCCGCTTCAGTAGAAAACGCATCAGGTCAAACCATCTGTCGGGAGGGAGGAGTTGTACCAAAAGTGAGGCCACCCATCAGATGAGCGGCCCCAAAGGTTGGGAGATTTAGTTGGCTGGACGCAGGTTCAGCAGGTGGACCAAACGGGCCGGGTTGGTCTTGTGAACCACCGGGTTGGCCACCGGGTTGTCTGCGTTAAAGAAGCCGGTGAAACGCTTGGTGTTGTACTGATACCAGCGCGGGTTGTTGAAGACATACGCAAGCGGCATCTCTTCCCCGATGATTTCCTGTACCTCAGCCATGATTTCCATCTGCTTTTCGGTGTCGCTTGTCTGAGTGAACTTATCCAGAAGGCCACTCAACTCTTCATTGTAGTAACGCGAGGCTGCAAAGCGGGATTTGGCTTGGTTGTTTGTGTGCAGCGAGTCTAGATATTGGTTGAACGGGGTTGCACCCACACGCACCGAGTTGATGGCCATGTCGTACTCACCGGTGATGAGCTTCTCAGTCCATACTGCGGCTTCAGGTGTGGAAACATTGGCCTTGATACCCGCTGCGTTCAGGCCTTCGACGGCGATCTGACAGCTGTTGACCCAATCGGTCCAGCCATTTGGCACGATGACTTCAAGGTCGATTTGTTCGCCATCAGGGGATTCGACAAAACCGTCGCCGTCGATGTCTTTAAAGCCAGCTTCGGCCAGAAGCGCCTTGGCTGCTTCGATGTCGTATTGCGTGAAGGCACCAAACTTCTCATCCACCCCATCGTTGTTCCATGCGTGGAAGGCACGGCCCAAACCGGAGGGGTACTGGTTGATGGTCGGGTAGCCGTAACCGGCAATTTCCACCATGGCTTCGCGATCAAACGCCATGGAGACAGCGCGGCGGAAGTTCACGTCGTTGAACGCGGCTTTGTCACCGGCCTCAGGCGCTTCGAAGTTCATATAGAAGGCCACAAGCGAGCCGCCTGGCAGCCAGTAGCTGTGGTGCTCCGGGTCTTTGGCGACAAACGTGTTGTCAATGTCAGGCAGAAAGGAGCCCATCCAGTCCAATTCGCCATTGGCGGCAGCGGCCAGTGCCTGATCGTTGTTGGCGATCTGCGGGAAACGCATGCAGTCCACTTTCAGGCTGTCGGCATCCCAGTAGTTGTCGTTGCGACACTGAGTGTATTCCTGCGGGGTAAAACGGCGGATTTCGGTCAGCGGACCGGAGCCAACCGGATTTGGGTTGGTGAAAGTCACAGGATCATCAACGCCGCTCCAGACGTGCTCAGGCACAATTGGCACACGCACGATTTGGTACATCGCCTGGCTGGAAGGCGTGGCAAGATTGAAGCGTACGGTTTTGTCGTCAATTTTTTCGACGCCAGACAACATCTGGGCCATACCCACGCTGTCCAGAGCCGGATTGCCCAGTGCGAGGTCAAAGGATTTTATCACGTCGTCTGCGGTGAAGGCTTCGCCATCGGACCATTGCACGCCGTCGCGCAGGGTCACCGTGATCGAGCCGAGGTCGTCGGCGTAGTCAAATGCGGTTGCCAGACGGAAGATTGGCTTGCCGCCGTCCAATGCGTTGAAGATGATCAGCGGCTCATACATGAAATGCATGACGGAGGGGGCTGCTGTGGTCTGGTTAAATGGGTTGAAGTTTTCCACCCATGCCGTGACTTGATCCGGCAGAGCGGTCAGTACGGTTTCTTCGGCTTGAGCGGTGGTTGTCCAAAGGGCAACCGAAGCCAAAAGCCCGGCGGTAGCCTTAAATTTCATTTTGTCTCTCCCTGTGCGGGCGGGGTGTCCCGCCTCATGTTTATCCGCCGGATGCCGCACGGTTTCGAGCGGCAATGATACAAATCATGGTTGCATTTGGTCTCCTCACCAAACGCCACGGATGTCGTGCATTGAAATCCTCGCAGCGCTGGGAATGGCACCAGAAAAATCGGAAATTTCGTCAAAACCTGTGTGTAGGTATGTTTGGAGAGGATAAAAAACGTTCTCTTTCAGTGTGTTAGATATTTCTATGTGCCAAAAATTTCTTGCCATATTATAACTTCGCCCCTTGTTTCGCGTCGTGTCTGACCGCAGGATCGCGCGCAGCAAAACCAGAAAATTCGGAGTTATTGTGCCTCTACAGGGAATTCGCGCGCGCCTGCTTGTCACCTTTCTGCTTGCGTCTGTGTTGCCATTGGCACTTGGCGGGTTGGTGTTTTATCGGCTGGTCAATCAAACCATCACAACGGAAACTTTTGAAAAGGTTGCCTTTGCGCGGGATGCCAAGGCGAGTGAGATCGCGCAGTATATGACCTATGCCAGTCGGCAGGCAGAGAACCTCGCGCAATCAGCCAATGTGCGCTACTCGGTGGGGGAGTTTTACGGGTTCAGCCATGCGCTCCGACAGATGGATGGCACTCCGGAGGAAGCTGGAGCGCAGTTACGCAATATATTTGGTGTGGATAGTGCCAGTGGCAGCCGATCTGATGGTGAAACAGAAGATCGGTTGTTGCGCGAGGCCCTGGAGTACTCCAACACGCATCGACGGTTTCATGCTGACTTTCTGGACTTCCTGCGGGAGGCCGAGTTTGACAATCTCTACCTGGCAGATCGGCATGGGCAGGTTGTCTATTCCGTTCACAAGGACGCCTATTTGGGGCGGCCGCTTAATCAACGCGTGATTGGGTTGGGGCAGGCCTATTACAAAGTAACGTCTGGTGAGGCATTTGGTCCTGTGTTTCAGGACTTTGCTGTGGATGCCATCACCGGCGAACTCGCAGCTTATTTGGCTGTCCCTGTGCGGCTGCATGGAAGTCATAAGGGGGCAATGATCCTGCGCATACCTCCAAATAGTCTTGAAGGGTTGGTGACGGAGAGCGAAGCGGATCTGTCTGTCCTGTCCTCCGGTGACATTGTGATTGCCTCCAACGGAGCGCCGGTTGCCGGTGAACCGGTGCGCATGCCGAAACAAATGACAAGTTCGGAAGGTGTGGCGGTCCTGGAGGCAGGGTTGTCTGGCGGCGCGTCCCTGTCGGCGTGGCGCATTTTGGAAGAGCCGTTTCCACAATGGACAGTGGTAGCCGAAACCAGCAGGGATGCGGCGTTTCAGAACAGCGATCGGTTGCGGGAGACCCTGCTGGTGATTGGCGCGGCGGCGGCGGTTGGGTTGTCGTTTTTGTCTTTTGTCTTTTCCAGCGCCATCACGCGGCCGGTACGACGCATGTCAGAAGCGGCCAGTGCGGTTGCAACAGGCAGCCTGAACGACGCACTGCCGGAATATGACCGTCCGGTGGAGTATGCGCGCCTGTCGCGGGCAGTGAACCAAATGCGGCGTGCGTTGCGCGATCAGCTTGATCTCATTCGGGACAAAAATGATGAGCTTCAAGAGAAACTAAGGGAGATCGGTGAGAAGAATGCCGAATTGGAAGAAGCGGATCGCATGAAAGATCGGTTTTTGGCCAATACCTCCCATGAGCTGCGCACACCGTTGAACGGCATCATTGGCATTCTGGAAACGCTTGAGGGTGGCGCGATGGGGGACATGTTGCCCGCACAGGCCAGCCAGTTGCGGTTGATTACATTTAGCGCGCGGCGCTTGTCGCGCTTGGTGGATGATCTTCTGGATATTTACCGCATTCGTGAGGGGCGGATGCGCTTGGATCTGCAGCCGGTCGACGTGTCGCAAGCGATACACAGCGTTGTGCAGCTGTTGCAGCCAACCTTCCAAGTGGATCTCGCCAAATTTCACATCGATCTTCCGAAGGATTTGCCAGCAGTATACGCGGACCCAGTGCGGTTTGAGCAAATTCTGTTCAACCTCCTGTCCAATGCTGTGAAATACGGGGCCGGCAGTGATGTGGAAATTACCGCGCTGGTGGACGGTAACGATCAGTTGGTTGTGTCCATCCGTGATCACGGGCCGGGTATTGCGGAAGACAGTATGGAGCGCATTTTTCACCCGCTGGAGCAATTGACACCGGATGGGTCCGGTCAAGCCACCGGAACCGGGCTCGGCCTGACCATTGCGCGGCACCTGGCGGATTTGATGTCAGGCAGTATCGAGGTGTCCAGCACGCAGGGAGACGGGGCGGAGTTCCGTGTGCTTTTGCCAGTGACAGACCATACGCCAATTTCGTTGCCAGAAGACCTCTTGCCTGCCGAATTTGCTGCTGCCGCCGTGCCGCGCCCGGACATGGAGCAAGTGGGCACTGCTGCGCCGGAAGGGTCGCCTTTGATCCTTGCGGTGGATGACGAGCCGATCAATTTGCAGGTGTTGCAAAATCTGCTGGTGCCGCAGGGGTATCGGGTCATCACGGCACATAATGGGTCGGAGGCGTTGCGATGTGTCGCGGAGGAACGGCCGGACCTGATTGTGTTGGATGTGATGATGACCGGTTTGAGTGGTCTGGATGTGGCGCGGGATTTGCGTCGGCGGCACCGCCTGCATGAGTTGCCCATTATTTTGTTGACAGCGCGCGGCCGCACCAGTGACATGCTGGCCGGGTTTGACGCGGGCGCAAATGATTATGTGGTGAAGCCGTTTGCCAAAGACGAGTTGCTCAGTCGAATTCGCACTCTGCTGGAGGCCAGCCGGGCCCGAAGCTCGGCCGCGGAGAACCGCGAACTCAAAGAAGAGATTGAGCGCCGGATTCAGATTGAGGATGCTTTGCGCTTGTCTCAGCGGCGGATGGCGCAGTTGCTTGATACGTTGGATGACGGTCTGATTTGTGTGAATGCGCGCGGCCTGATTACCTATGCGAATGAGGCGGGTCAGACGGTTTTGGACAAGCCCGTGACCGTGAATAAGAGTCGGCTAAAAGACGTGTTGCCAGAGGATATCCTGCCAGCGTTGGAGCAAACCGAAGTTGAAGATGAGCCGATCCACATCGAGGTGATGCTGCGTGGACAGGCGCATCAGGTCAGCCTGTTTGCGATGTTGCCGGAAGCCGGAGGTGGGCGGGCCGCGCTGTTCACACCGGGACCAACCCCAAAAGCGCAGTTTGTGAGTTCTCTGCGAGATGTTGTGGACACGTCTTTGCCGTCTCTTATGTCGCAAAGCGAAGAGGACGTGGAAGGCAGTTCCGTCGGGGATGGGTATCGGGAAACCATTGTGGCGTTGATGTCGGACTCTCTGGAGATCTGGGGAGCTGCGACGGGGAAGAGCAAGATTGATTTTGCCGAGGCCAGCGGTATTTGGCGGGTGAACCTTGATAAGACCTCTTTGCAGACTCGCACGCTTGATAAGTATTTGTTGATAGAGACGTTGCCGGACAATCCTCGGTGGCGGGATGTTTTGAAGACGGTGAAATTTGTGTTGGCGCTCAAGGAACGTGAAAGGGCAGAGGGTGACACTGGCGCGCGCTTTGAGGCGCTTGAAAAGCGGCTGGAAGAGTTCCGGGCATTGATTGACCAGCGGGACTGACGTTTGAAAGCACGCATTGGCGGAGGGGGATTGCGTTTCTCTGCAAAATCTCTATACACCGCCGCCATACATGCGCGTGCAGCCCGCCTAGGCTTGATCTGATTCTCTGAAGAAGAGAGCCCGTTCGGGATGAAGCACGCATTTAACCGTACCGAACCAAAAGGTCTCAGATCATGGCAAATTCGCCCCAGGCAAAAAAACGCGCCCGTCAGAACGAGCGTCGTCTCGAAGTCAACAAAGCCCGTCGTTCCCGTATCCGTACTTTCATCCGCAAAGTGGAAGAAGCGATCGAATCCGGTGACAAAGACGCAGCAACCGCAGCTCTGCGTGCCGCTCAGCCTCAGCTGATGCGCGGTGTGACCAAAGGTGTTTACCACAAGAACACCGCAGCGCGGAAAATGTCCCGCCTGACCGCACGGGTGAAGGCGCTGGCATAAGCCGATCTTCACAACAGATACGGAAAAACGCCGCTGTTTCAGCGGCGTTTTTTTGTGCTCAGATGTAAGCGATAAAGAGTAGGGCCACCCCCAAAAAAATGCGGTAGATCACATAGGGGGTAAAGCTCACGGAGCGTAGCAGGCGCATCATGAGTGCCAGTGCCAGGAGGGCGGCAAAGAAGGAGAAGACAGCGGCGATGGCGGCGTCTTTTGCCAGATCCATGTTGGCTTCTTTGATGACATCCAGTGAAAGAAGCGCGCCGCTGGCGATGATGGTTGGGACCGACATCAGCATGGCCAGTTTTGCGGCGTCTTTGCGGGTATAGCCGAGGTGGCGGGCGCCGGTGATGGTGATACCGGAGCGTGAGGTTCCGGGGATCAGCGCGAGCGCTTGCCAAAGGCCCATTTTAATGGCGTCTTTGAGAAACCAGTCGCCCTCGGTTTTGGTTTGCGGACCGCGTTGGTCCATCCACCACAGTAAAATGCCAAACAAGATCATGGCCCAGCCAATCACGGCGACCGAGCGCATGGCGTCATTCAGGCCGGTGATTTTAAGCAGGAAGCCCGCAACGATGACGGGGATGGTTGCCACGCTCAGCAGGAAGGCGAGCCGCGCTCCCGGCGTGTCGACGCGGCCTGTGAGCATGCGGGGCAATCCTGCGAAGGCGGTCTTTGTGTCGCTCCAGAAGTAGAGGATCACTGCGCCCAGCGTGCCGACATGTGCGGCGACATCAATGGCGAGTCCCTGGTCCGGCAGAGGGGTCACTTTGGACAGTAGAATCAGGTGCCCTGAGGAGCTGACTGGCAGGAACTCGGTGAGACCCTGGAGGATCGCCACCAGAAAAATGTGAAAAAGTGCCATTTGCGGTGGGATCCCTGATTGAGCGACTCACGTATAAATGCTCAATGATTCAAGGGAAATACAGAATATAGGTCCGAATCGGACCAAGAAATGATCCATTTTTTGCAATTGTGGTGCGTGATTTGCCAAAAAACTGAAATATAGGTCAGTATAATTGACTTTTATATCCGGTGAATATTATCTAAACACTGCGAACTGGATTTAATCAGGAGGCAGCTGACGTGGCTAAGCAACCTATGCTGAAATTTGTGACTGTGGATCGCGACATGCCGGAGAAGCGTGGCGCCACTGTACGCAAGGAAGATTTCGACGAAATCTATGCGGAGTTCGCTCAGGCGAAGGCAGAAGAGCAGGCGAGTCGGTGTAGCCAGTGTGGCGTGCCGTACTGTCAGAGCCACTGCCCCCTACACAACAATATCCCCGACTGGCTGCGCCTGACCGCGACCGGCCGTCTGGAAGAAGCTTATGCTGTCAGCCAAGCCACCAACACGTTCCCGGAAATCTGTGGCCGTATCTGCCCGCAAGACCGACTGTGTGAAGGCAACTGTGTGATCGAACAATCTGGCCACGGCACCGTGACCATTGGCTCGGTTGAGAAATATATCACCGACACCGCTTGGGACAAAGGCTGGGTGAAGGCCATCACGCCCGTGCAAGAACGCAGCGAAAGCGTTGGTATCATTGGTGCCGGTCCAGGTGGCTTGGCCGCGGCGGACCGTTTGCGTCGCGCGGGTTTGCAAGTGACCATCTATGACCGCTATGACCGCGCCGGTGGATTGCTGACCTATGGCATCCCAGGATTTAAGCTGGAAAAAGATGTGGTTATGCGCCGCAACAAGCTGCTGGAAGATGGCGGTGTGACCTTCAAACTGAACTGCAACGTGGGTGAAGACATCACCTTCCAGGAGATCCGCGACGCACATGAGGCGGTGATCATTGCGACAGGCGTCTATAAGAGCCGCGACCTTGGCGGGCCGGGCGCAGGCGCAAAAGGCATCGTAAAAGCGATTGACTATTTGACCGCCTCCAACCGCGAGAACTTTGGCGACACCGTGCCAGAAATCGAGAGTGGTGAGCTTTATGCCGAAGGCAAAAAGGTTGTTGTCATTGGTGGCGGTGACACCGCGATGGACTGTGTTCGTACCGCGATCCGCCAGGGTGCAGAGAGCGTAAAATGTCTGTATCGCCGTGACAAAGCCAACATGCCGGGCTCTCAGCGTGAAACACAGAATGCCGAGGAAGAAGGCGTTGAATTTGTGTGGCTTTCCGCGCCAAAAGGCTTCACCGGCGGGGATACTGTTGAAGGCGTGATGGTGCAAAAGATGCGTCTGGGTCAGCCGGATGCATCTGGCCGTCAGAGCCCTGAAGTGATCGAAGGCGCGGATTATGTTGAGGACGCGGACCTTGTGATCAAGGCGCTGGGCTTTGAGCCGGAAGATCTGCCAACCCTATGGGATCAGCCGGAGCTGGAAGTGACCCGTTGGGGCACTGTGAAAGCGCAATTCACCACCGGCGCAACTGACCTAGAGGGTGTCTACGCGGTGGGCGACATCGTGCGTGGCGCAAGCTTGGTTGTTTGGGCGATCAAAGACGGCCGTGATTGCGCCGATGCGATCCTCGAAAAGCTGGGCGCGACCCCGGCAATTGCTGCGGAATAAGTGTTACTTGGCGCAATTCTGGCTCCTAAAGGGGACGCCGGTATTGCGTCGGTATCACGACTGTTTTGCGACTGTGCGTAATAAAGCGGCCAAATGTTAACGTGACAGAGGTGTTGACCCAATGACGACGACTGGAACCACATCGACCAAGACCGGCGCATGCCTGTGTGGCGCGGTGCGGTTTGAGTCCGAGAAAGTACCGGCGCAGGCGGGCATCTGTCATTGTGAGCAATGTCGTCGCTGGACCGGCGTCGCGTTGATGGGCGTCACGGTGCCCACCGACTCGATCACGTGGGACGGTGCGGAGCACATCGCGCGGTTTCAGAGCTCTGATTGGGCCGAGCGGGCTTGGTGCAGCAAATGTGGCACCAACCTGTTTTACCGCGTGACCGCAGACAATGACTGGTCCGGTGGCACGGAGATTCCGGTGGGGCTGTTTGACGATCCAAATGGGTTCACGCTGAAAAATGAAATCTTCATTGACCAGAAGCCCGACACGTTTGGGTTTACCGGTGAAGGCCGCAAAGAAATGACACGGGCGCAGTGCGTCGCCTTATTCAGCGATTTGGGGGCATGACATGGATGGCGTAAGCGCGTTGCCCAATCCAATAGAGTTGGTGGAGACATCCGCCGTGCGCCTGGCGGCACTGCCTGGGCGATCTGATACCGCTGTGATCCTGTTGCGATCCTTTAACCCCAAAGTGCACACCAACCCTAAAGTGTCTTATCCTCTGGCTGAATATGTTTGGGCAGACGGACAACGCCATGTGCTTGTGGTGCAAGATCTCTTGTGGGGGTGGCTGTCCGCACCGGGTGCAAAATCGCTTCTGTTGGAGGGCATCAAGGCCTACTTCGAAAGCAACAACATTTCGCGTGTGTTTGCCGTAGGGAACTCTGCCGGCGGCTCCATTCTGATGGATCTCTGCGGTGACGTGAAGATTGACGCGCTGTTGGCGATTTCGCCGCAAATAGATTTGGGACCGGCTTATCGCGCCTTTGATCGCCGGCAATCTGATTGGAGCGATTGGCTGGACGACACGGCGCAATTGCCCAATCCATGGCGTGCCTTTGAAAGCGACACCCATCTGACTGTTCTGCATGGGCTACGGGGGGCGGATGCGGCGCATGCTGCGATTTGTCCAACCACGCCCCGGCTCCAGCATTTGCTTTTTCCAGACATGGAGCATGATCTGAGGCAACGCATTGGCGGTGCCAAGCCAAGCATGCGGCAGATGGTGGACCACCTGTGCAACATGAATTTTGATGCGATGCAACGGATTGCCTTGGAAAATGGCGCTTTCCTGCGTGGACAGGCCCCTTCGATGTCGCCAAAGGCATCAGGTTGGGGCCGCCATCCCAAGGCCGGCGTCCGCGCGAGCGCGCTTCAGGAAGGGCATACGGTTGCTGAGACATAAGGGGTCCTCTGATCAGCTGCCTGTGGAGCCTCTGTTGGGTACCGAGGATCATGAGGTGGCCTACATGCGCGGCACCGGCAATCGGTTGGTGGTCACGCTTGGCGGGGTGGGCACAAAGCCCAACGAGATGCCGCCGTTTGAATTTGTGGGGACCGCGTCGCAGGGCGGTGCGAACCACGTAATCCTGGTCACAGAGCGGGCCAGAACATGGATGAACAGCCCGGATTTGCCCGAGGCGATTGTGAAGGAGATAGAGACGGTGGTGGCACGCGAAGCCATTGACGAGGTGGTTGCAATTGGCAACAGCATGGGCGGCTTTATGGCGCTTGTGTTGCCGACGCTGACCCGTGTCGACACCGTTGTGGCGCTATCTCCGCAATTCTCTATGCATCCAAAAGTGGTGCCGGAAGAGACCCGCTGGCAGAAGTGGCGCCGCCGCTTTCCGACTTATCGGTTCCGTCAGGTGCCCGCGCCGCAAGACGGCACGCGCTATGTCGTATTGCACGGCGACACGCCGGAAGAACGCATTCACTGGGCCCGCTTCCCGCAAGCGCCCAAAACCTTCAACCATTTCATCCTGCGGGGCGAGTCCCACGATCTGGTGAAAGCGTTGAAGAAACTCGACATCATGCGTCCGCTATTGGAGCGGGCCATGGACGTAAAAACGCGCCAGTTGCGCAAATTGTTGGAAGGCCATTTCACCGTGGTGCGCAGAGAAGACCTGCCACAGGCGGAGCAAACGGCACCAAGCTACCCCACACCTTTGGGACAGGAGACCGTCAATGACCAAATATGATGAAAACTGGGTCCGGGCTGAAGAAGCCAAACGTACATTCATGGCCGAGAATGGCCTTTATGAGGAAAGCGAAGAGCACTCCTCCTGTGGCGTTGGGCTTGTGGTGTCCGTGGACGGCAAGCCAAGCCGCAAGGTTGTCGAGGCCGGTATCACCGCGCTGAAGGCGATTTGGCACCGGGGTGCGGTGGATGCGGACGGTAAGACCGGCGACGGCGCGGGCATTCACGTGCAGATCCCTGTGAGCTTCTTCTATGACCAGATTGAGCGCACCGGCCATGAGCCCAACAAAGACGAGCTGATTGCGGTGGGTCAGGTGTTCCTGCCACGCACGGATCACGGCGCGCAGGAAAGCTGCCGGACAATTGTGGAAACCGAAGTCCTGAAGATGGGCTATCGTATCTATGGCTGGCGTCATGTGCCGGTGGATGTGACCTGTCTGGGTGAGAAAGCCAACGCGACCCGTCCGGAAATTGAGCAGATCCTGATCTCCAACTCCAAGGGTGTGGATGAGGACACGTTTGAGCGTGAGCTTTATGTGATCCGTCGCCGGATTGAGAAAGCGGCTTTGGCGGCCAACATCACCGAGCTTTATATTGCCTCGCTGTCCTGCCGCTCGATCATCTACAAAGGCATGATGCTGGCGGAACAGGTGGCGGTGTTCTATCCGGACCTGTTGGACGAGCGCTTTGAATCGGCGTTTGCGCTCTATCACCAGCGCTATTCCACCAACACTTTCCCGCAGTGGTGGCTGGCCCAGCCATTCCGCATGTTGGCACACAACGGTGAGATCAACACGCTGAAAGGCAACCTGAACTGGATGAAGAGCCACGAAATCCGCATGGCGTCTGCGTCGTTTGGGGATTTTGCGGAAGACATCAAACCAATCATTCCGGGTGGGGCGTCTGACTCCGCTGCGCTGGATGGTGTGTTTGAGGTGCTGGTACGTGCGGGTCGTTCCGCGCCGATGGCCAAAACCATGATGGTGCCTGAGTCGTGGTCCAAGCAGGCGGTGGAATTGCCGCAGTCCTGGCGGGACATGTATTCCTATTGCAACTCTGTGATGGAGCCATGGGATGGCCCTGCCGCGCTGGCAATGACCGACGGGCGTTGGGTGTGTGCGGGTCTGGACCGCAACGGTCTGCGCCCGATGCGGTACGTTGTGACCGGTGACGGGCTGCTGATTGCGGGTTCGGAAGCGGGCATGGTGCCGATTGATGAAGCCTCTGTGGTGGAAAAAGGCGCGCTTGGTCCGGGGCAGATGCTTGCCGTGGATATGAAAGAGGGCAAGCTCTACCACGACACTGAGATCAAAGATAAGCTGGCGGGTGCGCGTCCGTTTGGTGAGTGGGTTGGCAAAATTCGCGACCTTGGCGACGAGCTGGCCAGCGTGGAAGAAACCGCGACCTACACCGGCGAAGAGCTGCGTCAGCGTCAGATCGCGGCCGGCTATTCCATGGAAGAGGTTGAGCAGATCCTTGCGCCGATGGCTGAGGATGGCAAAGAGGCTCTGGCCTCGATGGGCGATGACACGCCAAGCGCTGTGTTGTCGAAGATGTATCGCCCGTTGAGCCACTTCTTCCGTCAGAACTTCTCTCAGGTGACCAACCCTCCGATCGACTCGCTGCGTGAATACCGCGTGATGTCGCTGAAGACGCGGTTTGGCAATCTGAAGAACGTGTTGAGCGAAGATGGCAGCCAGACCGAGATTGCGGTTCTGGAGAGCCCGTTTGTGGCAAACGCTCAGTTTGAGCGCATGCTGGAAGCGTTTGATGATACGGTTGTGACCATCGACTGTACCTATGCTGCGGGCGGTTCTGATGGCGCGTTGCAGGCTGGTTTGGAGCGCATTCGCGCCGAAGCGGAAGATGCGGTGCGCTCTGGTGCGGGCCACATTGTGCTGACCGATCAGGCACAGGGTGCGGATAAGGTAGCGATGCCGATGATCCTGGCGACCAGCGCGGTGCACAGCCATCTGACACGCAAGGGACTGCGGACCTTCTCGTCGCTCAACGTGCGCTCGGCGGAATGTATCGACCCACATTACTTTGCCGTGCTGATTGGCTCCGGTGCCACAGTGGTGAACGCCTATCTGGCGGAAGACACGCTGGCGGATCGCATTGAACGCGGTTTGGCGGATGGCACGCTGACCGAGAACATGGCGCGGTATCGTGAGGCGATTGACCAAGGTCTGCTGAAGATCATGGCGAAGATGGGGATTTCGGTGATTTCCTCCTATCGCGGTGGTCTGAACTTCGAAGCCGTGGGTCTGTCCCGTGCGATGTGTGCCGAGTACTTCCCAGGCATGACCAGCCGGATTTCCGGCATTGGTGTCAGCGGCATTCAGCACAAGGTTGAAGAAGTGCACGCCAAGGGCTTCAAGTCGGGCACCGATGTGTTGCCGATTGGTGGCTTCTACAAAGCGCGGAAGTCTGGCGAGACCCACGCTTGGGGTGCGCAGACCATGCACATGATGCAGGCGGCCTGTAACCGGGCGTCTTATGAGATGTGGAAGCAGTATTCCGCGAAGATGCAGGCCAACCCGCCGATCCATCTGCGCGACCTGCTGAACATCAAGCCGCTGGGCGAGGCGATTCCGATTGAGGAAGTGGAAAGCATCACTGCGATCCGTAAGCGTTTTGTGACACCGGGCATGTCCCTTGGGGCGCTGTCGCCTGAGGCGCATAAAACCCTGAACGTGGCGATGAACCGGATAGGCGCGAAGTCTGACTCCGGTGAGGGCGGCGAAGATCCGGCACACTTTGTGCCAGAACCTAACGGCGACAATCCGTCTGCGAAAATCAAGCAGGTTGCGTCCGGTCGTTTTGGTGTGACTGCCGAATATCTGAACCAGTGTGAAGAGTTGGAAATCAAAGTGGCACAGGGTGCGAAACCCGGTGAAGGCGGCCAGTTGCCGGGTATGAAGGTCACCGACCTGATTGCACGTCTGCGTCACTCCACCAAAGGTGTGACCCTGATTTCACCGCCGCCGCACCACGACATCTACTCGATCGAAGACCTTGCGCAGCTGATCTATGACCTGAAACAGATCAACCCGCGCTGTAAGGTGACTGTGAAGCTGGTGGCGTCTTCTGGCGTTGGCACAATTGCCGCCGGTGTGGCGAAGGCGAAAGCCGACATCATCCTGATCTCCGGCCACAATGGTGGTACCGGTGCCTCGCCTGCGACCTCGATCAAATACTGTGGTCTGCCATGGGAGATGGGTCTGACCGAGGCACACCAAGTGCTCGCGATGAACAACCTGCGTGAGCGGGTGACCCTGCGGACTGATGGTGGTCTGCGCACGGGCCGTGACATCGTGATGGCTGCGATGATGGGTGCGGAAGAGTACGGTATTGGTACCGCCGCGCTGATCGCGATGGGCTGTATCATGGTACGTCAGTGTCAGTCCAACACCTGCCCAGTGGGCGTGTGTACACAGGACGAAGACCTGCGTGCGAAGTACACGGGTTCGGCGGACAAAGTGGTGAACCTGATCACCTTCTATGCGCAGGAAGTGCGGGAAATCCTCGCCTCTATCGGTGCGAAGTCCTTGGATGAGGTGATTGGCCGTGCGGACCTGCTGGCGCAGGTGTCTCGTGGCTCTGCTCACCTTGACGATCTGGACCTGAACCCGCTGTTGATCACTGTCGATGGGGCGCATGACATCGTTTACAACCGCGACAAAGACCGCAACTACGTGCCTGACACGCTGGATGCGGAAATTGTCCGGGATGCGGCGCGCTTCCTGGAAGATGGCGAGAAGATGCAGCTGTCCTATGCGGTGCAGAACACGCACCGGACCGTGGGCACACGCACCTCGAGCCACATCGTGCGCAACTTTGGTATGCGCAACGCGCTTCAGGACGATCACCTGACCGTCAAGCTGACCGGTTCTGCGGGTCAGTCGTTGGGGGCCTTTGCAGCACCGGGTCTGAAGATCGAAGTCAGTGGCGATGCCAACGACTACGTCGGCAAAGGTCTGTCTGGTGGTACCGTTGTGGTGCGTCCGCCGATGGCGAGCCCACTGGCGGCAGCCGACAACACCATTATCGGCAACACCGTGCTGTATGGTGCCACCGACGGCTACCTGTTTGCAGCGGGTCGCGCGGGTGAGCGTTTTGCGGTGCGGAACTCCGGTGCGAAAGTTGTGATCGAGGGCTGTGGCGCCTGCGGGTGTGAATACATGACCGGCGGTCTGGCGGTGATCCTGGGTGACATCGGTGCCAACTTTGGTGCGGGTATGACCGGTGGTATGGCCTATCTTTATGATCCTGAAGGCAAGGCCGAAGGGGTGATGAACATGGAAACACTGGTGACATGTCCGGTGACCGTGCAGCACTGGGAAGATCAGCTGAAAGGCATGATCGAGCGCCATGTGGCCGAGACCGGCTCTGTGAAGGCCCGTGATATCCTGCAACACTGGGATGTTGAGAAAGCCAACTTCCTGCAGGTCTGCCCCAAAGAGATGCTGGTGCATATCCCACATCCTCTGACCAACGAAAGCACAGCGGTTCCAGCAGAATAAGGTTGGATTAGAGACACAAAAACGACCCCCGCTGGTGAAAATTGGCGGGGGTTTTTCTTTGCGCATTTGACGTGGCGCCTGCCTTCTGGAACTGTATCTTAACAGCTGTCTGATTTGGTCACGGCGGTTTTGTCTGATGAGCATTGCAGAACGTGACAGCACAGACGGTCTGCAAGGGAAGAGAGACATGAAAAGTCAAATTGCGGCACTGGCTGCCGCTGGCGTGCTGATTGCACAAGCTGCATATGCCGGGCAATGCGGCCATGTGTATTGCTGGGGTGCGGTGGCGATTGGGGAAAATGGAGCGTGGGGTTGGTCCCACAGCCATTATTCCGAGCAGAACGCGATCAACGCCTTGCAGAGCGAGTGCAAAGGCAAGTGTGACAATGTGCATACCTTCTACAACACCTGTGGGGCGATTGCGAAAGCGCCTGCTGGCAATTGGGGATTTGGGGTTGGTGCTTCGCAGGAGAGCGCGGAGTATTCGGCTTTGGCTTATTGTGCCCAATATGGCGATGGATGTTCGGTGCAGGTCTGGTCTTGCTCGCCGTAGACTTGCGTAACGCGCGGTGAGGCTCTACTCCCTTTGCCAGATAAGATGGCAGGGACATGGCCAAGAAAGCAGCCAAATCAAAGACCAAGACGCGGGCCTCCAAGAAGACGCCTGCGCCCAAAGCTGGTGTGTTCAAGCGCCAGTGGGTGCGGCTGCGCTATTGGTGGCGGCGGGTTTTGATGTGGGCGGTGTCGCTGTTCATTTTTTCGATCCTGATATTCATTGTGATCAATCCGCCGTTCACCTGGACCATGGTGGGCGAAAAACGCCGGCTTGGGCAGGTGGATTATCAATGGGTGCCAATTGAGCAAGTGGCGCCGGTGATGCGGCGCTCTGTGGTGGCGGCGGAGGACGCCAACTTTTGTCTGCACTGGGGATTTGATGTCGAGGCTATTCGCGATGCGATTGCCGAAGGGGCCGGGAGAGGCGCGAGCACAATCAGTCAGCAGACCGTGAAAAACGTCTATTTCTGGCAAGGGCGCAGTTGGCCGCGCAAAGCTTTGGAAACGCTGATGACGCCGTTGGTGGAAATGACCTGGAGTAAGCGGCGGATTTTGGAAGTCTATCTCAATGTGGCCGAGTTTGATGAAGGTGTGTTTGGCGTGGAAGCGGCGGCGCGGCATTATTTTGGTGTGGGGCCGGAGAATTTGACGGCGGTACAGGCGGCGCGTCTGGCGGCGGTGTTGCCCAACCCCAAAAAACGCTCTGCCAGTAAGCCCTCAGCGGCGCTGCGGCGGCGGGCTTCGGCCATCTTGGACGGGGCCGCCACGATACGCGGAGAGTCGCGTGCGGCGTGTTTTGCGGATTGAAATATGCGCAGGGGCAAGGCATTGAAGGACAAAGCCCAATAACATTGTGATCCTGCTGATGAACCGTCTGTTCCATGTGCCGCTGTCCCCGTTTTGCCGTAAGGTGCGCCTGATGATGGGCGAAAAGCGGCTTGAGGTGGAGTTGGTTGAAGAGCGCTATTGGGAGCAGGATCCTGATTTTCTGCGCCGCAATCCGGCCGCCAAGGTGCCGGTTCTGAAGATGGACGGCAAGATGATGGCGGACAGCAACGCCATCTGTGAATACCTCGAAGAAAAATACCCTGAGCCAGCCTTGATGCCGCGTGACCCGGATGGGCGCTATGAGGTGCGGCGTTTGGTGGCGTGGTTTGATGACAAATTCCACAATGAGGTGACCTCAAAGCTGTTGTATGAGCGGGTCAATCGCAAGCTGATGGGCACCGGTTATCCAGACAGTAAAAATGTGAAAGCTGGGGCCAAGGCGATCAAATACCATCTCGACTATATGCATTGGCTGCTTGATCACCGCCGCTGGTTGGCGGGGGATGTGATGACCATGGCGGATTTCACTGCAGCGGCGCATTTGAGCGCGCTGGATTACATCAGCGACGTGGATTGGAACCGCTCCGCTGTGGTCAAAGATTGGTATGCCACCATCAAATCCCGCCCGGCGTTCCGCGCTGTGCTGGCGGATCAGGTGCCCGGCTTCCCGCCGCCTGCGCATTATGCCGATCTGGATTTCTGATCACACACGTTGGCAAGGGGGCTGTCTGCCCCTGCGGCCTGATGGCCGCACCCCCGAGGATATTTTTGGCCAAATGAAGGAGCGGGCCTGTGTCTGCTGATTTGACAAGCCGCATGAAAGCAGAGGCGGTGGCCATGGGCTTTGATCTGGCCAAAGTGTGCCGACCGGATGCAGTGGGCCATGTGGCGGCGGGTTTGGACGGGTTTCTGGCCAAAGACTACCACGGGCAGATGCAATGGCTGGAGGCGCGCAAACATTGGCGTTCTGACCCGTCGGTGCTGTGGCCGGAGGCGCGCTCGGTGATTGTGCTTGGCGAAAGCTACACGCCGGAGCATGATCCAACGGCGGTGCATGGGGAGGCGGATCGCGCGGCTATCTCTGTTTACGCCCAGAACCGCGATTACCATGACACGGTGAAAAAGCGCCTTAAGCGTCTGGCGCGGTGGTTGATTGCCGAGACTAGCCCAGAGACCGAAGTGAAGGTGTTTGTGGATACCGCGCCGGTACCGGAGAAGCCGTTGGGACAGGCCGCGGGGCTTGGTTGGCAGGGCAAACACACCAATTTGGTGAGCCGCGATTTGGGGTCCTGGTTCTTTATTGGATCCGTGTTCACAACGCTGGAATTGGAGACTGATCCAGCAGAAATTGACCATTGCGGGTCGTGTCGCGCCTGTCTGGACGCCTGTCCAACCGATGCCTTCCCAGCGCCGCATCAGATCGATGCGCGGCGGTGTATTTCTTATTTGACCATTGAGCATCACGGGCCGGTGGATGAGGACTTGCGGGGCCTGTTGGGCAACCGGATTTATGGCTGTGACGATTGCTTGTCGGCCTGCCCCTGGAACAAATTTGCCCAGGATGCGCGGGAGATGAAGTATCACGCGCGGGATGATTTGCTGGCCCCGAAGTTGGCGGAGCTGGCTGTGTTAGAAGATGCAGAGTTTCGCACGTTTTTCTCCGGCTCACCGATCAAGCGCATTGGGCGCAATCGGTTTGTGCGCAACGTGCTCTACGCGATTGGCAACTCCGGTGATGGGGCGTTGAAAGAGGTGGCACAGGGGCTGTGCGACGATCCGGATGACACCGTGTCGGATGCGGCGCGCTGGGCGGTGCAGAGGCTGTCGTGATGCGGGACGGGGTAGTGGATCAGGTCACGCTTTGTGGGTTCAAGGAAAGCATCTACACCCAGGTGGTGATGATGGCGCTGGCGGCAAAAGGCGTGGCGTTTGAACTCAAGCGAGACAATCCCTTTGAGGCAGAAGCGAGCGGACCCCATCCGTTTGCGTGGGTGCCGGTGCTGCAACATGGCGATTTTGCGATCTATGAGACCGCCGCCATCACCCGTTATGTGGATCGGGCGTTCGAGGGGATCTCATTGGTGCCCAGCGATGCAGCGGGTTTGGCGCGCATGGATCAGGTGATCGCCATTGCCGACAATTACGCTTATTGGCCGATGGTGCGACAGGCCTATGCTCATGGGGTGGTGCGCAAGCAGGCTGGGATCGACTGGGACAAAGAGCTTGTGACGGACGGGCTGCGTGCAGCGGAGCCTGTGTTGGCGGTTCTGGATGACATGGCCAGTGAAGGTGAGGTGCTTAACGGCTTGCGGATTTCGCTTGCGGACTGTCAGTTGGCGCCCATGGTGGCGGCCTTTGCAGCGCTTCCAAAAGGTCGAAAGATGGTGAAACGCCATTGGGCGCTGTCTTGTTGGTTGGAATGGATCAGGCACAGCCGGGCGTTTCGGCAGGCGATCGGAGAGGTGTAATGAGCTACGATTTATTGATATTTGACCCTGCGGTTGCGCCTGTGTCGCGTCCCGAGTTTATGGCGTGGTATGGCGATCTGACAAAGTGGCAGGAGCCGCGAGACTATAATTCGCCGGATGGAATGACCGGGAACCTGCCGCAATTTTATGATGCAGTTCAGCAGAAGTTTCCGCCCATGAACGGACCTTATGCTTTCGACTTTGACTCGTTGGTTGAAGAAAAACGCGGGTTTTGGCAGCGGCTGTTTGGTGGTGCGCGGGCACTGAAGCCATTCGATGAGAGCCTTGTCACTGACTACAGCTGTGCGCAAAGCGGGATTTATATGTCTTTTGCCTGGTCGGTTGCCGAGCAGGCGTATGAAGAAGTTGTCCGCAGCGCTCTCGAAAACGGAGTTGGTTTCTTTGACGTGAGCGCAACCGAGGGAGTGATTGCGCATACGTCAGAGCAGTTACAAGCTTTGGTGCTTTAGGCTGGCGCGGGACGCCAGCCTTGAGGCTCAGCCGTTGCGTTTGGGCAGGACCCAATCGGGGCGGGCGAAGTGGCAGGTGTAGCCGCCAAGGTTCTTTTCCAGATAGTCCTGGTGATACTCTTCCGCCTGCCAGAAGTCGCTGACCGGTTCGACCTCGGTGACCACTTTGCCGGGCCAGAGGCCGGAGGCGTCGACGTCTTTGATGGTGTCCTCGGCCACCGCCTTTTGATCCGCATCGGTGTAGTAAATCGCGGAGCGATAGGAGGTGCCACGGTCGTTGCCCTGACGGTTGGGCGTGGTGGGATCGTGGATCTGGAAGAAGAATTCCAATAGTTTGCGATATGAGGTTTTGGCGGGATCAAAGGTGATCTCGATGGCCTCGGCGTGGGTGCCGTGGTTTTCATAAGTCGCGTTGGGCACGTCACCGCCGGTGTAGCCGACGCGGGTGCTCAGTACGCCATCCATTTTGCGGATCAGATCTTCCATGCCCCAGAAACAGCCGCCTGCCAGTACTGCACGTTCGCTCATTGGTCGATCTCCTCTACTTGATCAAGGTAAGCGCCATAGCCCTCGCCTTCCATATCGGCGCGGTGCACAAACCGCAGGGAGGCGGAGTTGATGCAGTAGCGCAGTCCGCCACGGTCTTGTGGTCCGTCGGGGAAGACGTGACCTAGGTGGCTGTCACCGTGTTTGGAGCGCACTTCGGTGCGGATCATGCCGGCGGTGGCGTCGTGGTGTTCGGTCACGTGGGCGGTCTCGATGGGCTTGGTGAAGCTGGGCCAGCCGCAGCCGCTTTCATATTTGTCAGAGCTGGCAAACAGCGGTTCACCAGAGACCACATCGACATAGATGCCGGGCTCTTTGTTGTACAAAAGCTTGCCGGAGCCGGGGCGTTCGGTGCCGTTTTCCTGAGTGACCCAGTGCTGTTCATCGGTGAGGGTGGCGATCACATCGGTGTCGCGGGTGTATTTGGTCATGCGCGTCTCCTTCGCTGATCTCAAAGTGGGGATCAGGGTTCTGCTGTCAGGCATATGGGAGGAAACGGGGGTTTGAAAAGAGGGGATCACGCCGACGTGTCGCGGTGCAACATTTGGCGTGATCCGGAAAGCTTACGCTGTGGCGGCGGTGAGGGCGGTGTCCATCAATGCTTTGATCTTGTTTTTGTTGGTGCCTGCGACGATGCGGCCAAGTTCCTGATCACCTTTGAGCACCACCAAAGTGGAGCGGCGCGGGATCTTTAACTCACGGGCCAAATCAGAGGTTTTGTGCTTGTCCCAGTCAACGTTGATGAAAGTGATGGCATCTTTGTAGACGGGGTTTTCGCGCAGCAGGGCGTCAATGGCGCGTTCTTGTGCGGCGCAAGTGGTGCACCACTCGGTTTTGAAATCCAAGAAGACGGTGTCTCCCGCTGCGAGGTGCTTTTTCACGAGACCCGGGGTGTAGTCGGTGGCGGCGCGGGCGGCCATGGGCAGGGCCAGCGTGGCGGCAGCGGAGGCCAGGAAGGTGCGACGGTGCATAAGGGAAACTCCTTTTAAAGGGCGACAGAGAGATCGAGCAGCCATGGGGGCAGGACGCCCAAGAGCCAGATTTCGATCATGTGGTGGACGTTAAAAAACAGTGCGAGGCCGGTGAGGAAGAAGACGCCGCCAAGGATGGGGCGCGATTTGGCGGCGATGGCGCGCAGGGTGGCTTGGTGTTTTCCAAGCGCCGAGCGGGCGCCGTAGCCGAGACCTAGGATCAAGGTGGAGACGCCGGCGGCAAAGGCGACCATGATAATAGTGGCGTGGGTGAGGCTTTCGCCTTGAGACGCCAGTGCGATGGCGCCGCCTAGTGTGGGCCCGATGCAGGGAGACCAGACGAGGCCGAGCAGCAGGCCGCCGAGGAATTGGCCTTGAAGGCTGGTGTGATCCACTGCGTTGAGCGTGTTGTCTGCAGTGGCGGCGACGCCTGCGGTGGCGGTGGAGAAGGCGCTGGAGAATTGCGGGACCAGTAAGACGGCGCCAAAACCCATCATCAAGACTGCGCCGGCCTTGGAGAGGGTTTCTGGCGTCAGGCCAATGGCGTGGCCAAACACGGTCACGGCCATGCCAAAGACCACAAAGCTGAGGCTCATGCCGAGCGCCAGCACAGCGGGGCCGTGACGGGAGGCTTGCAGTGCGCTGGTCAACACGATGGGCAGAACCGGCACCACGCAGGGGTTGATCAGGGTCAGCAGACCCGCGCCATATGCAAAGAGGTATTCCATGCCTCTCTTGTGCCAAGTGCTGTGCGGCGTGTCATCTCAAACAGCGGTGACGCGGGATCACTTGGCCGTGTGTGATTGTTTCGAAAGCTGCACAGCGAGGATGCCGGCGCAGATCACGGCCACACCGACGATGTCCCAGAAGCCGAGTTTTTCTCCCAGGATCATGGCGGCAATAGCGACGCCGAAGAAGGGGTTCAGGAAGTGGAACGTGGCGGCTTTGACCGCGCCGATGCGGGCGACAAGCGCAAACCAAATCCAGGTGGCAAACAGGCCGGGCGCCAAGATGGTGTAGATGAAGGCGGTCAGCATCTTGGGGTTCCAGTTGACCGTCCATGTTTCGAAAATCAGCGATGCGAAGAACAGCGTGATCGCGCCAACAAACATCTGCAATCCAACAATCATCAACATGTTGCCGCCGGAAGACGCGTTGCGCACGGCGAGGGTGGCAATCGCCAGTGCTGTGGCACCGATCACGCAGAGCAGAACGCCAAAGAGGTCGACGCCGGCGCTGATCCGACCCGCCATGATCAACAGCACCCCACCAAAGCCAACGATGAGGCCGATGGTGCCCATGGGGCTGAGCTTTTCACCTTTTGCGGCCCAGCCAAGGAGGGCGACGATCAAGGGCATAGTGGAGGCGATGATCGACGCGAGCGAGGCCTCGATCGTGGTCATTGCGGTGAAGTTCAGGCCCAAATAAAGCGCGTTTTGGCAGAGGCCAAAGATGATGGTGGCGCGCCATTGCGCCGGCGTCAGGTGCCAAGATTGGCCCAAGGCGCGGGCGATGATCACCCCGATGGTACCTGCAATGGCAAAGCGCAGAGAGGAGATCATAAGCGGGGAGGCGTCGGCGACAATGATCCGCGCGGAAGTGAAGGCAGAGGACCAGATTAGGGCAAAGAGCAGCCCCATGCCAAGTGCGCGGATGTCCATGGTGCCTGCCTCAAGTCGTTGCTTTGTGAAGATGTTCGCTGACGCGATGTAAACGCAACTTGAGTCGGGCTGCAACCGCCCTCAGCGCATGTCAGGTCTTCGCGCGACGCAAAAGGCCACGCAGGCCGCGGCGGCGGCGTTGCCGCTTTTCTGGATCAAGCGGGAAGAAAGCGTCCACCAGGATGTAGGCGATTAGGACAAAGATCAGCGCGTTGCCGATCTGAACAAGACGGTCGATCATTTTCACGTCGGCGTCTTTGCCAAAGGGAGCGATGGAGCCGCCAAACAAGATCACTGTGGTGGTCAGGGCTGTGCCGCCCATGGAAGCGTCCGGCCGGTCCGAAATGAACCAGTAGGATAGCAGGAAAGCGGCGACGGCGAAGACCAGCAATGCGGTGAGCATCAAGGGCGCGATGACAGTGAGCTCGTAACATGTGATGGCGACCAGACCGCCGATGAAGTTGGCCTTCATCATGTTTTTGGCCACAACAGGACCGGCGGCGGTGGCGGCGGAGAGTTGTTGTGACAGGATGGCGACAAACAGCAGTGTGACCAGCGCGCCGCTGCCCACTAGGTAGAAGTAGATCGCAAAGGGGATGGTGACGAGCGACATGCGCAGGACCAGCCGGTTGGGATCATAGTGCGGCGCGTCGGGTTTGGCGGCGGCAGCGACGCCTTGCGGCGTGGGTGGGAAGAAGCGAAACATCGCCACGGTCCAGAGCCACGCCAGCACAAGGTTGAGCGGAATCCAGATCACCAAGATCAGCGCGAGGTCTTGGGAGGTGAGCACCAGAGTTGGCAACATCAACGCGGCCATAAGCGCCAGCACGACGCTGAGCATGCCTGCGCCTTTGGTGGACCAATAAAAACAGGTGGCCACGGCCAGTGCGAGGGCCATGAGAAAGGCCACCGGGTAGGGCGCCAGCGCAGTAGAGAACACCCAGGACGCCACCAGAAATACCACCGCCTGCCGGAACAGCGTGCGGATGGCGATGGGTGGCATGGGGCCGGGAGCTTGCAGGAACAGCACCACAAACACGGTGCAGATTGTGGCCAGCGGCCAGCCGATCAGGATGGCGAGCGCAAAGCTGCCGGACACGCCGGTTGCCAAGCGCAGGCCACGCCGTTCTAGCGCTGGGTCAACCTCAATAGGCATAAGACAGCCAGGACACCATTTTGATATACACCCGGCCCACCAGATTCAGGAAGGCGTTGTCGTTGGTGTAGACAATCACATCCGCCTGTCCGTTCACGTTAAACCGCACGTCGTCGGTTTCGTCGCCTTCGGTGTAGCCGGGCAAGATGATGCGCAGGGCAAAACGTTGGGGGTCGCGTAGCCAGCCATTGGCACGTGGGATTTCTGTGGGTTCACCCGGCTTGCTCTTGGTGCCGTCGGAGCTGGCGGCGCTGAGGCTGACCACCTCACCTTTGAAGATTTTGCCGGGGTGCATGTCGAGCACCACATCCACCGGATCGCCTTTCTTGACGTTGCCGAGGTTGTTTTCGGTCAGATAGGCCTCGACCCAGACGTTGCTGGCGTCGATGAAGGTCATCAGGCTTTGTCCGGATTTGGCGTAGTTGCCTTCCGCGATGTCCAGATCAGACAGTACACCGCGGGCGGGGGCTTCGAGCTCGGTCCAGCTGAGTTTCAATTCTGCATCCGCCAGTTTGGCCAGTGCAGCCTGAATGCGCGGGTTGTCGGCGCCAGTGCTGCCAAGCGCTTTCTGTTCGCTTTCCAAATCGGCCTGCGCTTGCTCCAGCTCGGATTCGGCATCGGCCAGACGGCGGCGGGCTTCGTCGGCTTTGGCGACGGCGATCAGACCTTTTTCTTCCAGTTCAAACACGCGGGCGGATTGCAGGCGCTCGGTTTCCAGATCGGTTTGCGCGCGGGTGACACGGGTTTGGGCGCTGCTGACATCCGCACTGTCGGCGCCAACATCCTGCGTGGCGAGTTCCAGATCCGCTTCGGCGCTTTGCTTCTGGATTTCAAACTGGCGCGCGTCGATGCGGGCAATCACAGTACCCGCTTCAACAATTTCACCATTGTCCGCGTTTATCTCAATCACCGTGCCGGACACCTGAGGAGTGACCGGTGTGATGATGGCTTTCACTCGTGCGTTTGAAGTGAACGGCGTGATGCGATCCGCTGCGAGATACCAGGACACCACTATGAAGAGGAGGGCAAGGATGCTCCAGAATGTGCGCTTCATTTCCGGGCTTCCTCAAGTGCTTCGGCGTCAGCTTCGATCTCTTCGGTCACTTCGGCGTCCATCCAAGCGATCACCAGTTCATAGAAGACCGACAGGATCACGGGGCCAACAAAGATGCCGATCAGGCCGCCGGAGAGCACGCCGCCGATGACGCCTACGAGGATCACGAGAATCGGCGTGTTGAGACCTTTGGCGATAAAGATCGGGCGTAGGAAGTTATCCATTAACATCAGCGGAATCATGATGGCGGTGAACAGGAGTGCGGCGCCGGTGCCCATGGAACCCCAAGCCCAGATCACCAGCGGGATCACCACAATGGTGGGGCCAACCTGGATGATGCCAAGGATCAGTACCACAACGGCTAGAGGACCAGCGGCCTCAATGCCAAAGAGCATCATCACAACGCCCATCAAGCCAGCTTGTAGCGCGGCGACGCCAAGCACGCCGCGGGACACGTTGCGCACGGTGGCGGCGGCCATTTCGACAAATTCACCACCTTTGGGGGCAAAGACGCGGTTGCCAAATTTCTGCACCATGTCGCCGAGTTTAGGCCCCGGGGAGAGCATCATGCCCATGACAATCACGGACAGCGCCATGGCGAGAAGTTGGAAGCTCAGCCCAGCAACAGCGCCGCCGATGGTCGAGGCAAAGCCCAACACAACATCGCCGTAACGCTCCAGAGCGAGGGCGAGGTTGCTGTTGAACAGATTCCAGATTTCGGTGGCTTTGGGGCCGACAAGGGCGATCTCGCTTAGGCCTTCTGGCGCTGGTGGCAGGTCAAGCTTGCCAGTTTGCAGTTTGTCGCTGAGCTCATTGAAGTGGGCAAAAAAGCTGCTGACCGAGGCCCAGAGCGGGCCAATCGTCAAACCGAGACCCAACAGCGTTATGATGGTGGATGCCCAACCACGGCGCCCACCAAGTTTGGTGGAAAGCCAATCAAACAAAGGGTAAATCGCCACCGCGAGAATGATAGCCCAGACCACAATGCCAGAGAGTGGCAGGATGATGGTGAAGGCAGCGAAGGCAAACACACCGAGGAACAGAAGGCGAATGCCCAGATCAATCAAACGTCTTTCATCCATATCGAGTACTTCCCAAATTGTTCAAATTCCGCGTAGGCTGGCCTGAAATTGTGGCTTATGCGGTTGTTATGGTGGCATCTTTGCACAGCCTTAGGTGATTTGAGGACAAAAAAATGAACAACAGCAGCGAAATGATGGTGCCTGAGGGCTTCTTTCAAAAGCATCGGTGGTCAATCCTGTTGGGCCTGCTGATGCTGTTGATGCTGCTGGATGGGTTGGACGACCGCTATGGCTGGGCCAGCACGGCCGGGTTGTGGGGATTGAGCTTCTTGTTTCTTGGGGTTGTTGGCGCAACCGAGCGCAACACGTTTTTGCGGATCACCATGGCGGTGCCAGTGATGGCGTGGTTTGTACTGCTGATCATGGCGGAGTTTTTCGGCATGACGGTGAATGGTGGGTTGTACGCATTGGCAGCGCTCATGCTGTTTGGCTCGATGATCATCAGCTTTCGCCAGCTGTTTGCGCCAGTGCATTCGGAATATGAGCGGCTGTCCAGCGGGGTGTTTGGCTACCTGTTGATCGCGATGCTGTGGGGGCTGGCTTATTGGCGGATTGAAGCAGCCTATCCGGGGTCGTTCAACATGCCGGAGGATATAGCCGGGCAGAAGGCCGGGTTTGTATATTTCTCAATGATCACCATGACCACGGTGGGCTATGGCGAGATCACGCCGGCGGCGAGCCTGACGCGTATCATGACCGGGATGCAGGCGATTGTTGGCACGATGTTTGTCGCCATCTTTATTGGCCGCATTGTGGGGCGTTTAAAATGACAGGCGTCACTGGGCAGATCACCTGGGTTTACACAGAAAAACTGAAGACAGCGGCAGGGTTTTATCGCGATGTGTTGCGCCTGCCAGTGATACGTGATGCGGGCAGTGCGCTGATTTTTGAGACAGCGCCCGGTGCGCGGTTGGGGCTGTGTGAGGCCTTTGATGGGCGGGTTGTGGAACCGAAAGGCAGCATGATCACGCTATTGGTCGCTGACCGGGCGGCTGTGGATCACTGGTATGCGCGTGTGACGGTGGCTGGGGCTTCTGTGCGTGGCGCGCCGGAGGTTTTGGAGCGGTTTGGGATCTACAGTTTTTTCTGTGAAGATCCGAATGGCTATCAGGTTGAGGTGCAGTGCTTTTTGGACGAGGCGCCGCAGTAAATACGCGCCACCAAAAGCGCTTTCCTTGTTAAGGGAGTGTGGCTTTGGCGAGGCGTCACGCCGCATTCGCGCGCTGCTGACTTCCCCCTTGCCGCCAATGACGATAAAGGTGCGGTGAAACGGGAGTTGCCGCATGTCGATGAATAGCTTTGGACATCTTTTTCGCGTCACCACTTGGGGTGAGAGCCACGGGCCTGCGCTGGGCGCGACGGTGGATGGGTGCCCTCCGGGGGTGCCGGTGGATGAGAGGATGTTGCAGCATTGGCTGGACAAGCGTCGCCCCGGTCAGAACAAGAACACCACCCAGCGCAATGAGCCTGATGCAGTGAAGATTCTGTCCGGTGTGTTTGAAGGCAAGACCACCGGCACGTCGATCCAGTTGATGATCGAAAACACCGATCAGCGCAGCCGGGATTATGGCGAGATCAGCCAGACGTTTCGTCCCGGGCATGCGGACATCACCTATCACATGAAATATGGCAACCGCGATTATCGCGGCGGCGGGCGCAGCTCGGCGCGTGAGACAGCCGCACGGGTGGCGGCTGGCGGTATTGCGCGGGAGGCGATCAAGGCGATTGCGCCCAATCTTGAGATCAAAGGCTACATGACCAAGATGGGCGCAATGGAGATTGATCGCGAGAACTTCCATTGGGACGCGATTGACCGCAATGATTTCTGGATTCCGCAGGCCGCCGATGTGGCGCAGGAGTGGGAAGACTACCTGCAAAAGCTGCGCAAAGAGCATGACAGTGTGGGTGGCGTCGTTGAGGTTGTTGCGCGCAATGTGCCTGCGGGGATTGGCGCGCCGGTATATAGCAAACTTGATACCGACCTGGCGGCGGCGATGATGTCGATCAACGCCGTGAAAGGCGTGGAAATTGGTGAAGGCATGGCGGCGGCAGGGCTGAAAGGCTCGGAAAATGCCGATGAGATTTTCATGGGCAATGACGGACAGCCGGTGTTTTCGTCCAACCACGCGGGCGGCATTTTGGGCGGTATTTCCACTGGTCAGGATGTGGTGGTGCGCTTTGCGGTGAAGCCGACCAGCTCGATCCTCACGCCGCGCCAGTCGATCCGAATTGATGGTAGCCCGACGGAGGTGATCACCAAGGGGCGTCATGACCCCTGTGTGGGCATCCGCGCGGTGCCGGTGGGCGAGGCTATGATGGCCTGCGTGATCCTGGATCATCTGCTGCTGCATCGCGGTCAGGTGGGTGAGAATCAAGGCAAAATCGGCTGATGCTGGACAGCGTTGATCTGACCGACCTGAGAGAGGCTCTGCGCGCAGAAGCGGCGGAGCGCATGGCGCAGGACAGCGCACATGATCTGGCGCATTTGGATCGGGTCTGGACGACAGCACAAGCCTTGGCGGAAGCCGAAGGCGGCGCCGATTTGCGGGTGCTGCTCGGCGCGGCGTATCTGCATGACCTGGTGAACTTGCCCAAGGATTCGCCGCACCGCGCGCGGGCTAGCACCATGGCGGCGGGCGCAGCGGCGCCAATTTTGCGCAGCCATGGCTTTAGCAATCACGAGGTAGCCGCGGCGCAGCATGCGATTGCCACCCACAGTTTCTCCGCTGGTTTGAAGCCGAAGTCGCTGGAAGCGCGGATTCTGCGGGATGCGGATAGACTGGATGCGCTGGGCGCGATTGGCATTGCGCGCACCTTTGCGGTGGGCGGGGCTTTGGGCCGGGCGCTGTATGATGAGAATGATCCCTTTGCCGAACACCGGGAGTTGGATGATAGCGCCTGGGCGTTGGATCATTGGCCGGTGAAGCTGTTTCGCTTGCCGGAGGACATGCAGACCGTGGCTGGCAAGCTGACGGCCCAAAAACGGGTGGCTGAGATGCGGGCCTATGCGCAGGTTTTGGCCGGTGAGTTGGGCCGCGATCTGCCAGAAAGCTGGGCGTAACGCCGTTTAGCCTTGAGGCGTGATGCCGGGGCGGGCTTTGCCACGTTGCAGGCCCAATTGGCGCTCCCGCCAGATGATGAGAATGCCAGCGGAGATCACGATGGCGGCACCCACAAGCATCTGCGGTGTTGGGATTTCTGAGAACCAGACGTAGCCAATCACAATCGCAAACAACATCGCCACATAGTCAAACGGTGCCACCACAGAGGCGGGTGCAAACCGGTAGCACGATGTGAGCATGATCTGTGCCACGCCGCCGATCAGGCCAGCCGTGACCAGTAAACCGGCCTGTTCCCATGTCGGGATGACCCAACCAAACGGCAAGGTCAGCAGCGATAGGCAGGAGGCCGTGAGCGAGAAGTAGAACACAATTGCGGAGGTCTGATCGGTTTGCACCAGTTTGCGGATGTGGATCTGCGCCAGTGCGCGGAAGAGGGCAGAACCGAGCACCAGCATCACACCGACGGTCGCTACAGCAGAGGCTTGGTCCGCATCAAAGATGGTTAGGCGCGGCCAGAGCACCACGCAGACCCCAACCAAGCCAATGCCAACAGCCGTCAGGCGGAAGGCGCGGACCTCTTCACCCAGAAACATGGCCGCAAAAATCACGGTCATCAGGGGTGCTGCAAAGCCAATGGCAGTGACTTCGGGCAGCGGCAAGAGCCCAAGCGCGGCGAAGTTCATCGCCATCGAGGTGGTGCCAATCACCCCGCGCCAGACATGGCCCATAGCGTTGTTTACGCGCAGGCCTTGCGGCATCTCCCCGCGCTGCAGGAGCCAGATGAAGATCACAAACAAGGCAAAGAAAGACCGAAAGAACACGGCTTGGCCTGCCGGCACCTCATCAGCCGTGGCTTTGATCAGCGCGGCCATAACGGAGAAAAGCGCGATGGCGGTGATCTTGAAGGCAATGCCTTTGAGCGGCTGCATGGAGATGTCCGAAAATTGGGGTTGGCCGGACTGTGGCGCAGGGGCGCAGGAATGACAAGGCGGGCTTGATCTTTGATGTGGGAGCGGGAAAGGTCCGTGCCAAATACGGAGGGGCCGCCATGTATCAGGACAACTATTTGATTGCCGCGTTAAGTGCATCCGCCGAGGGGCGCGGGCGTGAGGTGTTTGCCGAGGTGCCGGGGCAGGATCCGGTGACCTTTGGCGGGCTGTTTGCCGGGGCGGAGCGCATTGCGGCAGCTTTGGTCACGCAGGGCGTGCAACCGGGTGACCGCGTGGCGGTGCAGGTCGAGAAGACAATTGAGGCGATCCAACTCTATCTTGGCACGGTCATGGCGGGTGGCGTGTTTTTGCCGCTCAACACGGCCTATACGAACAATGAAGTGGCCTATTTCCTTGGAGATGCCACGCCGCGTGTGGTGGTTTGTGACCCCGCTAAAGCGGAAGAGATTGCACCAATTGCCAAAGGCGCAGCGGTGCTGACGCTGGATGGCGCTGGGCATGGCAGCCTGACCGATCTGGCGGAAGGTCAAACCGGGTTTGAGCCAGTGGCACGGGGCGCGGATGATCTGGCGGCGATCCTCTATACGTCGGGCACTACGGGGCGCTCCAAGGGGGCGATGTTGAGCCATGACAACCTGCTGTCCAACTCTGAAACCCTGCGGGATTACTGGCAGTTCACCAAGGACGATGTGCTGATCCACGCCTTGCCGATCTTCCACACGCACGGGCTGTTTGTGGCGACCAATGTGGCGCTGCTGTCAGGCGCCTCGGTGGTGTTTTTGGCGAAATTTGACGCCGATGCGATTTTGGACGCGATGCCCAAGGCAACCAGCCTGATGGGCGTGCCAACCTTCTACACCCGTCTGTTGAAGGACGCGCGGCTCACTAAAGAGCAAGCGGCCAATATGCGGCTGTTTATCTCCGGCTCTGCGCCGCTTCTGGTGGACACGCACGAGCAATGGGAAGCGCGTACCGGGCATCGCATTCTGGAACGCTACGGCATGACCGAAACCAATATGAGCACGTCCAATCCCTACGATGGGGAGCGTCGGGCTGGGACGGTGGGCTTTCCGCTGCCGGGTGTCGAGGCGCGGATTCGCGCGGATGGTGCTGAAGTGGCGCAGGGTGAGATTGGCGTTCTGGAAGTGCGCGGGCGCAATGTCTTTCAGGGCTATTGGCAGATGCCGGAGAAAACCGCTGAGGAGCTATTGCCGGATGGGTGGTTCATCACGGGGGATTTGGCCAAGGAGGACGGCGATGGCTATGTGACCATCGTGGGGCGCTCGAAGGATCTGGTGATCACCGGCGGGTTCAATGTCTATCCCAAAGAAATCGAGTCGCTGATTGATGATCTGGACGGCGTGTTGGAAAGCGCGGTCATTGGCGTGCCGCATGCGGATTTTGGCGAGGCTGTGGTGGCCGTGGTGGTGCGCTCCGACCCCACTCTGACAGAGGCACAGGTAAGTGGGCCACTGGCGGAGAGGCTGGCGAAGTTCAAACAGCCCAAACAGGTAATTTTCTTGCCGGAGTTGCCGCGCAACACTATGGGCAAGGTGCAGAAGAAGGCACTGCGCGAGAGCTACGCGGAGTTGTTTTCATAAAGCAAAACGGGGGCCGATTGGCCCCCGTGTCTATTTGATATGTTGAGCAGCTTACGCGCGCACGAGCTTCTCGTAGGACTCGGCGATGTCGCGGGTGATGTCGCCCACTTCAAAGGTGTAGTCGCCAATCTGGCCCACGGGGGTCACTTCGGCGGCGGTGCCGGTCAGCCAGCATTGCTCAAAATCCGCCATCTCTTCGGGCATGATGTGGCGCTCGATCACGGTGATGCCTTTGTCCTTGAGCATGCCAATCACGGTCTGGCGGGTGATGCCATTCAGGAAGCTGTCCGGCAGCGGGGTGTGCACTTCGCCATCTTTCACAAAGAAGATGTTGGCGCCGGTCGCTTCGGCCACGTAGCCACGGTAGTCCATGAACAGCGCGTCAGAGCAGCCTTTGGCCTCTGCTTTGTGCTTGGAGATGGTGCAGATCATGTAGAGACCTGCGGCCTTGGCGTGTACCGGGATGGTTTCCGGGCTTGGGCGTTTCCATTCTGCAATGTCGAGCTTGGCGCCCTGCATTTTGGCGTCGCCGTAGTACGCGCCCCAGGCCCAAACGGCGATGGCAACACGGACAGGGTTGGCCGCAGAGGCGACCCCCATGTCATCCCCGGACCCGCGCCAGACAACAACGCGTACATAGGCGTCTTTCAGGCCGGATTTTTTCAGGGTTTCCTGCTTGGCCGCTTCCAGCTCATCGAGCGAGATTGGCATCGGCATGTCCAGCGATTCCGCGGATTTGAACAGGCGCTCGTTGTGCTCGCGGCTTTTGAAAATCTTGCCGTTATACGCGCGCTCACCTTCGAAGACCGAGCTGGCATAGTGCAGCGCATGGCTCAGGACGTGCACCTTGGCCTCGCGCCAATCCACAAATTCGCCATCCATCCAGATGACGCCGTCACGATCGTCATATGCACCAGCCATGGTCGTTCCTTTCGCTTTCCAATATGCGTTCAGTTTTTCATTTATTGCGTTGCATATGGCCGTATCGGACATAAAATTGCGCAAAACCTGCGATTCGCTACCAGTTAGCGCTTGGAGTGTCAACAAAGCTGACGTATTGTGACGATCAAACCCGTCAATTGTGATGTTGGGAGGCCAAATGAGCGATCCAATTCGGAGTGAGAACCTGCTGTATCTCACCGATGAGCAGCTCCGGCAGGGCATAGAGGCGATGTATTTTGCCTATCGGGGCTTCACGGCAGACCCGGACCGAATCCTTGAAAGCATGGCCTATGGTCGGGCGCATCATCGGGCGATCCACTTCATCAACCGCGCGCCGGGCACCACGGTGACCAACTTGCTCGATATTCTGGGGGTGACGAAACAGTCACTCAATCGTGTGTTGCGCACGTTGATTGAAGATGGGCTTGTGGAAAGTCGCGTGGGCACGTCTGATCGGCGGGAACGGAACCTGTTTCTGACCGAGGAAGGCACGGCGCTGGAACATCGCTTGTCGGACGCGCAGCGGGTGCGGATGCGCACAGCGTTTCGCGAGGCGGGACCAGAGGATGTGGCCGGGTTCCGGCGGGTGCTTGAGGCGATGATGGAAGGTGAAATGAAACGGCAATATCTGTCACTGCGCGAGTCGGGCAAATGAAAGACATCGATCCCCACCTTTTGATTGTCGATGATGACGAGCGCATTCGCGAACTTCTGCGGAAGTTTCTGATGCGCAACGGGTTTCTGGTGTCAGCGGCCCGCGATGCGGCCCATGCCCGGCGGATTTTGTCAGGGCTCGATTTTGATCTGATTGTGCTGGACGTGATGATGCCGGGCGAAGATGGCATGAGCCTGACCCGTGGCATTCGCGAGACCTCGCAAACGCCGGTTCTGCTGCTCACAGCCAAAGGCGAAACCGAGGATCGGATCGCCGGGTTGGAAGCTGGCGCGGACGATTACCTGGCCAAGCCGTTTGAGCCCAAAGAGTTGCTGTTGCGGATCAATGCCATTCTGCGGCGGATGCCGGAGGTGGATGAGGCCTCCACGGTGCCCAAGGTGCTGCATCTGGGCGGCATTCGCTATGACATTGATCGCGGCGAGATGTGGCAGGGCGAAGAGCCAGTGCGTCTGACCGCCACCGAGAGCCAGCTAATGAAGATTTTCTCCAAAACCCCGGGTGAGGCGGTGAGCCGCGGCAAGCTGGTGGAAGAACTGGGTCGCGATAAAGGTCAAGCGCAGGAGCGGGCGGTGGATGTGCAGATCACCCGTTTGCGGCGCAAGTTGGAAGAGGATCCAAAACAACCGCGTTATCTGCAGACTGTGCGTGGGGCGGGCTATATGCTGGCACCGGACTGATCTGCTAGCGGAGTTGGTTTCGCCTTCGGCGAGAGTATTTTGGGTCAGAAGAAGCGGGGGAGTGAGATGACCACAGCGTTGTTCAGTCACGCAAGTTCGTTGCAACACAAGACGCCGCCGGGCCATGCGGAGCAGGTTGCGCGGATCGAGCACATTCAGGCGGCTTTGAGCGCGGACCGGTTTGAGGCGTTGGATCGGCGCGAGGCGCCGGAGTGTTCGGACGCCGACATTCTGTTGTGCCATCCGCAAAGTCATCTTGAGGCCATCACAGCGGCGGAACCGGCAAGTGGTACGGTGGCTTTGGATGGCGACACCTATATGTCGCCGGGCTCGACGCTGGCCGCACGTCACGCAGTTGGCGGGTGTCTGGCGGCGGTGGATGCGGTGCTGGCGGGCGAGGTGGGCAACGCTTTTGTCGCTTGTCGTCCGCCGGGACACCATGCGGAGCAGAGCAAACCTATGGGGTTTTGTCTGTTTGGCACGGCCGCAATTGCCGCCAAACATGCGCTGGAGCGCCATGGGTTGAGCCGTGTGGCGGTGGTGGATTTTGATGTGCACCACGGCAATGGCACGCAGGCCTTGTTGTGGGACGAGCCGCGCAGCCTATTTATCGGCAGCCACCAGAACCCGCTGTGGCCTGGCACTGGCATGCCGAAGGAAACTGGCGCACAGGACAATGTGATGAACTTGCCTTTGCCGCCGCACAGCGACGGGCGGCTGATGCGGGCGACTTATGAAGCGCAAGTGTTTCCCGCCTTGGAGGCGTTTGAACCGGAGTTGTTGATCCTGTCAGCGGGCTTCGATGCGCACAAAGATGATCCGCTGGCGCAATTGGAATGGACCGAGGACGACTTTGCTTGGGTGACGCAGAAGCTGTGTGATGTGGCGGACCAGCACAGTCGCGGGCGCGTGGTCTCGACTTTGGAAGGTGGATATGATCTGAACGCTTTGGCAGCGTCGGTGGCGGCGCATGTCGAGGTTTTGATGGAGAGAGCCAAATGAGCGACACACCTGTGGAAGAGATGAGCTTTGAAGCGGCGATGCGCGAGCTGGAACAGGTTGTTGGCCAGTTGGAGCGTGGTGATGTTGAGTTGGAGAAATCCATTGCGTTGTATGAGCGTGGTGCGGCGTTGAAGGCCCGCTGTGAGGCGAAGCTCAAAGAGGCCGAAGAGAAGGTCGCGGCGATCACTTTGGATGGCAATGGCACCCCGGCCGGTTTGACACCGGTTGAAGGCATGTAAGCGTCCCTTAGTGATGTTTGAGACACGTCTGAAAGAAACCGCCACACAGGTGGAAGCCCATCTGCTTGAAGTCATGAAACCATTTGGCGATTTGCCGGTGGTGGAGGCCATGCGTTACGCCAGTGCGGGTGGCAAGCGGCTGCGGGCGTTTCTGGTGCTGGAAAGTGCGCGATTGCATGGGGTGGATGGCAAACAGGCGATCTGGCCCGCAACGGCAATTGAGGCGATGCACGCCTATTCGCTGGTGCATGATGATCTGCCTTGCATGGATGATGATGACATGCGCCGTGGGCTACCGACCACCCATATCAAATGGGATGAGTGCACCGCCGTGTTGGCGGGTGACGCGTTGCAGACGCTCGCGTTTGAGTGTGTGAGCCGGGATGAATGTCATGACGATCCAGCGGTGCGTGCAGAGTTGACTGTGTCGTTGGCACGAGCAGCCGGGGCGCAGGGCATGGTGTTGGGCCAAGCATTGGACATCGCGGCAGAAACTGCGCCGGTGCCTTTGACGTTGCAAGAGATCACACGGCTGCAAGCGGGCAAAACTGGCGCGTTGATCGCGTGGTCGGCCACGGCAGGCGCGGTGATGGGCAAAGCGGATATTGAACCGTTGATGCGCTACTCGCTGGACTTGGGTTTGGCGTTCCAAATTGCAGATGATATTCTGGATGTGGAAGGCGATGCCGCCAAGGTTGGCAAGGCTGTTGGCAAAGATGCTGAGGCTGGCAAAGCCACCTTTGTCTCGTTGTTAGGCCTTGAAGGTGCCAAACAGCGCGCCCGCGACCTTGTGACGGATGCATGTGACGCGCTTTCTGTTTACGGTAAGGACGCGGATACCTTGCGGGAGGCGGCGCGTTTCGTTATCTCGCGGGACAGCTAACCGGAAGGCGCGCCTATGTCAGCGAGACCCCAGACCCCATTGTTGGATCAAGTGAACTTGCCTGAAGACCTAAAACGGTTTTCGGACAGTGAGTTGACGCAGATTGCGCATGAGCTGCGCTCTGAAACGATTTCCGCGGTGAGTGAGACGGGCGGGCACCTGGGCGCAGGTTTGGGTGTGGTGGAACTGACCGTGGCGCTGCACGCGGTGTTTGACATGCCGCGCGACAAGTTGGTCTGGGATGTGGGCCACCAGTGTTATCCGCATAAGATTTTGACCGGCCGTCGGGATCGGATTCGCACTCTGCGTCAGGAAGATGGCCTGTCCGGTTTCACCAAGCGCAGTGAGAGCGTGTTTGACCCTTTTGGTGCGGCGCATAGCTCAACCTCAATTTCCGCCGCGTTGGGCTTTGCCGTGGCGCGTGACTTGGGTGGGCAATGTGACGGTGGGCTAGGCGATGCGATTGCGGTGATTGGCGATGGGTCGATCACGGCGGGCATGGCCTATGAGGCGATGAACAACGCGGGTCATCTGGGCAAGCGTATGTTTGTGATCCTGAACGACAATGACATGTCGATTGCGCCACCCGTGGGGGCGATGAGTGAATATCTCAGCCGTCTCTATGCGGGTGAGCCGTTTCAGGAGCTGAAGTCGGCCGCCAAGGGCGCGGTGAGCCTGTTGCCGGAACCGTTCCGCGAAGGCGCCAAGCGGGCCAAAGATGTGCTCAAAGGTATGACCGTGGGCGGCACGCTGTTTGAGCAGTTGGGATTCTCTTACGTGGGGCCGATTGACGGGCATGACATGGACCAACTGCTGCCGTTGCTGCGCACCTTGCGCCAGCGTGCGACCGGGCCGGTGCTGCTGCATGTGATCACCAAAAAGGGCAAGGGCTATGCCCCTGCCGAAGCTGCACGCGACAAAGGCCATGCCACGGCGAAGTTTGATGTGCCCACCGGCAAGCAGCACAAAGCGCCGTCGAATGCCCCGAGCTATACCTCGGTGTTTGGCAATGCGCTGGTGGAAGAAGCCGCTGAGGACAGCCGGATTTGTGCGGTCACGGCTGCGATGCCAGATGGCACAGGGTTGAACCTGTTTGCCGAACGCTATCCAAGCCGGTGTTTTGACGTGGCGATTGCCGAACAGCATGGCGTGACATTCTCTGCCGCTCTGGCAGCAGGGGGTATGAAGCCATTCTGTGCGATGTATTCGACGTTCTTGCAGCGTGGCTATGATCAGGTTGTGCACGATGTGGCCATCCAACGTCTGCCGGTTCGGTTTGCAATTGACCGTGCAGGCCTTGTTGGCGCCGATGGCGCGACCCATGCGGGCAGTTTTGACATCGCCTTTATGGCCAACCTGCCGGGCATGGTGGTGATGGCGGCGGCGGATGAAGCTGAGCTGAAACATATGGTGGCCACAGCGGCGGCCTATGATGACGGGCCGATTGCCTTCCGCTACCCGCGTGGCGAAGGCGTGGGTGTTGAGCTGCCGGAACGCGGTGAGGTGCTGGAGATCGGCAAAGGCCGTGTGGTGCAGGAAGGCAGTCGCGTGGCGCTGTTGTCCTTTGGCACGCGGCTGGAAGAGACCCGCAAGGCGGCGGAGGCACTGGCGGCGCGGGGCATCACCCCGACGATTGCAGATGCGCGGTTTGCCAAGCCTTTGGACCGGGACATGATCCTGGATCTGGCGGCCAAGCACGAGGCGCTGATCACCATTGAAGAAGGTGCTGTGGGCGGCTTTGGCAGCCATGTGGCGCAGCTATTGGCGGAAGAAGGCGTGTTTGATGGTGGGCTGAAGTACCGCTCTATGGTGCTGCCGGACACGTTCATTGATCAGGCCAGTCCGAAGGCGATGTATGATGTGGCAGCGATGAATGCCGAGCAGATTGAGGCCAAGGTGCTGGATGCGCTGGGTATCACAACGCTGGACAGCAAGCGGGCGTAAGGCTGCGTAAGAGTGGGGGCCAGCCCCCAAGCCCCCGGAATATTTTTGGCCAACTGAAGTCTAAGGGGCGGTTTCTCCGTCCAGCATGGATTTGAGCGCGTCTTGGTAGTTGGGGTATTTTAAGACCACGCCCAACTCCTCTTTGATGCGGTCATTGCGCACGCGTTTGCTGTCGGAATAGAAGCTGCGCGCCATGGGGCTCATCTCCGCCTCCTCAAAGGGGATTTCCGGCGGTGGGTCCATGCCGAGTAGCTCAGCGGCATAGGCGAGGATGTCTTGCGGCGGGGCCGGGCTGTCATCACAGACATTGTAGATTTGGCCCACATTCGGAGTTTTCATCGACGCTTCCAGCACTTGGGCAATGTCATCGACATGGGCGCGGGAGAAGACTTGGTTTTTTTTGATGATGCGGCGGGCGGTGCCGTTGCGCAGTTTGGCAAAAGGGCCGCGACCGGGGCCGTAGATGCCAGCGAGCCGGAAGATGTGCAGCGGCAGCTCGGGCAAGGCTTGCCATTCGGCTTCTGCCAATACGCGCATTTTGCCACGATGGCCACCGGGATCAAGCGGGGTGTCTTCGTCGACCCAGCCGCCATCCATATCGCCGTAAACCCCTGTGGTGGAGAGGTAGCCGATCCATTCGAGATTGGGCGCGGCATTCTGAAGAGCGTCTTTGCCCAGGCGCAAAACCGGATCGCCGTCTTTGTCCGGGCGGATCGAGGTCAGCACATGCGTGACATCTTTGAGCGCGGTGTCAAAACTGATCGGCCACTGCAGCGGTGTGATGCCTTGGGCGCGTAAATCGGCCTCTTGTGCCGGGTCGCGATAAGTGCCGAGAATGGTCCAGCCTTGCGGTAGAAGACGGGTGGCGAGGGCCTGGGCGGTGTAGCCGTGGCCGAGCGAAAGCAGGGTCTTGGTCATGGGGGTACTCTGCGCCTGTGGTCAGGCAGGCACAAGAGCCATGGCAGTGAATAATTGTCACAGCGGCGTGGGGGATTGGCTGATGCCTAAAGATCTGGCGCCCGGCTATTTGCCTTTCCAGACAGGGTCGCGCTTTTCAGCGAAAGCCCGCGCGCCTTCGAGTTGATCTTCGCTGTCATAAAGCACATCCACGCTGCGCAGCTGGCGTTGGGTGATGTGGTTCATCGCGTCCTGGAACTTGGCGTCTTCGGCGTCGCGCACAATTTCTTTGATGGCGGCGTAGACCAGTGGCGGACCAGATGCCAGCAAGCGGGCTTGTTCCCAGGCGCGGTCCATCAGTGTGTCAGCTGGTAGGATTTCATTCACCAGCCCCCAGCGGTGGGCTTCGTCGACGTCAAACCAGCGGCCGGTGAGTAGGAGCTCCATGGCGATGTGGTAAGGGATGCGCTTGGGCAGTTTTACCGAGGCGGCATCCGCCACGGTGCCGGAGCGGATTTCCGGCAGCGCAAAGCTGGCGTGATCTGCGGCGAGGATGATGTCGGCGGAGAGGGCCAGCTCCAAGCCACCGCCGCAGGCGATGCCATTTACGGCGGCAATCACCGGTTTGTTCATGTCGCGCAGTTCTTGCAAGCCGCCAAAACCGCCGACGCCATAGTCGCCATCCACGGCGTCTCCATCGGCGGCCGCTTTCAGGTCCCAACCGGGGCAGAAGAATTTGTCTCCCCCGCCGGTGAGGATGGCCACGCGCAGATCCGGATCGTCACGGAAATCGCGGAAGACTTCGCCCATGATGCGACTTGTGGCCAGATCAATGGCATTGGCTTTGGGGCGATCGAGTGTGACCTCGAGAATGGCGCCGTCTCGGCGGGTTTTGACCGGGCTGTCACTCATGACATGTCCTTTCGTATCAGCGCATCTGCGGCCACCGCGCGGGTGGGTGTGCAGATCAGCGGGTTGATCTCAGCCTCTTGCAAGCTGTCGAGGTTGGCAAGCACATAGGCTTGCAACGCGTCGATGGCTTGGAGAATGGCGTCGATGTTGGCAGGGCGCGCGCCGCGATAGCCGGTGAGCAGCGGGGCGATTTTGAGCGACGTCAGTGCGGCGCGGATGGATTTTGGGCTGGCCGGAACTAAGAGCGATGCGCTGTCTGACAATATTTCGGTGAGCGTGCCGCCAGCGGCGATGGTGAGAACAAAGCCATGGGCCGGGTCGTGAGTTACGCCGATAAGCAACTCAACGACGCCGTCATCGACCATTTCCTCGATCAGGAAGCTGTCGGTTGGCATGGCGTGAGCTGCGTCGGGCAGATCAGTGGCGGTCAGGTTCAGCTTCACTGCTCCGGCTTCGGTTTTATGGGCGATGCCTTGGCCTTTGAGCACCAGAGGGGGCGTCAGGGTTCCTGCGGTTTTGGTGAGAGCGTGGGCGCCGGTCACGCAGATGCTTTGTGGAATGGTGAGGCCATGGGTGGCGAGCGCAGTTTTGGCCTCATGCTCGGTGAGAACATAAGGTGTCTGGGGCCGTTCGGTCGGGGCGAGCGCCAAGGGTGTGGTCTCGGGGGCGGAGATTTGTGTGGTGGCGGCGGCGGCAGAGATAGCCTCACGCAGGCCGTGCATGGGCACCACACCGCCTTCGATCAGGGTTTGGGTCACGTCGGGTGGCAGAAGTTCAGGCAAGCTGGCGACCACGGCCATCGGGCGTTTTGTGGTTTTGTGCGCTTTGATTGCGGCGTCGGTGGCACAGTCCCAATCAGAGCGGTTTTCCGGCGGGTAATCCACCACGGAGAATGTCAGGCCAATCTCTGATGTCATCATGGCAGACCAGGCTTCGGCCATCGCATCGGCATCGCGCCAGATATAGGTGTGGTAGTCCAGCGGGTTGGCGAGTGCGACCATTGAGCCGAGGGCTTCGGCCAAATGTGTGCGTTGACTTTCAGACAGGGGCGGGAAGGCAAGGCCGCTGTTCAGTGCTGTGTCGGCCATAAGGCTGGCCTCGCCACCGGAGCAACTGATCGAGGCCAGCGTAGGTACCGCCAACGGGCCGGAAAAATGCAGCAGTTTCAGGGTTTCCAAAAACACCGGCAGGTCGTGTACGCGGGCAAAACCGAGGCGCTTGATCAGGGCATTGGCGCCTGCGTCGCTACCTGCAAGAGAGGCAGTGTGGCTGACAGTGGCGGACTGGGCCTCATCGCTGGCGCCCACTTTCAAGGCCACAACGGGGATGCCCTTGGCATAAGCTTTGGCGGCCATCGCCTCCCAGGCGCGCAGGTTGGTGAAGCCTTCGATGTGCAAGCCAAGCGCGGTGACGCGCGGGTCGTCAAGCAAAGCCGAGGCGATGTCGGCCTGGTTGAGCTGGGCCATGTTTCCGCAGGTGGCGACATAGGCAATGGGCAGGCCGCGTTGTTGGTTGGTGAGATTGATCGCGATGTTGGAGCTTTGCGTGAGGATGGCGACGCCGTTATCTTCACGTTTACAGCCGTGTTGGTCCGGCCAGATGGCGGCGCCGTCCAGCGCGTTGATCAGGCCGTAGCAGTTGGGGCCGAGGATTGGCATGTTGCCTGCGGCGGCCACCAGATCGGCTTGCAATTCACCACCGGAGGCATCTTCGGAAGCTGCTTCGGAAAAGCCGGAGGCAAAACACACGGCGCCGCCTGCGCCCTTTGCTACGAGATCTTTTACGATCTGGAGTGTTGCGTGGCGGTTGATACCGATGAAGGTTGCGTCCGGGGCTTCGGGCAAGGCGTCTATTGAGACATAGGCAGTCAGCCCCAAAACCTGGCGAGATTTGGGATGCACGGGCCAAATGTCACCTTTGAAGCCAATCTTTTGAATTTGGCGAATGACGTCGCTGCACCAGGCACCGCCGCCAACAACGGCAATGGATTTGGGGCGGATCAAGCGGGAGAGATCACGGGTCATCGCTTGGACCCCGCGACAGCAGATGTGGTGCCACTAGCGGTGTTTTTGGTCAAAAACGGTAACCCTTTGTTAACCACGGTGCGGAAAGATAAAAACGCGGTACAGGCGGGAGCGCCGATGGCCGCGTCAGGAGAAGCCCCCCGGTCAATGTCTACTCTTCGGGGGGCGGATCCATGGCTTCTTCTGACAACAAATACTCCGGGGGTGTGGGGGCTGGCCCCCACGATACAGGGCGCTGCGTTCAATTGCTGCGGTCCAGGTGCCCCAAATCGCGGTCCGGTTCGATCACATCGCGCAGGCGTTTTTTCAGCTCTTTGGCTTCCGGAAATCCACCGTCGCGTTTGCGGTTCCAAATCACCCTGTCGTCGACCGTGACCTTGTAGGTGCCGGGCACGTCGGCTGGGGCAATGGTTACCCCAGCGAGATCGTCTTTGAAGGTGGACAGCAGTTCTTGCGCCATCCAGCCCGCGCGAAGCAGCCAGTTGCAGCCCACACAATAGGTGATGGTGACGGATGGTTTCATAGGGCGGCTCTCTCGATGGTGTGTCGAGGTTGTGCCGCAGGCGCGTGCGCAACACAACGCTTTCCATCAGGCCCCCAATGGCCGCAGCAGGTCGCGGCTGATGATGTGGCGTTGGATTTCGCTGGTGCCGTCCCAAATGCGTTCGACCCGCGCGTCGCGCCAGAAGCGTTCCAGCGGGTAGTCGTCCATCAACCCCATGCCGCCGTGGATCTGGATCGCCGCGTCGGTCACGCGGGCGAGCATTTCGGTGGCGTAGAGCTTGGCGGAGGCAATTTCGCGGTTGGACGGCAACCCGCGATCAAGGCGTGCTGCGGCGGAAAGCGTCAGCAGGTCAGCGGCGTCGATCTCAGTGATCATATCGGCGATTTGAAAACCGATGCCCTGGAACCTGCCGATAGGCTGGCCAAATTGCTCACGTTGTGCCGCGTAGTCCAGTGCATAGTCAAAGGCGCGGCGAGCGCGGCCGACACAGAAAGCGGCGACTGTGATGCGGGTGGCGTAGAGCCATTCGTTCATCACTGCAAAACCGCCATCGACCTCTCCCAAAACTTGTGCGTCCGGCAGGCGGCAGTCGTCAAACTCCAGCACCATGTTTTTGTAGCCGCGATGGCTCACCGATTTGTAGCCGTCCCGCACGGTGAAGCCCGGTGTGTCGCGGTCCACAAGGAAGGTGGTGATGCGCTTTTTGGGGCCTTTTGGGGTTTGGTCTTCGCCGGTGGCGACAAAGACAATGAAGAAGTCGGCGTGTTCCGCGCCGCTGATGAAATGCTTGTTGCCGTTGATCACCCAGTCGCCACCATCGCGCACGGCGGCGCATTTCATTCCGCGCACATCGGACCCGGCGCCGGGTTCGGTCATGGCCAAAGCGTCCATGCGTTCGCCGCGCACAGCAGGCAGCAGATAGCGGTCTCTCTGCTCCCCTTCACAAGCCATGAGGATGTTTTGCGGCCGGCCAAAGAAATGCGTGAGCGCCATGGAGCCACGCCCCAACTCGCGTTCCACCAGAGTGAACTCAAGGTGGTTCAGACCCGCGCCCCCCACCTCTTCGGGGAAGTTACAGGCATAAAAACCAAGGTCGATGACTTTCTGTTTGATCTGTTCGCCCAGACCTTCGGGAATTTCACCTGTGCGCTCGACCTCATCTTCATAAGGATAAATCTCATTTTCTACGAAGCTGCGGACGGTGGAGACAATCATCTCCTGCTCTTCGGTCAGATCAAACTGCATGGCACGCTTCCTCATATGGCTGCCACCAACAGAGCGCGCTTGACCAGCTAGATCATGCGGGAATAGCGTTCCACTATGCAGATTTGGTCAAATACATCCGCTGTGCCGCAGAAAATTGGGGTTCTGCTGTTTGACGGGTTTTCCAACCATTGTTTGGCAAACACCGTGGAACCGATGCGCGCGGCCAATACGCTGTCGGGCAAAACGCTCTTTGACTGGGCGTTTTTGTCTCTGGACGGCACGGCGGTGCACAGCTCGAGTCAGTTGCCAGTGACGCCTCATGGTCGGCTCAGTGAGACCTCCGGCGACATGCTGGTGGTGATGCCGTCGTATGGGTTTAAGGACCATGCGGGGTGGCAGTCGCAGAGCGCCCTGCGGGCGGCGGCCAAGCGGTTTGGCACGGTCTGTGGCATGGACACGGGCAGTTGGTTGATGGCGGAAGCAGGCTTGCTGGAGGGGCATCGCGCCACCATTCACTGGGAAGAACTCACCGCTTTTGCGGAGCGATTTCCGGATGTCATAGCGGAGCGCGAACGGTTTGTGATTGATGGGCCGAGGGTGACCTGTTCCGGGGCCATGGCGGCGTTTGATTTGGTGATGTATCTGATCGGACGCGACTTTGGGCAGGCGTTGGCCTTGCAGGTGGCGCAGCTCTTCATGACGCGCGACAGCGCGCGGTCTCACGAAGGTGGGGCGACGCCTGCAGGGCGGGTGGTGAACCGCGCGTTGGCGGTGATGCAGGATCACTTGGAAGAGCCTTTGGCCTTACCTGAAGTGGCGCGCCGGGCAGGTGTGACACAGAAATTCCTTGCAGCGCGGATGTTGGCGGAGCTTGGGGCCACGCCGGCGGTGGTGTATCGGCGCTTGCGGCTCAATCTGGCACGCAAGCTGGTGGTGGACACGGATTTGAGCGTCGCGGAGGTGGCGCTGCGCAGCGGTTATGGTGATCCGGCGGCGATGACGCGGGCGTTTCGGGCAGAGTTTGCCACCACGCCACAGGCGCTGCGCAAGGGGTGCTAGGTGGCGTAAGTGCTGCCTTCTTCGTCCAGTATGGCCTTCAACTCAGCAAGATGGCGCACGTCTTGCTCCGGATACTGCTCCAGCTCCTGCGCCGTTTTTTCGGCAATCTCATGCGGCAGAACCCGCAGCGGGTGCCCGGTCTGCAAGGCACGAATATAGGTCTCAGCCGCACGTTCAAAATAGTAGAGCCTGTTAAAGGTATCCGCGACGCCGTCGCCAATCACCAGCACGCCATGGTTGCCCATGACCATGACTTTCTTTTTGGGATCTGTGAGCAGCGCTGCACAACGTTCGCCTTCGTCTTCAAAAGCGAGGCCACCATAGCCGTCATCCACCACAATGCGGTCATAAAACGTGGCGCAGTTCTGATCGATCGGTGGCAATGTGCTGTCCGCCAAAGACGCCAAGACGGTCGCGAATATCGAGTGCACATGCATCACACAGCGCGCGTGGGGGCAGTGGCGGTGCACGCCACCATGTAGGCCCCAGGCGGTGGGGTCAGGCGCATTTGGACCTTTCAGGGTTTCGGGATCATTCGCATCTATCTCCAGCAGGTCACTGGCTTTGATGCGGGCAAAGTGCTTCTGATTGGGGTTCATCAAAAATCGCGTGCCATCGTCATTCACCGCAAGGCTGAAGTGGTTGGCCACGCCTTCGTGCATATTGAGGCGCGCGGTCCAGCGGAAGGCCGCTGCCATATCAACACGCTCTTGCCAGTGCTTGATGTTGCGGTGCAGCTCTGTAACGGTCATGGATCTCTCTTTGTTTGGGGCAGCGGAGCATTGCGAGGGCTTGGTGGTCAAGCGTGTTTGCGACGTCGTTTTTGACCGGTCGTGGTGCCGTCTGCTTCTTCTTGCCCCAAATATCCCGGGGGGAGGGCGCACAGCGCGCGGGGGCTGGCTCCCTCTGTCCTTTCAGTCTTCTCCTAAAGCTCCTTTTGTAAAAGCTTCATATTCGGTGTGGTTGAACATGGCAGACACCCGTGGCACCGTGGGCCATGGAACAGAAGCATTTTCAATCTTGGGCAGATATGGCCCCCCGTCTTGTTGCTGTGGCCGCGGGCCGCGAGCCAGCTGATCTCATCATTCGCAAAGGCCAATGGGTCAATGTGCACACCCGCGAGGTGCTGGCGGATCACGATATTGCCGTGGCTGAAGGGCGGATCGCCTATGTTGGGCCAGACGCCAGCCATTGCGAAGGAACGCAGACGGAGGTCATTGAGGCCAACGGGCGGTTTATGATCCCGGGTCTGTGTGACGGGCATATGCATATCGAAAGCGGCATGTTGACCCCGGCGGAGTTTGCCCGCGCTGTGATGGGGCATGGCACCACGACGATGTTCACTGATCCGCATGAGATTGCCAATGTCTTGGGTCTGGAAGGCGTGCGGATGATGCACGATGAGGCACTGATGCAGCCGATCAACATCTTCACTCAGATGCCAAGTTGCGCACCGTCGGCACCAGGGCTGGAGACCACGGGGTTTGAGATTGGCCCGGATGACGTGAGCGAGGCCATGGGATGGCCCGGTATCATTGGGCTTGGGGAGATGATGAACTTCCCGGGTGTGATCAATGGCAGCCAGCAGATGTTGGCTGAGATTGCCGCGACTCAGAACGCGGGCAAGACCGTGGGGGGGCACTATGCGTCGCCGGATTTGGGAACCCCTTTCCATGCTTATGTAGCGGGCGGACCGGCAGACGATCATGAAGGCACCTGTGAGGCGGACGCCATTGCCCGCGTGCGGCAAGGTATGCGCATGATGATGCGCTTGGGCTCCGCCTGGTATGATGTGGAGACACAGATCACGGCGATCACCGAAAAAGGTCTCGATCCGCGTAACTTCATTCTGTGTACTGACGACAGCCATTCCGGCACGTTGGTGAATGACGGGCACATGAACCGAGTGGTGCGCCATGCGATTGACTGTGGATGTGACCCGTTGGTGGCGTTGCAGATGGCGACGATCAACACCGCGACGCATTTTGGTTTGGAGCGAGATTTGGGTTCTATTGCTCCGGGTCGGCGGGCAGATGTGATCCTAACGTCAGATCTCAAAACGCTGCCCATTGAGCATGTGATTGCGCGCGGCAAGACCGTGGCGCAGGACGGAAAAGTGTTGGTGGATTGCCCACATTATGACTGGCCCGCACATGCGTGGCAGACGGTGAACATGGGGCGTGCGCGGACGGCAGCGGACTTTGAAGTCAAGGCACCAGAGGGGGCCACGCAGGTCACCGCCAATGTGATTGGGGTGATTGAAAATCAAGCGCCAACCAAAGCGTTGACCGCCGAATTGTCCGTCACGGATGGCCTGGCTCAGGGCGATATAGAGAAGGATGTGGCGCAGATCGCACTGGTGGAGCGGCACCGAGCGACTGGTGAAGTAGTGAACGGGTTTGTGTCGGGCTTTGGCTACAAAGGCCGCATGGCGATGGCCTCCACCGTGGCGCATGACAGCCACCATATGATTGTGGTGGGCACAGATCGCGAGATGATGGCGATGGCGGCCAACCGGCTTGGCGAAGTTGGCGGTGGCGTCACCGTGATTAAAGACGGCGAAGAACTGGCTTTGGTGGAATTGCCGATAGCCGGATTGATGTCGGATGCGCCTGCCACTGAGGTCGCGGCCAAGGCGCAGAAGATGGTGGAGGCGATGGAGGCTTGCGGTTGCACGCTGAACAACGCTTATATGCAACACTCCCTGCTGGCCCTCGTGGTGATCCCGGAATTGCGGATTTCCGACCTGGGGCTGGTGGATGTGACAAAATTTGAAATGACCGAGGTAATCAAGGCTGCGCAATGACACCACAGAATATCCCCGTGCACTCCCCCGCAGTCCCCGCCCCGGAAGCCTTTACAGATGCCAAAGCGGCCGTGGCGCGTTTGGAAGAGCTGTATCACCTGTCGACCAGCTATCTGAGTGACCAGTTCCGTCGGGCGCTGCGCAAAGGGCCGGACGGGCACCGTATTCGTGCGTTTTATCCAGAGATCAGGATCACCACGACCAGCTTTGCCCAGATTGACAGCCGGTTGAGCTTTGGTCACGTGGCGGAACCCGGTGTGCATGCCACCACCGTCACGCGCCCTGATTTGTTCCGCCATTATCTTGAGCAGCAGATTGCGTTGCTGTTGGAAAACCACGGCGTGCCGGTTGTTGTTGGCCCGTCGTCCACGCCCATCCCCGTGCATTTTGCCGTAGCTGCGCGGACGGATATGACCGTGCCGCAAGAAGGTGCGGCGGATTTCACCCTGCGGGACATTTTTGATGTGCCGGACCTGTCGACCACCAACGATGATATTGTCAATGGCACGGCGGAGATCAACGGCGTTGCCCCTTTGGCGCCTTTCTCTGCACAACGGGTGGACTACTCGCTGGCGCGGTTGAGCCACTATACAGCCACCGATCCGGAGCATTTCCAGAACCACGTGTTGTTCACCAACTACCAGTTCTATGTGACCGAGTTTGAAGCCTATGCACGGCAGATGCTGGATGATCCGAAGTCGGGTTACACCAGCTTTGTCAGCACGGGGAACGTGGAGATTTCGGACGCGGAAACGCAGATTGCCCCGGTGGATAAGCAGCCGCAGATGCCAACCTATCACCTCAAGCGGGAAGATGGCTCTGGCATCACTTTGGTGAATATTGGGGTTGGCCCGTCCAATGCCAAAACCGCAACAGACCACATTGCGGTGCTGCGGCCTCACGCCTGGATCATGGTCGGACATTGCGCAGGTTTGCGGAATTCGCAAAGCCTTGGCGACTTTGTACTGGCGCATGCGTATCTGCGTGAAGATCACGTGCTGGATGATGACCTGCCGGTGTGGGTGCCTATTCCGGCGCTTGCCGAAGTGCAGACCTCGATGGAGAGTGCGGTGGCAGAGGTGACCAAGCTGTCCGGTTTTGAGTTAAAGCGGGTGATGCGGACCGGCACGGTGGCGACGATTGACAACCGGAACTGGGAATTGCGCGAGCACACCGGGCCGGTGCAGCGGTTGAGCCAGTCACGGGCGATTGCATTGGATATGGAGAGCGCCACCATCGCCGCAAATGGCTATCGATTCCGCGTGCCATACGGGACGTTGCTCTGTGTGAGTGATAAGCCGCTGCATGGTGAATTAAAGCTTCCCGGCATGGCCTCAGACTTCTATAAGACACAGGTCGCGCGGCATTTGTTGATTGGCATCCGCGCTATGGAAAGCCTGCGCGAAATGCCTCTGGAACGGCTACATTCGCGGAAATTGCGCTCATTTGATGAGACTGCCTTCCTCTGACCCTACGAAAATCTGTGGAAAACCCTTAAAAACACCGTTTTTTGGCACACAATTTATTGTGTTCACCCACAACATCCCGTTAAATGCCGGGCGTGAGGCCCTACTAATCGGGCAGACTAATGGAGACCTGAAATGGCAAAACCGATGACCAAGACCCAACTCGTTGCCGCTCTGGCCGAAGAAATGGGCTCTGACAAGAAATCCGCAGGCGCATCTCTGGAAGCCGTTTGCGCGCTGATCACCCGTGAAGTATCCGCTGGTGGCGCAGTGACCCTGCCAGGCGTTGGCAAAATTTACTGCCGTGAGCGTCCTGAGCGTATGGTTCGCAACCCAGCAACTGGTGAGCAGATCAAGAAAGACGCGGACAAGGTTGTGAAAATGACCATCGCCAAAGCGTTGAAAGACAGCGTGAACGGCTGATCGCACTGATCATTGTTTACGGAAAGGGTCGCTCGATTGAGCGACCCTTTTTGTTTTTTTAGAGCTGCGCGCTGGGCGTGGAGTGGGAGATGGTGATCTCTTCGTCCGACATGCCCTCTGCAATGCCGTCAAACAGCGGCGTGGAAAGGTAGCGCTCACCGGTGTCGGGCAGCATCACAAGGATGTTGGACCCGTCTGGGGCGGATTTTGCGACTTCAATGGCTGCGGCCAAAGTGGCGCCAGCCGAGATGCCCACCAAGATGCCTTCCTCAGACGCGAGGCGTTGCGACCATGTGATGCCATCCGGTCCCGGTGTTTTGATCAGCTGATCGTAGCCGTTTTTGTCCAGCGCCTCCTGCAGCACCCACGGGATGAAGTCCGGGGTCCAGCCCTGAATTGGGTGGGGTTCGAACGCAGGGTGGCTTTCGGTGGCCTGATTGGCGTCGTCCCGCGTGTTGATGTAGCCGGAGTCGACAAGCGCCGCATTGGCCGGTTCGGACAAGATGATCTTGGTGTCCGGGCTTTCGCGGCGCAGAACCCGCGACACACCAGCAACCGTTCCGCCGGTGCCGTAGCCGGTGACCCAGTAATCCAGTGAGGTGCCTGCAAAATCGTTCAGGATTTCGCGGGCGGTGGTGTTCTCGTGCATGTCGGCGTTGTCAGCGGTTTCAAACTGGCTGGCGAGGAACCAGTCGTTTTGCTCGGCCAACTCTTGTGCCTTTTTGTACATGCCAAAGCCTTTTTGCGCCTTAGGAGTCAGCACAACTTTCGCACCGAGAAACCGCATCAGCCGGCGACGTTCTACCGAGAAGGCCTCAGACATGGTGATGACCAGCGGGTAGCCTTTGGCGGCGCAGACCATGGCAAGGCCGATGCCGGTGTTGCCAGAGGTGGCTTCCACCACGGTTTGGCCGGGTTTCAGGCGGCCGTCTTTTTCCGCGGCTTCAATGATGTTGAGCGCAAGGCGGTCTTTCACGGAACCTGCTGGATTGGCGGCTTCGAATTTCACAAACATGTTTACATGTTTGGGCGCAATCCGATTGAGGCGGACAACTGGGGTGTCGCCGACTGTGTCCAGAATGCTGTCATAACGGCGGCCGCGGCCTTGGGTTTGGCGGGGCATAAGCGCCTCCTTTGCTTGTGCTTTCACACTTCAAGCTAAGTTGCGTTTTGGCAAAACGGTAGGTCCGTTAGGGTCGCAACCTCAAAAAAGGACAAGGCGCGATACAGCCCGTAAGGCGTGAGACATCGTTTTGCGGTATGCTGCTGACGGCAAACAAAAAGGCCGCAGCACGGGGCTGCGGCCAATCTTGTTCGCGATGGTGTGAAGTTACATGTTGTTCTTTTTGTACTCTTCCATCAGCGCTTTGGCTTCGTCGATCATGGCCTGACCGTCGAGGCCACGTTTGTCCATGTCGGCAATCCAAGTGGTGTAGATTGGCTGCACAACCTCAGCCCATTTGGCGGCATCTTCGGCAGACACTGTCACGATGTTGTTGCCACGGGCCACAGCCAGATCACGTGCGGGGGCGTCCATGTCCTGCATCACACCACCAGCAAAGATGGAGAATTCCACACCGGAATTCTTGTCCATCACCGCTTTCAGATCGTCTGGCATGGATTCGTAGCGATCTTTGTTCATCGCCAGCACAAAGGTCAGCGTGTAAAGCGCGTTGCCTTCAAACTCGGTGTGGTTGCCAACCAGCTCCGGCACTTTCAGTGCGGCGGTAACTTCCCATGGGATGGTGGTGCCATCAATGACACCTTTGGACAGCGCTTCTGGCACAGCTGGCACAGGCATGCCGATTGGCGAGGCGCCGGTCAGTTTCAGCAGTTCGTTGACCAAGCGCGAGCCGCCGCGAATTTTCATGCCTTTGAGGTCATCCGGGGAGGAGACCGCTGCGTTGGTGTGGAACATGCCCGGTCCATGCACCCAGGTGCCAAAGATCTTCAGGTTCTTAAACTCAGTGTCCTTCATGTGGGCGTCAAACATCTTCGCATAGGCATAAGAGCCCGCGCGTGCGTCTTCGACCATGAAGGGCAGTTCAAACACTTCGGTGGACGGGTAGCGGCCTGGGGTGTAGCCGACCACGGTCCAGACGATGTCGGCAACACCGTCGATGGCCTGGTCCATCAGCTCTGGTGGCTTACCGCCCAAGGACATGGCAGCATAGCGCTCGATCTTGATGCGGCCTTCGCTGTCTTTCTCAATGGCATCCGCCCAGACGTCCAAAATCAGCTTTGGCACATTGGCCTGCGGCGGCAGGAACTGGTGCATACGCAGGGTCACGTCTTGAGCCAGAGCGGTGGTGGCGCTGATCGCCATGGCGGCACCGGCGGCCAGTAGTTTGGAAATAGGTTTGCGCAGGGTCATGACGGTCCTCCCGATTGGTCTTTTCTCCCGATTGGGGAGAGTGTTGTTGATGCAGGGCGTCCTGCCAAGGGAAATTTGACCAGTTGGACATGTTTCTTTGTTTTGAGGGGATAATCCTGCCTAAAACTCTTGGGACAAAATGACATTTTGGCTTTGGAGCGAGTGGACAATTTGCGCCAATTCGGGGGGCTGCGTTAGGGTGATTTGGGAAAGTGAAACCGCCCTCTTGCCTCCGTGGCGAAATGGCACAATGACAACAGATGAGCCTGCCATAGGAGTGGCACGCTCCGGCCGCCGGGAGGGCAGGCCGCAGGGAGGGGCACCAGAGCGGTTGCATGAATGAATTACTGGCAGGCCTGCTGGAAGCGGGCCGACTGATCATCACTTTTGACGCGGATCTGATCGAGATTTCGCTGCGCTCGTTGCAGGTCACTCTGACCGCAGTGGCCATTGCGTCCGCGATAGGGTTGCCGCTGGGCTGTTGGCTGGCGGTGCGTCGGTTCCGCTTTCGCCGGTTTGTGATTGCCACGCTCAATGCGTTGATGGGACTGCCTCCAGTGGTGGTGGGGCTGATTGTCTATCTGTTGTTGTCACGGGCGGGGCCGTTTGGGGTGTTTGGATTGTTGTTCACACCCACAGCGATGATCATTGCGCAGGTGATTATTCTCACTCCCCTGATTGCTTCGATTGCCCATCAGGCCATTCGCGAACTATGGGCGCAGTACCATGATCTGTTGATTTCCATGAACACCACCCGCTGGCAGCGTATTGCCACCCTGTTGTGGGATGGACGTCGGGCGCTCCTGACAGCCTCATTGGCGGGATTTGGCCGAGGCATTGGTGAAGTGGGTGCAATCATGATTGTGGGCGGCAACATCGACAATGCCACGCGTGTTTTGACGACCGCAATTTCGCTGGAGACCGGAAAAGGCAACTTCTCCCTCGCCCTGGCCTTGGGCTTTGTGCTGATTGGCTTGGCGGTGGTGGTGAACCTGTTGATCCACACCTTGTCGCGGACGGAGGTGAGTGGCCGATGGTGACCTCTATTCTTCCTCTGACGGTGAAAGATGCGGTGGTGCGGCGGCGTGGCAAAACGCTGCTTGGGCCGGTGACCACCACAGTGAGTGACACTGGTCTGTCGATTGTGATGGGGCCAAATGGGGCCGGTAAGACCACGCTTCTGCGTTTGTTGCACGGCATGGAGCGGGTGTCTGGCGGTGGGTCGCTTGAGTGGCAAATCCCGGAGGAAGACGCCCGTGCGCTTCAGGCGTTTGTGTTTCAGGCGCCGATCATGATGCGGCGTACTGCGCTTGATAATGTGGCCTATCCGCTGATGACCCATAAGGTGTCCAAGAAGGATGCGCGGTCGCGCGCCGCAGAGTGGTTGGAGCGGGTTGGCTTGGCTGACAGTGCTCAGAAACAAGCCACAGTGTTGTCTGGCGGGGAGCGACAGAAGCTGGCACTGGCTCGGGCTTTGATCCGCAAACCTGAAATTTTGTTCCTTGATGAGCCCTGCGCCAATCTGGATGGCCGGGCGACGCGGGAATTTGAAACGCTGCTGATGCAGGCGTTCAAAGACGGCACACGCGTGGTGATGTCCACGCACGACATTGGTCAGGCACGGCGGCTGGCGGAGGATGTTTGGTTCATCCACCACGGTCACATTCTGGAGCAGACCCCTGCAGCGGAATTTTTTGCCTCACCCAAAACAAGTGAAGCGCGCGCATTTATTAATGGAGACATAGTCGAATGAAGTTTGGTACAACGCTTGCCGCGGTGGCCTTGGTATTGAGTGGCGCCATGGCATCGGCAGACACCATGAAAATGGCGGTCACAACCTCGTTCCACAACTCGGGCCTGTCGGATGTTTTGTTGCCGGAAATCCAGAAAGATCTGGGGCTGGAAGTGCAGCTTTTGGTTGTTGGCACTGGTCAGGCGCTGCGTTTGGGCGAAGCCGGTGACGTGGATGCAATTTTGGTGCATTCCAAGAAAGCGGAAGAAGCGTTTGTTGCGGGCGGCTACGGCACGCACCGTCGTGAGATCATGTACAATGATTTTGTGCTGATTGGTCCAAATGCCGACCCAGCCAAGATTGCTGATGCCAAAAGTGTTGTGGACGCGCTGACAGGGATTTCCGAAGCCAAAGCGGCGTTCGTGAGCCGTGGCGATGACAGCGGAACGCACAAGAAAGAGCTGTCGCTCTGGGCTGAGGCTGGTGTCGATGCGGATGCGCGTTCGGTGGATTGGTACAAGGAAGCTGGCGCTGGCATGGGCGCGTCCCTGAACACCGCGTCCGGCATGAACGGCTACATCATGAGCGACCGCGCAAGCTGGCTCAAGTTTGGCAACAAGGGCGACCTGGCGCTGCTGTATTCTGGCGATCCGGAACTGTTCAACCAGTATGCGTATATTCCGGTGAACCCGGAGAAGCACGGTCACGTGAAAACCGAACTGGCCAACAAGCTGGAAGCCTGGCTGGTGAGTGACCGCGCCAAAGAATTGATTGACGGCTACACTTTGAAAGGTGGCCGCCTGTTTATCTTCAACGCGGAACAGTAAACGTGTGGGTGCACGTCACTCGTCTGGGGTGACGTGCACTGCAAATTGCTCCAACTCGGCCTCCGCAGGGGCGATGCTGCGGAATTGCTCTTTCACACCGGCTTCGGTGAGTTCCCGGGCCACGGTCAGAAGCGTGTTGGCCTCATGCTCGGCGCAGAGATCCGCCATATGGGCAATTTCCTCTGCTGCCACAGGACGCGCAGCCTCAACCGAAGGCGCGCCGTAGACCTCCACAAAATGTTGGGCGAGCGCATCTGTCAGCGCTTCAACCTCTGCCGGCTCGATGGTGGTCACCGCGACAAAGGTCACACGGCCAAAGGTTTCCACACCCAGCCAGCCGTTGGCAAATGCTTGGCGTGCCTTGCCGGTCAGATCCGCCTCAGACCAGTTGGAAAACTCAAAGCCGCCGCTGATCGCCCATTCGCCGGTGCGGGCAGGGTTGAAGAAGACCCGCTGGTCGCTTTCATCAAAATGGATTGCACGTGCCAGAAGCATCAGCTGTCTCCTTCCAAGAGGCGGCCGAGCGGCAGCAGGCGGGTGTCTTCGCCGCTGCGCAGGAGCGCGCCAAAGTGTTCGTCTGTGCCAACAAAAGTGCCGGTTTCTTGTGTCTCGCCAAAGGCCCATTCGATCTCTTCGCCGAGGTTGTGTGCGAGACCGCGCCATTCGGTGGTGAGCGGCTTGAGGCCTTCGTCTTCCATCCGGTTGACCCAGACCAGCGTGTGCCGCACCCATGCGCCAAGCAGCTCATCGGGGCGCACGTCCAAACAGCCTTCTTCATAGAGGGCTGTTTGGTTTGGAGTGTCGCCGGGCGTGTCAGTGTTGGCTGGGATCAACGGTAAGTCCAAACCGACCACCAGCCAGTCCGGCACTTCGCCCGCCTCTTGCGTGGAGGCCGCCACGCGCATCTGGCCACAGCGCGCGCCATTGACCAAGATGCCGCCGGGCCAGTCCAGATGCACCGCCACTTCCGGTGGAGCCAATGCGCCAAGGGCGTTTTGAAAGCCGATGGCACAGCTGATCAGCACCGGCATGGCCTCGGTCAAAGGCACCTCAGGGGCAAAGACAATGGCGGCGCGCAGCTGATCCGCGGCAAGGTTGTAGACAACAAGCCCCGCGTCACATCCCATGATCGCTTGAGTCTTGGCCTTGGCAAAAGGATCCGCGCTGCCGGTCAGTGCGAGCCCTTCAAAAAGCGGCGGGAATTGCGGGGCCTCACTCATGCGTTGCCGTCCTCGATCAGCTGGCGCGCGAGGGTGCGGAAGGACTGTGCCTGTGAGCTGTCTGGTTTGGAGACCACAATGGGTGCACCTCCGTCAGCGGCCACACGGATGTCCAGCGCCAATGGGATCTCCGCAAGCAGCGGTACGCCGAGTTTTTCCGCTTCCGCAGCCACACCGCCGTGACCAAAGATGTGCTCTTCGTTGCCGCATTTGGAGCAGATGTGCGTGCTCATGTTCTCGATCATACCGACAATTGGCGTGCCGAGTTTTTCAAACATGTTGATGCCTTTACGGGCATCCAGAAGCGCGATGTCCTGTGGCGTAGAAACCACGAGCGCGCCGGTCAGTTCCGCCTTTTGCGCCAAAGTCATCTGTACGTCGCCGGTGCCCGGTGGAAGATCCACGATCAGCACATCCAGCGCGCCCCATTGGACTTGGCTCATCATTTGTTGCAACGCACCCATCAGCATTGGGCCACGCCAGACAACCGCTTCTTCTTCGCGGGTCATGAGGCCAATCGACATCATAGTGACCCCGTGGTTGCGCATTGGCAGGATGGTTTTGCCGTCGGGGCTCGACGGGCGCCCAGAAACACCCAGCATACGGGGCTGCGACGGGCCATAAACATCCGCGTCGAGCAAGCCCACGCGGCGGCCTTCAGCGGCCAGAGCGGCGGCGAGGTTGGCAGACACGGTGGATTTGCCGACGCCACCTTTGCCGGAGGCCACGGCCAGAATACGGTCGATGCCAGGGATCTTTTGCGGGCCTTGCGGCTCTGCTGGGCGGGAGCCCTTGAGGTCCGGTGGCGGCTTGGAGGCGGCATGTGCGGTCATAACGATGGAGACGCTGTCCACGCCGTCCAGCGCGTTTAGTTTGTCCTCGATTTCAACCTTCATCGGTTGCATCGCTTGCGCGCGGGCCGGGTCGATTTCCAGCACAAAGCGGACTTCGCCGCCATCCACGTTCAGTGCGCGAACCATGCCGGAGGCCACCAGATCAGATCCAGAAGCGGGATCAGTGAAGCCTTTGAGGATGTTCAGAATATCGTCGCGGTTTGCCATTTAGCCACGCCCTTTGATCTGACCGGTGACAACATGCTCCATGTCCAGGCCATCAATGGTTAGCACCATCTTGGCGGTGAACTCTTTGCCGTCGGTGGCCTCGGCCCCGGCGGAGCGCATGGCGTCCTCGATCGCTTGCTGGCTGGTGACGCCAACCTGCTTGAGGAACTTGCGCATGCTCATATTAAAATCTTCGCTCATAGGTGGATATCCTTCTGCCTAGGGCATTCTACTTGGGTCCATGTTGACGCATGCCGTGGCGCAGGCCTAGGTTTGAGTCATGGAAGTTTTTCGGTCTTTGAGTGTTGTGGCTTTGGCTGCGGTTGCCATTTGTGTCGCTGGTACCGTTTGGGCGCAAGGCAAAACCACGACGCTTTTGGTCGCGCCGGAGCTGCAAGACAGCGGTGTCATTAAATTCATGTTGCCCCGGTTCACGTTGAAACACGGCGTGCGGGTGACCATTGTGGCCGAAGGCGCCGCCGCAGGCAGCCTGATCAGCGGTGGCGATACAGCAGTTTTTTCGCGAGATGGGGCCAACTTCGGCCTGACCGTGCACCAGACGGATGACCCGCATATGGCGACATTGGCGGACTGGCTGACGGGGGACGTTGGGCAGCGCACGGTGTTGAGTTTCAAACAGGACGGGCAGCCGGTGTTTGAGGTGCCGATTGTGGCGGTTGAGGCTGAGGTTGAGGCGGAATTGGACGGCGATGCTGCGCGCGGGGCGGAACTGGCTCTGAGCGCCTGTGGCCGCTGCCATGTTGTTGGCGACGTTAACCGAATGAACGGCATTGGCTCCACGCCCAGCTTTGCGGTGCTGCGCAGTCTGGATGGCTGGATGGAACGATTCTGGGCGTTTTACGCGCTGAACCCGCATCCCTCTTTCACCATCATTCCCGACGTTACCGAACCGTTTGACGAGACCCGCCCGTCCCCGATCAGCCCCGTCACCTTGACGCTGGAGGAGCTGGAGAACATCGTGGCCTACACCGCGACCATGGCCCCGGCAAATTTGGGAGCGCCGGTTGTCCATCAGTGATCGCGGCGCTTGCTAAAGTAGTCTTCAGAGGTGCGGACTTGTGGGCGATCGTTGCCTGCAAACGGGTTGTTTTCCTGATGGAACTGCGCGTTTACGCGGCAATCGTCACACATGCGGATCATGCGGGCGGCGTCTGAGGTGGCAAACATGGCGTGTTTGCCTTCGAGCTTCTCAACAATACGCTCGATGGTGGATTTCACCCCAAATGGCGTGCCACATTCGATGCAGTCAAACGGTTCTTCTTCATGCACAATCTGCTGGGACAGTGCAGCGTCTGAAGTGTTCATCTGGGGCACCAAGGAGATGGCGTTTTCCGGGCAGACGTGGGTGCAGAGGCCACATTGCAGGCAAGCGTCTTCCTGAAAGCGCAGCTGCGGTTTGTCTGGATTGTCCCCCAAAGCGCCCGCCGGGCAGAGGGACGCGCAGGAGAGGCAGAGCGTGCAGGCGTCTTTGTCGACAAGCACCGCGCCGTAAGGGGCGTTTTCCGGCAGAGGCAGCGGTGTGTTTAGAACGCCATGCAGCGCTTTCACCGCGAGGCGGGTGACTTGGCGGCGATTGCCTAAAGGCAGTACGGGCGTAATGCCGGACAGGCCGCTGGCCGCGCCATAAAGCGCATCACAGAGTGCGGTGGGTTCTGCCGGGTCCAGAATGCGCAGGGCGTCACTGTCACCGATGAGCGCTTGCGCCAGCAGCAGCTCACTGTCGAGTGCGCCGCGGTCCGTGGTTGGCGCGGCCAACACGTCCACACCAACAAAGCCGCTGGAGAGCGCAGCCAGCATTTCGGCGTGGCCAAAGCCGCTCACGCGTTCGAGGTCCAGCGGAATCACTTTGGCGGGCAAACCACGATCATGTCGGGCGGCCAGTGCGATCAGCTCGGCACCAAATTTGCGGTCGTGCACCAAGAGGCGTGGGGTCTCGCCGCCAGCATTGCGGTAGGCTTCGGCCAAACTATTGATGCGGGCATAGAGCGCGCTAACCGGTGGGTCATCATAGGTGATGGCGCCAGATGGGCAGAGCGCGGCACAAGAACCGCAGCCGGCGCAGATGTTGGGATCAATGTCGATGTGGTCACCTGCGGGGCGGATTGCCGACGTTGGGCAGACGTCCAGACATTTGGAACACCCGGTCTGTTCCGCGCGAGAGTGGGCACAGATGCTGGGTTCCAGTGACAGGTAGAGTGGTTTCTCAAAGGTACCAACCAGATGGGAGGCCTCAAAGATGGCAGCGTGGGTGGCAGGCAGGCTCTTTGGGTCCGCCAGCAGATAGCCTTCGCGTTTTTCCGGTGCAGGGAAAAGCGGTGTCTCGCCACGCAAGTCGAGCAGGATGTCGCAGGTGGTTTTGGCGCCGTTGCGCGGCTCACCAAAGGTTGCTGCGCCGCGTTCGGATGAGTTCACTTGTTGCAGCGCGTCGATTTCAACGGTGAAATTGCCAAGCGCACCGGAGGCTTTTTTCAACTGCCCGGCGACCACGTCAAAGTCGCGATCTTCCGGCGCGTCGGTTCCGGGCGCAAGGAGAACGGTGACGCTCAAGAAGTCTTTTAGCTGACGTGCGGCAGCGAGGGCAGCTTCTTCCGGTCCCACGATCAGGCAGAGGCCCTCGGAGGTGATGTCGAAGGTTTTGGTGGCCGGGGTGGTCCGCAAACCGTCCGCCAGAAGGGCGGCAGATTTGGGTCCGGCACTGGTGCCTTCCTCTGACCAAGCCGCGCGATCGCGCAGGTCGACAAAGGTGGGTTCAGGCAGGGACAATTCGTCCGCAAGCTCGGCGAAAAAACGCTGTTCCTGGGTGCAGGTGACGCAGGTTGTTGTGGGGTCTTCGGCGGACTGCAATAGCTGTGCAGCGGTTTGCATCTCAGCTGCGCCAAGGGGGGTGTTCACTTTGGAGCATTGCACCGTGCCAACAGAGTCGAAGCCCTCTGTATTCAACGGCATACTTTTCGAACAGTTACACAAAATCAATGTCTTAGACATGATTTCCTCCCAGAAAATACCCCCAAGAGGAGGTGTAGATTTGCGTCAGAAATGCATGTTTCTGCTTCTGCGTAAAGCCCTCGGCTCCTGCCGAATCGCTGGAAATTGACCCAGCGTAAAACCAAGTGATTCTATTGGTTTTTAGGGGATGTGGACAATCTGTCCGCGCGTTGTGTTGGGTGGAGAATGGCTGGTCCAAAATGTCCAGTTTTTCACGCGAAATGCGCCTGTTTTGCGTTTTCCTTTGGCAAGGCTCAGGAAAGCGTCGAAGTTAAAGATGCCTGCAAAAAAATTTCAGACGACTGCGTGGGCATGGGAGGAAGACAAATTCATGCGCCAAGCGCCGGTATCATTGCCGTTGGGCATCGTGATCCGCAGAACGCCCTCGGCCAACCGCTGGGCGAAATTTGCGTGGCAGGCTGTTGGCGTGCTCCCTGGGGCCGCCCAGGCTGACTGGCGTGTGATGCGCGAAGAAGAAGGGGCGGTGGAATTTCATGCCGCAACCGTGCCGCTTGAATTGTGGCACACCGACACCGAAGCCTATCTGACCACCCTGACAGCCCGTGTGCCGTCGATTGGCGTGGTGATGCGCGAAGCAGAAGATGGTGATGCGGACCGGCCATATGAGGTGCTGCTGGCAACGGCTTCTGCGTATGAGTTCCAAGACTATGCCGACAGCGGCGAGGAGCTGCTGGAGTTGGTGCCAATGCCGGAGGGGCTTGTTGCCTTCCTGCGTGACTTTGTCGAAGAGCACCACGAAGAAGAGACCTTTGTAAAACGTCGCCGTGACAAGAAGCGGATTGATCTGGTCGAAGATGGGCGCGGCGATGCGCGTATTTCCCAGATTTCCGACGTGTATCGCGCACCCCGCACCGGGAGGCCAAATTGAGCCGCGGTGGAGATTTCTGGGCGCGTCGAAAGGCGGGCGTTGCAGCGGAGGCTGAAGCCGAAGTTGTGGCCGTTGAGAAGGCAGATCTGGCGCAGGCTCATGCGGAGCTTGAAGAGAAGTCGGACGCAGAGATTTTGGCGGAGCTGGATTTGCCGGACCCGGATGCGCTTGAAAAAGGCGATGACTTCTCGGTGTTTTTGGAAAAAGCCGTGCCGGAGCGCATTCGCCGTCGGGCGTTGCGGAAACTGTGGCTGAGCAATCCCGTGTTGGCCAACATCGATGAGCTTGTGGACTACGGCGAAGACTTCACCGACAGCGCGATGGCCGTGGAGGCCATTCAAACCACCTACCAGGTGGGCAAAGGCATGCTGGAACACGTAAAAGAGATGGCGCGGCAGGAAGAAGAGGCCAACGCTTTGGCGGAAGGTCGCGTCTCGCTGGAAGACTTTGAAGTGCAGGCTGACGCGGCCCTGGTTGAGAGCTCTGACGAGAGTGATGAGGCCGAGGTCGAAGAGGTTGCACCAATTGCTGTGGTGGCCGAAGCTGAGGCTCCTACTGAACCATTCCCTGATGCGGAGGCGCTCCCTGTTGCCCCTTTGCGTCGCCGTATGCGGTTTGAGTTTGCCGCATCAGAAACGACTGAAGAGAGGGTATAGCGATGAGCCAAGCCGTCACCGACACCCACGTTGCCGAAGAGGATCTGCTGCGCGCGGATCTTTACGATTTTCTGGCCGCCCTTTTGGCCAACCCGCCAAGCAAAGATCTGTTGCAACATGCCGCCGCATTGGGTGGCGATGACAGCGACCTTGGTCAGGCGATCAGCACCTTGGCCCGCGTGGCCAAAGCCACAAATGCCGCCGCTGTGGAGAGCGAGTTCAACGCGCTGTTCATCGGCCTGGGCCGCGGTGAGCTGATGCCGTTTGCCTCGTACTATCTGACCGGCTTTTTGAACGAAAAGCCGCTGGCCAGTCTGCGGGCGGATATGGCGGCGTTGCGCATCACCCGCGCGCCAAATGTGTATGAGCCGGAAGACAACATCGCCAGCTTGCTGGAGATGATGGCGGGTATGATCCGTGGTCGTTTTGGCGAGCCGGTGCCGCTGCAAAAGCAAAAAGATTTCTTCTTCACCCACATCGCCGCTTGGGCGGAGCACTTCTTTTCCGATTTGGAAGCGGCGCAAAACTCGGTGCTCTACGCGCCGGTGGGCACGGTGGGCAAAGCCTTCCTCGAGATTGAAACGCAGGCGTTCCGCATGGGGGCGGACTAAACGTCATTTGAAACCGTCGGACCCCGACCGACCCAAAACAAGGAGCTCGCCATGAGCAAGCCAGACGAAAAAGGCGCCAGTCGGCGTGATTTTCTGAAGCTCGCAACAGCAGCAGCCCCAGCAGCTGCAGCAGTTGTAGCCATGTCGCCACAGGCGGCGGAAGCACAGCCAGCTGATCTGTCTCGCACCGAGATGCAGGACACCGCGCACACCCGCGCATACCTCGATAGCACCCGGTTCTGATCGGACGTTATCACACCCGCCCCCGACCACTGGTTGCGTGACGCCCACCGGTCGGGATTTTGAGACTAACCGAGCCAGCCTCGACAAACGGGGCAGCAAGGGAGGAAAGAATGCTAAGGAAAAAGACCAACGGGGTTGCGCGACGCCCCCAGCGGACAAGTATCCTGTCTGTCGCAGCTGAAAAAGCTGTGGATCGACGCACATTTTTGCGTGGATCCGGTCTCGCCATTGGTGGACTGGCAGCGATTGGTGCCACCGGTGGCACCGTTACTCAGGCGCAGGCGCAAGACGCCGCAAATACTGCCGTTCAAACCATCAAATCCGTATGTACCCACTGTTCTGTGGGTTGTACCGTTGTGGCCGAAGTTCAAAGCGGTGTCTGGATTGGGCAAGAGCCTGGTTGGGACAGCCCGTTTAACCTCGGGGCCCACTGTGCCAAAGGCGCATCGGTGCGTGAACACGCCCACGGTGAACGCCGCCTGAAGTACCCCATGAAAAAAGAGGGTGGTGAGTGGAAGCGCATCAGCTGGGAACAGGCGATCGACGAGATCGGCGACGGCATGAACCAGATCCGCGAAGAAAGCGGCCCTGACAGTGTGTATTGGCTGGGGTCAGCCAAGCACAACAACGAACAGGCGTATCTGTTCCGCAAGTTTGCGGCCTATTGGGGCACCAACAACGTGGATCACCAGGCGCGTATCTGTCACTCCACCACGGTTGCGGGTGTAGCGAACACATGGGGCTACGGCGCCATGACCAACTCCTACAACGACATCCACAACTCCAAAGCCATCTTCATCATTGGCGGCAACCCGGCTGAAGCTCACCCGGTTTCCCTGTTGCACGTGCTGCGCGCAAAAGAGCGCAACAACGCACCGCTGATCGTGTGTGACCCACGCTTCACGCGTACGGCGGCCCACGCAGATGAATATGTGCGCTTCCGTCCCGGCACCGATGTGGCGCTGGTGTGGGGCATTCTGTGGCACATCTTCGAAAACGGTTGGGAAGACAAAGAGTTCATCCGCACCCGTGTTTGGGGCATGGATCAGATCCGTGACGAAGTGCGCAGCTGGAACCCAGAAGAAGTGGAACGCGTGACCGGGGCTCCTGGTGAGCAACTGCGCCGTGTGGCACGTCAACTGGTGAACAACCGTCCAGGCACCGTGATCTGGTGTATGGGTGGGACGCAGCACACCAACGGTAACAACAACACCCGCGCGTACTGCATTTTGCAGCTGGCCCTTGGCAACATGGGCACCGAGGGTGGTGGTACCAACATCTTCCGTGGTCACGACAACGTACAAGGCGCAACCGACCTTGGCGTGTTGAGCCACACCCTGCCAGGCTACTACGGCCTGTCCAAAGGCGCTTGGGCGCACTGGGGACGTGTGTGGGAAGAAGATGGCGAATGGCTGAATGGCCAGTTTGCCAAAACCACCGCAGCGGACGGTAAAGAAAAGTCGCTTCAGAACCTCACTGGTATTCCGGTGTCGCGCTGGATCGATGGTGTTCTGGAAGATCCTGAGAACATGGACAACCCGGACAAAGTCCGTGCCATGGTGCTTTGGGGCCACGCGCCAAACTCTCAGACCCGTGGTCGCGAGATGAAAACCGCGATGGAAAAGCTGGACATGCTGGTTGTAGTTGACCCGTATCCAACCGTTTCCGCCGTGCTTCATGACCGGACCGACGGTGTTTACCTGTTGCCAGCCTGTACGCAGTTTGAAACCCGTGGCTCTGTCACCGCTTCAAACCGCTCGCTACAGTGGCGTGATCAGGTTGTGGCTCCGCTCTTTGAGAGCAAGCCGGACCATGAGATCATGGGCATGTTCGCCAACAAGTTTGGCTGGGCAGATCGTTTCTTCCGCAACATCGAGATGGAAGATGAAAACACACCTAACATTGAAAGCGTCACACGCGAGTTCAACAAAGGTATGTGGACGATTGGTTACACCGGTCAGACGCCAGAGCGCATCAAGAAGCACATGGCGAACCAGCACACCTTTGACCGCACCACGCTGCGCGCCAACGGTGGCCCTGCAGATGGTGACTACTACGGTCTGCCATGGCCATGCTGGGGTGACGAGGAGCTGAACCACCCAGGCACACCAAACCTCTATGACATGTCCAAACGTGTCTCTGAGGGTGGTTTGACTTTCCGCGCCCGCTTTGGTGTGGAACGTGACGGTCAGAATCTCTTGGCCGAAGGTGTCGCAAGCTTGGATTCCGAGATCCAGGACGGCTATCCAGAGTTCACCATGCAGATGCTGATGGACCTTGGTTGGGACGGCGACCTGACGGACGAAGAGCGTGCCTCCATCGAGGCTGTGGCTGGTCCAAAGACCAACTGGAAAACCGACCTTTCCGGCGGTATCCAGCGGGTTGCGATCAAACACGAGTGTGCGCCGTTTGGTAACGCCAAGGCTCGTGCCGTTGTGTGGACATTCCCGGATCCGGTGCCGCTGCACCGCGAGCCGCTCTACACACCGCGTCGTGACTTGGTTGAGGACTACCCGACCTATGAGGATCGGAAGTTCTACCGTCTGCCAACCATGTATGCTTCCATCCAGAAGAACGACTTCAGCAAGGATTACCCAATCATCCTGACGTCCGGTCGACTGGTGGAATACGAAGGTGGTGGTGAAGAGACCCGCTCCAACCCATGGCTGGCTGAACTGCAGCAGGACATGTTTGTGGAGATCAACCCGCGTGATGCGAATGATCTTGGCATCCGTGACCGGTCACAGGTTTGGGTCGAAGGCCCAGAGGGCGGCAAGGTCAAAGTTATGGCCATGCTCACCAACCGGGTTGGCGCAGGCGTTGCCTTTATGCCGTTCCACTTTGGTGGTCACTTCGAAGGGAAGGATCTGCGGGACAAATACCCAGCAGGCGCCGACCCATATGTGTTGGGGGAAAGCACCAACACGGCACAAACCTATGGCTATGACAGCGTGACTCAGATGCAAGAGACCAAGACCACTCTTTGCAAAATCTGGGCAGCTTAAGGAGAGAGAGAAATGGCAAGAGCAAAGTTTCTCTGTGACGCAGAACGCTGCATCGAATGCAACGCCTGTGTAACGGCCTGTAAGAACGAGCATGAGGTGCCTTGGGGCATCAACCGGCGCCGTGTTGTCACCATCAACGACGGCAACCCGGGTGAGCGTTCGATCTCGGTGGCATGTATGCACTGTTCCGACGCGCCTTGTATGGCCGTGTGTCCGGTGGATTGCTTCTACCAGAACGAAGAAGGTGTTGTGCTGCACTCCAAAGACCTCTGCATTGGCTGTGGTTACTGCTTCTACGCGTGTCCGTTTGGCGCGCCGCAGTATCCGCAGGCAGGCAACTTTGGCAGCCGTGGCAAGATGGACAAATGTACCTTCTGTGCCGGTGGCCCGGAGGAGAACCACTCCAACGCGGAATTCTCCAAATATGGCCGCAACCGGATTGCAGAAGGCAAACTGCCTCTCTGCGCCGAGATGTGTTCCACCAAAGCGCTGCTGGCGGGTGACGGGGACGTTGTGTCCGCGATCTACCGTGAGCGCGTTGTGGCACGCGGTTTTGGTTCCGGTGCATGGGGCTGGGGTACAGCCTACGAACAGAAAGGCGGCTAAGGCCGAGCTTTCAATTGCTGGTGGCGCGAGATCTCGCGCCGCCACTACATCAGACACAACTGTCTCAAACGAGATGCGGTGGCTTTCCATGCGGGAAAGGGCCGCTATTTGACTATTCAAACATCGAGGATGTGATGCGCGCGCTTCTCTGGATTGCACTAAGTTTTATGTTGGCTTTGCCTGGTTTCGCTCAAGAGGTGCCCGATCGCGCTGCGACAGGTGGTGCCCAGACGCTGGAAGACATTATGGCCCGTCAACGTGGCGAGAAGTTGGATGACAATTTCCGGCGTGACGCAACCGGACAGGGCAACGTCGAAGCGTTGATTGGCCAGCTTGGTACCCGTGGCACAGCCTCAGATGCGGAAGTGTTCCGCGCGTTGCGTTACGGCAGCGCTGATACACGGACCGCCGCCCGCGGCCCAACCACCGGGCTGCTTATTCAAGATTCCGGCATGGCGTGGCTCGCCTTCCGTGAGGGGCCAATGCTGACATACGGTCTGTGGTTCCTTGGCGGGATGACTCTGACCATCCTTGCTTTCTACCTCTATCGCGGGAAGATCCTGATCGACGGGCCAAAGACTGGCCGCATGATCATCCGTTTTGCGGCCTTTGAGCGGTTCTGCCACTGGGTCATGGGCGTAAGCTTCATCCTACTTGGCCTGACCGGTCTTTACCTCATTGCCGGACGCAAATTCCTGATCCCATGGATGGGCCATAGCATCTATGCCGACATCGCTGAGGCGGGAAAATGGGTGCACAACAACATCTCCTGGGCCTTCATGATCAGCCTGGTGTTTGTGTTCCTCATTTGGGTCAAGCACAACATTCCGGATCGCGGCGACATCAAATGGATGGCCAAAGCCGGCGGTCTGTTCTCCAAAGGTGTGCACCCGCCCGCCAAGAAATTTAACGCTGGTCAGAAGATTGTGTTCTGGTCCGTGATCATTCTGGGCTTCTCGATTTCCCTGTCCGGTGTGGCTTTGCTGTTCCCGTTTGAAGTCTCGGTGTTTGCCAAGACCTTCCAGATCATCAACATGACCGGCCTGCCAAATCTGATTATGGGCGCGCCTCTGCCGGAAGTCCTGAGCCCCTATGAAGAGATGCAGCTGTCGCAGCTCTGGCATGGCATCGTCGCCTTTGTCTTCATCGGTATCATTATTGCACACATCTATCTGGGCAGCGTCGGTATGGAAGGTGCGCTTGAAACCATGGCCACCGGTGAGGTGGATGAACAGTGGGCCAAAGAGCACCACTCGATCTGGTATGACGAAGAGATGGCAAAGGCCAAAGACGCCGCGCCGGATCAAGCCACACCTGCGGAATGATCCATGCGGGTGTGGGCGCCACTTCTGGCACTCTTGTTGTGGCCGATGGTCACGCTGGCGGGTGAGTTTTTCACCCTGGAAGGCCACGGCGGTCCCATCAAAGGGATTGCAGTGTCGCCGGACGGTCAACGTGTTCTGACCGCCAGTTTTGACAACGCGCTTGGGCTGTGGTCCGGGCGTGTGCCGAGGTGGCTGGACGGCCATGAGGCTGCGGTCAATACGGTGGCTTTTGTTGATGACACCCGCGCAGTGTCTGGCGGAGATGATTTTGCGGTGCGGCTGTGGGACTTGGCGGACGGCACGTCGCAAGAGCTTGGCCGACACAAAGGCAAGGTTATGTCGGTGCGCGTATCCGCAGATCAGCAGATGGTCGCGTCCGCAAGTTGGGACGGAACGGTTGGACTTTGGACGCTTGATGGCGCTGCACCGCGGTTTCTTGAGGTTGGGTCCAACGTCAACGATGTGGCGTTTGGCTCGAGTGACTCCCTGCTTTTTGTCGGCGCGGCAGATGGCAAGATTCGAATCTATGATGTGGCCACAGGTGACATGCGGCAGCTGTTTATCTCTAATGGATTTGGCGTCAACAATCTGGTGCTTAATGAAGCGGCGGGGTGGCTCGCCTTTGGTGCCGTGGATGGCGTGACCAAAATTGTCGACGTGCAAACGGCAGCGTTGATCAAAGACGTGACGCTGGACCGTCGCCCGATCTTGGCAATGTCCCTGGATCGCCAAGGTCAACATCTCGCAGTTGGTGATGGTGAGGGGTTTATCCTACTGCTCAACACCAAAGACTGGACCGTTGCCAACGATTTTCGCGCCACCCATCGGGGGCCAATTTGGGCGCTAGCATTCTCTAAGAACGGCGAGAACGTGCATGCTGGCGGGCTGGATGACGCCATGTTCAGTTGGCCGATGTCGGACCAAGGTGACGCACCGCGCATGGTGTCACATGACCGCGCCTTTCTGAATGGCAATGACAGTGCCTCCAACGGCGAACGTCAGTTCCAGCGCAAATGTTCCATTTGCCACACTCTGTCCGGCGACAGCGCGCGTCGGGCTGGGCCAACCCTTAAAAACGTATTTGGTCGCCGCGCTGGCGCCGTGGCTGATTACAGCTATTCCGACACTTTACAGACTTCAGACATTGTCTGGTCCGCGCAAACCATTGATGCGCTTTTTGATTTGGGACCAGACGTGTATATTGCGGGTACAAAAATGCCAGTTCAGCGCATCGCCCGCGCCGAGGATCGTGCAGATCTCATCGAGTTTCTGCGGACTTACAGCGACATCAAGGACGACTGAGATGAAAACTTTTTTGCTAGCCTGTGTAACCGTCGCAGGGATTTCTGTTGTGGCCTATTACGGGCTGCACACCCTGGGCTTTTCGACTACTGAAGCAGGCAGCGGACCCTCCGTGCGACTGGACTAAGTAAATGAACCAACTTGAGCGACCACAATCCCACTCCCGGAGCAAAGACCGCGCGTCTTCCGAATTTGGCATGGGGCTGTCCGCAGCCTCGGTGTTGGTGGTCGATGACGAGCCGGGAATTCGCAATTTTATTGTGAAAATACTGGAGCCTGTGGTCGCCCGTGTCGAGCAGGCGGCCAATACCGAGGTTGCCAGTCGGTTTTTGGATGCAAACCACTTTGACATTGTGATCCTGGACAACGTGATGCCAGGCACCACCGGGTTGGAGTGGCTCAGCGAACAACGCAAGTTGGGGTTCTTTGCCGACACCATCCTGATCACCGCTTTTGCCGATATGGACACCGCGATTGAGGCGATGCGCGCGGGGGCCGTGGATTTTGTCCTGAAGCCCTTCCGCTCCAACCAGATTCTCAACGCCGTGGCGCGCTGTGTGGATCGGGTGAATCTGCGGCGGGAAAACTATCTACTCAAGTATGAGTTGGCTTCCGGTAACGAGCAGGTGCGCGCGCGTTTGCTGGGCAGCTCGCCAGAGATTGAGAAAATCCGCGCCACCATGGCAAGGGCAGCGCCTTTGCCAACACCGGTTTTGCTGACAGGGGACACTGGCACTGGCAAAGAGGTGGCGGCGCGGGCCATTCACCTGATGTCGCCACGTGCGGAAAAACCGTTTGTGCCCATCAATTGCGCAACCATTGCCGGTGACATGATTGAGCACGAGCTGTTTGGCCATATCCGCCAGGATGCAGGTGGGCGCACAGTGCGGCATGACGGTGTGTTTATGAATGCCAACGGCGGCACGCTCTATCTTGATGAGATCGTCGAGCTGCCGCTTCCGGTACAAGCGGCCCTGTTGCGCGTGATCGAACAGCGTAAAATCCGCCCTGTGGGGTCGTCGCGTGAGGTGCCGTTGGACTTGCGGTTCCTGTTTGCCACCAACGCAGACATGGAAGCGGCGGTGCAGGATGGTCGATTGCGCGAAGACCTGTACCATCGGATCAATGTGCTCAACATTCAGATGCCGTCTCTGCGCACGCGCAACGGCGATTTGAAAGAACTGGCGTTGATGTTCATTCAGCAGATTTCCAAGTCTCTGGGCGTGCCGCCGCTGACCTTGTCTGAGGGTGTGTTGCTCAATATGGCGCGCTATGACTGGCCCGGTAACGTGCGGGAATTGCGCAACCTTATCGAGCGGTCCTTGATTGTGGGGGAATGGGCCTCTGAATTTGCCGTGGGCGGATCCGACGAAGAGGTCGAAGCTGTGGACAGCCTGGCGGCTGTTGAACGTCGGCATATTCTGACCGTGTTGGATGCCTGTGATGGTAACCGCGCAGAGGCGGCACGACGCTTGGGCATCTCGCGCAAAACCATCGACCGCAAATGTGCGATGTGGAATGACTGAGACCTCAGAGTCTCAAAAAACGCCTCGTCAGGCGCCGCAAAAGCGCCGCGGCGCATCGGTGCGGATGCGCCTCTTGGCCATCGCGCTTTTGCCAACACTGGTGATTATGCCGCTGTTCTTCATTGTGACGGCGGTGAACTGGTCTTCGCGTTTCGACAACCTGTTGATTGCAAAGGTGAATGGTGAGCTGACCATCGCGCAGCAATACCTCAGCCAACTGCTGGAAAACAGTGATCTGCGGATGCAGGCGCTGGCGGAGAGCTCTGCGTTTGTAGATCGGGTGGTGTCCCACGATCGCAACGCGGTTCTGACCCTGCTGGACACCAAGAAGTCCGAGATGGGGCTCGACTTTCTGTACTTCATCAATGCGGATGGGGCGGTGTGGTCTTCCCCTCGATTTGCCGATGACATGGGCCTGACCAAATGGCCGGTTGTGTCGCAGGCGCTGGCCGGCACTGGCTCAGCGCAGATTGATATATTTAGTGAGTTTGATCTTGGGCAAGTCTCTGACAAGCTTGCGGAAAAGGCGCGGATCAATCTTGTGCCAACGCAGGCTGCCGTGCCCACAGATCGCTCCGAAGAAACCCGCGGTATGGTGGTGCATGCTGCCACGCCTGTAGTGGGCAGCGGGCGCAGCGGGGCGTTGGTTGGGGGCGTGTTGCTCAACCGAAATTTGACCTTCATCGATACAATCAACGATCTGGTCTACCCCATCGCCAGCCTGACAGAAGGCAGCCAGGGCACGGCAACTCTATTCCTAGAGGACGTCAGGGTGTCCACCAATGTGCGGCTGTTTCAGGACGAGCGTGCCTTGGGCACACGGGTGTCGGCGGCGGTCTATGAGGCTGTGCTGAAACGCGGTGAAGTGTGGCTGGACCGGGCCTTTGTGGTGAACGACTGGTACATCTCAGCCTATGAGCCGATCGTCGACAGCTTTGGGCAGCGTGTGGGCATGCTGTACGTCGGCTTTTTGGATCAGCCGTTTCGCGATGCGAAGTTCTCAACCATCCTGACGTTTGCCATTGCCTTTGTGGTTATCATATTGATTTCTGTGCCAATTTTCCTGCGTTGGGCGCGACAAATTTTTGCACCATTGGAGCGGATGCTGCGCACGATCGGGCGCGTTGAAGAGGGTGACCTGAATGCGCGCACGCGGGTTGAGGATGGCGGTGAAATTGGCCGTGTTGCAGCGCAGATGGACAACCTTCTGGAGCAAATTCAGGAGCGAGATCGGGAACTTACACGGCGGGTGGTGGCGCGGACGCGGGACTTGGAAGAGGCCAATCGGCGGCTTGAGGCGACGTCGAAGCAGTTGGTGGTGTCGGAGAAATTGGCGGCTGTGGGGGAGATCGCGGCCGGGATTGCGCATGAGATCAACAATCCGGTGCAGGTGATTCAGGGAAATTTGGATGTTCTGCGGGTGCAATTGGGTGACGATGCGGATCCGGTGAAAACCGAGCTGCGGCTGATTGACGAGCAGACACACTCGATTTTTCTGATTGTGAACAAGCTTTTACAGTTCACGCGGCCGGATGAATACGCCGAGGGCAGTGAAGAGCATCGCCCGGCTGATATCATCACCGACACGTTGCCGCTGGTGCAGCATTTGCTGAGCAAAGGACATATCGAGCTCTCGCTGGAGCTTGAAAGCATTAAGGCAATCTCGATCAACCGCACGGAGCTGCAACAAATCCTGATCAACCTGATGGTCAATGCGATCCACGCGATGCCGGATGGCGGGGCGTTGACCGTGGGTGCGCTGGACGCGGAGCGCGATGGCAAAGCGGGTGTGCTGGTCTTTGTGAAAGACACGGGTGTGGGTATGGCGTCGGAGTTGCTAACCCGGATTTTTGATCCGTTTTTCACAACAAAACAAGGTGAAGGCACGGGGTTGGGCCTGTCCATCACCCGAAAGCTGGTGGAGCGCTACGACGGGAAGATCGAGGCGGACAGCGTGGTGGGCCAAGGCACCGAGTTTCGGGTCTGGTTCCCTGCCACATCGACCTGAGACTCACCATAAAAGCCTCAAAAACCGGTCCAAAATTGCAACGTCGGTATTGCGTCAGTATCGCGACTGTATTGCGGAGGTGGCGGTTTTGCGGGCAAAAACCGTTAACGCAGGGGCGTGAAGGCCAAATTTTTTAGACATGAATTCAAACGCGGACATATCAGACAGCGCAGGTAAGCCGGGTATGGCCACTGCTTTGCGACAGCGGGCAGAGGTGGCTCGGTTCCTGCTGGATGCCGGGCTGGGTCTGCGCGATCCAATTGTGTTCCTCACGCTGATCTCTGGCTTGAGCCGCGCGGGCATGATCTTTGCCATCAACGAAACCGCGCGCAGTCACGCCGAGGGGCTGGGTTGGTCGGTCTGGCTTTTGCTGCTCTGTGCGGCGGGTATGGTTGTGTCGGCTTATCTGCAAAAAGTGCGTGCCTTCACGTTGATCACTCGCATCGAAGCACAGATGCGCCATAGCTTGTCTGAACTGCTGCTTCGGGCCAACATCGATTTCCTGATCTCCGGGCGGCACGGCAAGGTCTATGGCGCGATGACAGCCGAGGTGAACCAGCTGGCGCAGGCGGTGATCCATCTGGTGGAGGCGATTGGCGCGGCGATTGTGCTGTTGTTTGCCATTCCCTACCTGTTTTTTGTGAGTTGGATTGCCGGCGTTGCTGCGGTGGCGGCCATTGCGCTGGGTGGAATTGGCTTTGCGCTGATGGATGGGCCCGCGCGGGTCTGGGCCTTGAAGGCGTCCGACAGTTTTGCGGCCTATTGTGACCGGGTCAGTGACATGTTGGGCGGCTGGAAAGAGTTGCGGCTACGGGCCAGCCGGCGCGAGGCGTTGGAGGAGGAAACCCAGGACGTGATCGCGGCGCAGGTGGCCCATAAGATGCGTTCTGAGCGGCTGTTTGCGGCCAGCACCGCCGGCGGACAGGTCGCCGTGGCGTTGTTGATGTGTTTTGTGGTGGTCGTGTTGCCGCAGATGCAGGGCGGCGATGCAATTGTGATGTTTCAGGTGCTGACAATCATTTTTCTGGTGAATGGACCCACGGAGCTGGTGTTCAACACGTTGCCGGTTTTGAGCCGGGCGGAGAACAGTTTCTTTAAGATCAAAGCTGTTGAGGCGGAGTTGAGTGCGGCGCAGAGTTTGGCGCTGACGGCGGCGCCAACTCTTGTGGAGAGTTTTGAGGAAATCGCGCTGCGTGGGGTTGAGGCCAATGTTGGCGAGGCACGGGACGGCGTGGTGCCGTTTCATCTGGGGCCCATTGACCTGACCTTCCACCCCGGAGAAACGGTGTTCATCTGTGGGGGCAATGGCTCTGGCAAGACCACACTGTTGTCGCTTATCACCGGAATGCGGCATCCGGAGGCGGGAGAAATCACGCTGGATGGCGCAGTGCTATCAGGCAGCACGACCGCCAGCTATCGTGAGCTGTTTTCGGCGGTGTTTGCGCAGTACCACCTGTTTGATCATGCTTATGGGCTGACTGACTCGGAGCTTGCTGAACTGGAGACGCGGATTGCGCAGCTGGGGCTGGCGCAGCGGGTGCAGCTTTTGGGCGACAAGTTTTCCAACACGTCCCTCTCAGCCGGGCAAAGCCGCCGCTTGGCATTGGCCGTGGCCTTGGCGGAGCAGCGGCCGATTATTGTGCTGGATGAATTTGCCGCCGATCAGGACCCGGCCAACCGGGCTTTCTTTTACGACGTATTGATGCCGGAATTGTCGACATCGGGGCGGCTTGTCTTGGCGGTGACACATGATGATCACCAATTTGGGAAATGTGATCGCTTGATCAAAATGGACGCGGGGCGCATCGTGTCAGATGAGCGTATGCCGCGCCGCAACGAGGTTTGAAGGTATGAGTGAAACGCAATGGCGTCCGGCGCTGAGCACTGGTTGGGCGATGCTGGTGTCCTTGATCACAACCGGATTTGTCACCCTGTTGGTGAATGCGCAAATCTATCCCGCGCGGTGGAAATTTGCGGGGTTCTACCCGGAGAAAACCGCCGAGCGGCCGTATACCATCAGCGAGTCCATTGGGGATCCGCGCATTGGCGAGCCTTTTGCTGATTGGCTTTTGCTTGGCGCGCCGGTTTTGTTTGTTGGTGTGTGCCTGTTGACCTTGCCCACCTTGCGGGAGCTGCAATCCAGCGGCAATGGCACGCGGCGGATTGCTGTGCTCACCTGGATCGTGGTGCTGCTGCAACTGTTGGCCTGTGTTGGTCTGGTGATTCTAAGCCAATACAGGTTTCCGCATTTTCGGGATGAGCATATGGCGGGCAGCTATGTGTTCTTTTTCAGCCAAGCCTTTGTTGTGGTCTTTGGCGAGATGTTGTCCCGCAGCTACGCCGCATTGGGACCGGAGGGGCAGGTTGCAGGGCGTGTTTGGTCACCGCGGTTTGCCGGATGGCGACGGGTGTACGTCTGGGTGCCGATCCTGCTTGGTGTTGCTTACCTTTGCCTGTTCCTGGGAAAGGGCTATGCGCCAGATGCGATCCGGTTTGAGGTCTATTTGGCCTATGTCAGCACGGAGTTGTTTCTGCTGAGTTCATTTTTGTTTTACGTGATGAGTTACGCGCCGGACATGTGGTGTGCGTGGAAAGAAAGCCGGGCGCGCTACTCGTCGCTGGAGGCATCCTGAGCACGAAGCATTTGGGTGGCGCGACGGGCACGTTGCAGCGCGGTGACATGGGCAAGGATGGCAAACCCGGTGAGGCCCCAGTTGATGGCGGTGTCGCCGAGCACGCCTGCGAGCAGCAGCATGGCGCAGAGGTAGATCACACGCTCCATCCGCTCAAAAAAGTCAGGCCAGTCGGTGTTGGACACGGGCATTTCAATGGCGGTACGGGCTTTGGCGTAGGATGTGATGACAGAGCCGGAGAAACAGGCCAGCGCGAGGGGCCAGGCGTCATGCATATGGGCCAATGTGGCGAGCACGGCGAGCTCTTGGTAGCGGTCGACCATGGCGTCAAAATAGCCGCCGGCTTTGGTGGACATATTGCGGCGGCGCGCCACTGCCCCGTCCAGCGCGTCAAACACAAAGGCCACGATCAGGGTTGCGCCGTACAGTGCGGGGGATTGGTGCCAGAGGTAGGCCAGTGACACGAGGATAATCAGCATCAGACCGATGAAGGTGACCTGATTGGGCGTCAGGCGGGCTTTGACCAGAGGGGTGGCCATGGCTTCCCACAGCGGGTCGATGGTGGATTTCATCAGGCCATCAATCATGGCGGTGTCCTTCAGGTGTAGCTGCGGATCGCGAGGCGGCGGATCTTGGCGAGTTGTTCGGCGCGGGCGGCGAGTTGGGCGGTACGTGTTGGGTTGGGTGTGTAGCTGGCGGAGGTGCGGGTTTTGAGCGTGGCGGCGGCGTCGCATACACTGTTGGCCCAGCCCATCAGCGGCGCGGCCAGCGTGGCGGTGCCGAGCATCCCGGCGTGACGGGCTGAGCAGACGCGGATGTCGCGGTTGAGCGCGTCCGCCAGGGTTTGGGCAAACACCGGATCAGAGGCCACGCCGCCGACAATGGAGAGCGGCCCGGAGGTTTGGGCGCCTTTTTCGCGGGCGACTTTGGACATGGCCCAGCGGAGGTTGAGCGCAACGCCTTCGATGGCGGCGCGGCGCAGGGCATTTTTGTCGTGGTGCAGGCTGAGGCCATGGAAGGTGCCGCGCAGGGCGGAGTTGTCCACCGGTACCCGTTCGCCCGCGAGCCAGGGCAGGAAGAACGGGTCGTCATCCTGAGAGGCGCCGATGTTGGCAAAGCGGGTGTCTTTGGCGCCGTTGCCGGTGAGCTGGCAGACCCAATCAAGTGCGGAGCCGGCGTTTTCTTGGCTGGCGATCAACAGCGGGCGGTAGTTCAGACCGGAGGTGATTGTGGCGTAGGAATGTGCCACGGAGAGGCGGCGGTTGGGGAAGAACCCGGCGATCCAGGCGGAGGTGGCGACCGAGATGTGCAGCGCGCCGTCGGCGACTTCGCCAGAGCCCAACGCGGACGCCATGACGTCGGAGGTGCCACCGAGGACTTTGACGGTGGCGTCCAGACCCAGTTCGGCGGCGGCTTGGGGCGTGAGGGTGCCGACGATGCTGTCGGCTTGGGTGATGGGAGCCAGTTTGGCGCGTTCGATGCCGGTGAGGGCGCAGAGCGTGTCAGACCAACTCTCGCGGCCGGTGCGGCTGTCCATAACCCAGCTGAGATTGGCGCTTTCGGGGCTGGTGGTCATCTCGCCGGTGGCGCGGTGCACCAGCCAGTCTTTCACATCCACCATCCAGCGGGTCTTGGTATAGATCTCTGGCTCTTGCTGCATCACCCAGAGCATCTTGGCCGTGGGGTCCATGCCGTTTTTGGCGGGCGCGCCGTTGGCCAGGCGCAGCCATTTCAAAAGGCGGGGGAGGTTGTATCCGTGGATTTCTGGGAAGCCGCCGGTGAGTTTTTTGCCCAAGGGCGCTGCGCGTTTGTCGAGCCAAGTCAGACAAGGCCGCAGGGGCGTGCCGTTGGCGTCACAACAAACCAACCCACAGAGTTGTGAGGAAAACACTAGTGCTGCGGCGCGTTTAGACAGGTCCGGCACCTCTTGGCGCAGGGTGGCCAACGCATGGGCCAAAGCGCCCCACCAATCCTCTGGGGATTGTTCGGCAATGCCACCGGTTTTTAGCACCAACGGATAGCTTTCGGTCACACGGGCCAAAACAGAGAGGCTGCTGTCCACCACGCCGACCTTCACGCTGGAGGTGCCAAAGTCGGCTGATATGACCAAATCGCCCTGTGTCACGCGGCGCACCTTAAAATAACCATCGTCATAAAATAGCGCCTTTCGCAGGCAAGAACCCTGACACCGGTGTGACATGAGGTCGGCAAGTTTGGCAAGAGCCGGAAGGCTTTAGGTGGGGGCGACCAGAGCCTGTGCGTATAATTTCACGTATTCGGGGCCAACGGTGGCAACGTCAAATTCCATGGCGTGCTTTGTGGCCCATTGGGTCAATTGCGCGCGTTTGTCGGGATCATTTGCCAGTTTGATGAGCGTCTGCGCCAGCGCGGCAGCGTCTCCGGGCGGCACAGATAACTCAGAGCCCGCGCCGGTCATTACGGTGGCAAAGCCCTCGTTGGCGGCGGCGACAGGCAGGGTGCCTGCGGCCATGGATTCGATTAGCACAAGGCCAAAGCTCTCGCCATGCAGGGCGGGGGCTGCAAAGGCATCAGCAGAGGCGATCAGAGTGCGGGCCTCGGCGTCACTGGGCGGCGGTTGGAAGATGACGCGGGGCAGATTGGCGGCTTGAGCGCGCAGGGGGGATTCCTCTTCACCTTTGCCTGCGATGATCAATTCAGCGTTGGGGACGGCTGCGACGACAGTAAGCCAAGCGTCGAGCAGAACAGACACGCCTTTGCGGGCTTCCAGGCGGCCCATGTAAACCACGCGGAACGTGTCAGAAGGTTTTGAGGCGTCTCCGGCGGCCCGCCACACCGACAGGTCGATGGCTGGTGGCAATATTGCGGGCACGGGGTTGGCACCGGCGGTCTCCCATTGACGATAGGGTGCCATGGAGGGCACCACCACACGGCTGATCCGGCGGTTGAAGTAGTGCCCGACGCGGCGCAGAGCAGCGGACATTGGGTCAAAGCCCGCGTTCTCCGGCAGGGTGGCGTGAAAGGTGGCGATGCTGGGCAATTTGAGCGCGCGCCACATCTGCCACGGCAAAAGCGGGGTCCAGGGCGTGTGCATGTGGATGACCTCCGCGCGCCAGTTGCGCAGCTCTGACACGGCGGTTTTGATGTCTTGGCGGGTCGCGCGGCTGACCTCAAAGCTGGTGCCATGGATCGACCACGGGCGGGAGTTGCCGACTGTCATCAGGCCCTCTTCCCTGTGCGCCGGATTACCCGGTGGGGCGACGATGCGCACCTCATGGCCTTGGGTGCGGCACCAGGCGGCTAGGTCGCGGATGTTGCTTTGCACCCCGCCGGGACGGTCCATGGCATAGGGGGTCAGCTGCACAATCTTCATGGCAGGCTCCGTGTGGTACGGCGCGGGCGCGGCAGGTAACCGGTTTGATACAGTTGCAGGAGCGTGGCGAGGCCAAGCGCAAAGAGCGCGGGCAGGGTGGCGGCCAGCATCGGCGGCACAATGCCATGGATTCCAAGCGCCCAGAAGACTTTCACGGACACCACAGCGAGGTAGCCCACTGTTGCGAGCGCCAGCAGTTTGAACGGCGACAAGCGGCGGCCTTGGGTGCCGAGGCTGGCGAGGCTTACGCCCAAGAAGGCAAAAATGCCGGGCAGGAAGATCGCAACCTTGCGCACGGCGAGCGCGGTGGCGGCGTCTACGGCCGTGGGGGTGGTCTCGGACATATCGGTGGCGGCAATGATACGGGCGACGTCGTTGGGCAGGTAGTAGCCGTCGATGCCGTACCAGCGCAGCTTTTCAGCAGAGATATTCAGCGCGAGGTCGAGTTTGGGTTCTAACTCGGATGCCGCTTTGGCAGCGTCCCAGATGGTCACGTCTTTGAGCGTCCAGACATTTAACAAGCCGCGTGGGGTGGCGGTGTCTGCGTGTAAAACGTGGGTAAGTGCTGGCTGATCGATGCCGTCAAACAGCATCACGTTGCTGAGATAGGCCTCTGAGCCACGGGTGACAGTGGCACGCAGGGCGCGGGTGTCGGTGAGCACCCATTGCGTGCCGACATCGGTGGTGTGATAGCGGCTGCCATAGTCGCCGAGATTGGCCGCGATTTGGGCCTCTATCGCAGCGGGGCGCAGCCAGTTTTCGCCTGCCATTTGCACGCTGCCCAGCAGCAGACCAGAAATCAGCAGCGCGGACAGGCGCAGGCTCGGGCTGGCGCCCGCGGCGGCCAGCACCACATCGTCGAGACGTTGGTGGCGCAACAGGGTCACCACAAAGCCGCCCGCGACGCAGGCCATTGTCAGCAGGCGGGTCACGATGTCGGTGCTGCGGTAGCCGATGTAGGGGAAGAGCACCTGCCACAGCCGGCTGTCCGTGGCGTCGGCGCGGGCGCGCACGGTGTCGAGCCATTTGGCCAGATCAATGGTCAGGGCCACAACCAGCAGAATGAACATCATGAAGCCAATGGCGGCGAGATCGCCGCGCACCATGGCGCGCACGGCCAAGCCGGTGTGCCGTCGCCAGCTCATGTGCGGCCTCGTTGTGGCGCCATCAGCGTCTCGCCGCGCCAGAGCAGGTAGGCGAGCGGTGGGCCGATGTAGAAGGTGAGTGCAAGCAGCAGGAGCGCCGGTGTTGGGACGGTGGTGGACCACTCCGCCAAAAGAGCGCGGCTAGCCACATCGGTGGACATCATCAGCAGCGCGGCCAAGGGCAGGGCGGTGTGACGCCAGGGGCCAGCGCCGCCAGCCAATAATGCGGCTAGGGCCAGCAGCCCGGCCATCGGCACCATGAGGGCGCGGGTGACAAGGCGGGTGAGCTGGGCGGGTTGATTGGCGTTGAGGTCTAGCAGCTGCTCAGCGGCGGTGCGGGCGGTGTCGGGCGCGGGCAGGGCGTCCGCCATTTGAAAGGCAAAGCTGGCTTGGGCGGTTTTGAACCGGTTGAGCGGTTTGGGTTGACCATTTGGGTAAGGCGCTTCGAGCACGGAAAGCGATTGCAGCGTGATCGTGTGGGTGTCAGTCGGGGCCGGGTCGGTGACCTGCCAGTCCTGCGATTGCGCAACCCGCCAGTTGCCGGTCAAGTTGGGCTGAAACACAAAGAGCTGGCCGCGGGATTGGGCTGTGTCCTGTGGTGGGGTGGCGATGAAGGTTGTGTCGCGGATGGTTTGCAGGGTGGTGTGATCACGGCTGGTGTTGATGCGCGATAGCACGTGGTCTTTTTGCAGGGCGGCCAAGGCGAGGCGTTCGCCGTATTTGGCCATCGGCAGCACAAGCCCGGCGTTGAGAAAGCTGAGCATCCCGCCGAGAGTTCCGAGCAGCAGCACAAAGGCGATCACGCGACCCCAGTGGATGCCTGCGGTGGCGAGGATCACCAGCTCGCCGCGGTTGCGGGCGTCCTGCGTGGCAAAATAGGTGGCGATCAGCAGGCTGATGGCGAGGGCGAGGTCGAGAATTTCGGGTGTCTTGAAGCTGAGCAGATGCAGCACGTCGCGGGCGGTGCCGTCGTAGCGCAGGGCGTGCTCCATCAGGGTGGTGAAGCTTTCGGCGAGGAATATGGCCTCGATCACCAGAAGCAGCAGCAACAGGCGCAAGATTAAAGGCTTGCCCAACACGCGAACAATCGGCAGCCGGGGCAGGGGCAGAGCAAATTTGCGTGTGTGTGGGCGGTGTTGGCTCATGGGGGGAGTGTCTCTGCCAAGGCGGGGGCTGGCAAGTGTCTCACCACCATTGCGCGACGGTATGCAGGGCGGTGATGCCCGCGCCGGCGGCGATCCAGCTGTCAAGACTGTCCAACAGACCACCCTGGCGGGGCAGGACTTGCGGGTAGTCTTTCACGCCTGCGATGCGTTTGTGGCGGGAGGCGGCGAGGTCGCCAACCACGGCGAGAACACCGACAAGCAGCGCGGTGAGGGCGGTGTGTAGGAGCGGTAGTCCAAGAGCGGCAGCGGTGATCAGGGAGAGGGTCAGCAGGGCGAAGCCGCCGCCGAGCAGGCCTTCGACGGTCTTGTTCGGGCTGAGGGTCGGGAAGGCTTTGGTGCGGCCCCACATGGCGCCGAAGAACAGCGCGAAGCTGTCGAAGATTTCCACCATCAGATAGGTTGCGAGAAGGAGCGGGGCGAGGGCGGTGTCGATGGTGCCTGAGGCCAGCAGGCAGGCGGGCAGGATTGGGTATACCATAAGGTCAGTATCGATTTGTCCCGGGGTTCTTTCGCGTTCCTCTCGTAACAGATGGAGCGCGAACAGAAATGCCCAACCCAGAATCAGCATTTGTATTTCTGTCGGGACAAACATTGCCATAAGTGCCAAAAAACCAGATGAAGTTATTGCGAATAGGATCCTTGGTTTCGATGGGAAGCGCACAGCTTCCATCTCAAATGCAATGCGTGCAACCATTATAGGCATAGCCAGATAAAGGGCATATGGGCCAAGCCAAAACAGTGCCGTCAACACGGCAATCAGAGCAACGGCGGTGCCGAGCGTTTTGCCAAATTCCATCGCGTCTTTGCGGCGGGCGGGGATCAGCGCCAGCACGGCAATGATGCCAAACCCAAAGGCGTAGATGGCGACAATGGCGGCTGTGACGTGAGGCAGAGTCAGGGCGGTCATTTGGCCTCGTGTTTGCGGATGATCCGCCGCTGGTGCCAGCGCAGGATGGGCGAAATCAGGCTGCTGAGACCGTTCAGCAGCAGCATCTGCGGCCCCGGTGTGACCACTGGCTTGCCGGCCTCCATGCCTTTGATCAGCCGGCCGGCCACATCCACTGGCTGCCACAAACCACCACCTTCCGTGATTTCTTGCGTGGCGCTGGGCTTGGTACGTTTCTCCGCCTCAAGTTGGGGCGTGTCCGTGTCTGGCGGGTAGATCAGCGTCACCGAGATGTTGGTGTTTTCCAACTCCAGATGCAGGATTTCTGCCAATCCGCGCAGAGCAAATTTGGAGGGCGCGTAGGCGCCATAGCCGTAGATGCCAAAGAAGGCCGCACCAGAGGCGATCAGGCCAAAGCGCCCACCGCCCGCCGCGGCCATAGGGCCGCGCAGGGTCTCGATGAAGGTGAGTGTGCCAAAGTAGTTCACGTCCATGTGGCGCTGATGCTGTTCAAAACTTTGCTCGCGGAACAGTCCCGGCTCGGCAATACCTGCGCTGGCAATGGCCATTTCCGGAGCGCCCAATTTGCGGACGGCGGCTTTGAGTGTTTCCACAAAACTGTCGCGATTGGCGACATCTACTGCAAAGACCTCTACGGTCACGTCCGGTGCGGCTTCCAAAAGGGCGTCGCGGGTGGCGAGAAGTTTGGACGCATCACGGGCAAACAGCGCGAGGCTATAGCCTTTGATTGCCAACTCCCAAGCGGCGGCAAAGCCGATGCCGCTTGAGCCGCCCGTTATGAAGGCAACAGGCATCAGGCACCTTCGTTGACAAACCGCAGCACAACGTCGTGCGCGTCGGTGTCTTCGATCTGCTCCGGCGGGTGCTTGAACAGGAAGGCGGACGCCTCGGAAATGGGGCCAGCCAAGCCGCGATCACAGGCGATGCGGGCGAGACGGATGGCCACGAGCGCCTCGGCGGCGGCGTTGGGGCTGTCTTCCACATCCAGACGCACTTCGATGTTGGTGCGCGCACCGCCAAACAGGCGGCCTTCGAGCCGCACATAGGCCACTTTGCGGTCTTTCAGCCACGGCACGTAGTCAGACGGGCCGATGCGGATGTCAGTGTCGTCCAGGCGCTGCTCCATGGCGGATTGCACCGCCTCGGTCTTGCTTTCGCGTTTGTTGGTCAGGCGGGCGTTTTCACTCATGTTGAGGAAGTCGGTGTTGCCACCCACGTTGAGCTGATAGGTGCGGTCGATCTCCACGCCGCGCATTTCCGCTAGGTTGGCCAAGGTGCGGTGCAGGATGGTGGCGCCCATTTGCGCCTTAAAGTCATCGCCAAGGATCGGCACACCTGCGGCGCGGAATTTCTCGGCCCAAACCGGGTGCGAGGCGATGAACACCGGAATGCCGTTCACAACCGCCACACCTGCCGCGAGTGCGCATTCGACGTAGAACTCCACTGCTTGCTGTGAGCCAACCGGCAGGAAAATGATCATCACCTCAGCCTTAAGCTCTTTTAGTTCGGCGACAATTTGGTCTTTGGTCAGGGCAGCTTCGTCAGACAGGCGGAAGCTGCGGTCCGCTGGATTGGCCAGCATATGCGCCGCCACGCCATCCAGATCGGGGCCACGCAGCACCGGGGCGGTTTGGCCGGCCAAGTTGGTGTGGAATTGTTCGGTGCAATTGGGCGCGGCAAAGGCCGCTTCGCCTAATGTTTTGCCCACTTTTCGGCTGTCGACGTCAAATCCGGCAACCAATTCGACATCGCCGGGGGTGTAGCCGGCCAACTCCGGAAAGCTGACTCCAACCGCCTCATCCCCTAGGGCGCGGCAGTAGGACACGCCCTGGATCAGCGAGCTGGCGCAGTTGCCAACGCCAACAATGACGGTGCGGATGGGGGAGGAGGCTGGGGCGTGGGTCATTCGGTATAAGCTCCGCCGGAAACGGCAATGGTATGAGTGACATAAAGACCGGTTTGCGGGTCGTTTGTATAGAGGCGCAGACGCGTGACTTTGGGAAAGAGGCCGGATTCGTCCACGTCCAGATAGGCATAGATCAAACGGTAGTCGCGGTTGTTGATTCTGGCAAAAAACGCTGCGGTAAAAGGTGCGGTTTGGCGCAATTCCAAAGGGTGTGATTTTAGCCCGTTAAACGTCAGGCGAAGGGCATTTGGGCTGTCGGATTTGCGCAACCGCACACCAAATCCAAAGGCACGCTCATACCAGCGCAGCGGCATGACCTGCCCTTGTTCCTGAAAGCGGCGCCAATAAACAGCGACAGGTGTTTCCGTGTCCAGATTGCCCGCAGCGTCAAAATGTGCGGTGTAGACCACGGTGTTGGCATTGATGGTGCGTTGCAGAAAAAACAGCTGATGCAGATCGGCCGGATGGCGGAACTTTGGGTTCACATGTGGCAGATGTGGCGTTTCCGTGAGCGACTGAGGTGCGAGAGATGGTTTTGCTGATGCCGCAGCGGTGATCAGGTACAAGCATGCGAGAGCTAAGACGGCGCAGGCCCAGACTCCGTTGAGGCGCCGGCAAGGGCGCGGCATGGTAGTGAGGACGTTCCCGGTCATGCCGCTATTCCGCGCTCAGCCGTTGTCGGGTTGCGGTGGCGGTGGTCAGTGCGGCCGCCACGGCAGCAATCACCCGATCAATGTCAGCCTCAGAGTGGGCTGCGGAAATGAAAAAGCGGATGCGCGGCATGTCTTTGGGGATGCCAACATGCACCACTGGGGGGGCGTAGATGCCTTGTTGCATCAACGCTTCGGCGACAAAGACACAGTCATCAGGCGTTTCAAACAGGATAGGCACCACGGCCTCGCCGATGGCGGTGCCGGTGTTCAATCCAGCCTCAGCTGCCTTGCGCATGAAATATTGCGAATTGGCGCGCAGTTTGGTGACGCGTTCAGGCTCCTCATGCAGCAGTCGTAGGGCGGCGTGGGCGCTGGCGGTTGTCGCGGGGGGCAGGCCAACCGAATAGACAAACCCCGGTAAGCAGAAGCGCATCCATTCGATCACGTCGGAATTGGCGGCGACAAAACCGCCAGAGGAGGCAAAGCTTTTGGACAGGGTGCCAATGGCAATTTCGACGCGTTTGGGGTCTTCGCCAAAGTGTTCGCAGAGGCCACGTCCGGTTTCGCCCAGTACGCCGTAAGAATGGGCCTCGTCCAACAGCAGCCAGGCGTCGTAGGCGTCTTTCATGTCCAACAGCCGAGGCAGGTCGGTGATGTCACCATCCATCGAGAACAGCCCGTCGGTGCAGATCAACACGCGGCCATAGTCCGCGCGATGTTTGTGCAGCAGGCGTTCGAGATCGTCGAGATCATTGTGGGCGTAGGTTTCCATACGGGCTTTTACGCCGCGGGCTCCAACCACTATCGAGTTATGGGACAGCTCGTCCACCAGCACCAGATCGCGAGGGCCCAGAAGCAGGCCAATCACCGAGACATTGGTCAGGTAGCCGGAAATGATCGAAAGCACGCCGCCCACACCCAGAAAATCCGCCATGTCTTCTTCCAGCGCGCGGTGGGCGAGGCGTTCGCCCCCCACCAGGCGGGACGCACCCACGCCTGTGCCTTGCGTGTCTAGCGCCTCTTTGGCGGCGGCGACCGTTTTGGGGTGATGCATCAGGCCAAGGTAGTCGTAGTGCGACATCGAGAGGTAGCCGTCCGGCCATTGGTCGGACCGGGATTCCAGCGCATCGGTTGGCACGAAGTAGGGGTGCCCATTTTCGATCAAGGCACGCCCGCTGAGACGAAAGCGGCGTTCGGCAAAGGCGAGGAAGCTGGAACTAGGTGTTGTCATCTATGTCTCCGCAGCCGCAGCTGCGCCAATTGCCAAAGGGTCTGGTTCTAAAAAATGGATCCAAAGAACACGCGGACGGATATATGCTCTTGGTTTAATATGACTGTTTAGTGGCATTGGGTCCAGAACAATGCAAGAAACGATTGCCCGTCAGCCCCATGAAACAAGCCGCTATCCTGGCTTTATGCATAAATCTGCGGAGGATCACGCAGGGGCAGGGTCTAGGTGCTTGCTCCGGCAGGGATAATCATGTTGAGTTGACGTAAGACGCTCCGCCACGTGGTGGAAAATAATGAGAGCGTGGCGAGGGAACTTGGTGTGACGGCACTTCTGACGGTTAAAAACCTGAGTATTGGCTTTGGGACTGATGCGCCCGTGGTCGAGGATGTCAGCTTTTCGGTTGAGGCCGGAAAGACGCTGGCGCTGGTCGGGGAGAGTGGTTCTGGCAAGACTTTGAGTTGCCGCTCTGCGCTGCGCATTTTGCCAGCGGCGGCGCAGATGCGGTCCGGTTCGATTGTGCTGTGTGATCGCGAAGGCGGGCATCCAATTGATCTGATGGCGCTCAGCGAAAAGAAGATGCAGGACATTCGCGGCAATCGGGTTTCGATGATTTTTCAGGAGCCTATGCGCTCATTGTCGCCGCTGCACCGGATTGGCAATCAGGTGTCTGAAGCGCTGAAGCTGCACAGGGACTTCAATGCGGCTGAGCGCAAAAAGCGCGTGCTGGCGATGTTTGAGCGTGTGGGCTTTGTGGATCCGGCGCGAGTCTATGAAAGCTATCCGTTTGAGCTGTCTGGCGGAATGCGACAGCGGGCGATGATTGCCATGGCGATGGTCGGTCGGCCCGATATCTTGATCGCGGATGAGCCCACAACGGCGCTGGATGTGACCACACAGGCGCAGGTGTTGGGGTTGATCAAAGACCTGCAGGCCGAGTACGGCATGGCGGTGGTTCTGGTCACGCATGACCTTGGTGTGGTCGCCAATATGGCCGATGACGTGGTTGTGATGAACCGTGGTCGGGTGATGGAAAGTGGGCCTGCCGAGTTGATCTTGGGCGACCCTCAGCATCCTTACACCAAAGACCTGATGGCGGCGGCACCGGAAATTCCGGCCACGCCAGCCGACCGACCGGATGAAGCAGACCGCGATTACATTTTGGAAATGCGCGACGTCAATAAGACCTACATCCTGAAAGGCAGCGCGCCGTGGAAACCCAAGACGGTGGTGAACGCTGTCCGAGGTGTCGATTTTGGCGTGGAGCGTGGCAAGACGCTAGCGGTCGTGGGCGAGTCCGGATCGGGCAAAACCACCTGTGCCCGCATGGCGCTGGGCGCGGAGCGGGCGGATGCAGGGGCGTCGATCCTGTTCCGGGAGACAGCCGAGTCCGAGCCGGTGAACCTTCAGGATCTGGACGGCGATGCCCGACTGAAATTCCAGCGCAAGGCCCAAATGGTGTTTCAGGATCCTTACAGCACGCTCAATCCGCGCATGCGGGTGAAAGATGCGCTGTGCGAACCATTGGAAATTCACGGCATTGGCTCCCCAAGTGACCGGATTGATCGTGCCGTGGAAATCCTCAAATGGGTTGGGCTGAACGAAAACATGCTCACCCGCTACCCACATGCGTTTTCCGGTGGCCAACGGCAGCGTTTGTCGATTGCCCGCGCCTTGATGCTCAACCCGATCTTGCTTGTGTGTGACGAGCCGACCTCGGCGCTGGACGTGTCGGTGCAGGAGCAAGTGCTGCAGCTTTTGGAAGACATCCGTGATAGGCTGAACCTGAGCTATCTGTTCATCAGCCACGACCTCGCGGTGGTGGCACGGATTGCAGATGAGGTGGCGGTGATGCGCTCTGGTCTAGTGGTCGAACAAGGCCCACCGGAGCAGCTGTTTTACAATCCAAAGCACCCCTACACCAAAGCGCTGATCGCAGCGCAGCCAGAGCCGGACATCTCCCGGCCCATCGACCTCAAAATTGTGGCACAGGGAGCGGGATCACCGTCGTCCTGGCCCGAAGAATTCAGATTTGTCGGCGCGGATGCCCCTCCGCTGACCGAGACCGACCCCGGACATAAGGTACGTTTCCATGTTTAGAACCCCGATCCTTGCCGCGGCCTTTGCCGTCTTGGGCCTGAGCGCCGCGCAGGCGGAGTATCAGGAGAGCAGCTTCTGGCAATCCGATGTGGACGCAGGCAGCCTGCCACCGGTGGCGGAACGGGTGCCAGACGCGCCAAAGGTTGTAGATCTCAAACTGCGCAATCGCGAGCTTGGACAACAAGGTGGCACGCTGCGCACCATGGTGACCCGCTCCAAAGACGTGCGCCAGATGGTGGTCTATGGCTATGGCCGTTTGGTGGGGTTCAACGAGCGTTACGAACTGGTCGCTGATATTCTCAAGAGTTTTGAGAACGAAGACGACAAGAAGTTCACCCTGCATCTGCGTCCTGGCCATAAATGGTCTGACGGGCATCCGTTCACTTCTGAGGACTTCCGTTACTTCTGGGAAAACGTGGCCAACAACGAGTTGCTGTCCCCCTCCGGCCCGGTGGATTTCCTGCGCGTGGAAGGCGAGTTGCCGAAGGTAAGCTTCCCGGATGAGCACACAGTCATTTATGAATGGAGCAAGCCCAACCCGCAGTTTTTGCAGATGTTGGCAGAGGCCCGTCCGCCATTCATTTATCGCCCGGCGCATTATCTGAAGCCGTATCATGCGGATTTCACCGACGAAGAAGAGCTGCGCGAGCGGCTGTATGAGGCGCGGGTGCGCAGCTGGGCGGCGCTGCACAACCGTCAGGACAACATGTATAAGTTCGACAATCCGGATCTGCCCACGTTGCAGCCCTGGATGATGGCGACCAAAGACGGCAAGAGCCGGTTCCTGTTTGTGCGCAATCCCTATTATCACCGGGTCGACACCAACGGTGTGCAATTGCCCTACGTTGATGTGATCGAAATGCAGGTGGTGGCTCCGGGGCTGGTGGCGGCCAAAGCCAACGCAGGTGAGGTGGATCTTCAGGCGCGGGGACTGGACTTCAAAGATGCGGCGATCCTGAAGAAGGGCGAAGCATCCGGCGGTTACAAAACCAAGCTGTGGGGCAATGGCACGGCCAGCCAGATCGCGATTTATCCAAACCTGAACTACAATGACGAGGGCTGGCGTGAAGTGATGCGCGATGTGCGATTCCGCCGGGCGCTGTCGCTGGCGATCAACCGCAAAACCATAAACAAAGGCCTGTATTTTGGTCTGGCCAAGCCTGGTGGCATGACGGTTTTGCCTGTCAGCCCTTTCTTCAAAGAAGCAAACCGTGATGCCTGGGCGATCCGAGATGTCGAGATGGCCAATGCGATGCTCGATGAAATGGGCTTGGACAAACGTGACAAAGATGGCTTCCGCCTGCTGCCTGACGGACGGCCTGCCTGGATGGTCATTGAGACCGCAGGCGAGCGGCAGGAAGTGGAAAACGCGCTGCAGATCATCACCGACAACTGGGCCGAGATCGGCGTGAAGCTGATCATGCGTCCGCTGGAGCGTGATATCCTGCGCAACCGGGTTTATGCAGGTGAAACCATGGCCTCTACCTGGTTTGGCTGGGACAACGGCTTGCCACAGCCGTATACCTCTCCGTCGTATCTGGCGCCGTGGGATCAGGCGTTTCAGGCCTGGCCGAAGTGGGGGCAGTACCATCAGAATCACGGTGCGGTTGGGGAACCACCCGATCTGCCCGCGGCCATTGAGCTGAACGACTTGGCGCATCAGTGGACCAGGGCGTATTCCTCGGTGGATCGCGGTCTGATCTGGCAGAAAATGGTGGATATTCACGCCGACAATGTCTTTGCGATTGGCATCATAAACGGTGCCCCGCAGCCGGTGGTGGTCAGCAACAGCTTGCGCAACGTGCCAGAAAAAGCCATCTGGGCCTGGTCGCCGGGCGCACATTTCGGGGTGCACCGCCCTGATGAATTTTTCTTCGCGGAATAGGAGCGCAGAATGGCCCTGCTGCGGTTTGCAGTCTTCCGGTTTCTGACCATGCTGGCCACACTTGTTGTGGTGTCGGTGCTGGTGTTTTTGATCATCACCCTGCCGCCGGGGGACTATCTGTCCAACCAGATCAACGAGCTGCGGGCCACGGGCCAATCGGCTGGTATCGCCAAGGCGGAGTTTCTGCGGTCGGAGTATTCGCTGGATCAGCCGCTGTACAAACAGTACCTGATTTGGGCGGGTTTTATGCCGGGGCCACATGGGTTTGCCGGGCTGTTGCAGGGTGAGTTTGGCTGGTCGTTTGAGTTTGACAAACCGGTGGCTGACTTGGTGGGCGGCGCGTTGTGGATGACCGTTTTGGTCAATCTGGCGGCGGTGCTGTTCATTTACGCGGTGGCCTTGCCTTTGGGCATTCTGGCGGCGGCAAAATCCAAAACCTGGGTGGATTATACCTCCGCTTTTGTGGGTTATTTGGGCTTGGCGACGCCAAACTTCTTGCTGGCGTTGATCCTGTTTTATTACGGCAATCGCTATCTCAACCTGCCGATTGGCGGTCTTATGGATCCGCAATACGAAGGTCAGCCGATGAGCTTTGGCAAGATGAAGTCGGTGCTCATTCACCTGATCATTCCGACTTTTGTGATTGGTACCTCTGGTGCGGCGGCAATGATGCAGCGACTGCGGGCAAACCTACTGGATGAGCTGGGCAAACCCTATGTGGAGACCGCCCGCGCCAAAGGAATGAGCGAGCCGCGCATGTTGACCAAATACCCACTGCGCGTGGCGTTTAACCCGTTTGTGGCGGACATTGGCACGTTGTTGCCCTCGTTGATTTCCGGGTCGGTCCTGGTTTCGGTGGTACTCGGTTTGCAGACCATTGGGCCGCTGTTGCTGTCTGCTCTGAAGTCACAAGATCTGTTCCTGTCAGCCTTTGTGCTGATGTTTGTGGCGCTGCTGACGTTGATTGGCACTTTGGTGTCTGACCTGTTGCTGGCGCTGCTGGATCCGCGCATTCGATTTGGAGGGCGGGAGCGATGAGCATGCAACCCGATGGACGCTACGTCGATCAGGCGCCATATGACCCCGAAGCGGCCGCAGAGGCACGTAGCGCAGAGTTGGATATGTCCAATGCGCGGCTGTTGTGGCTGCGGTTTAAGGAACACAAGCTGGGTCTGATTTCCGGCGCCTTCCTGCTGTTGGCCTATTTGTCGCTGCCGTTTGCCGGATTTTTTGCGCCCTATTCGCCCAATGAGCGGTTGGAAGACTACATCTACGCGCCACCGCAGCGGATACATTTTATGCATGACGGCGCGTTTGTGGGCCCACATGTCTACCCAACCGTCGCGGAAATGGACCTGGAGACCTTCAGTTGGAAATACGTGCAGGACACAGAAACGCCCGCCATGCTGGAGTTTTTCTGTGAAGGGTCTGAGTATAAATTGGCAGGGTTGATCCCGTCCAACACCCACCTGTTCTGTGCTCCTGAAGGCGCGACGTTGTTCCTGTTTGGCGCAGATCGGCTTGGGAGGGATGTGTTTTCGCGCATCTTCTATGGTGCGCAATTGTCGCTGACGGTTGGCCTTGTCGGTATCACGGTGTCCTTTGTGATCGGCATCGTGCTGGGCTCGATTGCGGGCTACTTCGGGGGCTTCTTGGACTGGATCATCAACCGGGTGATCGAAGTGCTGCGCAGCCTGCCGGAATTGCCACTTTGGCTGGCCTTGTCCGCCGCGGTACCGTCCCATTGGGGCCCGGTGTCCGTGTTCTTCATCATTTCAATAATCTTGGGGATACTCGATTGGCCCGGTTTGGCGCGTGCGGTGCGGTCCAAATTCCTCAGCCTGCGGGAAGAAGAGTTTGTGAAAGCAGCCGAGATGATGGGCGCAAAACCAAGTCGCGTGATCAAGAAACACCTGTTGCCCAACTTCCTCAGCCACCTGATCGCCAGCGCAACGCTGTCGATTCCGGCAATGATTTTGGGCGAGACCGCGCTGTCGTTCCTTGGCCTTGGCCTGCGGGCACCAGCGGTGAGTTGGGGCGTGATGCTGAATGATGCGCAGAACCTGGCCTCGATTGAGATCTACCCGTGGACGGCAATCCCAATGCTGCCCATTGTGATTGTGGTGCTGGCGTTCAACTTCTTTGGGGATGGCTTGCGCGACGCGATGGATCCAAACCGCAGTTAAGGCTGCGGTTTGGCGCTGTTCACGACCCAGTAAGTTAGTGGCAGGCGGAGAGCACAGGGCGCTGCGCGGCGGTGCTGAGTGTCTTGCGGGTGCCTTCAAATGCCGCGCGGGCGGTATTGATCAGCGATTGCTCCGCACGGTTCCATTTGGTGGTGGTCTGCAGCGCGATCTGGCGCGGGTTTGGTTCTTCCAAACGGGGCGCCGGTTCGGCGATTTTTGTGGCCTGCGCGGCCTTCCAGGCTTTTGCGGCTTTGCGCGCCATGGCGTCGCGCTGGCGGCGCCACGCTTGGCACTCTGCAGCCTGACGCGCTGTGCGGGCACGGCGACGACGTGGCTTTGGTGCTGGCTGTGCGTCGTTCAGCGCGCGGTGGTGGGCCACAGCATCATAAGCTGCGTTGATCTCACTCATGCGCCGTGAGGCTTCCTCAGGATTGATTTTGGCCAGATCAGGATGGTAGCGCCGCGCCAGTCGGCGCCACGCCGCCCGCATCTCCATTTCCGAAGACGTCGGTGTCACCTGCAAGAGGTCGTATGCGTATGTGAGATCCTGTGCCATGGGATGAGTGTGGGCCTTTGAGCTTCATTCATCAAGTATTTGGCTAAAATTCTAAGTATCTTCTTAAGTGTACGTTTAGGAGTATGCAGCCTTTGGTTAACGGGCCCCAAAAAAGTAACAGGGCACGTGCTGGCCGCACCTGCCCTGTTGGTTGCTTAATGAAAGGCTTGGTACCCAGCGCTTATCGGTCGTCCCCGCCTTCGGGTCCACCTTCCATGGCCTCCTCATCAACAGCGGCCTGCGCGGCCCCGGCAACAGCCTCGCGTTGCTTTGGTGTGAGGTCTTCGGCGGTGTCACCCTCGGCAATGCGTACAGTGACCTCGCGGTGGGCAAATTTGATGCCTTCGCGCTCAAACAGCTCGCGGATGTCCTGATAAACACGCTTGCGCACCAACCATTGGTCACCGGGTTTGGTCATGAATTTCACCCGGATGATCATGGCGCTGTCTTGCATTTCGATCACGCCCTGAGACTTCAGAGGTTGGATAAAGTTGTGGCCAATCACTGGATCATCGAGCAGTTCAACACCGAGATTTTTGACCAGCTTGCGCACCCGCTCCACATCCGTGTCATAGGTCACGCGGAGCTTGAGCTTCATAATCACCCAGTCGCGGGAATAGTTGGTGAGATGCTGGATTTCGCCAAATGGGATGGTGTGCAGCGGCCCAAGGTGGTGGCGCAGCTGGAAGGAGCGGACGGAGATTTTCTCAACGGTGCCTTTTACGGCGCCAATGTCGATGTATTCGCCTTTGCGAAAAGCGTCATCAAATAGGAAAAACGCGCCGGAGAAGATATCCCGTACCAGAGATTGCGCGCCAAAGCCCACAGCCAAGCCAACTACACCAGCACCGGCAAACAGCGGGCTGACGTTCACGCCCATTTCCAGCAGCACAATCAGCACAATGGTGACCACAATCACCAGCAGGATGGTGTTGCGGAACAGCGGCAAGAGTGTTGCCAAGCGCGAGGCGCTGGCACCGCCGCCTTCATCGCCAAGCTCGGCCTCTTCGGTGGGTTCACCTTGTTCTTCGCGGATGCGGCGGTCGATCCAGATACGGAACGAATGGAACCCGATGTATCCGATGAACAGGATGACAATCATGTCCAGAACGCGCCCGCCAAGCATGTCTTCGTCGATGATGCCGTCCGCATCAAAGATGTAGAGTGCCGCATAAAGCCCGGCAACAAGCGCCAGTACCCCGGAAATCCGGCGCGCCAGTTCCTCAAACGTGTGCATCTGGCGATGGTCGATCAAGTTCTCGAGCTTGAAAAGCTCCTCTTCCTGCTGCTCGGTAAGATGGCCTTCCTCATCGGCTTCTTCACGCAGCGCATCCGCGGCGTCATTCACCTCTTTGACCGTGCGGTTGCGTTCAAAGTAGCGTTCGATGCCGTAGTTGATGGTGGCGTAGACCACGATCACAGCGGTGAGAATGGCGTAGGCCCCGGCAATCAACGGGATGCCCGTGTCGTTGCCCAGGATCAGATCCCAGGACATGCTGGCCCAGCCGTAGAGCACATACAAAATAAACAGCGGTGCCCAGAAGGTGCTGGCCCAGCGGGTGGCCAGCGGCACGCGGTTGGCTTCGCGACCGTTGCGCAGGGCAGACGAAATGGCACCGTAGTTGGCAAAGACCAGCGCAATGTTGCCAAGCGCAAACAGAGTGGACAGCAACAGGGTCATCACGGCGGAGACGTCATAGACCAGTCCCAGCTCACTCAACCATTCGCCAAAGATCATGGTGACAACGTCCACAATGCCCAGGCCCATGACCCAAAGGTGCAGTTTCTTTGCGTCATGTGTGGAAAACGGTGGGATGCGGTACTGCGGCAGGTAAGGCGACAGGATCATGCGCCAGATCAAGGCGATCAGGCGGGACAGGGCGTAGGCGGCAAAGATCGACGCGTTGGTAAACCGCACGGCGGTGTCGTCAGAGGTGCCAAAAATCAGCAGGCCAAGCAGCGCGGCAAATGTCATGCCGACAAACACGCCGATGACGCCGGCGATGAAGCGCACCACAAGGAAAGGCAGCTTCTGCGTGTAGCCTTCGGGGGTCTCTTTCACCAGGGGAATGACAAACCGCGCCGCGAGACGCCGCCCGTAAATCTGGCGTTCAAAAAGCACACCAAAGGCCAGCAAAGCCAGGGTGATGACCAACTGTTTTGCAAAGAACAGAATGCTGCCGTCCGGGCTTGACGCACGCAGGATAAACAGCACCTCATTGATGGCAATCGGTAGATGCTGAATGCGATCCTGCAGCACTTTGTTGAAGCCTTCGAGCTCCCACTGAAGCCGCATCACCGAGGTCATGGTGGTTTTTTCATTGACCTCCTCTGCGGCTTCACTTGCCTCGTCGGTCATTTTGGACGTGCCGTTGCCATCCAGAATGATGACGGTCATGCCGTTTTCATTGGCTTGCTGCACAAGCTGGGACATGGCGTCGTTAGTGGTGCCGGTATCGGCGTCCTGCGCGTGCAGGCCCGCGAGAGGCAAAAAGAGACATACCGAAAGAACGGCAAGCAAAAGTCGGATCATGAGGTGGTCTTTCCTGTCGTCGTTTCTTGGTCTTACAGGAACTGACACGCGCCGCAAAACAGTTAAGCAGAGAGCGTTGCGATTTAGGCGCGTCTCGCGCCTGCCTTACATCGCTTTGGGGGTGACATTCTCGGGGAAACCGGATAGCGCGAGTTGCTAGGGAATGATGCGCATTTTCACAAAGGCACGAGAGACGTGAGCCTGACAAAGACAGAAAAAATTGCCGTTTTGGGGCTGGGATATGTGGGTCTGCCGCTGGCCTTGGGGCTGGCACGTGCGGGCTTTGACGTGGTTGGGTTTGATACCAATGCCAAGCTGGTTGCGCGCCTGCTTGAGGGGCGTGACCCAAATGGGGAAGTCTCGTCCGAAACTTTGGCCAAAAGCTCTGCTCTGTTTAGCCATGACGCATCAGATTTGGCGGGGTGCACTGCGTTCATTCTGGGCGTACCAACGCCAATCACCGACGCCAAAGAACCGGACCTTGGGCCCGTGTTGGGCGCGTGCAACACCATTGCGCCATATCTGACACCTGGCGCCTTGGTGATTTTGGAAAGCACGGTCTATCCGGGCGTGACCGAAGATGTGTGCGGCCCGGCTTTGGCGGAGGCCAGCGGGCTTGAGGCCGGCAAAGACATCAAGCTGGGCTATTCGCCGGAGCGGGTGAACCCCGGTGACGCGGAACACACGCTGGAGCATGTGGTGAAGGTGGTGGCGGCGCAGGATGCTGAAACGCTGGATCGCGTGGATGCCATCTACCGTCCGGTGATCAAGGCGGGTCTGCATCGGGCCAGCTCGATCAAAACCGCCGAGGCGGCCAAGGTGATTGAGAACACCCAGCGGGATTTGAACATTGCGCTGGTGAATGAGTTCTCGCTGATTTTCTCCCGCATGGGATTGGACACGCTGGAAGTCTTGGAGGCGGCCGGCACCAAGTGGAATTTCCTGCCGTTTACGCCGGGCCTTGTTGGGGGGCACTGTATTGGTGTGGATCCTTATTACTTGACCTATCGCGCTGAACAGCTCGGCTATCGGCCAGAGGTGATTTTGGCTGGGCGCCGGATCAACGACCATATGGGACGTCATGTGGCGCAGGAGGTGATCAAAGGCCTGCTCGCCAAGGGGACCAATGCCTCCGGCGCACGGGTGCTGGTCATGGGACTGGCGTTTAAGGAAAACTGCGCGGACACCCGCAACTCACGGGTTGTCGACATTGTCGAAGAGCTCAAAAGCTACTCGGCAGAGGTGGATATCTGGGATCCCTGGGTGGATCCCGAAGTTGTCGAGGCGGAATACGGATTTGGGCTGGTCGACCAGCCCAAAAATACCACTTATGATGCCGTGGTCGTTGCCGTTGCGCATCGCCAGTTCCGCGAGTTGGACGGCGCGGCGATAAGAGCCCTCGGAAAGCCGGATGCTTTGCTTTACGATATCAAAGGGGTTTTGCCGAAGTCCGAGTCGGACTGGCGGCTATAAAAGCGAGGCGGGTGACGTGTCCGAGGCGATTTCTATGACGGGTGATCTGGCGGCCAATGCGTCGCCGCGTGTGCTGTTTTACAGCCACGACACCTATGGTCTGGGCCATCTGCGCCGATCGCGCGCGTTGGCGACCGCGATCACACAGGCCGACAGTCGGATTTCCGCGTTGATCCTGACCGGGTCTCCCGTTGCCGGTCGCTTCCCGTTTCCGGACAATGTTGACCACATTCGCCTGCCTGGTGTGACCAAAACGCCGGATGGCGACTACGAGAGCGAACGGCTGGGGCTGCACATTGATGAAACCACCGCCCTGCGGGCCGGTTTGATCAAAGCGACGGTTGAGCATTTTGATCCTGACATCGTGATTGTGGACAAGGAGCCAACCGGCTTTCGCGGCGAGCTGTTGCCTGCGTTGGAGTGGCTGAAGGCCAAGCGTAAAGCGCATTTGGTGCTTGGCCTGCGGGATGTGCTGGACGACCCCAAGGTACTGGCTGCCGAATGGGACCGCAAAGGCGCGCTGGAAGCGGCTGAGACATACTACGACGAAACATGGGTCTACGGGCTGCGCTCAATCTACGATCCGGTGGCGGGGCTCAATCTGTCGCAAAACTTCCGCTCCCGCATGAAGTTCACCGGCTATCTACACCGCGAAGCCCTCAGCGAAGGCGAGACGCCTGAGCAGCCTTATGTGCTGGTCACCCCCGGCGGTGGCGGTGACGGTGCCGGCATGGTGGATTTGGTGTTGTCTGCCTATGAGCAGGACCCAGATCTGTCGCCTCGCGCCATGCTGGTTTACGGGCCGTTCCTGAGTGGCGAGGTGCGTGCCGAATTTGAAGCCCGCGTCGCCAAACTCGATGGGCGCGTGCAGGCCGTGGGCTTTGACAGCCGCATGGAAACCTTGATGAAGGGCGCGATGGGGATTGTCTCTATGGGCGGCTACAACACCTTCTGTGAGGTGCTGTCCTTTGACAAACCGGTGGTGATTGTGCCGCGCACCCGTCCGCGTATGGAGCAACATATCCGCGCTAGCCGCGCTGAGAGCCTTGGGCTTGTGCGCATGTTGGATGAACAGCGCGACGGTTTCACACCACAGGCAATGATTGCTGCCATTCGCGCGTTGCCGGATCAGCCAAAACCAAGCCACGCCTTTGTGCCCGGTCTGCTGGACGGGTTGGACGTGGTGTCCGAACGTACTTTGGCAATGCTAGGCGTTGCCCGATCTCAAGGCGCTGCATGACTTCTGAAAGACCTAAAGTGGCGGTGGTGGTCAAAGGTTGGCCCCGCCTGTCAGAGACATTTATCGCGCAGGAAATTGTGGCCCTGGAAGAGACAGGATACGACCTGTCGATGTGGTCCCTGCGCTTCCCCACCGACAAGAAACGTCACCCGCTGCATGAGCGTTTGCAAGCGCCGGTGCATTACTTGCCGGAGTATCTGCATCAGGAGCCGTTGCGGGTTCTGAAAGGGGTGTTGTCGGGGCTGTTCAAGCCACGGTTCTGGACCGCCGTGGGGTCTTGGTTCAAAGACCTGCGCCGCGATGTGACCCGCAACCGGGTGCGCCGCTTTGGGCAGGCCTGTGTTCTGGCGCGGGAGCTGCCGGACGACATTGACCTGCTCTACGCGCATTTCATGCACACGCCGGCTTCTGTGACACGCTATGCGGCGATCATGCGCGATATGCCGTGGTCGGTGTCGGCGCATGCCAAAGACATCTGGACGTCGCCTGAGTGGGAAAAACGCGAGAAACTGCAAGACAGCACTTTTGGCGCGGAGTTTCTGGCGACTTGTACCAAAGTCGGCGCGGATCACTTAGCCGAGTTGGCAGACAGTCCAGATCGCGTGGAACTGGTCTATCACGGATTGGATCTGACCCGTTTTCCGGAGCCGCCGACTGAACGGCGTACCGGTGAAAGTGTGCGCTTCCTGTCTGTGGGGCGTTTGGTGGAGAAGAAAGGCTTTGACCGTTTGATCTCTGCTCTGGCGCTTTTGCCCAAAGATCTCGACTGGCATTGGGAACACATCGGCGGTGGTGGCGATGGCAGCCTGTTGAAGGTGCAAGCTGAAACGCTTGGCGTTGCCGATCGTATCACGTGGCGCGGGGCGTGTGACCAGCCCGAAGTGATTGAGGCGATGCGTGTGTCGGACGTGTTCGTGTTGCCAAGCCGAATTGCCGAGGACGGCGACCGCGACGGGTTGCCCAATGTGCTGATGGAAGCAGCCAGCCAAAAGCTGTGCCTGCTGTCCACGCCGGTGTCGGCCATTCCGGAGTTCATCACCGATGGCGAGCATGGCGTGTTGTCTAGTGATGCGCCCGAGGCGCTTGCGGCGGCGATGGAACGTTTGGCGCGGGATGCAGGGCTGCGGGAGCGGCTCACCGAGGCGGCATATGGTCGGCTGACGGCGCATTTCCTGATGCAGCCGGGCATTGCCCAGCTGGACGCGCGCCTGCAATCGGCTGTGCGGAAGGCCTGATCCGATGGGGCCCATTGCGTTCTATGCCCCTCTCAAATCACCGCACCATCCGGTGCCGTCTGGCGAGCGCCAGATGGCGCGCAACCTGACGCAACTGCTGACCCGCGACGGCGTCGCGCCCACGCTGGTCTCGGAGCTGCGCAGCTTTGATAAATATGGCGATGCGGCGGTGCAGGCGGAGCTGCTGGCACAGGCAGCGGCGGAAATACCGGCGCTGATTTCACAAGGACGGGCTGAGAGCTGGACCCTGTGGGCGACCTATCACAGCTACTACAAAGCGCCGGATCTGCTGGGGCCCGCCGTCAGTGCGGCACTGGGCATTCCTTATGTGTCTTTTGAGGCCACGCGGGCCAACAAGCGCTTGGGCGGGCCTTGGGATGCTTTTGAGAAAAAGGCGCAGGCCGCCTGTGATGCGGCGGATGTACTGTTTCATTTCACGGGGCGTGATGCGGTGGCGTTGCGGGATCACCTGAATGACGGGCAGCAGCTTGTGCATCTGCCGCCATTCTTGGCGCAGGAAGCGTTGCAGGAACCGGCGCAGCCAGTAGCATCGACCATTCTAGTGGCGGGCATGATGCGCAAGGGCGACAAACTGGCGTCCTATAGCATCATCGCCGAAGCTTTGGCGCATCTGACCGGGAACTGGCAGATCGAGATTGCTGGGGATGGGCCGTGTCGTGGTGAAGTTGAAGCGCTGATGGCGCCCTATGGGGATCGGGTTCGATTTCTGGGGCAACTGGACGCTGCCGAATTGGCACAGGCTTATGAGCGCGCGCGGGTGTTTCTGTGGCCCGGCGTGAACGAAGCTTTTGGCATGGTCTATCTTGAAGCGCAGGCACATGGAGTGCCGGTGGTTGCGCAGGAGCGCCCTGGAGTGCGTGACGTGGTCGCGGCAGAGGGCTTGGTGGCCGACCCATCGCCAGAGGCGCTTGCAGCGGCGCTTTTGTCGGTGTTGAATGACGATGAAACGCATCGGCAACGAGCGCAAAACGCGCGGGACTTGGTGCAATATCACCACCTGCTCCCAGCCGCCCAGCGGACCGTGTGGGAAGTGCTGAACCCATTGATGAAAGAGACATTATGATCCGATTGGCCATGCTGCGGCACGGACACACCCATTGGAACCGCGCCGGACAAATTCAGGGGCGTACGGATATTCCTTTGGACGATGAGGCGCGCGAAGGACTGGCAGAATTCAAACTGCCCACGGGCTGGGACTCCGCTGATCTGGCGGCAAGCCCGCTGCTGCGTGCGCAGGAGACTGGCGAGATTGTCACCGGGCGCAAGCCGAATGTCATAGACGCTCTGATCGAGATGGATTGGGGCGACTGGGAAGGCAAAAAGGGCGTGGACCTTAAGGCTGATCCCAACAGCGGGTTTCGCGACATTGAGCAGTGGGGTTGGAACTACCAACCACCCAACGGGGAAAGCCCGCAAATGGTCTGGGACCGTTTGGCCCCTTGGCTGTTTGGCCTGCAGTGCGATTGCATTGCGGTTTGTCACATCGGCATCATGCGGATGATTTTGGCCAAAGCTCATGGCTGGGATTTTGACGGATCAGCACCCTTTGCGGTGAAACGCAACCGGCTGTTTGTGGTGGAAATTGAGGGGGATACGGTTAAAGTCGCAGACCCTGATATTGTGCGATTGGAAAGGCGCAGCGCATGAAGGTTTTGATCGCTGTCACCCATCTTCTGGGCACCGGGCATCTGTCCCGTGCTTTGACGCTTGCCCGCGCGTTTACGCGTGACGGCCATGAAGCTGTGGTGCTTTCGGGCGGGATGCCTGCAAAGCATCTGGACAAGGACGGCGTTGCGCTTGTGCAGCTGCCGCCGTTGGCCTCGGATGGGGTGGATTTCACCAAGCTGCTTACCGACCTGGGGGTCGAGGCGGATGCCGCTTATCGCGCAAAACGTCAGATGATGATGGTGAAAGCTGTGGAAGACATGGCGCCGGATGTGGTGATCACTGAGCTCTTCCCCTTTGGCCGGCGCAGCCTGTCGGCGGAGTTTGAGGCGCTTTTGGACGCCGCAAAATCTCTGCCGCAGCCTGCCTTGGTGCTGGCCTCGGTGCGCGACATCCTTGCGCCCCCGTCGAAAGCCGCCAAAGCTGCCCGCGCCCGCGAAGTGATCAAGCAGTATTACGACGGCGTTTTGGTGCACGCTGATCCAGAGCTGACCAAGCTCGAACTGAGCTGGCCCCTGACCAGCGATGTGACGGCGATGCTGCGCTACACCGGCTACGTGGCGCCTCCCGCGCCACAGAAACACGCCGACAGTGCTGGCGCAGGTGAAATTGTTGTCAGCGCCGGTGGCGGCGCTGTTGGGCAGGCGCTGTTTGAATGCGCCATCAAAGCTGCCAAACGCAGCCCGTTGCGCTGGCGCCTGCTCGTAGGCGGCGCCAATGCTGAGGCGCGGATTGCGGAGCTCAAAACGCTGGCGGATGATCCGATGATCAAGATTGAGCCGGTACGGCCCGATTTCCGGCAGATTCTGCACCATGTGACCGCTTCGGTCAGCATGTGCGGATACAACACCGCGCTGGACGTGCTGCAAACCGGCGTGCCCGCTGTGTTTGTGCCGTTTGATGATGGTGGTGAAGTGGAACAGACTTTGCGCGCCCGCGCCCTGTCTGTGCAGTCGGGCATCGAGGTGCTGAGCGCCACGGATCTAACTCCGCAAAGCCTGATGGCAGAGATCAAACGTGTGGCCTCCAAAGACCGTCGCAGCCCCTCTGGCTTGCGTATGAATGGCGCCGCGGAAAGTGTGCGCATCGCGCAATCCATGCTGGCGGAGTTGCGCGGGTGAGGATTGACTGGACGCCGTTGCGGACGGAACTGGCGCAATGGCGCGCAGCCGGTTTGGATCTGCCGCTCTGGTGGCGGGATGACGATGCGGTTGCACCCACCGAAGCGCTGGATCAGCTTGCGTCGTTGAGTACGGCAACAGAAGTCCCAGTGCATCTGGCGATCATTCCGAAAGACGCAACGGCGGCTTTGGCGCGGGACTTGCCAGAGTGCTTTGTGCCAGTTGTGCATGGCTGGGCGCATGTCAGCCACACGCCGGAGGGTGTCAAAAACGCCGAGTTTGGGGCGGGGCGCCGAGCCAGCGCGGCGCTGCAAGATGCCTCCGAAGGCCTTGCGCGGTTGAAAAGCCTGTTTGGCAACAGGTTTGCGCCGATGTTTGTACCGCCGTGGAACCGGATTGCGCCCGATGTTGTGGCGGGGTTGGCAGAGACCGGGTTTGACGCAGTGTCGACCTATAGCCCGCGCAAAACCGCCATGGCCGTCTCTGGAGTGGCGCAGATCAACACCCATATCGATCCGATTTTCTGGCGCGGCCACAGAGGCTTGGTGAATACAGAGACATTGGTGCCTCAGGTCGTGACGCTATTGCAAGATCGGCGCGCGGGCCTCACAGACAATCAAGAACCCTTGGGATATCTCACGCACCACCTTGTGCATGACGCCGATATCTGGGAGTTTTCGCGGCAGTTTTTGCTGGAAATTTGCGAGGGGCCAGTGCGGCTCTATCGCCACGATGGAAAGGGCAACCTATGAGCCGTTTGAACAGCATGATGCGGCGCTTGGCAGCGCAGGCCGAGGGGCTGGAGTGGGGCAACACCATGGTGGACAGCCTTGAGGGGGATTTCCTCGACATGGGGCTGGGCAATGGCCGCACCTATGACCACATCCGCGAGATTGCGCCCAACCGTCGGATCTGGGTGATCGACCGTGCGCTGAACTGTCACCATTCCTGTGTACCACCTGAGGAAGACTTCCTGCAGGGCGAAGCGGAAGAGATGCTCAAAAAGATGGCGGCGGACGGCACCAAAGTGGCCATGGCGCACTATGATTTTGGCTTTGGCGACAAGGACAAGGACGTGGCCGAAGCGGCGCGCCTATCTGCGATGATCAAAGAGATCATGCTGCCCGGTGGCGTGCTGGTCTCTGGTCAGCCGCTGGTCGGATTTGAGCAGGTGCGCGGGCCAACCACTGTGGCGCCGGAGCGCTATTATTTCTACAGAACATAAAGAAGTGCCCGGTCAGTGACCGGGCGTTTTGCTCTTTGGCTTGGTGCCTTTTGGATCAGTCCAGGCCGATAATGTGCTGCTCACCACGCTGGCGGGCCAGGGTCATTTGTTTCTGACGTTCCCGGAAGCGTTCTTTGTCGCCTTCGGAATACTCATCAACACATTGGTGACAGCTCACACCCGCCTCGTACTCTGGACGCTCCTGATCTGCGGGCAGGATTGGACGGCGGCAGGCGTGGCACAACAGGTGCGGGCCTTCTTTCAGCCCGTGCCCAACCGACACACGGCCATCAAACACAAAACACTCACCATCCCAGGTGCTCTCTTCCTGTGGCACCTCTTCGAGATACTTCAGGATGCCACCTTTCAGGTGATACACATCTTCCACACCCTGACTCATCAGGAAGTTGGTGGATTTCTCACAGCGAATGCCGCCAGTGCAGAACATCGCCACACGCTTGTTGTGAAAGCGCTCTTTGTTTTCTTCCCACCACGCCGGGAACTCTCGGAAAGTGGCGGTTTCTGGATCAACAGCGCCTTGGAAGGTGCCAATCGCCACTTCGTAATCATTACGCGTGTCGATGGTGACCACATCCGGCGACTGAATAAGCTCGTTCCAGTCTTCCGGGTTCACATAGTTTCCAACATGCGCGGTTGGATCCACGTTGGGCTGGCCCAGCGTCACGATCTCTTTCTTAAGCTTTACCTTCATGCGCGGGAAAGGCTTTTCCGCCGCCGCGCTCAGCTTCCATTCAAAGTTGGCGCAGCCGGGGAGTTTTTGGATGTAGCCAATCACCGCGTCAATGCCTTGGGGCGGTCCAGCGATGGTGCCGTTGATGCCCTCGTGGGCCAACAGCAAAGTGCCGGTGATATCGTGCTTCTGACAAAACGCGAGCAGAGGCGCCCGCAGGGCCTCGTGGTTGTAAAAAGTGGTGAAATGATAGAGAGCGCAGACTGTAAACATAGCGCCCCATTACGCCTATTTTACACACGTATCAAGACAGCCACCCCTGTGGCGTTTTGTCAGAGGAATGTGCTGATCCCGCCCCAAAGCAAGCGCAGCGCGATCAGGATCAGCAACACATTGAGCACCTTGTGAAATCCGTGGTCACTCATCCGGCCCAATACATGTTTGCCGACCCAGGTGCCCGCCGCGCCACATGCGATCAAGCCGGCGATGAAGATGGCCCAGGGGGCAAAGCCAAAGCCGAGCGCCGCGAACATCGCGACTTTGAGGCCGTGCTGCACCGTCATCAGCGCGGCATGGGTGGCCACATGGGTGTGGCGGTCCAGTTGCATGGTTTTCACATAGGCGGCCACAAATGGGCCGGTGGCGCCAAAGAACATGGTCAGGAAGGAAGAAAATGCGCCTGCGCCAATCGGCCATTTGCCAATCCACGCGGGTGTCTTGCCGAGCACCACCCACAAAAGGAACAGGCCAATGCCAATTTGCACAGTTGCGGGCGGCAGGCTCACGGCGACACTGCCGCCAATGGCCACGCCGATGAGGGCACCAATGGTGAAGGCAGGCAAAGCGCTGCGCAGGATGTGGCTGCGAAACATCGTGGCGCGCACGGCGTTGGAGCCCAGCTGTACCACGCCATGTACGGGGATCAGCGCCGCTGGCGGCAGGATCACGGCGGCCACTGCGAGGAAGATCGCCCCGCCGCCAATGCCAAGCGCAGCGGTCATCAAAGAGGTGGAAAAGCTCACCGCCAATAGGAATATCGCATGGGTTTGGGACAGATCTGGCGGGAGTAGGTCAATCATGCCGCTACTATGCGGTGAAATGGCTAGGGATCAAGACCTTCACCTGATCCCCAACATCTCCCGCGCGTCGGACGGACTGGCAACCCCGCGTCCCGCGTTTGTGGCGCAGGTGGCCAGCGCTTCAATCAATTGCCCGTTGGAGCGCGTCTTTTCGCCATTGGGCAAATAAAACGTGTCCTCCACCCCGGTGCGCAACATGCCGCCAAGCTCGGCGGCCTTTTGATGGGTCTGCCAAATGTCGCTGCGCCCAATCAGGGTGGCTTGCCAGAAACTGTCTTTCAGTAGGTAGGGCATCAGAAATTCCAGCAGCGCCGGGTCCACCGGCATGCCCGACGCCACGCCCATGACAAGGTTGTATTGCGCGCGGTTGGTCATGCCGTTTTGCACATACATCGCCACCGAGCGCACAATGCCGGTGTCAAAACACTCAAACTCCGGAATTGTGTTGGTCTCTGCCATCACATCGAGATGGTCCTGAATTTTGGACGGCTGGTTTTCAAACAACATCGGCGGCCAGGCCCACTCCCCATTGCTGCGCAACTTGAGGTAATTGAGCGATCCGGCGTTGCAGGCGGCAATTTCGGGTTTCAACGCGCGAATGCACTCCAACGCGCCGGAATAATCTGGCCCAACCACGCCTGTTGTGGCGTTGATCAGGATGTCGGGGCAGGCGTCGCGGATGGCGCCAACAATCTCCGTTGCCACCTTGGGGTCCCAACTGGACAGGTGGGTTTTGCCTGCTTCCTGTTGACGGAAGTGGATGTGGATCACGGCGGCGCCCGCGTCCATCGCCTCGCGCGCGGAGGCGGCGCACTGCGCGGGCGTGACCGGCACGGGGTGCTGTGTCGGATCGGTCAGAACGCCGTTGAGCGCGCAGGTGAGGATGGCTTTGCCCATCTCAGGCCTCCTGCTTGTGGCGGCTGCCGGGGGCGGGCGGCGTTTCTGGCGGACCTGCAAAACATTGCGCGTTGGCCATCCAGGTTTGGGCAACCTCACCCGTGGCGGTGAGCGCGGTGTTGGCAAAGGCGCGGGTCTGGGTGACGACGGCGGCAAAATCTGCGGCGGGGCCGGTGATGCTGTTGTCGCCTTCTTCGCCAAACTCCCAGGTTGCCCCGGAGGGCGCGGTCAGGGCGAGTTTGGGCATGACCTCGGGCACCGGCAGGCTGTGCACTTGATGGGACCAGCCAAAGGTGTTTACGCCAAGGATGACGATGTTTTTGATGCGGTCGCTGTCCGCGCGGACCTTGCCCAGCAGATCAAACACTTCAAACCCATGTGCCCAGGTTTCCATTTGCCGCGCGGTCATAGAAGAGCGTGCCGACATCGACGGGCCGACCCAGGGCAGGCGTGCCTTGGGGTCCATGTCGCGCCAGCGGGCGGCGATGTCGCGCGCGGTCTCGATCCAAAGGTCGCGTAGGTCGACACCGCGCTCGGCTATGGTTTCATTCTCATAGCTGCGAAGCGAGCCGGTGGCCTTGAGCGAGGCCATCGCCCCGCCCATGCGCGCCATAAAGGCGGCTTCGTCGGAGGCAGAGAGATCTGCGCCGGTGTTCCAAAAATGCAGGTGCACCAACACGTCTTCGATGGTCCAGCCTTTGAACTGGGTTTCTGTTCGCAGCTCTGCATCCGATAAGCCAGACAGGGCGTCATGCAGCACTTCGGATTCGGTGAGAAAATCGTCAGCTTGGGTGAGGGTCATGTTGGGTCTTCCATGGTCAGGATCAGCGCGCCTTTGGACAGCTGTTGTCCCGCCGCAACGTGGAGCGCGGCGACAACGCCGTCGGTGGCGGCGGTCAATTGATGTTGCATTTTCATGGCTTCAAGCACGGCCAGCGTGTCACCCTTTTTGACGGTGTCCCCTGCGGCCACGTTGAGTGCCACCAACAAACCCGGCATTGGCGCGGTGAGCGCGTCGGTGGAGGCGGCGTCGGTTGTGGCCCAGGGCTGCGAGCGGGTGACATGCAGGTGGTGCCCTGCGGTTTGAAGGTAGAGACCACCCGTTCCGTCAGGAACGTGATGCGCGGTGGTACGCAAACTATCGACGCGGAGATTGTTTGAGATCGTGTGGGTCCAGCTGTCGCCAGAAACCGTGATGTGATCCGTGCCAACACCCGAAGCGGCGAGCTTGTAGAGGTCTTCGTCGAGCGAGAGATCCAGCGGAATGGGCAGGCCGCCATCGCTGGAAAACCCTGCGAGAGTGGTGTCGGAAAGCAGACTTTGCGCCTGTGCAGCCGCGCTTTCGCTGCGCAGAAAAAGCGCGGCGGCAAGTGCGATGGTTTGGGGTGTGAGGGCGGTTTGCGGTGGTCCTTTGGGGTAGGTGTCATCCAGAAATGATGTGGTGGCCGTGCCGTTTTGCACCTCGGCATGATCCAGCAGATCCCGCAGAAACGAAATGTTTGTGGTCACGCCCAATACCGCTGTGTTGTCCAGTGCTTGGGTCAGGTTGCGCAGCGCTTCATCGCGGGTGTCCCCATAGGCAATGAGCTTGGCCAGCATCGGGTCATAATGCGGGGAGACCTGGTCCCCACTGCGCACACCGGTGTCCATACGGACGATGTTATCTGTCTCAAAATTATGGATTTTTCCAATTGAAGGCAGGAAGCCATTGGCGGGGTCTTCGGCATATAGCCGGACCTCAATAGCATGTCCTGTGAGCGTGACGTCCTCTTGGGAGACGGGCAGGGGGGTGCCCTGCGCGACGGCGAATTGAAGTGCCACCAGGTCCAGGCCCGTGACCATCTCGGTGACCGGATGCTCGACCTGAAGGCGGGTGTTCATCTCAAGGAAGTAAAAATCTTCGCCATTGCCATCGAGCAGAAACTCTACCGTGCCCGCGCCGATGTATCCCACCGATTGGGCTGCCGCGATGGCGGCTTTTTCCATACGCTTGCGTAGGGATGGTGTCATGCCCGGAGCGGGGGCTTCTTCAATTACCTTTTGATGGCGGCGCTGGACCGAACAGTCTCGTTCGCCCAATGCAATCGTTTGGCCGTCGTGATCCGCAAAGACCTGAATTTCAATGTGGCGGGCGTTTTGCACGGCGCGTTCGAAGATCAGGGTGTCCTTGCCAAAGGCCGCGCTGGCTTCAGCGCGGGCCAAGGTGAGCGCCTCGGGCAGGTTGTCCAAGTCCGTGACCAGCCGCATACCTTTGCCGCCACCACCCGCTGCGGCTTTGACCATGAGAGGCACGCCGATGTCGCGTGCGCGAGCCAACAATGTCGCATCAGCTTGGTCATCGCCTTGATAGCCGGGCACGCAGGGCAAACCAGCTCGAAGCATATGCGCTTTGGCAATGGCCTTGTCGCCCATGATCTCGATGGCCTCTGGTGAAGGGCCAACGAAGATAAGGCCTGCCTCAGCAACCGCCCGGGCGAAGTTAGCGTTCTCAGAAAGGAAGCCATAACCAGGGTGGATTGCCATGGCACCAGAGGCTTTGGCGGCGGCCAAAATGGCGTCGATGTTGAGGTAGCTGTCTGCCGCCGGAGCGGGGCCGATGTGGTGCGCCTCATCTGCCATGGACACGTGCAGCGCATTTGCGTCGGCATCTGAGTACACCGCGACCGTGCGCAGACCGCGGTCGCGAGCGGTGCGGATGATGCGACAGGCGATTTCACCACGATTGGCAATCAGAAGGGTGTCAAACGTGCTCATGATCACATCCTCGCCACGCCAAAGCTGTTGGAGTTGAGATCGCGACGACGGGCCTCAGCCACTGTGCCAAGGCAGAAAGCAATCACCTTGCGGCTGTCGCGCGGATCGATCACGCCATGGTCGAGCACTTTGCCGGAGGTGAAGAACGGCGAACTCTGCGCATCAAACAGGCCTTGAATGGCGGCTTCTTGTTTGGCCATGCGGGCCTCATCCACGTCGACGCCTTTGCGGGCGGCGCCAGCGCGGGCGACCTGGCTCATGGTTTTTGCGGCTTGCGCGCCGCCCATGACGCCAGAGCGGGAGGTCGGCCAGGCAAACAGGAAATCCGGTTGGTAAGCGATGCCGCACATGCCGTAGTTGCCTGCGCCAAAGCTAGCGCCGCAGTAGAGCGTGATTTTGGGCACACGGGCGTTGGACACGGCCTGAATCATCTTCGAGCCGTGTTTGATCATCCCGGCCTGTTCATAAGCGGTGCCGACCATGTAGCCGGTGGTGTTGTTGAGAAACACAAGCGGTGTGCCAGCCTGATCGCAGGCCTGAATGAAATGTGTGGCCTTGTTGGCGCCTGCCGGATCGATGGGGCCATTGTTGGCAAGGATGCCAACAGTGTGGCCGTGGATTTGCGCCTGAATACAGAGGGTTGCGGGGCCAAAATCCGGTTTGAATTCGTCAAAGTCGGAGCCGTCGACAAGGCGGGCGATCAACTCGCGCGCGTCATAGGGCGTGGACCAGTCAGCGGGCACCACGCCTGCGATTTCATCCACGTCAAAACGCGGTTCGTCAAAGTTGCGCTCCTCTGGCTTGGCCATGTCACAGTTCCAGTCCAGCCGCGCCATGACCCGGCGGGCCAGTGCGATGGCGTGCACATCGTCTTCGGCAAGGTATTCCACCAGACCGGAGGTGGTCGCGTGCATTTCCGCGCCGCCAAGATCGGCATCTTTGGAAATCTCACCGGTTGCCGCGTTCACCAAAGCCGCCCCTGCAAGCGCCGCCATGCCGTTTTTCTTCACGCCAATCACGTAGTCGGAGAGGCCGGGCATGTAGGCGCCGCCCGCAGTGGAGGGGCCGTGCAAAACCGCAATAGTGGGCAAACCGGCCGCCGAGAGACGCGCGAGATTGCGGAACACACCGCCGCCCAAAGCCCAGTCTTCGACGCGGTAGTTCATCAGGTTGGCGCCCGCGCTTTCCACCAAATGCACAAACGGCAGCTTCTGACGCAAGGCAATCTCTTGCGCGGACAGCATGGCTTGCAACGACATTGGCGAGAGCGCACCGGCGTTGATGCCGCTGTCATCCACCAAAATCATGCAGCGCACGCCAGATACAAAGCCAATTCCCATCAGGAACGTGCTGCCCGGCAGGGACTTTTCAGGGTCATCGCTGTCTTGCAAATACCCCGCAAGGCTGTGCAGGCGCAGGAACGGTAAGCCGGGATCCAGTAGGCGGGCGAGACGCTCGCGTGGGGTGATCTGACCACGTGCCGCAAAGCGCTCTCGGCGTTGTTCGGATTTCTCCGCCGTCCGGTTTTCGAACGCACGCAGTTCCGCCACAGCGGTCAGCATGGCATCGCGGTTTTCACCAAACGCAGGCGCGTTGGGCGTGATTTGGGTCTCAAACGACATGGGGGCTCCTCCTCCTGAGCGGTCCCGAATTTTGAGACCACTGTGAGCCGGGCGCGCGGGCGCTTCAAGACAGCGTGGACGTGACGCTGCGGCTCAAGCTTGTTGTTGCGGCCGGACAGGGGTAAGATTGGCCCATGCAAACTGTTGATCTGCAAGAAGATATCAATGTTGTCGCTGGTTGTGGCCCACTCAAGGTCTGGTCGGTTGTGGTCACCATATTGGGCGACCTGTTGCAAAGTGAGGAGGCGTGGCTGTCCGGGCCTGTGCTGGATGCTTTGGTCAATCGGCTTGGGATCAATAATCAGGCGTTGCGGGTGGCGGTACATCGGTTGCGACGCGATGGTTGGATTACCTCGGAGAAACGCGGACGGCTGTCGGCCCATCAATTGACGGCCAAAGGCTGGGCCGAGACCGAAGCGGTGCGCGGGCAGATTTATGGCACGGCGGATACGGCGGAGGCGGTGTGGTTGGCGGTTGGCGGTCCGAATCTGACGGCGGCTGAGTTTCTGGAGCTTTTGCCGCCCCATGCGGTTTCTTTGTCAGCACGCAGTGCGCTGGGCGCCGGGACCGTGCGTCCGAGTGAAGACGTGTTGCTGAGTAAGTTCAAACCTGAACGTGTGCCGGATTGGGCTGTGAGCGCTTTGGCGCCCCCTGAATTGGCGGCCGAATATAGTGCGTTGTCTGCGGCGGTCGGGCTTGTGCTTGCGCATAGCACACCGGACGGCACGCTGGACCGCACCGCGTTGCGCCTGGTGATCTTGCACCACTGGCGGCGGTTGCGGCTGCGACACGGCGCGGTTCAGGATGCGGTTTTGCCATCTGATTGGCCTGGCGCGCGGGCGCAGCGGTTGGTGATGCAGGCACTCACGCGGCTGGAGCGCCCGGAGGTGGCAGAGCTTGAGCGGCAAGTGGCGCTAGGCTAGGCTTTTACGAAACGGTTTGAGGCAACAGAATTAGGGCAGGATGATCCGAGGTTTGGCGGATATTTCGGACGACGGAGCACGCAGCGCATGAGCGCTTTGGCGGCGCCAGACCTGCAGGTCGCGGCTCACGACGGACGTGGCATAGTCCGTCTGTCCGGCGCTTTGCTAACCGAGTTTCTCGCCGACATGGAAGTGCCTTTTGCACAGGCTGCGCCAACTGAGACGCACGTCGACATAGACCTCTCCGCGCTCACTGCATTTGACACAGGGGGCGCGTGGCTGGTCTCTCAACTTCGCACGCGATTGCAGGCACAGGGCGCCGAAGTGCAGATCACTGGTGCTGCGGATCATCTTGCATTGATCGAGACCGTGGCCACCGCCACACCGGAAGAGACCCCCCATGAGCTGCCGGAACACGGACGCTGGCAATGGGTGGCCGATATTGGCCGCAAGCTGGTGTCCGGATGGGGCGACGCGCTGTCACTGGTAAGTTTTCTCGGACAAACACTGGCAGGGTTGGCGGATGTGGTAGTGCGTCCGCACAAAGTCCGCTGGGCCAGTTTGGTCACGCATATGCAAGACGTCGGCTTAAACGCGGTGCCGATTGTGGCGCTGATGGGCTTTCTGATCGGCGTGGTGCTGGGCTTTCAGGGCGCAAGTCAGTTGCAGCAGTTTGGCGCAGAGGTCTTTGTGGTCGAACTGATTGGCATTTCGGTGCTACGGGAGCTTGGTATCCTGCTGACCGCGATCATCGTCGCCGGGCGCTCTGGCTCGGCTTTCACTGCCTCTGTTGGTTCGATGAAGGTGCAGCAAGAAATCGACGCCATGCAAACCTTGGGCCTTGATCCGGTGCGGGTGCTGGTGGTGCCACGGGTGCTGGCGCTGTTGATTATGTTGCCGCTTTTGGGCTTCGTTGCCAACCTGTTTGGCCTCTTTGGAGGCGCGCTGATGAGCTGGGTCAGTCTGGATGTGAACCCGGGCATGTTCCTCACCCGCCTGCATGACAACATCGCGGTCAAACACCTGCTGGTCGGCATGGTCAAAGCGCCGTTCTTTGCGCTGGTGATTGGTGTGGTGGCCTGTTGGCAAGCCTTCCAGGTGAAAGGCAGTTCCACCAGCGTGGGCCAACGCACAACTTCCAGTGTGGTGCAGGGTATCTTTCTTGTGATTGCGCTGGATGCGCTGTTCTCGATCTTTTTTGCGCAGTTGGGGGTGTGAACATGAGTGATACCCCAGAGCGTGACGCCATCATCAAGGTCCGCGGGCTGCGCAATCAGTTTGGGCCACAAGTGGTGCATGACAATCTCGATCTGGATGTCTGGCGCGGCGAAGTACTGGGCATCGTAGGCGGGTCCGGGACCGGCAAATCGGTGCTTTTGCGCACCATTGTGGGCCTGAACAAACCGGCGGCGGGCACAATTGAGGTGCTGGGCACCAATGTGCTCACCGCGCCTGAGGAGGAACGGCGCAAGGTTGAAACCCGCTGGGGCGTGGCCTTTCAGGACGGGGCGTTGTTCTCCTCGCTCACGGTTTTGCAGAACGTGATGGCACCGATGCGCGAGCATCTGAAGCTGTCGACCAACTTGATGAAGGAACTAGGTGCGCTCAAGATCGGTCTGGTGGGCCTGCCGCAGTTGGCTTGTGACAAATTGCCCAGCGAGTTGTCGGGTGGGATGCGCAAACGGGCGGCTCTCGCACGCGCCTTGGCACTCGACCCGCAGATTGTGTTTTTGGATGAGCCGACGGCGGGTCTCGATCCCGTCGGGGCGGCGGCCTATGACGACCTGATTGGCGAGTTGCAGCGCAGTCTGGGCATCACCGTCTTTATGGTCACCCATGATCTGGACAGCCTCTATGCGATTTGTGATCGCATTGCGGTGCTTGCCGAGAAGCGTGTTCTGGTAGAAGGTCCAATAGAAACAATGACGGATGTCGACCATCCGTGGGTGCAGGAGTATTTCACCGGCCCACGTGCGCGGGCCGCGCAGGTCAAAGGCACGGGCAACGGGACTGGGGGCACTTAAGGCATGGAGACACGGGCAAACTACCTCCTGATTGGGGTGTTCGCGCTGGTCGGCCTGATCGGCTCGTTCCTGTTTGTGCTCTGGCTCGCCAAGATCGATCTGGAAAAGCAATACGCCTATTACGACGTGCTGTTTGAGAACGTCGGCGGTCTCGGGATGGCGGGCAGTGTGCGCTACAACGGCCTGCCGGTGGGGCAGGTTGTGATGCTGGAGCTGGATGAGGAGAACCCCTCGCTGGTGCGGGTGCGCATCGAGGTGGGGGCTGATACGCCGGTAAAAACCGATACAATTGCCAAACTGCAGGGACAGGGCGTGACCGGCGTGAGCTTTGTGGCGCTTTCTGGTGGCACACTTGAGGCGGCGGCCTTGCCGCAATATGGCGAAATCACCACAGAAAAGAGCGCGCTGCAATCTGTGGTCGAAGGCGCGCCGCAGTTGATGGAAAAGGCGATTGGCCTTCTGGAAAACCTGCAAGGTGTGGTCAGCGAAGAAAACACCGCTGCGGTGAATGAGCTGTTGGGCAATTTGGCCAGCGCCTCAGGCCGGTTGGATCGCACTTTGGCCGAGTTCGAAGAATTGTCTGAAGATGTCGGCAGCGCGGCACGCGAAATTGCGGCTTTCACCACACGGCTGGAGGCTTTGTCGGATACCGCAGAAGTGACTTTGGTTGAGGCAACCGGTGCGCTGGGCTCGATCAAGGAAGCCGCCGAGCGTACCAAGGGCACGCTGGAAAATGCCGAGAGCGCCTTTGCTACGGCAGATGGCTTGATGAAAGAAGACCTCAAAGACTTCATCCAGCGTGGCGCAGATGCGGCAGCGGCGCTGGAGAATGTGGTGGAGGTGCTGGAGCCGTCGGCAATTTCCGCGATGCAATCGGCGCAGGCTCTGATCGACGAACGCCTGCCCGCCTTGGTGCAGCAGGTGCAGGACACGGCGGCGGTGATGGAAACCCAGATCGCGCAGGTTGGCACCGATGCATCAAGCTTGATGGCACGGTATGAGGAGGTCGGCACCAGCGTACAGGCCCGTGTCGAACAGACCCAGACCGCCATATCGGCCTTTGAAACCGCCACCAACGCGGCGACAGACACGCTCAACTCGGTGCGGGTGGCCTCGGATACGGCGACCACCGTCATGAACACGGACCTGCAACCGTTGGCGGATGAGGCCACGGCGGCGCTGACCACGGTACGCGACATCGCGACCACCAAAGTTTCGCCCTTGATTGATCAAACCAACGAAACGCTGGTGGCGATTGAAACCGGCGTGGCGGAGATTACAGATCAAGGTGCGGTGATGCTGGAAACCGCCACGGCGCGGTTGGTTGAGGCGCGAGGCACGCTCGCGAACTTCAACGAGGCTTTGGAGCTGTCGGACGAAATGCTGCGCTCGCTAGATGACACGGCGGATGCGGTGAACACGCTGGTGCGTGGCGGTGCAACGGACATGGTCGAAGATGCCCGTGAAGCCGCCGCCAGCGCGCGCAGCGCCTTGGATGCCATCCGCGTGACCGTGGACGAGCGCCTGCCAGAGGTGGTGGAAAACATCTCTGAAGCCGCGCAGGCCGCCAACACCATGATTGCCAGCATCGACACATTGGCGGTGGATGCGACCGGCCAATTGGCGACGTTGTCGCCACAGGCCAGTGACGCGTTGACGACGGCCATCGATACGTTTGAGCGCTCCAACCGTACCTTGGAGGCAATCTATCAGGCGATGGAAACCGCCGACGCCACACTGGCCACAGCGGGCGACACCTTTAGTGGGGTGAACCAGATCCTCGATGAGGATGTGGATCAGATTATGACCGACATCAGCGGCGCGGTGGCAGCTGTTTCTGGCACCGTCACAGGCGTTTCCGATGACATCAGTAAGGCGTCGGATGAGGTGCTGGCCGCCTCGCAATCCGCGTCTGATTTGCTGGGTACTGTGAATGGCATCGTGCAGCGCAATGAGCGGCAGGTGTCGGAATTCCTGCGGCTGGGTCTGCCGCAAACTGTTAAATTTGTGGAGGAATCCCGCTATCTGGTTGGCAATCTCGACCGGTTGGTGGCCCGGATCAAACGCGATCCGGCGCGGTTTCTTCTCGGCACGCAAGGATCGGAGTTTAGCCGATGACACGATGGGGATGGGCAAAGGTATTGCTGGGCGCGCTCGCGCTGTCTGGCTGCGGCGGATTGGGTACGTTGAACCGCGCGGCCTCACCGACGGATCTCTATACGCTGACGCCGAAAAGCACCTTCTCGTCGGGCTTGCCCCGTCTGAGCCATCAGATTGTGATCGAGGAACCCACGGCCCACGCTGCCGTGGACACCGACCAGATCGCGGTGCAGCCGACGCCCTATCAGTTTGAATATCTGCCCGTGGCGCGTTGGGTCGACCGCGCGCCGGTGATTGTGCAGACGCTGCTGATCGAAAGCTTTGAAAACAGCGGCAAGGTGGCTGCCGTGGGCCGCTCGTCGGTGGCGCTGCGCCCGGATTTCCTGATTGTGTCAGACCTGCGCGAGTTTCAGGCGCGCCTTCCGGCGGTGGAAACCGAAAGCAACGCGCTGGAAATCCACGTGCGCATGAACCTCAAGATTGTCGACGCCTATGACGATCACATCATTGGCTCAAAATCCTTTGAGAAAGTGATGCTGTCGCCCACGGATGAGATGTCGGATGTGGTTGTGGCCTTTGATGACGCCTTGGGCAAAACCATGCGCCGTGCGGTGGAATGGAGCGTGAAAACCATCTACAGCCATGGTCAACGCAACCCGCGCCCGGCGCTGCGCTAGCGGATCAGCAATCGGCAAATCATCGTGTTGTTGGTTTCCAGATCCGGCCCCCAGATGAACTCCGCCTGCCGGTCCCATTTGATATCGTTGTATCCGTCTTTGGGGCGCACCTGACGCTTCTTGTATTCCGTCGCCCGAGGCCAATCTGAATCGTCAAAATACTCCGCGGTCCAGCCCCGTGGCGGCTTGCTCGCCTCAAAGCCACAGGGCCCTTCGCCCACGCGCGGGTTGCGCTCCTTGGCGCAGGATTTGTTGAGCGGCGCCTGATGGATTACCTTACAACGCCAGTCTTTGTCCGACACCGTCACAATGTCTCCAGCGGCATCTTTGATCTGCAGGATCACCCCGCCATCACCCATTTGCTGGCGGTTGGTACCGATGTATTCCAACCCGGTGTCGTTCTCTTTGAAATCTTTGGCCATCAGCGCCAACATAAACGGACGCTCGGCGCGGAAGGAGAAACTCTCGGCGTTAAACGAGCGTTCCGTGGCGATGGAAATGCGGTCCTGCCCCACCAGGGACCCATTGGCATAGAGGGCAAACCAATTGTCAGCCCAGACGTCCGCCTTGAAGGTTTCTGCGGTTGCGGCGGTACTTAGAACCAGCGTGAGGGCGCCCCCGAGGACATGCTTCATGTCGACCTCCAAAACTTGCCTGCCTTAGTGGTAGCAGCTTGATGAAGCCCGCGGAAAACAAATTGCCAAAAAGGTAAAGGCGCCCCTAAGGACGCCTTCGCAATTTTGTAAGCTGTTGCTTGTGCCTACAGGCTGGCATCCAAGGCTGCCAGCAAAGCGTCGCCCATTTCAGAGGTGGACACCGGGGTGCCACCGTCGGCCTGCATCAGGTCTGCTGTGCGCACGCCGTCGGCCAGCACCTTCTCCACAGCCGCTTCCAGACGATCGGCTTCAGCACCTTCGTCAAAGGAGTAGCGTAGCGCCATCGCAAAGGAGAGCACACAGGCACATGGGTTGGCTTTGGCTTGACCCGCGATGTCAGGTGCGGAGCCGTGTACCGGTTCATACAGCGCTTTGGGGCGGCCGTTCTCCATTGGCGCACCAAGGGAGGCGGACGGCAACATGCCCAGCGAGCCGGTCAGCATCGCGGCACAGTCGGACAGGATGTCGCCAAACAGGTTGTCGGTGTAGATCACGTCAAACTGCTTTGGCGCGCGCACCAGCTGCATCGCGCCGTTGTCGGCGTACATGTGGGAGACTTCCACCTCTGGGTAGTCTTTGGCGACTTCGTTCACCACTTCACGCCACAGGATGCCGCTTTCCATCACGTTGGCTTTTTCCATGGAGCACAGACGTTTGTCGCGCTTCATCGCCAGTTCAAACGCGGCCCGTGCGCCACGCTCGATCTCGGATTCGGTGTAGCGCTGGGTGTTGATGCCCACACGCTCGTTGCCTTCTTCAAAGATGCCGCGCGGCTCGCCAAAGTAGACGCCACCGGTCAACTCGCGCACAATCATGATGTCCAGACCGGACACAATGTGGGTCTTCAGAGAGGAGAAATCCGCCAGCGCGTCAAAACACTGTGCCGGGCGCAGGTTGGCGTAAAGGTCCATCTCTTTGCGCAGGCGCAGCAGGCCACGCTCTGGCTTCACCGAAAAGTCCAGATCGTCGTATTTAGGACCACCCACAGCGCCAAGGAGAACCGCGTCTACTTCTTGGGCTTTCGCCATGGTGTCGTCGTGCAGCGGCACGCCGTGTTTGTCATAAGCTGCACCGCCAACAAGGTCTTCACTCACGTCGAATTTCAGGCCACGTTTGTCGCCAAACCAGCCAATGACGCGCTGGACTTGGGTCATGACTTCGGGGCCGATGCCGTCGCCGGCGAGGATGAGAAGCGAAGGGGTGCTCATTGCGGTACGTCCTTGATCAAATAGGTTCGCTACGGGTTACCGAGTGACGGGTGAAAGATCAAGAAACAAAGGGCTTTAATGCGCTCTCCAGCATGCTCCAGACGCGGGAAATGCGCGGGGTGTGGCGCAGGCTTTCATGGGCGGTGAGCCAGACCGGCAAATGCGGGATTGGAAAGTCGATTTTGATCTCTTCGATTCCCGGGGTTTGCCGCGCAATGTGGCTCTGGCAGAACCCCAACCCACAACCTGCACGCACCAGTTCCCAATAGGTGGTTTGATGGTCACAGCGTACCGGAAACCAATCCCGGTCGGCCGGGATGCCCATGCGCCGCATCTCGCGGATGATGTCGTCATTGGCGTCATAGCCCACGATGTCATGATGGGGCAGATCATCGGCCCCGGATGGGCGGCCTTTGCGGGCGATGTAGCTCTCGGCGGCAAACATGCCGAGCGTGATGTCACCGAGATGTTTGGTGATCATGTCGAGCTGCTCGGGGCGGTACATGCGCACGGCGACGTCGGCCTCGCGGAACAGCAGGTTCTGTGAGTGATCTGATGGCACCAGCTCAATCTGAATTTGCGGCTCCTGCTGGCGCAGATCGGCCAGAATGTTGGGCATGACATGATGCGCCATGAAGACGGACGAAGAAATGCGCACAGTACCGGCTAGGTCGGTTTCTCCACCCGCCGCGGCCAGCGAAAGGTCGGCCATGGCGGCGGCCATGCGTTGCGCGGGCAAAAGAAGGGCTTGGCCTGTGTCCGTCAATTCAAAGCCCCGCGCGTGGCGGTGGAAGACCTCAACCTTCAACGTGTCTTCGAGCGTTTTGATATGGCGGCCCAAGGTGGGTTGGGAGGCATTAAGCTGTCGTGCTGCGCCGGAAAGGGAGCCGGTTTCCGCCACGGCCAGAAAGGACTGGATCAACGACCAGTCGAGGTTTGAGAGTGCCTTTTCCATTCATTTATGAATATCACGGCTGCGAATTTCGCCAATACCTATCTGTCATCGTATGCCGCATGTTTGTTCCAAGACGCCAGACAGCAGGAGACAGATCATGGCACAGACGGTTTTGATACTTGGCGCAAACGGGCGGTTTGGACGCAACGCCGCGCAGGCTTTTGCCAAGGCGGGATGGGAGGTGCGCAGCTTTGATCGCAGCAAAGACCGGCTGCGCGAGGCGGTGCATGGGGTGCAGGTGATCGTGAACGCCTGGAACCCGCAATATTTTGACTGGGCCACACAGGTGCCAAAGCTGCACGACGAGGTGATTGCCGCTGCCAAGATGGTGGATGCCACGGTGATTGTGCCGGGCAACGTCTATGTTTACGGCAAAGACACGCCAAGCCCGTGGGGTGTGACCACCCCGCATCAAGCGACAAACCCTCTTGGCCAAATTCGACGCGAGATGGAGCGGGCCTATCGCTTTAGCGAGGTGCGCACGATCATTCTGCGGGCCGGGGATTTCATCGACACCGAAGCCTCGGGCAATTGGTTTGACATGATCATGACACCCAAGATTGGCCGGGGCGTGCTGACCTATCCGGGAAAACTCGACGTGGACCATGCTTGGGCCTATTTGCCGGACCTCTGCCGTGCCGCGGTGATGCTGGCAGAGAAGCGCGATCAACTGAACCGTTTTGAGGACGTGCCGTTTCCGGGCTACACGCAGACAGGCAACGCGTGGACGCAGGCTTTGGAGCAGGTTCTGGGGCGCACGTTGAAGGTCAAATCCATGGCGTGGTGGGCCATCCAACTGGCCTCGCCGGTGTGGAAGTTGGCGCCGCATTTGCTGGAGATGCGCTACCTGTGGAACACGCCGCATCGCCTAGACGGCGCGCGGTTTGAGGAACTGCTGCCGGAGTTTGAACCCACCGAGCTGCACAGGGCCTTAGCCACTGCGCTGCCAGAGACAGCGGTGCCTCAGAAGGCGATGTCGACCCAAACCATATGATGGCGGCTGGCCATGATGTCTTTTTGGGATAGCACCTCGTGGTCCGGGTCATCTGGCCTTGGCCAAAATACCCCAGCGTCGGTCACCTTTAGATCGGCGCTGGGCAAAACATAATCGACCCGCAAATCCCCCGGCGTCGGCTCGCGCCAATCCACAGTGGGACCCGCCTTTGACAGCGGGTCTTGTAGGCGCGGATCGTTGAGCAAGGTTTGAATGGCTTCATGCCGCCCTTCGCCTTTATGCAGGTCGAGGTTCGCCCCCCCCATCAAAACAAACGGCGGCTGCGGTGCGGGACCAAGTTTGCCGTCCATCAGATGAGACCACAGCCGAATTTCATCGGAATTGCGCAACCCGTTTTGATCCTCCGGCCCGTCAAACACCGGCGGCCCCGCGGCAAAGAGCATGAGCGTCACCGGGCCATCCGGACGCAGCACCGGCACAACCCAATGGCCATTGGACGACAACCGCTGAACGGCTTGCGCCTTTTCAGATGGGAACGGCAGGCCATCGACCTCGAGCAGGGTGGCCTCCGGCAGATCCCGCCACAGCAGCGCCGAGAAATCCACCGCCTCGCCAAAAGGCCAACGCGACAGCACCACCATGCCACCGGCCCCCCGAAACTTGCCATAGCCCTGTGCATCCGCCGGTGTGTGCAATCGCCCGTCGCCGTTCATGTCGAGCTCAGTGGGAATGCCGGTGTTAGGCGGCTGCGCAAAGACATACGGATAGTCCAACCCTCCTTTGCCAAAGTGATCGCGCAGCGCCTTTGCCCCTAGCAGATCGGCGTCATAGTCCACACCTTGCAGGAACAGGATATCTGGCGCGAGATGTGTCACCACCTGCGAGATCGCCACAACCTGCGGATCGTCCCGCGTGATGTCGCGCAGCATGAGGCCCGGGCCTTTGCGGGCCAGCTCTACATCATATGTCGCCACGCGGAGTGTCTCCGCTTGGGCCAAACTCACAAAGAACAGAAAGCCAATCAGGCAGCTGAGGACACCGGGTGTACGCCACGCGACGCGGCGTAGGCGCGACGGCGGTTCTCGTCGATCATGTTGGCGACGCGGGTCATCGCGATGCCGCGCATGATCATGCTGGCGGGAATGAATGCCCATGCGCTGATGGTCCAAATCATTGTCATCGGATCACTTAGATAGATGGGATCAATCAGGTCCGACATCATCTGAATGATCGCCGGGATTAAGAATGGCATAAGAAATCCTAACGCAATGTTAAGACGCCCATCCCGTTGCAGCCGTGGCAGCACATCGCCACCCGCTGTTGGGTCAAACAGCGGCAGGTTGATCCAGACGTTAAACGCCCCGTTGCGCGCGGGCCATTCCAGCACGCGCACAAAGAAATAAAACACTGCCAAGGTCATCAGAGAGATCAGGTAGCTGAGTCCAGACGCGGTGCGCACCTCTTTGATCAGCTCCGGCGTCGCGTTGTCCGGCAGCATGATCACCATCAACCGCACCGGCGAATAGGGGAAATCAATCGCGTCGCCCACTATGATGCCCAGCGCATGCAAAAAGGCGGTGAAGGCATTGGGTGCCACTTCGCCACGGGCAATCACCGAGAGCGCAAAGACGGTAAAAAAGATCGCCAGAAACCGCAGCCGGTTGAACGGCGGGGCGTGGCGGAATTCGATGAAAGACGGCGCGGTGCTTGCGTATTCGATGAACACCAACAGCGACGCAAAAATCGCAAACAACAGCACAATATGCACCACGTCTTCGCTCACCGATGGCAAGATGATCGCTGGCAAGGCAAACAGCAATGCCACCAGTCCCGCGCGCGTTGCCGCGCCAATGATTCTGCCTATCACAGCTCGTGTCCCTTCAAACCGGATGTCGCGTTTTGTGGCTCTTTGGCCGTGCGATCTTGTTCCAACTTGATCCCGCTCTGAAAGCGGGGTGCCTCATTTATGCCTTATTGTGACATCGGATGCTGGCAAGTCTCAAGGTTTTGTTTGGGTTTTGGTCGCGAGCGGGGGGCTCAGATCGGGACTGGTGCGCGAATGCATCAATTGAGTGTCTCAAAAAAGCGCCTTTTTTCAGGGTGATACTAAATCTGGTGGGAGTATTTGGTGCAGCCACAAGGATGTTTGAAAATGCGGCAGACCGGCAAAACTGCGCGCCACATTTATGCCTCAATTCAAACTTTGAAGAATTCCAGTTTCTGAATGTGAATTGATTTGGATCAAAGTGGCGTCAAGATGTAATCATATTCTATTTTTAGAATGTGAAAGGAAATGCCATGTCATCCCCCTCTGTCACGCGTGAAGACGCGCCTTATTCTCCCCTCCATTTTCTAGCCACCTTGGGCTCCGGCGGCCTGATGGTGACCTTCTTTATGTTCTTGATGTTCTGGGTGCCGCACCACGGACGGCCCGTGCCAATCTTTGAAGACATCACCGTCGCATTTGCCACCGGCGCCGTCCCGCTTCAGGCAGCCATCGTGGTGGCCATGGCCGGGATTGCCGGGCTGACTATTCTTTTGGTCAAGTCGTTGATCTGGAACCTGCGCAACCTGTCGGCCTTTCGTGCCTCGCCAGCCTATCAGACGCTGCGCGTGTCAAACGGCGAAACTCAGCTGATGACAATCCCGCTTGCGCTGGCGATGGTGGTGAACGGCGGTTTTATCGTGGGATTGGTGTTTGTGCCCGGTCTGTGGACCGTGGTTGAGTATCTCTTTCCCTTGGCCATGATCGCCTTTGTTCTGATTGGTGGCTACGGGCTGATGATCATGCGCGATTTCTTTGGCCGGGTGCTGATCAACGGCGGCTTTGACTGCGCCAAAAACAACAGCTTTGCCCAGGTTCTACCCGCCTTTGCCTTTGCTATGGTGGGCGTCGGCCTCGCGGCCCCGGCGGCCATGAGCGGCTCTGCTTTGGTGGCGGGCGTGTCCTTCATCCTGTCGAGCTTCTTCATTGTGGTCGCGATCCTTCTGGCCGTGGCCAATGTAATCCTCGGTCTACGGGCGATGATGGAAAACGGCGCCTCAGCCGAAAGCGCGCCAACGTTGTTGGTGATTGTGCCGCTGATCACCGTGATCACCATTGCCTGGATGCGTCAGAACCACGGCTTGCATGTGCATTTTGACGTGCATGGCGGCGCGGGTGAAACGCTTTCCATGCTGACAACCCTATTGATGGTGCAACTTGCCGTGCTGGCGCTTGGCCTGACCGTGCTGCGCCGCTTTGGCTACGTGTCCAAATTCGTCACCGGACCGGAGAAATCCGCAGGCTCCTATGCGCTGGTTTGCCCGGGCGTGGCGCTGTCGGTGATGCTGCACTTCTGGCTCAACAAAGGGCTGGTGGCGAGCGGCTTGGTCGACAAATTTTCGCTGGCCTATCTGCTGATTTCCGCTGTGGCGATTGCTTTGCAGGTGGCGATGATCTGGCTGGTGCTGAAGCTCAACGCCAAACATATGGGCGGCACAGATCGTCAGCTGGCAGTGCCTGCGGAGTGACGCGGGGCTAGATTGCGATAAGACGCCAAAGCAATGCTTTGGCGAGCGCCCGAACCGCCCCCGTCAATCCAAAGGTTTGCCTTCGGCAAAACGCGGGCGCTTGGCTTTCGTCCCTCGGCTCGGTCGCTGGCTTAGAAATCTCGTGCTGATTGATCTCACTTGCCAAGTTCAGCCACGATGAACAAAAGCAAATCGCCTGACAAATCCAACCCCAGATCGAAATAGGCTTGATCTAAGGCGTCAAAGCTCTCGAAGTCTTCCGGGTGCAGCGTTTCGGCTGTCGTCAGCAATCGGAGAACTTCCGGTCGTGAGATATTCTGCAATCCCTGACGCGCGGCAGGCGCAAAAGAACTGAAATGCTCAAAAAACGTGTCAAAGCCCCCCGCGTTGACTTCTCTCTGTAGAACCTCAACGCCAACGACCGTTTTCTCCAATTCGGTGAGGCTCCCAAGCACTTGTGTTTCGAGGAACTGTGCATACGAGGTCAGCAACGAGTCTGTCCTGTAGCTTCCCGCCAAAGCAACAACCCTGCTTGCGCTTTCTAAGCTCGGGCCGTCATACCATTTGAGTTCGGACATTGTTTGCCTCGGATTTACAATTCTAAAGACGGCTCGCCGATAGGCTAGGCAATCCTTTGGTTCGCTGGTTTGAACGTCAATAGCGGCAGGGAATTGAGCCAAAGAAAAACCCGCACAACCATTCAGATTGTGCGGGTCAATGCTACACAAAAGCTGTTGTGCTTACACCCAAGGGCGCGCGGCACCCGCTTTGGCTTCAAAGGCGTCGATGGAGGCTTCTTTCTCCATGGTCAGGCCGATGTCATCCAGGCCGTTCAGCAGGCAGTGCTTTTTGAAGGCATCCACTTCAAACTTGATGACTTCGCCATCTGATGTGGTGATCTCCTGCGCTTCCAGATCCACGGTCATGCGGGCGTTTTCACCCTTTTCCGCGTCCGCCATCAGCACATCAACCTGCTCTTGCGGCAGCACAATCGGCAACATGCCGTTCTTGAAGCTGTTGTTGAAAAAGATGTCGGCAAAGGATGTGGACACAATCACCTTGATGCCAAAATCGTCCAGCGCCCAAGGGGCGTGCTCACGAGACGAACCACAGCCAAAGTTGTCACCAGCAATCAGGATCTGCGCGCTGCGGTACTGCGGTTTGTTCAGCACAAAATCAGGGATCTCGGTGCCGTCACGGTTAAATCGCATCTCATCAAACAGGTTGGCGCCAAAGCCGGTGCGGGCGATGGATTTCAAGAACACCTTTGGGATGATCATGTCGGTGTCGATATTCACCAGCGGCATAGGCGCGGCGATACCGGAGAAGGTTTCGAATTTTTCCATAACGCTGGCTCCTTACATCAGCTCGCGAATATCAGTCAGCTTGCCGGTGAGGGCAGCGGCGGCAGCCATGGCAGGGGACACAAGGTGTGTGCGGCCCTTATAGCCCTGACGGCCTTCGAAGTTGCGGTTCGACGTTGCGGCGCAACGCTCCCCTTCGCTCAACTGATCCGGGTTCATCGCCAGACACATGGAGCAGCCAGCCAGACGCCATTCAAAGCCCGCCTCGCGGAAAATATCCGCCAGACCTTCTTCTTCGGCCTGCGCCCGTACAAGGCCAGAGCCCGGCACAATCATTGCCCGCATGCCGTCTTTGATCTTCTTGCCTTTGACCACCTCAGCCACAGCGCGGAAATCTTCGATCCGGCCGTTGGTGCAGGAACCGATGAACACGGTGTCGATCTCGATGTCGGTCAGTTTCTGACCTGGTGTCAGACCCATATACTCAATCGAACGCCGTGCGGCTTCCACCTTGCCGCCTTCGAAATCTTCCGGGTTTGGCACCACACCGGTGATTGGCAGCACATCCTCAGGTGAGGTGCCCCAGGTCACAACCGGCTGAATGTCTTCACCTTTCAGCGTCACCACCTTGTCGAAATGCGCACCTTCGTCGGTGAAGAGCGTTTTCCAGTACTCAAGTGCCTGCTCAAACGCACCCGCTTTTGGTGCATGTGGGCGGCCTTTGACGTAGGCAAAGGTGGTCTCATCCGGCGCAATCAAACCGGCGCGCGCGCCGCCTTCAATCGCCATGTTACACACGGTCATGCGGCCTTCCATCGACAGATCACGGATCGCTTCCCCGCAATATTCGATGACGTACCCAGTGCCACCACCGGTGCCGGTTTCGCCAATCACCGCCAGGGTGATGTCCTTGGCGGTCACACCCGGCTTCAACTTGCCAGTGATCTCCACCTTCATGTTTTTGGACTTCTTCTGGATCAGCGTCTGCGTGGCGAGCACGTGCTCCACCTCGGAGGTACCAATACCGTGAGCCAATGCACCAAAGGCACCGTGGGTCGCGGTGTGGCTGTCACCACAGACCACAGTCATGCCCGGCAAGGTCCAGCCCTGCTCCGGGCCAACAATGTGCACAATGCCCTGACGCACGTCAGACACCGGATAGTAGTGCACGCCAAATTCTTTTGCGTTGGTGTCCAGTGCTTGCACTTGAATGCGCGACTCTTCGGTCATCTGCGCCGGGTCATCGCGGCCTTCTGTTGTCGGCACGTTGTGGTCCGGCACAGCGATGGTTTTCTCTGGCGCGCGCACCTTGCGGCCCGCCATGCGCAGGCCTTCAAACGCCTGCGCACTGGTCACTTCATGTACGAGGTGACGGTCGATATACAAAAGGCAGGTGCCATCGTCGGCTTCATGCGCAACATGGGCATCCCAGATCTTATCATAGAGCGTTTTGGGGGACATAGGTCCTCTCCATTCTGTTTGGATAGCTGAAGTTATGGCTGACTAACGGGCACAGCTCAGCTGCGCCAAAAGCTCATAGCGCGGCGATGACGGATTTGCTCTGACCAAAGAAGCGCCAAGGCAAAAAGGCGCGGTCAGCGATGTCATAGATGCGTTTCATGCCTCTCCCCTACAGGGTCGCGCAGATTCCTTCAAGCAGAAGCACACAATCGGTGACTGCCGCGTTGCCGCAAGGCCATCGGACGTGCAAGGATGCCTCTATGGCTGAGGAGAACACCGCAGAGACACAAGGCGTTGGTGACACGCAAGAATCCGAGTTGGACCGCATCGCCGGTGCCGAACGCGAGGTCGCGTCTCAATCGCCTGCAGAGGACACAACCGAAACCACAGAAATTGCCTTGGGCATTTGGGAGCAGGTGGTGGGTTTTGGCGAAAGCCTGCTGCGCCCCTGGGCGTTTTATCAGGTGGTCATTGCGCTTGGTTTGCTGGCTTTGGCCTTTGCCTTGGCAGCCGTGATCAAGCCACGGTTCTACCATTGGCTCAAGTCGCGCGAAGGCTGGTCCAAGCTGCGCTATCGTTACGCCATGATGGTGCACCGGCGCATGGCGTTGATTGTGTTCAACCTGTTGATTTGGTTCACGGTCTGGCTGATGCAGGCGGTGACATGGCCCAGCCGCTCCTACCTATTGGTCGGGCTCGCCAACCTGGCACTGGCCTGGCTAGTGGTGGTTGTGGTGCTGCGCGTGGTGCAAAACACCACCTTGCGGGCCTTCTTGCGCTATGGCGCTTGGATCTGGGTCACGCTGGTGCTCACCGGACTGCGCGACGATGCGGTGCAGCTGATGGACAGTATGGCATTGGTGTTTGGCGAGTCCCGGCTGTCTCTTTGGATGATCGCGCAGGCACTTGTGTTGCTTGGGCTCACCTTCGCCATCACCCGCCTACTGTCGCGCCAGGCGGACGCCCGCCTGAAGCGCAGTGAGGACATCTCGCCCTCCATGCGGGTGCTGTTTGGAAAACTGTTGCAGGTGTTCCTTTACACCGCGGCCTTCTTTGTCGGGCTGCGCATCATTGGCTTTGACCTCAAAGGTCTGGCTTTCCTCACGGGTTTTATCGGCGTGGGCCTGGGCTTTGGTCTGCAAAAAGTGGTGTCCAATCTGGTCTCTGGCCTGATCATTGTGATGGATAAATCGATTAAACCGGGGGACGTGATCTCTCTGGGGGAGACCTTTGGGTGGATCAATTCGCTGGGCGCACGCTACATTTCAGTGGTCACACGCGACGGCAAAGAGTTCCTTATCCCCAATGAAGACCTGATCACCAATCAGGTGGTGAACTGGTCCCATTCCGACAGCTATGTGCGGCTCGATATCTTTTTTGGCACCGCTTATGGAGATGACCCGCATCTGGTGCGCAAAGTGGCCATTGAGGCAGCAAAATCGGTGCAGCGCGTGCTGCACTATCCCAATACACCTGTCAGTCACATCGTTGGATTTGGCGACAGCAGTGTGGATTACATCCTGCGCTTCTGGATTGAAGACCCCACCGGCGGGCTGACCAATATTCGCGGCAATGTCTATCTCGCTTTGTGGGATGCGTTCCATGAGCACGGCATTTCCCTGCCGTTCCCACAGCGTGAGGTGCGTATGTTGGAGGGTGACGGTGCGACCAGTCCAGCAGCGTCAACGCCTAGTCCAGATTGAACCAGACAACGTTGATTAAGGAATCATAAGTTTCCTGTGTGTTGAATACACCCAGGTTGCTGTGAAACAGACAAGTGGTTGGCGCGTTTTTGGCCAAATGTACGCAGCTCCCCTCATTGCGCTTAGGGGAAACCGCTAGATCGCTACTTTTGCATCCCAATTTTTCGACAAACCGCGTGGCCGCCATAACACTCACCTGAAAGGCGTCGTCGCTCCACTCCCCCAAATCATCCAGCTCAAGGACCATGTGGGTGGTGGAATTGGTGTGATTGCTTGAGATTTTTGCGACACAGCTGTCGTCGGCAAACGCGGGCAGCGCGAAAAGGGTCAAAACAAACGGAACGGCTTTCAGGCAACGCATCAAAACACCTCAGCAAATTGGCATAGAGTTAACCTTGGGCAGACTAGAATGAATGGGCGAAATCACAAGGTTTGATTGCTTTCGCGGCGAATCCCCCTTGCCTTTCGTTGAGAAAAGCGCCAACCGGTGCTATCTTGAAATTATGCTCGGCACCGGGGCTTACGGGTGCGATTTAAGGAGGACAGACTTCTGTCTCTGAACAACGACGTGGCCAATGCTACTGACTCTGGTTCGATTGTGACGTCGGACTCATCAGATGCGACAAGCGAGGCACTGCTTGCCCGTATCCTCACCTCTCTGGATGAAGACAAAGCCGAAGATGTTGTGCAGATCGATCTGCGCGGCAAAACCTCTATTGGCGATTACATGGTGATCTGCACCGGACGCTCCTCGCGTCAGGTGACCGCGATTGCCGAAAAGCTGGTCGAGCGGCTGAAAGCTGAGTTTGGACGCGGCGCCAAGGTTGAAGGCAAGGACACAGGTGATTGGGTTCTGGTCGACACCGGTGACGTGATCTTGCACATCTTCCGTCCGGAAGTGCGCGAGTTTTACCAGCTCGAAAAGATGTGGGTGCCAGGCGGCGACGCATAAGATTTCAGACGGCCTGCGATGTGTTGCGGGCCGGAGGGCATGACATGGCACTGAAAGTGCACATCTGCGCCGTTGGGCGGCTGCGGTCTGGTCCTGAACGTGACCTTCTTGACGATTACCTGACACGATTTGACCGCACCGGACGGGCCTTGGGCCTTGGTCCGGTGATGGTGCATGAGGTGGAGGATCGCAAGGGGGGCGGCATGACGGCGGAGGCCGGCCTGCTGGACGGTGTCATTCCCAAAGGCGCTGTGATCTGTGCGCTGGATGAGCGCGGCAAACTGATGAGCAGCCCTGACTTTGCCACCATGCTTTGCGGCTGGCGTGATGATGGGCGTGGTGATCTGGCCTTTGTGATTGGCGGCGCGGATGGGATTGATCCGGCCTTGCGGGCGCGGGTCGATGCCAAACTGAGCTTTGGTAAAATGGTTTGGCCACATATGTTGGCGCGGGTCATGTTAAGCGAGCAACTCTATCGGGCGGCCAGCATTTTGGCCGGCGCACCTTACCACCGCGTCTAAATTCCCCTTCATCTTTGAAAGGTTAATGCGCCGGAGGTTTGCAAATGCGCACCTCCGCAAAACAGTCGTGATACCGACGTAATACCGACGTGGATTTTGACGGGTTAACTCAGCGCGGTTCCTGCAACAGCGCGGCACGTGATTGCGAGGCAAACTCCCGTCGTCCGAGGACAACAACTGTTACCAAAACGCCCAGAAGCAGCATCACCGGCCCTAAAATCCAGGCCGCTGCGGCGAGTCCAAAGTAAATCGCTCGAATCCCTCGATTGAAGCTGCGCGACGCGGTGATGTTGATGGTGCCCGCCTTCTTCGCGCGCGACAGCGCCGTGGGGTCGCTGGCGTCGTTTGGCACAGCCGCCATCAGCACCGAGCAATAGCCGAAGAGCCTGTGAGACCACACAAATTTCAGAAATGCGTTGCCAATGAACAAAAGCACCAACACCAGTTTGAGTTCCAGAACCGAGGCTGGCTCTGCGGTCTGAGTGAGGTCTTTGGTGACTCCGGCAATTTGCTCCGTATTCCCGATCAATGCCACCAAACCACCGATCGCAATCATCGAGGACGACGCAAAAAACGCCGTGCTTTGGCGCAAGTTTCCCATGATCTGCGCATCAAAAACCCGCACCTCTCGCGTCACATAATGCACCATCCATTCCTGCCGATAAAACGCCATAAGCCGCGACACGGAGGGGCGATTTTTGGGTGGGTTTTCAATAAGGTGCGTGGTCAGCGCCCAAGCCGATAGGATGGTCAGGACAGCGATGAAATCGAGGGTGGAAAACTGGGCAAGAAGCATGTTTGGAGTCATGCCCGCACCCTAACGTGAAGCCGTGAAGCTTGCCAGTCTCGATTATTGGTTATATTAGTTTACCAATTGTAGCGGAGGTCAGCCATGGACATGCCAACCCCAAACCCCAAGGTGCTTGCCCAAAAGGCACGCATCGTTGCGCGCCTCAAAGAGGTCTTGCCCGCCGACGCGGTGATCTCCGACGAAGTCGAAGTCCGCGCCTACGAGTGTGACGCGCTGACCGCCTACCGCTGCCCACCATTGGCCGCGGTTTTGCCTGCCTCTACGGAGGAGGTCGCCGCTGTGTTGAAGATTTGCCACGCAGAGAATGTCCCTGTCGTGCCGCGCGGCGCGGGCACGTCGTTGGCTGGCGGTTCCATGCCCACGGCAGATTCGGTGATCCTGGGGGTGGCACGCATGACCGAAGTGCTTGAAACAGATTATGAAAATCGTTTCATCCGCGTGCAAACCGGTCGCACCAATTTAAGTGTTTCCGGCGCTGTGGAGGAAGAAGGGTTCTTTTATGCGCCTGATCCTTCCAGCCAATTGGCCTGTGCCATTGCAGGCAATATCGCGATGAATTCCGGCGGTGCTCATTGTCTGAAATATGGCGTAACCACCAACAATCTGATGGCCGTGACCATGGTGACCATGGAGGGCGAGGTGGTCGAGATAGGCGGCGCCTACTTGGACGCTGGCGGGTTGGATTTATTAGGCGTGATCTGCGGCAGCGAGGGACAGCTCGGCGTCGTAACCGAAGCAACCTTGCGCATTCTGCACAAACCTGAAGGCGCGCGGCCTGTTTTGATGGGCTTTGACAGCAACGAAGTGGCTGGACAGTGCGTGTCCGACATTATCAAGGCTGGAATTTTGCCTGTGGCGATTGAGTTTATGGATCGCCCCTGTATTCGCGCCACCGAAGCTTTCGCTGGCGCTGGCTATCCGGATTGCGAGGCGCTGTTAATTGTTGAGGTTGAAGGCTCGGACGAAGAAATCGATGCGCAGTTGGAGCGGATTTTGGCAATTGCGCGGACGCACAAGCCGGTTGAGCTGCGCGAAAGCACCAGCGCGGAAGAAAGTGCACGGATTTGGTTGGGGCGGAAATCAGCCTTTGGCGCTATGGGGCAGATCAACGACTACATGTGTCTGGATGGTACAATTCCGGTGAGCCAGTTGCCATATGTGCTGCGCCGGATTGGCGAGCTGAGCAAGGACTACGGCCTGGATGTTGGTAATGTGTTTCACGCAGGGGACGGGAATATGCATCCGCTGATCTTGTTTGACGCCAACAAACCGGGCGATTTGGAAAAATGTGAGGCTTTTGGCGCGGACATTCTGCGGCTTTGCGTGGAGGTCGGTGGCTGTCTGACCGGTGAACACGGGGTGGGCATCGAGAAACGTGATTTGATGGTGGATCAGTATCTGCCGGAAGATCTCGATATTCAGATGGCGGTGAAAGATGTGTTTGATCCCAAGTGGTTGCTGAACCCTGCCAAGGTGTTTCCTTTGGCGTCGAGTGAAAGACGCCGGATGGCGAACGCGTGAGAGAACAGGGAGGGGCCAGCCCCTCTTGGCAGCCTGCTGCCAATTCACCCCGGGATATTTGAAGGCCAAGCGAAGATGATGACACCAACAACAGAAGCAGACCTGGCGGAAGTGATTGCACAAACGCAAAATCCGCTGCGCATTCGAGGCGGCGGCACACGCGATATTGGTGCGCCGGTGCAGGGTGCGGCTTTGAGCACGGCTGGTCTTTCCGGGGTGTCGTTGTATGAGCCGGGGGCGCTGACAGTGGTGGCTGCGGCTGGCACGCCCCTGGCTGAGATTGAAGCAACATTGGCGGCAGAGGGGCAGCGGCTGGCGTTTGAGCCAATGGATCATCAAGGGCTTTTGGGCACCACAGGTGTCTCAACGATTGGTGGCGTGGTCGCCGGCAACATCAGCGGTCCGCGACGTATCCAAGGTGGTGCGTGTCGCGACAGTCTGTTGGGGGTGCGCTTTGTTGATGGTGCGGGGCGTGTGCTGAAGAATGGCGGACGGGTGATGAAGAATGTCACTGGTTATGATCTGGTCAAATTGATGGCAGGGAGTTGGGGCACACTTGGGGTCCTGACCGAGGTCAGCCTAAAGGTGCAGGCGGTGCCTGAGGCGGTCGGCTGCGTCTTGATCAATGGCTTGTCAGACGTGGATGCGGTGGCCGCGATGAGTGCGGCGCTTGGGTCGCCCTACGATGTAAGCGGCGCAGCACATGCGCCATCCGGTGTGGACGGGTATCCAGTGACGATGATCCGGATCGAAGGATTAGAGGCGTCTGTGGCTTACCGCGCCACAAAGTTGATGGACGCGTTGGGCAAGTTTGGTGGCGAAGTGGTTGCCGAGCGCGATGCAAAGAAGGTTGCGGCTGGTTGGGCTTGGGTACGAGATGTGGCTGTCTTACAAAATGGCGGTGGAGACGTTTGGCGGATCTCAGTGAAGCCAAGCGATGGGCCAACACTTGTGGCGCAACTTCGCGCCGCATATGCCGATATCTCAACGCTTTATGACTGGGGCGGCGGGCTGATTTGGGTACAAGTGCCGGAAGGTACAGATGTGCGCAAGATGTCGTTTGATGGGCACGCGACGTTAATTAGAGCGGCAAACACAACACGCTCGACAGTGCCTGTGTTTCAGCCAGAGCCAGCGCCCTTGGCTAATTTGTCTCGGGGCATAAGGGCGAAGTTTGATCCGCGTGGTATTTTGAACCCGGGATTGATGGGGGCGTAACATGCAGACAACATTCACCGAAGACCAACTGCAAGATCCCGGCATTCAGCGGGCGAATGAGATTTTGCGCGCCTGTGTGCACTGCGGGTTTTGCACGGCCACCTGTCCCACGTATCAAGTGCTGGGCGATGAGCTCGACAGTCCGCGTGGGCGGATTTACCAGATCAAGGATATGTTGGAAAACGAGCGGGTCCCGGATGCCAAGACGGTCAAACATATTGACCGCTGTCTGAGCTGTCTTGCTTGCATGACCACCTGTCCAAGTGGGGTGCACTACATGCATTTGGTGGATCATGCGCGGGAGTATATTGAGGACAACTACAAGCGCCCCTTGAGCGACCGCGCCTTGCGTTGGGTGCTGGCGCGGATATTGCCGTATCCGATGCGGTTTCGTTGGGCTTTGATTGGTGCCAAGCTTGGCCGTCCGTTCCGGTTTTTGATGCCGGATGCTCGTTTGCGCGCGATGTTAGATATGGCGCCAAAGTCGATCCCTCCAGTTAGTCGCAACGACGATCCGCAAAGCTTCGCACCGGTGGCCGAGAAAAAGATGCGCGTGGCGCTGATGACGGGTTGCGCGCAGAAAGCGCTAAACACGGACATCAATGATGCCACAATTCGCCTGCTGACACGGTTGGGCTGTGAGGTTGTTGTGGCCGAAGGGGCGGGCTGCTGTGGGGCGTTGACGCATCACATGGGTAAAACCAGCGAGAGCCATGCGACCGCGGCCAAAAACATCAAAGCCTGGTGTGCGGAGATGGATGGCGACGGATTGGATGCGATAGTGATCAACACGTCGGGGTGCGGCACCACCGTAAAGGACTATGGGCATATGTTCCGCGACGATGCGTTGGCTGAAGATGCGGCGCGGGTGAGTGGCATTGCGATGGACGTGTCCGAAGTGTTGATGAAGTTGGATTTGCCTGATGGTGCGGAAAAGGAAACGGTTGTGGCCTATCACGCGGCTTGTTCTTTGCAACATGGGCAGCAGATCAAGACATATCCGAAGGACTTGTTGAAAAGGGCCGGTTTCACTGTTGTGGAGCCTGCGGATAGTCATTTGTGCTGTGGATCTGCGGGCACGTACAATCTGATGCAGCCAGAGATTTCCGAGCAGCTCAAGGCACGCAAGCTGCGCACGCTGGAAGCCAAGAACCCGGACATTATTGCCGCGGGCAATATCGGGTGCATGATGCAGATTGGCTCGGGCACGGATGTGCCGATTGTGCACACTGTGGAGCTGTTGGATTGGGCCACTGGCGGGCCTCAGCCGCGCGCGCTCACCGAGCCTGGCAAACAGATTCCTGAGATTCCCATTTTGCGTTAACATCCACGCTTGTTTTTCTGATCAAGGGCGTGACAAGGTCGCGCCCTATTTCCGCCGCAGGTGGGCGGTAGAGCAGAGGAAACCTGAGCGTGGAGGCCCGGATCGTGTTGCGGCTACTGACATTTTTGAGCGTGATCTTTTGGGGAGGCATCGCAACAGCCCAAGACACCGCGTTGCAGCGCTTGGATACGGGCGAAGACAGCCGCGATTGGGGGGCTGTTGGGCGACTTGAAATCGATGGCCGCGGATTTTGCACCGGCGCGTTGGTGGCGCCGGATTTGGTGCTGACTGCGGCCCATTGCCTTTACGAGAAATCGAGCGGTGCGGCTTATGACGTGCGGCAAATTGAATTCCGTGCGGGATGGCGCAATGGCCGCGCAGAAGCTTACAGGTCGGTGCGTCGGGCCGTGGTGCACCCCAAGTATAGCTACAGCCCCGAGAGCAAGATCGAGAACGTGCAAAATGATCTGGCGTTATTGGAGCTGCATCACCCCATTCGAAACACCACCGTTGCTCCGTTTGAAACGGCCACTGGGTTGCGCAAAGGATCGCAGATTGGCGTGGTGTCCTATGCGGTTGGGCGTGAAGAAGCCCCTTCTTTTCAAGAAGTCTGTCAAGTGATGGGGCGCCAGCGCGGCGTTTACGTGTTGTCCTGCAATATTGATTTTGGCAGCAGCGGCGCGCCGGTTTTTGTTTTTGAAGATGGCAAGGTGCGGATCGCGTCTGTGGTCGCCGCAAAAGCAGAGGTGAAAGGCGCCAAGGTGGCCTTGGGCGCGGCGCTGGATCACACATTGCCGGAGTTGTTTGCAGAGCGCGGCAAATCGTCGGCGACAAGTGGCGGATTGATGTCTTTGCAACAGCGCAACAGCACCGGGGCGAAATTTGTGCGGCCGTAGAGCGGCGTTACAGTAAAAGGGATTTTGGTATGCGACTTTCTCCTTTGGTTTGGCTGATGGCGGCGTGTGTTTCAGCCATGCCGCTACATGCGGGGGAGCGCCTGCACCCATTGACTAGTCGCGGCGACTTGCTGGGCTGGGAGGCTTTGGGACGGCTTGATATGCGCGGCACGGGATTTTGTTCAGGTGCATTGATTGCTCCGAACCAGGTGTTGACTGCTGCCCATTGTGTGTTTGACAGCAAAGGCGCGCCGGTGCCGCCGGAACAGATCACTTTCCGGGCGGGCTATGTGTCCGGTAATGCCTTGGCGGAGCGGCGGGTTGATCGTGTTGTGGTAGACAGTGGTTACCGTGACGCAGGCGATGGGAAAATCAGCGGCCGGATGATTCCGCATGACGTGGCTTTGTTGCGCCTAGAGTCGCCCATTTCTACGGGAGAAGCCGACCCGTTTGCCATTCATGTTGATCCTCAGGAGGGGGAGAAAGTGTCCGTGCTGAGTTACGGTCGCAGCCGAAGCGAGCACCTTTCCTGGCAAAAGGATTGCTCCATATTGGAGCGTGGCTGGGGCATTTTGACCTTTGATTGCAACGTAACCTTTGGCTCATCAGGCGCGCCGGTGTTTGTGCGCTATGGCAACCGCGTGCGGATTTTGTCTGTCGTGTCTGCGACAGGAGACAACGGGGACGGGCAGAAGGTGGCCTTTGGCATGGAGCTTCCAGAAGTTGTCGCGCGGCTCAAACATCGGATGCGTGTGGGCGATCGCCCGGCTGTGAAAACCGCCACAGGTGTGACGCGCATTCAAGTCGGGACACGTAGCGGCGGTGGCGCAAAATTTGTGAGGCCCTGATGCGCAGGGGTTGAAACCACATTTTGCCACCATAGGTCTGTATGCGTAAGGCGCCGATGATCGGGTCTTACACATTCATCGCCTGTCCGAATGGAAGGCACTTACATATCGTTGTCGCTCAATGGAGGATAACCCATGCGCACTTTTGATCTGGCTCCGCTGTACCGGTCGACCGTTGGTTTTGATCAGTTAGCAAATATGATGGACCGCGTTCTGTCCAATGACGTCGCCCAGCCGAGCTACCCCCCGTATAACATCGAAAAAACCGCCGACGATGCCTACCGCATCTCGTTGGCAGTGGCTGGTTTTTCGGCCGATGATTTGAACATCGAAGTCAAGCAGAACGCTTTGGTGGTGACCGCCAAAAAAGGCGACGAAGCGTCGGACAAAACCTATTTGCACCGTGGGATTGCCACCCGCGCGTTTGAGCGCCGCTTCCATCTGGCGGACCATGTGCGTGTGACCGGCGCAAGCCATGAAGACGGCATGCTGCACATCAATCTGGAACGGGAAATCCCCGAGGCACTGAAGCCACGCCGGATTGAAATTTCCAGCGGTGCCACCAAAGCCGTGGAACAAGATGTGGTCGACGCCAAAGCCGTCAACTGACCTCCAATCTTAAACTGACAAACTTCCTTCCCTTGTTGTCAGGCCCATCTGGGCGACGCGCGTTCCGTTTGGAGCGCGCGTTTTTGATTGGTTGTGTTCTTAACCTGTGAAGGGCATGGTGACAAAATCACCCAAATCAACTAAGGGTTGCATGTGAATCTTGGCGCGCTGAAATCCAAAAACTACCGGACCTATGTTGTGGGCGGTGTCTTTGGACTTATTGCGATCTGGATGCAGCGGGTTACGATCGGCTGGCTGGCATGGGAAATGACCGACTCTGCCAGTTTCGTGGGCGCAATTGCTTTCATCCTATTTGCGCCGACGATCGTGTTTTCACCGATCTTTGGTGTTTGGGTGGACCGATGGCCGGTCAAACGCGCGTCGGTCATACTGCAATGCATCAACGGCAGTTTGAGCGCTGTGCTTTGGATGATTGTGGCTCTGGACTGGGCGACGCCAGTGCTATTGGCGGTGATGACGCTTTTGATCGGAATGGTGATAGCAGCCCACCACCCGGTGCGCATGGCGTTTGGGCCGCGGTTGGTCAAGCGCGAGCTGGTGGGGTCAGTTGTGACCATTGGCGCGATCAATTTCAACTTGGCACGGATGCTTGGTCCAGCCTTTGGTGGTGCTTTGATTGCCTGGGTTGGGGTTGCGCACACCCTTTTGATTCAAACCCTTTTGTTTGCGCCTTTTCTGGCCTCTTTGATGATGGTGTCGCTGCGTCCGAGGCGGGACAGCGGCAGCGCGCAGGAGCCCTTCTTTACGGCCTTGGCCTCCGGTGTGCGCCATGTCTGGCACAACACACCTGTACGAGAAGCGATGTTGATGGGCGGTGTCTTGGCCTTGGTGGCGCGGGGGGCATTGGAAGTTTTGCCACCTTTGGCGGATGGCGTGTTTGGGCGGGGTGCGGATGGTCTGGGTGTGTTGATGAGTGCAACTGGCGTCGGGGCGGTGATTGGAGGGTTTTCTCAGGCCATTTTACCTCCGCAGAAGGCTGGACGACTGCCGCTGTACGCCAGATTGGCCATTGTGTTTGGTTTGGCGTTGGTGGCCGTTCTGGGATTGTCCCCGATATGGGAAGGGGCCTTGATCGTCGCGGCGGGCATGTCATTTGTCACAACAGTGACAGCGATCTGTACCCAGACGGCGGTGCAGTTGGATTTAGAAGACGACATGCGCGGACGGGTGATGAGCCTCTGGGCGGTGGTTGCCGCTGGTGGCGCCGCCTTAGGGGCTGGCGCGATGGGGGTGTTGGCTGATTGGCTTGGCTATCAGACCGCGCTGATCTGGACCGGGAGCTTGGCGGCGGTGAGCGTCGCAGCTTACCTGTTGGTCGTGCGCTTTAAGGCTTCAGGTTGAGGCCAGGCGGACAAAAGATGTTTGAGGTTTGAAATAGTTTCGCCCAGAGTGCCGAGGTGATCTGGGGAGAAAACTATGGACTGGGACGACGCATATTCCAACGGAGCTTACATTGACGGCGCAGAAGACTATCCACCGCGCTGGGCAAATGAGGCTGCTGCTTTTCGGGAAGCGAGCGATATCGAAGTGGATGTTGCTTATGGGGACGGCGCGCGGCACAAATTTGATCTGATCCGGCCAAACGGGGACGCCAAGGGCCTGCTGGTGTTTGTACACGGTGGCTATTGGATGGCGTTTGACAAGTCTTACTGGAGCCACTTTGCGCGGGCTGCGGTTGAACACGGGTGGGCAGTTGCGCTCCCGACTTATGACCTCGCGCCAAAAGTGCGGATTTCGGATATCACCCGCCAGATTTCAGCGGCCGTGGTTAAAGCATCGGAGCTGATTGAGGGGCCAATTGTGTTGGCTGGGCATTCGGCGGGAGGGCACCTTGTGGCGCGCATGATTTGCAACGGGGTATTGCCGGAAGAAGTTGCCGCGCGGGTGTCTCGTGTTGTGCCGATTTCGCCTCTGGCCGATCTACGCCCCCTAATGAAAACCGCGATGAATGACAAGCTGCACCTGGACGCGGCGGAAGCAGATGCGGAAAGCCCGATGTGGCAGGTGCCGCGTGCCGGTGTTGATGTGACCGTGTTGGTAGGAGCTGCGGAGCGGCCTGTATTTTTGGATCAAGCCAGATGGTTGTCCGAGGCCTGGAGGTGTGACTTGGTTGTGGCGGGCGGAAAGCATCATTTTGATGTGATTGACGCCTTTGCTGACCCAGTTAGCGGTATGGCGCGGATGTTGTTTTCCTAGGAACGAAAACAGGGAAGCGTGTCGCCTTCCTTGTGGGCGGCATGCCAAACGCCCCGTGCAATGGCGCGGGCAAGGCAGGTGGCAGCGGCGTGGCCAAGCCAAAGCGTGTCGGCGATGTCGTTGTCCAATGGTTTGGCGTTTGTGCTGACGCCAAAGATCAGATCACCGTCCATCGGTGTGTGCGACGGCACAAGCGCGCGGGCCATGCCGTCATGGGCGGCGGTGGCCATTCGGGTGCATTGGGCTTGGGTTAGATCGGCGTCAGTTGCGACAATGGCGATGGTGGTGTTGTGGCTGGAGAGTTTGGTGTTGGGTAAGGCGCTGGGAGCGGAAGGCATGAGGCCTTTGCCGCCGAACTCGGTGTCCACTTCCCAAGGGGCGGCCCAAAAGTGTTTGCCATCCGGAGATGCATCGCCAAGGGCATTCACAGCAACCAAAGCGCCCACTGTGTGGCCCGATGGGAGCACCATGCTGGCTGAGCCAAGCCCGCCTTTGTGAGTTGCGAGTGTTCCACCCGTGCCTGCGCCGACAGAGCCAAGCACAAAGTCCTCAGACACGGCCTCCAAAGCTGCGGATCCTAACGCTTTGTAGGGGTTGGTGTCCCAGTTCTTGTCACCACCATTCAGCAGATCAAAAAGGATTGCGCCGGGCACAATCGGGACGGTTTGATCGCCGACCGGGAATCCCCGGCCTTGGGTGCGGAGCGCATCTGCAACACCGGATGGCGCGTCCAGACCAAAGGCAGAGCCGCCGGACAGAGTCAGTGCATCGACTTGTTGCACGGTTTTGTCGGGCGCCAAAAGATCGGTTTCACGGGTGCCAGGGGCACCTCCCATCACAGAGACGCCGCAGGTGAATGGCGCATCGCCGACCAGCACAGTGGTGCCGGTTTTGATCTGGTCATTCTGGGCGTTGCCGACACGCAAGCCGGCGACATCGGTGATCAGGTTCTTGGGTCCGGTCTGCATTGTTTGCCTCCTGTTGGGGTCACAGTAGGCGCGTGAATTTTAGGCGCAAGGTCGCGGTTGATACATCTGTGTCGGATTCTGCTTGTCCCTGTGTCAGAGGATTTGGCAGAGTGTCAGCAGCATTGGCGATGGCGTCGCCACATTCCTAGCCGGAATGCGCACCACTCTTTCCAGTCCTGAACGCCGGGACCTCTTTGATCGGAGGTCAAAATGACTGCACGTCCAGAATTCTATCGTTTCCACAATGGCGAGAAAGCGCCGTTGCAATTTGCCGAGGCTGAGTATGCCAACCGCGTGGCCGGTTTGCGCGCCATTATGGTTGAGCACGGTGTCGACGCGGCTGTGTTCACGTCCATGCACAATGTGTCTTACTACTCTGGCTTCACCTACTGCGCCTTTGGTCGACCTTATGCGGTGGTGGTGACTCCAACCGAATGTGTGACCATTTCCGCTGGCATTGACGCAGGGCAGCCTTGGCGGCGGTGTTATGGCGACAACATCACCTATACCGATTGGCAGCGCGACAACTACTGGCGGGCGATCAAATCGATCACTGGTGGCGGTGCGGTGATTGGCATTGAGGGCGATCACCTGACCCTGCTGCAGCAAGGCAAATTGGAGAGCTTCTTGGCTCCGTCCAAAGTTGTTGATCTGTATGAACCCACCATGCACCAGCGGATGCACAAGAGCGCGGCGGAGATCGAGATGATCCGAGCCGGTGCGGCGGTGGCGGATGTTGGCGGTTATGCGATCCGCGATGCCATCAAAGAAGGTGTGCGGGAGATTGACGTGGCGATGGCTGGTCGGGACGCGATGGAGTTGGAAATTGCGAAGCGGTTTCCTGACGCGGAGTATCGTGACACTTGGGTCTGGTTCCAGTCGGGTATCAACACCGATGGGGCGCACAACCCTGTGACCGCGCGCAAGTTGCAGCGGGGCGATATTCTGTCGCTCAATACCTTCCCGATGATTTCCGGATATTACACAGCCCTAGAGCGCACGCTTTTTGTCGGCGAGGTAGATGATGCCAGCCTAAAAATCTGGGAGGCCAACGTTGGCGCACATGAGTTGGGGATTTCCCTGCTGAAGCCCGGGGCGAGCTGTGCCGAAGTGACGGAGCAGATCAATGATTTCTTCGCCGAACGCGACCTGCTGCAATACCGCACATTTGGATATGGTCACAGCTTTGGCGTGTTGAGCCATTACTACGGACGTGAAGCCGGGTTGGAGTTGCGTGAAGATATTCCGACTGTCTTGGAGCCGGGCATGGTTATTTCCATGGAGCCAATGTTGACCATCGCAGATGGGCAGCCAGGCGCCGGTGGTTACCGAGAGCATGACATCCTGGTGATCAACGACGATGGCAATGAGAACATCACCGGCTACCCCTATGGGCCGGAGTTCAACGTCGTTGGCTAAGGCAATGTAAGAAGTTTTAGGTTTTGGCTGCGCGATCACGTGGCCAAAACCTCGCGAAATGCGGGCGCGCTTCAGCAAGCCCTTTCTTTTGCCGTGCACATTTGCAACACTCTGCCCAAATTGAATCTGAGATCGATGTAAATGGAAGTAACATTCCTCATATCAGTCTCAACATATTGGAAATAGGGAGTGTTTTATGGCGGATTTTGAAACCCAAGTGCGTGAGTCACAAGCGCAGGTGGCCGAAGCACAAAGCAAGATTGCCGAGTTGACCGGGCGCATTGATGCGGCGCGGGCGAAGATGAAAACCGGCGATGATGTTGCGATTGATATCGAGAACGCGACACTGGACGATGTGCATGCGCATACGGACGTGATGAACGCCAATATCGCTGAGCTGATCATGGGGCTTGATGACGTAACTGCGGCGTTTTCCAAAGACTTTGACCAGATGCGGGACAAAACTGGCTGGGAGAGCTTTGTTGGTGTCTTTAGTCGCGGAAAATCTGACTCCATGCGCGCGGAACGGATCAAGACCGCCAATATCGATGACAAGCTGCAAGACCTGATTGCCAAGTCCGACGTAATCACCAAGCTGTTGGAAAGCCAACTGGCTGTTCTGGAAGAGCAGAAGGTGAAGGTTGAAGCTAATCTGAGCGAGACGCTAGATGAGCGCGAGTTCACGGTTGGTGAGTTGGAAAGCCTGCGGGCGGAGATTTTGGGCATGGATCCCAAGATCATTGAGATCGAGAATAAGATTGCGGTGGAGCAGGACGCGGCCGCGCGGACCAAGCTGGAAACAGAGCTGGCCGACCTGAACAAGGCCTACAACGCGCTGGTGCAACAGGAGCAGGTGAAACTGTCTAAGAGCCAGACGTTGGAGCGTTATATTGAGAAAGGCAAAACCTGGGTCGACTCGCTGCAAAACCAAGCGGCGACGCAGATGGTGCTGATCAACAAGTTGCAGACAGACACCAAGCAACGCGTGGTGCTCTACGATGCGCTGACCAAATCCTTAAAGACCGCGCAGCAGCAGGACATCGCGCACCGGATCAACGAGATTGGCGTGGAGACCGACAAAGAAGCGCAGGCGTCTATGGCGGCGATTGGCACGGCGACCAATCAGAAGATGGCGGACATGATGGAAGCCCATGAGGAACACATGGTGTTCGCTCGCGATGTATTGGAGGCGAAGGCTAAGGCGGACGAACGCTTTGCCCGGCGGTTCCAGAAGATCGTCGAGAAGCACGACAAGAACCTGTATGGGGCGTGATGAAATACGCTTGGGAATTCTTCTTAGACTGGGCAATTGGGCCGAAAGTCGCTTGGCCCACTTTGTTTTTATTTACCGGGGCCTTCTGCTGGGACGTTGTGGCCGACACCGGCGAGTTTGAACGACTATTTGGCGTACCCAATTCGTTGATTGGGTTAGCGTTTGCATTTGCCTGGTGGGCGACTTGGCTTGGCTTTCAACTGGCAAAGAGGCGTGGGGCTTCTATCGGGCAGAATTCAGTATGAAAATGATGTCTGGTGTCTCAAAGGACTAGAATGAACGACACAACCAAAGACCACACCGCTCTGATGGAGACTCGCGCGTCGCGGCGGTATTTTCAGAAGTTTGAGCGTATCACTGAGCACCTCACACAGGTCGCGGCGGCGCGGGCGGCTGAGGGGGCAATTGGGCAGAACGAGGTGGAGATCCTCACGCGCTATCTGGCATCGATTGGCTACACTTTCAAAGCGCTGAGCATGAAATACCTGCTGGTAGGTCGGCAGACCGGGCAGTTCTTTGGCAGTCTGGCGATGGACGCGGTGGAAAGCGGCTTTCCTGTGTTCAACGAACTGCTGGTCATGGCCAATGACGCGCAGCAGGCCGAAAGCCATTTGCGCAATATGCCGAGCGCAGAGCAGCTAAAGGATGACATGTTGCGCGCCATCATTGGCGATCAGGAGATCCCGACCAAGTTGCAATTCGCGCTGAGTCAGCGGCTCTACTATGAGGAGTTGCTGAAGGGAGAGCTTTTTTGGGCGCAGAACCATCCGGAGGTGCGCTGGCAGGGCAACCTGTCGGAGCGGCGGCGCAAGTATTTGCTGCATTGGGCGGTCTATGACAGCCAGGTGAACCTGCCGACGATTTACCTGATGGATCTTGAGGATACCGGGCGGCGGGCTTTGCCCAAAGATGAGCGGCGCTGGCCGGAGGTGCAGGCGCATCTGATGGGCCAGGCGGTTGGGGGTCTGAAACTGGTGACCATTGCCAAGGGCTTTGATGAAAGTTTTGACGATCTGCATCCAAAGCGGCTGCGGCGCATTCACGTGGGGCCGATGTATTCGAGCGCTTACACGAAGCAGAGCGGGCCCATCCGTGAAGTTCTAGAGGCTGCGCGGGCGCCGGATGGCGAAGACTGGACGTTGGCCTGGACTACCGAAGATTTGGTGAGCGAGCGGGTGCAGGACGAACGCTCTGGCTGGTTTGGTACAGTGGAGCGTGAAGTGTTTGCACTTGATCCGTTTTCCGGACGTGGCGTGGACACCGGAGCGACCAGCATGGAGCGCGCGATCATCCTGCCGCAACGGCCCTTTCAGGCGCTTGAGGAATTGAACCCACCGGGGTTTGGCAGCGTGACAAAATATGTGGTGAGCCCGCAGGGGCGGGTGTTGAGATATTGAATTGGCCCTGCGGGCCAAGCCTGCGGCGCGAGCATTTTTTGCCAGAAGAAGTTTGAGGAACGATTTAGATGAGCCTGACAAGTGATCAGATGGAGCTGCGCGAAGAGGATATTCGCAAGCATTACGACGCGGCTGTGGGGATGCTGGATGGCTTTGATCACACGCCGCGGATCGCCAAAGGTAAGGATCCTGTGGCGCCGCCGGAGCGCTCCAGCGGGATTGGCACGAGGCGACGCTTTCGCAGCACCACGCCGGGGTTGGTGACGCGCTCAACCGCGCGGCCGGAAGGCGTGCATCTGGTGGAACGTATCGAAGGCGCGGGGGGGGAAGATCCTCTGGTGTCCCCTGTACAAGCCAACGTGCTGCATGGGCTGCGACGGGCGCTGGCGATTGCTTTGGCGGTGGGTGAGAACTTTGCCGAGGCCTCGGGCCTGGAGGATCTGAAGCGGGACAATCTGGCGGGGTCGCTGGACGCGGATAAGAAGACCGCGTTTTCGGAGCTGTTGGCGGCGGGGGCTTTGGCGGTCTCTTATGTTTTTGCCAATGCAACATCGTTTCTGTTGGCGCCTTTGCTGGGCGAGACTCAGGTTGAGGTGGGCGAAGTTGAGGAGGTGCTGACCGACAATGCGCAGCTGGCGCTGCACGGCGCGTTGTGGGAGCTGGATCAGGATATCGCTGCGCTGGTCAGCGATGAGGGCCGGCTGGTCGCCTGTATCTGTGCGTTTGCCGAACAGTTGATGGAGAAGGTGGCCTTACGGGCGCAGAACGCGCCGCAGTTGGGGGCTTTTGTCGGCGCGAGTTGGAAGGTTGAGGCCGACGATCTGACCATCAACGGGTTTACGCCAGCGAGGGCTGCCAAGGGCTCGACGCTCACCATGACCTTCAAGAAACCCAACGAAGTTGTGGGCAACCACATCGCCAAATATCAAGCGATGAAACTGGCCAAAATGCTGATGGCCTATGACTTTGAACGGCGGCTCAATCCGTTTGCGGAGCTGGGCGGATTCATCTTCACCTTCATGGGCGATGGCGCGCCGGGGACCGGGAAAACCACGCTCATTCAAATGATGGCGGGGCTGATCAACGACTATTGTCAGGTCGCGGGCTATGCTTTCCGATACCAGAACTTTGGCATCGACAATATCGACAGCTATCAGGGTAAATCGGGGCAGAATGCCAAGGCTTTTGTGCAGAATGTGCTCGACCCGCAGGTGATTGGCTTTGGCACAATTGATGACATCGACCAGATTGCAGGCAAACGTGGGGATCGGCAGAGCTCAGCCGGGCAGCAGGAGGTCACGGCGGTGTTTATGGAGGCCTTTGCAGGCGCCAACACCGTGGTGCGCGGCAACTGTACCTTTGGCATGTTTTCGAACTATCCGGAGAACGTGGACGATGCGCTGCGCCAACGGGCCGGGGCACGGTTTTTGGTGGATGGGCCGCAGACGCGGGAGGACTACATCGACATTCTCGCGCTGTTGATGGGCAAGGACCATGACATTGCGCTGGGAGATCATGAACTTTTTGAAGCGCAGGCGATTCAGAAAGCTGTGGCGGCGAGTTTTGAGAGCCACAATCAGCCGCATGAGGAAGGCCTGCTCAACGTCTTTGACAAGGTGCATGGGCAAGTGGGCGAGCTCGACACCGTTGCAAAGATGGGCACCTATCTGAAGGCCATTCAGGAGGCCGATCCGCGCTTTACTGGCCGCGCAATCAAAAACATCACCGATGCCGTGAAGGTGCGGGCGATGGACTTTGAATTGCCGGACGCTTGGATGGAAAATCCAGAGCTGTTCTTGGCCAAAGACTACGACATAAAGAAGGCCATGATAAACGAGCTGCGGGTGCCGATCACCACCGACATGGTGGTGCAGGAGATCAACCGCTATGCGGACAGCGAGTTCCGCTATGCCGACAAATCCGACGAGGTCGCGATCTCCAATATGGTGCGCGACATGCAGCGGTCCGAGGCGGCGAAGCGGCGGTATCTGGAGGGCAAAGCGTAAGTGTTTGTGATCGACAGCATCGGGTTTCTGAATACAGGACTGCCGTTGATTGTGCTCGGGGGGCTGGCTGTGCTGATCCCGCGGCTTGTGATTGATCGGGAGACACGGTCGCATGGTGACGTGTTTCGAGGGATGTTCAGGACGGTGATATTTCTGCTGAGCGTCGGCTTTTTGATGTCGTATGTGTTGACCTACACACGTGGTGTGCACGCATTGGCGCTTGGGTCCTCGCCGGAGCTTGGCACAGCCTTTTGGATGCACCTCCGGCTGTCATTGATGGCGGCAATTGTTTGGGCGCCGATTTTGGCGCTGGTCTGGTTTGGCCAAGCGCAGGGCGTAGAAGCGCGGCGCGGGCAGGACATTGCGGCGGGGGAACGGTGATGGCTCAAGGCATTTTTCAGAAATCGTCTCTTTTTTTCAAGCAAGTGTTGGAATGGGTGAAGCGCCAAACTCGATTAGTAAGAGTTGGAGCAAGGCGTGGAAATCCCTTGTTTATTGGCATTGGGAGTACCAAGCTTTTCTTGGCTGGGATCGCGGTTTTTGCCTTTTTGCCCCAGAGAACGGATGATGACTGGTCGTGGCGCATTTGGTCATTCCTAACTGCTCCGCCGAATGAAATTGGCGATACCTTGGCGGGTATCGCTGGGGCTCTAGCATTTCTTTGGATCATCGTGACGGTGATGTTGCAGAGTAAAGAACTGGCCGCGCAGCGCGAAGAGTTACGACTTACACGCTTGGAGATGCGCGGGCAAAAGGAAGCAACCAAAGCGTTAGCCAATACCAGTGCGACTCAGAATTTTGACAACTTTGTTTTTGAAATGATTACGAGTTTGAACTCGATTGTTAATAGCTTGGACATTCAAGAAAAAGGCATCGGCAAGCCGGCCATTTACTATGGGCGAGACTGCTTTGGTTTCTTCTACAGGCAAGTGAAAGAGATGCCTTTGGGCGATCGGCTTTTTTCCTATGATGAGCCGTTGGATGCGACACTAGCGCGCTATGAAGAAATGTTTAAAAGGCACAGCTCGGATTTGAGCCACTATTTTAGATACGTATACAACATGTTGCGTGTTTTACATGAGGCTCCTGAGGTCCAAGCTAAACATAGGAAGTTGGTTCGGGCCCTGTTTTCGGACGATGAACTTTTGATACTTTTTTATAATGCTCTTACCGAACGGGGTAGCAATTTTCATCCGTACCTTAAGAGCTTTGAACTTTTCGACAATTTGCCAACTAACAGACTGGTAAATCCCGACCACAAGCGGTCATTCGCTTCGAAATGCTTTGGAGAACAAGATGCATAGACTGATCCAACGCGGCTTGATGTTTGGCAACCTGATCGAGGTGGCCTCGCCGGTATTGGTGGAGCGCTATAATCGTGCACTGAAACATCTGACGGGCAAGACCACCGACCTCACCGATTTTCACATCGATGTTTCGGGCTATTCGCCGGAGATTGGCGATGAGTTGGACGATCATCTCTACCTCAACCACGGGGGCTGCAACCGGCAGTTCATCCTGCTGACCACGGACCAGAAATCCGCGCCGCTTTTGAACATCAAGTTCTCCACCAGCCGCGATATTCTGCGGCATTTCATTGAGGAAAACGAGCCGCAGCTCTTTGCCCTGACCGCGCGGGATGCGGTGGCGGGTGAGTTGGTGAATTCGGTGTTTTCCGTCAGCCAGCCCAGTAAGCTGATGGACATTCGCAAGGTCACGATTGAGGCGGACACAACCGAGGGCACGCTGCGCGATGCGGAGAAGCTGGGTGAGTTGGCGGATCGGTTCAAGCAGGAAGAAGACGGCTGGTTTGACGATGTGCTGATTGCGGACATGATCACTCTGGCCAAACGCACCGGTGATGTGACGCGCAACCCGGTGACGCTGAAGCAAATGAAGTTTGATCAGCAGGATTTCTGGACCGCACATTTTGGCGGGGTGTATTTGTTCCGCGGGTTGGCGCATCCAGCTGTGATCACGGCGGGCGACAAGGCGGAACTGGGCAAGCTGCCGATCAAGTACACTTTCGATTTCAAAGACCGAAATCAGATTGCGAAGTTTCTGGACTACAACGATCTGGCAGAGCCGATTGTGAAGGCGCGGGGCGTAGATGGCGCGGCGATTTTGCGCCAGAAGATGGATTTCATCGTTGTGGACGCGGCGCAAGAGGCTGGCGTGGACCTGACCGGAGCCACACGGAGTGACATTCGCCGTTTGGCCAGAAACCATGCGGAGCAGTTGCCGCCCGAATACCACGAGCTGCGCAAGATGGTGGATTGGGCCGAAAGTGACGGCAAATGGCCGAAGATCACCAGCGATCACCCGGCGTATTTTTACACGTTGCGCGCCACGGACACGGATCACCGTGATCTGGTGAACATGCTGTTGGCCGAGCTGGCGCCCAAGGACATCCGACAGCTGTTTATCTGTCACAAAGAGGTGTTTTATCGTCTCTATCAGGGCTGGTCGGAGACCAAGAAAAGCTTTGTGGCAGATTTTCTGGAGCGGGAGTATCAGGTCGATAAAGTGGGCGCGCGCGAAGCTCTGTTTGGCTTTGATGCGCCTTTGGAGATGCCCCGTGTGACGCGGCGGGCATCAGAGGATATGATCGCGCGGGTTGGGCCGTGGGGCGCGGTGAGGAGGTAGACTATGGGCGGATTGTGGCGATTGGGGGTTGTCGGCTTTGTTGTGCTGACGATCATTTATATCTGTCTCTCGCTTTATTCCCGCGCCAAACGGCGAGATAAGCTGGAAGCGGAATGGGACAATGAGGGTATGAGCGGCGATCGCGACGCCTTTATTGAACAGGGGCTGACGGAGTATGACGGCTCTTTGCGTCGCAAATTGATCTGGGGTGTCTATATCATCCCTGTGACGATCGTGATCGCGTTGATCTACTTTATGAATTTCCACTAGGGGGACCAAGGAATGGTCTATGTGAAATGGGGTTTCTGGACGCTGTTCTGGCTGTTTGTGGCAGCGTTTTTTCACTACACGCTGCCGCAGCACGATGTGGTGCGGGTCACCGACACCTATGAGAAGCGGATTGATTTCGGCGAGAACTCGATTTTTTGGGCCAAAGAGGACAGCGGCAATGCAACCGGCAACGTGAACCGCGATGTGTTTTTCATTCAGACCAAGTTCCCCAATGAAAAGGTGATGGTCTACCGCAATGAGGATACCTCGGCAGGCTGGCCACCTTATTTCAAGTTTGATACCTCCAATTTGCAGGCTGAGGCGGGGGACTTGAAATCGAGCTCTGCCGACCCGCAATGGGTGGCGATCAAACACTATGGCTGGCGCAATGAGTTCCTGTCGATCTATCCAAATGCGGTGGGTGTGAAGGCGGTGGACAGCCCAGATGCAACTTTCATTCCGTGGCTGAATATTTTGATCCTGACCGTGTTTTTTGCTTTTGTTTGGGCGATTTACGTGCGTTGGTGCCGCTTCCGTCAGGCGCGGATTGATCCGGTGCTTGAGGACATGGGTGACAGCTTGGAAGCGGCCGGGGACAATCTTGCAGAAAAGCGGGGGCGGATCCGCGCCTGGCTGGACACCTGGCGCGGGAAGGCACGTTAACGCATGCCGTAGTAGAGGCCGACTACGTGCTCGGCCTCTGCAAAGAACAGCCAGCGCGAGGTGGCGACACCCGCGACGTGGCTGAGGACTGCGAGGATTGCCAAGACGTGGCTGAAGGGCAGCAGCAAGCAAATGATGGGCAGCACAAAGGTGAGGGCAAAGGCGATGCGGCGCAGTTTTTGTGCGTGTTTTCGGCCAATGACGTAGATGAACTCTTTTACCAGATAGTTGGGCGCGGTGTGGGGATGCGCCATGGAGCGCACGGTGCCGCGCTCGCCGAGGCCGGTGGCTGTGCCGAGATCTGTGCCGCTGTCAGACAAGGCCGCATCGCCACGTTGCCACCAAATGAACTGGAATATCGCAGCGATCACCAGGAGCAGGATCGCCATATTCACACGACCCGAAAGCAGTGCGCCCCCAGCCAGGGAGAAGCTCAGGTAAAGTGCTGGCGTCAAAGGGGTTTTCCAGCGCGGTACAGTATCCAGTTGGGCGTAGATCATTGAGGTGGTGAAGACGGTGAACAGCGATAGGGCTGCGCCGATCAGGCCCAATGCCGTGGCATGAATTTGCAAGAAAATCAGGTCGATGGCGTAGATGCCCATAGTGAGCAGGGCAAGCACGGCGCTGACGCCTTCGCGCGACAGCCAGCTGCTGTGCCATTGGCTGAGCGCGCGCCAGGCGCGTTCGGGATGTCCGAGGTGAAAGGTTGAGGAGATCAAGCCACCCACGGAAAGCGCGTAAGCCACTGCAAAGAATATGAAAGCTGACAAGCCGGTTGGCGGCGTGGGATCAATGCCAAGCCAGAACAGGAGGCCGAAGCCAAGGCCCGAGAGCGTTGAGAAGACGATGACGGATGGGGCTGGATGCATCAGGCGGTCCCTCCGGGCAGTTTGTCGAGGGCTTTATCGAGCCAGCCAAGGAAGCCTTGGGGTTCTTCGGCGACGGGCTCCAGAAGCGGGGCCAAAAGGCTTTGGTCGTCCCAGGAATCTTTGAGGCGCGGTGGCAGATATTTGTTCACTGGTAAAGTGCCCATTTCCGGCATGAGGTCAAATCCGCCTCTGGATTCAACAAGTTGGCTGACATCAGAGTTTGGATCTGAGAGGTCGCCAAAGTGTCTGGCGCCGGCGGGGCAGGTGCGGACGCAGGAGGGGATTTGATCCTCTTCCGGCAGGTTTTCGTTGTAGATGCGGTCTACGCAGAGGGTGCATTTTTTCATCACGCCTTCTGCTTGGTCCAGCTCGCGAGCGCCGTAAGGGCAGGCCCAGGCGCAGAGGCCGCAGCCGATGCAGTGGTCTTCGTTGACCAACACAATGCCGTCCTCGACGCGCTTGTAACTCGCGCCAGTTGGACAAACGGTTACGCAGGGGGCATTTTCGCAATGCAAACAAGACTTTGGGAAGTGTACGGTTTGCGCGCTGCCCTGCTCTGGCTGGACTTCATAGCTGTGTACGCGGTTCAGGAAGGTCCCCATCGGCTCGGCGCCGTAGGGGCGCTGGTCACTCAGCGGCGCGCCGTAGTTTTCGGTGTTCCAGCCTTTGCAGGAGATCACGCAGGCGTGGCAGCCGACGCAGGTGTCCAGATCAATCACAAGGCCGAGGGTGCGGTCGGTTTTGGTAGGTAAATCGGTCATTTTGCCCCGTCGGTATTGCGTCGGTATTGCGACTGTATCGCGGAGGTGCGTATTTTGAGGCTTTGATGTCTCATTTACCCACCTTCCATTCCAAATGGTCCGGGCCTTGGGGGACCGGTGATTTGATGGGATCAAGGGCCGGTTGGCTTTCGCATTGGGCCTCGGCCTTTTCAATCTTCACACGCAAATCGAACCACGCAGCTTGGCCGGTAATCGGGTCCGAGTTGGCCCATCGCAAGCCGTCGCCTTTGGGGGGCAGCAGTTCATGGATCAGGTGGTTGAGCAGGAAACCCTTGTTGGCCTCCGGCGCATCCTCGGATAGCGCCCAGGCACCTTTGCGTTTGCCAATGGCGTTCCAGGTCCAGACGGTGTTTTCGTTGAGCGCCGCCTGATGGGCCACAGGCACGGTGATTTCGCCATGCACCGAGGTCACACGCGCCCAGTCGCCCTCAGTGAAGCCGTGTTTCTGCCAGAGCTTGGTCGGTAGGTAGAGGGGGTTCTCACCATGCAATTGGCGTAGCCAGGCGTTTTGGGTGCCCCAACTGTGATACATCGCCATTGGGCGTTGGGTGAGGGCGTGCACGTCAAACTCGTCCGGATCGGCACAGCTGTCTTCCAGCGGGGCGTACCAGATCGGCAGCGGGTCCATGACCTCCTTGAGGCGGTCGCGCATGTGATCTGGCGGTTGGATGTCGCCCTGGCCTTCGGCCGCGCGTTGGAATTTGCGCATGGGTTCTACGTAGAGCTGGAACAGGTAAGGTTGGGGGGCGTCAAACAGGCCGATTTTTACCGCCCAATCCTGATAGTCTTGGTTCCAGGGTTTCATATAGCGCGCGGCGTCTGGCACGTGTTCAATCGCAAAGCCACCGTTTTCAATGTATTTGTCGAGCTGCTCAGGGTTCACTGTACCGCGGCCAAATTGATCACCGTCGTCACCGCGGAAGCCTGCCAAAGGGCCAACGCCGGGGCGGCGTTCATGGTTCACGATGTAGTCGGCGTAGTCCTTCCACTTTTGTGTGCCGTCTTCATTGAGGAAGTGTGGCAGGCCGATGCGAGCGCCAAGTTCGATTAGCACCGATTGGAAGCCGCGCACGTCGCGATCTGGCTCAACCACAGGCCAGCGGATCGCGTCTGCCGCGCCGTCTGCTTCGCAGATTGGGCGGTCCAGAAGCGAGATGCAATCGTGGCGCTCCAGATATGTGGTGTCGGGCAGGATCAGGTCGGCATAGGCGACCATTTCGGAGCTGTAAGCATCGGAGTAGATGATGCGTGGGATGCGATAGCCGCCGTCGTCATTGCGGTCGGTCAGCATCTTGATCACGCCGGAGGTGTTCATCGAAGAGTTCCACGACATGTTGGCCATGTACATGAACAGCGTGTCGATCGGGTAGGGGTCCTGCGCGTGGGCGTTGGAAATGACCATATGCATCAGGCCGTGTACCGACATGGGGTTCTCCCATGTGAAGGCCTTGTCGATGCGACAGGCGGAGCCGTCTTCGTTGATTTGCAGGTCTTCGGGCCCACGCGGGAAGCCGAGGTGTGGGCCCGCGAGTGGCTTGCCGGGGCGGCCGTAGCCGTGGGGCGTTGGGTGCGCCTCAACTGGCTTTGGATAGGGCGGCTTAAAGCGGAAGCCGCCGGGGACTTCGACTGTGCCCAAGAGGATTTGCAACACGTGCAGGGCGCGGCAGGTCTGGAAGCCGTTGGAATGCGCAGAGATGCCGCGCATGGCGTGGAAGCTGACCGGGCGGCCCGTCATGGTTTTGTGGGTTTCGCCACGGAAGTCGGTCCACTCCTGCTCCAGCTCAAAGGCCTCGTCAAAGGCGACACGTGCCAGTTCGGCGGCAATGGTTTTGATCTTTTGGGCGGAGATGCCGGTTTTCTCGGCCACGTTTTCTGGCGCGTATTGCGGGTCGAGATACTTCTCGGCCATCAGGTGCATCACTGTACGATGGGTGACACCGGCCTGGCGGTAGGTGGCCGAGAGATCGGGGCGCACGCCTTTTTGGTCAAACGGTGTCGGTTTGCCGGTGGTGCGGTCTATGACCAGTTGTTTGCCATCCGCGTCGCGCATCAGAAGGCCGGTTTCGGCGTCCACCAGCACAGCGGCATTGGTATATTGCGCGAGGTAATGCAGGTCGATCTTGCCGGCTTTCATCAGCTCGTGGATCAACGCGAGAATGAACAGCCCGTCGGTGCCCGGGGTGATGCCAACCCATTCATCCGCCACAGCGTTGTAGCCGGAGCGCACTGGGTTCACGCCGATGACTTTCGCACCATTGGCCTTGATTTTGCCAATGCCCGCTTTGATTGGGTTGCTGTCATGGTCTTCTGCCACGCCAAAGATCATGAAGAGTTTGGTGTGATCCCAATCCGGTTGGCCAAACTCCCAGAACGCCCCGCCCATGGTGTAGATGCCCGCAGCAGCCATGTTCACCGAGCAGAAGCCGCCGTGGGCCGCGTAGTTGGGGGTGCCGAAGTGTTGTGCCCAGAAGCTTGTGAAGCTTTGGGATTGGTCACGGCCGGTGAAGAAGGCGAGTTTATGGGGGGCCGTTTCATGCAGCTCGGTGAGCCAGCCCACGGCGGTGCTCATGGCCTCTTCCCAGCTGATTTCCTCATACTCGCCGGAGCCACGTGGCCCCACACGTTTGAGGGGCTTTTTCAGGCGCGATGGCGCGTTGACCTGCATGATGCCAGCGGAGCCTTTGGCGCAGAGCACACCTTTGTTCACAGGGTGGTCGCGATTGCCTTCGATATAGGCAACCTTGCCGTCTTTCATGTGCACGTTGATGCCGCAGCGGCAGGCGCACATGTAACAGGTCGTCTGACGGATCTCGTCAGAGACTTTTGGACTGGTGTTGAGGTCGGGTTGCTGGAACGTCATCTGGCCTCCCTTGGGCGCGTTTATCCGGTGAGCAAGTAAATCCCCGCGAGAATGAAGCCTGCGATGAAGAGGGTTTCGACAAAGATGAGCGCAATGGCTGCGCCGCCGACGCCGAGCACCTGTTTGAGGTTGGTTTTCATGCCCACAGCCGCGACAGCAGTGAGCAAGAGGTAGCGGGAGGTTTCACCAAGCAGATCGGACAGGAAGGCTGGAATGAAACCAAGCGAATTGAGTGCCGCGAGGGCGAGGAAGCCGACCACAAAGCCGGGCAAGACTGGCGGGCGCTCGCCGGATGTGGGGGCTTCGGCAAAGGTGCGGATTAGCATTGAGGTGATCAGAACCACCGGGGCCAGCATAGCAACACGGATCAGCTTGACCAGTACGGCGGTGTCGCCTGCTTCCTGGCTGATGGAGAAACCGGCGCCAGCAACCTGGGCCACATCATGGATGGTGCCGCCGAGGAACACACCTGCCATTTGATCGTTGAGCCCGAAGATATCTACCAGCGGCGGGTAGGCGATCATGGCAATGGTGGACATAACCGTGACGCCCATGACGGTGAAGAGCAGCCGCTCTTCAGAGCGGGCGTCTTTGGGCAATATGGCGGCGATGGCCATAGCAGCAGAGGCGCCACAAATTGCGACCGAGCTGGCGGTGAGGGTGGAAAAGCGCCACTTGTGGCCAAACAATGGGGCGATCAGGAGACCAAAGAGAATGGTGGCAACCACGCCAAGGATGATCAACAGGAACAGCTGCCAGCCCAGCTCCATGACCATCATGGCGGAAATGCGGGCGCCGAGCAGCGCTACGCCCAGACGCAGGACTGTTTTGGCGGCAAATCCGACGCCCTCAACGGTGCGGCCTTCCTCCCCCAGGAAATTCAGCGCAATGCCAAACAGGAGCGCAAGCAGCATGGCTGGTGCGCCGTGGTGCTCGGACAAAAGCTGCGCGGTGGCGGCAACCGTGACGGCGACGGCCACGCCTGGGAAGTAACGGGCGAAATCCGCTCGTAGGCGCAGTTTGATCTGCGTAAGGAGGCCGGTTTGGGAGCTTGTTCTGTCTGCTTGGGTCACGCGCGGAAATCCTTCTTTGCAGAAGCTGTCGCAGATTGTGTGTTTAGGTCAAGGACGCGTTGGGTGCGTGCCGCAAAGTCAGCGTGATCAATCATGCGCCAATCCCTTGTCGCAGGATGCCAAGGGTGGCGAGCCCAATCAGCAGGCACAGGCAAAACGGTTTGTAATAAGGCTCCCAATTGGGGCGGAAGAGGGCTTTCCCTGCGATCACGCCAAGGGCTGAGGCGGGGGCGAGGGCCAGGCCTTGCAGGGCAGATTGGCTGGTCATGACGCCAAACAATAGATGTGTGATCAGCGAGACCATTGAGGAGACAAAGAGGTAGAGCACCAGCGAAGCGCGCATTTCGCGGGCCGGGGCGTTGGAGGCCAATACGTAGAGGGCCACCACCATGCCGCCGACGTGGGCAAGGCCGGTCACGATGCCGGCCAGGACGCCTGACCCCCAAAGACCGGGGCGAGAGGCGAGGAAAGGCAGGCGCAGTTTGGTGAGCTGGGTCGCTGCGAGGATAACAATCACGCTGAGAGCGACGAGTTTTGATGTTTCAACCGGCAAGGATAGGGTGAGCGCCAGTCCAATAGGCAGGCCGATGGCAGAGCCAATCACCAGTCCGCGCACTGTGCGGTGATTGGCCTCTTTCCAGCCGCCGCGCACCATCAGGAGCGAGGCGGTCATTTCCTGAAACCACAGGATCGGGATCAGAGCGATGGGCGGTAGGAAAATCACGCCCACAGCCATCACCACCGCCGACAGGGCAAAGCCTGAGAATCCGCGCACCATACCGGCGACAAAGCAAATCAGGGTGAGCCAGAGAAAGTGATCTGTTGGCAGAGCCAGGGCGTCGATCATGAACGCCCTTTCATTGGGGTGTAAGTGCGCATATCGGGGCCGTTATAGAGCGTCAGAGGACGGATGAGGATGTTGCTTTCCTGTTGGTCAATGCACTGGATGATCCAGCCCGGCATACGGCCAATGGCGAAGATTGGCACGTAGAGGTCCATCGGGATGCCGTGCAGCTGGTAAATCACGCCGGAATAGAAATCGACGTTCACGTTGAGGCCATGGCGGGCGTACGGCTTCATCGCCTCGACCACGCCTTGCAGGATTTCATACCATTCTGGTGCGCCCATTTCTTCACCGAGTTTTTTCACGCCGTCGCGCATGTGGCGCGCGCGGGGGTCTTCGGCGCGGTAGACGCGGTGGCCAAAGCCGGTCACGGCCTCGCGGTTTTTGCGTTTGGCTTTAACGTAGGCGGCGGCGTTGTCCGGCGTGCCGATTTCTTGCACCATTTTCATCACGTCTTCGGCTGCGCCACCGTGGGCGGGGCCTGCGAGCGTGGAGAGCGCGGTCACGATGCCGCCGTGCAGGTTGGTGTCGGTGCCGATGGTGACGCGGGCGGCAAAAGAGCTGGCGTTGGCGCCGTGCTCGGCGTGCAGGATGAAGTCGACATCGGCCAGTTTGGCGGCGTCCTCGGACGGCTTTTCACCTTTCAACATCCAGAGCCAGTTGGCGGCGTGGCTGAGGGTTTTGTCAGCTGGCACCGGGTCGCGTCCATTGCGGATGTTTTCATGCGCGGCGATGATCATTGGCACCTGAGAGGTCAGGCGTAGACCGTTGGAGAGGAAGGCTTCGGGGCCGGTTTTCTGACTGTCCGCTTCCAGCGCGGCGAGGGCGGAGACGGCGGTGCGCAACACGTCCATCGGATGGCCGTCTTTGGTGGCGCGGATGATGTCGTAGATCTGTTCCGGCAGCTCGCGGGCGGTCTTGAGATCGGCATCAAACGCAGCCAGTTCCGCTTCGGAGGGCAGTTCGCCGTGGATCAGTAGGTAGCAGACTTCTTCAAAGGTGGACTGGGTGGAGAGATCGTGGATGGAATAGCCGCGATAGGACAGCTCGCCTTTGGCGCCATCGATGTGGGAGACGCCAGAGCGCTCAAAATAAATGCCCTTGAGGCCGCGGTTGATCTTGACGTTTTCGGTCACGGATGGCTCCTGTTGCGTATACGGAGGTATACATGAAGTTTATGGATGCGCTGTCGGCCAAAGTGGCGGCGAAAAACGCGCGGGTTGTGTTCCCCGAACACAAAGAACCGCGCACAGCCGAAGCCATGCGGGCGTTGGATCGGGATGGCCTTTGCCGGCCTGTGGCGCTTGGTGATAACACGGACCGCTACATGCAGGCGCTGATCGAGACGCGCGGCATGAAAGAGCGGATCGCCCGACGTCTTGTGGAGAAGCCTCTTTATAGGGCGGCGGCGATGGTTGCGGCAGGTGAGGCGGACGCGATGACTGCTGGCGCTGAAGCGCCAACACGGCGTGTGATCGAAGCAGCATCCATGGCGATTGGCTTGGCCGATGGGGTGAGCGTGCCGTCTAGCTTCTTCTTGATGAATTTCCCAGATGGCGGGTCGTTGGTCTTTGCTGACTGTGGTTTGACAATTGATCCTGATGCCGAAGGGTTGGCGGCGATTGCCACAGCCTCGGCCCGCAGCGGAGAGGCGTTGCTGGGCGAGGCGCGGGTGGCGTTGTTGTCGTTTTCCACCGGAACCAGCGGTGCGGGCGCCAGCGTCGACAAAGTGCGCGAGGCGGCCGAGATGAGCGGTTTCACGGGGCCGGTGCAAGGTGACGCCGCGCTGATCCCCGATGTGGCCGCGCGTAAGGGCGCGGGAACCGGTGATGCAAATGTGCTGGTGTTTCCGAATTTGGATGCGGGCAACATAGCCTACAAATTGGCGGTTGCCTTGGGCGGGGCGCAGGCCTTGGGGCCAATCCTGCAAGGGTTCCGCAAACCGGTTTGCGACCTCAGTCGTGGTGCAAGCGCGCAGGATATTGTGGCCGCGACCATTGTGACGCTGGCGCTGGACTGATTTGAGGGCGGGGGTCATGCGGCCCCCTCTGGTGCCTTTTCGGCCTGATCCAATGCGTCAGATTGGGCGACCGTGACGGCAACCATGTGCAGGATATCTTCCGCGGAACATCCGCGGGACAGATCATTGGCAGGTTTTGCCAATCCTTGCAGGACCGGACCAATGGCGGTTGCGCCACCAACACGCTGTGCGATTTTATAACCCAAGTTACCGGCGTTCAGGCTGGGGAAGACAAAAACGTTGGCTGCGCCGCCAAGCGCAGACTTTTCAGCCTTTGATGCAGCAACCTCAGGCACAAAGGCGGCGTCGAACTGAAGCTCTCCGTCGATAATGAGATCAGGATCGGCGACTTTGGCCAGATGCGTTGCCGCCACAACCTTGGACACTTTGGGATGGTCAGCGCTACCAGCCGTTGAGAAAGATAACATCGCGACGCGCGGTGTTTCGCCGGTCAGCGCGCGGTATGATGCGGCAGAGGCACGAGCGATTTCGGCCATTTCATTTGCGTCAGGGTCCACAACAAGACCGCAATCCGCAAAGAGATGCGCGCCTTTTACGGTGTGGTGCTCTTTGCAGTAGAGCATAAAAAAGAACGAAGAGACCATCGCCGCATCTGGCGCTTGTCCAATGATCTGGAGCGCGGTGCGGACTGTGTCGGACGTGGTTTCGGCAGCTCCGCCGACGGTGCCGTGGGCGCGGCCGGTTTGCACCAGAAGGGCCGCATAGGTCAGGCGATGACGGACCTGCGCGGCGGCTTTATCCAGTGTCATGCCTTTGTGCGTTCGCAAAGATACCAATGTGTCGCGAAATTCGTCAATCAGAGGTGACGTGTTGGGGTCGTGGATCTCGATGTCGCCCGCAACGTCCTCTGGGGTCGTGCCCTGACTGGCGAGATGTTCTGCGATTTTTTCGGGGTCGCCCACCAAAAGGACGCGGGCGACCTTTTCTTTGCGGATCATGAGCGCAGCCTCAGCTACGCGGGGATCATCGCCCTCAGCAAGGGCGATGATTTTGTCAGAGCCGCTGGCGGCACCAAGTATCTGGCGGAGCGGCTTCAATGGGTCAGCTTCCGGTCTGTTTGACCATGTCAGCCGCGTCGATACCGGCCACGGAAACAGGCTTTTTCATCGCGTCGCGACGGAAAGGTTCACCCAGTTCCTGGTTGATCATGGCTTCGATCAAAGTGGTTTTGCCATGGTTCATCTGATCGTCGATGGCTTTGTTCAGCGCTGCGGTCAATTCGTCCATGTTGCGGGCCACAACACCTTCCAGACCACAAGCTTGGGCAATGCCAGCATAGGACACTTGGGTGTCGAGTTCAGTGCCGACGAAGTTGTCGTCAAACCACAGAGTGGAGTTCCGCTTTTCCGCACCCCACTGGTAGTTGCGGAAGACGATTTGGGTCACCGCAGGCCATTCGCCGCGACCGATGGCGGTCAGTTCGTTTACCGCGATGCCAAAGGCGCCGTCGCCGGCAAAGCCGCAGACCGGCACGTCTGGCTGGCCGATTTTGGCGCCGACGATAGCCGGCAGACCGTAGCCACAAGGGCCAAACAGGCCGGGAGCGAGGTATTTGCGGCCTTCCTCGAAAGAGGGGTAGGCGTTGCCGATAGCGCAGTTGTTGCCGATGTCGGAGCTGATGATGGCTTCGCGTGGCAGGGCGGATTGGATCGCACGCCAGGCCATGCGTGGAGACATCCAGTCTGGCTTGTCAGCGCGGGCGCGTTCGTTCCAGGTTGTGCCTGGATCGTCGTCCTCGTGGTCCATGGATGACAGTTGCTGTGCCCAGGCGGATTTGGTTTTGGAAATGCGGGCTTTGCGTTCCTCGCGGCCTGCATCACCTGCGGTGTCTGCAAGCTGCTCCAAAATGCCAGTGGCCACTTTGGCGGCGTCACCCACGATGCCCACTTCGACCTTCTTGGTCAGGCCAATGCGGTTGGGGTTGATGTCGACCTGGATGATTTTGGCATCTGCTGGCCAGTACTCCATGCCGTAGCCGGGCAGGGTCGAGAAAGGGTTCAGGCGGGTGCCAAGGGCCAGAACAACGTCAGCCTCTTTGATGAGTTCCATGCCTGCTTTGGAGCCGTTGTAGCCCAGCGGGCCTGCAAACAGCGGATGGTTGCCCGGGAAGGCGTCGTTGTGCTGATAGCCCACGCAAACCGGCGCATCGAGGCGTTCGGCAAGCGCGATGGAGGCTGGAATGCCACCTTCGGACAGCACTGTGCCTGCGCCGTTCAGGATCACTGGGTTCTTGGCGGAGGACAGTAGAGCAGCAGCGTCCGCCACGGAATTTGTTCCGCCAGAGGAGGCTTCAAATGCGATGGGCTCAGGGATCTCAATATCGACCACCTGGGTCCAGAAGTCACGTGGGATATTTAGTTGAGCCGGGCCGCAGAGGCGCTTGGCTTGGCTGATCACGCGGGTGAGAACTTCGGCCACACGAGAGGGGTCACGCACTTCTTCTTGATAGGCCACCATGTCCTCAAACAGTTTCATCTGTTCAACTTCCTGGAAACCACCCTGGCCGATGGTCTTGTTGGCGGCCTGTGGGGTCACCAGCAGCAGCGGGGTGTGGTTCCAGTAAGCGGTTTTCACGGCGGTCACAAAGTTGGTGATGCCGGGGCCGTTTTGCGCGATCATCATCGACATTTTGCCGGTGGCGCGGGTGTAGCCGTCGCTCATCATGCCAGCAGAGCCTTCGTGGGCGCAGTCCCAGAACATGATTCCCGCTTTGGGGAAGAGATCGGAGATGGGCATCATGGCGGAGCCAATGATTCCAAAGGCATGCTCGATGCCGTGGCGCTGAAGCACTTTTACAAAGGCTTCTTCGGTGGTCATTTTCATGAGGCAAACTCCATGCTGCGCCGACTCTTTCGGTAGGCGTTCCTTTTGCAAGGAAAGTACGAACTGCGGCAATCTGACGTTAGGGCCAGATGGATTGGCCGAATGTGTCCAGTTTAGCTGTGTCCAAGCGTGCGGGCGATGCGGGCCACACCTTCGGGGATACGTTCGGAAGGAATCGAGGAATAGCCAAGGCGGTAGAAGTTCTTTGGCGGTGTTTCATTGGTGAAGAACGAATGGCCCGGTTCGATGAGAACGCCCTCGGATTTGAGCTCTTCTGCCAGGATTTCGGTGTCGACGTTTGCGCCGGCCTGCATCCAAAAGGATGAGCCGCCGAAGGCGCCTTTTCCGGCAACGGTCAGGCCTGATTGATCAATGGCGTCCTGCATGACGGCGCGGCGGGCCTTGAGGGCCTCGCGGATGCGGCGGATGAGGGCGTCGTAGTGGCCCAGCGAAAGGAAATAGGCGGCGGTGCGCTGAATGTGGCCGGGGGGGTGGCGAATGACAGAGGCGCGCAGGGCGCGGGCCTCGCGAATGAAGGCTTCCGAGCCGACGAGATACCCAAGGCGCAGGCCAGGAAACAGCGATTTTGAGAAGCTTCCGACATAAATCACGCGGCCTTCTGTATCGAGCGATTTCAAGGCCGGAGAGGGCGCGTCCAAAAAGGACATTTCAAACTCGTAGTCATCTTCGACCACCAGCGCGTCAATCTCACGGGCGCGTTCCAGCAATGCGTGACGGCGGGCCATCGGCATGGTGGCCGTTGTAGGGCATTGGTGGCTAGGCGTGGTGAAGATAACGTCAGCTTCGGACCGGATCAGCGCGGGGTTAAGTCCATCGCGGTCCACGTTGATGGCGTCCACATGACAGCGGGATTGGTTCAGGATGTCGCGCAAGGCGTGGTAGCAGGGGTTTTCGATGGCGGCGGTGCGACGCTGTGTGAGCAGGATTTGCGCGGCAATCCAGAGCGCGTTTTGAGCGCCTAGTGTGATCAGGATTTCTTCGGGGCGGGCGATGATGCCGCGGCGCGGGAGCGTGTTGCGCGCAATGAATTCGACAAGTTCTGGATCATCCTGGTCGTAGTAATCAGAGGTGAGTGCAGTGAAGTCTTTTTGCCCCAAGGCCTGCAGCGCGCACAGCCGCCAATTGGCGTGGTCAAACAGGCTGGGATCGGTTTGCCCGTAAACAAAGGGATAACGGTAGTTGGCCCAATCCTTGGGTTTGTTCGGTGTGTCGCCGCCTGTGAAGCGACGCCCCAAGGCGCGGGTCCAATCGATGCGGTCTTCACGGGGTTTGGGCGGATCAAAGGATGGCGGGACCGGCGCGTTTTCACTGACATAGTAGCCGGAGCGGCCACGCGAGGTCAGGTAATCGTTGGCCAACAGTTCAGTGTAGGCGAGTGTGACCGTGATGCGAGACACGCCGAGGTGGGTGGCCAATTTGCGTGACGACGGTAGTTTTTCGCCGCGACGGAAGCGGCCGGACAGGATGCCTTCGGCGATCAATTGCTGGATTTGCGCCTGTAGCGTGCCTTGAAAGCCGGGCGCGAGGAAGAAGGTTTCGACAGATATGGCCATTGGGGGAGGCTATACTGGACTTATTGCGGCTGTAAACTGGACTTTCACAATTGGGCCATGCGCGCCAGTTTGTGCTCAAGATTTGCGCACATGGCCGGCCATTCGTGTTGGCAAATCGAATAGACGGCAGTGTCGCGCAACGTGCCGTTGGCCATGATCATGTGATTGCGCAGAACGCCGTCGAACTTCGCGCCGAGACGTTCAATTGCACGACGCGATTGTTGGTTCAGAAAGTGAGTGCGGAACTCTACGGCGATGCAGTCCAGATCCTCAAAGGCGTGGCGCAGCATCAGCAGTTTGCATTCTGTGTTCATCGGGCTGCGCTGGACCGAAGTGCGATACCAAGTTGACCCGATTTCCACCCGCCGGTTGGCTGCGTCGGCGTTCATGTAGGTGGTCATTCCCACAGCTTTGCCTGTTGGGTCGAGAATGGCAAAGGGTGTCATGCCGGGCGTGGCGTTCCGCGCATCAATGTTGGCGGGGACATCTTTTGGTGCGGGCACCATTGTGTACCACAGCGCGGAGAGATCCCCATCAGCGGAGGCTTCGGCCAAGTCGTTGGCGTGATCCTGTGACAGAGGCGTCAATGACACATGAGTGCCGGTCAATGAGATTGGGGCGGGCCACATGGATTTCCCTTTCACAAAAGCAAGCGCCACCCGCCCCGTGGGGCAAGCGGCGCGGGGTGACGGCGGGAGGACACCGTCACCTGACGTTGCAGTTTTGTTTTAGCCAAACACTTTGGTCAGCGCGTTGTCGACCGCATTGGTGATGGCGTCGATGTCATCTGCGGTGGCGATCAGTGCCGGAGAGAAAGCGATCACGTTGTTGCGGCCCGGCACCGAGCGGTTGGCCGCACCGATGATCACACCCTGTGCACCGCAATCGCCAACAATGGCGGCGATGTCGGCTTCGTCCACAGGTTCCTTGGTCTCGCGGTCTTTTACAAGCTCACAGCCAAGGAACAGTCCTTTGCCGCGCACGTCGCCGATGACCTCGTGCTTCTCCATCAGAGCTTGAAGGTTGCCCATCATGCGCTCGCCCATGGCGGTGCAATTTTCCAGCAGGCCTTCTTCTTCAATGATCGCCATGTTTTCCAGCGCTGCGGCAGGGCCGGCGGTGCAGCCGCCAAACGTGGAGATGTCGCGGAAGTGATCCAGCTTGTCAGACGGGTCAGACTTGAACATCTCGAAGACTTCTTCGGTGGTGACCATGCAGGAGATCGCTGCGTAGCCGGAGGCCACACCTTTGGCCATGGTCACGAAGTCAGGTTTGATGCCGTAGTGCTGATAGCCAAACCATTCGGTGCCGGTGCGGCCAATGCCACACACCACTTCGTCGATATGCAGCAGGATGTTGTACTGTTTGCAGATCTCCTGCACGCGGTCCCAGTAGCCTTCGGGTGGGGTGATCACACCACCGCCTGCGGTCACGGGCTCAAGGCAGAGGGCGCCGACGGTGTCTGCGCCTTCACGCAGAATCACCTCTTCGATCTGATTTGCAGCAGCGATTCCGAACTCCCGTCCAGACAGATGGCCGAGCCCCAACTCGTCTTTGCGGTACTCCATGCAATGTGGCACACGCACGAAGTCTGGCGCGAACGGGCCGTATTGCATGTTGCGTTCGTCCTGTCCCCCGGCGGACATCGCGGCCAAGGTGGAGCCGTGGTAGTCGCGGTCGCGGTAGAGAATTTTGGTTTTCTTGCCGCCGTACTTCTTATGGGCAATCTGGCGGATCAGTTTGAAAGCTTTCTCATTCGCTTCTGAGCCGGAGTTGCAGTAGTATACGCGGCTCATGCCGGGCATTTTTTCAATCAGCTTCTCAGCATAGAGCGCACCTGGCACGTTGCCTGCGGCGTTGGCGAAGTAGCACATCTTCATCAGGTTGGCGTGCACAGCATTGGCAATGCGCTCGCGGCCATAGCCGACGTTTACGGTCCAGACTGCGCCTGAGACAGCGTCGATGTACTCTTTGCCGTTTTGGTCCCACACGCGCATACCTTTGCCCTCGATGATGATGCGAGGATCGTTTGTTTCGAACGGCTTGTGCTGCACCAGATGATGCCAGACGTGGGCTTTGTCTGCGTTCACGACATGGCTGAGGTCGTTGTCTTTCAATGTGCCATCCATGGCGCGAGTCTCCCTAGTGTTTAATCTGCTTTGGGTTGTTTGCTGGGTGCGAATTGCGCCCGTAGTGGTGATTTCCAATCCATCCTCGCGACTTTTTCAAGCAGGTTTATAGGGCCAGAAGATTTGCCTGTGTAAGGCCAGTATCCTGACGGCCTGCGCCATAAAAGTGGTGGGTATGGCTTCAAAGCCCTAATTTATAACGATTTATACCAAGTGGTCAAATTTTTTTGCATGGGTAAAAACACAGGTTCGTGACGGTGAATTGCTGAAAAAAACATTGATCGGTGCCGAAATTTCCGCTCCCCTCAGGGAGGACGCGCATTGCCGGTGATCAAAAAAGAGGCTCAAGGCCCGACGACCCCGGTACGATTTTCGCGCCAGAATCGACAACGGGAGAAATAATTATGAGCTTGAAAACGACGCTGATGGGCGCGGCGGCCTCGACCGCTATGTTGCTGGGAGCGCAGGCGGCAATGGCCGATGAGATAACGGTTGCCTACTTCCTGGAATGGCCAATGCCGTTCCAATACGCCAAGCAGACCGGCATGTATGAAGAAGCCATGGGCACCAAAATCAATTGGGTGAGCTTTGACACCGGCACCGCGATGAGCGCAGCCATGGCCTCGGGAGACGTGCAGATTTCCGTGAGCCAGGGTGTGCCACCGTTTGTGGTTGCGGCCTCCGCGGGTCAGGACATCCAAATTGTGGATGTGGCTGTTAGCTATTCCGACAACGACAACTGTGTTGTGGCAGCCGGTCTGGAGATCGACAAAGACAGCGCGGGTGAGCTGGCCGGCAAGAAAGTGGCGGTGCCTTTGGGCACAGCGGCGCACTATGGTTTCCTGAGCCAAATGAACCACTTCGGTGTGGATGTGGCCTCCATGGAAGTGGTGGACATGGCGCCTGCGGAAGGTGCTGCGGCGCTGGCACAGGGATCGCTGGACATGGCCTGTGGTTGGGGTGGCGCGCTGCGTCGCATGACCGAGCATGGCAACGTGCTTTTGACCGGAGCGGAGAAAGAAGAGCTCGGCATTCTGGTGTTTGACGCCACCACAGCGCCCGCCTCATATATTGCCGAAGAAGGCGAGATGTTGGCCAAGTTCCTCGCCGTGACAGCCGAAGCCAACGCCATGTGGGCAGACAAAGACAATCAGGCGAAAATGCTGCCTGTGATTGCCAAAGATGCAGGCATGACAGAGGAAGATACAGCCTCCACACTTGCGACCTTCAAATTCCCAACCGTGGATGAGCAGCTCAGCGGCTCCTGGCTGGGTGGAACGGCGCAGGACTTCATGAAAGGTGTTGCGGGCGTGTTTGTTGGCGCGGGGTCGATCCCAAGCGCATTGGACAGCTATGACGGCGCGGTAAACACCGGCCCGCTGGATGCTGCTAAAGGCATGTAAGATCTAAAGAATGACAAAGCCTGCGCCTTTGGGTGTGGGCTTTGTTTTCAATGACTTCCCAATGAGAACAGGCGGGATAACCGCCGTGCGTCGCGGGGGCGATGCCCAACGTCAGATAGGGACCATGAGTGTAACATCAGAAAAAGACACGTCGGACCGGGGTTTATCCATCGAAAACCTGTCCATGCGCTTTGACCTGCCAAACGGCAGCCACGTGCAGGCGTTAAAGGACGTGAGCCTTGATCTCAAGCAAGGTGAATTGTTGAGCGTGCTGGGGCCTTCGGGCTGCGGCAAAACCACCTTGTTGAACATTGTGGCTGGGTTTTTGGCGCCGACGGAAGGGCGGATCGTGTTGAACGGTCACCAAGTGTTTGGGCCGGATGCTGAGCGTGGCATGGTGTTCCAACAGGGTGCTCTGTTTGAGTGGATGTCTGTGCGCGACAATGTGCGGTTTGGACCTGATATGAAGGGCATGCCCAAGTCGGAGAGCGCCGAGATTGTGGATCATCTACTCGACGTGGTGGGCTTGCAAGACTTCAAGGAAAAGATGGTTTATGAGCTGTCTGGCGGGATGCAGCAGCGTGTGGCGCTGGCGCGATGCTTGGCCAATGATCCGGACGTGATTCTGATGGATGAACCGCTGGGGGCGCTGGACGCGTTGACCCGTGAGAAGATGCAGAGCCTTGTGCTCAAGCTTTGGAAAGAAACCGGCAAGACCATCATTCTGATCACCCACTCGGTGGAAGAGGCGCTTTTACTGGGCGAACGGCTGTTGGTGATGGCGCCACGACCGGGACGTATCCACAAAGAATACCGATTGCCGTTTGCAGATATGGGCGTGGGTGCGGATTTGCGGGAGGTGAAGAAACACCCCGACTATGCGCCAACCCGCGAAGAGATCCTCAACATGATTTGGAACATGGAAGAAGAGATCATGGGCCGCACTGAGGAGAGCGCATAAGATGGGACAGATTTTTGCTGATCTTGGTGGTGAGCTGATAACGCTTTTGATCTCCGTGGTGGGCGCGCTGCCGTATGTGGCCCTTTACGTGGGGCTGATACTTTTGGCCTCTTTCCTCTATACGCAGGTCAAGCATCGCCTTACGGCGGCGCAGGATTACACGTCGCTGAAAACAGTGACATTTGGGGATGAAAGCGCGGTTATCTCCAACAAGGCGGCCTCGGTGATATCCATTGTGCTGATCTTTGTGATTTGGGGCGCCTTTACCGGATCATCGTTGTTGCCCAAATTCCTGCACGCACCTGGGCCTTTTGTCGGGGAAGCAAGCTTCACCTACACTTTGGAAGCCGAAGACGGCCAAAAGGCGGATGCGACGGTCAATGTTCTGGTGCACACAGCAGGCGAAAAACCTGAGGCGCCTGTTGTTGCGGAGAATGACGGGCTTGCCAAAGATGATGCCCTTGTGGTGCAAGCTTACCGGTCAAAACTGCTGCGCTGGGATGCCAATGATGAGGTGACCCGTAAGGGCGGTGCCAAGGTCATTGCTGTGGACGGGCAACCGATTGATCGGGATACCGATGTCGAAGTTGGCTTTGGCCGTGTGGCTTTGACCGACAAAGGCACGCTGAACTTTGAACCTTCCAAAGGCTGGCAGATGGAGAACATCTGGCTGCCCGCACCGGAAAGTGTTTGGAAACGCCTGATTTCGGTGAGCCAGGAGGGATATCAGAACGTCACATTGGCAGAGCACCTGAGCTATTCCTTGTTCCGCGTGATTGTCGGTTTTGCGTTGGGTGCGGCGGTTGGTATTCCGCTGGGGTATGCCATGGGGCTGTCCAATTGGTTCCGTGGTTGGTTTGATCCAATTGTGGAATTCATGCGCCCGGTGCCACCGTTGGCGTTGATTCCGTTGGTGATCATTTGGGCCGGGATTGGCGAACAGGGTAAAATCATCCTGCTGTTCCTTGCTGCACTGTGGATCATGGCGATTGGCGCACGCTCTGGTGTGTCCGGGGTGAACATCACCAAAGTGCACGCAGCCTATTCTTTGGGGGCAAGCAAAAAGCAGATCCTGCGTCATGTGATCATTCCGAACTCATTGCCGGAAATTTTCACCGCAGCGCGGGTTGCGATGGGGGTCTGTTGGGGCACGGTTGTGGCCGCAGAGCTTGTCGCGGCGGAAAAAGGTGTGGGTAAGATGATTGTGGCCGCATCTAAGTTTCAGGACACCGACATCGTTTTGATGGGCATTATCCTCATCGGGATCATCGGCTTTGGCATCGATATGTTGATGCGCTGGGCCGAGAAATATCTGGTGCCCTGGAAAGGCAGAGCTTGATCTCGCAGGGCGGGACAGCCGCAAAATCTAGTAAGAAATGAAATCAGGACCGGTGCAATTGCATCGGTCCTTTTTGCTATGAAGGTTGACTTTGGCAGCGGGCGCTATATGTGGAGCGGGTCGTTGCGCAGCCGCGTGAGCATGCCGCGCCGGGGTTTGTCTTATCCTAAGAGACCTGACGGACGCATCAGCGACACCTCTCGTTCCCATCACGCAGGGTTCCAACGGACAGGCTGGGCGTGCGCAAAATGATTTGCGCCGTGGCGGTGCTGCCGAACCCGATTGCGGCCCCAAACGGGGCCGATGACGTTTTGCTGCGTGGCGCCGAGGGCGTGCGTGGCGTGAAAGGACATTTTGTGTCAACATTCGAACAGCTGGGCCTGTCGTCCACACTGCTAAAGGGCTTGGACAAGGCCGGCTTTGACAAGCCAACTCCGATTCAGGAGAAAGCCATTCCTTTGGCCTTGAAGGGCCATGACATTATGGGGCTGGCCCAGACCGGCACCGGTAAATCGCTGGCCTTTGGGCTGCCAATGATGGATCGGCTTTTGGCGACGCCGGGTCGCCCTTTGCCCAAATCTGTCAAAGCGCTGGTGCTTGCGCCAACCCGTGAGTTGGTCAATCAGATCGCTGACAACCTGCGCCCGATGGTGCAGGGCACGCCGATGAAGGTCATGACCGTGGTCGGTGGACAATCCATCAACCGCCAGATTGGCATGCTGAAGCGCGGCTGTGACATTCTGGTGGCCACGCCGGGCCGGTTGATCGACCTGTTGGATCGCAAAGAGATTGATCTGTCGACCGTGGGCTATCTGGTGCTGGATGAGGCTGACCAGATGCTGGACATGGGCTTCATTCACTCCTTGCGCAAAATTGCGCCGCACTTGGGCACACCGCGTCAAACCATGCTGTTTTCGGCCACGATGCCTAAACAGATGAACGAGTTGAGCCAGAGCTATCTGACGGATCCGAAGCGCGTGGAATGTGCCCCTCCCGGTAAGACCGCGGATAAGATCACCCAGTCGGTGGAATATCACGAAAAGGGCGAGAAGCGCGTTCGATTGCGTGAAATTCTGAATGAAAACAAAGATAAGAGCACGCTGATCTTCTCGCGCACCAAACACGGTGCGGAGCGCATGATGAAGCAGCTGGTGGCCGAGGGCTTCAATGCGGCTTCGATCCACGGCAACAAAAGCCAGGGTCAGCGCGATCGGGCGATCAAGGCCTTTCGCGATGGAGACGTGACCATTTTGGTGGCTACGGATGTGGCGGCGCGGGGCATTGATATTCCGGCGATCTCGCTGGTGATCAACTTTGACCTGCCCAATGTTGCGGAAAGCTATGTGCACCGGATTGGCCGCACCGCGCGGGCCGGGCGGGATGGCCAAGCCATCTCTTTCTGTGCCTCGGATGAGCGCGACTACCTGAAAGACATTGAGAAGCTGATTGGCCGGAAGTTTGATCGGCCTGAATGGGAACCTGCCGAGTCCAGTAAGCAATATGCGCGGGACGCGCGCGCTGCTGCTGGTCAGGGTCAGAAATCCCGTGGCCGCGGTGGAGCAAACGCCGGTGGCAAGCCTGGCGGGAAGCCCGGTGGCAAGCCGGGAGGAAATGCCGGAGGCAAACCCAGTGGCGGGCGTCGTCGGCGCAACCGACCGCGCAAATCCGCCGCTTAAGTCCATAAAAAACAGCCGCAGACGAGGGTCTGCGGCTGTTTCTTTTTCAGGGTAGTGAGGGCGACGTTACGCCATGGGCACGCCGCTGATGGATTTGGTTTCGCAGAACTCTTCCAGCCCCCAAGTGCCGCCCTCGCGGCCGTTGCCAGACTGACCGTAGCCGCCAAAAGGCGAGCCGTTGATACGCGATACGCCGTTGGTTTCCACCATGCCAGAACGGACCTGACGCGCCACACGCAGGCGTTTGTCGTCGTCCTGTGTCTGGATGTAGTTGGTCAGGCCATAGACCGTGTCATTGGCCATTTGCACAGCTTGCTCTTCGCTCTCAAACGGAGAGATTGCCAACACTGGACCGAAGATTTCTTCGCGGTAGATGGTCATATCCGGGGTCACGTCGGCAAAGACGGTTGGACGCACAAAGAAGCCTTTGTTCATGCCTTCCGGACGGCCCAAGCCGCCAGAGACCAAAGTGGCGCCCTCTTTGATGCCGGTCTCAATCAGACCTTGGATCTTGTTGAACTGCAGCTCGGACACCACAGGGCCGATGTGACGGCCGGACTCTGTGGTGGCACCAACTTGGGTTGCGTCCGCTGCGGCTTTGGCTTGGTCCACAGCTTCGGCATAGCGGCTGCTTTCGACCATCATACGGGTTGGCGCGTTACAGGATTGGCCAGAGTTTTGCATGCAGTGGATCACGCCGCGCTTCACGGCTTTCTCGTCTGCGTCGGCAAAGATAATGTTGGCGCCTTTGCCGCCGAGCTCAAGGCTCACACGTTTGAGGGTGTCAGCGGCAGCCTTGGAGATGGCGATGCCTGCGCGGGTAGAGCCGGTGAAGGACACCATGTCCACATCAGGATGTGCGGAGAGCTGGGAGCCGACACCCACACCGTCACCATTGACCATGTTGAAAACGCCCGCGGGGAAGCCGGCTTCGTCCATCATTTCGGTGAAGACAATGGAGGAGAGGGGGGCGATTTCAGATGGCTTTAACACCATGGTGCAACCGACGAGCAGCGCTGGGATGGCCTTCAGGAAGACCTGATTCATCGGCCAGTTCCATGGGGTGATCATGGCGCAGACGCCAATGGGCTCTTTGCGCATGCGGTCCGCGCCCATGGCATATTCAAATTCGAAGTCTTCCAGAGCTTCGAGGAAGCCATCGAGATGCCAGACACCGGCGCCCCATTGGTTGTTTTTGGCCAGATCGGTTGGCGCCCCCATTTCCAGGCGCATGGCCTCAGCCATGTCATCACGGCGGGCCATGTAAATTTCACGCAGCTTTTTGACCTTCGCCACGCGCTCTTCCAAAGGCGTGTCTGCCCAGGCAGGGAATGCGGCGCGGGCCGCAGCCACTGCGGCGTCGGTGTCGGCCTGATCGCCGAGCGAAATCACGGCGCAGGTTTCTTCGGTGGCGGGGTCAATGACAGGCAGGTCATTGGCGGCAACGGGGTCGACCCATTGGCCGTTGATGTAGAATTGGCGTTTCTCGATCATGGTGTTCACTCCCTCTCGATCTTGGCGTCAGTCTGCGCGGCTTAACGGGGAGCCGCAAGTGGGGCGACGCGCGGTCACAAGTAATTTGATCAAATTATTTCTTCCGGTAAAGGGGTGGCGTTCAAAAAAGACAGATGTAGTCTGCGGACAGTCGTTTTGCGACAAAAACCGTTTTTACAGACCGCCCCACCCGCGAGAATTGCCTCGCATTCGTTTGGCAAGGCGGACTGTGCGACCCACAGCGAGGGAGATACCCATGGGCTTGCGAATCAATGATGTTGTGCCAAATTTCACCGCCGAGACGGATCAGGGCACGATTACTTTTCACGACTGGATCGGCGACAGCTGGGCCATTCTGTTCTCTCACCCCAAAGATTTTACACCGGTTTGCACCACTGAGTTTGGCGCCGTGGCGCAGCTTGCTGATGAGTGGCAGGCGCGCGGCACAAAGGTGATTGGTGTGTCCGTGGATGGTGTGGAAGACCACAAAGGCTGGAAGAAAGACATCGAGTCCTATGCAGGCACCGGCGCGGGTTTCCCGATCATTGCTGATGACGGTCTGGTTGTGTCCAAAGCCTTCGACATGCTGCCCGCAGAAGCCTATTTGCCGGATGGTCGTACGCCTGCGGACAGCGCAACTGTGCGTTCTGTGTTCATCATTGGGCCGGACAAGCAGCTGAAACTGTCGATGACCTATCCGATGAACGTGGGTCGCAACTTTGCCGAGGTGCTGCGCGCGTTGGATGGTTTGCAGACTGCGGCAAAAGAGAACGTCGCTACGCCTGCGAACTGGACCCCAGGTGGCGATGTGGTGATTCCGGTTGCGGTGAGCGATGCGGATGCAAAGGCGAAATACGGTGAGTTCACCACGCATTTCCCATACCTGCGCACCACCAAGCTGCCAGGTTAAGTACCCGGTACTAATAACCGGTTTGGACATTTTGAAAGCGCGCTGGGTTTCCCGGCGCGCTTTTCTTTTGGCCGGTGAGCGCGATCTGACGCTTGGTAATTTTGCCGCGCAAACTAATTCCTCCTGCGAAATTAAGCGGCTGGAAACTGTTTTGTCCGAAGAAGGGCAGGATGACCCAACGCATGCAATATCTTCCGGCGATTCTCGCTGTTGTCTTTTGCCTGACCGTGACCCCGGTTTTGGCAATTGTCAGCGCACCTGTGAAAACGGGTGGGCCGGTTTTGATTGTCGCGCGGCCGGGGACAGACCTGACAGAACTGGTTGAGGGCTCTGGCGGCTGGGTGGTGGGCGTAGCGCGTGCACCATTGGCGGTTATGGGAGTGTCAGACGACGATGGATTTGAACAGAGACTGAAACGGAACGGAGCCTGGGCCATTCTGGACGGCGAAGCGCTCTCCTGGCTGTGTGGTGATGCAAAATGATTGAAGATCTGAAATTGACTAAAGCCCGTCAAACGGGCGTGAAAGTTCTAGCTATTGTGGCGGCCGTTCTGGGGGCCACTGCGGCTACAATTGCCTTTCTGCGAAGTGGGCAGTTTGTGATGATTGGCGCTTCAGCTGGCACCTTTGCCGCATTGGCGTTCTATGCCTTCCGGCTCGGTGGAAACCTGGCAGCTCGCTTGAGTGTGACAGTGGCCGTGGTCGGACAGATTGCGCTGATCCTGGCGTCGATGGCAGGTCATGCATGGCAATTGGATGTACACATGGTGTTTTTTGCTGCGTTGGCGATGCTGACATTGATGACTTGCCCGGCGTCTTTGTTGGTGGGGGCAGGCGTAACGGCCGTTCATCACTTGGCATTGACCTTCCTCTGGCCGTCGATGGTGTATCCTTCAGTTGATTTGATGGAGAACGTGGGCCGAACTGTTCTGCACGCAATTGTTGTGATCGCGGAAACGGGCATTCTACTGACTTCAGTCATGACAACGCTGCGTCAGATGAACGAACGCAACAAAGAGCAGGCCGTGCTCTCCGAAACCATGGATGCGTTACAGCTCGAGAAGGCCGGCATAGAGGCACGTGAAAAGGCCCAGGCAGATGTTGTCACGACGTTGCACGAACGTCTAACTCGTATTGCCGATGGCAATCTGGACGCGGCAATCGATAAGCCGTTTGATAAAAGCTACGAGGCGTTGAGGAAGAGCTTTAATGACGCTGTCACGTCGCTGAGCGGCATTATTAACTCTGTGACCTCGGTTTCCAGTCAGATTGAAATTGACAGTCGCGAGCTGTCAGAGGTCTCCAATAGTGTGGCGCACAGCTCAGAGCGGCAAGCCGATGCCTTGCAGGGTGTCACAACGGCTGTGGAAGAGATTGCAGATGCGATGAACGGGGCCGTTGCAAAGGCAAAGTCCACTCAGGAACGGTTTGACAACACTCGCAGCATGACAAGCAGCGGAGCGGAGGTTGTTCGGCAAGCCGTCAGTACAATGGATGAAATTGAGGCCTCCTCTTCGCAGATTGACCACGTTGTGACTCTGATCGAAGATATCGCGTTCCAAACCAACCTTTTGGCGTTGAATGCTGGTGTCGAAGCGGCCCGAGCGGGTGAAGCTGGTGCAGGTTTTGCGATTGTTGCTTCGGAGGTGCGTGAACTGGCGCATCGCTCTGCCGAGGCCGCGCAGAATATCAACAAGCTAATTTCGGAAAGCAACGGACATGTAACCAACGGCGTAGCCTTGGTGCGGCAGGTTGGCGAGGCGCTGGAGGCGATCTTGGGGGATGTGAATCAAGTCTCAGGCAATGTGGCGGAAATCTCCGATGTGTCCTCTGAGCAAGCGCAATCGGTTGAGAAGATCCGTGGCAGCATGCAGACCATTGGCAGCGAGACTCAGGCCAATGCCGCGCGGGCGGAGGAGGCCTCTGCCGCGACATCCAGCCTTGATATGGCGGTCGACCGTTTGGTGACAGCACTGGGCGGGTTCCGCGTCGCGGCAGTGACGCCTGAGACCGGTGACGTTGAGATGTTTGATGACGATGGTGATGATGCCGCCTGGGCCGCCGCCTAAATACTGTATGTCCCGAAAAGAAAAAGCGCCGATGAGGGATCATCGGCGCTTTTTTTGTGATGGATTGGCTTATTCGCCGTAGGGCACCCAGATGTTTTTGATTTCAGTGGCGGCCTGCAGGAAGGTACGGCCTTCGCCTTCGGCGCCCATCCAGTCCCGTGTGAGACCGTTGTTGACCCAGGTTCTTTTCAGGTTGCCTGCGCTGGCGTGTTCGATCTCAGCAGAGACATCGGAGGAGGAGAACGACCACACCGCATCCACATCGAGGTGGCTGGCCAAGGGGGCAGCCAGTTCGGCGTGGGCGCCGGTGAGGATGTTGACCACACCGCCCGGAACGTCGGAGGTTTCTAGTACCTGGTAGAAGTCTGTGGCGGCCAGAGGGAAGGCTTCCGAGGCGACCAGTACGGCGCGGTTGCCCATGGCAATAGCCGGCGCCATGGCGGAGATCAGACCCAGAAGCGGGGCGTCATCCGCACAGAGCGCACCAATCACGCCCACTGGCTCCTTCATCGCAAGGGCCACGCCTCGGATCGGGACACCGTGCGCCTGGCCATCATATTTGTCGGCCCAAGCAGCGTAGGTGAAGAGGCGGCGGATTGAGGTTTCGACCTCTGCGGCGCCGGTCTTTCCGCCGGTCAGAAGGTTCACGCGGGTGGCAAACTCGTCTTTGCGGGCAGAGAGGTTTTCCGCGATGTAGTAGAGGATTTGCGCGCGCAGGTGGCCTGTGGTGCCGGACCAGCCTTTGGCGGCGTGAGCGGCCTCAACGGCGTTGCGCACATCTTTGCGGTTGGCGATCGGGGTCTGGCCGAGCAACGTTCCGTCTTTGCCATAGATGTTCTGGCTGTAACCGCCATCCGGGCGGGCTTGTTTGCCGCCGACGTAGAGTTTGGGCGTCCGGTCCAGCGGGTCACTTGGGCCTTTGTCGCCGGTGAAAGCCTCGACAGGCTTGAGCGCCTTGGGCGCGCCTTTGGGTTTGGTGTAGGCGGATAGCCCTTCCCAGCCCCCTTCGCGGCCGTAGCCGCTTTCACGCACACCGCCAAAGCCGGCGGCCGCGTCAAACAGGTTGGTGGCGTTGACCCAGACCACGCCGGCAACCAGTTTGGGCGCGATGTCCAGAGCGAGGTTCACGTTTTCGGTCCAGAGCGTGGCCGCAAGACCGTAACGGGTGTTGTTGGCCAGCGCGACGGCTTCGGAAGGCGTGCGGAAGGTGGTGGAGACCAGCACAGGCCCGAAGATCTCTTCCTGCATCAGCTTAGACGACGGCGCGAGGCCAGTGATCAGGGTTGGCGGGTAGAAACAGCCCTCGACCGGCATGTCGATGGGGGCTTGATAGGTCTCGCCGTCGGTATTGCCTGCGACCATGTCGGTGATGGTTTGCAGCTGGACTGGATCGACAACAGCACCCACGTCGATGCATTTGTCGAGCGGGTTGCCGATACGCAGTCCGTCCATGCGGGTTTTGAGCTTGCGATAGAACGTCTCTGCAATGCCTTCCTGCACCAGAAGGCGGGAGCCTGCGCAGCAGACTTGCCCCTGGTTAAACCAGATGGCGTCAACCAGACCTTCGATGGCGGAGTCGATGTCGGCGTCTTCAAAGACGATGTATGGGGATTTGCCACCCAACTCCAAAGTCAGCGACTTGCCGGAGCCAGCGGTGGCTTCGCGGATGCGCTTGCCAACGTCAGTCGAACCGGTAAAGGCGACCTTGTTGATGTCTTCGTGCGCGGTGATCATTTCGCCCACCGCGCCGTCACCGGTGACAATGTTGACCACACCTGCTGGCAGGCCTGCTTGCTGACAGATGTCGGCAAAGGCCATGGCTGTTAGGGAGGTGTATTCGGCGGGTTTCAGTACCACGGTGTTGCCCATCGCCAAAGCAGGCGCAACTTTCCACGCCAGCATCAACAGCGGGAAGTTCCATGGGATGATCTGACCGCAAACACCGAGCGCTTGGGCGTTGGGCAGTTCCGCTTCCATCAGTTGCGCCATGCCAGCGTGGTAGTAGAAGTGGCGCTGTACCAGCGGAATGTCGATGTCGCGGCTTTCCCGGATCGGTTTGCCGTTGTCGAGCGTCTCCAGAACCGCAAACAGGCGGCTGTGTTTTTGCAGCAGGCGGGCGATGGCGTAGAGGTACTTGGCACGGCCGTGGCCGCCGAGGCCATCCCATTTGACTTGGGCTTTGCGCGCGGCTTTGACGGCGGCGTTGACTTCGTCTTGAGACGCCTGAGTCAGGTCCGCAAGGGTTTCGCCGTTGGCCGGGTTCTTGGACTGAAAGTCCTTGCGTGGTGTGGTCCAGTCGCCGTCGATGAAATGGCCAAAGGCCGCGCCTTGATCGACAATCCAGGCCAGCGCATCTGCGGCGCTTTCGGGGGCGGGGCCGTAGTCCATGGTGTCAAAAATCTCTTTAACGGTCATTTGTCTTCCCCTTACGAGGTTATCTTGTGAAGCGCGGCCTGAAGGTCTTCGGCTGGCACTGTTTCGCTGTGTAAAATGCCAGCCATAACGGCCTCGGCAATTTGTGCGGTGGTTTTGTCGAGTAGATCCGGCTGCGTGTGCGCGTGTTCAAAAGCTTCTTGCAGAAAGTCAGCAAGACGGGCTTCCAGCGTGGCGCCAGACAGATGGTCGTCGCAGCGCGCGACCCAGGTCCGTTGGGACCAGACCTTCATACGTAGAAGGTACTGATCCGGCGCAGGGGCTGTGGTGTCTGGGGCGGCGCTCACGGCTCTGTCCTTACGCCATCGCGTGGCGGTAGCTGGCCGAATACTGGCCGGTGACGTGATGCTCGAGCTGGCGTTCGATGTCGCCCAAAAGGGAGGAAGCGCCAAAGCGGAACAGGTCTGGTTGCAGCCAGCGGTCGCCAAGTTCGTCTTTGATCAGTGACAGATACACCAGAGAGTCTTTGGCTTTGGAAATACCACCCGCCGGTTTGTAGCCCACGCGGAAGCCGGTGCGGTCGTAGTAGTCGCGAATGGCACGGATCATCACCAGAGACACTGGCAAAGTGGCGTTGACGCTCTCCTTACCGGTGGAGGTTTTGATGAAGTCGGCGCCGGCCATCATGCAAACAAGTGAAGCGCGGGCGACGTTGCGCAGGGTGCCCAGTTCGCCAGTGGCGAGAATGGCTTTGACGTGGGCATCGCCACAGGCTTCGCGCATCTCTTTCATCTCATCATAGAGCGCCTGCCAGTTGCCTTGCAGTACGTGGCGGCGGGTGATGACGATGTCGATTTCTTCCGCACCCGCTTTTACGCTTTCGCCAATTTCGGCGATGCGCAGGTGGTACGGCGACAGACCTGCCGGGAAGCCGGTGGACACAGCCGCCACAGGAATGCCGCTGCCTTTCAGCGAAGACACGGCGGTTTCGATCATGTCGTGGTAGACACAGACTGCGCCGGTGGTCAGGCCGGTCATGTCCAGCGCTTCCAGAATGTCGGCGCGTACCGGTTGCTTGGCTTTCGCACAGAGACGCTCCACACGGCCTTCGCTGTCATCGCCGGACAGTGTGGTCAGGTCGATCAAGGAGATTGCCTTACACAGCCATGCGGCCTGATAGTCCTTCTTGACCGAGCGGCGGCCCGGCAAGGTCTTGGCACGGCGTTCGATGGCCGAAGTGTTGGCCTGCGCGGTGCGAACCCAATCAAGGTCCAGCGCCATGCCAGGATTGCGCGGTTCCAGCGCGGTGGGCAGTTGATGCCCTTCGGCGGTAATGGTGGGCGTTTGCATCGGTCCATCCTGTTGCGGAAAACAGGGATCAAAATGCCTCAGAAATACTGGCTTTGGCAAGTCGCAGAACGACGCTTCAGCTACTTTTTTGACCATTTAGTCAACTAAAATATGAGAATAAGTCGCAATTGCGTTGACACTACTGCGAATGGTTCTCATATTCAAGTGGAGCAACAGCACAGGTGATCCATGCGATTCTCTCGTCGAGACTTTATTGTGGCAACAGCTGCGGCCAGTTTGGCCAGCGCAACTCCCGCCTTTGCGGGTGGGAAATTGCAGGTTGTGGCCACCACAGGCATGATTGCAGACACTGCGCGGCGCATTGGCGGCGATGCGGTTGAGGTGAAGGGCCTTATGGGGCCGGGTGTGGATCCACATGCCTATCGCCAGACCCGCACGGATATTGTGGCGCTGACCAAAGCCGACTTGGTGTTGTGGCATGGGCTTTATCTTGAGGCGCAGATGGAAGACTTCTTCCACAAGCTGGAAAAGCGCGGCACGGTTGTGGCTGTGACCGATACCATGCCGCGTGATGTGTTGCGTGGGCATGACGACTATGCAGACAAATTTGACCCGCATGTCTGGATGGATCCGCGCCTTTGGGTGTTTGTGACAGAGCGTGTGCGTGACGCGCTGATTGAGAAGAAACCGGAGGCCGAAGCGCAGTTTGTTGCCAATGCAGAGGTCTTCCTGGCGGAGTTGTCTGATCTAAGCGACTATGCGGAGAAATCCCTGACCACAGTGCCGGAAGAGGCCCGTATTCTGCTGACCGCGCATGATGCCTTTGGCTATTTTGGGGCCGCTTATGGCTTCTCGGTTTTGGGGGTGCAGGGCATTTCCACCGAGAGTGAGGCTGGGCTGAATCGGATCAGCAGCCTAGTGGACACATTGATTGAGCGCGACATTCAAGCGGTGTTTGTGGAGAGCTCCGTGTCTGACCGCACGGTGCGGGCGTTGGTTGAAGGCGCGTCGGCCAAAGGCCATGACGTGGCGATTGGTGGCGAGCTGTTCTCGGACGCGATGGGGCCGGATGGCACCTATGAAGGTACTTATGTAGGCATGATTGACCACAATATCACCGTGATCAGCGATGCGCTGGGCGGGGATGTGCCGGAACGCGGCATGACTGGACGCCTGTCGGCGGGATCGTAAGGAAAAGACCATGAGCCTAGAACTGGCGGCAAATATGGGCGCAGCGCCCACAGCAGAAATCCCGGTAGACAGCCCTTTGGCGATCCGGGGCATGACGGTATCTTATGGGCAGAAGCCGGTGGTGTTCTCTGTTGATATGACCGTGGCTGAAGGCTCAATGACAGCCATCATTGGGCCAAACGGCGCAGGTAAGTCGACGCTTCTCAAAGCCGCCTTGGGCATTGTGCAGCCGTTGGCTGGTCAGGCTCTGGTCTATGGCAAATCGTTGAAAGCGGCGCGGCATCGCATTGCCTATGTGCCGCAACGCGCCAGTGTGGACTGGGATTTTCCAACCCGCGTGATCGATGTGGTGCTGATGGGGCTCTATCGTGAGCTGGGTCTGCTGCGCCGCATTCGTCCGCAGCACATTGAAAAGGCACGGGCTTGCTTGGAGCGGGTGGGCATGACCGATTTTGCCGATCGTCAGATTGGCCAGCTTTCCGGTGGTCAACAGCAGCGCGTGTTCCTTGCGCGGGCACTGGCACAGGAAGCAGATTTGTATCTGCTTGATGAGCCGTTTGCCGGAGTCGATGCGGCAACGGAAAAAGCCATTATCGATGTGCTGAAGTCCTTGCGCTCTGAAGGCAAAACGGTCGTGGCCGTGCACCATGACCTGACCACCGTGCGCAGCTATTTTGATCGTGTGTTCCTGATCAACACAAGCAAGATGGCGGAAGGCACGGTGGATGAAGCATTCACGTCAGAAAACTTGAACCAAACTTACGGCGGACGATTGGCGACGGGCCAGATTGACCAGCTGGAGCTGGCGGCGGGCTAACCCATGTTTTGGAATGCGTTGACTTTGCAGCTTGGCTACAATGCCACGCTGGTGACCATTGGTGCGACCTTGCTGGGTATAGCGGCGGGTGTGACCGGAACCTTTCTCTATCTGCGCAAACGGGCGTTGGTCAGTGACGCGATCAGCCATGCCACTCTGCCGGGTGTGGGCATTGCGTTTATGCTGATGGTGCTGCTGGGCGGTGACGGGCGCGCCTTGCCAGGTTTGCTCTTTGGGGCAGCGGTGTCTTCTTGGAGCGGCTTGTTGTGTGTGAGTTGGCTCACGCGGTTTACGCGACTGTCTGAAGACGCGGCAATTGGCGCGGTGCTGTCAGTGTTCTTTGGCTTTGGCATTGTGTTGCTGACCGTGATCCAAACCATGGGCGCGGGACGTGCGGCTGGTTTGGAAGGCTTCCTTTTGGGCTCCACGGCGGGCATGTTGTTCAATGATGCGTTGGTGATTGCTGGTGGGGGCGCCTTGACGCTTTTGGCGGTGTTGATCTTACGCAGGCCAATGACTTTGTTGGCCTTTGATCCTGAATATGCGGCGTCGCGAGGTGTGAACGTCGGGCGCATGGATCTTGCCATTATGGCGCTGGCGCTGGCGGTCACGGTGATTGGCCTGAAAGTTGTCGGGCTGATCCTGATTGTCGCGATGTTGATCATTCCGCCTGTCACCGCCCGGTTTTGGACCGAGCGCACTGACCATATGGTTTTGATTTCAGGGCTTTGTGGTGGCTTGGCCGCTTGGATTGGCGCGGCGTTGTCGGCTTTTGCCCCCGCGATGCCAACCGGGCCAATCATTGTTTTGTCGAGCTTTGCGCTGTTTGTGTTGTCGCTGTTGTTGGCGCCCAATCGGGGTGTGCTGGCGGTGTATTTGCGGCACGTGCGGTTTCAACGACGGGTGCATATGCGCCAAGGTTTGTTGGCGCTGGCACAAGGGCAGCCGATTTATGAAGCCTTCACGGTACGCTTGCTGAAGCGGGCCGGATTGGCGCATGCGGATGGCGTACCTACCGAAGATGGGCGGGCGCGTGCAGCCAAGGCTTTGCGTGACGAGAAGCGCTGGGAGTTGGTACGGGCAGATCAGGCATTTGAGAGCGCAGCCGCGTTGTATGACGGATTGCGCGATATCGAGACCGTGCTGACCGGAGACCAGATTTCGGAGATAGATCAACGTATTGGCGGACCACAGGGGGTGGCATCATGAGTGGTGAGGAATTTGTCCCACTGTCCCTAACCCCCATGCTGATTGGTGTGTTGGCGGCGGTGGCCTGCGCTTTGCCGGGCAATTTCCTAGTGCTGCGCAAGCAGGCGCTGATTGGGGATGCAATTTCCCACGTGGCGTTGCCGGGCATTGTAGTGGCGTTTTTGATCACCGGCGTGGTGGCAGCCGCGCCAATGATGCTGGGCGCGGCGGGGGCGGCTTTGGTGTCTGTGGTGATGATTGAAGCCATTCGGCGGCTGGGCAATATCGAACCCGGCGCAGCAATGGGGCTGACCTTTACAACATTGTTTGCGGCCGGTGTTTTGCTTTTGGAACAAAGTGATACGTCTTCCGTCCATCTGGATGTGGAACACGCGCTGTATGGCAATTTGGAGAGCTTGATCTGGCTGGACGCGATCGGCTGGGAAAGCCTGCTTGATCCCGTTGCCTTAGCTGGATTGCCGCCGGAGTTGGGACGTGTGGTTGTCGCGTTGTTTGGCGTTTGTGCGTTTTTGTGGTTGTTTTGGCGGCCTTTGGTGTTGTCCACGTTCGACGAGAGTTTTGCGCAGGCCATGGGCATTGCGACCAACCGCTTGGGTGTGGCGTTGGTGATGGTGGCGGCTTTGGCGGCGGTGGCGGCGTTTGATGCGGTGGGGTCGATCATTGTGATCGCGATGTTCATTTGCCCGCCGGCGGCGGCGCGGTTGATGACCAACCGGTTGGAGCATCAAGTTGCCTGGAGCGTTGTTTTTGCAGTGCTTTCTGCGGCTCTTGGCTATGTCTTTGCCGGTTACGGGCCATTGTGGCTGGGCTTTGACAATGCGGTCAGCGCGGCCGGTATGATCGCGACGGTGTCGGGGATTATTCTTGCTTTGGCAGCGTGTTTTGCACCCCACCGGCATCGCAGCGGGGCGCCAGCGGCTTAGGCCGCTTGTTGGGTGTTGTCGCCGGCGAGGCGGCTCCAGGCATCATATTGTGCGAGGAAGACCTCTCCGCTGAGGTCATCGAGGAAATGGCTGCGCTTGAGGCGGTCCATGACGGGGCCTTTGACTTCGGAGAGGTGTAGGCGGATGTTGAGCTCTTTGAGGCGGCTGTTGATCGCCTCCAGGCTTTCCAGCGCGCTCATGTCAATCTCGTTGACGGCCGAGGCCATGAGCACGACGTCGGTGATGGGTTGGTCGCAAACTACGCGGTCATAGACGTAGTCTTTTAGGAAGCGTGCATTGGCGAAATATAGGCTTTCGTCAATGCGCAGCGTAACCAGATGTGATGAGGTTTTAACCTTATGACGCAGGATGTTACGGAAGTGCTGCGTGCCAGGTACGAGGCCAACTTCTGCCACGTGGGGACGACTGGTTTTGTAGAGATGCAGCGCGATGGAGAGGATTACACCGGCGCTGACACCAACCTCAACGCCAAGGCCCAAAGTGAGCGCGATGGTGGTTGCAACGGCGGCAAAATCAACGCGGGAGTAGCCCCATGCGTGGCGCAGGATCGAGAGGTCCACGAGGCTGAGCACGGCGACGATGATGGTGGCGGCGAGAGTGGCCTTGGGCAGGAAGAACAGCAGCGGGGTCAGGAAGAGCGCGGCGCCCGCGATACCGACGGCGGTGAAGGCGCCGGCGGCGGGGGTTTGTGCGCCTGCGTCGAAGTTCACAACAGAGCGAGAGAAGCCGCCGGTGACCGGGTAACCACCTGAAATTGCTGAGGCAATGTTAGAGGTGCCGAGGCCGATGAGTTCCTGGTCGGGATCGATGCGTTGGCGGCGTTTGGCGGCGAGGGTCTGGGCGACGGAAACGCTTTCGACAAAACCGATGATCGAGATCAGGAGTGCGGCCAAGAAGAGTTGGGACCACAAGTCTGGAGACAAACTGGGGGCTGAAAGTGGCGGCAGGCCGGTTGGAACGGTGCCAACAATGGCCACGCCTTTCCCTTCAAGATCAAAGGCATATGCGGAAATCGTAGTGGCGGCAACGGCGGCGACGGGGCCGGCTTTGGTGAGGACGTCCGCGAGGCGGGGACCGACGCCCAGTTTGAGCAGAAGCGGTTTGAGGCCTTTGCGGGTCCAGAACAGGAAGGCCAATGCGGCCGCACCGAGGGTAGCTGTGAAGAGGTTGGTGTCCGGCAAATGGGTCACCAGTGAGGTGAGTAATTCGGGCAAAGTGTGGCCGTGGGCTGTGACGCCGAGGATGTGTTTCAACTGGCTGGTGGCGATCAGGAGTCCGGAGGCGGTGATGAAGCCTGCGATCACCGGGTGGGACAGGAAATTTGCAAGGAATCCAAGGCGTAAGAGGCCCATGAGCGTGAGCATGACGCCGGACATGAAGGCCAGAGTGATGGCCGCGATCAGGTACTCTGTGGTGCCTTGCAAAGCGAGGTTTCCGAGGGCGGCTGCGGTCATGAGGGAGACCACGGCGACGGGGCCGACGGCGAGCACGCGGGAGGTGCCGAAGATGGCATAGGCAACCAGCGGCAGGATGGAGGCATACAGGCCCACTTCGGGTGGTAGACCGGCGAGCAGGGCGTAGGCCAAGGACTGTGGGATCAGCATGATCGTCACGATTACGGCGGCCATGAGGTCGGCGCCAAATATCTGACGGTCATAGGTTTTTGCCCAATCTAAGATCGGGAAGTAACGCTTGAGCTGCTGTGGCATAGGGGCCTCATGAGAGTCGCTGGTGCGCTCTATATATTCCAAAATTGGAATAAGAAAACCCTTACAGGAAAACTTGTCGGCAAATAACGGCGCGGCTCAAAGGTTAACGCAGCTAGCTTGGCCGGATGGCACGTCGGTATGACGTCGGTATCGCGACTGTTTTGCGGAGGTGCAAAAATTGACGTTCTCGTTAGGTTAACGGGCCTGCGGTGTAAGCGGCCCGGAGCGATAAGCCCCGAGCCGCAGAGGTTTTAGGCGGCGGCGAAACCGGTGTCCAAAGCGGAGAGGATGGTGTTCACCTCACCCTCGGAAATGGTCAGCGGTGGAGACATCAGCACATTGTGCGCGCCAAGGCGTACCATGGAGCCAGCCTGATAGGTGGCCTCGTGGATCTTCTTCATGGTGGCCATGTCCATCGGGGTTTTGGCGGCGGCGTCAGAGACCAACTCGATGCCGGTCATCAGGCCGTGGCCGCCCCGCACGTCGCCGATGATGTCGTATTTCTCAGCCAGCTTTTTCACACCTTCAAACAGCTGCGTGCCACGGGCGGCGGCGTTGGTTTTGAGATCAAGACGGGTGGTCTCTGCCAAAGTGGCGATTACGGCGGCGGAGCCAACCGGATGGGCGGAGTAGGTGTAGCCGTGGAAGATGCCCGCTTCGCCGGTTTGGTCGTTTTCAAATACGTCGGCGACTTTGTCGCCCACCATGCAAGCACCAACCGGGAAGTAGCCGGAGGTGATGCCCTTGGCGGTGGTCATCATGTCAGGCTGCACACCCCAGTGCCGCGCACCGGACCAATCGCCGGTGCGGCCAAAGCCGGTGATGACTTCGTCAGAAATCATCAGGATACCGTGACGGTCACAAATCTCGCGCATGAGCTTCATGAAGCTCGCGTCTGGCACGATCACACCACCCGCGCCTTGAATTGGCTCCATGATGAAAGCGGCGATGGTTTTGGGATCCTGGAACGCAATCTCGTCCTCAAAGGCGGCGGCGATGGTCTGCGCCAGCTGGGCCGAGTCACTTTCGTTGAACGGGTTGCGGTAGGTGTAGGGCGACGGCAGGTGGAAACAGCCGGGCAGCAGCGGTTCGTAGTTGATGCGGAAACGGTTGTTGCCGTTCACGGATGCGCCGCCAAAGTGGGTGCCGTGGTAGCCTTTCTTGAGGCTGATGAACTTGGTGCGCGTCGGCTCGCCGCGCAGACGGTGGTACTGGCGGGAGAGACGCAGGGCGGTTTCCACCGAGTCTGAGCCACCGGAGGTGAAGAACACACGGGACATGCCGTCCTCGGCGAAGAATTCGCGCACCGCATAAGAAGCCTCGATGGCCGGTGGGTTCGAGGTGCCCGCGAAAGCAGAGTAATACGGCAGATCATAAAGCTGTTTGGAGATGGCCTCTTTCACCACGTCGTTGGAGTAGCCGAGGTTCACGCACCACAAGCCGCCCACGGCGTCCACGGTAGAGTGGCCGTCGATGTCGGTGATGTTCACGCCTTCCGCACCTTTGATGATCTTGGGCGGGGTGCTGTGCGCATCGGCGGGGGCGCCCATCGGATGCCAGAGGTGGCGGGCGTTGTTTTCCGTCAGGAAGTTGTCGTCTTTCATGGCTGTGCTCCCTTGGGCGCAGGGGTGATTCCTGCGGGTCAAAAAATTTGATCAAATTATGCGGCGACCGTGGTGCCCTGTCCAGAGAAAGAGCGACACGGGGATGGCAAAAAGCGACTGCGGATCTCTGCAAACTTGGTGGTAGAATCAAACGAGAACATGCTAGATTTGGCACTATGTCTGTGGATAACCCCAATATAAGCCAAGATTTGCCGGTCATTCGGCAACTTGATGATGCCGCGATCAACCGGATTGCCGCCGGTGAGGTGGTCGAAAGGCCAGCTTCTGCAGTGAAAGAACTGGTGGAAAACGCCATTGATGCGGGAAGTCGGCGCATTGAGATTGCCTATGCTGATGGCGGTAAGACGCTGATCCGGATCACCGATGATGGCTGTGGCATCACCGAGGAACAATTGCCGCTGGCGTTGTCGCGCCATGCCACGTCCAAGATTGATGGCACGGACTTGCTCGACATCCACACATTTGGCTTTCGTGGAGAGGCCTTGCCCTCGCTGGGTGCTGTCGGACGGTTGAGCATCACCAGCCGGGTGGGCAAAGCGCCTGCGGCGCAGATTTCGGTTGAGGGTGGCGCGATGAGCGCGGTGAAACCGGCGGCGCTGTCCGGGGGCACCATCGTGGAACTGCGCGATCTGTTTTATGCCACGCCGGCGCGGTTGAAGTTTATGCGCTCTGATCGGGCGGAGGCGCAGGCGATCACCGATGTGGTCAAGCGTCTGGCGATGGCGGAGCCGTTTGTGGGCTTCACGCTGCGCGATGTGACTGGTGGCGGAGAAGGCCGTGTGACCTTCCGCGTAGAGGCGGAAAATGGCGATCTGTTTGACGCTTTGCATGGCCGGTTGGCGCGAATTTTGGGCAAGGAATTTGCCGAAAACGCGCTGAAGATTGATGCGGAGCGGGAAGGGTTGCGGCTGATTGGCTATGCGGCTTTGCCGACCTATTCGCGGGGCTCGTCGGTGGCGCAGTATCTGTTTGTGAACGGGCGTCCGGTGAAGGACAAACTGCTGGTTGGGGCGCTGCGCGGGGCGTATTTTGATTACCTGAGCCGGGATCGCCATCCGGCGGCGGCGCTGTTCATTGATTGTGATCCACATCTGGTGGATGTGAACGTGCATCCCGCCAAATCCGAGGTGCGGTTCCGCGATCCGGGATTGGCGCGGGGGCTGATTGTCTCCAGCCTGCGTCACGCGTTGGCGGAAGCCGGGCATCGGGCGTCGACCACGGTCGCCGGGGCCACGTTGCAGTTGTTCCGGCCCGAGCCAGTTGGGGCATCACTGGGGGCTTTGGGAATCACGCCAAGCGCGCCCGCACCGGGGCAGGCGCGGGTCTATCAAATGGATCGGCCAAGTCTTGGCGCACGCACGGCGGCTTATCAGGCGCAGGCGCCAATGCCGCAGGAGCCAGGCTTTTCGGATTTGACCGAGGCTTATTCTGCGCGAGTGGAAACTTTTGACACGGAGGCTCCGCAAGAGACCCCGGCCGAAGGACTGCCCTTGGGCGCAGCACGGGCGCAGGTGCATGAGAATTACATTGTGGCGCAGACCGAGACCGGCATGGTGATTGTCGATCAACACGCCGCACATGAACGTCTGGTTTATGAGAAGCTCAAACACCAGATGGCGGAAAACGGGGTTGCGGCGCAGGCCTTGTTGATCCCCGAGATTGTTGAGTTGTCCGAGGGCGACTGTGCGCGGATCATGACTGTGGCAGAACCGCTGTCTAAGCTGGGGCTGACAATTGAGGCCTTTGGCGGCGGCGCGGTGGCGGTGCGCGAGACCCCTGCGCTTTTGGGCGAGGTGAATGCACGGGCGATGGTGCTCGATATTCTCGATGAGCTCGATGACGCGGGCGAAAGCATGTTGGTGCAGGCCAAGTTGGAAGCGATCCTCAGTCGGGTGGCCTGTCACGGCTCGATCCGGTCGGGGCGGCGGATGCGTGGTGAAGAGATGAATGCGTTGCTGCGCGAGATGGAGGCAACGCCACATTCGGGGCAATGCAACCACGGGCGGCCAACCTATGTGGAATTAAAGCTGGCCGATATTGAGCGGCTGTTTGGACGGACGTGATGGAAGGTATGGACGAAGCAATGGCCAACATGGAGGCCATGGCGCTTTATTTGTTTGGGGGCGTTGGCGGGGCAATTCTGTTGCTCACCGTGTTGTTCCTGATGCTGCGCAGCGCGGGGCAGAAGCGGGCGGACCGGACCGAGATGGTGATTGCCCAGCACATGGGGCAGATGGCGCAGCGGGTGGATCAGCTGGCCACCGGGCAGGCGCATCTGGATGGCAACCTGCAGGCGCAGGCGCAATCGCAGGGGCAGATTGCCACCTTGATGGAGCAGCGGCTGGGTGAGGTGCAAGTGAACATGCATGAGAACCTCGCCAAGGTGCAGCGCAGCACCGGTGAGAACCTCGCCAGCATGCAACAGAAGATGGCGGACACAATGGCGGCGCAACAGCTGCAGATGCAGGAAAGCCTGGCCAATATGCAGCTGCGCACCGGCGGCGCGTTAAACGACATGCAGGAGAAGCTGAACCTGTCGATGACCGGCAATGCCAAGCAGACCGCGACCTCGCTCACACAGTTGCAGGAGCGGTTGGCCACCATCGACAAGGCGCAGGAGAATATCACCCGGCTCAGCGGCGATGTGCTCAGCCTGCAAGACATTTTGAGCAACAAACAGACGCGTGGGGCGTTTGGAGAAATTCAGCTCAATGACATCGTTGGCAAAGCATTGCCAAGCGACAGCTATGCACTGCAACACACGCTTTCTAACGGCAAACGCGCCGACTGTCTGATCCATTTGCCCAACCCGCCTGGACCCATTGTGATCGACAGCAAGTTCCCGCTGGAGGCTTATGAGTTGCTGCGCAATGCGGAGACCCAGGCACAGCTCAATGAGGCGGCGCGGATGCTGCGCACCTCGGTGAAGAAACACATCAAAGACATCTCCGAGAAATACATCATCGAAGGCGAGACCGCTGATGGGGCGTTGATGTTCCTGCCAAGCGAAGCGGTTTATGCGGAGTTGCACGCCAATTTCCCGGAACTGGTGCGTGAGGGCTTTGCAGCGCGGGTGTGGATTGTTTCGCCCACCACCTGCATGGCGACGCTCAACACCATGCGGGCGATTTTGAAAGACGCGCGTATGCAAGAACAGGCGGGCGCGATCCGCAAAGAACTGGGGCTGCTTTATTCTGATGTTGAGCGGCTGGGCACGCGTGTGGAGAATCTTGACCGCCACTTTGGTCAGGCGGCGAAAGACATCAGCGAAATCAAGATCAGCGCTGACAAAGCTGGGCGCCGGGCGCGGCGGCTCGACAACTTTGATTTTGAAGAGCTGGCACAGACGGCTGACGACAAAGTGGTGCCTTTGACCAAACCAGACAGCTGACGTCATTCACAGTCTGCAAATATCCCGGGGTCCGGGGCAGCGCCCCGATGCAACAGAAACAGTTTGCGCCATGTCAAAGACGTAGGGCATGCTGGAGGGGACACTGGGCCAAACCAAATTGGAGGCGCGAAAAATGCTTGAGATTTCTGCATGGAAGGTGGCGCAGGTTGTGCTGATGTCGCGGGAGTTGAACCGGGCTGAAGGCGAGCTGCGCGGCTTTATTGATCGCTTGAACGAAGATGAACAGGCCGGCCTGGTTGCGGTGATGTGGATTGGACGGGACAGCTTTATGGCGGATGACCTGGCCGAGGCGATCATGACCGCCAAAACCGAAAACACCGTGCCCACTGCGGATTACCTGCTGGGCTCGCCTCATCTGTCGGATCACTTGGAAAACGGCATGGAGGCGCTGGGCATGTCTTTGACCGACGAAGAGGATGATTTGGTCCGCGGCGGCTAAACAAATCGGCAAAAATTGGCTGGTTGGCCCGCAGGTTTTGCGAATTTATGCCAACAGATTTGGGATCCGCGCCAAGCTTTGGCGCGGGTCTTTACGTTTGGGAAGTGCCTTCTTATCTGCGCCATAGAGGGAGGGCTGTCACGCTTGCGTGCCGCCCGATCCACGATTTGATCACTGACGTCGCGCCTGTTTTTTAGGAAACATCCGCACCCTGCATTTTGCGGGCGGTGCCCTCTTGTCTTGTGTCTGAGCCTTGCAACCCATGGGGCGGCGTTGGGAGGTCTGTCGTGCAGAAGGAGGTCGCCCATGTCCAGTTTCTGGGGTCGTTTTGACGACAATCACGGCAATCAAAAACAATTTGAGCCCACCGATGATCCGGCCAAGGAAATCACCTTTGTGCCTAAGGGCGAGGATGGCGATCTGGTGCTTGAAGACAATAACAACAAGCCCGATCCCGATACGCGGGTGCTGATCGACGGCGAGGCCCATGATTTTATCTTTGAACTGACCGGAACCGTGCCTCAGGACGAGGACATTCCAGAGCAATTCTGGGGGCAGGAGATCGCGGTGATCTCGATTCAGGATTACCCCGAGCCGGGCGATGAGACCCGGATGTTTTTCTTCCCGGAAATGGATCCGAGCGAAGAGGACATGAATGAGTTTGAGGATGAGGAATTTGTGGTCAAACACCCAGACCGGCATCCGGAAGACATTCCGGTGTGTTTTCTGCCTGGCACCATGATCGCGACACCAGACGGTTCGCGCGCGGTGGAAAGCCTGCAGTCGGGTGATTTTGTCTGTGTCGCCAAAGGCAAGCCAGCCAAGGTCTTCTGGGTCGCGAAAAGCCATTTTTCCTACGCCGAGATGTTGCAGAACGCAGGGCTGCGGCCGGTGTGCATTGATGCGGATAGCCTTGCGCCGGGGGTGCCGAGCCAAGATTTGTGGGTTTCGCAACAGCACCGGATTGCGCTGCGCGGCTGGCAGGTGGAGATGTTGACCGCGTCTGAGGCCGCCTTTGCGCATGCCAAACATCTGGCGCCACAGCCGGGCATTCCCGGGCGGGAATGGCGCGACGGCGTGGACTATGTGCACCTGATGTTTGACCGTCACCACATTGTGGAGGCCAATGGGGCCGAGGCGGAGAGCCTGTTCATCGGCGATCAGGCATTGGAGAGCTTGGGCGTGGAGGCGCGGGCCGAGTTGGATCAGATTTTGGAGGCCAAGCCGTGGTTGAAGCCGCGTTTTGCGCAGACGGCCTTGCCCACCATGAAAGCGCATGAGGCGCAGACCTGGCGCAAGATGGCAGAAGGCCGTCCGGTGTTTCGCGATCTGGTGCGGGTGGCGGCTTGACTTCAGGCCGTCGGCATCAGCCAGGCAGTGAGATAGGTCTCCAGCCGTTCGCGCGGGGACACGGAGTTGTGCAGACTGCAGAACATCAGGGAAATCGCCTGCACCATAAAGGCCTGCACACCTTCCGCTTGTAGTTCGGCGGAGATGTCCTTGCGGAAGGGTTTGTCCCAGAGCCATTTGGTAACCACCTCTGCGTGGCGGCCAAAGGTCATGGCGATGGGGCCGATGTCCGCGTTGGCCGCCGCGCCGGAGTGGCGCAGAATCACATCAAAGACATAGCGCTCACAGGTCATGAACGTGATCAGCGGCATCATGGCGTTGGCCATCTCGGCGATGGATGTGGGCGCGTCCAGCGCTTCGATGCCATCCAGATGACGGTCGATTTCTGCACCAATCAGTTGGTCCATCAACGCGTCTTTGTCTTTGAAATGAGAGAAAAAAGTGCCTTTGGCGACGCCTGCGCGCAGCACCACCTCTTCTACCCGCATGGCTTCATAGCCGCTCTCTGAGATCACGGCTTGAGCCGCGTCCAGAAGCTTGGCGCGGGTTTTGAGGGTGCGTTGTTGAACTGCTTTGGCCATGGCTCGTTTTGACATGAATTGTGACCGTGGTCAAATTTGTAATTGACCGCGGTCATTTTTGTATGCGATGAAATTGACCATGGTCAATATTTGGAGAATCGCAATGACACAGAAGCGGATATTTATCCTGAACGGACACCCGGCGGCGGAGTCTCTGACGGGGTCGGTGGCAGAGAGCTACGCGGAAGCGGCGCGCAAGGCGGGGCATCAGGTGCGGATGACCAACCTGAATGATTTGCAGTTTGATCCGGATTATGGCTTTGGCGGTTATGTGAACCAGAAGCCGTTGGAACCAGAGCTGGAACAGGTGCTGCAGGACATTGAGTGGTCCGAGCATGTGGTGGTGGCGACGCCGATGTGGTGGGGCGGATTGCCGGCAAAACTCAAAGGCTTGTTTGATCGCGCGTTGCTGCCGGGGCGCACGTTTGACACCCGCAACACAACGGCCTTGGGGCTGCCTAAGCCGCTTTTGACTGGGCGCACAGGGCGGGTGCTTTTGTTCTCGGATACGCCCGGATGGTTCTTCCGCTTGATGTACCGCAACGCGATGGTGGTGCAGATCCAGCAGCAGATTTTGGAGTTTGTCGGCATCAAGCCGGTGAAGGTCACCAAGTTCGCCGGGGCGAGTCATCCCAAAGACGGAGTTGCCGACAAGTGGATCCAACAGGCGGCCAAGATCGGCGCGCAGGCGGCCTAAGAGTTGTCAGCTGTGGCGTGAGACTCTTGTGGTCAAAACGCCCGCTGCCATCAGGCAACCGCCGCCCACACGATTGAGGCTGCGCATGGCGCGCGGGTGTTGGAACAGCCCGCGTAGCCCGTCGGCGCAGAACAGCCAGAACACGGTGTTGAGCGTGGCGATCCCCACAAAGGTGGCGATCAGGATGGCAAATTGCGGCAACACCGGCTGCGACAGGGTCACAAACTGCGGCACAAAGGCGATGTAAAACGCCGGGCCTTTGGGGTTGAGGGCGCTGATCAGGAACGACTGCCAGAACAGCGGCTTGAGGGGTTTTTGATCCACCGTGTTTGAGCCAATTCCCTCAGCGGGTGCGCGCCAGAGGCTGATGCCGAGCCAGATCAGATACACTGCGCCAATGAGCTTCATCAGCGTAAAAAGCGTGGTGGAGGCCGAGAGGATCGCACCTGCGCCCATAAGGGACACAGACATGCCGACAAAGGCCCCTGCAGAAATGCCGGGAATGGTGGCGAGGCCTGAGCGTTTGCCAGAGCGCACCGCGTGATTGATGGTCAGAACAATGTTGGGTCCAGGGATCAGCACAACCAGGGCACTGGCCAATACAAAGGCAATCCAGGTTTCCGATGACATGTTGCGCTCCTCACCCTTTAAGTGTGGCGCAGGATTTCGCAGTCTGTCGGGAATGGCAAGGGATTACAAAGTGAGGTGCAGCCCTTTTACGAGGGCTGCGCCAAAGGGCTATATAATCAAGCCGTGTGATCGACGATCTGCATGTGCTGCGCCAGCGTGCCGATGTGGGTGAGCCACTCGGAAAACAGCGCTTCTTCAGATGGGGCCGCGTGCACGCCGGGGGCAATTTTGCCGTCCAGTACGGTTTCGATGGCCAAGGAGACCGGGATCGACACAAGGCGGGCCATGGCGGTGCCGCGCGCGTCGCCCCAGGCGTCCATCACATAGGTTTTGTGGAAGACCTCTGCGCCGTCTTTCTCCGCTTTGAAGCCCACGCAGAGCACAACGCGGTCCGGTTCACCTTCGTCATAGGAGTTTTCATCCCAGAACTGATCGGACATCTCTTTCAGCCGTGCGTCGCCTTCGGGACCGGAGAGCGTTTCGATTTCGCGAAAGACCTCAGACCACGCCTCGGTCCAGCCGTTGAGGCGCAGGGTGCCGCGCACAAAGGTGTCAACTTTCCAGTCCGGATCAAACTTGTAGTCTTCCATGAAAGGAATGCTGTCGCGGTTTGGGTAAACCTCGAAGGTTTCCGCCTCTGCCAGTGGCGCTTCATAGCTGCTGATCGCGTCCCAAGGGCGGTTCACGTCCAGCGGTTTTCCGTCGCGAATGGAGCGGGACGGGCTGCGCAGGGCCTTCAGCACGCCGAGCGGCGACCAGCTGAATTTGTAGCGGAACGGGTTGGCATGTTTGGGGATGCCGCCACAGTAGCTGATGAAGCTGATGGCGTTGTCCGCGTCGTAAGCGTCAGAGGCGCGATAGTCTGCCACCAAGGCATGCGCCATCAGGTGGTCGATGCCCGGGTCCAGGCCCACTTCGTTCACGCAGGCGACGCCCGCCTCTTTGGCTTTGGCATCGAGCGCTTTCATTTCTGGCGCGATGTAGGAGGAGCTGACGAAATTCGCGCCTTTCTCGATGCAAAGCTCGGCCAGTGGCACGTGCCAATCACCCGGCAGCATGGAAACAACCACGTCGCCAGATTCAAGCACAGCTCCTAGAGCCGCGATGTCGAAGGCGCGGATGTCTTGGGTCAGGTCGCCAACCGCTTCCTGCGCTTTTTCAATGGTTCGGTTCCAGACGGTGACCGCGCGGCCGCCTTCGATCAGGCGACGCAGGCCGGGAATGGCGGAAAGGCCGGTGCCACACCAGTGGATTGTCATGTTGTCTCTCCCCTCAGAGGTCTTTGGTCAAAGGTTTTTGCAGTGTGTGATGAAATCGGCCTCGGCGCGGGTCCAGACACCGTCGCTGAGGTCATCAAGTTTCATCAAAGTGTTAAGCAGCTGTGCGGCGTAGTCTTCCGAGCTTTCCACCGGCAGCATGGATGGCAGGTTGTCGATCGCCATGACGTCGAGCACAGGGGCGTCGGCCACGCGCAGGGCCGGGGCGTCCCATGTGGTGGCGCGGTCATAGACCGGCACCGGGTTGTAATCGCTGTCGGGATCGCAAGCCACGTCGCCAATGGCGGTGAGTTTGCGGTCGGCCGTCAAAGCTTCTTGCGGCACAAACACCGGCGTGCCGGGGCGGGCAAAGATGCAGTTCAGGAACAGGTCATGGTCCAGAATTTCCGGGAACGGTCCACCGGAGGCGGTTTCCGCCATGTCCCATTTGGTGACGGTGCAGCCCATGGCGTCGAGCAGATCAGCAGCGCCGGTGCCCACGCGCCCCAGCGCGCCAATCACGATGGCGGAGGGGCGGTCTTTGGAAAGGGCGTCCAGTTCCGCGCCAAGGTTGGCGAGCAGGGCGTCCTTGCCAGCATAAACGCCAACGGGACCGCAGAGCTCTCCACGTTGTTGCGCAGCCCAGGACTTTAGGGTCACGGCGGCCCCAGCGTAGCCCGCCCAGTACCCAAAGGCGGCGACGCGGCGGCCGGTTTCGTCCACCAGGTATTCGAGATCATAAAGCGTGCCGCCACCCGCTTTGAAGCGCTTGAGCAGGGCCACACCGGAGTGCTGGCCTTTAAAAGCGTGGCCAAACATGATGTGGCGGTGGGGCAGGGGCGTGCCGTCTTCTGGCAGTTCTTTGAGGCCAAAGATGATGGCGTCACGAGGGGCGTCTGGCCAGCTGTTTTCCGGGGCGATGTCGCAGCCTACGGCTTTGTAGCCGTCAATTGGAATGGCCCGAACGGAGCTCTCTTCCACGGTCACGCGGATGCCCTTGTCCATCAGTGCTTTTGCACCGTCGGGTGTCAGCCCCACCCGCTCCTCATTTTGCCGTTGCTCGGCCCGTACCCAAAGATGCGTCATCTCCGCTCCCCTCATATTCGCATTTCCATAGATCAGCCTGTTGGCACGTTGGCAAGAGAGATGCCCCTACGTCGTGAGACCGTCAGCGAGAGATCTGCCCTTGCTTCTTCTGACCCTAAATACTCCGGGGGAGGCGCCGCGCGAGGCGGCGGGGGCTGCCCCCCGGATTGCGCAGGTTTTCGACTGGCACCGAGAGGGGTGGCATGGCACAACGGGGCAAAGCAGAACAAAACGGGAGCGCGCCATGAGTTTTGGCAAAGGATGTCACCTGCATCTGATCGACGGATCGGCCTTTATTTTTCGGGCTTATCACGCGCTGCCTCCGCTGACGCGCAAGTCAGACGGGCTGCCGATTGGCGCGGTGGCTGGGTTCAGCAATATGTTGCAGCGTTACATTGAGGACAATTCTGGCCCGGATGCGCCCACCCATGTGGCGGTGATTTTTGACTATTCCGGCAAGTCCTTCCGCAACGAGATGTATGACCTATACAAAGCCAACCGGCCGCCCGCGCCGGAAGATCTGGTGCCGCAATTTCCGCTGACGCGCACGGCCACCAAGGCATTTAACATTGCCTGCAAAGAGGTTGAGGGCTTTGAGGCAGATGACATCATTGCCACCCTGGCCTGTCAGGCGCGCGACGCCGGTGGCCGTTGTACGATCATTAGTTCGGATAAAGACCTGATGCAGCTGGTCGGCGGCGGCGTGGAAATGCTCGACGCGATGAAAAACAAGCGCATTGACCGCGACGGGGTGTTTGAGAAATTTGGTGTTGGACCGGAGCGGGTTGTGGATGTGCAGGCGCTGGCCGGGGACAGCGTGGACAACGTGCCAGGCGCGCCGGGCATTGGCATCAAGACCGCGGCACTGTTGATCAACGAATATGGCGATCTGGAGAGCCTGCTGGACCGCGCAGAAGAGATTAAACAACCCAAACGTCGCCAGACATTGATTGAAAAACGTGATCAGATTGAGCTGTCCAAACGGTTGGTGCAGCTGGATTGCGAGATGGAGCTGGATTTCACGCTGGACGATCTGGAGGTGCAGGACCCTGAGCCGGAGGTGCTATTGGGCTTCCTCACGGAGATGGAGTTCCGCACGCAAATAAAACGCGCCGCCGATAAGTTGGGTGTGGAAGCGCCAAGCATTCCGGAACCGGTGGGGGCTGCCGCGGATGAGACGCCTGCACAGGAAGATGCGCCGTTTGACGCGTCCAAATACGAGTGGGTCAAAGACCGCGCTGCACTGGACCGGTGGATCGCCGCCATTATGAAACGCGGTTATGTGGCGGTGGATACCGAGACCAACTCGTTGAATGAAATGATCGCGGAACTTGCTGGGATTTGTCTGTCGGTGGAGCCGGGTGAGGCTTGTTACATCCCGGTGGGCCACAAGAAGGGCGCCAGCGACGATCTGTTTGGTGGGGACGAGCTGCAAGAGGGGCAGATGCCGCTCAATGAGGTGCTGGATGCGTTGAAGCCGGTGCTAGAAGACCCCGCCGTGCTGAAAATCTTTCAGAATGCCAAATATGACTGCAAGGTGTTTGCCAATTACAATGTCACCGTGGCGCCGATTGATGACACGATGCTGCTGTCTTATGCGCTGCACGCCGGGGAGCACAATCACGGCATGGATGCGCTGTCTGAACGCTATTTGAGCCACCAACCGGTGCCGATCAAAACGCTGATTGGCAGCGGCAAAAGCATGATCACCTTTGACAAGGTGCCTATTGAGGACGCCCTGCCTTATGCCGCCGAAGATGCGGATGTGACGCTGCGGCTGTGGAAGTTGTTCAAGCCAAAGTTGCACCGCCGTCAGGTGACCTCGGTCTATGAAACGCTGGAGCGACCCTTGGTGCCAGTGCTTGCGCAGATGGAGCGGCATGGCGTCAAAGTGGACCGCGACACGCTGAGCCGCATGTCCAATGCCTTTGCGCAGAAGATGGCGGCGCTGGAGGCTGAGATTCATGAGCTGGCCGGGGGCACGTTCAACGTGGGCTCACCCAAGCAGCTTGGCGAAATCCTGTTTGATAAGCTGGAGCTGCCGGGCGGCAAGAAGGGCAAGACCGGGGCTTACGCGACGGGTGTCGACGTGCTGGAAGACCTTGCCACCGAACATGCCCTGCCGGGGCTGGTGTTGGACTGGCGGCAGCTGAGCAAGCTGAAGTCGACCTATACCGATGCCTTGCAGACGCACATCAATGCGGACACGGGGCGGGTTCATACGTCTTATGTGCAGACCGGGGCCAATACCGGACGTTTGGCGTCGACCGATCCAAACCTGCAAAACATTCCGGTGCGCAGCGAGGAAGGGCGGCGTATTCGTGAGGCCTTTGTGGCGGAAGAAGGCAAAACACTGATTTCGCTGGATTACTCGCAGGTGGAGTTACGCATTCTGGCACATGTTGCGGAGATCGATGCGCTCAAAGCCGCATTCCGCGATGGGCATGACATTCACGCCATGACCGCGTCAGAGGTGTTTGGCGTGCCCATGGAGGAAATGACCAGCGAGGTGCGCTCGCGTGCGAAGGCGATCAACTTTGGTGTGATCTATGGCATCTCCGGCTTTGGTCTGGCGCGCAATTTGCGCATTCCACGGGGAGAGGCGCAAGACTTTATCAACCGCTACTTCGAGCGATTTCCGGGCATTCGTACCTATATGGACGACACCAAGGCGTTTGCCAAAGAGCACGGCTATGTGCAGACCTTGTTTGGCCGCAAAATCCACACACCGGAGATCAACGCCAAAGGGCCGCGCGCCAGCTTTGCCTACCGTGCGGCCATCAACGCCCCGATTCAGGGCACGGCGGCTGACATCATCCGGCGCGCGATGATCCGTATGCCGGACGCGATCAAAGACCTGCCCGCGAAAATGCTGTTGCAGGTGCACGATGAATTGATCTTTGAGGTCGAGGACGCTGCGGTGGACGAGACCATCGAAGTGGCGCGAGACGTGATGCAGCGGGCCACCGAGCCTGCGATTAAGCTGGACGTGCCGTTGATCGTTGATGCGGGACGTGGGGCCAATTGGGCGGAGGCGCATTAAGGCGCGCCATTGCCTCGCTTCATTTGACCAAAAATATCCACTGCGCTGCCCTTGCGGGTGGCGCGGCGCCCAAGACAGCTTAACTCAGCCAGCCCAAGCCTTGTTCGGTGCGCTTGGCCGGATTGTATTCGGCGCTGACGGCGCCACTGTAGCCGCTTTCGTCCAGCATCTCGAAGAACGCGGGGTAGTCGAAGTGTTTCGACTTCACCGGTTCGTTGCGGTCCGGCAGGCCGCCGATCTGGATATGGCGCACGCGGTCTTTGTGTTTGTCCCAGCAATCCAGCACATCGCCGTGGATTTTATGGGCGTGATAGGTGTCAAACTGCAGCGCCAGATTGGGGGCGTTGACCTCGTCCAGAATCTCGGCGGCGAGGTCAAAGCTATTCAGGAAATATCCCGGCATATCGACGTCGTTGATCGGCTCAATTGTGAGTTGCTGTTTCGGGGCAAAGGCGCAGGCCCATTTGAGGTTTTGTACAAAGGTGGCGCGGGCCTCATCACCAGAGGCCGCCCCGGCCATAATGTGCACGATCCGGGCGCGCAGCATGTCGGCATAGCGCAGGGTGCGGCGGAAATCGCGTTGAAAACGGTCTTCCAAACCGGGCACAGCGGCAAAGCCGCGGTCGCCACCGGTGTAGTTGGGCGGCGGGCAGTTGATCAGCTCCAGCGACAGGCCGTTGCGCAGCAAAGCCCGCTGTGTTTCCGGCGCGGGAGTTTCGTAGGGAAAGAGGATTTCCACCGCCTCAAAGCCTGCCTCGGCGGCGGCCTCGTAGCGGTCCAACTCCGGAAATTCGGCAAACAACATTGTCAGGTTGGCGGCAAATTTGGGCATGGGGCTCTCCTCTGACGAGGGTTATTCCAGCTTTGCCAGTGTGAAAACAGTCCGAAATTCCGCAAGTTTGAACGGTTTGGCGGAAGTTCGCTTTAGTCCAACGCCTCTGATGGCAGGAAGGGGAAAAACACGCCGGAAGACATCACGCCAAACATGCTTTGGCCCTTGACGTCCTGGTGGGTGCCGAGTTCCACAAGGCGATAAAACGCCTTGCGGGTGATGCGCGCTTCGAGGTTGGTGCGGACGGTCACATAGGGCGCCGGTTCATCTGTGTCTGGGTCGATATCTACGCGAATGGGAGCGTCCGGTCCGGCGGTGGTGAAGTCGCCCACTTGGGTTTCAAACGTCAGAACTTGGGTGTCACCTTCGCCGGTTACCTCAAAATCTTCGGTGATAAACGGCGCGTCCTCAACCGTGATGCCAACTTTTTCGACCGGAGTGACCAGCACGTAGTCGTCGCCATCCTTGCGCAGGATGTTGGAGAACATCTTCACCATGGCGGGGCGATTGATCGGGCTGCCTTCGTAAAACCACGTGCCGTCACGGGCGATGCGCATGTCCAGATCGCCGCAATGTGGCGGATTCCACAGGTGCACGGGCGCCGGGCCGCGCGCTTTCACGGCGGCAGTTGCGGAGGCGGCGATGGTGTCTGCGTTCACTTTCACAGGAAATTGTTCCCTCATTGCTTTTGCCATTTCATCTGAGCGCGTTACTGTCAACGTAAGCAGGTAGAGTAACGGGAGACAACGTATGGCAGACGCAGAGAACCTTGTCGCAGAGATCGAAGAGCTGGGCGGCAAATTGGCGGCGGCCAAGGCGGCGATCAGCAAACGTTTTATCGGTCAGGACCAGGTGGTTGACCTGACGCTTTCGGCCTTGCTCTGTGGAGGACATGCGCTGTTGATTGGTCTGCCGGGCTTGGGCAAAACGCGGCTTGTGGATGCGCTTTCAACTGTGATGGGGCTTAATGGCAATCGCGTGCAGTTTACGCCGGATTTGATGCCCGCTGACATTCTTGGCTCCGAGGTTCTGGAGAAAGGCAAAGGCGGAACGCGGGAGTTTCGATTCGTGCCGGGACCGATTTTCTGTCAGCTTTTGATGGCCGATGAAATCAACCGCGCCAGTCCGCGGACGCAATCCGCGTTGTTGCAGGCGATGCAGGAGAAGCAGGTGACCGTGGCCGGGGCGGATCGCCCGCTTGATGCACCGTTTCATGTGTTGGCGACGCAAAACCCAATTGAACAGGAAGGCACCTATCCGTTGCCGGAAGCGCAGCTGGACCGTTTTTTGGTGCAAATTGATGTGCCCTATCCGGATCGCGACACGGAGCGTGATATTCTCTTGGCCACGACTGGCGTCGAAGAGGAAGAGGCGCATACGGTGTTCACCGCAGAAGAGTTGATCGCGGCTCAAACGTTGTTGCGGCGGATGCCAGTGGGCGAAAGCGTGATGGAGTTGATCCTGGATCTGGTGCGGGCCTGCCGCCCGGATGATGAGACCGCCACCGAGGCGGTGCGCGAGAACGTGGCCTGGGGGCCGGGCCCACGGGCAGCGCAGGCTCTGATGATGACGGTGCGGGCACAGGCGTTACTGCACGGGCGGCTCGCGCCCAATGCGCAGGATGTGATGGATATGGCGGCGCCAGTATTGAGCCACCGGATGGCGCTGACTTTTGCGGCGCGGGCGCGGGGCGAGAACCTTGCAGGGCTGATTGCGGAAACGGTGGCGCAGTTTGACAAAGTGGGAGCCGCCGCGTGAGTGCAGCGCCCTATCTGCGCAGTCAGGCTGAAGCGGAGGCCGCCAGCCTGCCGCCGCTTTTGGCGCATGCGGAGCATTTGGCAGGCACAGTGCTGCTTGGCGAGCACGGCCGGCGACGCGCAGGCATGGGTGATGATTTCTGGCAATACCGGCCGGTGCAGCCTGGCGATAGTTTGCGCCACATTGATTGGCGGCGGTCGGCCAAATCGGACGCGCAATTTGTGCGGCAACGCGAATGGCAGGTGGCGCAATCGGTGATGATGTGGGTCGATACGGCCCCGTCAATGCTGTTTGCCAGCGACAAAGACACGCCGCAGAAAGCAGATCGCGCGCGGTTGTTGGCCTTGGCGCTGGCGATCTTGCTCATTCGCAGCGGCGAACGGGTTGGGTTGACTGGGACCGAGCTGCCGCCACGGCGGGGTGAGTTGCAGATCATGCGGTTGGCCGAAGTGTTTTTGCGCGATGACGCAGACGGCGAGATACCGGACTATGGCACGCCAGAATCGCGGGCCATGCTGCCGCATGCGCGGGCGGTGTTTATCTCTGATTTCATGGGCGACTTTGACGCAGTGCAGGTGGCACTGACCAAGGCGGCAGATCGCGGTGTTGTTGGGGCCTGTTTGCAGGTGCTGGACCCAGCAGAAGAGGATTTTCCCTACAAGGGCCGGGCGATTTTTGAAAGCATGGGTGGCAGTTTGAGCCACGACACCAAGAAAGCGGATGATCTGCGTCTGCGGTATCTGGAGCGGTTGGCGGAGCGGCAGGCGGCTTTGAAAGACCTGTGTCGTGCAACGGGGTGGCTCTATGGCTATCACAGCACGGGTCAGCCCGCGCAGGCGGCGCTGTTGTGGTTGCATCGGGCATTGGAGCGGCGCGGATGATCTTTGGCTTGCCGATAGGATTTACCGCGCCTTGGGTGCTGGCGGCGCTGATCGCGCTGCCGGTGCTGTGGTTGATTTTGCGGGCGATTCCGCCTGCGCCGATCCGGCGGCGGTTTCCCGGCGTGGTGCTGTTGCTTGGGCTGAGCGACGAGGACACGGTCACGGATCGCACGCCGTGGTGGCTGTTGTTGCTGCGGATGCTGGCGGTGGCGGCGGTGATCGTGGGGCTTGCGGGGCCGGTGCTGAACCCACAAACCCGCGAGGCGGGCAGCGGGCCGCTGTTGATCCTGATGGATGGCAGCTGGGCCTCGGCGCCAGATTGGGACGCGCGGCGTGATATGGTCACGGCGCTGCTTGATGAGGCGGCGCGGGATGGGCGCGTGGCGGCGGTGCAGCGGTTGAGCGCGCCGGAACCGCTGTTGTTTTTACAGGCGGATGCGTGGAAGTCGCGAATGGCGGGCGTTGTGCCGATGGCTTGGGCAGCAGACGAAGCAGCGATGGCTGCGTTTGCTGAGACGTTGGCGGCTGCTGACGAGTTTGACACGGTGTGGCTGTCGGACGGCGTGGCGCGAGAAGGTCGCGAGGATTTGCTGGCAGCGTTACAGGGCAAGGGCGCTGTGCGCGTGGTGCAGACCGGGCGTGGCGCGATGGCGTTGATGCCGCCAACCTATGAGGATGGCAAGCTTATGATGACGGCGCAGCGCAGTGAAGTGGCGATTGCTCAAGAGGTCACAGCGCTTGCGATTGGCACCGATCCGGGCGGCACGGAGCAGGTTTTGGCGAGCCTGCCGCTGGGGTTTGAAGAAGGCGCGCAGTCCAGTGAAAACGCGCTTGTTTTGCCAAGCGAGCTGCGCGCGCGGCTGACGCGGTTTGAGATTGCTGGTGTACGATCAGCGGGCACTGTGGCGCTCAGTGATGACAGCCTGCGGCGGCGCGAGGTGGCGCTGATTGCCGGGCGGGAAGACCGCGAGGGGCTGCAATTGTTGTCGCCGTTGCATTATTTGCGGCAGGCCTTGGTGCCGACGGCGGATGTGATTGAAGGCGCGTTGAGTGACATTTTGCCCGCAAATCCGGATGTGATTGTTTTGGCCGATGTGGCGGTTTTGTCCGAAGGCGAGACAGCGGCGATGATTGAGTGGCTGGAAAACGGCGGCTTGCTGCTGCGCTTTGCCGGGCCGCGTTTGGCGGCGAGTGAGATCAGCCGCACCGAAGAAGACCCGCTGTTGCCGGTGCGCCTGCGCGCGGGTGGCAGGAGTGTGGGCGGCGCGATGAGTTGGGGCGAGCCCAAGTCACTCGCGCCATTTGATGTGGAGAGCCCGTTTTATGGCCTGCCGGTGCCCGATGAGGTGACTGTGACGGCGCAGGTTATGGCGCAGCCGGATCCAACTTTGGCGGAGCGGGTGATTGCCAGCCTGAGCGATGGCACGCCGCTGGTGACGCGCAAGGCTGTGGGACAGGGGCAGGTGGTGCTGGTGCATGTGACCGCTAATGCGGAGTGGTCAGGGTTGCCCTTGTCGGGCCTGTTTGTGCAGATGCTGGACCGTCTGGCGGTGCTGAGCGCTGTGGGGGAAGAAGCCGAGGCGCGCTTGGCGGGCACCACTTGGCAACCGCTGAAAGTGCTCGATGGATTTGGTAGGTTGGAAGATGCGCAGACCTTGCCGGGTGTGGCCGGAGAGGCCTTGGCCGAAGGGCGTGTCGGACCAGAGCTGCGGCCTGGATTGTATCGTGATGGGGAAAAGGTTTTGGCCTTGCATGTGTTGGCGCCTGACACGGAGTTGGCGCCTGCGACGTGGCCGGTGACGGTGCCGGTGGAAGGGCTGCGCGGTGCAGTCACGACAGATTTGTCGGGTTATTTCCTTGCGGCGGCTTTGGTGATTTTGGCGCTGGATGTGCTGGCGTCCTTGTTTGTGTCCGGGCGGCTTTGGGGCGCGCGGGTGGCGGTTGTTGCCTTGGCGTTGATGCTGCCTGCCACGGATGGTTATGCACAAGAGAGCGCCGTGACTGCGGCAGCCGCGCAGGAGGTGGTTCTGGGCCATGTGCGCACGGGCAATCGCGAGGTGGACGACATCGCGCTGGCGGGGCTGCGCGGGTTGAGCAATGTGCTCTATTTCCGCACATCGGTGGAGCCTGCAGATCCGGTGACGGTGGATCTGGAGATGGACGAGTTGGCGTTTTATCCGTTTTTGTATTGGCCCATCACACCGGACCAACCAAGCCCATCGCGGGAGGCTTATGCAAAGCTCAACGCCTATCTGCGCAGTGGCGGCATGATCCTGTTTGACACGCGCGACAGTGATGTGGCGCGATTTGGGGCGAGCAGCCCAACGGGGCGGAAGTTGCAGAAACTGGCCGCTGGATTGGACATTCCGCCGCTCGATCCGCTGCCGGAAGATCATGTGCTGACGCGCACGTTTTACCTGCTGCAAGATTTTCCGGGCCGCTACATGAGCCGCGATGTCTGGGTCGAGGCAGCCCCTGCGGATGCAGAAAAGATTGAAGGCATGCCATTTCGCAATCTGAATGACGGGGTCACGCCGGTGGTGATTGGCGGCAATGACTGGGGCGCGGCCTGGGCGGTGGACACACGTGGCAACACCTTGTTCCCGGTGGGACGTGGACGGGCCGGAGAGCGGCAACGCGAGCTGGCCTATCGGTTTGGGGTGAACCTGATCATGCATGTGCTGACAGGGAATTATAAAAGCGATCAGGTGCATGTGCCTGCGTTGCTGGATCGGTTGGGCCAATGACGGGCGTGGTGTTTGATCCGATTGTGCCGCTGTGGCTGTTGGCGGTTTTGGCGGTGCTGAGTGCATTGGCCATTTCGGTGGCGCTGTGGCGAGGTTTGGCTGGATGGGCCTGGCGCGGGGCGGCGGGATTGGTGATTTTGGCGGCCTTGGCGGGGCCGGTGTTGCAGACCGAGAACCGCGCGCCGTTGAGTGACATTGTGCTGATGCTGGTGGATGGCTCCGCCAGCCAGCGGCTGAGTGACCGCGAGGCACAGACCGAAGAGGCGGCTGCGGCGCTCGCGGCGCGGCTGGCCGCGCGGGACAACACCGAAGTGCGCCGGATTGATGTACGCGACGCGGATGGTGACGGCGGCACCGAGATGATGGCGGCGCTGTCTGAAGCTTTGGCCCAGGAGCCGCGCGGGCGTATCGCAGGCATTGTTGCGCTGAGTGACGGTCAGGTGCACGACATGGACCGCGCGCCCGACCTGCCAGCGCCATTTCATTTGCTGCAATCCGGGCGTAACGGCGATTGGGATCGGCGGTTGAGCATCAAGAATGCGCCTGCCTTTGCCATCCTGGGCGAGCCAGTGACGCTGACCCTCCGGATTGAAGACACAGGCGCAGCACCCACCGATGCAGACCGTGTGGAGGTGGATATTTCCATCGACGGCGACGATCCGCAGCGGTTCTCTGTACCTTTGGATCGCGATATTGATCTGCCGGTGACGCTCTCCCACGGCGGGCGCAACGTGATCCAGTTCTCAGTGCCGATGGCCGAGGGCGAACTGACCGATCGCAACAATGCGGCGCTGGTACAGATTAACGGGGTTCGGGATCGGTTGCGCGTATTGTTGGTGTCCGGTGAGCCGCATCCGGGCGGGCGGACTTGGCGCAACCTGCTGAAGTCGGACGCCAGTGTGGATTTGGTGCATTTCACCATTTTGAGGCCTCCGGAAAAGCAAGACGGCGTGCCGGTGAGCGAGTTGTCGTTGATTGCCTTTCCGACGCGGGAGTTATTTCTGGAGAAGGTTGAAGATTTCGATCTGATCATCTTTGACCGCTATCAGCGGCGCGGGATTTTGCCGTCTCTGTATCTGGAGAACGTGGCGGATTACGTGCGCAAGGGCGGCGCCGTACTGGTTGCCGCGGGACCGGATTATGCTTCAGCAGACAGTATTTATCGCTCACCTTTGGCCGAAGTGTTGCCCGCCAGCCCAACCGCCCGGGTGATTGAAGAGGCTTATGCGCCATCTGTTTCTGATCTTGGCGCGCGCCATCCGGTGACGGCGGGCTTGCCGGATCAAGAGACTTGGGGGCGCTGGCTGCGCCAGATCGAGGTGACGCCCGACTCGGGCGATGTCTTGATGACCGGCAGCGAGGATCGACCTTTGCTGGTGCTCAACCGAGTGGAAGAGGGACGCGTGGCGCTGTTGGCCTCGGATCATGCGTGGCTTTGGGCACGGGGCTATGAAGGCGGCGGTCCGCAGTTGGAGCTGTTGCGGCGCTTGGCGCATTGGATGATGGGTGAGCCTGAGCTTGAGGAAGAGGCGCTTTCGGCAGAGCCCACAGGTCAGACGCTGCGGATTGTGCGGCGCAGTCTGGAAGAGGCTGTTGGCCCGCTGACTATCACCACGCCAAGTGGTGAGACCGTGACGCTGGAGATGCGAGAGGGCACGCCGGGGCATTTTGAGACCACCTATGAAGGGCCGGAAATGGGGCTTTATCGCCTTGCCCAAGATGACATGGAAACCGTGGTGGGGCTGGGGCCCGCGGCACCGCGGGAGTTTGAGACCACAATTGCCAGCGCGGAGGCGTTGGCTCCCTTGCTTGAAGCCACGCGAGGCGGGGCGTTGATGTTGGAGGACGGCGTGCCGGGGGTACGCAATGTGCGTGACGGGCGCCCGGCGGCGGGTCGCAATTGGATTGGCCTGACGCCGAGGGAGGCATTTGAGACGCTGGATGTGGCGCGCGCGCCATTGTTGCCGGGGTGGCTTGTGCTGCTTATGGCGTCCGGGTTCATCCTGATGGGCTGGTTGCGCGAGGGGCGAAGGTAGGCGGTCATCACTCTACGAGTGGGCTTCTCTATAAAAACCGGTTCCTTCACGGCAGCCTGCGCGGTAGAACCCCTGTAATTGAGGCCGACTTACCTATTGGAGCAAGTGATCATGGCGCCAAAGCCCGTTGTATTGTGCATTCTGGACGGCTGGGGGCTGTCTGATCAAACCGAGGCAAACGCGCCCTATCTGGCCAAAACACCGAACTTTGACGCGATGATGGCGGACGGGCCGTCTGCAACGCTGATCACCCATGGCCCGGATGTTGGCCTGCCAAGCGGGCAGATGGGCAATTCTGAAGTGGGCCATACCAACATCGGCGCAGGCCGTGTGGTGGCGATGGATCTGGGTCAGATAGATCTGGCCATTGAGGATGGATCGTTCTTTGAAAATGCTGCTCTACAGGCGTTTATTGCCAAGCTGAAAGAGACCGGCGGGACGGCGCATTTGATGGGCGTGGTCTCCGACGGTGGCGTACATGGCCATATCACTCATGTGTTGGCGGCGATGAAGGCGATTGCGGAGGCTGGCGTGCCGGTTGTGTTGCATGCGGTGACCGACGGCCGTGACGTGGCGCCGAAGTCCGCGCTGGAATACTTTGCCACTCTGCAGGCGCAGATGCCGGAAGGCGCCAAAGTTGGCACCGTGACCGGGCGCTACTATGCCATGGACCGTGACAACCGTTGGGAGCGGGTGTCTCAGGCCTTTGGCGCTTGGGTGACTGGCGAGGCGATGCATCGCGCGGCAGACGGGATTGCGGCGGTTGAAGAGGCCTATGCGCGCGATGAAAGCGACGAGTTTATCGTTGCAACCACAATTGGCGACTACGCCGGCGCGAAGGATGGCGACGGGTTTTTCTGCCTGAACTTCCGGGCTGACCGGGCACGGGAAATTTTGGCGGCGCTGGCGCAGCCGGCATTTGACGCTTTTGATGCGTCCGCACGTCCTGCGTGGGCCGCGGTTTTGGGCATGGTCAACTATTCGGATCAGCACAACAGCTACATGACTACCGCCTATCCCAAACAAGAGATCAGAAACACGCTGGGCGAATGGGTGGCCAAGCAAGGCAAGACGCAGTTCCGTTTGGCCGAAACCGAGAAATATCCGCATGTGACTTTCTTCCTTAACGGCGGCGCAGAAACACCTTCTGAGGGCGAGGACCGGTTTATGCCGCTGTCGCCGAAGGTGGCGACCTATGATCTGCAGCCGGAAATGAGCGCGGACAAGGTCACGGAGAAATTTGTGGCTGCGATTGAACATGGCTACGATCTGATTGTGACCAATTTTGCCAACCCCGACATGGTGGGGCACACTGGCAGTCTTGAGGCCGCGATGGCGGCCTGTGAGGCGGTGGATCGCGGCTTGGGCAAAGTACGCGCGGCGCTTGAGAAGGTCGGCGGGGCGATGATTGTCACTGCGGATCATGGCAATTGCGAAGTTATGGTTGATCCCGAGACCGGCGGGCCGCACACGGCGCATACCACCAATTTGGTGCCGGTGGTGCTGGTGAACGGGCCGGAAGGTGCGGGCCTGCGGGCTGGTCGTTTGGCCGATCTGGCGCCGAGCCTGTTGCAGCTAATGGGCATTGAGAAACCAGAAGAGATGACAGGGGAGAGCCTGATCGTTTGAGACAGCTGCGCAGGCATATCTTTGCGGCGTCTTTGGCGTTGATGGCGGTACCGGCTTGGGCGGAGCCTGATCCGGCCACGGCGGCGCGGGCGGCTGTGGATCAGCTTGAGGCGGCCTCTGTTGCCTTGGCGCAGGCCAAGGGTGGGCGTGATCGGGTGAAATCCCTGACCGGTGTGGTGCAAGCTTATGAGACTGGCCTGACCGCTTTGCGGGCCGGATTGCGGCGCGCGGCCATTCGCGAAGCGCAATTGTCCAAACAGCTCAAGGCGCAAGAGGCTGAGATTGCCCGACTTTTGGGGGTTTTGCAGAGTATGGGAAAAGGCCCGCCTGAAGTGATTTTGGTGCATCCGGGTGGTCCTATGGGCACAGCCCGGTCCGGGATGATTTTGGCAGATGTGACACCGGCACTCGAAAAGAGCGCGGTGGAGCTGCGGCGTGACTTGGAAGAAGTGACTATCCTGCGCAGCCTGCAAGAAGGCGCAGCTGAGACGTTGCAAGGCGGGTTGGAAGGTGCTCAGGACGCACGCACCGAGCTGTCTAAAGCCATTGCCGATCGCACCGATTTGCCCAAACGCTTTATCGAAGACCCGGTGCAGACTGCGTTGATGATTGCCTCCACGGAAACGCTCGAAGGCTTTGCCAGCGCCCTGGTGGATTTGCAGGTCGAGGGCATGCAGGAAATTGACCTGCCGGATGTGTTGGACCGCAAGGGCAGCTTGCAGCTGCCGGTGGATGCGAGCGTGCTGCGCCGGGCCGGAGAAGCCGATGCCGCAGGGATTCGCCGCCCGGGCTTGGTTTTGGCAACACGGCCCAGCGCGCTGGTGGTTGCGCCCACAGCGGCGACAATCCGGTTTCGCGGCCCGCTGCTCGACTACGGAAATGTGATGATCCTTGAGCCGCAACCCGGCGTACTCTTTGTCATGGGCGGGTTGGCGCAGGTCTATGGCGATGCGGGCGAAGTGATCCCAGAAGGCACGCCAATTGGTTTGATGGGAGGAAATGGGCTGGAAAGTGGCGCAATTCTCTCACAGTCTGGTGATGCCTCTGGCAATACGCGCTCAGAAACGCTCTATATAGAGGTCAGAGAAGGCAAAGCGCCTGTGGACCCGGAATTGTGGTTCCAAACGAATGAGGATGGATAAGTCTATGAAGAAATTCGTCGCCGCTGCTGCGGGAGGCATTGTGGCCGGATTGTTGGTCACCACACAGGTGGCCGGGCCACTGTTGGCAGAGGAGAGTGCTCGCAAGTCCAATGTCTATGAACAGCTTGACCTGTTTGGTGACATTTTTGAGCGCATCCGCATTCAATATGTGGAAGAGGTGGACGATGCTGACCTGATCGAAGCGGCCATCAACGGTATGTTGACCTCGTTGGACCCGCATTCCAGTTATCTCAGCCCGGATGACGCGGATGACATGCGAGTGCAGACCCGTGGCGAGTTTGGCGGTCTGGGCATTGAGGTGACACAGGAAGAGGGATTTGTGAAAGTTGTCTCTCCGATTGATGACACCCCTGCGGATGCGGCTGGCATGGAAGCGGGTGATTTTATCACCCATGTGGACGGCGAAAGTGTGCTGGGGCTGACCCTGGACGAAGCGGTTGAAAAGATGCGTGGTCCGGTGGGCAGCGAGATTGTGATCACCGTGGTGCGCGAAGGCGAACCTGAGCCATTTGACGTGACCATCGTGCGCGACACCATCAAGCTCACCGCTGTGCGCAGCCGCAACGTTGGCGACAGCGTCGTGCTGCGTGTCACGACCTTTAACGATCAGACCACGCCAAACCTGATCAGCGGCTTCCAAGAGCAAGTTGAAGAGCTGGGTGGCATGGAAAACGTGAACGGGATTGTTCTCGATCTGCGCAACAACCCGGGTGGCCTACTGACACAGGCGATCAAAGTCTCCGATGAGTTCCTGGAAAAGGGGGAGATTGTTTCCACCCGGGGCCGGAACCCAGAGGATGGTGAACGCTACAATGCGCAGCCGGGGGACTTGGCCGAAGGCAAACCGATTGTTGTGCTGATCAACGGTGGCTCTGCCTCCGCGTCTGAAATTGTGGCTGGTGCGCTGCAAGATCACCGTCGTGCGATTGTGGTGGGCACCAAGAGCTTTGGCAAAGGCTCGGTTCAAACCGTGATGCCGCTGCGCGGCGATGGCGCGATGCGTCTGACCACCGCGCGGTACTACACGCCATCTGGGCGCTCCATTCAGGCGCTGGGTGTGAGCCCGGACATCGTGGTGGAACAGCCGCGCCGTGTGGATGCGACACCTGAGGAAGAAGAAGACACCAACCGTCGCACCCGCTCTGAGGCGGACCTGCGTGGGAGCCTCAACAACGACAGCCTGACCGAGGACGAGATCCGCCAGATCGAAGAAGATCGTGCCAAGGCGGATGAGGCGGCCAAGCTGCGCGAAGAGGATTATCAGTTGGCTTACGCGCTGGACATCCTGACCGGCCTGTCGGCGCTGGGTCCAAAAGAGTAACCTGCGCGAGGCGTGAGATTTGCGGGCGTCCCAAGTGGGGCGCCCGTTTTGGTTTTGGGGGCGCTGCCCCGTCACAGCAGGCTGTGATTCCCCGGGATATTTGAGGCAGGAGAAACCCAGGCGCATTGCGTCAGGGGAAGCGCTTCGCTAGGACGGGGAGAGATCTGTGTTTGGAGTGCGCAAATGACCCCTGAAGAGCTGGAAAAACTGCCGTATCGCAAGAATGTGGGTGTGATGCTGGTGAACGCAGACGGTGGCGTGTTTGTGGGGCAGCGGATCGACAGCAAGGAGCCAGCCTGGCAGATGCCGCAAGGCGGGATCGACAAGGGCGAAAAGCCCCGCGCGGCGGCGTTGCGCGAACTGGAAGAAGAGACCGGTGTGTCCGCAGATCTGGTGACCATCGAGGCGGAGACTGAGGGCTGGATTGCCTATGATCTGCCGCTGGAGATTGTATCGCGTATCTGGAAAGGCAAATATCGCGGCCAGAAACAGAAGTGGTATCTGATGCGGTTTCATGGCCGGGACGATCAGGTTGATATTGCCCTGGATCACCAAGAGTTTTCTGAGTGGCGCTGGCTGCCAGCGGATCAGTTGGTGGACAATATCGTGCCGTTTAAGCGCGAGGTTTATGAACAGGTTGTGGCTGCGTTTGACGGGCACCTCTGAACGCATGTGATTGGCCCATAGTTCAGGCAATTCGCCGGATGACAAACACGAGCGGCGGCGCTAAAACGCCCCTGCTTGGCCCCGTGGCTCAACTGGATAGAGCAGCCCCCTCCTAAGGGGCAGGTTGCAGGTTCGAATCCTGCCGGGGTCACCAAATCAAATTTAATGTCATTTTCAGTTGAGTAATCGGGTGCTTTGCTAGGTATCGCGTAACTTTGCGTGGCATAAAGTGTGGCGTAAGCCAGTTCTGTGATTTGTGGGAGTAAGCGAGAGGCCAGCTTCAAACGGGCGCATGCGAAATCGTTTGCTGGTTTGTGACCTGCGCAACGTAGACATGCATTGCTTCAGGGATTGAACTTGGGGCTTTAAAATGACGACACTGACCGAAAATCTGAAAAACCGCGATCGGAAACTGGCCAAGCCTTCGAACTTAGATCAAGCTATGCAGCCGGGACTGTTGCAGTCATCGGCAACTTTGGTGACGTTCTGTGTTTTGAGGTTGCGAATATCCCGTAGATCACCATTCAAACACCACCACTTCCCGCGTGAGATTTTTCGGTGCGCTGTTCGTTGGTATCTTCGGTTTCCGCTATCCTACAAAAACGTTGTCGATCTGCTGGCCGAACGGGGCGTCGACGTTGACAGATCGACAGTCCCTCGGTGGGTTCAGAAGTTCGGCAATGAACTGTTCAAATTAACTAAGAAACACCTGCGCTGTGCTAGCGTCGACTGGCACTTAGGTGAAACCTACATCCGCGTCGGTGGTAAGTGGCACTATCTCTGGCGCGCTGTCGATGCCAACGGCCAGATGTTTGACTTCCGGCTCACAGCCCTATGAGATGAAAAAGCCAACAAGGCCTTTCTGAACAGGGCCATTGAACGCGACCGCTTGCACAGGCTCGTGCCCATTGTGGCAGAAAAAGCCTGCGCCTATCAGCGCGTGATTTAGGAAGTTATTCGTCGTCATGATCCGCACTTCGACCACATCAATTCGGCCTCGGAAGATTAACGCAACAGTTCCGTTTTCTTCGGCCACGTAGTCCAACGCTTCACTGAAAAAGTGACCGGATCAGCAGCGCTGCGTTTGCTGGGTTCTCACCGATGCGACGTACGGCGTGGGGCCACCAATCTCGACCAAAAGGCACATACAATCGCACACGTTCGCCTTTATCAGCCAGGGTCTTGGCAACGTCTTCGCGCACGCCCAGAAGCATTTCGAATTCATACTCTCCCTGAGCCCAGCCATTGCGGCGTGCGGTTTCAATTGTGAAGGTGTGCAGAATGGTGTCGTGGGTGGCAATGATTGGGTAAAACCCGCATTCCTTGGCGGTGTCGGAAAACATCAATTCGATCAAGCGCCGCGAGTTGTGCTTGATCTCGGCTTTGGACTGAAAGGCAAGTTTGGGACCGGCGGCAAAGGCGCCTTTCACCAGCCGGACCCGACTGCCGCGCCGGACCTGTTGTTCCATGTCGCCCCACGTGCGGCGCAGGTAAGCCTGAAGCGTCAAGGCCACGGGAAGCCCTTTGTCTTGAAGGCTGTTGTGGAGGGCGATGGTTGGGGTGTTCAGGCTTGCGTCCTCCATGTCCAACATGAGGCAATGAACCCCGGTGGAGGGGCCGGCAAGTTCCCTTACCTTTTGGGCAATGGTTTGCGCATGATCCTCGACAGCTTCCGGGGTGATGACGTGCCCGATCTGGGTGGGGTCCACCGAGATGTGGATGTCGAGCTGATGTGCTGCAATGGCATCGGCCACTGCGAGTTTCTGGCGCAGGGTTTCTTTCACGAGGGCCGGGTCATCGACATACTCCCCCATGAAAAACATCGACGAGCGGATACCGCTGCTTTTGAACAGGGAGACGGCTCGCGCGCATCCGGCATCGCCGTTATCACCAGCCACATATTTCCCACGTAGGAACGACGTGGCCCGGCTGTTTTGCATGAAGGATTGAACGGTGTTGGAACGGGCGAGGCCTATCATTGCGGCTTGCCAGGTGCGTCGTATCATCGGGGATGGCTTTCGGTTGCTGCGGCTGTCGCGCCATCGCCTACCGTTTTGGTCAAAATGGGTATTGGAAAAAAGTGACCTGCTAGGAATGCTGGACTACAGCGCCCGGCGTCACACCAAAATGGCGTCGGTATTGCCGGATCAGATGCGCCTGATCGTAGAAGCCGGAGATCACCGCGGCCTCGGCAGCTGGGGTCTTATCCAGAATCAGGTGATGGGCGTGTTCGACACGGGCTTTTAACACCAGGCCATGCGGGGTTAGCCCGGTTTGGCGACGGGTGGACCGGATCAGATAGGAGGGGCTTAGACCAACGGTTTCTGCCAGATCGGTCAGGCTTAGGTCATCTCCCTGCGCAACCCCGGAAGATATGCACGCGCGCAAGGTTGAGATCGCGTCGGGCTCGCGACCGGGCGGAGGCAAGTCAGCGCGGCCATAGCGGACAAAAGACTGCGCCAAGACTTCATGGACCGCCTCTTCGATCTGGAGATGCCAGTCCAGGAATTTTGGTGCGTTGAGCGTGGTTGCCAGGACAGACAGGCTTTGGGAGATGGCAAAGCCCTTGTCCTTTGGCGCAACCGTGGCAAAGCCGCGAAGGCTTTTGAGGTCTAAGACGGCGCAAACGGCAGCCTCAGACGCGTACAGCATGTTATAGCGCAGCCAGGGTGTTGCCGCGAAGCCTGTGTGCGGCTCTTCCGGGTTCATGAGGGACAGCGAGCCAGCTGGCAGGACCATGGTTTCGCCGCGGCATTGGTAGCCGCCAGCACCTTCCGCAATGGCACCAATCGCAAAACCCTCGTGCGCATGCCGCGAGAAGGTTTGGGTGCTGAAAGCGGCTTCGAACAGTTCGATCCCATGAAGCCAGCCAAGATGGTGATAGCGGTTCTTGTCCATGCCAAGGCGTATATCGGTCTGCCGCCAATCCGGAAAGCGTGCTTTGCTTTGCGGTCAATGCGCTACGCGAGGTGCATGGCCATCTTGGCAGCTTTTTGCAGCTCTAATCACGCGCCTAGAGAAGGCCTTCGGGGCACTAAAAACGCGTTGAATGGTGCCTGTGGACTGAGACCCTGACGATGGAGGCGGTTAACGGCCAATGCCGTCAGTCATTTCCCCCAGGGGCAGAGCTCCTCCACTTGTTTGCGGCCAAGGTCATTCAGAGTTTTTATGTTGTCCAAGTAGATTTTCTCGGGGTCCGAAACGTGCGCGAGGACTTTGGTCATCTGCGCCTGACGCAGGAGATGTATGGTTGGGTAGGGGGCGCGGTTGGTAAAGTGGCTAAGATCGTCTGCAGCCACGCCCTCAAATTGATAGTGTGGATGAAATGAGGCCAATTGAACGTGCTCTATCAGGTCTGCTTGCTCCAACAGCTGCTGAAACCAATCAAGCAAGGTGAGGTAATCCCCAAACTCTTCCAGACCCTGGGGAAACATCAGCAAGCTTGTGGCAACGTCGTTTTCGTTGCTCCCAAGGAGGAGCTGTAATTCATCCACAAAGAACTGCTTTAGGTCCGCATCGGTGGTGGCATCACAAATGGCATAACGGACTTGGTCTCGCGCGATGACGCTCGAGGAAAATGGGCACAGGTTCAATCCTACGACCATTTGATCAAGCCATTGACGGGTGGTTTTGACCACGTCTTGATGCGCGCTTGATAGCGTTTGTGGGGCAAGCTTAGTGATGCGACAAATCCCTTCCTGTTTGCCCCGCTTAAAGCACGTTCTGCCCGCACTTCCAATTTGTTTGCAGAAGCCAAAACCGTCAGACTTGGTGTCTGATGTCAGCGCTTAAGAGGCCACGAGGCTACGGATACGTTTCTGGTGAGCTGGCAAAGTCGGGTGAAAGTTGCCGCGTGGATCAAGTTTGTGCAGCGCTAAGGCTTTCGCGGACGCAAAAAAAGCGGGCAGGTGGCTACTTCACGCAATACTCTGCCGTGACTGCAATCACGCGTTTGTCCTCGAAGAAAATGATCTGTCTGTTTTGTTGCATGCCGGTCAGCGTTTTGGAGACGCGTGAGGCGGTGGTGATTTTGTTTTCGATAAAGACCGGTTCCCAGTCGGTGGCCTGAAGCACACAATCGCTGCGCACGCGGCCCAGTTGCAGGGCCAGCTCCGGGAAGCCGTTTTGGGTGGCGATTTTCGGGTCGGAATATTGACCGTCTACCCCCATGCAGCCGGCGAGGAGGGCGGCAGTGGCGATAAGGGCGGAGGGGATGAGTGCTTTCATGGATTGGGTGTTTCTCGGTTAGTTCGACTTTTTAAGATAGAAAATGGTGAGCATGCCGTTGGAGGAATGGCCGTCCAGAATCAGGCTGTGTTGTCCTTTGGTAAATAAGAAGCCATCTTTGACCTTACCTTTAAACGCGTAGCCTTCGGCTTCTAGGAGTGTTCGCAAGGTCTGTCCGCCAGAGGTCACTGAGCCGTAGTTCCCTAAGAGGAAAACGCAGCCCTGCTGCGAGACATTAAAACTTGTGTTTTTGCTGTTGATCCGGTCCATCGCGCTGTCGCCGCGTTTTTTTCTGAATGCGGATGATTTGCCGAAGGACGTTGCGGGGGCAAATCCCAAAGATTGCATTTTTTCAGCGGTCACGATGTTCCCGTTTTCAACGGCATCTAAGCAGAGTGGGACGAGGGGTTTGAACTCTGACATCGCAAGTGCGGAAGCGTTTTTATTGTACTCCTCCACGCGTTTGATCTGTTCTGCGCGGTACTCAGGGTCGTTGCTCATGCAACCCGCGAGAAAGGCGCAGGATGATGCGATCAAAAGAAGGTTTTTCATGGACGTGTCTTTTTGAGGGAATGGGCCCGCATGGGCCGGTAAGTGGGAAGCGCCACGCGCAGGCAGGCTCAGTTATTTGCAACAGTGTTTTCAATACCTGTGATCGTTATGGTTGAGTGATTGGTAAGCATCACCTGCAAAAGGCGTGAGATTTCAACTTAGAACTTCAATATGGCCATCAAGACACTGTTTTCGGGCTCTGACTGCTGTTTGGGGAGGCTGTGTCCGCCATTGGCTGGCCGGAGGCGAGACGTTCGCACAAAAAAGCCCCGGTGTTTCCACCGGGGCTTTCGTTTTGTCAGAGGAAAGGAGACTTTAGTCTTCTTTCTTCTCTTTTTTCTCAGGAGCGATCTCTTCGCCGGTTTCCTGATCCACAATCTTCATGGACAGGCGGACCTTGCCGCGGTCGTCAAAGCCAAGCAGTTTGACTTTCACTTCCTGGCCTTCTTTCAGAACGTCGGATGGGTGGTTCAGGCGGCGGTTCTCGATTTGAGACACGTGCACCAGACCGTCGCGCTTACCGAAGAAGTTCACGAAGGCACCGAAGTCGACGATTTTCACAACTTTACCGGTGTAGATTGCGCCCTCTTCCGGCTCTGCCACGATCGAGTGGATCATGTCGTAAGCCTTCTTGATGGCTTCGCCGTTTGGCGAGGCAATCTTGATCACACCTTCGTCGTTGATGTCGACTTTGGCGCCGGACACTTCAACGATTTCACGGATGACCTTACCGCCGGAGCCGATCACTTCACGGATCTTGTCGGTTGGGATGTTCATGGTCTCGATGCGTGGTGCGTGTACGGAGAATTCCGCGGCCCCTGTGATCGATTTATTCATCTCACCCAGGATGTGCATGCGGCCGTCTTTGGCCTGAGCCAAAGCTTTTTCCATGATTTCCGGTGTGATGCCCGCAACTTTGATGTCCATCTGCAGCGAGGTGATACCGTTTTCGGTACCCGCCACTTTGAAGTCCATGTCGCCGAGGTGGTCTTCGTCGCCCAGGATGTCAGACAGGATCGCGTAGGAGCCGTCGTCTTCCAGGATCAGGCCCATGGCCACACCCGCAACCGCGGATTTCAGAGGTACACCTGCGTCCATCATGGACAGGGAGCCACCACAGACGGACGCCATAGAGGACGAGCCGTTGGATTCGGTGATCTCAGACACGATGCGCACGGTGTATGGGAAGTCGGTTGCTGCTGGCAGAACCGCCTGCAGCGCGCGCCATGCCAACTTACCGTGACCAATTTCGCGACGGCCGGGAGGGCCCACGCGACCAGCTTCACCTACAGAGTATGGAGGGAAGTTGTAGTGCAGCAGGAAGTTGGATTTGAAGTTGCCGTGCAGCGCGTCGATGAATTGCTCATCATCGCCGGTGCCCAGTGTGGTCACAACCAGACCCTGTGTTTCACCACGGGTGAACAGGGCGGAACCGTGGGTCCGTGGCAGCAGGCCGGTTTGGCACACGATGTCACGGATCTCGTCGGTTTTACGACCGTCGATGCGGGTGCCGGTTTTGACAACGTCACCGCGCAGGATGCCGCCTTCGAGCTTCTTCAAAGCGGAGCCGAGGTTAGCATCTTCAAGCTGCTCTTCCGTCAGAGCGGCTTTGATGGCGTCACGTGCCGCGGCAACAGCGGAGGTGCGCTCTTGTTTGTCAGTGATCGCAAATGCGGCGCGCATCTGATCTTCGCCAGCTGCTTTCACAGCTTCGTAGAGGTCAGCGTAGTCAGGTGCCTGGAAGTCAAACGGCTCTTTTGCCGCGTCTTCGGCCAGGTCAATGATCAGGTCGATCACTGGCTGGATGGCGTCATGGGCAAATTTCACCGCACCCAGCATTTCTGCTTCGGACAGTTCGTAAGCCTCAGATTCAACCATCATCACCGCATCTTTGGTGCCGGCTACAACCAGGTCCAGACGTTGGTCAGGGTTCTGACGCAGGTCCTGCATGTCATCTACGGTCGGGTTCAGGATGTACTCGCCATCTTCAAAGCCAACACGTGCAGCAGCGACTGGGCCCATGAACGGCGCGCCAGAGATGGTCAGAGCTGCGGAAGCTGCGATCATGGCAACCATGTCCGGGTCGTTGACCAGATCGTGGGACAGCACGGTGCACATCACCAGAACTTCGTTTTTGAAGCCAGGGACAAACAACGGGCGGATCGGACGGTCGATCAGACGCGCAGTCAGTGTTTCTTTTTCAGTTGGGCGCGCTTCGCGCTTAAAGAAGCCACCCGGTACTTTACCGGCGGCGTAGTATTTCTCTTGGTAGTGCACAGTCAGAGGGAAAAAATCCTGACCGGGCTTTGGTGCCTTCGCAAAGGTCACTGCGGCCATCACGGAAGTTTCGCCCAGAGTGGCGATCACACAACCGTCAGCCTGACGGGCAATCTTACCCGTTTCCAGAGTGAGCGTTTCTTCGCCCCACTGCATGGATTTTTTGGTTTCTTCGAACATCATCGTATCCTAGCTGGGAGCACTCCTGGGCGTATCCCAGGTCTCCCGTTTGAAAATAGCGGCCCCATTGCCGCCGACCTCTTCTATCTTTCTTTGATGCGCCGAGGTCAGGCGCAACGTCTCAGATGGTCGGCCCATATCGGAAAACAAGGGGTTTGGAAACCAAATTCTATGTTTGCGGTGCTTCGTTTGGGACGGCGCGGGGCCCTGTGGTTTCAGCGTCATCACATGGGCAACACATTGTTTACGGCACAAAAGTGGCATTTTAGGCAAATTTGGGTGATAATGTGGCTGACAGAATCGCGGCTAGGGGGCTTGCTGCGGTGGATTTGTAATGCGCAGGTTATGCGCCAACGTGAGATATGTGCCATGAGAGCCCCGTTTACCCTGATCCTAACTATCGGCATGGCGGCGATGTTTTTTGTCGCCGGGTGTGCTGAGACCACCAGTCTGGAAAACCCGGTTGGCGCTGAAAGAGCGGGACCACAGGAGGTTGTGACCAAGAACGCCGTCGCAGAGGCCGAGCTGCAGGGCACGCGTATTCTGGCGATGGGTGACAGTATGATGGCGTGGCACACGTTTACCGGCCAGTCGATCCCGCACACCATCGAGGCGGTGCTGGGCGAGCCGGTGTATAACACCGCAATCAGTGGTGCGAAGATTACCTATAAGCTGCCAATATCCGGCGCGATGGGCATGCGGATCGAGAACCAATATCGCAAAGGCGACTGGGACTGGGTGGTGCTCAATGGTGGCGGCAATGACCTGTGGTTGGGTTGTGGCTGTGGCAAATGTGCGGGTAAACTGAACAAGATGATCTCGGAGGACGGCAAGCGCGGCGTGATTCCAATGATGGTGCAAAAATACCGTCACGCTGGGGCGCAGGTGGCTTGGGTTGGGTATTTGCGCAGCCCGGGCGCGTGGTCGCCCGTGGAAGGCTGTCGCGATACCGGCAATGAGTTGGAGCAGCGCATCAATAAGCTGGCGGCGATTGATCCGGGTGTGCACTACGTGTCCCTGGCCGACCTTGTGCCAAACGGCGATCGCAGCTTTCACACGTTTGATATGATTCACCCGTCGATCAAAGGCAGTCGCGAAATTGGCAAGCGGGTGGCTTCTGTGATCGCGGCACACGACGCCGCGCAATAAAGGCACCAGAAAATCAAGTCTTTAGCCCCATCGCTTTGCGGTGGGGTTTTGTCGTTTATGGCGTGTCAAAAAGGGCGGTTGCTTATTCCGACAAAATTTGTCAGATAAGAGCCGCCCAGCCAGAGATCCTCCAGATCAGCCCGGATTTTCAATGCATGACACTAGGTGCCAGCTGTGCCCCCAACACAGTCTGGTGTCCTTTTTGCAGCAGATGTGAGTGAAGGATACTCTGACATGGCGAAGATCTTTGCGGATTTACTGGCGCTGGATGGGATGGCTCAAACGGCCGGGTGTGGCTTGAAACTGGAACTTCGAAAAGCTTTGGAAGCCAGCCTACGCTTTCCTGCGAAAGCGGCGTCTCCGGCGCCTGTGGCCGAGGACATGACAGGTGAGATGCCGGAAAACGTGATCCGATTTGGTGAGCACGACGGGGTGTACAACCGGAGGAACGAGGCATGAGTGACATGACTAAAAGTCGGTGCATTGAAGTTCTGGAAACCGTTGGCTGCGACGACTTTGAGATCGGCCTGTTGCCGGTATTGCGTCACCTATGTGTGAGTGGGCAAAGTGCCGATCCAAAGAGTTGGGCACATGCGTTTGACATTGCCGCCGAACGCTATGGCGAAGCGATTGGCTTGCCTGCGGCCCATGGGCTTCACAAAGTTGTTCTCGCCCTGTTTGCATGTCGAGAAGGCGGTCCAGACATAAAAGATCCGCTCTGCCCGGAGGCGAAGCGAGATATCACCGATGATGAGGTGCAATTCCTGTCGATGGTGCACCATATGCGCCGCGACAATTCCGCAGCGGCGCGCTCCGCCGTGGCGTTTGTCACACGGGGCCGCATGGATCCAGTGCTGATCCGAAACGGTTTGACCTTTGCCAATCGTTTCCCATCCGGTTTGGGGCGTCGCGCCCGAGTGGTTGGTCGCCCGAAGCTCTCGGTGGTGGCCTGACCCGTTTCTTGCGCTTTGAGTAGTGGGCGCCTTCTAGGCGCAGGATTCGGGTCGCTTCGCAATCGGCTGCTTGGCTAGGTCTTCACTTGTTCCAAAACAGGAGAAGACCAAATGGAATTTGCAAATAGGACATTTATTGTGACTGGCGCGAGCAGCGGCATTGGCGCAGCCGCGGCGCTTCTTTTGGCCGCGCGTGGGGCGAATGTTGTGTTGGGGGCCCGTCGCGAAACCGAGCTTGCGCAGATTGCGGGGCAGATCGCGCAAAGCAATGGGCGTGCGGTTTGGCAAAAATCCGACGTGACCAACAAAGAGGATATGACCACGCTTGTTGCGTTGGCTGAATCTGAGTTTGGTGGATTGGACGGCGCGTTCAACAATGCTGGCCTGGTCGGCGAGATGGGGCCTTGCGAGGAGCAGACCGCTGAGAACTGGGATGAGGTGATAGCCGCCAATCTGACCAGTGCGTTTCTCTGTGCGCAAACACAAATTCCCGCGATGAAGCGCCGGGGCGGTGGGGCGATGGTCATGACGTCGTCGTTTGTTGGAGTGAGCAATGGCGGAATGGCGGGCATGTCGCCTTATGCGGCCGCCAAGGCAGGTGTGGTTGGGCTGGTTCAGAACCTGGCTGTGGAACTGGCTGGGGAAGCCATTCGGGTCAATGCAGTGTTGCCTGGTGGCACAGATACAGCCATGGCGCCACAGGATGACGAGACCCGAGACTTTATTGCCGGGCTGCATCCGATGGGGCGTATTGCCGACCCAAAAGAGGTTGCTGAAATGGCGGCGTTTTTGCTGTCAGATCGCGCCAGCTTTGTGACCGGACAGGCGCACTCGGTTGATGGGGGCGTCGCGGCACGCTTCGTCTAAAAGACCAAGGATTGCCCGTTTGACCGGGCAGTCCTACTCAAGCCTCTTTGGCGCGTGCGGTTTTGGCACCCGGTTTTTCGGTGATGCCAAAAGCCTTACGTGCAGTCACAAGACGCAGGTCTTCAGGGTCCATCCCCATCGACAACATGGTTTTGCGGTCAAAGCGCTCTTTGGCGGTGGCTTTGTCATGTGCGGTGCCAAACAGGCGGTCAATCCAGTCAAAGCCAAAACTGACCTGAAAGGTCGCGTGGTGGTCTTGGAAATGGTGCGCCAGATGTTTGCGGGTGATGTATTGGCCAAGCCGTCCCTTGGGGACATTCAGATGCGCAATGGTGTGGCAGTACTCATAGAAAGCAAAGGCTGAGACCGAACCAACAAAAAGCCCAATATAGGCAAGCGTGAGGGCTGGGATCAAACCAAGGAATGGCCACAGGATCGCAGTGTGGATAGCAACAGAGAGCAGGCCAAAGCGCACCGCGTACCAGTGATCATCCCCGGTGAAGAACTCCGGGTCGGTGGGGTATTCGTGATGGCCAATGTGGGTGCGGTAAAGCTCGTTGAACGTGCCTTGGTCTTTGGGTGGTTCACGGTGCATCAGGAAACGATGCATGCCGTATTCGACAAAGAGCTGCGCGATGTAGCCGTAGATCAACGCAACGGGAATCCACCATGACAGGTTTTGGGAAATCAGGAAGACACCTAGCAGCCAGAACGGAAACAGGCGGTGTAAGCTGCCCATACGGATCAAGACGGATAGTGTTTCTTTCATGGTGACCTCCCCTGTCGCAAGGAAGTCTGCGCTCGGATTGTGGAGCGTGTCAAATTTGACTTGGCGTCAAGGAAAAGAGCCCCGCGCCTCCAAGAAAGCGCGGGGCAGCTGGCACGCTTAGGCGCGACGCCAGCCGGGGAACGGGTCGGGCATTTCTGCGATGGCGGCGAGGGCTGCAACGGAGTCAGTGTGGAGAAGGCAGGCGTCCAGCTTCGCCTTTAGCTTTGGCCAATCAATGCCTGTGCCAATGAACACCAGCTCCTGACGGCGGTCCCCAAATGGCTCTGCCCAGTGGGCTGCCATGTAGTCTTGCGCTTGTGGATGGGTTGGGCGTCGGTCTTCCGGCACACTGGCCCACCAGGTGCCAAGCGGTGCGACAGAGGAGAGGGAGCCAGCCAATGAGAATTCCGCCACCCAATCCGGGCGTGTGGCAATCCAGAAGTGGCCTTTGGCACGGATCACGCCGGGCATGTCGCCGTTGAGGAAATCGTGGATCTTCTGGGGATCAAACGGCAGGCGTTCGCGATAGACAAAGGAGGCGATGCCGTATTCCTCGCTTTCCGGCGTGTGGTCGGCAAAGCCGTAAAGTTCCTTGGCCCACATCGGGTGCTCATGGGCTTTGTCAAAATCAAACAGGCCGGTGTTCAGCACGTCCAACGCGGGAACCTTGCTGTGGTCGGTTTCGATGATGCGGGCGTTGGCATTCAGGCTGCGGATGATCTTGCGGGCGGCGTCTGTTTTGACGGGACCGGCGTCTGTGACCTTGTTGAGGATCACCACATCAGCAAATTCCAACTGGTCGGTGAGCAGGTGCACCAGTGCCCGTTCATCGCCCTCCCCAAGTGTTTCACCACGGTCTGCCAAGAGGTCGTGGCTGCCGAAGTCATTTAGGAGATTTACGGCGTCGACCACGGTGACCATTGTGTCAAGCCGCGCCACGTCGGTGAGACTTTCTCCTTTTTCGTCGCGGAACTCAAAGGTGGCGGCCACGGGCAGGGGCTCAGAAATGCCGGTGGATTCGATCAGCAGATAATCAAAACGCCCCTCGGCGGCGAGGCGGCGCACTTCGGTTAGCAGGTCGTCGCGCAGGGTGCAGCAGATGCAGCCGTTGGACATTTCCACGAGGGTTTCTTCGGTTTGGCTCAACTCTGCACCACCTTCGCGCACAAGGTCCGCGTCGATGTTTACCTCGGACATGTCGTTCACAATCACGGCCACGCGCAAGCCATCGCGGTTGTTGAGCACTCCGTTGAGTAAAGTGGTTTTGCCGGCTCCTAAGAAGCCTGAAAGCACAGTGACAGGGAGGCGGGTGTCTTTGAGTTGGGAATCTGGCATATGCTGCTCCGTCAATAATGTTATAACATAACAATCATGCTGCGAAGACGGGTGCAAGTTGTTTGATGCACCTATACCGAATTTTGGAAGACCCAAGGTAGATCCACGCCGTGTTGAATGGCGGCGTTCCTCAGGAAAGTGATTGGCGGCCCGGTCACAATGGGTGCCCATAGAGTAAGCTAAGTTGAAGCTCGGGTTTTCAAGCGGTGTCCCACTTGAACAATTGCGTCCAATGCCGGCAACAATTCGGTTCCAAGGTCAGTCAACTCATATTCCGTGGAGGGCGGCGAAGTGGGGCGGACATGGCGTACAAGAACGCCTCGATCTTCCAGTTCGCTTAACCGCGTCGACAGAACTTTGGCAGAAATCGGTGGAATGTCCGCGCGCAGTTCGCTGAACCGTCTTGGGCCTGCGCGTAAAGACCAGATAACGTTTGGCGCCCAAGCCCCGGAGATGACGGCCATGCATTCGGTCAACATGCAGGGCTCTGGTGGGGCCTCGCTTTGATTTTTTCTCATTTTCAGTGCCATGGCAGGTAACCTGGTTTCTTTGGGGTAACGTCATAATTAGGTAACCAAGAGTAACTAGGTTGTCCATGGAAATCGTAGCTGCCATCTGAGTTCCACAAGTTGCAAAACTCAGAGGAGACTTGAAGATGAAACTCTTTTACAAACCCGGTGCTTGTTCGATGGCCAGCCATATTGCGCTTTTGGAGATTGGGCAGGCTTTTGACATTGAGGCCGTGGATACCATTGAGGGGCGCACAGCTTCTGATGAAGATTTCTTGCAAATCAATCCAAAAGGCTATGTTCCGGTTCTGGAACTTGGGGAAGGGGAAATCCTGACTGAAGGGCCGGCTATTCTGCAGTTCCTTGCAGATCGAAATCAGGCAGCCAATTTGGCGCCTAAGCCGGGTACCATGGCGCGCGCGCGCATGATGGAGATGCTCACGTTTACCTCTTCAGAGCTACACAAGGCCTTTGGCCCGTTGTTCCGAGATGCGAGCAGCCCAGAGGAAAAGGCGAAGGCGCGCCAAGCCGTCGCACAGAAATTCGACACAGTTGAAAAGGAGTTGAAGGACGGTCGATTGTATGTGACTGGCGAGCAGTTTTCCATTGCTGATGCATATCTTTTTGTCGTGGCGAATTGGGCCAACTTCACCGATATTGACCTCGCCCGTTGGCCGAAGCTGTCCGATTTTGTCGCGCGTATTGCGGATCGCCCGACAGTAAAAGCCGCGTTTCAGCGGGAGGGCTTTTGACGTGATCAAAGGCGATTTCAAAGACATCTCGACGCTGATGCAGGACTATTTTCTCGGGCTACACGAAGCCGACAGTCAAGTGTTGAGAGGCGTGTTTCACCCAAAAATGGCCTATGTCTGTGCTACAGAAGGTGATCCGCTCTATCTTGATCTCGAGCAATATATGGATCGCATCGATGCGCGTGTGGCGCCCGCAAAGCGAGGGGATGTTAGGCGTGAGGAGATCTATTCAATTGCTTTCGTCAATCCGCGTTTGGCACACGTGACTTGTCGGATGGCGCTCATGGGAAGGGACTACGTGGATCATCTGACTTTGGTTCCCCATGATGGCGCGTGGCGGGTCGTCACAAAAGTTTTTGCCTATCAGCCAAAGGAGGCCTGAAAGATGCCCTATGTGAACATCAAAGTTACACGTGAGGGAGGGCCTAATGGACGTGGCCCCAGTACGGATCAGAAAGCCCAGTTGATAGCCGGCGTGTCACAGCTTTTGCAGGACGTCCTCGACAAAGACCCAGCCACAACTTTTGTCGTGATAGATGAGGTAGCTTTGGCTGACTGGGGAATTGGCGGGCTACCGGTTGAGGACTATCGCAAGGCGGCTGGATAAGCGGTTTAAACCTTGATGCCTAAACAAAAAGACCGCGCCCCGATGGGACGCGGTCGGAAATCAAACTGTGGCGGCGTCTTAGCGACGGATGCCCAGACGCTTGATCAGGTCCTGATAGCGTGCTTCGTCTTTGCCTTTGGTGTAGTCCAGCAGCTTACGACGCAGAGCAACCATTTTCAGAAGGCCACGACGACCGTGGTTGTCCTTCTTGTGGGTTTTGAAGTGCTCGGTCAGGGTGTTGATGCGGGATGTCAGGATCGCAACCTGGACTTCCGGAGAACCGGTGTCACCTTCTTTGGTTGCGAATTCTTTCATCAGGCGGTTTTTTTCTTCAACAGTGATCGACATCGGGGTCTCCTATTCAAAAGGGTTTCGGGCACAAGCCGGGATGTCGTCCAGCAAGGTCCATAGAGATGCCTCCCAAGAGAATCCCTTGGAAGATGGGCGTATGTAGTCGCAAACGGCCCAAAAGAAAAGGGCCAAGGCGTTAACGTGCACTTTGGTGCTCTCAGAGTGGCCAAATTTCGGGCTGTGTGGCGTAGGAAATGTAAAGCGGGTGGCGTGGGTGACCCGCCTTGGTCACGCCGAGGCATTTGATGGTCTGGCCGGTGGCCTTCAAAACGTCGCGCATCTCAAAGCCGCGCGAGAGGTGGTCGCCATGGGCGCCCCATGCCGCGAGAATGTCATCTGCCCAGAGGCAGCTTTGCGCAACAACCGCGTCGTTGTCTGGTCCGGCAGGGGCCTTGTGTTGGCGCATCTTTTTGGGATCGGTTTCACGCAGTGCAAAAATGTTCACTGCGCGAAAACCGCCATATCCCAGGGCACGCGCCCGGCGTTCGCAGCGCTCAATGGTGGGGTCGTTTTGGCGCTCGGTTGCTTTGGACGGGTTCAGCATGATGAAGAGCACTTTGGCAGCATTATTGTCCCAGACACGGGTCAGTGCATAGCGGTAGGTCTCACACTCTGAATAGAGAGCGGAGCTGGTGGCGTCATCTTTTTGGAAGTGGCGTTCGATCATTCTGTCTACTTATGATTAACCAACGCAGAGTCAAACGTTTGATTTTGAAGCCTCTCCTTCTTATTCCTGAGACTTGGGATTACAGCCGTCTGGGGTTTATTCGGCTGATTGGTGAGGTGGTGAGATGCCGTTTCTATTCTTTTTAGGCCTGCTTGCGGCAGGCGCAGCTGTTGGCACGATGGTCGGTGTGACCGATGACACCGAAGCCGAGGACGACAGCACAACGTCTGACGATGAACGCGACGACAGCGCGGATGCGCAGGGTGCGAAGCCGTCGACGGAAGAGGAACCAGACGAAGAGCAGGAGCCGGTTGGCGACCCGATCTCGCAGTTCCTGTTTGGTGACGTGGATGTTGATGACCGCCTGTACGGCGTTGAGGGCGATGACACGATTGTCGGCAACGCCTGGGATGATGATTACCTCGAAGGCGGCGAAGGCGATGACGACCTGTTTGTCTCAGCCGGCAATCTGGCCAACGGCGGTGCGGGGGCTGACACGTTTTTCTTAGAGGCCGACAATGAGGTTGTGGGCCGCATAGAAGATTTTGACGCCTCGGAAGACATGCTGGTGCTGCGCAATTACGAGAGCCCGGTGGATGGGTCTTCCGGCAACTTTGTCCTGACGCAAGAGGACAATGGGCTTGCGTTGCGGGATGCGGACACCGGCGATGTGCGGATTGACCTTCCAGGGGCCTCGTTGACGGATGGCGAAAGCCTGTCGGTGGTGTTCCAAAACACAGATGGCGACGCCCATGACAGCGAGGTTCAAGCTGAGTGGAGCCGCGACTATACCATTCAGGACAAGCCTTATGTGGCGGACGCACTGCGCGGCGGTGCCGGGGGTGACACGCTGATTGGCGATGACAGCGATGACCGCATCTTTGGTGAGGCTGGTGCGGATGATCTGCAAGGTGGTGCGGGGGATGATGACATCTTTAGTGGCAGCGGCAGCGTGTTCTATGGCGCCGAGTGGAACCATGAACCGGGGCATTTAAACCGCCTTGGCGCGGGGGATACCCTGTCCGGTGGGGCCGGTGAGGATGTGCTGTGGCTCGGGTCTGGCAATGTGGCGACCGGGGGTGCAGACGCGGATACGTTTGAGGCCTTTGCAGGCGCGTATGACAGCGTGACCGAGATCACCGATTTTGCGCCGGGTGAAGACAAACTGGTCATCAGCTTTGGTCTGGATGGACCGTTTGGTGCCGGCTTCCAGAATGCGGACAACGAGTATTTCACCGTAGCCGAAGCCGCGGACGGGTTTGACAGCAACTATGACGCTGATGCGGATGAGACCACGCTGACGCTGGGCGGGCACCCACTACTGGTGCTCAACGGCGATCAGACCGGGGCAACCGTGGCGTTCAGCAATCAGGATGCGGCGGACAACTATGACCTGCCGGAAGTCTGGCTGGATGCCAATGGTGATCCGATCACAGCCGAGCAGGGCCAGGCGGCGGACATTCTGTTTAGCGGCATGACCCCGCAGGACATGTATGACGCCAATGGCAATGGCGGCATGGTCGCCTGATTAGCCCTCTGGCTTCACAAACACACGGCTGGGGTGCAATTCCCCGGCTTTGAAACGGCCAACGGCCACGGCTTCGCCGTCAAAGCTGGCCCAGCATTCTTCGCCATACTCAACGTCGGACGCCAGAACCATGCCCGGGTTGCCATTGCGCAGGCGTACGGTGCCTTCGGCGGTGGCTTTCACTTCGGGCAGGTCTTCAAGACCCTGCTCAAGCGGGCGTAGGTAGGTGTCGAGTTCTGGCTGTTTCGCCATCTCGTCAATCTGCGCGATGGTCAGTCCATCGGCTGCATCAAACGGACCGGACCAAATCCGGCGCAGCTCGCGCACATGGCCGTGACACCCCAATACTTTGCCCAAATCGCGGGCGATGGAGCGCACGTAACCACCTTTGCCGCAGGTCATTTCCAGCGTGACGTGGTCTTCGTCTTCGCGATCCGTCATCACCAGCTCTCCGACCCACAGCGGGCGGGCGGCCAGTTCAAGGTCTTCACCGTCACGCGCGAGTTTGTAGGCGCGTTCGCCGTCGACTTTCACCGCAGAGAATTTAGGCGGCACCTGCATGATGTCGCCGACAAACTGACCCAACGCCGCTTTGATCTCATCATCCGTTGGGCGTTTGTCTGACTGGGCGATCACTTCCCCTTCGGCGTCGTCGGTATTGGTGGCCTGCCCCAAGCGCACAGTGAAAGTGTAGGCTTTCAAGGCGTCGGTGATATAGGGCACGGTTTTGGTGGCTTCGCCTAGGGCCACGGCGAGCACGCCGGTGGCATCGGGATCCAACGTGCCTGCGTGGCCCGCTTTCTTGGCGTTAAACGCCCAGCGGACTTTGTTCACCACGGAGGTCGATGTGATGCCTGCAGGTTTGTCGACCACAAGCCAGCCTGAAATATCGCGACCCTTGCGTTTGCGTCCCATGCCTTTGACCTCTCATTTAGGGGTGAGGGCGGCGACCTATCGGATTGCCATCACTCTGTCAATTTAGCGGAAGAGAAAAACGGCTCAAAATAAAAAGGCCACCAGACCCACGCGATCTGATGGCCTTCCTGAACGCGGGGGTGGAGGAGCCGTCCCGCGTGTTCTTGTGCTGGTGTTAGTCGCCGTCAGCGACGCCAGCGGCGCGGAGTTTAGCCCGACGTGCCCGATAGCTTGGCAGCGCCACGAGGATCAGTGCGATCACCAGAAGGCCGAGGGTCATCGGGCGCTCCCAGATAAAGGCAATGCCATCATAAAGCTGCATGGAGCGGGAGAAGTTGTCTTCCAGCATGCCGCCCAAGATGAAGCCGATCAGCAAAGGTGCCAGCGGATAGTCGGCAAAGCGCAGAGCGGTGGCACAAACCCCGAAGCCAACCAGCAAAAGAAGCTCGGTGGCGTTGTTCTGACCGATGTAGGCCCCCATCAGGGTAAAGAACAGGATGAAGGGGATCAGATAGTTGCGCGGCACAGCCAGCACTTTGGCGATGTATGGGATCAGTGGCAGATTCAGGATCAACAACACAAGGTTGCCGATGAACATGGACATGATCACCGCCCAGAACACCTGAGGCTCGTCGATCATCAGGCGGGGGCCTGGTGTGACGTTCAGAGCAATCAGTGCGCCGAGCAAAATTGCAGTGGTCCCGGAACCAGGGATGCCCAACGTCAGCAGCGGCACAAAGGAGCCAGTGCAAGCTGCGTTGTTGGCTGTTTCCGGGGCCGCCAGGCCCTTGATAGAGCCTTTCCCAAACTGTTCTTGTTCTTCTTTCGGGGCGATGTTGCGCTCAACCGCATAGCCCAGGAAGGAGGCGATGGTGGCGCCTGCACCGGGCAGAACCCCGATGAAGAAGCCTTGGATCGACTGACGACCAATCACTGGCGCGATGGATTTTGCTTCTGAGCCGGTGATGCGCAGGTCTTTGATTTCGCCACTGTTGCTCTCGCCCATAGTACGCGGTTTCAGGACAAGAAAGAGCGCTTCAGGCAGAGCGAACATTGCCATAGCCAGAGTGATAAAGCCAAAGCCGGATTGCAGATCCATGATGCCCATGGTGAAGCGAGGCATGTTGAACAGCGCGCCTTCGCCAACGGTGGCCATCATCAGGCCCAGCAGCGTCATCATCAGCGCTTTGGCCACTTGGCCGGTGCCCGCAAAGGCGGCGATGGCGGAGAGGCCAACAACCATCAGGGCAAAGTATTCAGCAGAGTGGAACAGCAGCGCGACGGAGGACAGTGCGGGGGCAAAGATCATCAGCAGCAGCGCGCCAATGGTGCCGCCGGCAAAAGAAGCAATCGCAGCGATTGTCAGCGCCTTGCCAGCTTTGCCTTTTTTGGCCATCGGGTAGCCATCAAAGCTTGAAGCCACGGTGCCCGCGACCCCCGGCGCGTTCAGCAGGATCGAGGAAGTCGAGCCGCCAAAGATGGCGCCGTAGTACACACCTGCCAGCAAGATCAGTGCGGCAGATGGGTCGCCCATGGATATGGCCACAGGGATCATAATGGCGATGATCGACATCGGGCCAAGGCCCGGCAACATGCCGATAAAGGTACCAATCAAACAGCCACCAATGACCATCAATAGGTTTTGTAGGGAAAAGGCCGTTTGCAGGCCGATCAGAAGTCCTTCGAGCATGTCAGCCTCCAAAGTTGGCGCCAAAGGGGCGCAAGTTGATGCCCAGCGTGTGCTGAACAAGGGTCCAAAGAATGAAGATGGCCATGAGCATCACAATCGCGGTGATGTGCCATTTTCCGGCACCCATCAGGAGGGAGCCGATGATCACAAACGCTGCGGTGGAAAAGAGCACAAGGCCGCCACCAATCAGCATCAGGACAAATTGTAGTGAAACAACGGACGGTTCGCTAAACATCTCAGCCTCCCAGAAAGCCAGGCAGCGGCCGCAGGTAGATGCCGAGAACTTCTTGAACGAGGTACCAAACAGAGAATGTCGCCACGAGAGCGATGGGCACCATGAACTGGAACTTGCGCTCGCCCAGAATGAAGGAGCCAAGGATGAGGAAGCCGGAGGTCGAGAAGATAAAGCCAGCCGGACGCAGCAGCAGCGCGTAAGCCACCATGAGGCCAAGCAACAGAATGGCTTGACCCAGTTTGTATTCGGTCAGACGGCGGTAATCGATTTCCGCCTCTTTGGCTTCGCTTTTCTCAAGCCCCAGTAGAATGATAAGCGAAGCAATCATGCCAAGGATGGACAGCACTTTTGGAAATGTGCTTGGCCAAATCGGGTTGCGTTTCATGAACGGGGCAAGACTGCCATCCATCGTGAACCAGGCGGCGTAGCCATAAGCCATACAAATGCCCAGCAGTATCAGTGCGATCCAGCGATCCAGAGCCATGAAGCTCCCCTCCCTTTTAAAAGAGGGCAGAGCGGGTGTCCGCTCTGCCCAGTTGGATGATAGACGACTTTAGAGGAAGCCGAGCTTTTTCATCAGGTCGCCGATGACTTTTTCTTGGCCTTCCAGGAAGGCTTTGAAGTCGTCGCCATTGTTGTGGATGTTGACCCAGCCGTTGCGCTCGCGCACGGCTTCCCACTCTGGGGTGTCATACATTTTGGTCAGAGCTTCCTGGTACATCGCCAGCTTGTCTTCCGGCAGGCCAGGCGCACCAAAGAAACCACGCCAGTTCACAAACGAGGTGTCGATGCCCTGTTCTTTCATGGTCATGGCGTCAGGTGCTGCGGACACACGCTCATCAGCGGTCACACCGATGATTTTTACTTCGCCCGCGTTGGCCAGATCAACCGCTTCGGAGAAGCCGGTAGACAGAGCTGCGATTTCGCCGGACAGCAGCGCTGCCATGGCTTTACCGCCCGCGTCGTATGGGATGTACTTCACTCCCAGCGCGTCTTTGCCAGCGGCTTCCATCACCATGGCGGCAACCAGGTGGTCCATGCCGCCTGGAACCGAACCACCGCCGATGGCGGTTTTGGATGGGTCCGCGTCATAGGCGGCCATCAGGTCGTCCATGTTGTTGAGCGGGCTGTCTTTGTGCACAACCAGAGCGGCGTAGTCGCCAATGGTGCCAGCCACGAGGGTCAGGTCACGGAAGTTGTGTGGGAAGACACCGGTCAGGGAGCGGATCACGATTGGGGTGGAGTTCACCATCAATGTGCCGTGGTTGCTGTCGGCGTTTTCGATCAGGTAGCCGATGGCTTTGCCGCCGCCGCCGCCGGACATGTTTTCGTAAGAGGCGTTGCCTGCGATGCCCGCTTTGGTCAGCGCTTCACCGGTGCCACGTGCGGTACCATCCCAGCCACCACCGGCGCCGCCGGGGATCAGGAAGTGGATGCTGTCCACAGTTTTGTGACCATCAGCAATGGCTTGACCTGCGAATGCGAAAGCGGCCATTGCGCTGGCCATCAGAGCGCGGCGGCCCAAGTTCAATTTCATCATTTTTCTCCTCCAAATTGACAACTGTCCGAAAGACGGCTCAGTTGAGGGCAGTCAAACATCGCAACCTGTCACAAACCTGTCATGCTGTCAGAAAGGTGCTCCAATCGCATGAAATTCCTCCTCGTCGAAGACAATATCGAGCTTGCCAATGCGGTCAGTGCACGGCTGCAATTGGATGGTCATGTGATTGATCATGCTGATAAAATTGAGGATGCCATGGCATTCATGCAAACCGGTGAATATGATCTCATATTATTGGATATTATGTTGCCGGATGGGGATGGGCGAACCTTCCTGAAACACCACCGGAGCGGGAAAAACGACACGCCTGTGATTGTTCTGACGGCGCGGTCTCAGGTCAGTGACAGAATCAGCCTGCTTGATTTGGGCGCGGATGATTACATGACAAAACCGTTCGATCACGAAGAGCTTCAGGCGCGCTGTCGGGCGGTGTTACGACGCAATGCGGGGCATGCGCAGTCGGTCACGGAATTGGGGGGCGTGTCGCTTGATCCGGTGGCTGGGCGCCTGAGCATTGGGGCACGGGCCGTGACTCTGCGCAATCGCGAGTTGCGACTTTTGGAGCTGTTGATCAACGCGCCCGGTCAGATTTTTTCGAAAGCCAAATTGGCCGACCGGCTGTTTTCCTATGACGAGGATGTCTCGGAAAACGCGATTGAAGTTTATATCGGGCGACTGCGCAAACACTTGGAAACGTCTGAGTTGCGGATCACCACCCTGCGTGGGCTTGGCTATAGGCTAGACCATGAGTGATACGGTCAATGTGGCCGGCTCGCTGCGGGCGCGCTTGGCTCTGACTTTGATCGGCAGCGCGGCGGCGATTGCCGTGCTTTTGTTCTTTGTGGTGCGCACCTATGCGGCGCAAATCGCACAAAGTGGGCAGGACAACATACTAGAAGCCTCGGTTACCTCCATTCTGGATGCTGCAACCCTGCGAGACGGAGCGGTGGAAGTGGATTTTCCCTATGTCGCCTTCTCCATGTTGAGCACTGATGCGGATGACCGGGTGTTTTACGCCATTTGGCAGGAAGACAAGTTGTTGTCTGGGTATGAGCTGCTGCCTGTTGCTGACGCTCCGGATGGCAGCGAGATTGTGCATGTATCCGCGATATTTGACGGAGCTCCGGTGCGCGTTGCAACAGCCGCTCGGATTTTGGTGGGCCCAAACACCAGAACACGGGTGACCGTGTCAGTTGCGCAAACGCAGGATGCCTTGGCTGGGACGTTGAACAAGATTTCGCGCAACGTGGGTCTGATTGGTGCTGGTTTCTTTGTGCTGTCGGTGCTGGTGGCCAGTTGGGCAACCAACACCACCATTCGCCCGCTGGAGCGTTTGACCCATTCTATCACCCGCCGCGGCCCCAAAGATTTGAGCCCAGTGGCGCGGCCGGTGCCGATGGAAATGGCGCCCTTGGTGACCTCGCTGAACAGTTTCATGGCGCGACTGGATACCTCTTTGAAGCAGTCCGAAGACTTCATTGCCGAAGCTGCACATCGGGTGCGTACGCCTTTGGCGACGGTGCGCAGCCATGCCGAGGCAACACTGCAGCGGGTGGAGCGAGAGGACAACCGACAGGCGCTGCGTTCGATGGTGCGCGCGATTGACGAAAGCTCTCGCGCGGCAGGGCAGCTTTTGGATCACGCCATGATCACGTTTCGCGCGGATCACTTGGAAACCCAATCCGTGGATTTGGTGGAATTGGTCGAAGATTTGGTCACGCGATTGGCACCAGTGGCAGAGATGAAAGACATTGCGCTCACGGTCATCAGCGAGGGGGAGGTCAGTGTCCAAGCGGATTCGATTTTGTTGCAAAATGCGCTGCGCAATCTGGTGGAAAATGCCCTGAAGTACGCGCCGGAAGAAAGTGAGATCACTTTGGAAGTCGGGGGCACGCCGCGTCCTCGCGTACAGGTGCGGGATGAAGGCCCCGGGTTTCCGCCGGACCAGATGCAAGGGCTGGCGGCGCGGTTTTCGCGAGGGGACAATGCCAAAGATACCATTGGGTCTGGGCTCGGCCTCACCATTGCGCAGGACGTGGCAACGGCCCATGGCGGCGAAATGACCTTGGATAATATGCCGGAGGGCGGCGCATGCGTTACATTTTTGCTTTGATAGTCTGGCTGTGCCCGTTGGTGGCGGCAGCAGAAGAGTGGGAAGACCAAAATGCCTTTGGCCCCGCGTCAGCGGTCAAAACGCTGAGGGTCTTGTCCAGCACCGATACTTCGCTGTTTGCGCCGGTGATCGAAGACTTTCTGCAAAGCCGATCCGGGGTTGCTGTGGAGTATTTTGTGACGGGCACGGCGCAGATTGATCAGGTATTTCGTGCGGCGCCGGATGACTTTGATGTGGTGATTTCCAGTGCCATGGATCTGCAGCTGAAACTGGTGAATGACGGCTATTCGGTGCCGGTCGAAACCTTGTCGCAACCGGATTGGGCACAGTGGCGTAACAGCTTGTTTGCGTTCACCACGGAACCTGCCACCATTGTGATCAATCGGGCTGCATTTGCCCCGGACACGGTGCCGCAAACACGGCAGGAGTTGATTGCGGCCATGCGGGCGCGACCTGAAGTGTTTCGCGGCAAAGTTGGCACGTATGATGTGCGCAAGTCGGGATTGGGCTATTTGTTTGCAACCCAAGATGCCCGCGCCTCAGAGACCTTTTGGCGTTTGATGGAAGTGATGGGCGGGCTGGATGCCCGGCTGTATTGCTGTTCCGGAGCGATGATTGACGACCTGGTCTCCGGCGACCTAGTGGTGGCCTACAACGTGTTGGGCAGCTATGTGGCCGCACGCGAGGATGTGGCTGAGACTTTGGAGATTGTGCTGCCGTCCGATTTCCCGACAACCATGATGCGCACAGCGTTTGTGAGCAGCCGGACCGAAGTGGAAGCCGAGGCGGCGGCGTTTGTACGTCACTTGGTGGAGGTGCAGACAGGGCCACGAAACCCGGATGTTTTCCCACTGCCACCGCTGAGTGCTGCGGTGGACAGCGCCGGGCAGGCGGTTATTTCGCTGGGACCGGCGCTGATGACCTATCTTGATCCGCTCAAGCGCAAAAGGTTCATCAAAGAATGGAGCAGCGCAGTTATTCAGTGACCGATGCGTCGGATTCCACAACGCCAATGATTGGCCCCATCCAAAACCCACCGTCGGATCGGTCAAGTTGGGGCGCGTGTAAGCGGCTGACCTTGCCGTCAAAGTAGAGTGCATCTGGGGTTTCTAGAACATCGCGAAAGAAACGGCCAAATTCGTGAAAGGTCACCGCTTCGTTGGAGATCACAAAATGGGCTGTCTTTCCGTCCGAGCTGGTGCCCACGCCGTTGCGTAGGAAGCGAGAGCTGCTGTCTGGGAGGAAGCGTGGGTGCAACTCTCCGTCAATCACCAGCATGGGACCGGATTGGGTGGCGTCGCGGCAGCTTGGCGCTTGTTTTTGAAAATCCAAAGTCTCGTAGACTCGGATGGAGCCGTCGTTCAGGCACAGAACGCCATTTGGCAGCAGGCCAAAGTTGCCTTTGCTGCCGCCGGTCAGGAGCCGCATCTCTTCGGTGCCGTCTTCAACATAGTGCCCCACCGGACTACGGTCGGCGTGATACATGCCGGCGTTCATGCCGAAGCTGAGGGTTTTGCCGTCTTCCAGCGCGCGCTCGATATCGCGGAACTGGCCCAGAATGGCGCCGTTACCATCGCGCAGGAATAGCCGCAGATTGTCCTCTGCCGCATCCACCGTGCACACCGTAAGGCTGCGCCCTTCATGAGTTTGATCTGAACAGGTCACCGCCTGCGCCCATTGGGGCAGGGAGAGGAAGATCAAACAGAGCGCCGTTCGGATCACTTAGGGTCGCCGTCCTCTGTGTCTGATTTGGCCACGTCGGATTGCACCCGTTCATCGGACAACATGGCGCGGGTGGCGTCCATCTGATCAAATGTGGTGTCCACGCGGAAGCGCAGGTCAGGCGCGTGCTTCAATCCAGCCTTGCGGCCAATGATCTTACGCAATTCCCATTTGTGCCGGGCAAGCAATGCAACAGCGTCTTCTTTGTTCTTGCCGCCAAGGGGCAGAACAAAGCAGGTCGCAATCGACAGGTCAGGAGTGATGCGCACTTCGCCCACGGTGATTGACATGCGGGTCACGTCAGGGTCGTGTAGTTCGTCACGCACCAAGACTTCCGACAATGTGCGTCGGATGAGTTCACCCACGCGCAGTTGACGCTGGGACGGGCCGCGGCCCTCAGAGGAAGAGTTCTTTGCCATGTCTCTCACTTAGGGCTTCTGTCAGCCTTTGCCAAGCTGGATTGCATTGGGTAAGCAGGGCGCACCGCCACATGGGTGGTTTGTCAGAGTGGAGAGGACACCATGCAGGAATTGCCAGGAATCGTGATCACGGGCGCATCAGGCCGGATGGGGCAGATGCTGATCAAGACGGTGTCCGACAGTGACAAGGTGCGTCTGGTTGGGGCGGTTGAACGTGAGGGCCATGATTGGGTTGGGCGTGATGTCGGCGAGGCCATGGGCGGTGCCGCGCTTGGCGTGACAGTGACAGATCAACCGTTGGAGGCTTTTGCGAAGGCGCAGGCGGTGATTGATTTTACCGCGCCCGCGGCAACAATTGCCTTTGCCAAGCTCGCCGCTCAGGCGCGGGCGGTGCATGTGATTGGCACCACCGGCATGACCGAAGAGGACATTGCGCAGTTGGAGCCTTGCGGGCGGCACGCCGTGATTGTGCGGGCGGGCAACATGAGCCTTGGCGTGAACCTGCTGACCAAACTAACGCAGCAAGTGGCTGCGGCACTTGATGAAGATTTTGACATTGAGATCATTGAAGCCCATCACCGTCACAAAGTGGATGCGCCGTCTGGCACTGCTTTGATGTTGGGTGAAGCGGCAGCGGAAGGTCGCGGTGTCGATTTGAAAGATGTGACTGACAGTGGCCGTGACGGCATCACCGGTGCGCGCAAGCGCGGTGATATCGGATTCACCGCCATTCGGGGTGGCGACATTATCGGCGAACATGATGTGATGTTTGCCTGCGATGGGGAGCAGATCATTTTGCGCCACAAAGCCACCGACCGGAGCCTGTTTGCCAAAGGCGCGCTAAAGGCCGCGATTTGGGGGCAGGGTCAAAAGCCCGGCGAGTATGATATGTTTGACGTATTGGGGTTGTAAGAATCCCCCATGAACTCTGCGCAAAACGCGATGCGGCGTTTTGCGCATCTTGTGCGATTGGCAATCTCGCAGAGCTGTGCTCAAATTGGTTGCAGAAAAATGACCAATAAAATCAATCACTCAGTGGTTGATGTCGGGGCATGTGACAGCTCTCGCAAATGATGCATCCAGGCCAGATGCATTTTTTGTTGGCAGGTCAAAGACGTTGTGTTCTTATGCCGGCAAACAAAAACTTAAATGACCATTTAAAAAATGACAAACAGGGAGAAGACCATGACGACGTTTTTGAAAGCTGGACTGTCGGCGCTTGCGGTATCCGCAGTGGCCATGTCGGCACAGGCGGCGGAGCTTGGTGCAACCGATGAGCCTATCAAGCTGGCGCTGAATGAATGGACCGGTCAGCATGTCACCACCCATGTGGCGGGCGAAATGCTGAAGGCGGCCGGTTACGAAGTAGAATACGTGACGGCTGGCATGATGAACCAGTTTCAGGCAATTGCCGATGGCGACATTCACGCGACCTTGGAAATCTGGTCCTCCAACGTGTCCGACCAATATGCCGTGCTGAAAGATGACGGTAAACTGGAAGAGCTGTCTGATCTGGGTCTGGCGGCGCGTGAAGGTATTGCCTACCCAGCGCACGTTGAGGAGCTGTGCCCTGGCCTGCCAGCGTGGGAAGCGCTGAAAGATTGTGCGATGAACTTCGCGACTGCCGAAACCCTGCCAATGGGCCGTTTGGTTGATTACCCAGCGGATTGGGGCACACCTGGTGCAGACCGCATGACCGGTCTGGAGCTGCCATTTAAAGCTGTACCTGCGGGTTCCGAAGGCGCTCTAATCGCAGAGCTGCGTGCGTCCACCGAGAAAAAATCCCCTCTGTTGATCACATTCTGGCAACCACACTGGGCAATGTCCGCTTATGATGTGAAGTTTGTGGAGTTGCCTGCGGGTGAAGATGCCTGCTTCACAGATCCTGCATGGGGCCCAAACCCAAATGCGATCAATGACTGTGATTTTTCCGCCAGCCGTATCTTCAAAGCAGGTTGGCCTGGTCTGAAAGATAAATGGCCAGCCGCGCATGAAATCCTGGTGAACTATCAACTGGCAGTCGAAGATCAGCAGCCAATGATGGGCGCCGTCGATGTGGATGGCGAAAAGGTTGAAGAGGTTGTTGCTGCCTGGATGGGTGCCAATGAAGCCAAGTGGAAGTCGGTCGTCGACGCCGCAACCAAGTAAGACTTCATGACTGATACAAACAGCACCGCTCCGGCGATTGCCGTCGAAGACCTCTGGCAGGTCTTCGGCGAAAACGCCGCCTCAGCTCTGCGCGATGCGCGCGGGGCAGGGGACGACAAAGCCATTGCTCAGGCTCTCAAGGACAAGACGCTCATTCCCGCCGTGCGTGCGGCGAATTTTGAGGTCAAGTCCGGCGAACTCTTTGTGATTATGGGGCTTTCGGGCTCTGGCAAGTCGACGATGATCCGCTGCATATCGCGGCTGATTGAGCCAACCGCCGGGTCGGTGCGCATTGATGGTGAGGATATTCTGCAGGCCAGTGACAAGCAACTGATCGAGTTGCGCCGTCACAAGCTGGGCATGGTGTTCCAGCATTTTGGATTGTTCCCGCATATGACGGTGGCCGACAATGTGGCTTTCCCTCTGAAAATGCAGGGTGCAGGCAAGGCGGAGCGCCGTGCGCGGGCCCTGGAGGTTCTGCAGATGGTTGGTCTGGAGGGCCGCGAAGACACCTATCCGCGCAACCTGTCCGGTGGTCAGCGACAGCGGGTGGGTATCGCACGTTCGCTTGCGGTAAATCCTGATATCTGGTTCCTCGACGAGCCTTTTTCTGCGCTGGATCCATTGATCCGCCGTCAGTTGCAGGACGAATTCCTCAACATTCAGGCGACTCTGAAAAAATCCATTGTTTTCATTACGCATGATATTCAGGAGGCCCTGAAACTGGCTGATCGGATCGCGATCATGCGCGATGGAGAAATTGTGCAGATCGGCACGCCGGAAGAGATCGTGCTGCATCCGGTGGATGACTATGTCGCTGAGTTCTCCAAAGACGTGCCCAAGGGTCGACATGCTTGTGTCGAGTCAATCCTGATGGACGAGATTCCTGACAACATGCCAGACGATCCGGGCATCAAAATTGGCATGACGCTGGACACTGCGCTGACCAAATGCATGGAGCTGTATGAGCCCGTGCCGGTGCGCGACGCTGAGGGCAAAGTGATTGGCGCGGTGCATCCGCATGAGCTCGCCAACGCCTTGCAGGCAGAAGAGTCATGAGCGCGACAGAGGCCGTGTCAGTTAGCGCGGCACGTAAACTGACACTAACCAAGGGCAGCCAAGCTGCGTTGTTTGTTCTTGCCGTTGTTTTGACGTGCCGCCTGCTTGGGGCGCAATTTGAGTGGCTTGTAAAGTGGCCAGCGGCGTTGACCGTACCCATGGCTGACTGGATGACTTGGCTGGTCGGAGGTTTTCTGGATGTTTTCAAACCGATAGCGCGGGCGTTTACGTTTTTGGTCAGCTACCCGATGGAGTGGGTCGGCTGGCTTTTGAACGCCGTGCCCTGGCCGATGACCGTTGCAGTTGTGACCGCAATCGGCTGGATGATTGGTGGTATCCGGCTGGCGGCATTGGGCTTCTTTGGCCTGATGTTTGTGGTCTTCACCGGCTACTGGTCGCAAGGCATGAACACCTTGGCGCTGGTTGCGGTGTCTGTTCCACTGGCGCTGGTGATGGGCGCGGCTATTGGCATTTTGGCGTTTGAGTATCCGCGCATGAAGGGGGCGGTAAACGCCCTTTTGGACGTGATGCAAACGGTGCCAACCTTTGCCTATCTTGTGCCACTGCTTGTGCTTTTTGGCTTTGGGCCGGTGGTTGGCTTGATTGCGTCAGCGATCTATGCGGCGCCGCCAATGGCGCGCAATGTGTTGTTGGGACTGGAGCGCGTGGACACGGAAATCCGTGAAGCGGCAGTGATGTCTGGTGGCACACGGCGGCAGCAATTGTTCCTTGTGGAACTGCCTGCCGCGACGCAGCAGATCATGATTGGCGTGAACCAATGCCTGATGGCCGCGCTGTCGATGGTGATCATCGCAGCGGTGATTGGCGGATTTGATGACATTGGTTGGGAAGTTCTGCAAACCATGCGTAAGGCGTTGTTTGGACCAGCCTTTTTGGCAGGATCTGTGATTGTGGTGTTTGCCATTATCATTGATCGCATGTCCGCCGCACTTGCCGAGCCACGTCAACGGCAGAACCGCACTGTGGCGTTTGGGATTTTGGCAGTTGGTGCAGCGGTGACGATCTGGGCTGTAATCGCGGGGTGGTCGCCAACTGGCGTGGCGGCGATGGACGGGGTTGCCAAGCGCGTGGACGAAGGGGTTGGCGTGTTCACCGCGACCTACGGCACCACATTAGACAGTGTCAAAAACACCTCGATGTTTTACGGGCTTCTGCCTCTACGTATTGGTCTGGCCGAGGCGGTTTTGCCGTTCACTTGGGGCTTTGCTTGGACTGTAAAACACACCGCCATGCTCTATGGTGCAGCACTGCTTATCTCCTTGATTTTGATCTTTAAAGGCCGAGTTACTGCCGCAGTGATGGTGCTGATCATTGCCTATATTGCGGAAATTGGCGTGGCGCATTTGGCCTGGCCTGTGGTGATTTTGGGGGCTGGGGCAATTGGGTGGGTGTCCGGCGGTTGGAAGCTGGCGCGACTGGCTGTGATCTTGCTGTCTTTGATCCTGATCTCCGGTCTGTGGGAGCGGGCGCTTCTTTCGCTGTATCTCGCGGGCGCGGCAGTCTTTGCCTGTGCGGTCATTGGCGGGCTTCTGGGGCTGTGGAGTGCCATGAGCACAACCGCGTGGATGGTCCTTCGGCCGATCTGTGATTTCCTGCAAACCATCCCGTTGTTTGTGTTCCTGATCCCTGTGTTGATGTTTTTCCAGATCGGAGAATTCTCTGCGTTTATAGCTATTTGCATGTATGCGGTGGTGCCAATGATCCGCTACACACGGCATGGTTTGGTCAGCACGCCAGACGAGATCACCGAGGCGGCCACCGCCAGCGGGGCAGGCAAATGGCAGACCATGTTTGAGGTGCGCGCGCCCTTTGCCGCGCCCACCATCCTACTCGGTTTGAACCAGACCATTCTCTATGCATTTGCCATGCTGGTGATCGCTGCGTTGATTGGCACAACTGAACTGGGACAGTCGATCTTCCTGGCTCTTGGACAGTACGACGTTGGGCTTGGCATCACGGCTGGTGCCGCGATGGCGATTTTGGCACTGGTGGCGGATCGGTTGGTGCAGGGCTTTGCTGAAGAACGTCGGCAGGCGCTTGGGCTGTGAAACTTCACCGAATCGGGGTTAACACTTCGATTCGGTTGCGTTTTTTGACTTCGGTTTCGCGGCTGCGTTGCGTCGGTATCACGTCGGTGCGATCTCCCATAATTTGACCTGTAAACAAAGCGTGCGCTGTTGCGGCTAGCGTTACTAGGTAGCTTGAGTACGTGGCGCAACCTTGGGTGGATTTGCATTCTTGCGCCGAGCGCGGCACACTTGCTTTTCTGGAGCAACACTCAAGCTGCCGGTTGAGTGGATTATTAAGAATTCGGGGGGATTGTGCGTTTATGCCAGATCCTGATGCGCCCAAAGGTATGCAGTATAGAATTGCGCCGGATGTCATTCGGGTCGCGGCCGCGCGTGTGTATGGTAGTCAGACGTTTAAAGCGGCAAAACAGCAAGAGACGCTGCTGCGGTTTTTGGTGGAGGATTATCTGGCAGGACGCGCCCAGAACGGCAGTCGCGAGGCTGTGATTGCGGAGTTTTTTGCGGATCGCACGCCGGAGGAAGCGGACAAGAAATTGGCCTGGGCGATGGCGCGCTTGTCGGAGAAATTGACTCAGTATTACGCCACAGAGGGGGCTGATGATCCGATCCGAATTGCCACCAATGCGGTCCTCGGTTGTCTGGATTTTAAGATGTGGGAAGGAGAGGTGACGTCAACGGCCATTCCAGCGAACAAGTTGCCTCTGAGACTAGCCCTTCCCTTGATCGCCTTGATTGCGGCCCTGATCGTAGGCGTTGCAGCACTTTTTTGGCCAGGTGAGTTTGCGGGTGGTGTGCTGAGTTCGAAGCGATCTACGTCGCTGGAACAGCCAGTACAAGTGCCGGATTTCCCAGAGCGCTACTTGGCTTTGTCGGTCCCTGAGTTGACAGATTTGGCGCGTGAGTATCTGTACCCAACGCTCGACATGGAGCGTCAACGTGTGGCGATCGCGATCTCGCGGGAGGTGATCAGGCGGGACCCAGAAAATGGAACGGGATATGCCACAGCTGGATATAGTCTGGCGACATTGTCATTACTGTCGTCTGGAGGAGCACTATCAAGACGGCACCTAAAAGACGCGGGATGGATGCGAGACCAGGCATTGGCGCGGAGCCCTGAAGATGCGTGGGTGCTTTCGGCGGCTGCTGTTGTCGCGTTTGCTGAACAAGACTTTCAAACCTCTGTCGAGACTTCAGAGCGTGCCTATTCTTTGGGGTCGCACGATCCTCATGTTTCAGCGGCCTATGGCCTGATTGCGATTGTCACCAACCGCTATGAAAACGCCCGGGAAGCTTCAGAGAAAGACCGTATCGTCGACCTGCCATACACGGCGATCGCGCGGGAAAGGCTTTACGCCCTCGCGAGCTTTCATGTGGGCGAATATGGCGACACAATTGAAATTTTAGAGGCAGCGGAGCGTGAGGGGCGAGGTTACAACGTAACGACGGTGATGTATTTGGCTGCTGCGCATCAGGCCGCGGGCAATCACGAGCGCGCAAAAGCAATGGTTCAGCGCATTCGCGCGGAGTGGCCGACGTTTCGGCCTGAAATGATTGCAACAGTCTTTTTTCGCGATCCCAACGAGACTGAGTATCTGATGCAAAATCTGGCAGCAGCCGGGTGGTCGTTCATCGATTGAGTGGGCTCAGAAATCGACAGCGATGCCTTTTTTCTCCCAGTCGCCGTAGCGCACGGGCTCTGGTCCGTCGCGTCCGCCCAGTTCGGTGGGCATCTCGACGGCTTTGGCAGTTTTGCGGCGTTCTTCCGCCTCAGCCAAGGCGCGTTTCGCAGCTTCGGGCAGGTCGTCGCGGGATTCGGGGGCGTCCGTCATGAGAGGGTTCCTTTCAGGGCTAGCCCTTGATATACGCGCCCGTCTGCCGATCTCAAGTCCGTAAGGAAACCTGTCCCATGTCAAACTCTGGTTATTACACCCGTCGCAGCGCCGTGCGTTTGCTGGATAAGGTGATGGAAGACGGGCGGTTGCTGAATGACCTGATCCAGAGCGGCGGGTTGAGCAAACTGGAGCCGGCGGATCGCGCCCGCGCGCAACGCTTGGCGCTCGACACGCTGCGCAATTTGGAGCGCGCGGATCGGGTGTTGCAGAAACATATGAAGAAGACCCCAGACCTGCATGTGCACAATGTGCTGCGGTTGGCCACGGTGGAGCTCTGTCTTGGCGGTGCGGCCCATGGTGTGGTGAACGATGCGGTTAACATCGTTGCAAAGAACAAGCGCACCGCTGGCATGAAAGGCCTGGTCAACGCGGTTCTGCGCAAGGTGGACGAAAAAGGCCAGGCGGAATGGGACAAGTTGCGGGTGCCGCGCCTGCCCAAATGGCTGCGCAAACCGCTGGCGCAGGCGTATGGCGCAGAAACCATGCTGGACATTGAAGCGGCGCATTTTGCCGGGGCGCCGTTGGATTTGACGGTGAAAGAAGATGCCGAAGGCATTGCCGAAGCTGTGGGTGGATTTGTGCTGCCTAATGGCTCGGTTCGGATTGCTGACGCGGGGCAGGTCACCGCGCTTGCCGGCTTCAAGCAGGGCCAATGGTGGGTACAGGACGCCGCCGCGTCGATGGCGGCGCGGGTGCTGAATGCACAACCAGGTGAAACGGTGCTGGATCTTTGTTCCGCGCCGGGCGGCAAGACCATGCAGGTGGCTGCTGCGGGGGCCGTTGTCACGGCGGTGGATGACAGCGCGTCGCGCATGGAGCGGTTGGAAGAGAACCTCAAGCGGGTGCAACTCAACGCCAATGTGGTGGTGGGCGATGTGATGGCGCAGAAGGGGCAATATGATGCGATCTTGTTGGATGCGCCGTGCTCGGCCACAGGCACCATTCGCCGCCACCCGGATTTGCCGTTTGCCAAAGACGGCAGCGAATTTGGCGATCTGATTGGCTTGCAAGAAGTGTTTCTAGACCACGCAATTGGCTTGCTGAAACCTGGCGGGCGGCTGGTGTTCTGCACGTGCTCGCTGTTGCCAGATGAAGGCGAAGTGCAGGTGGAGGAGGCGGCGGAGCGCTGGGCGGATGTCACCGTGGATCGAGAGGCCGTGCTGATTGATGGTGTGGAGCCAGAGTGGATTACGGAAGAAGGTGGCCTGCGGCTGCGTCCGGATTACTGGGCGGACAAAGGCGGCATGGATGGGTTTTACGTGGCGATGCTGCGCAAAGGTAAGTGATACAGGTCAACATTTTGCCCGGCCGATAGGACGGGCTGCGCCTGCCTGCCCCATTGGCAGGCGCATTTGCGCCTACCCAGGTAGGCACTGCCCTGGTTTCTGTATCAGACCGATTCAATCGGTGACTCAGCGCTAACACCTCGCTACACTCGCGCCAAACGCCAAAGAGCGTAGAGGCAGAGTGGATGTCCAAACCAAAGACCATATCGGCGCGCTGGACACGGTTTAATCACCGTGTTGCGGCCCGGATCAGCACCCGTGCGCGGCCCGCCACCGGGTTCACAAGCATGCCGGAGCCCCGGACCATTGGGCTGTTTGCCCGCGGCAAGCAGCTGGTGGCCGGGAATTTCCTGTTTGCAGGCCATTTGGTCAGCGCACCTAAAACCTCGATGTGGGACATTGCTGTGCCGGATGAGGTGTTTGCCGAGGAGCAGCATGGCTTTGCCTGGCTCGATGATCTGGCAGCGGTGGGCGATATGCTCGCGCGGGAGCGGGCACAAGAATGGGTTTGGCGCTGGATTGATCGGTACGGGCGTGGCTCGGGGCCGGGCTGGATACCGGATTTGGCAGGGCGGCGGCTGATCCGCTGGATCAGCCATGCGATTTTCCTACTGCGGGCGCGGGATTCGGCGCAGTCTGAGGATTTTTACCGCTCGCTGGCGCAGCAGACGATTTTCCTGTCCAAACGCTGGCACAAAACCGTGCCAGGTCTGCCGCGGTTTGAGGCGCTCACCGGCCTGATCTACGCGGGGCTGGCGCTGGAAGGTATGGCACAGCATGTCGAGCCCGCGCTCAAGGCGCTGGACAAGGAATGTGAGCGGCAGGTGGACGAGGAAGGCGGGATTCCAACCCGCAACCCTGAAGAGCTTTTGGAAGTCTTCACGCTTTTGACCTGGGCGGCGACGGCGCTGAAAGATGCGGGGCGTCAGCCGTCCGCCATGCACATGCAAGCGATTGAGCGGATTGCGCCCACGTTGCGCACGTTGCGTCATTCCGATGGCGGCTTGGCGCGGTTTCACGGCGGCGGGCGCGGGATAGAAGGACGGCTGGATTCGGCGCTGGCGGAGAGTGGCAACAAGACGCGGCAGGCGGATGGTCTGGCGATGGGCTACGCGCGGCTGTCGGCGGGGCGCACCAGCGTGGTAATTGACGCCAGCCCGCCGCCAACCGGCGCAAGCTCGCTCAATGCCCACGCGTCGACAATGGCGTTTGAGCTGACCAGTGGGCGGCGGCCTTTGGTGGTGAATTGTGGCTCAGGCGCGAGTTTTGGCGAAGATTGGCGGCGGTTTGGACGGGCGACCCCGTCACACTCCACGGTCACAGTGGATGAGTTGTCCAGTGCGCGTCTTGGCGAAGAAGGCCGGGGCTGGCGCGAAGAACAACTGGTGGACGCGCCCAAAGATGTGCCGATCCAGATGAGCCAAGCGCCGGACGGGCTGCGGTTTGAAGGCGGGCATGACGGCTATATTGCGTCCCATGGGTTGACCCATGCGCGGACATTGGAGCTGACCTTTGATGGGCGTGGCATGGCGGGCGAAGACCTGATCATCGCAATGGAGGATTCGGCTAAGCGGCGGTTTGACAAGGCGATGGACGAAGGCGCGTTGCAGGGAATCCCCTTTGAAATCGCGTTTCACCTGCATCCAGAGGTCGATGCCTCGCTTGATATGGGCGGTGCGGCGGTGTCGATTGCGCTCAAAAGCGGCGAATTGTGGGTGTTCCGGCACGACGCAATTGCCAAAATGCGGCTGGATACCAGTGTTTTCCTCGAAAAAGGGCGATTAAAGCCGCGTGCGACCAAACAAATCGTTCTATCTGGCGTGGCAATGGAGTATGCGACCCGCATCCGGTGGTCGCTGAGCAAAGCGCATGAGACCAATGTGGCAATCAGGGACCTGAACCGGGACGAAATGGATTTGAACACCTGAGCCCAAGGACCCTATCCCGATGAGCGACCTCCAGCCTATTCGCCGCGCCCTGATTTCCGTGTCTGACAAGACCGGTCTGATCGACCTCGCCAAAGCCCTTTCAGACCGCGGCGTAGAGCTGCTCTCCACCGGTGGTTCCGCCAAAGCGATGCGCGATGCGGGGCTGGATGTGAAAGACGTGTCCGAGGTCACCGGTTTCCCGGAGATGATGGATGGCCGCGTGAAGACGCTGCACCCGAAGGTGCATGGCGGTCTGCTGGCGCTGCGTGACAATGACGATCACGTTGCGGCGATGGACGCGCACGGCATTGGCGGCATCGACCTGTTGGTGGTGAACCTTTACCCGTTTGAAGCAACCGTGGCGGCGGGTGCGGATTATGACACCTGCATCGAGAACATCGACATTGGTGGTCCGGCGATGATCCGGGCGGCGGCGAAAAACGCGGCCTTTGTGAACGTGATTGTCGACGTTGAGGATTACGACAAGCTGCTCGGCGATATGGATCAGCACGATGGCGCAACTTGCCCGAAGTTCCGCCGCAAGCTGTCTCAGAAAGCCTACGCGCGCACCGCAGCTTATGACGCGGCAGTGTCCACATGGATGGCAGAACAGCTGGAGCTGGAAGCGCCCAAGCGTCGCGCCTTTGCCGGTGAGTTGAAGCAGACTCTGCGTTATGGCGAAAACAGCCACCAGAAAGCGGCGTTTTACACCGATGGCTCAGGCCGCGCAGGCGTGGCGACCGCGACCCAGTTGCAGGGCAAAGAGCTCAGCTATAACAACATCAACGACACCGACGCGGCGTTTGAGTTGGTCAGCGAGTTTGACCCAGCTGTGAGCCCAGCGGTGGCGATCATCAAACACGCCAACCCTTGTGGTGTGGCCGTGGGCGCAACCTTGGTGGAAGCTTACCAGAAGGCGTTTGATTGTGACCGAACCTCGGCGTTTGGCGGCATCGTGGCGCTGAACCAGCCGTTGGATGTGGAGACCGCCAAGAAGATTGTGGAAATCTTCACCGAGGTGGTGATTGCACCGGGTGCGTCTGAAGAAGCGAAAGAAATCTTCGCTGCGAAGAAAAACCTGCGTCTTCTGCTGACCGATGGTCTGCCGGATCCTCGCGCACCGATCACAGCCTACAAGCAGGTTGCCGGTGGTGTGCTGGTGCAGGACAAAGACGTTGGTTACGTCAGCAAAGACGATCTGAAGGTGGTGACTAAGGTTGCCCCGACTGACGAACAGCTCGACGATCTGTTCTTTGCCTGGAAAGTGGCCAAGCACGTGAAGTCCAATGCCATTGTCTACGTCAAAGGTGGCGCAACCGTGGGTGTTGGTGCGGGTCAGATGAGCCGTCTGGACAGTGCCAATGTGGCGGCTTCCAAGGCACAACGCATGGCGGATGAACTGGGTATGGACGAAAGCCCGGCCAAAGGCTCTGCGGTGGCCTCAGACGCGTTTTTCCCATTTGCGGACGGTCTGTTGGAGGTGGCCGCAGCAGGTGGCACCTGTGTGATCCAGCCGGGTGGTTCCATGCGCGATGAGGAAGTGATTAAGGCGGCGGATGACGCAGGTTTGGCGATGGTTTTCACCGGCATGCGTCACTTCCGTCACTAAAAGTGACTAAAAAAGCTATCGGCCTGCGGTTGGAATTGCTCTGATCGCAGGTCGCACCCTTGTTGCGCGGCCCAAAAGTGGCGTAGCATGGGCGCTAACAATCAAGGCGCAAGATTCTGGGGATAACACGGAACGGCGCACCGAGGCAGACAGGCAGAGAAGGAGACGCGCCGTGATGCGTCTTGTGTTTTGGGCAGGCTTTTGGGCCTTCATCACCGATCAGGCGAGCAAGTTTCTTGTGCTCAACGCGCTGAATCTGCGCGAGGTGATGCATATCGAGATTTTTCCGCCTTTTTTGCAGTTCCACATGGCGTGGAACCGCGGCATCAACTTTGGCCTGTTTTCGGATAGTCCTGCAGCGGCCAAATGGGTGCTGATTGCACTGGCTTTTGTGATTTGTGGATTTGTGCTGCATTGGGTGCGCAAAGATCCGCCGGGCAAATGGGGCATGATCAGTGCCGGTTTCCTGATTGGCGGCGCTCTTGGAAACGTGGTTGACCGGCTTTTGTTTGGCGCGGTGGTTGATTTTCTCAACATGTCTTGCTGTGGGTTGAACAATCCTTACGCGTTTAACCTCGCGGATGTGTGGATTTTTGCCGGTGCCATCGGATTGGTGGTGTTTGGCGGGGGCAAGAAAACTGAGGCGTGACCTTCCTGTCAGGATGCGCTAAAGCTGTGCCCAAGTTTCGTGGAGTGGGGCATATGGGGCTTTTGCGTCTTTTGATTTTGGCAGTGGCTGCCGTGGGTTTGGCAGCGTGTTCGGGCAGTAAAACGCTGCATTCCAACGCGCCAACTGGCGATGGGCCGGATGAGTTTTCCATCATGCCCGCCAAAGAGCTGACCCAGCCAAAGGATTACGCAGCGCTGCCGCCGCCAACACCAGGTGGTGTGAACCGCACCGATCAGGATCCCCTTGGCGATGCCGTTGCGGCTCTGGGGGGCAAAGCGTCCGCACGCAGCCCTTATAACACCGGCATTCCCGCCAGCGACGGCAATCTTGTGAACTACTCGTCGCGTTTGGGACGAGAGGCGAACATTCGTGCCACGGTCTTGGCGGAAGATGAAGAGTTCCGGCGCAAGCGGGGCCGTGGTACCTGGCTGCGGATCAGCAAAAAAGGGCTCTATGAAGACGTCTACAAACGTCAGGCTTTGGACTACCGCGATGAGTGGTGGCGGTGGAAACGCGCGGGTGCCCGCACACCAGCGGCCCCGGTTCAGTAAGGTTTTGGGCATGAATGTGCCCATTCTTGCTCACAAATCCGTTTGATGCCTTGCAGCGCCCCTTCGGGGGCGTAACTATTTGTACAAGCCTGTTTTAAGGAGAATGTTTTATGTTGCGACGCTTAGTCTGTGCGCTGGCGCTTGGGGCGATGACTGCGCTGCCCGCGCAAGCGGAGGATCAGGTCACCGATTTTATGCTGGAGAACGGCATGCAGGTGGTGGTGGTGGAAGACCACCGTGCGCCGGTGGTGATGCATATGGTCTGGTACAAGGCGGGGTCCGCCGATGAGAAACCCGGCGTGTCCGGCGTGGCGCATTTTCTGGAGCATCTGCTGTTTAAGGCCACGGACACATTGGAGTCTGGCGAGTTCTCCGCAACCGTGGCAGCCAATGGCGGGCGGGACAATGCCTTCACCAGCTATGACGTGACCGCGTACCACCAGCGCGTGGCGGCGGATCGGCTGGAGCTGATGATGACAATGGAGAGCGACCGGATGGTGAATATCCGGCTTGGGGAGGAGGAGATCCTGACCGAGCGCGATGTCATCATCGAGGAGCGCAATCAGCGGGTGGAGAACAACCCCGGGGCGCTGTTCCGGGAGCAGTTGAACGCATCGCAATACCTCAATCACCGCTATGGCATCCCAATCATTGGCTGGCGGCACGAGATGGAAGCGCTGGGGCTTGAGGACGCGCTGGAATACTATGGGACGTACTACGCGCCCAACAATGCCATCCTAATCGTGGCGGGTGATGTGGATCCTGAAGAGGTCAAGGCACTGGCGGAGCAATATTATGGTGTGATCCCGGCCAATCCGGACCTGCCAGAGCGCGCACGGCCGAGTGAGCCACCGCAGACCAGCGCGCGGCGGATGGAGTTTTACGATGCGCGCGTGGCGCAGCCTTATGTGACGCGGTCCTACCTTGCTCCAGAGCGCAACCCAGGTGACCAGCGGGGCGCGGCGGCGCTGACCCTTCTGGCGGAGCTATTGGGCGGCGGGCAGACCTCTGTGCTGAGCCAGAAGCTGCAATTTGAGGACAAGAACTCGATCTATGCCACTGCTTGGTATCGAGGCACTTCGCTGGATGCGACGACGTTCAACCTGCTGACCGTGCCTGCGCCGGGGATTGAGATGCAGGAGGCCGAAGATGCTATGGACGCGGTTGTGGCCGAATTCATGGAAACCGGTGTGGTTGAAGCGCATTTGGAGAGGATCAAGATGCAGCTGCGCGCCAGCCAGATTTATGAGCGCGACAACGTGGACAGTGTTGCCAACCGCTATGGCCGGGGGCTGACCTCAGGGCTGACTATTGCCGACATTCAGGCATGGCCGGAGATTTTGCAGTCGATCACGTCCGAGGAAATCATGGCGGCGGCAGAGATGATCTTTGATCGCAAGAAGTCGGTGACCGGCTGGCTGTTGACAGAAGAGGAGGCGGCGCAATGATCCGTGCTTTCATCACATGTGTGACGCTGTTTGTGGCTGTGCCTGCCTGGGCGGAGATCAATATCAAGGAAGTCACGTCACCCGGCGGCATCAATGCTTGGCTGGTCGAAGAGCCTTCCATTCCTTTTGTGGCGTTGGAAATTCGATTCAAAGGCGGCACCTCGCTGGACGCTGAAGGTGCGCGTGGGGCCACAAACCTGATGGTGGGGCTCTTGGAAGAGGGCACTGGTGACATGGACGCGCAGGGTTTTGCCAAGGCGAGCGAAGAGCTGGCGGCGCAGTTTGGCTATGACAGCCATGCTGATGCGGTGTCGATTTCTGCGCGTGTGCTGACCGAGAACCGAGATGAGGCACTGGCTTTGCTTCGCAAGTCGCTGGTGGCGCCCAGCTTCCCGCAGGATGCGCTGGACCGTGTGCGCGAGCAGGTGTTGTCTGGCCTGCGTTCCGATCTGAAAGACCCGGACAAGATTGCCGGAGCGCGCATGGCGGAGATCATCTATGGTGATCATCCGTACGGCAGCGCAGGGGAAGGCACAATTGAGAGCGTGACCCACCTGACGCGTGAAGACATGATTGCCGCGCACAGAGGCGCGATGGCGAAAGACCGGCTGTTTGTGGGCGTGGTGGGTGACATCACCGCCGAGGAACTTGGCCCGCTGTTGGACACCCTGCTGGGGGATCTGCCAGAGACCGGCGCGCCGATGCCGGGGGATGCCGTGGTGGATATCATGGGCGGCGTCGATGTGGTGGATTTTGACACGCCGCAATCCGTGGCAGCCTTTGCCCAGAACGGTATCGATCGCGACGACGAGGACTTCTTTGCCGCCTATGTGCTCAACACCATCTTGGGCGGCGGCGGCTTTGAAAGCCGTCTGATGGAGGAGGTGCGGGTGAAGCGTGGTCTGTCCTATGGCGTCTACAGCTACATCGTGCTGCGTGATCTGGCGAATGTCTACATGGGCAGCGTGTCCTCCGCGAATGACCGCGTGGCGCAGGCGATTGAGGTCATTCAGGATGAGTGGGCTTTGATGGCGGCCGAAGGCCCGACAGAGGATGAGGTGGAGAAAGCCAAGGCGCTGCTCACTGGGGCCTATCCGCTGCGGTTTGACGGCAATGGGTCGATTGCGACGATCATGGTGGCCATGCAGATGGACAACATGCCCATCGACTACATCGCCACTCGTAACGACAAGGTTGATGCGGTCACGGTGGAGGATGTGAAACGCGTGGCCGGAGAGCTGCTGACGCCGGAGAAGCTGCAGTTTGTGGTGGTGGGCAAGCCTGAGGGGCTGTGAGGGCTACCGCTGATTAGAAAGTGAGGCGCGGGAGGTGAGAGCCTTCCGCGTTTTTTTTGGTGGGCTGACTTCACTCTGCAATTGCGACGCGGGACTGGTAAGTTTCCCGCCATTCCCAATAGCCGATTTGTTCCCACTCTTCAGCTTCGCCAAAATTCATTTTTTGTCGATTAAGTTTTGGTCCGACTGTGGCGATTAGGAGCGCTTCAAGGTTCCCTATCGTAGTGGATGTATCGTCTGTTACGTCTTGAGTTGGCTTCTCCAATGACAGGACGCCAGTTTCATCTACGGTTGTGCTGACGGGATTAAAACCAAACCACGAAAAGCGATCCCACTTATTTGCTAGGTGGTCATTTTGGTGGTCGCGAAGGCGGGCTCCGAGGCGTTCGCCTTTGGCTAAGCCAACATACGCGGGTCCATAGTCATCAAATAGAATATATATGCCTTGTTGAAAGCGAAAATCAGCGACTTTGAGACCTGGGCGGTTTTTACCAACTCGGCCCAGAAGGCGGAATTCTCTTTTGTTACCTTGTCCAGGAGACCATTCAATTTCTTCGGCACTCCAAAAGAGCCCATAACTAGTTACACGCATTGTATTTCAATTCTTTGTTTGTTTCTAATACTTTAGTATTGTGTTGGAGTGATGAAATCAACCCAAGGTATTGTGATTTTACGGCTAGTCGCGGAAGAAGGCGTTGAGGAATGAACCGCTATGACCTGTCGAACAAATCCCCTCTACTGAGCGCCGTGATTGAGCTTGCTGGAGTACGCGATTGATGACCTCAGAAAAAAGAAGTGCTATTGTGATTTTGAGGGGACTGGAAGTTTCCAGAAGCAACCTAGCAACCCTAATTTCACTCCCCCAACAACCGCCGGATCCGGCCTTCCCAGTCATCCTGCGCGCGACCTGATTTGCCCATGGCTTGAAAGCCAAAATAGAGGTGCAGAATCATCTCGGCCAAGTCGGCGCGGTGGTCTGCGGACAGGCCAACATCCCGCACCTCCAGCACGCCGAGAATGCCTTCTTTTAGGCGGTCTGCCATCTCCTGTGTTTTTTGCGCAACCTTCGGGTTGTCAGGGGCAACCTCTACCATGGCGTTGCAGATGAAGCAGCCCATGTCGGCTTTGCCCGACGGGGTGAACAGCGGCATCAGGCAGGTGGTGGCCAAAGCCGCGTCGCAGGCTTTGAGCATTGCCAACGTGGTGGAGACCACCTCGGTATCGTAGCGCAGCAATGTCTGGAAATAGACCGTCTCTTTGTCAGCGAAGGCTTTGTAAAAACTGCCACGGGTGAGGCCCATGGCCCGCAAAAGATCGGGCAGGTTGGTGGCTTTGTAGCCTTGCCGCCAAAAGATCGCCATCGCGCCGCCGATGGCTGTGCTGGTGTCAAACTCTCTGGGTCTCGCCATGGTTTTGTCCTCACGCAATGCTCACGCTCAGTTGATTTGTACCATTTGGTTCCGAATTGTAAACAGGCAATAGGAACTGATTGGTTCCGAATTCAGACCATTCAACAAAGGGACCTCCCCCAATGAACGTTTTTAAATCTCTGATCACTGGTGCCGCGTTCTCCGTGGCTGTGGCCACCTCCGCTTTTGCCGCTGGCGTTGAACTCAACGCGTCTTCCACTGGTCTTGCGATGCAGGGCTATGACCCGGTGGCCTATTTCACCGATGGTGCGCCAACCAAAGGCGACTACCGGATCACGTCGAGCCACAACGACGCCAACTACTGGTTCTCAAGCGAAGAGCACAAAGCGGCGTTTGAGGCTGACCCGGAGGCTTATCTGCCGCAGTACGGCGGCTACTGTGCCTTTGGCGCGGCGATGGGCTTCAAGTTTGATGGCGACCCGGAGCACTGGAAGATTGTTGACGGCGAGCTGTTCCTGAACCTGTCCAAAGACGTGCAGGCGCGTTGGGTCGAAGACATCCCGGGCTTTATCGAAAAAGCCGACACCAACTGGACCGACATCGCAGACAAAGATCCGGCCAGCCTGCAATAAGGCACCCTGCCACCACTCCTTTGGCCGTTGGCCCTCACCGCGCAATCGGTGGGGGCTTATGCCTGTGAGGCGCAGCGATTGACGTGGGGGATGGCTTTGTCTAAGAGGCAGATAACCGTTGGGGTGTTCTGCATGGCAGGGCTGAGAATCGCTTAGGCGTAAACCCATCGAACCTGATCCGGGCAATACCGGCGGAGGGAACGGTGTCAAAGTAGATGACGTTTTTGCCGCGCGGAATCCCGTTTTTGAAACTGGGAGACGTCACTTATGGCCGATATCGCTTTGACAATTGCAGGCTCCGACAGCGGCGGCGGTGCGGGTATTCAGGCAGATTTGAAGGCGTTTTCAGCGCTGGGCACCTTTGGCACCAGTGTGGTCACGGCGGTGACGGCGCAGAACACGCAGTTCGTTACGGCGGTGCATCCCATCCCGCTGGACGTAGTGCGGGCGCAGATCGACGCGGTGCTGTCGGACATGAACGTGGGTGCAATCAAGATTGGCATGCTGGCGACGCCGGAGATCATACACACGGTGGCCGACGCGATTGCCGACTTCACCGGTCCGGTGGTGCTCGACACGGTGATGGTGGCGAAATCCGGTGACAGCCTGTTGGCGGAGGACGCCGTGATGACCCTGCGGGATGTGCTCGTGCCGCGCGCGACGGTGATCACCCCCAACCTGCCCGAGTCGGCGGCGCTTCTGAAAGAGGAGTTTGCCACGAACGAAGAGCAGGTTGTGGCACAGGGGCAGGCGTTGTGTGCGGTGGGCGCACAGGCGGTGCTAATGAAGGGTGGCCATGCGGATGGGGACATCTGCCATGACTACCTGATGACCTATGAAGGTATGCAACTGGAGCTGACCGCGCCGCGCAAGCAGACCAAAAACACCCATGGCACCGGCTGTACGCTGTCGTCGTCGATTGCCGCCGGGCTGGCCAAGGGCTTGCCGATGACGGAGGCGGTGACGGAGGCGCATGAGTACCTACAGGGTGCAATTGCGGCGGCCGATGATCTGAACGTTGGCAAAGGCCATGGGCCGTTGCACCACTTCCACCGGGTTTGGAAAGCGTGACAACCTATTCTGTCATAGGCGCTGGCGTGGCTGGTCTGGCCGTGGCCACCGAGCTTGTCGAGCGTGGGGCCGAGGTGCAGGTGTTTGATCCCGCTGGCCCGCCCGGCCCGCATGGGTGTAGCTGGTGGGCGGGCGGCATGTTGGCGCCGTGGTGTGAGTATGAAAACGCCGAAGAACCTGTGCTGCGGCATGGGCAGGACGCGATTGGTTGGTGGTCGGCGCACACCACGGTGACCAAGGCGGGCACGCTGGTGGTTGCCAACAAGCGCGACCTGCCAGACATGCGCCGGTTTGCACGGCGTACCGAAGGCTTTGCCGAGGTTGGTCGCGAGAAAGTGGCCGCGTTAGAGCCTGATTTGCACGGCTTTGGGCAAGGGCTGTTCTTTGAGGACGAAGCCCATCTTGATCCGCGCAAGGCCTTGCAAGACCTGTATCGCGGTTTGGCGGAAAAGGGCGTGAAGTTTCACAAAAAGATCGCGCCGACCAACCTTGAGAACGCGATTGATTGTCGGGGTCTGTCGGCGCGGGAGTACCTCTATGACCTGCGCGGCGTGAAAGGTGAAATGCTGATCATTCGCGCGCCGGATGTGGAGATCACCCGGCCCGTGCGCCTGCTGCACCCGCGTATCCCGCTTTACATCGTCCCACGTGGCGAGGGCGTCTACATGCTGGGTGCGACCTCGATTGAGAGCGAAGACAGCAGCCGGATCACCGCACGCTCGATGCTGGAACTCTTGAGCGCGGCTTTTGCGTTAAATCCAGCCTTTGGCGAAGCGGAAGTGCTGGAAATCGGCGTCGATCTGCGCCCGGCCTTCCCGGACAACCTGCCGCGCATTCGCCGCCTTGGGCGGACAATTTACGCCAACGGGTTGTACCGTCATGGCTATTTGCTGGCCCCTGCGCTGGCCAAAGGGGTGGCCGATCTGGCGCTTCATAACATTCATTCGGAGATGGTCGATGAAGATCGTGCTTAACGGAGAGGCCCGCGAGGTGGCGGCCACGGATTTGGCTGGGCTTTTGGCTGAGTGTGGCTTTTCGGGGCGCGTGGCGACCTCGCTCAACGAAGAGTTTGTGCCTGCCGGTTTGCGCACGGCGCAGACATTGGCGGATGGCGACCGCGTCGAAGTGGTTGCTCCGATGCAGGGGGGCTGAGCGATGGGCAAGACGTTTTATGGTGTTGAGCTGCCAAACCCGTTGATGCTGGGCACGGCGCAATATCCAAGCCCGGCGATTTTGGAAGAGTCGTTTCGGGCCTCCGGCGCAGGAGTGGCAACCGTGTCTTTGCGCCGTGAAGGTGCCGGTGGCGCGGGGCAGACTTTCTGGCAAATGATCGCGGATCTGGACGTGCTGGTGCTGCCCAACACCGCAGGCTGTCACACGGTGAAAGAGGCGGTGACCACCGCGCATATGGCGCGGGAGGTGTTTGACACCAAGTGGATCAAACTGGAGCTGATTGGCCACACCGACAGTTTGCAGCCGGATGTCTTCCAACTGGTTGAGGCAGCGCGAATTCTGTCCGAGGACGGCTTTGAGGTGTTCCCCTACACCACCGAAGACTTGATCGTGGGGGAGCGTCTGCTCGAGGCGGGTTGTGAGGTGCTGATGCCCTGGGGCGCGCCAATTGGCTCTGGTCGGGGCCTCAACAACACCTATGCGCTGCGGGCGATGCGGGCGGAGTTCCCGGAGGTGCCGTTGGTAGTGGATGCAGGCATTGGCTTGCCAAGCCATGCAGCGGCGGCGATGGAATTGGGCTTTGATGCGGTGTTGCTGAACACGGCGGTGGCCAAAGCCGGTGATCCGGTGATGATGGCCAAAGCGATGATGGGGGCTGTTGAAGCAGGGCAATTGGCCTGCGAGGCGGACCCGATTGAGGCGCGCGACATGGCGGAAGCCTCCACACCGGTAATTGGAAAGGCGTTCCTGTCATGAGCCTGCATAAGTTTTATCCGATCTTTGACGATGTGAGCTGGCTCAAGCGTATGTTGCCGCTTGGCATCAAGCTGGTGCAGTTGCGCATCAAGGATGCCTCTGATGATCACGTGCGCACGCAGATCACTGAGGCTCAGGCGCTGTGTCGTCAACATGACTGTGTGCTGGTGATCAACGATTACTGGCAGGCGACGATTGATCTGGGCTGTGAGTGGCTTCACTTGGGCCAAGAAGATCTGGATGACGCTGATCTGAAAGCCATCCGCGCCGCTGGAATCAAATTGGGCGTATCCACCCATGATGATGACGAGTTGGAGCGGGTGCTGGCGATGATGCCGGACTATGTCGCTCTGGGGCCGGTCTATCCAACCATTCTGAAAAAGATGAAATGGCACCAACAAGGCCTGCCGCGTGTGACCGAATGGAAAGCGCGTGTGGGAGAGGTGCCGCTGGTGGGCATCGGCGGCATGTCGGTGGAGCGTGCGGCGGGCGTGTTTGAGGCGGGGGCAGACATCGTCTCTGCGGTCACCGACATCACGCTGAACGATGGTCCTGAGGGCCGTGTGCGCCAGTGGCTGGAGGTCTGCAAGTGAGCCGCTACGCGCGCCAGATGATCCTGCCGGAAGTGGGCGCGGATGGGCAGGTGGCGCTGACCACGGCCCATGTGCTGGTCATTGGCGCGGGTGGTCTGGCGGCGAGTGTGTTGCCGTTGCTGGCGGGCGCAGGTGTTGGACGCATCACGATTGTCGATGGCGACACGGTGGAACTATCCAACCTGCATAGGCAGACGATGTTTACCGAAGGTGACCAAGGCCAAGCGAAGGCGAAAGTGGCCGCCATGCGATGCAAAGCGATCAACAGTGAGATTACGCTTGAGGCTGTGGAGACCAAGTTGACCCCCGCCAATGCCCCTGCGCTGCTCGACGGCGTGACTTTGGTGATGGACTGCGCCGACAGTTATGCGGTGAGCTACACGCTGAGCGACCTGTGTTTCGCGCAAAACATCCCGCTGATCACCGGCTCTGCCCTGGCGCTGTCCGGTTATGCCGCAGGAGTCTGTGGCGGCGCGCCGTCCTTGCGGACGTTGTTCCCGGAGGCGCCAGAAAGCGGTGCAAGCTGCGCGACGGCGGGCGTGATGGGGCCGGTGGTGGCCCTGATCGGCGCGATGCAAGCACAGATGGCGCTGGCGACCTTGATGGGGCATCAACCCAGCCCGCTGGGGCAGATGGTGCAGTTTGACGCCAAAACCATGCGCAGCGCGCCGTTTCGCTTTGATGCTGCGCCGGAGCCGGACACCGCCTTTGAGTTTGTCGCGCCGGAGATGCTCACCGCTGCCGACACCATAGTCGAGCTACGTGGCACGGAGGAAGCGCCGGAGCCTGCGCATCCAGACGCGATCCGCCTTCTGCCGGAGCAGTTGAAAGAAAACTTGCCAATCGCCGAGGGGCGGCTGGCCTTGTGCTGTGCAACCGGACTGCGGTCCTGGCGTGCGGCGGAAACCACCCAAGAGATTTGGCCCGGCGAGATTGTTCTTGTCGCGGCTTCCGCTTCTTAGAACGAGAGGAAACGTAATGAAGCACCTTATCGCAGCTGTGGCCCTGATGGCCGCAACTCCGGCCATGGCGGCTGACAAGATGACCCTTCTGCTGGATTGGTTCATCAACCCCGATCACGGCCCGATCATTGTGGCTCAGGAAAATGGCTATTTTGAAGAAGTAGGCTTGGAAGTAGAAATTGTGGCCCCGGCCGACCCCTCCATGCCGCCACGTCTTGTGGCTGCGGGTCAGGCAGAGCTGGCGGTGTCTTACCAGCCACAACTGCACCTGCAGATCCACGAAGGTCTGCCGCTGAAGCGTGTTGGCACGCTGGTGGCCACCCCGCTGAACTGTCTGTTGGTTCTGGAAGATGGCCCGATCAAAACTCCGGCTGACCTGAAAGGCAAGAAAGTTGGCTTCTCTGTGGCTGGCGTGGAAGAGGCCGTGCTGGGCGCGGTGCTGGGTAAATATGGCGTCTCCACCGATGACATCGAACTGGTCAATGTGAACTTCTCCCTGTCGCCATCTCTGATGTCTGGGCAGGTGGACGCCGTGATCGGCGCTTACCGGAACTTTGAGTTGAACCAGATGGACATCGAAGGTCACCCAGGCACCTGTTTCTACATCGAGGAAGAGGGTGTGCCGTCCTATGACGAGCTGATCTATGTCGCCAATCCAGAGACCATGGATGCCGACCAGATCGCGCGTTTCATGGCGGCGACTGAGAAAGCTACTCAGTACATCGTGAACAACCCCGCCAAGAGCTGGGAAATCTTCTCCGGCACCTCTGTGGAGCTGCAGGACGAGCTGAACAAACGCGCTTGGGTCGACACACTGCCACGGTTTGCGCTGCGTCCCGCGGGTTATGATGCCGGTCGTTATGTGCGCTTTGAGCAGTTCCTGCACGACAGCGGCATGATCCCGTCGATCAACCCGGTTGAGGCGATCACTCTTGATGTGACCGCGCCGGCGATGAGCCAATAATGAGCGCTCAAACCTACGGCCGTGCTTATACGCTGATGCGTGAGGCGGCAGGCGAGGCATGGGGGGACTACACCCGCCATGCCTTCGTCGAAGGGCTGCGCGATGGCTCGTTACCGCGTGAGGCGTTTCTGCACTACTTGCGCCAAGACTATGTGTTTCTGATCCACTTCTCCCGCGCCTGGGCGCTGGCGGTGGTGAAGTCAGAAACCCATGCCGAAATGCTCGGTGCGGTCGCAACAGTGAACGCGCTGGTGGCGGAAGAAATGCAGCTGCACGTGGGTATCTGCGAGGCTGCAGGCATTCCACAGGACGAGCTGTTTGCCACGCCGGAGCGGGCCGAGAACCTTGCCTACACACGCTATGTATTGGAGGCCGGGTATTCTGGTGATCTGCTTGATTTGCTGGCGGCACTTGCGCCTTGCGTGATGGGCTATGGTGAGATTGGCGCGCGGTTGGGGGCGGAAAAAACCTCCGACACCTATGCCGACTGGATCAACACCTATGCCGGTGAGGGCTATCAGGGCGACTGTGCCGCCGTGGGCCAATTGCTGGATGGCGCGCTGGAACGGCGTTTGGGCAAGGATTTTGAGACCAGCCCGCGCTTTGCCGCGCTGTGTGACAAGTTCCGCAAAGCCACTGAGCTGGAAGTGAACTTCTGGCAGATGGGGATGACCCCATGACTTTGGCGCCCGGCATCACCTTAGAGGGGCAGGCCTCGATTGAGGGGCGGCAGCTGTTTGCGCCGCTGTCGCTGTCCTTGGATGCCGGGCGCTGGACCTGCCTGTTGGGGGGCTCCGGCGTCGGCAAAACCACGGTTTTGCGGTTGATGGCGGATCTGCCAACAGGCGCGGATTTTGACGGAGAAATCCTGGCCACCGACAAAACGCCGGTGGCGGAGCGCATTGCCTATATGGCGCAGGATGACCTGTTGTTGCCCTGGGCGACGGTGGAGAAAAACATTGCCTTAGGTGCCCGGCTGCGGGGTCAAAAGGCGGATGCGGCGCGGATGGAGCGCTTGTTGGACCGGTGCGGCCTGCAAGACCATCGAGGCAAGAAACCCAGTGAACTGTCCGGCGGGCAACGACAGCGGGTGGCGCTGGCGCGAACGTTGATGGAAGACAAACCCATCATTTTGCTGGATGAGCCGTTTTCGGCGCTGGATGAGAAAACCCGGGCCGCGATGCAGGATCTGGCTGCGGACCTGCTCACCAATCGCACTGTTTTGGTGGTGACGCATGATCCGGGAGAAGCGGCTCGCTTGGGCCACGCTATTTACGTGATGACCGCCGCCGGGCTCACTTCGGTTGCCCCGCCTGCGGCACCTGTGCCTCGGCCGGTCGATGCAACGGACACCATAACATGCCGCTCTGATCTGTTGCGCCTGCTGATGGAGACAACGACATGAAGCTGTGGCCTCCCATTGCTGCGACCGTATTTGCTCTGTGTGTGTGGCAAGCCATTGTCTCCCTGACCGGGGTGCAGAAGTTCATCCTGCCCAGCCCGGCGCTGGTAGCGGAGACGTGGTGGTTCAATCGCTGGGTGATTGCCGAGCACACGTTGATCACATTGAATGAAATTCTGATCGGGCTGGTCATCGGGATTTCGCTGGGTGTTGTCACCGCGTTGACGCTGGCCTCGTCCAAAACGGCGCGCACGTTGCTGGCTCCGATGTTGGTGTTCACGCAGGCCCTGCCGGTGTTTGCCCTGGCACCTATTCTGACGCTGTGGCTGGGCTATGGGATTTGGTCCAAAGCGGCCATGGCGGTTCTCATCACCTATTTTCCGGTCACGTCAGCTTTCTTTGACGGGTTGATGCGCACACCACCGGGCTATCTTGATCTGGCCAAAACCATGCAGGCCAGCCCGCAGCGTGTTTTGTGGCACATTCGGGTGCCGGCGGCTTTGCCCAATCTGGGGGCAGGCGTGCGTCTGGCCGCGGTTTACGCCCCTATCGGGGCGGTGATCGGCGAGTGGGTTGGATCCTCCAAAGGGCTGGGGTATTTGATGCTACTGGCCAACGGTCGGGCCAAGACCGATTTGATGTTTGCTGCCATGTTGACCCTGGGGGTGCTGTCGGTGCTGCTCTACGTTTTGATGGCCAATCTGACCCGACGATTGGGCGATCGGGAGACTTGAGCGGGTTGCGGACGCGGTAAAACCCAAAGCGGTTTGGTGTGTTTTTAGGAAAATGCGCAACAAAACCAATAAAACTCGACAGAAACGCTTCGGAACGCGCCGACCTTAAGACTACATTAACTCCCTGCTGGCACAGATTTCAGGTGGATTTATTTGAGTTTGTAGACTGACCGCTGAATGTCGAAATTACGCATCACACGACAATATCTCCGTTGGCGGAGCGGCATCGCGCTAAGCATTGTGCTTGCGGCAGCGATTACGGCGATGTGGGTGGCATTCATTGGCCGTGATACGGTGGCGACGCGCAATCAGAACACCGCCTCTATGGACACGCTGCTGTTGTCGCTGTCGGAGATGTCGATGGCGTTTCAGGAATTGCGCATGTCGCCGGCGTCGCAACGCGGCAAAAATTCCAAAGCGCATGTGCGCCGGGCGTCGCATGCGGCAGAGGAAGCCGCGCAGCGCATCTCACTGGAACGCACGTTGAAGACCTTCTCACCTGAGGGGCAAAGCATTTTGCGGCGGGACGCAATGAACCCGCTGCTGGAGTTGGAAGACGTTTTGTTTTTGGCGGACGTGGCGGTGGATCCGCGCCAAAACATGACGGATGTGGCCCGTGCCGCCGGCATGGCTGGCGATTTGGCCATGCGGCTGTTGCCGATCTTTAACCGCATCAAACAGGCCGAGCTGGCTGCCGCACAAGAGGCGGCTGACACGCAGGTGACCTACGGGATTTTTGCTCTGGTAATCACCTTGCTGGGTGTTGGGCTTGCGGCGCGGTTTGTGCATCTGCCGATGGAGCGCTACGTGATCCGGGCGCAAAATGAGATTGAGCGCAATCAGCGCAAGGCTGAGGCGGCGTCAGAGGCCAAATCCATGTTCTTGGCCACCATGAGTCACGAAATTCGCACGCCACTCAATGGCGTTCTGGGGCTGGCAGATGTGTTGAAGGAAACACAACTGGGTTCAGACCAGAAACGCATGGTCACAATGATCCAAAGCAGCGGTCAGGCGCTGTTGCAATTGATCAACGATGTGTTGGATCTGGCCAAAATCGAGGCCGGTAAAATTGACCTCAAGTATGAAGGCTTTGATGTTCAGGCCCTGTGCCAGGAAACGGCTGAGCTGTTTTCCGGTCAGGCGGCGCAAAAGGGTGTGACGCTTACAGTACACACCGCGCCCTCGGAGGCCGGGTGGTTTGTGCACAGCGCGCCACAGGCGCTGCGGCAGGTGTTGGCCAATCTTGTTGGCAATGCGGTGAAGTTTACCGAGCAAGGGGTCATTGAGCTGCACTTGGAAGATGTGCCGCCTTCCCATGGCGAGGAGCGGCGTTTGCGAATTGCCGTGACGGATGACGGCATTGGCATTGCGCCCGGTGCGTTGGAACGCATTTTTGGACAATTCGAACAAGCAGACTCCAGCACCACCACCCAATTTGGTGGCACGGGTTTGGGTCTGTCGATTGTGCAGCGCATGAGCGAGGCGCTGGGCGGGCACGTGCGCGTGGAGAGCACCTTGGGTGAAGGCTCCGAGTTTATTCTAGAACTGCCAGTGGGCATCGCCCAGCGGGAGGTGGTCGTAACGCCGGAGCGAGACGTTGTGCATTTTGGCAAACGCGTGCTGGTGGCGGATGACAATCGGGTCAACCAGGTTGTGGCCCGCAAAATCCTCGAAACTCTCGGGTGTGAGGTTAGTTTTGCCGCCAATGGGCTCGAAGCGGTGGATCGGGCGGCCAATTGGAATCCCGATCTGATTTTGATGGATGTGCGCATGCCGATGATGGATGGCTTACAAGCCACCCGCGCCATCCGAGCCGACACGCGCCACATGGCGGCATCGGTGCCCATTGTAGGGCTATCTGCCAACGCTCTTGCGGAACATCGTGAAGAGGCGGCGGAGGCAGGAATGTCGGGCTATGTGGAAAAGCCGGTGACACGGCTGGCCCTCAAGACGGAGCTTTTGCGGCACTGGCCAGCGACGGCACAGCAACAGGAGAATGGCACATGGGCTTAACGCGGAGTGCACGTGTCGCTGCGGCGGCTTTGGGACTGGCGGCGTCGCCACTGAAAGCCGGTGAAGACGCTATTTGGTTCTATGCGTGGAACAACACGATTCCACAGGCAGTGGTGCAAAGTTTTGGCGAGCGCCATGGCATCAATGCTGTAGTTGATACGTTTATGGTGGCCGACGAAGTGGAAGCCCGGTTGGCTGCGGGCGGGACCGGGTACGACTTGGCTGTGGTGCCGGTTGAGATCATGCCGCGGTTGGTGAGCATCGATGCACTGCAGCCTTTTGATGCGCAAGAGCGGGCGCGGTTGCACGGCAGCCATCCTGAGCTGATGGAGAAACTGTCCGAAGCGGTGCCGATGGCCGAACAATATGCGGTGCCGTTTTTGTGGGGCACCACTGGCTTGATGGTGGACATCGATGATGTGCTGGAGCGGGTGCCTGAGAGCGCGTTGCACACATGGGATCTGGTGTTTGACCCCAAATATGCGTCTCAGCTTGCGGACTGCGGTATCACCATTGCCGACGCTGTGCAGGAGGTGGTTGCCATTGCGCTGAACTATCTCGGTCGCAACCCCAATTCGATGGCAGAGGACGATCTGGATGCGGCGTTTGATCTGTTGGCGGGAATTATGCCGTATGTGAACAGCGTTGATGGCAGCCAGCAGGAACAAATTTTGCAAAATGAGGCTTGTGTGGCGCTGACCTGGAGCAGCGACGCCTTGGCGCCACAGTCGCAATTGGGGCGCGATGAGGTGCGGTATTTTGTGCCCGAAGAAGGCACCGTTTTATGGGCGGATGTCTTGGTATTGCCGAATGATACCGGTCACTTGGAGCACAGCCACAAGCTGTTGCGTTACATGAATGAACCAGAAGTACTGGCTAAGGTTTCGCAATTTTCACTGGCGTTGACCGATATCCCGGTATCACACGCCGCGTTGCAGGACATTGATCGAGAGATTTTGGAGCAGGTGGCGCCCAAAGATCGTCGGGATAAGCTGTTTATGCTCACCCCGCGCACCGGATCGGAAAAGCGCATTCTGGACCGGCGTTGGCGCCGGATGCAGCTGGGCCTGTAAGGCGTTGGATCAGTAGGACACCGGTCCGTCCGCCTTATTCAACATCACGCCCAGGATGGGTTTCACCTCTGACAGGATTTGCTCGACCTTGGTGATGTCTTCGGCGGTGGATATGCCGCCGCCCGCGACCACCAGCACGGCATCGACATTGGGCAAGAAGCCCAGCACGTCGTCAAATTCCAGCGCCGGTGGCATGTCAAACAGCATCAGATCGGGGCAGAGCGCCTCTTCCAGTTCTTCAAGCACCTCGGCAGCGATGTCGTTTTGAAAGAGTTCCGCCGAGTTTTCGCTGGAGCTGTCGTTTAAGGCCACGGCGAGGTTGGGCTGCACCCGTTGCAGGAAATTCTCGGGCGCGATCACACCGCTGAGGTAATCGGCCATGCTGTCTTTGGCGGAGAGACCCAGGGTCTCGGCTAGGCTTGGGGAGCGCAGGTCCATATCCAGCAACACAGTGCGCACGGAGTCGAGCCGTGAAAAGGCCATGGCCAAGTTGGTGGTGACAAAGCTGCTGCCACATCCACGGGTCGGCGCGGTCACGGCGACGCGGCTCCAGCCATGCTCGTTGAGCGCCTGCAACAGACGGGTGCGCAGCATGTCAAAGGCCGCATGGGCCGGATGGCTGCGGGTGGCGCTGACGATGAAGTTTTTCTCTAGATCCGCGTCCTTGAGCGCAGCCACGGTCAAGCCTTCCCAGAACACATCTGGGTCATGCACGACAGGCAGCCGCGCCTCCTCATACGATGCGTCACTTGATGGCTCGGCAACCTCCTCTTCGGGGAGGTCGGTCTCGTGGGTCTGATCTGTGCTCATGGCGCGTGAATCCGCTCTGTTTGAGGCAAAACTATCAGGGCAATGCGGACAAAAGAAAGGCACCATTGCGGAGATAGGGGGACAGGGCCTCTTAGAAGTCACGCCCCAGCGTCAAGGCCCGCGTGATTTCTCGGATTACATCGGCGCGGGCAGGGTGGTCCGCGTCGGCGTAAAAGGCGTGTGCCGCGTTGGGAAGAACAGTGGCCTTGTCTGGCACCGAGTCGAGCCAATCCTCTGACGGTCGTCCCGGATCAGTTTCTCCAAAAAACACCTGTGTTGGCACCCCAATAGCGCTTTCATCGCGCAAGCGTGTAGAGGAGACGCAGATCAGACCGGCGAGTGAAGCACCGGCTTGAACGGCTTTCCACAGCGCGGTGCCACCGGCGCTGTAACCGAGGCCAATGAGGTGCGGCTGATCTGCCAAGCGGTCGTTCAACGCGGCAATCGCACGCGCCATACCGTTCTCTTTGAACAGGTGATGGTGCAAGGCTTCGCCGCTAAGCGCGGGTTGGCCGCAGAGACCGGCCAATGACAGCCGCGCTGTCACGGGCAGGCCGCGACTGAAACACAACTCTGCTTCCGGCGCACCGTGGATGTCTGTGACAACGATAAGCGACATGTCAGAAGCCAAGCAGGTTGGCCTCATCAATGGCTTTGGTCAGGAACACATCGCGGCGCCGCTCCGGCTCCCAGCCGAGCACCTTTTTGGGCAGGCTGTTGTCAAACGGCGAGAAATGCGCGCGGCTTTTCCAGTCAGCCAAGGACGGGTTGGACAACCCGCCACGACGCAACACCTGTTTCTTCAGGACATATTTCACAGAGGCAGAGGCGTAAAACGCGGTTAGGTTGCCCGGCTTCACTTTGATCCGCGCGCCCAGACGGGCGTGGATCGCGTCAAAATAGTCGGTCGCAGAGAACATCGGTTCCCCCACCAAATTGAAGATCTGCCCCAAAGCATCGTCATTTTCCGCCATCAGGATCAGCCCTTCGGCGATATCCTCATTAAGCACAAACGGCAGGATATGCTTGCCCTTGCCCCAGATGCGCACCGCGCCTGCGCCGTGCCAGCGGCCAATGCCCCAATGCTGCAACGGCCCGCCTTTGCCCAGCACAATGCCGGGGCGGGCAATTACTAGCGGCAGGTCGCATTTTCGGTGCATCTCCAGCAGCCGCGCCTCACATTCCGCCTTGGATCTCGCGTAGATATTCCGGTCGCTCATGTCGTCGCCAAAGCCCAGGCTTTCGCGGATGGTCACGTTGGGATCTGACATGTCGTAGCTGGCGATGGTGCCGGTGTAGATAAACCGTTTCACGCCCGCGGCTTGTGCTGCCTGAGCGATGGTTTCCGTCACCGCCACGTCGTTTTTCAGCGCCGCCTCCCAGGTGGCGTCCATGGATTTGCCGAGGTGGTAGACAATCTCGATGCCCTCCATGGCTTCGACGAGTTGATCCGGGTCGCGCAGGTTGGCGCCAAATAGCTCGACATGGTCGGCGACGTCATCAAACGGCCCGGAGGTGCCGCGCGACAGCACGCGGACATCGCGGCCTTTGGCGACCCAGGCGCGGGTCAGGTCACGGCCAATGAAGCCGGTGCCGCCGATCACCAGAACAGACGGCTTCGGCTTGGCGCGGCTTGCGGGTTTCGGTTTCTTCGCAGGCTTCGGCATCAGCGCGATGGCATCGTCAATCGCTTGCATCACCAATGTGGCGTTGTCGCCATGGAAACGTGCATCCAAGTCGCGGCCCGAGCGGATGGCGCTGTAAAATGCCGCGGTCAGCCCGGCAAAAGACAGGCCGTAAGGCGACTTGCGGTTCAGAGACACCAACTGCCGCGCGCCATTCACCACACCTTCGCGCAGGTGCTGACCGGCAAGGCCCATCTGGCGCAGGAATGGGTTCGCGACGATGTCCGCGGCGTTTTCCGCATCCACGGTTAGAACGTCGTGGGCGTAGTCATAGCGCGCTGTAGCGGTGGAGCCGTGCAGGATCACCGAGCGGTCGTCCATGGTTTCCACCAGCGACAGGTTGAGCGTGATCGACACATCTCCAGCTGAGGCCAGAATGCGCCAGCCCTGCGGACGCGTGGTGTCGCCGGGGATTTCTACTGGTTTGGACAGGCTGAGATGCTCGATGGTAAGCGGGCCAAACAGGTCCACGGCAAAGGCAAACAAGTGCGGCCCCAGCTCCAGCAGCATATTTTTCGGTTCCCGCAGCAGCCATAGCCCATAGGGCCCGGAGCGCAGCGGCATCATCGGGAAGTTCCAGTTGATCTCCGCGCTGGCAACGCGGCCTATCTCGCCCGCTTCAAGCCGGGTTTTGAGACGCTGGTAGCCCGGCGTGCCCATGAAATTGTGCCCGGCGGCAAAGACACGGCCTGCGTCAGAAGCGATCTGCTGGATTTCGGCGGTTTCGGCACCGGAGAGCGCCACCGGTTTTTCCACCAGCACGTGATGGCCTGCGGCCAGGCAGGTTTCGGCCAGCGCCCGGTGGGTGCCCGGCGGCGTAACGATGTGGATGGCATCGGCCACTTTGGCGGAGAGCAGCTTGTCCAGATTGGTATAAGCCGCGATGCCATAGGTCTGCGCGAGCGCATCGGCGGCGGCGCGGGATTGGTCACAGACCGCGACCAGCTCCACACCTGGTGTGGCCAGAATGGCGGCGGCGTGCCAGTCAGCGATGTAACCTGCCCCCAAAAGGGCGGCGCGGATCGGGCGGTCGTCGGACAATGTGTTCATGCTCATTTATACTCGATGATGCGCATGGCGCGGCCACGGATGCGGCGCCAATGAAACAGGATCATGCCCATCACATTGGGCAGTTTGGACAGGGTCAGAAGGCGCGCGTGGCGCCAGGCTTCCCAATAGGGTAACCCCTCGCGGACAAGGCCGTTTTTGGTGCGGATGTAATTCGTGACATAGATCGCGAGTACCAACAGGAACAGCAACGCGCTGTCCATCAGGCCCCAGAGCGCCAGCAAGGGCAGGAGCAGGCCGTAAATCACGCCGCGCAGTTGTTCCTTGCGGAAATACGGCGGGTGCATCCAGCCCACCTGGGCAAAGCCATGGCCGGTGCGCACCGCGCGCTGCCACCATTGCCCAAAGCGCAGCATTGCGGCGTCATGGCGGGTCATTTCCTGCGGCAGGCGGCGCAGTTTCCAACCGGCTTTGGCAAGGCGCACGCAGAATTCGTCGTCCTCGGCGGCAATCACCGTGGCGTCAAACCCACCAGCCTCCACGAAGGCTTTGGACCGCACCATCATGTCACCACCACAGGCAACAATCTCGCCTGCCGGGCGGTGCCATTCAAAATCACACAGCGCGTTGTAGACACTGCGCTCGGGATAGAGCTCCGCCCGCCAGCCGGTGATCAGGCCCAGGCTATCATCCTCACGCAAGGCCTTTTCGCCTGCTGCGATCCAGCCGTCGACCACAATGCAATCGCCATCCACAAACTGCACAAACTCCGGCAGGTCACCGGTTTGCGCCAGCGCGTCAAATCCAGCTTGGCGCGCGCGGGCGGCGGTGAAAGGCAGGCTGTTGTCCAGCTCGACGACCAGCGCGCCAACCTTGCGCGCCTCGGCGACGGAATTGTCCCAGCTGCCGCTGTCGACATAGACCATCTCCACGCCCTGCGCTTGCAAAGAGGCGAGGCAGGCGATCAGGCGTTTGCCCTCGTTGCGCCCAATGATGACGGCGGTGGTGCTCATGTTTGGCCCCCGTCCAGCAGTTCACCCAGACGTGCGGCTTCCTTTTTGATGTCAAAAGCCTTTTCCACCATGGCGCGCCCTGCGATGCCCATCGCCGTGGCGCGGGCCGGGTTGGCGAGGATTTTGCCAATGGCATCGGCCAGTGCATGTGGGTTGCCGGGCGGCACCAACAGGCCGGAGGCGCCATCGGTCACCAACTCTGGAATGCCCGCAATATGCGTGGTTACAACCGGGCGCCGCGCCGCCATGGCTTCCATCAGTACCACAGGCACGCCTTCGGCAAAGCTGGGCAGGACAAAGAGGTCAGAGGCGGCCAGCGCCTCGGCCACTTCGGATTGCGATTTGTAGCCGACAAAAGACACGTTGTCTGACAGACCTGCCGCCTCGGTCTGATGCTCCAGCGCCTTACGGCCCGGCCCATCGCCAATCACGGTGAGGTAGATCTTTGGGAACTCGGCTTTCAGCGGTTCCAGCGCGCGTAGCAGGATCGGCAGGCCTTTCACAGGCGCCAGACGGCCAACAAACAGCAGATTGGTCTCCACCGGGTCTTCGCTTGCATCATACCGCGCGGGTTCCACGCCGCAGTGGATGATGTGCAGCTTGGACCAATGTTTCGGATCGCTAAACGCCATCGCCTGCGAACGGCAGAAATGGCTGATACAGGCGACAAATTTGGCTCGTTTGATTTTCTCGTCCAGCCGCCAGTGATCCGGCGCAAAGAAGATGTCCGGCCCGTGCAGGGTGAAGCTGAAGGGGATGCCCGACAGCTCGCTCATCAGCATGGCAACAGTGCAGGAGGACTTGGCAATGTGGTTGTGCAGGTGCCACACGCCTTTCTTGCGCAGATGCGCGGCCAATACGGCGGCTTCGGCAAAATAAAACAGCTGAAAGATCAGGTTGCGGAAACCGGGCGGCGCGGTTTTGACTGCCAAAACCAGCGCTTTGAAAAACCGCACAGGGTTGCGTACCAACGCGCCAAAAACGGCGCTCAGTAGGGTCACTGGCGATTTTGCAGCAGCAAGAATGTAAAAGGTGGCTTTGGCCTCGGCCTTTTGCTCTTCGCCGACGAGATGTTCCACACCGGTGCGGCGCACGGAGCAGGTTTCCACCGGCTGGCCTAGGGCGCGCAAGGCTGCGACCTCGCGCTGGATAAAGGTATCGGTGGCGCGGGGGTATTCGCCGGTCAGATAGGCGATGGGGGTCTTTTTAGTGTCGCTCACGGCGGAGGGGCCTGCTGCTCTTGCTGCTCAATCGCGGCCTGCATCGCAGCCGCAAACGGCAGCATTGTGACAGGGCCAAGGCGATTGTGCATCATGGTGTTTGAATAGTGAACGGGGCGGTGGCGGGCTTCCAGCACGGCGCGGCGCAGAAGGCCGGGCAGGGAGGGGCTGTTTGGTGTCAGAAATGCCGCGAGACGCCAGAGGATCAGGGGCGTTGGCCAGACCCGTTTGGGCCAACCACAGGCGCGAAACGCGGTCAGGAAGGCTGCGCGGCTGGGGCGATCGTCGTCCAGCACGTTGAGCGTGCCGACACCGGTGTTTTCATGGGCCGCTTTAAGCAGCGCTTCGGCGGCCAAGTCGACGCGGCACAGAGGCACTTCGCCGCCGCCGTCGATTTTCAGCAAAGTGCTGCCGACCGCTGGCCCGATGTGGGCGTTGAACAGGTGATCCGGCCCCCAGACGGCCCCAAGACGCAGGATTGATAGCGCATAGCCATAAAGCGAAGCGCCGTCACGAAAGAGGGTTTCCTGTGTGAGCTTGGCCTGCGAATAGGCATCCCGCCCGTCGGTGTTCACCCGTGTGACTTCGTCCACCGTCCGGCCTTTGGGCACGCCACTCACGTCATAGACCGAGAGCGATCCCGCCAGTGCTACATGGGGCACCTGCGCGCTGATCACCGCGTCGATCACCGCCACTGAAGCTGCCACCGTGTCACGTTCCTGATCGCCGGACAGTGTCGCTGCACAGTGGATCAAGGTTTGGATGCCGGTCAAAGCCTGCGCCAGTTCGTCTCCCGTTGCGGTCAGGTCCATCGCAAAGATTTCAACGGTGTCATCTGCCTGCCATGCGGCGGGCACCTTCGCCATATCGCGCACAAACAGACGCAATGCGGAGCCCTCGGCGCGGGCGCGCTCCACGCAGTGGCGCCCGATAAAGCCTGTGGCTCCGGTTATGGCTAGGGTGGCCCCGCTCATGTGGCCCAAGGCATGGGCGCCATTGGCTCACAGCGCGTGGTCATGTCTTGTGCGCAGCCATCCGCCCCGGAATTTTGAATGGCCAGCGTGACCTCATTGAGGTGCAGGGCAAAATCTGGTGAGAGGCGGCACGGACGGCCCTCGGCCAAGGCGTCGAGCATTTCGGTAGGGCCAAGGGCAAAGTTCATCGCCGCCGCGCCCCAGCGCTCCACCTTGGGGTGGGTGTCGCCTTTGATCTTTTGCCGCGTGCCAATCGGATGCTCGACCAATCGACGGCGCAGTGTGAAGCGGCGGTGGAATTTGACCGGTGCGTCATTGTCCCAGGCCTGCTTCACTTGAAGCACGCCATTGTCGCCAAACACGCGGATTTTGTGATCGTGGCTCGCCACAATCGAGCAGGTCAGTCGCGCGGTGATGCCGTTTTCAAAGAACAGCGTGGCGGTGGAAAAGTCTGGCGTGCCGGTGATCTCCTTGCCCGGCAGGCATTCGGCAGAGGCTGCCACCACGCGACGTACCGAGCCAAACATGCCAATCAGCCAGGTCAGGTAGTAGCCGGCATGTTCCAGGGTGCAGCCGACGGCAAACTCGTCCTCAGCAGGCCAATGCGCGCCGCTTTCGCTTGTCCAATCGGCATATGGCGCCTGCGGGATAAAGCCGTCATCCAGCTCGGCGTAAATCAGGCGCACAGGGCCAGCCACGTCATCACGAATGGCTTTGCCCAAGGTCTGCGCCGCTTCGCCTAGCACCGAACAAGGCGCGGAGGACAGCAGTAGGCCTTTTTGTGCAGCCAGCTCATGCAGCGCGATGGCATCGGCCATTTCTGTGGCCAAAGGTTTCTCGGAATAGACGTGATGCCCCGACTCCAGACAAGCGCGCGAGACATCGTAATGCGCACTGGGGTTGGTCAGGTTTAGCACCAGCGAGCCTTGCGGCAGGTTGGCCAGAAATCGTTCCAAACTGTCCGCAGTGTGCAGGTTCCAGTGATCGGCAAAGGCTTTTAAGCGATTGGGATCATGGTCGTACACCTGCGTCACCGCGATGTCGGGATGGGCAGCAAAGGACCGCATGTAGAGGTCGGCGACAAAGCCGCATCCGATGATCGACACACTGCGGGTTTGGGCGGCAGTCATGGGTGGGAATCCTTTTGAACCAATACGGCATGACTATAGGTATTTTGGCGTGAAATACCACCGAGGCCGATGGTTGGGATGGGGGAATTGTGGCGCTTTTGAACCACTTGAGGGAAATAACTTTGTGGTTTCTGACGTCGGGTGAGGGAGTTGGTAAGGTCTTGCTAAATGAAAGCCAAAGGACACTCTGTGCAGTTTTCCACCATCAAAGGACCGGTGACAGTCAATGTTGCGGACCACGCCACTTTGGAGCGCGCGGTGCGAGCACGGTTTGCGGCTCATGAGGGCTTCGCGCTGGCGACCATCAACCTCGATCATCTGGTGAAATTGGCCAAGGACGAAGGCTTTGCCATCGCCTATTTGGCGCAGGATTTTGTGGTGGCGGACGGCAATCCCATTGTGTGGTTGTCCCGCAAGGCCGGGAAACCGGTGGACCTGCTGCCGGGCGCGGATTTGGTGGTGCCATTGGCGCGGTGGGCGGCCGAGGAAGGCACGCCGGTGGCGTTGATTGGCAGCACCGATGAGGCTTTGGCTGCGGCGGCAGAGGCGTTGAAAACACAAGCTCCGGGCTTGGAAGTCGCGGCTTGTTTCGCTCCGCCCATGGGGTTTGATCCGGAAAGCGCGGCGGCAGAGGCTGTGTTGAAACAGGCAGCGGAGGTGGGCGCGCGGATGGCGTTTCTGGCGCTGGGCGCGCCCAAGCAGGAGCGGCTGGCCGCGCGCGGGCGGCAGGTGGTGCCGCAGATGGGCTTTGCCAGCATTGGGGCGGGATTGGATTTCCTCGCAGGCACGCAAAACCGTGCTCCCGAATGGGTCCGCAAATTGGCGCTGGAGTGGCTTTGGCGCGCGCTGAGCAATCCGGCGCGACTGGCCGGGCGCTATCTGCGCTGTATCGGGATTTTGCCGCGCTTGATGAAAGAGGCGCGCGCGCAGAGGGACTAAGTCGGGATCAGCCGAGGCTTGCGGCTTTTTAATCGCACCGCGTCTTTCAATCGCCCCTTTAGGCCGCGCGACGGCAAGATTTCCCGATCCATCTCAAACACCGCGCCATTCAGTGACGGATCCTCCCAAAGTGCCAGCCCCGCGCCCCATTTGGCCGCGACAGCCGGATCAAGCCCTTCGGCCAAACCCATCTCTGTGTTGAGCATGCCCGGCATCCATGTGCTGATCACAATCTTGGGCAAACGATCCCCCAGATCGGCCACCAAGGCGCGGGAGAAGGTTGTCACCGCGCCTTTGGACACAGAGTAGGCCGCGCTGCAGGGCAGGGGATGCATATCCGCAAAGCTCGACACATTGAGGATACGGCCGCGCCCTGCCTCGCACATGTCCTTGAGGGCCTCCGAGGTGCAGGCCACCGTGCCACCAAGGTTGATCGCCACAGTCTGCATAAAGCTTTCCGGGGTTTCGTCCAGCATGTCGCGGTGCGGGTAGACGCCAGCGTTGTTGATCAAGATCGAGACCGGCGCGATGGTCCGGATGTTGTCAAAGGCGGCGCGCACTTGGGCGGCGTCGGAGACGTCGGCCACCACGGGGGTGAAGCTGTCACCCGCCAAAGCCGCCGTCTCGCGCAGCGCGTCTGCACGGCGTCCCAAGCCCGCGACAAGCAGGTCTTGTCCGCAAAGCTCAATCGCCAAGGCTCGCCCCAATCCGGAGCCCGCGCCGGTGATGACCACCAGTTGCTTAGCCATTTTGGGTCTCCTTCAGGTTCGCAGTGACTACCTCGCCCACCCGTAAGGCGTTGGCGGCGATGGTCAGCGACGGGTTCACGCCCATGGAGGTGGGCATAAAGCTTGCATCCGCCACCCAGAGATTTGCTGTGCCATGTACTTTGCAAGTGCGATCCAGCACCGAGGTTTTGGGATCGTCGCCAAACCGCAATGTACCGCAGGGATGGCCAAAGTTGAGTTCCGGCCCCGCGCCAGTAAAGGCCATGCGAATGCCCTTGAGGCGTTGCTTGAGGGCTTTGCGGAAGGCCTTGCGCCGGTTCTGCAGCTCCGGCGCCATGTCGTAGTTGACCGCCAGGCGGTGCGGATCATCGGGATCATGAAACACACGGTTGTCCGCATAAGGCAGATCTTCGAGAATGCCGACAAAGATTTTGGCGCTGCCAAAGAGTTTCATAGCAATGGCGGCGGGCAGGCGGGTGAACTGGCGCAGCCAGCGCAGCTTGCGCAGCGGCGAGCGGTCAAACGCCATGTTGAGGTAATGCACAATCTCACCGTAACGCGCCTCCACACCCAAAGCCTGCACCAAGCCAAAGCGTTGACCGTCTTGATGATACAGGTCGCGAAAGGCGAGGGATTTGGAGGCCCCTGCGCTGTGTTTTCCCTTGGGCGGCCACAGGGCAAACATCTCGTTCAAGTGGAACATCAGGTTGCGACCCAGAAGGTCATTTCCATTGCCCAAATTGCCTGATGCCATCAGCAAGCGCGGAGAATGTAGCGCCCCTGCGGCCAGCACATAACTGCGTGCCGTGAGCGTAACCTCTTTGTTTTTTTGCGTCACATTGAGGCCCGTCACCGTGCCGTCTTTGGACAGAATTTCCTGTACTTCGCACAAGTCCAAAAGAGCTGCATTGCCTGTTTCCAAAGCTGGCTCTACGCCAGCCGAGCGCCCATCCATCTTGCAATTATTGGGACATTTGCGGCCGAGATAGGCCTCAAAGCCGTCGTCCTCCCGAACAGCCATATGGCCCTGGTACGGGTTTAACCCGACCTCCTGCATTGCACTCATAAGCGCTTCGTCGGCCGCGCTCATCACTGTTGGTGGGAAGAGATTGCCGTCCGGCTGCAACGGATCCGGCGTGCCGCGCACATGGAAGAGTGTTTCTGCGCGATCAAAGTAGGGCGCCATCTCCGCATAGCTGACCGGCCAGCCGCCGGTGGGATGCGGGCGCGTATCGCTGTGGTCCAAATCATGCGGCGCGGGGCGCTCCAATGTGGCGGCGTAAAACACTGAACTACCGCCCACCCCCGCCCCCAAAGGTGCGTTGAAGGTGGTGGTGACCCCGTTCACTGTCGCTTCCAGAGGTTCGGGCCAATAGCCACGCACCAGCCGCGCCTCGCGATCCCAGGTATTGGGGTTGAGCTCCTGCTCTTCCGCCCGCACGCCAGTTGGCCCACGTTCGACAAACAGCACCGACAGTCCTTGTTCCGCAAGGTAGCGCCCAATGGTGCCGCCGCCCATGCCGGTGCCAATCACAATCACGTCCCAGGACTGTGAGGCGGCGTCCTCAAGGGTACTCATTGAGCAGACCGTGCCATCGCCGGATAAAACACCGCCCGCATGCGCTGCGCGGCGGCATTGGTGACGTGGTTGTTGTCAAAATACTGGCCAACGTCGCCTTGCACTGCGTCACACAGGAATTGGTCGCAAAACCACGGCCAGCTGTCCAAAATGGTTGCGCCGCTTTTGGCCAGCGCCGCCGCCGCGCCGCGTTCGCGGGTTTGGGCGTCGGTCACGGTGATTTGTCCGATACGCCGTGCGAGCTGCTCTGACAGGTGTCCAAGCGCCAACGCGCGGGCGACTTTCGGGGCGTTGTAATTCTGGATTTCTGGTGGCTGGCGCAGAATAAAGACGGTGCGATCCAGGTCGCCAATATCCGCCACCGTAGCGGCCAGAGCCTGCCCCAACAGCGCGTCTTGAGTCATGTTGCCAAAGACGTCACTGCTCAGTCGGATGGTGTTGTGGGCGTCACTGCCGCTGCCTCTGCCTGATGCGTAATAGGCCCAGCGGCCGACCAGAATGACGTCTTGAAGCTGTCGCATGTCGCGCAGAGCCTTGCGGATCTGTGCATTGGCATCGGAGCAGGCCGTATCCTGCGCCGGGGTGGCCGCGCTTTCACGTTTTGCCAGATCAAAGGCCGGGGCACAGCCCGCACGCCAGATCACCAAGGCGCTGCGGTCGGCCTCACGCGCCGCCTGTTTGAGGCCTTCGTAATAGGCCCGCACATGGCTGTCGCCCCAGATGATCAGGCTGGGTGAGCTTTGCTTAGGGCCAATCGGGCAAATCTCGATGCCGTTGAACGGCCCTTCGTCGGGTACGTAACAATCAGAGAAATCCTGCAAGAAATCGCCCGTGGCCGCGATATGCACCTGCGCCTGCGGGCCAAAGCGTTTGGGCATGCCGTCAGCTTTGAACACCATAAACGACAGGCCAACCACACTGACCGAGGCCAACGCGGCGGTGAACAACAGACCCCAGGTTGGCAGGTTCTTGGCTTGGCGTACGGGTTGTTCCACGAGGCGCCAGGACAGTACGGCCAGCACAAAGGAAATCGCAATCCAAAGCGCCACTTCGCCGGGGCCGCGATACTGGCCCTGCAGGTATTTGGTGAAGGTGAAGACCGGCCAATGCCAGAGGTAGAGCGAATAGGAGATCAGCCCAATCAGCACTGGAATGCGCATCGACAGCCCACGGTTGACCCAGTTGTCATCCTGTCCATTGCCAATCAGCAACACGGTGCCGAGCACTGGGAAGATCACCTGCCAGCCGGGGAAACCTTCACCGGGCACCACCAGCACAACCGACACCAGCACCAGCGCAAGCCCAGCCCAGCTCAGCGCCTGATGCCGTCGCCACAGATCGGGCCGTTCGATGTTCAAGACGGCCAATCCGACGCCCGCCAAAAGCTCCCAGGCGCGGAACGGAAACAAGAAGAAGGCCGCCGGATGAGACAGCGGCGTGGTCGCCAGATTGCCGACAAATGACAGGCCAAACACCGCGCCCAAAGCCCAGAGCATCACGGTTTTGTTGCGCGCAAACAGCAAAAACAGCAGCGGCAGGAAAATGTAGAACTGTTCCTCAACCGACAGAGACCAGGTGTGCAGCATGATCTTGTCTTCGGCGGCCCCGTCAAAATAGCCGGATTGCCGGAAGAACAGCACGTTGGAGAGATAGACCGTGGCTGCAATCACGCCTTTGGCGGTTTCGCGGAAGTCATTGGGCAATAGGATCAGCGCGCCAATGATGAGCACCACAAAGGCCATGACAAAATAGGCGGGCGCCAGCCGTTTGATACGGCGGACATAAAATTGCCCCAAGGCCAACCGGCCGGTCTCCTGCTGTTCGCGCCACAGAATGCCGCCAATCAAGAAGCCGGAGATCACAAAAAAGATGTCGACTCCTATGAAGCCGCCGCCAAATCCCGGCACGCCAAAATGGTAAAACACCACCGCCAGCACCGCGATGGCGCGCAGCCCGTCGATCTCCGCACGATGGCCTTTGGCGGCTTTTTGATCAGCGGCAAGTTTGGGCGCGGAGGTTTCTACCTCAGGCGACTCTTGGGTGCTCATGCGCGGGCGCATCCTTGGGTTGCTTTGTGCTTTTCTCCAAAAAACATAACTCCCCCCTCGGCTGCAAGCGCCACCGCAACGCAGAGTTAAGTTGCTTTAACACAGAGGTTTTGCGACAACGCTTTGAAACCGCCCGCTTTTGCGGGTGTTTGGCGCGGAGGTTGCCACGGTGCAGACTGACCAAAATGTGTCCGCCACAGAGCCGGATTGGACGCGGGAAGTGCCGCGCGGTTTCTGGGACCCCGGTCCCAAACTGTTGCGCGCGCTGCGCCGCTATCAGGCAGCCAAGGCGCGGGGCGGGCTGATTGGCACGCTGGCATCCAAACGCTGGGTGCTGTCACATCGTTTTTGGTCGGTGATCACTCAGTCAGAATTGCACCTGAATATGCAGATTGCGGGCGGGCTGCGTCTGCCGCATCCCACCGGCATCATTGTGCATCCCAATGCCACCATTGGACCAAACTGCCAGTTGATGCATCAGGTGACCTTGTCAGGCGCGGTGGTTTTGGAAGGCCATGTGGACATCGGTGCGGGGGCCAAGGTGATTGGCCCGTTGACCATTGGCGCGGATGCCGAGGTCGGCGCAAACGCAGTGGTCACGGGTGACGTGCCCGCCGGGGCCGTGGTTGGCGGCGTGCCTGCGAAGATTTTGAAAATGAAGCCGGGATACGGCGACTAGGTTACAGGATGGTGCGGCGCTTTGGCGGTGCTGGTTGGTCTGTTGCCATCTCTGGCTGGTCATCATCATCGTCACGTCTGCTCATCGGGCTGCGCCGGAAAGCGGATTCAGCCCCGCGACGCATTTGCGCCAACCGTTCGGCGTGGCCAAACAGCGTGCCCGCGATCAGCCAGGTGGTGGGCGTGAGCGTGGCATTGGGCAGCATGTCGATCATGTTGAAGCCCAACATCAAGGCCAGCGGTCCAAGATAGGGGGACAGCCCGCGATCATCGCGGTGTTCCATATGGTGCTCATCCAGAAGCGTAAAAGAGGCGTCTTTCTTGAAGCTGTCCCTTTCGGCAATTTTGATCCGACCCAACTCGCGGTTTACAAGGAAAATCGGCAGGGCCATCAGGCCAAACTGCGCGATGTATCCGGCCCAGCCCCAGACGCCGAGCACAATGATCCAATAGCCGTCAGTGACCGAGGTGATCAGACCTGTGGTTTGATTGTGGATGTGATTGCGCCCCCAGATGCCCCAGCCAAACAATGGTTTCTGCATCGCGCGCTCCAGCAGCACGTCTTCATTCTCGATCCGGAAACTCAGCGAATGCGCCCGCTCGGCACTCACTTTTTCCGCCTGTGCGATGATCGCATCGCTGGGCACCAATCCCGCGGTTTTGAGCACCGGGTAGGTCAGCATCATTACGGCCAAGATCGCGGCAACTTTCACTTGGGTGCGGGTATTGAGAAACACAATCAACAGGCCCGCCGCCCCGGCATAAACCAATGTCGCCAGGGTTTTGCAGAGCACCAGAACGGCTGCTAGATAGAAAGCTGCGATCAGGTATTTCGCGCGGGTGCGGCTGGTGTCGGCTTTCCACAGCGTCAGCGCGGCAAGCAGCGAGGTCAGCACAAAATAGGCCAGCCAGATGCCATGGTAGAGAAACACCATCGGGCGATAACCGCTGCCACGAATGGTCTGGCTGAACAGGTGTTGATAGTAGCCGTAGACCCAATTGTTGAGCTGCGGGCTGAGGCGGACCTCCATCAAGATGGGCAGGGAGTAAGCCAATCCGGCAATCATTAGGGCCAGCAGCAGATCACGCTGGTCTTCGCGGGTGCGCAGCAGGGCGCGGGCCATCAGGAAGCCAATGATGCCAATGGATTGGTTGATCGGCTGGGCAATCGCGTCTTGAAAATAGAGGCCGCGCACGTAGTTCTCAGTGAAGACCAGTGGCTCTCCGTTGGTGAATACGGTGAGCACCGGGCTGAAAATCATGATCCCCAAAAGCCAGCGGGCCAAAATGCTGTCCGGCAACAGTTTGGGCCGTTGCGGCAGCACAAAAAACACCACAATCAGGATCGCCAAGTTGGGCAGGCTGCCTTTGTCCAGCGCCGGCATCAGCGGGAAGTCAAATTCCGCTGGCGGTGGGGGCAGCAGCAAGTAAGCCCCGAGCAGGGACCAGATCAACGCACGCCCCGGCGACAGGCTGACAAACAGCCGCCAAATGACCACCGGCCAAAGCATCAGCATCAACGTGGCGAGCAAGTTGGGCATTGGCGTCAGGTCTTCCTTTGTCAGCGGCGTGGTCGGGGCCACACAAACGCAAAACGCGCGCCATGACCATAGCGCGCGTGTCTCAAACTGTCAGGGTGTGGTGTTCAAACGCCGGTGCCGGCCATCACTACGGCCACGGTGCGCCAGACAACCGAGACATCGGTGCGCAGGCTCAGGGCGCGGTCATAATGGCTGTCGTGAATGGCACGCTCGGCAAAGGAACATTCGTTGCGCTCGGAAATCTGCCAAAACCCGGTGATGCCCGGACGCATACGGTAGTAGGCGGTGCCCGGATAAAGCGCGGTCTGCTCCGGCATCATCGGGCGCGGGCCAACCACGGACATGTCGCCCATCAGCACGTTCAGGAACTGTGGCAGCTCGTCCAGCGAGGTTTTGCGGATGAGGCGGCCAATCGGTGTGATGCGCGGATCATGCGCCAGCTTTTGTTTTTCGTTCCACTCTAGCCTGGCCGCTGGATTGGCGCGCAGATAGGCCTCCAGCTTGCGGTCGGCATTGGGCACCATGGAGCGCAGCTTCAACATGGAGAAACGCTTGCCGTTTTTGCCAACACGTTCCTGACGGTAGAACGGTGACGCGCCATCCATCGAGATGAACAGGGCGAGCAGCAGCACAACCAGCGCGACGGGCGTAGCAATGGTCAGGACAAACAGGATGTCGAACGCCCGTTTGAACACGCTGCGGTAAACACTGTAGTGTTCCGGAGCGACTTCAAAGCCTTGCTCAAAATCTTCACGCGAAAAAATCGCCATCGGTCCATCCCCGTAACCCGTTAAAGGGCATCTCAGAACGCATAAATCAGCTGTTCGCGGGCTTGCATAAAAGCCGCGTGCCGTATCGATCTCACCTAGTTTGAATAAGCACCCCGGCAGCAGGGGCTGATCGCATAGGTAATTGCGAATTTGTCCTTTTGATGCTCCTTCATCAGAAGCGCCCACCCAGTGCCTACATTAGTCACAAATTTACAGAAATCCACCGTAACTTTCGGGTAGCTTATCGTAACTCTTTGAAAATAAAGGATATGACGCATTCGACTTTCGATATTTTTTGCAAACTTGGTTAAAATTTGTGGCAAGCCTGCCATTTTGTGGTTCGTGTATGGAAACGGTTATGTAGGTCGCTTTTTGATTGTTTCGCAGGGCGAAAAACTGACTTGGCGTCACCCAACCAAAACTTGGCGGCGATTCGCCGAAATCCAGCGCAAATGGGGTGAAATGTGGCGCAATTGTGGCTGCTATTTGCCCAATTTCAGGATCATTGCCGCCAATCCACCGGACACTGCCAGCAGACCAAACACCTTCGTGAGGCGTCCCAGCTTGCGCCGCCGTCGCTGACGTGGGGTTTCCAGAACCGGGATGGCTGCCACCGCCCGCAGGCGCAGCTGGCGTTCCAACTGACCGCGTGTCCAAATCACCGGGCTGCGCATCTCCAGCACAAACACCAGGCTCAGTGCCACCATCACAGACAGCACACCGCCCATAGCAAGTATGCGTTTGCGCGACGGCGCAATTGGCCAATCCGGCGGCAGCGCCTTTTCCAGCACAGTAAAGCTGTCCGAATGTTGGCTGGCCTCAAGCATCTGCTGCATCTCGGCTTCGGCTTTGCCAGCTGTGATCGCCTGATACTGTTCTTCCAGCTTGGTCAGCTGACGTTCCAAACGGTTATGCTGCTGTTCAATGCGGGGCGTATCCTTGAGCGCGGTTTCGATTTCCGCGATCTCAATAAGATAGAGTTCCCCTTCTTCTTGCAGGCGGCGCAGGCGCTGGGCACGCACGGAATTGCCGCTGCTGGATATGCCGACGTTCTCCAAAAGCTGGCGCTGCACTTCCAACTCGATCTGCTGCAAGTCCGTGAGCCGCGTGCGCAGCGCTTCGACACCGCCGGGCAGCAACACCGCGTTTTCCCGTTTATAGTCGGCGATCTGTTGTTCCAGATTGGTGATCGCGGCGCCAATGCGGCGCTCTTCACTGTCAAAAAAGGACAGGGTTTCGCTCACCTGTTCAGTGCGGCGTTTCTCTTCCTGTTCCAGCACATTGTTTACCAGCTCATTGGCGACATTGGCCGCCAAAACCGGATCGGTCATGCGCACGGAGACCAACAGCGCGGAGGGGCTGATGTCCTGACGCCAGCGGAAATCCGGGTTGGTGATATGCACCACACCCGCAGCACGGCGCAGCAGTTCCACCTTCTGCAACTCACTCAGCGGCGCGTCATTGTAGAGGCCAAACTTGTCGACGATGGTCAGCAGATTGTCCCGCGCCATTACGCGCTGTTCCACAATTTGTAGCTTTTGCAGAATGTCAGCATTTAACGCACCGGGGGAGGTTGCGCCGGTTTTGATCGAGGGCTGCTCGATCTGGATGGTGGCATAGGTCTCATATTCGCGCGGCAGACCCAGCACGTAGGCCAGCGAGATCAACCCGCCGATGACAATGATGCTTGCCCACAGGAAGAACCTCCTGCGCAGCATGCTCAGCACCTCGCCAAATGATTGGAACTTGTCCATGCCCGTCCTCAAAATCGTTCTGGCGCGACTCAGATTCGCGCTCTTGAAGACAATTTATGACAAGCGAATGTGGTTATCCCGTGGCGCAAACCGGAAAATCTGCGTTTTCCATGCCAGCTTGCGCGCCCAACGTGACCATCGCCAACACATGCCCGCCACCGGAGCCACACTGACCAGACAGCACGGTGCCTTCCGGAACCTCGCCGACGGTTTGCATAAACCGTGCGGTGAAGCCTGTGCCGCGCACATTGAGCGTGATCTGAATGGCGTCAAAGCCAAACAGCGTTTGGGTCAGGGGGTATTGCGCCTTATAGACGGCCTCCTTGGCGCAAAACAGACGCCGCGCCATCAGCGCCCGGCGTGTGGCAGGCACCTCCATCAACCAGGCGCGTTCCTGCGGCAGGCAGATCTCGGCGGTCAGATCGTCATGTAACGGCGCATCCGGTTCCACATCGACACCCAGCGCGCGGAAGTGGCCGTCTGCTCCGACAATGGCCACACAGCTGGTGGCGTCATGGGTGATGGAACCGGTCAGACCATTGGGCCACTGCGGCGCGCGATCCGGACGTGTGGGGACCGCCTGTTCCGGCACCCCCAAAGACTGCATTGCCAACCGCGCGGCTTGACGGCCAGCGGCAAACTCGCGCCGCCGCTTGGGCACAGCGCGGGCAATGGCCGGGGCTTCCTGTGGCCAGACCACAGCCACGCCACGCGCGGGATCTGTCACAGCCACCGCGACCTGGGGCGGGGCAATGCGCTCCGCCAGAGATTTTAGGGCCACAAGATGCTGGTTTGGCGACAGGGTCACGTGCGAGTCCTCCGGCGCGCACGCATGGCACGGCGTTTGCTCATGGTCTCGGACCGGCTTTGCGCCTGTTCTGCGGCCTCTTCGGTGGCCTTGGCTTCCGGTGCGTCGGCGGGTTTGGGATTGCCCGTCAGCTCCTGCACGCGGCCTGCCAAAGCGTTGAGCGTTGGGAAGCGGAACACATCGGTGATTGACAGCTTCGCCGCGCCGGACCGTGCCCGGATTTCCCGGTGGGCCTGTACAGCCAGCAGGCTATGCCCGCCCAGATCAAAGAAGTTGTCTGTGGCGACCACTTCGCGCACGCCCAGCACCTCGGCCCACACATCCGCGACCAGTTTGGCAATATCGCCACCCGCTGCCGCAGGCGTCGTCGGTGCCGCAGCCTCCACTCTGGGCGTGGTGATTTTGCGGGTTTCTTCGGGCCGTGGCAGCGCCTTGCGGTCGACCTTTTTGTTCGGCGTGAGCGGGAAGTCTTTCAGCGTCACATAGTGCTGCGGCCGCATGAAACTTGGCAGGTGCTCCCGCAACTTCGTGCGAATGTCCGCCTCTGTAGGCACATCGCCGCGCAGATAGGCCACCAGCCGCACGTCGCCCTCCGTGTCTTCACGCGCCATGACCACCGCTTGCGCCACCCCGGGCACCTCTTCCAGCCGGGTTTCAATTTCACCCAGCTCAATGCGATAGCCGCGCAGCTTCACCTGATGATCCACACGTCCAAGGAAGTCGAGTTTGCCATCCGCGCGCCAGCGTACGAGATCGCCGGTCTTGTATAACCGGCCTTCACCAAACGGGTTGGCCACAAACCGCTCCGCCGTCAGTTCTTCGCGCCGCCAATAGCCACGGGTCACCCCTGCGCCGCCGACCAGCAACTCGCCAGCCACGCCCACCGGCACCGGCGCGCCGCTTTCGTCGACCACATAAACTTGGGTGTTGGCAATCGGATCACCGATGTTGGCGACGCCCTCGCTGGCATCCGCCATCGACGTGGTTGACCAGATGGTGGTTTCGGTTGGGCCATACATATTCTGAACCTTGGCACCGCTGGCCGCGTTCAGATCGGCCACCAGACTGCCCGAGAGCGCCTCGCCGCCCACCATCATTTGCTGCACGCCCGACAGCGCAAACCGCGCCTCTTCGTTGTCGGTCAGCAGCCGCGCCATCGACGGGGTGCACTGCATATGGCTGACCTCATGCCGGATCATCTGCGCCGCTATCGACACATCCTCTGGGTCCAACTCGCCGCCCTCATTGGCGCGCTTGAGCACCTCGGCCAGCGGCTTCAGCCCCTCCAAAACAGTCGCGCTGTCGATGCCATAATCGATCAGACAGGCAATCTCGGTCACACCAATACGCTTGACCTGCTCCACCCGATCCAAAGCATCTTCCACCGTGCCAAACAGCCCGCTGTCCTCAAAATACCGCAGGAAGGCAAAGTCGAGGATTTCTTCCAACTCGTCCCCGCTCAGAATGCCGAGGTCCAGCTCAAAGGCGTTGTTCACACCGTCGGGTTTCTTGAACGCCGGGAAAGCCCAGGCGTAGCTTTTGATCAAGCCAGCCGCCGCGCGCAGGTAATCCTTCATTGGTTCGCGGGCAATCTCGCGGGCTTTTTCCCGGTCTTCGGCCAGGAAGCTGTGCAGCATCAACGTGACGGTGAAGTCATCCGGGTTGTGTCCCGCCTCGCGCAGCGCATCATGATACAGCGCGATCTTTGCGCCCACTTCTTCCACACTCTGGCCCAGTAGGTGGGTCAGCACGTTACAGCCATTGCGCCCCGCGTCTTTCCAGGTCTCCGGATTGCCCGCCGTGGTCACCCACAAGGGCAGCTCTTTGGAAACCGGACGCGGTTGCGTGAGCACGGCATGCATGGAGCCGTCTTTCTTGGCAAATTCGACCTCTTCACCACGCCAGAGTTTCCGTAGGTCGTCCATCTGCTCAAACATCACATCGCGATTGCGCGGCGGGGTGTTTTCGGGCCGCAGCACGAAATCATCTGGCTGCCAGCCACTGGCAATCGCAAGGCCAGCGCGCCCGTTGGTGAGATTGTCGATCACTGCCCATTCTTCCGCGATGCGCGCGGTGTGGTGCAGCGGCGAGACGCAGGACCCGGCGCGCACGCCAATCTTTTTGGTCACAGCTGCGACGGCCGCACCGGTCACCGACGGGTTGGGGTAGGGGCCGCCAAAGGCGTGGAAATGCCGCTCCGGCGTCCAGACCGCGCAGAACCCATGGGCGTCGGCAAACTTCGCGCCTTCCAGCAACAACTCGTATTTCTTGGAGCCCTGACCATCGTCATTGCCCCAGTAATAGATCGAGAAATCCATGCCACCCGCCGTGGCCGGCAGGCGTCCACCTGAAATCTGCGTGGTGGTTTCATCGCCTGACAGCACCAGCTTGAGACCACGCGACAGGGTCCAGAACAGTTCTAGCACCGAAATGTCAAAGGACAGCGAGGTGACCGCCATCCAGCTGTCGCCTGCCTCATAGGGTATGCACGCGTCCATTCCAGCAAAGAAGTTGGCGACATTGCCGTGCTCGACCATCACGCCTTTGGGGGTGCCGGTGGAGCCGGAGGTGTAGATCAGATAGGCGAGGTCGTCGCCGGATACGATGGCCTCTGGATCGTCCGCCGAGGCCGTCGACAGGCGCGCGTCGGTGTCCATCTCCAGCACCTGCGCGCTGTGGTCAGGCAAGTCGCGGGTGAGCGCCGCTTGGGTCACAATCACACCTGCGCCACTGTCGCTGATGTAATGTGCCAAACGGTCGGCAGGATAGGCCGGGTCCATCGGCACATAAGCCCCTCCGGCTTTCAGGATCGCCAGAGCGGCCACCACCAGATCGGGCGAGCGACGCAGGCAGAGACCTACCAGCGCCCCACGGGTCACACCCATGTCGCGCAATACATGCGCGGCGCGGTTGGCGCGGGCGTTCAGATCTGCGTAACTCAGCACCTCATGCTCAAACACCAGAGCCGGAGCATCCGGCGTCTTGGCAACCTGCGCCTCAAACTGTGCCGCCATGGTGAAGTCCGGGTCAAACGGCGCCTCGGTGGCGTTCCAGGTGGTCAACACCTCGGCGCGCTCTGCCTCTGGCAGCACATCCAGATCCGCCACATTGGCCGCTGTGCCAATCTGCGCACAGATCAACTCCAACCGCGCCGCCAAACGGGCGGCGTGTTCTGGAGACAGCCGCGCCGCATCAAAGTGCAGCACCGCGCCGGTTGCGCCAATCGCCACGGTCATCGCCGCGCCCTCAATAGGTCCGGCCAAACCGCCGGTTGTGATTGCCAAGTCGGGCATGGTTGGCGCAGATAGGGCAGGGTCGCGCGCGATCAGGTCACTGGCAAAGCTGCCTTTGGCATCAGCTTGTGCCACGCGCTCGGCCATCGCCGTGTTGGCCTCGGCCACCGTGTCATGCAGCAGTTCCGCGCCCACACGCAGCGGCACCCATGGGGAAATCAGCCCGGCGGCTTGCGGATGCGCCGCGCCGCGATAGGCCACATCACAGACCTCCGGAAGGCCTGACCGCAGCGCCCAAATGGCGACCGCGGTCAGGATACTCTTGGAGGGAGTCTCGGAAATCTCAAGCGGCAGTTGCCGCAAATCGGCCAGATCACCTGCGCCACGGATCAGCGGAAGCGTGGCTGGAACAAACTCCGCCAAACGCGCGCGCCAGAAGGGCTCGGCTTTGGCAATGGGGGTCATGGTGGCGGTCAGCGCCTCGCTGGCGGCCTTGTCCAGCAGCGGCAGGCGCTCGCCTGCGCGGATCACATGGTTGGCGGTCTCTTCCTGACCGGTTACATCGGACAAGCCACTCAGCACAACCGCGCCACGTCCACAGGCCACGGTCACGCTCGCCTCACCCACGGCCAGCACTGCGCCCGGTTCCCCCCGGCCTGCGCTTTCGGCCACTTCGGCAGAGGTCACCAACAACACCCGTCCGGCGGCGACCATCTTGGGGGCAAACAGCGGGTTGAAGTAGTCCCCATGATCCAGCGCGCGCACCAGCGCCACCACATCCTGCGCATCACGGCGGAAATCAATCCGACCGGCGGCCTCGGGCCGTTTGGCGCGGCCAAAATAGCTGCGCTGGCTCATGTCCTGCGCCCGCACATTGGCGAGGTCTTCGCCTAACGCGCGCATCACATCCGGGAAACTTTCGATGGCGGCGGCATAGCATTTGGTGTTCAGCGTCAGGGCGGTGTCGGCCTGCCCAATGTCAAACATGCGCTGGGCGACAATCTCACCGGTGTCCGCGCCCACTTCCATCTTGTGCCAGGTGATACCGTGGCGCGGCTCCTGCGCCATGCGCGCCCAGACCGGCGCATTCAAACCGGCGTAGCGCGGCAACGGCCCGTCATGAAAGTTCACCGCGCCTTTGGCGGGCAGCTTCAGCACCGTGTCTGACAACATGTCCAAGTTGGCGACACTCAACAGCCAGTCAAACCGCTCCCCCAGCAGTTCAGCCGCAATGTCGCTGTCGGATGATATCACCCGCAGCCCAGCTTCGGTGGCCCAGTCGCGGATCTCTGGCGCGCGCGTGACCACAGCGGTCAGCGTGTTGCCAGTGTCGAGCCACAACGTGGCGCATTGGATCAGCAGGCTTTCGTTGCCAATCATCACGGCAGACATCGGGGCGGTGTTGGTAAAACTATCAAGGCTCATGAGGAGGCCTCCTTGCGAACAGTCAAAGTGGGGATTTTGGACGGTTCGCGCTGCGTCCGGACGAAAAGAGATTTTATGTAGTGGGTGATCAGATCGCGTAGGAAATGATCCGGATCCCGCTTAGGTTTGCCGCCAATCACAAGGCGCAGTTTCCACAGACAACTGCCAAGGACATGTGCCGACGTGGCGGCAAAGGCGGTCGCACCACCATGGTTTTTACGGAAGTAGTGCAGGCGGCTGTCAAACCAGTATTGCGGCATGCGTTGCCAGGTTTTCATGCCGGTAGACACCGACCCGATATGGGTCACGGAGCTCGAGCGCACATAATCCGTATGCCATCCCGCGCGCTGCGCACGCAGGCAAAGGTCGGTTTCTTCAAAGTAGAGAAAGAACGTCTCGTCAAAGAGGCCAATCTGTTCCAGCACTTCGCGCCGCATCATCATGGACGCCCCCGCCAGCCAATCCACTCGCGTTGTTTCCGCCGGGATGGGCAGGGGAACGATATGTGAGTGCAACGTACGGCTGATCAGGCCGACCCGCGCCGCGCCTTCCAGCTCGCTGCCAATCGAATGGAAGCGAAAGGCGGTCAGGTGCGGTTCGTTATCTTCGCCATGAATATAGCTGCCCGCAAAGCCGCAAGTGGGCATCTGCGCCATATGGTCCAACAACGCCGTGATGCTGCCCGCGTCGGGGAAGGCGTCGGAATTCAGGATGTAGACAAAGTCATAATCCCGCCGCGCCAAGCCATGGCGGATGCCAAAGTTGTTGCCCGCGCCAAAACCGCCATTGCGGCCCGACTGCACCACCTCCACGCGGCCTTCAGCCCACTCCGCCTCAGCAATGTCCGCCGTCATGGCCTCAAGCGAGCCATCGCCGCTGTCGTTGTCGACAATCACAATCTGCCCGTCGATGCCCGCCATCTCCCGCGCCGCCGCCGCGGCCGCTTTCAGCGTCATCTCCGGCGTGCGCCAGTTCAGGATCACGGTCAAAAGGGAAGGCGCACTCATTCTGCCGCCCTCCGCGCCACGCGTTTGGGCAGGTCTTTCTCCGCCGCCGCAATCACCTTTTTCATACGGGTTGCTAGCACCCGCACATTGGGCTCCAACACCATACTGTCATGATCGCCCGGGACCTCAAACACCTGCACATCCGGCACCCAACGTTGCCAGTCGTTGTCGTGGAATACATAGGCGCGGTCACCGTCCACCAGACGCCCGTCACCCATGTCCCATTTGCCCACCAACGGTGGACGGAACAGCACCAGATTTCCGGCCCAAGCGTGCATCGGATACTGCGCCACAGCCCTTAGGAAAGCCGCTTCGATCTCGGCGTCATGGAACTGCTGCCCCTGCGCCTCACCTTCGGTTTCCTCACTCGGGCGACGTTTTTCGATTTCCCAGGCAATGCGGTTTTTGGCCCAGATCAGTGGATAAGCTGCGCCTTTGGACTTCAGCTCCTGCATCTGGATGCGCATCCGGTCCTGTCGCGACAACGGGCGGCGCACCGGCAGAGGCGTGTCGAGCATCGCCACCAGCGCGACCTCGTCGCCCATCGCTTCCAATTGACGTGCAATCTCATAAGCGGTGATACCGCCCCCAGAGAAACCACCCAACAGGTAAGGGCCCTCTGGCTGCACCTGTTTCATCTCCGTGATGTAGTCGGTGGCCGCCTCGACCAGATCATCATGCGGCGCCGCATCGCCAAACAGACCTCGCGCTTGCAGGCCATAAAACTGCCGGTCCGCGCCAATCAGATGTGCCAGATGGCGCAGGTTCAACACATTGCCAAACATGCCCGCGACCAGAAAGAACGGCGTGCGATGCCCGCCTTCGCCCCGATGCATCGGCACCAAATGCGTGAAGCGGCTTTGCGGCCGCGCCTCTGCCTCCACAGGGGCCTCCCCAGTTGCGTCGCCCCCCAAGGCCGTGTCACCGACCCGCTCCGCAATCATCGCGGCGCAGGTTTCAATGGTGGGCGCCTCAAACAGCACCGAAATCGGGAACTCAATTGCCCAGGCCTTTTTGACCATGGCAAACAGACGCACAGCGATCAGGCTGTGCCCGCCAAGGTCAAAGAAACTGTCGCGGATGCCAACCTGCTCCACGCCCAACAGATCTTGCCAAAATCCTGCCAAGGTGCGCTGAATATCGGTTTCCGGCGCGACATAATCGGTTTCCAACTCAGGCCGCTCAAAGCTCTGGCTTGGCCCGTTGTCCTCATCCGCGCCCGCCTCGGCCTGTGCAATCAGGGCTGCCAAATCAAGCGAGGAGATCACCACCTGCGAACGGCTCCCGCGCAGCGCGGCTTCAAACAGATCGGCGCCCATTTCCGGCGGAATGCCTTGGGACAGATTGTGCGCCAGTCGCTCTTCGGCGGCGGACAGCGGTGCTTGCGCCTGCGCGTCTTCGTCAAAGGTGACTTCTGCCTTGCTCAACGGTTGCGCCTTGGCAAAGCCCGCAGCGGTTTCCACTTGCCGTAACGACAGGCCTTTGACCTCAATGCTCACCGCGCCATTGGCATCAGATAGCACCACGTCAAACCGGGCGGAGCCGGCATCGCTGCTGCCTTCCACCAAAGTTACGTGGCTCATCACTTCGGCAGGCAACTCCCTGTGGCGCAGCAGCCGATCATAGCCCACTGGCACCCACAAGTGCCCCTGTGCATAGCCAGGGATCAGGTCCATGGCCCAGCCGGTGGCGATGTCCAGCAGGCCAGGGTGCAGTTGCAACCCGTCGCCGTCAAATTGCGCATCCAGGCTCAACCGCGCGAGGCCTTGTTGCGCCCCAAGCGCAGTTTCGCGCAGCACTTTCCAACGCGGGCCAAAGCGCATGTGCGCCTCTTGTGGGGCGCTCAAGGCGGCGCCAAACCCGTTTTGCTGCACCGGACAGTTCGCCTTGAGCGCCTCCAGATCCAGCGCCGCCGGAGCACCGGACCGCACCGGCGCCAGCCGTGCTTCGGCGTGGGTTTGCCAGCCGGGGCGGCCATCAAAGCTCACCGCTGTTTGCACCTCAATCCGATAGCCTTCATCCGAGCGGATCAAGCGTAGGCGCATTTCTGTGCCGTTGTCATTCGCGCGCATCGGGCGCAGGAACAGCAGGTCATGGATCGCGAAGGGCGCGGTTTCGCCCTGCGCTTTCAAGGCTTCATAGGCGAGCGCAATGTATCCGGTGCCGGGCATGACCGCGTCGCCATCCAGCGTGCGGTGTTCCTCCAAGATCCAGTCTTTGGCAGACAGGCTCGCCGCGAAAATCCGGTTGCCCTGCGCGTCAAATCCGGCGCCTTGCAGCAGCGGGTTGTCAATCGCTTCGGTCGGCACATCAGCCACATGACTCTGCCGTGCCGCAACCGCTTCGGCGGCCATACCAACCTCGGCCCAAAGACCCCAGTTGATCGCCCGCACGCGGGTTTTGTCGTTTTGACGCGATTGGGCGTAAGCGTTCTGATAGGCGTTGGCGGCGACATAGTCGATTTGCCCCGCAGGTGCGGTGGCTGTGGAAGACGACGCAAACAACACCAGCCAATCAAGGCTGCCATCCGGGAACAGTTGCTCCAACACCTGCGTGCCGTGCAGTTTGGGTGCCAGCACATCGTCGATGCCTGCCGAGGTTTTTGCCAGCAGCGGTCCATCATCGATCACACCTGCGGCGTGGATCGCGCCGTTGACGGTGCCAAAAGCCGCGCGCGCGGCCTCTATGGCCTCTGCCATTTCATCCACGTTACACACGTCCGCCGCCAGCGGCAACACTCTGCCACCGAGGCTTTCCAGCCGCTCCACCGCGCGGATGCGCTGTGCCACACGATCATGCGGAGCATGGCCGCGCAGGTAATCGGCCCAGCTGTCACGCGCAGGCAAGCCATCGCGCGCCAAAAGCACCACATTGGCCTTGGCGTCTTTGATCATACGCTCCGCCAGCGTCAGGCCAATGCCGCCAAAGCCACCGGTGATCAGGTAGGTGCCGCCGTCTTTGAAAACCGGAAACTCCGTGCCATCCATCGCCACTTTGCGATAGCCGCGCTCAAACCGTTTTTCACCCCGCCAGGCCGCGATCTGCCCCCGAGGGGCGGCCAGGATGTCTTCGAGCAGTTTGTCCACTAGCCCATCGCGCGCCTTTTTCGCAGGCGGCTCCACATCCAGCAGGGCGCAAGTCACGCCGGGCAATTCGCGGCCAATCACCTGCACCGCGCCTAACACGGTGGATTTCTCCGGATAGGGTAGCGCCTCTTTGCGCACCTGCACCGCGCCGGAACTCACGGCGGTGATGTGCAAAGGTGTGGGTAGGTTTTCATCACTCACCGCTTGCGCGAGGAAAAACAGGCTCATCAGCCCTTGTTCCTGATTGCGGTGGAAGAAACTCGATCCGGGACGATGGCTTTCGTCCTCGGTCAGCAGCCACATATGCACAATGCGATCCGGCACGCGGCCTTTGCTCATCAAACTGTGGATCAGCGCGTCATAGCCGTCGCGCCCGCGTTCGGGGGCCAGTGCGTAGCTGTCCGGCCCGGTCTCGGCAAAGGCGTCGCCGGTGGTCACGGTGACCACATCTTGGCCCGCGTCGCGCAGACGCTTGGCCAGCGCCGCGCCGGTGCCGCCTTGATCGACAAAGATCAGCCAGCTGTGCTTTTCGGCGTCGCTTAACTCGCTTTCAACATCAATCTCACATTCGGCGAGGCGAGGCGTCCAGACCGGTGCATAGCTCCAATCGGCCGTGTCCTCGAGCCGCATCAGCAACTCGTCTTGCGCCTCAATCTGACCCTGACCCGGCTCAATGAAATAGCGGCTGCGTTGGAAGGCATAAGACGGCAGCACCACCTTCTGGCGCGGCACGTCGCCCCAATATTGGCCAAAGTCCACGTCCACGCCACAGGCCCAAAGCTGGCCCAACACGGTGAGGAAATAAGCATCATCGCCAATGTCATCTTCAGGGTGGCGCAGCGAAGACAGCACCTTGTTCGCCTTCACTTGCCCATGCATTTTCACAAGCGATGACAGCGCCTTGCCCGGGCCCACTTCGAGATACACCCGCCCGCTTTCCTGCGCGAGGGTGGTGATGTCGTCGGCAAAGAACACGGTGTTGCGCAGGTGGCCCACCCAATAGTCGGGATCGGTCGCTTCGCTGTCGAGCAACGTGGCGCCCGTGCGGTTGGAAATGATCGGCAGGCTCGGCGCGTGAAGCTGAATTGTGCGGAGATAGTCTCCGAACCGCCCCAAAATCGGCTCCAACATCCGCGAATGTGCAGCGATGTTGATTGGTACGCGCTGCGTCTCAATCTCCTGATCCGCCAGTTGGGTCGCCAATGCATCCAGTGCCGCATCCGGCCCGGACACCACGGTCAGCGCGGGGGCATTCACCGAGGCAATATCAATCTCTTCGCTCAGGTGCGTTTCCACTTCGGCCAGTGGCAGCGGAATCGACAACATCCCGCCCGCAGGCACCGTGTCAAACAGCTGCCCACGCAGCTGCACCAACCCGAGACAATCCTCAAAGGACATCACTCCGGCCAGACAGGCGGCGGTGTTTTCCCCCATGGAATGGCCCACCAGCGCGGCAGGTGTCACGCCCCAGCTCATCCAAAGCTGCGCCAGCGCGTATTCCACCATCATGATCAGCGGCAGTTGCAGGCTGGGTTGTTTCAGCCTTTCCTCAGCGTCGTCCAACGCCTCCCCTTCGGCCAGCCAAAGCGCGCGCAACTCCTCGCCTCCTTTGCCCGCCAGATGGGCAAAACCGCGCTCCATCCACTCTTCAAACACCGGCTCGGTCTCAAACAGATCGCGGCCCATGCCGACATACTGCGCCCCGCCGCCGGGGAACATGAAGACAACTTCCGGCGCCTCGGCCTCAGCCGTGTGGGTACACACCCGCCGAAGGTTGCCGCTCTCCAAATACTCCGCAGCCTGCTCGTGGCTGTCTGCCACAACTACACGCCGTTTCTCAAACGCCCGCCGCCCGTTCAGCAACGTATGCGCCACATCGGCCAGCGGCTGCTCCGGATTGGCTCGAAGATGCGCCGCAAGATTGGCCGCATTGGCATCCAGCGCCTTGGTCGAGCGGCCAGACACCGCAATCAGTTGAAACGGCCAGTCGCTCTCTTGGCTCTCCGCCCGCACCGCCGCTTCTTCCACAACCACATGCGCGTTGGTGCCGCCCACGCCCAGGCTGTTCACGCCGGCACGACGCGGCCCCTTGTGGCTCTCCCAACCGCGCAAACTGGCGTTCACCGCAAACGGGCTGCTCTCAAAATCAATTGCCGGATTGGGCTTCTCAAATCCAAGGCTTGGCGGCATCTCTTTGTGGTGCAGCGCCAAAGATGTCTTGATCAGGCTGGCCGCGCCAGCCGCCGTGTCCAAATGGCCAATGTTGGTTTTCACCGAGCCAATGCGACAGAAGCCGGTCTCTTCGGTGGTCTCACGGAATGCCTCGGTCAAAGCCGCGACCTCAATTGGGTCACCCAAATAGGTTCCGGTCCCATGGCACTCGATGTAATCCACCGTGTCCGCAGGCACATCGGCAATCGCCAGCGCATCCGCCACCGCCGCCGCCTGTCCGCCCACAGAAGGCGCGAGATAGCCTGCCTTATCCGAGCCGTCATTGTTGACCGCAGAGCCTTTGATCACCGCCCAGATGTGATCGCCCTCGGCAATCGCATCTTCCAGCCGTCGCAACACCACAACCCCAGCGCCAGAGCCAAACACAGTCCCCTGCGCGCGGTGGTCAAAGGCATGGCACTCGCCGTCCGGAGACAGGATCTCACCATCCTCAAACACATAACCCCGCCCATGGGGCAGCTCGAGGGTCACACCACCAGCCAGCGCCATGTCACATTCGCCATTCAGGATCGACTGCGCCGCATAATGCACCGCCACCAGCGACGTGGAGCAGGCGGTCTGCAACCCAAGGCTTGGCCCATTCAAATCCAGAATGTGGCTCAACCGCGTGGTCATGAAGTCCTTGTCGTTGCCCGTATGGCGCAACAAGAACATGCCGGTGCTGTCCACCAGATCGCGGTTGGAGCAGATGTTGAAATAGAAATAGCTGCCCATGCCGCAGCCGCCAAACACCCCAATTGGCCCGCCAAAGTTCTCCGGCATGTGGCCCGCGTTCTCCAAGGCCTCCCAACTCACCTCCAGAAACTGGCGGTGCTGCGGGTCCATGATCGCGGCCTCTTTCGGGGACAGCCCAAAAAACTCCGCGTCAAAATCGGCAAACCCATCCACCGTCGCGGCAGCAGGCACATAGTTGCGATGCGCCATCTTGGCTCGGCTCTCGCCATTGGCCAGCAATTCTTCGTCTGAAAGCTTGCGGATCGAACGAATACCATTGCGCAGGTTGTGCCAATACTGATCAATCCCACCCGCGCCGGGCAAGTGGGCCGCCATGCCCACAATTGCAATATCCGTCTCAGCGACCGGTTTGTCCGTCGGGCTTGTCACCACATCCACCTGCTATTCTTTTACGCCTTCATCGGCCCCCTTTTGAAGCGAGGACTCTTACACTTGGCTTAAAGATAGAATCCCATCGGTCCAGTAGGAAGGTGAAATCAGGGCAAATTGAGGGCAGAAAGCTTAACAATCGCGCTCTGATGTAGCCAAAGGGCGAGGCCACCTATGCCAATGCCAATGGCCCAAAACACTGCATCATGGCGCCCGTCCCAGGCGTCATGCGCCCGCGCCAGCCACACTACCGCCGGATAGGCCAGAACCATCGCCAACCCCTGTCCCAGCAACGCGCCGGTGAGGCCATATTGGCTTGCCCCGATCATCAGGCCAGCCATCATCAAGACGGCCCGTGTGGCGGCCAGCATAAAGAACCCGCGGCTGTCACCCGCGGCCAAAGCGGCCTGATCGTAAGTCAGGGCAATTAGCTGCGGGATTTGCATCACCGCCAGAAGCACCACCACGCCACCGGCCAGCGCATAGCGAGGGTCATAGAGCGCGGCGACCAGCCAGACGCCGATCAGGGAAAACAGCGTCAAAATCCCCATCAACCCACCGCTCAAAAGCATGCGTATCTTGTGCAATTTAGCGCGGTTTTCAGCGCTCTCGCTTGGGGGCTTCTCGCGGTAAATCGGGATCATGATCCGTCGCATCAACATCCCGCCCAGCAGCAGCGGGAAGGACGCCAGGAAGTAACCGATGTTATAAACCCCAAGCGCGCCAAGGCTGAGGTGCTTGCCCAGCACAATTTTGTCGCCTTGGGACAGCAGGAAGCCGGCGGCGGTGGAGAGGAAAATCCACTTGCCAAAGTGAATCAATTCTCCGGCGGCGGGCTTGTCCCAGCGCGGCGTGTTGATCGCGCCAGGAAGGAAAATATAATAGAAAATCAACTGCATGACCGTGGTGGTCACCGCATTCGCGACCAAGGCCCAAACCGAGCCGGTGGTCCAGGCAATGGCCACACCGACCACCAATCCAATCACCTGCGCAGACAGGTCGATCATTGTAATCCGGCCCAGCGCAAGGTGCCGGTTGGCGCTGTCCTTTTTGGTGGGGAACAGCCCCATGATCAACAGGGTCAGGCCGACCACCGGCAGGATCTCCGCCAGCTCCGGTGCGTCATAAAACGCCGCCGCTGGTACAGCCAAAGCCCATGTCAGGATCAGTAGGAAGACCCCGCGCAACACCTGGATCGACCAGGCGGTGTCAAGGAAGGCGCGATCTTCGCCGCGTTTGCTTTGCAGTATCGACTGGGTCACGCCCATATCCGACAGGTTGGACAGCCCCTGCAGGAAAACCCACACAAGGCTCATCAGGCCAAAAGCCTCCGGGAAGAGCAGCCGTGTGAGGATAAGGTTGGAGGCCAGTCGCAGCGCTTGTGACCCGCCATAGCCCAAGATGGTCCAGCCGCCACTGCGAATGGCGCGGGCGGCAAGTGAGTTGCCCTGCGTGAGGTTCCTGAGGCGGCTCATCTGCCGCGTTCCCAAGAACCAGAGTTTTGCGGCACACGCTTCACCACAATCGAGACCGCCGCATAAACTGCGAATCCCAACGGGTCGCGCACCATCATGGTTAGTTTTCTGCCTAAACTGAGCGTGAATTTATCGTCGTTTTTGAGCAGCTCCGGAAACCGTGCCTTTATTTCGTCTACTCCGGCGTTCTGACGCCGCCGCACTTTTACCAAAGCGGCGAAACCCTCGACCAGCGGCCAGTCATAGCCCGCTGCGGTGCCGATGCGCTCTTCTGGCGAAAAGTTCAGGCGCACAAAAGTGTCATCCGAAATGATACCGGGAAACTCCTGCCAACGCGCGCGACCGGCAGCGTTCACCGCAAACAATCCTGCGCCGGGAACACCGTGGGTGATGAAAGGCACTTTGCTGTAAGTGCGCGCATAGGCCCGCGTGGCCCATGTTTTGGCGTGTGAGAGCCGCAAATTGCCGCTGGCATATCGGGGGGCATCCGTGTTCAGCGCCTCGGCGATCTGTCCCATTAGGGCGGGGTCAACCAGAACATCAGCATCCAGATAAGCCCGGTTGCCAAAGCTGGCGGATGCGTCGGCGGCGTTGAGCGCGCCCATTTTGCCCAAAGCGGGCAGGTCCAGAACTGTGAGGGTCCAGCCTTTGTCCTCTGCTTGCGTGCGGAAGCCTTCGGCAATCTGCGCCGTGTCGTCATCACAGCCATTGGCCGCCACCACAATCTGTGCCACCTCCGGCCCGTCAGAGGCCAAAACCGCCTCCAAACAAGGGCCGATATGGGCGGCCTCATTGTTGGCCGGAATGAGAATGCTCAGCACGGAAATGGCTCGCCTCTGACGTCACGTTTGGCGCAACCTATCAGATCGGCGCAGGTCGGGGCAGGGGGATTTCCCCTTTCACATCAACCCTGTGTCACAAAAGCCCGCTCAGCGGCAGCACCAGCGCAGGGGCGTCTTCAAAGGCCACGGCCTCTATCTCGGTTAGCAGATAGCTGCGCCCGTCCGCCACTGCCTGCACCTGCGCGCCCTCGCGGCTGAATTCATACTCGCTCTGTGTCCCCGGCAAAATCGCCCGATCCGTGCCTGGCCCGCCATGCAGCAGATCCCCTGGTCCCCGCGCCACCAGCACATCATTGCCGCCCATGCCCAACAGCACATCGCGCTTGCCGGTGCCTTCCAACCGGTTGGTGTCGTCATCACCCAGGTAAATTCCGCCGTGCAGGAAAGTATCCTCGGCACGGTCTTCGCTCCAATGTGGTCCCGTGAGGTTATAATCCATCAGCACATCATGTCGGGGCGTTTTGTCGCCCAAATACCGCAGATGTCCCCAACTGCCCCATTTGCTCGGCTTGCCCACATCGGTAAACGCATTGAAGCTCTGCCCGCCCAAACTGCGCCAGCTTGCCAGCAGCTCTTCATACATCGCGCCCATCTCGGCGCTGGTGCTGAATTCTGTAAAAAACGCCGTCAGCGCCGCGTCATTGGCCTCAACACCCACGCCCACCGCATGGTTACCGCCTTCATACATCACCAGTTTCAGACCGTTCTTGCGCGCCACATTCCGATGATACGGCAGCAGCTTCCCGGTCAGCTCTTTCAACTCACCCTCGCGCAACCAGTCCGCCGCCTGCGCCGCCACGCCGTCATGCGCGTGGTCGTCCACAAAAGCCGTCAGCGCCGCCCTTTGCAGCCCCTCTGACGCGCCTGCAGTCTCAGCCTTCTTACGCGCGTCCTCCAGCCAGCCCCGAAGCGCCTGCGCACCCTCGTTTTCCAGCCCAAGCGTGACGCCAAAATAGCCAGTCACGCCATAGGCCTCAAACAAACTCACCGGCGCCGGATTGCCCTCCGCTTGCCACAGTGGTGCCTGCAAAAGCCCCTCTTCAAAACCCGGCCAGCCTGTGTGCGTGGCAATCACCCGTGTCAGCCGTCTCTCGGCCGCGTCGCCATAAACCTCGCCCCAAATGCGCGCCATCTCCGCCGCGCGCATCCCGGCAAACTGCATCTGCACGTCTTGGCCTTTGCCCCAACGCGCTTCGCCCTCTTTCAAGGCCCATTGCGCCTGCTCAAAGCCCCAGTTCCACATCTCATTGGAATATTCTACATGGGCGTTGAGCGCCGCATCCAGATGGTCGTGAACATAGCTGGCAAAGGCGGTCAGATAGCCCTCACCCGCCAGATGCGGCATGGTGAACCACGGGTCCGCGCCAATCTCATTGGCCAGCCGCACCATCAGTTCCACCGGCACCCCGCGCCAGCCATATGTGAAGTCGCTCTGCAAAGGCCGGCCGTCCCAGCCGGACTGGGTGGAGCCATTGGTCTTCATCCAATCCATAAACCGCACCATGCGCAGGTCGTCGACCACGTTGAGCCAGGCCGGATTAAACACCGCGCCAGCCTCCGCGAGCACTATGTAAGACTGCGCCATCACCTGAATGTCGCGCACATAATCGCCGGTCATATCCGGGTCCGGCTGGCGGATCTTGATCCCCACCGGCCCTTCGCCCGGCGTGAAGTCAAACCAGATTTCGCCCGGCGCTTTGGAGGTCACCCGCGCGCGACCAGTAAGCTCGATTTCCCCCGTGCCTTGCCACGTCACCCGATACCGCCCCGCTAAGCCGCTGGCCTCCTCGGGCAAGTCCGTCAGGATCAGCGCCTCGACCGACTCGATGTCCTCCGGCACGCCCCAGACCCAGCCTTCCGCGTCCAGCAAGCCACGCGCATCCAGCTCTTCAAAGCTCACCCCGCCCCATTGGCTGGGCAGATGCCCGACCCAAGGTCGCGCGGTTTTCATCACGTTGATAAACGGCTGCTGCGTTGACCAATCGCTGATCCCGCTCAGCCCCATGGCCAGCGCCGGATCGGCCAGCCCAAGCCCGGCTAGCTGCGGCGCATCTCCGTCTGGCGTGCGAAAGGGCACACCGGACGGCACCTCCCGGGCCGCCGCTTGCTGCAAAGGTTTCAACACCAGCCGGTGGATTTCATCACGCACGGCTTCCCAATAGGTGCGCACATCCGCATGGATGCTCTCCGGAATATCCAGCACCAAAGGCAGCTCCGCCTCATAGAGGCTCACATAAGTGATCGCGGCGGCCAGGAAATAGGTGGTCGGTGTGCCATGGGGCGCATCGTCGGTGTAAAACACCTCCGCGTCCAACCCATCCAGAACGCCGCCTTCAATCAGTTCCGCCAAAGTGCTGGCCACCGGGATCAGGTCAATCTCCGCATCCGGTCGGGCGTCGCGCAGCGCGTCGACGTAGTCCTCAAACCACTCATGGTAGTCGCCGCTGTTGAACCGCTGATACTTGCGCATCTGCCGCGCGCTGGGCGGGAAGTTTTTGACCTGACTGCCCATATCGGCCCAGCCTTCGTAGATCGCAATACGCACAGGCCCCACGGCACTCTGCATGTTGTCGATCACCTCCAGCGTGGTCGATAGGGGTGAGGCATTGTCCGGGTTGTCGCCATGGAAGGCCTTGTCGGCGGCCTGATACTGAATGAAGTTCGCCGGGGTGACCACAATGGTGTCCCAGTCCACATCGGCAAAATTGCGATAGTCGCGCGTCCAGCCTCGGGTCACATCTTTGAACCGCCATCCGGCGCTGGGTGTCTCGCTCTTGGCAAAATCGCGCAGAAAGCCCCATTGCCCGTCCAGCTTTAACGTCGTGCCAGCCGCCACTGCCATCTGACTTAGCCAATGTGGCACGGCGGTTTCATCGGTGTCGGTCAGGTGATGCACCAGACTGTTGCCAAACACATAAACCGTCTGCGGGGCAGGGGGCTCTGTGGTTTGGGCTGCGTCCTGAGCGGCGGCGATCTGCGCCGTTAGCAAAAGGGGGACCGCCGCAAAAGCTGCCCCAAGTCTCTGTTTCAAGGTCTTTGTGAACACGTGTCGCGTCCTCCTGGCCTGTGGTTGGGTCCAATATGGGCGATTTAAGGGGCTGTTCAAAGGGGATTGCTCGGGAATAGGGACCTAGGGTTAAGGTTGAACGAACTACGTAGTCTTACCACCTTGTCCGCAGTTGCGGCAAAAAGGCACTCTAGGATGTAGATTGGGCAGTTTCGGAGGCATCCATGATCGGCACAGCATCACCGCAGGATCGGGGGTTTGATACCAACCGTTTGGCGCAGCTGTCGGGCTGGATGGATCAACTTGTCACCGATCGCAAATACGCCGGTTGCGGCGCTTTGATCGCGCGCGATGGCGACGTGGTGTTTGACCACGCCACGGGTTTGCGCAGCATCGCCTCCGGCGCGCCGTTTGAGCGTGATACGGTGGCGCGGATTTATTCGATGACCAAACCGGTCACCACGGTCGCGCTGATGATGTTGGTGGAGCGCGGCCTTGTGCATCTGGATGCGCCAGTGTCCAATTTCATTCCCGCGTTCAAAGACTGTCACGCGTTGGTGCCCGGAGCATCGACGATGGATCAGGTGGAACCCTGCGCCACGCCCACTTTGCATCAGTTGGCGACCCACACCAGCGGTCTGAGCTACCCGTTTAACCCCGGTCTGTTGGCCAAACAGATGGACGCGCAGGACCTGATGTTCAAAGCCAACCAAGGCGCGCTGGCCGAAATGGCAGATCAGGTGGCGGCCCTGCCTTTGGCATTTCAGCCTGGCACCCGCTGGGAGTATTCCGTCAGCATCGACATTCTGGGCCGTGTGATCGAAGTCATCACCGGGCAGCGTCTCGCCGAGTTCCTGAAAAGTGAAGTTCTCGACCCGCTGGGCATGTCGGAAACTGGGTTCTCGGTCATTCCGGGCACTGAGGACCGCTTTGCCGATCTTTATACCCCGCTTGAGGGCGACGCTATGGCGCTCAATCAGGCGAAGATCGGCGCGGATACTCTGCGCTTGGTGGACACAACCGACGGCTCGCCCTTCCTGAATTCCTCTATGCATTCCGGCGGTGGGGGGCTTGTGGGGACCATGGACGACTACCTACGCTTTGCCGAAATGCTGCGCCGGGGCGGCGCGCTGGGTGATGTGCGTCTGCTATCCCCGCGCACCGTGCGCTTCATGACCTCCAATCACCTGCCCGGGGACATTGCTTCCATGGGGCCGATGAGTTTTGCTGAACAGCCGATGGATGGCATGGGCTTTGGTCTCGGCGGCGCGGTCGTGCTGGACCCGGCCCGCGCCCGTTGTGCCGGCAGTGTTGGTGACTTCAGCTGGGGCGGTATGGCCTCCACCTTCTTCTGGATCGATCCGGTGGAGAAGTTGTCAGTGGTGTTCTTCACACAGCTCTCGCCGTCGAGTTCTTATCCCACCCGGCCACAGCTCAAAGCATTGGTGCATGCGGCTCTGACAGACTAAAGGTTAACAGCGCGAGTGTGCAAAAATACGCACCTCCGCAAAACAGCCGTGATACCGACGCAATACCGACGTGGATTTTGGTCAGTTAACGGGCGCTTCTCAGAACCACCCGCGCCACCAGATTGAGCGTCAAAAACAGCACCGCCGCCGCACATACAATCGATGGTCCGGCAGGTGTGTCCATCTGGTAAGACAGGCCCAATCCACCCACTGCGGCCAGCGCCCCAATGCCTGCTGCCCCAAAGGCCATCGCCTCCGGAGAACGCGCCACTGCGCGCGCCGCGGCTGCTGGAATGATCAGCATCGCCACAATCAACAATGCGCCGACAACCTTGATTGCCACAGCCACCACAATGGCGAGGCCAAGGGTCATAAGTTGTTGTTCTCGCTTGGGATTGATCCCGCTGGCATAGGCCAGTCCGCGGTTCACAGTGGCGGTCAAAAGCGCCTGCCAGCGCCAAATCATCAACCCGAAGACCAAGACGGCTCCAGACCAGATCACCACCAAATCACTTTTGCTGACCGCCAGAATATCGCCAAACAAATAGGAATTCAGATCCAGCCGCACGCCTTGTAAAAACGACACGGCAACAAGACCAAACGCCAAGGCCGAATGCGCCAAAACGCCTAAAATGGTATCGACGCCATAGCCCCGTTCAGACAGGTTGGACACGGTCACAGCCATCGCCAAAGCCACCCCCAATGCGCCCAGGAAAATGGACACCCCAAACCCCAATGACAACGCCACCCCCAGGATCGCGGCATGCGCCGTGGCGTCGCCAAAATAGGCCATGCGGCGCCACACCACAAAGCAGCCCAGAGGGGCTGCCGCCAAGGCCACGCCGACGCCGGCAAACAGCGCGCGGATCAGGAAGTCGTCAAACATATCAATGGGATCCGTGGTCGTGCCCGCAATCATGCGCGTCGTCATGATCGTGGTGATGGTGGTGGTCATGTTCGTGGCGATAAAGCGCGAGCGCACCATGAGTGCCGGTGCCAAACAGCGCGCGATATTCCGGGGCTGAGGCGACAATTTCCGGCGTGCCGTGACAACAGACATGACCATTGAGACAGACCACACGGTCCGATGCACTCATCACCACATGCAATTCGTGGCTGACCATCAGCACAGCCGCACCGGTGTCTTGGCGCACTTGCTCGATTTGGGTGTAGAGATCGGCAGAGCCGGGTTGGTCCAAGCCGGTGGTCGGCTCATCCAGAATGAGCAGATCCGGCTTGTCCATCAGCGCCCGCGCCAAAAGCACGCGCTGAAACTGCCCACCAGACAGACCGGCCATCGGGCGATCCTGCAGTCCGTCCGCGCCAACTTGCTGCAATGCTTCTTGGATATGGGACGCACTGCGTCGTTTGGGCAAAGACAAAAACCGCGCCGCCGTAAGCGGCATGGTAGCATCAATCGCCAGCTTCTGAGGCACATAGCCAACGCGCATACCGGCCGCTTTTAGGATGGTGCCGCTGTCCGGTGTCATCGCGCCAATGATACAGCGCAGCAGTGTCGATTTTCCGCTGCCATTGGGGCCAACAATGGTGACAATCTCACCCTTATCGATGGTCAGTGCGACATTTTCCAATGCCTGGTGCGTGCCGTGTTTGACTGACAGGCCGTTGATGGTGACCAGCCTCATGCGGCGCTCTCCGTGCCTTGGCATGTCGGGCACATGCCCTCTGCCTCAACAATGGTGGTCTCGATCTTAAACCCAATTTTGTCCGCCACTTCGCCCAGCGTGGATTGCAAAGGCGCGGCGGTTTCCGCCACTGTTTCACAGCCGCGACAAATCAAGAAAACAGGCGTGTGAGAATCTCCAGGGTGGGCGCAGGCAATATAGGCGTTGAGCTTTTGGATCTTGTGGGCAAAGCCGTTAGCAACAAGGAAATCCAGCGCGCGGTAGACAACAGGCGGTTGCGAGGCGAATCCTTCGTCCGACAACAAGCCGAGGATATCATAGGCCCCCATGGCGCGGTGCTCTTGCAGCAGGATTTCCAGCACCCGCCGCCGCCCTTTGGTGAGACGCAAGCCCTGCGCAGCACAGGCGTCTTCGGCAGCCTTCATACCGCCGCCCATGCAGGCTGAATGATCGTGCTGTCCAAAGCCCACGGTTTGCATGATGTCGCTCCACTCCCAAAAGGATGCCTTGATATAGTATAACATTTCGCATAGAGCCAGCGCAAATCTTCAAATCAGAGGACACCCTCATGCGAATCACCTGCGCGGCCATAGCGACCTCTCTTGTAGCACTTTCTGCACAGGCGGACGTGCCAAAGGTCGTGACAGATATCGCGCCGATTCAAGCGCTTGTTGCAAAAGTTATGGACGGTGTGGGCAGCTCAAAGCAGCTTCTGCCGGCCAATGTGTCGCCGCATGACTACGCCATGCGCCCGTCAGAGGCACGCGCCTTGCAAAACGCCGATCTGGTGGTTTGGGTTGGTGCTGAGTTGACCCCGATGCTGGAGGATTCCTTAGCGTCGTTGGCGTCCGGAGCTGAGACGCTGGAGCTGTTGCACTTGAACGGCACCCGCGAGCTCGAATTCCGCGAAAGTGAGGCCTTCCTGGAGATGTCATTAGGCGGCAAAGACCATCATGATCACGGTGATGACCATCACGACGAGCATACTGACCATGATGACCACGAAGAGCATGACGACCATGCCCAAAAGGATCATGAAGATCACGCGGATCATGATGCGCATGAAGGTGAAGATCATGCGGATCACAATGACAGCCACGACGACCATCACGAAGGTGAGGGAGAGCACGGCTCCCATGATGGCCACAGCCACGAAGGGGTCGACCCGCACGCGTGGCTCGACCCTGAAAATGCGCGTTTCTGGGCAAATGCAATTGCGTTGAAACTGTCAGAAATCGACCCGGACAACGCGGCTGCGTATCGAGCCAATGCCGCGGATTTGGACGCGGAACTGGCTGCGCTAACAGCGTCCATCTCGGAACAACTGGCGCCGCTGCAAGGCAAAGGCTTTGTGGTGTTCCATGATGCTTATCAGTATTTCGAAACCCGCTTTGATCTGGCCGCCTCCGGGGCTTTCCTCAATGGCGACGGGGCGTCCCCAAGTGCTGCGCGTCTAAAGGGCATCCAGGATGTTTTGACCGACAACAACATCACCTGCGTCTTCACCGAGCCGCAGTTCAACGATGATATCGTGACCGCAATCAGCGATGGGTTGGATCTGCATTCCGAAGAGTTGGACCCAACTGGTGCCAAGCAGGAAACGCCAGATTATGTGGACCTGATTCAGACGTTGGCCAACCAGTTTGAGGCCTGCCTGTCCCACTAAAACATCAGGTCCAGTGCAACTCTGCGGGGCGGATCTCAAATGAGATGTGATGCGCCCCGCCTTCCAACCCGTCCACGGTGTGGTTGGCCAATGCGCGCCAATAGGGCTGGATGGTGACCGCGTCGTCTTGCAGGATTTTCTCGCCCTGTGCGACCAAAGCGCGGCGTTTCTCTATATCCAGCGTGCCAAGAGCCTCATCCAGAAGCGCATCAAATTCCGGATTGTCATAGCCAAACTCGTTCCACGCTTCGCCACTGCGATAAGCCAGGGCCCAGATTTGCACCCCAAGTGGACGGTGGTTCCAATCGGTTGCGCTGAATGGAAATGTGTTCCAGTTTTCCCAATAGATATTGCCCGGAACAACCCGCGTTTTGGCTTTGAAGCCGGCATCACGCAGTTGCGCCACCACCGCGTCCGTGGTGTTTTTCCGCCAGGCGTCGTCGATGGTGTGTATTTCCATCTCAAAATTTTCGGCGCCAACCTCTTTTAGCAGTGCTTTTGCGCCCGCCGGATCATGGTCGGAGTGGCCGATGTCAGAATACTCCGGATGCGCTGGTCCGATGTGGTGGTTTTGTGCCACTTCGCCACGGCCATCGTTGCCGAGTTCCAGTAAGATCGAGTTGTCGACCGCTTTCATGACCGCCTGCCGCACCCGCAAGTCTGCATAAGGCTTCATGCCGCCCACGTCGGCCATCTGGTTGGGGCGCACGACAACGGTGGCCATGGAGATCACATCATGTTTGGTCCAGCCGTCAAAACTGGCAATCAGGTCAGCGTACTCCCCATCCACCGAATACGTCATGTCAATCATCCCGTCTCGCGCGGCACGGGCCCAGGCCGCCGGGTCGGTGCCAAAATCGAGAAACTCGATCCGGTCCATCCAAGCGGCGTTTTTGGCGTTCCACCAACTGTGCGACGGGTTGCGCACAAGGATACCACGCTCCCCTGGTATCAGCGTTTCCGGAAGGTAAGGCCCCGTTCCTACAGGGTTTTCCAACATTGTTTTCGCGTCAAAATTTTCGGGCACTATTGCGGCGGGGTAATCCGCCATGCCGGGGATCAGGGAAATGTCAGGTTTGGGTAGATTGAGCCGCACCGTATACGCATCCAGCACCTCAATCGCGCCGTCGATCGCTTGATTGGTGTCTGCATCAATCAGCGTTGCAAAGCGCCCGGCCATGGAATTGCCGGCCGTGTCCCTGTCACACCACCCCCGAATATTGCTGGCCACGTCTTCTGCGGTGAAGGCGGTGCCGTTGTTCCAAGTCACGTCCTTGCGCACAAAGAGCGTGTAGGTTTTGGCGTCGTCAGAAATTTCCCAACTTTCCAAAAGCGCAGGCTTGAACGTGCCGTCACTTTCGTAGGAGATCAGTGTTTCCAGCCACCCACGTGTAAAGTTCGCGATCTGCGGCCAGTCAAACAGGCGCGGGTCTTTGAGCGCGCGCACCTCTTGCTGAATGCGCACTGTGCCGCCGTGTTTTGGCGCTGTTTGAGCAGCAGCTGGATTGGACAATCCCAACATTCCATAGGCCGTGGCGGTGCTGGCCCCAAACGCGCTGGCCAGAGCCAAAAACTCCCGCCGGTCCACGGTGCCTTGTCGCACTGAATTTGCGTGGTGGTGCAGGCTGGCGGGCAATGGGCGTCCGGTGCGTTTGGTAAAGGTCATGGCGTCCTCTTTGGCGGTCTGAGATCGCAGGGGGCTCAGGTCATTCTTCACTGGCTTCAGCGCGGGGGCAAGACATAAGCCTGTGATCTGACAGGTGTTTCCGGCAAGACTCATCCTAAGATGTTTTTCCTAAGATCGGTTTAGCCCTGCCTACGCGCTGTGGTATGCACAGTTCAAACAAAGTTTGAGGCCAGTTCGTTGCGCATACTCAGCGTCACATCGGTGCGAAATGAAGCGCCCTACCTTTCGGAGTGGCTTGCCCATCACCGTGCTGCCGGGGTGACGGATTTTTTGATCTATTCCAACGATTGTGACGATGGCACCGATCAAATGTTATCCTTGCTCGCGAAGGCCGGCGAGGTGGTGCATGTGCCGCATGTGCCGGAGCCGGATAAGAGCATTCAATGGCAAGCCCTGCGGCAAGCCTGGAAACATCCTCTGCGTAAAACGGCTGATTGGATCATGGTCACCGATGTCGACGAGTTTGTGAACATCCACGTGCCGGGCCTTCGGCTCACGGATTTGATCGCCAAAGTCCCAGCCAAGACTGACGCGATCGTTCTGCCATGGCGGCTCTTTGGCAACAATGACCGCGTCGCCATAGAGGATGCGCCGGTAACCGAACAGTTTACACGCTGTATTCCGGCGGATGCGCAGTATCCTGTGGCGGCCAGCCTGTTCAAAACCCTGTTCCGCGCCAAAGGGCCGTTTAATCAACTGGGGGTGCATCGCCCCAAACAAAAAGATCCTGAGAAAGCGGGGTTGCCCAATATCGTTGATGGCTCCGGTGATCCAACACATCCGTTTTTGGCCCAAAACCCACAGCGTCTGTCGCTCTACGACATGGGAGTGGCGCGCGATCTGGTGGAACTGAATCATTACGCGGTGCGCTCTGCGGCGGCTTTTGCGGTGAAGCGCGACAGGGGACTGCCCAATCGCGCCACCAAAAAAATCGATCTCGCCTATTGGGTGGAACGCAATTTCAACACCGAGGTAAACACCTCTATCGCCAAAATGCGTCTCGCAACAGAACGAGAGCTGCAGCGATTGCGGGCTATCAAGGGCGTTACTGAGGCGCACGCATTGGGCGTGCAATGGCATCAAGAGCGGTTTGAGGCCCTGGTCCAGCAACCGGAAGTACAGGAGTTGATGTCGCAAGTCTTATGTGCTGGCAGCAGTCAGGTGCCGTCTCGCGATTTGCAGCGTGAGCTGGTTAAGTGGTATCAACAGGCCAACTATAAGAATTCCTGACACAATCGTGCGGGCAGGCAGCGCAAAACAAGGGCCAGAGTATGGGCAAAGCGGCGTTTCACTATCGTGAACTGACTCCAACAGATGTGTCTGGGGGCATGGTGTTAAGCTGTGTGGCGTTAGGGTCGTCTAATACGTTTGAAAGCCTCGCCTTTTTTAAGACCGGTCTTGGCAAAGATGACGTAAAAGCAGGCCTTGGCACTGAGATCCTGGATCAACGGAGCGTGAGTGATGGGCTCATTTTGAAGTTGGCCCATTCAGAGGATGCGCCTGTCCTTCTGGTGAATGATGAGGCGCAATCCCTCCCTGTGCAACCGCAAGAATTGGACGTGTTTGCGACGCTTAACGTGATGTTGGCAGTGCGCAATGGGGAGACTGCGCGATCCACTCTGGATTGGTTGGCCTACCACGCGCAGGACCACAATTTGCAAGGGGTGGTGATCCTGGATCGGGCCAGGCCGGGGACAAATACGACCTATTTGGTTGAGCTCGAAGCAGGGATTGCGTCGATCAAAGGCCTGAAACAGGTCATGGTGCTGCGTGTTGATGCGCCGCTTGGAGCGCCGGATCTGCCGGCAGAAGCCCATCCCTTCAATGCGCCTGACGCGCCAGGCAAAGATCGGATGGACATCCCGCCGCCTTCGCCGTGGGACTCACCATTGGCGGAGTTACAACTGATCGAAATGATCCGCTACCGCTGGCTCAACACTGCGCGCGCTGTGGCCTTGCTCGATATCTCCGATCTGGTCACGCACACCAAAGGCAAAGCCACCAAAGGCCGGACCATTTTTGACATGGCGGTAGAGTCATCAGCAGGTGTGGTGATGCTGGTGGGGCAGCATTGCTACCCGTGGCGGGTGCGCAATGATGACGAGGTCAGCCATGGCGATCATATCTGCGTTCAGTTTGATGCCACCAAAATGCGCCGGCGCTGGGTCGTGGCGCCGCAGAAAACCGGCCCCGATGTGGTGTGGCGGCTGGTCCGTGTGGTGGCGGCCCGGCCTGAGCCGGACGAATGGGTGAAATTCTACCGCTGTATGGGCTTGCGCCACCCCACCGACTCGGCCGGCCAAATTGTGCCCAAAACCTCGCTCATTGAAGAGACCGATTTGATCAAGCTCTCCAAGAAGAAGTTTGATCACAAGCCGATCCGCATGCCGGAAATTGCCGTCCCAAAGGTGAACCCGGTGGACAACGATGTGGCGATCATCACCTGCATGAAAAACGAAGGTCCGTTTATTCTCGAATGGCTGGCTTACCATCGCGCCATTGGTGTGAAAGACGTGCTGGTCTACACCAATGACTGCAACGACGGAACGGATACCTTTTTGGATTTGCTGCAAGAAAAGGGCTTTGTGCAGCACCGAGACAATCCGTTCAAAGGCACCAATTTGAAGCCGCAACACGCCGCGTTGCAGGCCGGTGAGAAAGAAGAAATCATCCTAAATGCCGATTGGGTGATTTCCATGGATGTGGACGAGTTCATCAATGTAAAGGTCGGGGACGGCACGCTGCCGGCGCTATTTGAGGCGGTGGGCGACGCCAATTTGATTTCCTGCACCTGGCGGCTGTTTGGCAATTCGGATGTGCATGAATACGCGGACGAACCTTTGATGGCGCAATTCACCCGCTGTGCTCGTGAAATGACCCGCAAACCGCACCAAGCTTGGGGGTTTAAGACACTCTATCGCAACATCGGCCTGTTCAAAAAGTTGGGCGTGCACCGGCCCAAAGGCCTCAATCCGCAGCTTTGGTCGCATATCAATTGGGTGAATGGATCTGGGCAGAACCTGCCAAAAGACATGTTCCGCAACGCGTGGCGCTCCACAACGGACACCATCGGCTACGACCTCGTGCAGCTCAACCACTACGCCGTGCGCTCAGCTGAGAGCTTTTTGGTGAAGCGGGACCGGGGTCGCGTGAACCACGTCGATCGTGATCAGGGCATGGCCTATTGGTTCCGGATGAACAACAATACCGAGGAAGAGACGTCGATCCAGCGCATGATCCCGGCGATGCAGGCGGAGATGGATCGGCTGTTGTCGGACCCCGAGATTGCAGAGGCGCATGCGTTTTCGGTGGATCGCCACCGCGCCAAAATCGATGCGCTGAAAGAAACGTCCAACTACAGCAAGTTCTATGACGATCTGACCAGCGCACGACAAGAGCGGCTGGCACGCTTGCATCCGCATTTTGGCGCCAACGTCTTCCTTGCCGGCCCCGAAGTCATCCCCGATTGGGTGGTGGAACGCGACTTGCCGGAAGATTTCTTCTTCACCGTCGAGAAGCAAGACACAGCCCACTAACACAAATTGTCGTGGAATTTCCGAAGACAGCCCAAGGGTTTCCGCGTAAACTGTTTCCAAAGTAAGAACAAAGGTTGAGGTAAAATGGCCAAACTTCCCGAAATCGCGTCCCTGTGGATTGGCGGGCAGCTTTCCTGGTTGGAGCAGCTCTGTCTGAAATCCTTTGCGGATGCGGGCCATCACACCACGCTTTACAGCTACGAAGAGATTCCCAACGTGCCCGAAGGGGTACATGCGGCCGATGCGGCGGAGATTTTTCCGGGCGAGCCAATGCATCGCCATGCGCGCACCGGCAGCCCGGCGATTCACGCCGACCTGTGGCGTCTGAATATGCTCAAAAAGACTGACAAGATTTGGGTCGATGCGGATGTCTATTGCTATCGTCCCTTCAACTACACCCGCAAATCGGTGTTTGGCTGGGAAAAAGACGGTCTGGTCTGCAACGCCGTGTTGGGTCTGCCCAAAACCTCCAAAGCGCTCGATGCTATGTTGACGTTTTTTGAGGATGAATACGCCATTGGTCCGTGGTTGAAGCCCTGGCAACAGAAAGAACTGCAGGCCGAGAAAGACGCTGGTCGCCCGGTGCATATGACCGAACAGAACTGGGGCTTTACAGGCCCGGCGGCGGTGACCTATTTCTTGCAGCAGTCCGGAGAGATCAAATACGCGGAGCCTGAGGCGGCGTTTTATCCGGTGTCTTTCAAAGACCGGAACAAGATGATCCGGAGCCGGTTTGACATCGAGAAAGACTGGCTGACGGAGGACACCAAAGGGGTGCATTTCTGGGCGCGACGCATGAAGCCGCGCTTAGAAGAGAAAGAGAACAACCGCCCACGGCGTGGATCGTTTATGCATAAAGTGATGCAGAAACATGATATTGATCCGGATGCCGCATTGATTGCACCCAAGAAGAAAACCGCCAAAGCAGAGATCGCCGATCCGGAGTTTCAGGCCAAGGTGGCAATTGAATCCCTGAAAGGCGAGGCCTCGGTTGAAAAGCTGTCCCGCGATTTTTTGGTGGAAACCGGTCAAATCAAACAATGGCGCGCTCAGCTGATAGAGGGCGCGCCCAGCCTTTTTCGGGAGGGCTGAGCGTGGCGGACGGTGATACAAAATCCGACGCGCCCAGCCAAACCGATTGGCAAAGCAATCTGAAAGAGATCGGCGCGGAGCGCGGTTTTTTTGAGGAGCTGGGCGAAGAGCATTCTGCGCTCTATGTCAAGCAGGGCAAAACCCTGATTGTGACCTTCGAAAACCTCGACCACGTCTATGAAGACAGCGCCGAGCGCATGCCGTGGGGCCACCACTTTGTCACCTCCCGTGGCTGGTCGATGCTGGGCATGATGGCGCACGGCTGGTCGTGGTATCGCGACGAGGCGGTGTTTGATTTCTTTGACCGGTTGCGCGCCGAAGGTTTCTTTGAGCAGTTTGACAAAGTGGTGTTCTATGGCGCGTCCATGGGCGCTTATGCAGCCTCCGTGTTTTCTGCCGCTGCGCCTGGTGCCACGGTTATTTGCATTTCACCACAGGCGACGCTGGATCGCGAGATTGCCAGTTGGGAAACCCGCTACCGCAAGGCCTGGCACCGGGACTTCAGTGGACGCTATGCCTATGCGCCGGACATGATTGCTGACGCGGGCGCGGTGAATATCTTCTACGATCCGCGTATGGGGCTGGATGCCATGCACGCCGCCCTGTTTCGCGGCGACAACGTGCGCAAATACCGCTGCCGCTATATGGGGCACCGGATTGCGTCGTTGTGGATCATGTTGGGCTTGCTGAAGCCGGTCATTGAAAGCTGTGTCGCGGGCGATATGACCACGTCCAAGTTCTACAGCATGATGCGGGCACGACGCGAAGTTGGCCGGTATCAGAAAGAGATGTTGCGTACTGTCCTTGCGGATGGGCGCCCCTGGTTGATCGCCAACTACTGTTCTGCTGTGCTGTCGCGACGCGGCGGGCCCAACTTCCGCAAGGCCCTGCGCGCCGCCCGCGCCAAACTGGACGGCTAAGACAGGCTACACGTCACGCAGCGTGTCACCAAAGCTGATGGTTGGGGCAAGGGTGATTTGCCCGTCTTTTTCAACATCATTTACGCGGGCGGTGATGATTTCTGCCGCCTTGGTGCCAATTTCGCGACGACAGGCGTCCATGGTGGCCAGCTGGCGTGGCAAGCCTTGCAGCAATTCCACACCGTTGAAGCCCGCCAGACCAATCTGTCCCGGCACGTCGATACCTTTCTCCAAAAGGTAGAGCAGACCACCAGCACCAATCATGTCGTTGCTGTAGTAGATGAAATCCACATCCGGGCTGCGGTCCAACACCGCTTCGGTCATCTCGCGACCTTTGGCCAAGGCGGACCCGCCGGAATAAAACTCCCGATCCACCACTTCGACGCCGGATTTGGCCAACACCTCGGTGAAGCCTTCAAACCGTTTGCGGGCGCGGTGATCGAGTGGCATTTTTGTGCCGAGGAAGGCAATTTTCTTATAACCCGCTTTGAGGATTTCGGCGGCCATTTCACGGCCCGCGCGCCGGTGCGAAATCCCCACCATGGCGTCTACGGGATCGCCGTCGGTGTCCATGATCTCGACCACGGGAATGCCGCTGGCTTGTAGCATAGCCCGCGAGGCTTCCGTGTGCTCCAACCCGGCAATGATCACACCTGAAGGCCGCCAGGACAGCATCTCATAAAGAACTTTTTCTTCTTTTTCAGGGAGATAATCGGTCACGCCGACCACCGGCTGCAACTCGGTATCTTCCAGCACCTGACTGATGCCGCCCAGCACCTCGGGGAACACCATGTTGGAGAGGGACGGGATGATCACCGCCACCAGGTTTACCCGCTGGCTGGCCAGTGCCCCGGCAATCTTGTTTGGCACATATCCGAGTTCCTTGGCCGCCGTCAGCACCTTATCGCGCGTGGCTGCAGACACGTCTCCGCGGTTGCGTAAAACGCGGCTGACCGTCATCTCGGACACCCCCGAAGCTTCTGAAACGTCACGAAGGGTCAAGGAACGGTTTTTCTGAGTCACTGATATTCTTCCCGATAAGACTATCGGAACGTTACCGCGATCAGTTGCGCCTATTCAAGCATTGGCTGCTTGCGCAAATGCGCACAGTTAACATGGCCAGCTATATGTCTGCCGAAATTGCAAAGCTTTCCACCGGCTCTTTTACGTTGTGCAAGGACACCGGGCCAAGCGGTTTGCTGTCTGGCGCATGTTGTGCCACGCGGCCGGAGGCCACGATGCGATGGCCCACGGTTTTCCCGTAGTCACCAAGCCGGGCCGCGATATTGGCCGGACGTCCTATGACGGTGAAATCCAATCGCTCCTGAGAGCCAACATTGCCGTAGGTAACCTGACCATAACAAATGCCAATGGAGCATTCGCAACATCGGTTTGGGTCTTCCTCGCGCAACTCGGCCAGCCTGGCGACAATTTCTCGCGCGGCCTGCAGGGCTTCTGCGCCGGCGTCCGTGCCGTCATCGGTGTCGGGAAAGACCGCCAAGACCGCGTCGCCGATAAACTTTAGAACCTCGCCGCCATGGGCATGCACAATCGAAGAGGCGGTATCAAAGAAGGTGTTGAGCAGGTCGATGTAATCTTTGCGCCCCAGCTCTTCTTCCAACCGTGTGGAGCCACGAAGGTCACAGAACATGATCGCCGCATCGATGTCATCTCCATCGCCACGACGGATTTTACCGCCCAAAACCCGCGCGCCGGTGCGTCGGCCAACGTAAGTCTCCAGCAGAGACTGTGCGTTTTCCTTTTGGGTAAACACCTCAAAGAACCGGCTGATCACGGTGGAAACCTCAAAAATCAGGCCGAGGTTCGCGGTGGTAAACCCCTCAGGGTGATCGCTGGTCAGCGTGAGCACATTGATCTGCCCGTCGCTGAAAAACAGTGGCATGGCCACGTAGTCGGTTGCACCGTCTTCTTTGAGCTCTTCCATCACCGGAAACTGCATTTCGGATTTGGTGCAGGTCAATTTTTGGCGCACGCCCCCCAGGCCTTTGGACACATAGCTCAAGGGGCTGTTTTGAAAGGCGGGGTGGTCATACAGCTCATAAGACGGCGCAAAGGTGGTGATCTCTTCCTCGTCGCGCTTCCAGATGTAGTTCTTCCCAGCGATCAGAGGATGCAGCGACCAGATCATCGCGCTCATGCGAGCCACGGCAATCCCGTGCTCGACCATCTTCTTTCCCAAGGCACCAATGAAATCTTCGGGTGTGGTCTCAAACGCCGCCCCGCGCATCAGCCAGTCGACCAAAGGGCCGGTGATGTTGCCATCGGCCACCGGATCTAACTCCACGCCGCCCAGATCATAATCCACCTGCGCGCCCGGCATAAAGCCAATGTGGCCGTTGATGTCACGGCTCTCCGGCATGGCGTCGTCGTAACACCAGACGCCGTTGTAGATGGTTTCGCCGTTGAGTTTCAGGTCATGATAGCGCGCCGTGCCTTTGAACGGGCAGAAGGTCTGCAGCTCGGTCTCCTCAGACAGCGGTGCCAGAATGTCCTCTCTGGGGATGTAGATCTGCGGGGGCAGCCGGGTCTCATACATTACCTTCGCATTTGTGCTTTCGGCCAGAACCTGCCCGTTTCGCTTTACGCGAACAGTGGAGGCGATGGGTTTGATCTCAATCCCGTAGCCTGCATTGGCGCCAAAACGTGAACCTTCCATGCCCTGATCCTTCCCTGATCGTCACCCCTGTCACGCAGTCTCCCCTATGTGGGGTGTGAACAAAAGGCAAACAAGAGGCGGCGGGGCTTCTCACTCATTTGTGTGGCCAGCGCCTAAAGCACTTCTATCACATCTTTATCGATTGAAAGCACATAGCCTTTGCGGGCGATGTTTTTGACCAACAGTTGGCTCACCATCTGATTGCCCAGCGAGTCCCGCAGGCGTTTGATGCGCGTGGCGCCAGCCGCTTCTTCGCAATCGGTGGAGGGTTTGCCAGAGATCACGCTTTCCAGTTCCACACCGGACAGCACATCGTCATCCATACGCGCCTCCGCCAGAACCGAGAGTGTCTCCATGGCCGCATCGGTCAGTTTGAAACCCATCTCATTGAGGTACACGGTCTTCTCTTCGCGGCTGACAATCAATGACGTCACCTGAATACCCGCGCGCTCAATCTGCGCCATGCGGCGGTTCATGGTGATCAGACCAACAAGAAACACCAGCGCGGCAATCATCATGCCGGTGGCAAACACCAGCAGCACCAGGATCACCATGCGATAGCTGGCCAAAGTGTCGGCAAAGGCGGTGCCGGATTGCGCGAGGATTTCCAGAAGTTTGATTTCTGCCTGACCGGTCAGGTCGTCATTGGCCAGAAACAGGGCCTCGACGCGCGCATTAAAGGCATTGGCATCCGGCAAGGTCAGCAGCAACAGCGCCGCACAGGCCAAAAGGATCAGGACAATTGCCCCAATCCCCAGTGTCACGATCCGCCCACCGCTGCGCCGCGTTTCAATAACGGAGGTAGAATTGTCCTGCACTGTCTTCCTTTCCGGAGAGCTCTGAAGCGTCAAACACCGAGAGTACGTTTAACAAGGTCCAACCGTCTTTCCCAATTCGGGCGGCAACTTCTTGCTTTGCGGATCCGGCATCACAGCCGTTTTTGAGATCGATCACACCGTAATGCAGGCGCAACGGGGCGTCTTTCTTGGCTTTGTAATCGGCGTAGCAGTCGGCGGCGAGTGCAGCACCTGGGGCTGCGAGGGCCGCAACAAGAGCGCCAATACAGAGGCTATATGTCATGAGCTGTTTCATGAGCCGACTTTGGCGCAAATCGTGTCTGTTATTCAATAACCAAGTTGGTTTGCGGGTCTGATATCTCATATCAAGGTGCTGATATTGTGAGATTTTTGGAGTTGAGGCGAAAACGGATGGGCAAACCGGCGCACAGCCCGGGCAACATTCTAAAAACAGGATATCGCCATGACTTCCAAATCGTTTATCGCCTCTGTATTGAGCATCGCCATCATACTGACCGGCGCGACGGCACCGCGCGCCAACGCCATGGATGAGGACGCCATCGCCGCGCTGCTGTTTGGTGTGACAGCTTTGGCCGTGATTGGTGCAGCTGTGGCAGATCATAAGAAGTCCGACCCTGCACCTGTGGTGTCCAAGCCGGTGACAAAGCCGAAACCCAAAAAGAGTCACAAACCCAAGAAGAAGCACAAAGCCTGGCTGCCAAGTCACTGTGCCAAGCGGTTTGAAGCCAAGAATGGTCGCATCATTCAGGGCTACGGTCAGCGCTGCCTGTTCCGCGCGCAATACCCGGCCTATCGCCTGCCGGAGAAATGCTACTTCAAACGCAAAGGCGTGAATGGCCGCATCGCTGGCTATAAAAGCCAATGCCTGAGCAACAACGGCTACAAAGTGGTTTGGCGCTAATCTGATCCCCGGCATCGAGCGGTGTGCAAGCCGACAGTAAGATCGGCAACTGGCCGGGCAGACGAGGGGCTGCCCGGCTTTTTTCTTGCGCATAGGCCTCTGAGGTGGTTCTCAAGGTGGCATGACAAAAGAGAAAACAGCCCCCGATTTTTCACTAGAGACTGCAGCCTTTTCCCGTGGTTTTTCGCGTGTGGCCGGCGTGGACGAAGTGGGGCGTGGCCCTTTGGCCGGCCCGGTGACCGCCGCAGCGGTGGTGCTGGATCCCAACAACATCCCAGATGGCCTCAACGACTCCAAAAAACTGACTGCGAAACGCCGTGAAGCGCTGACAGAAGAAATCCTGAAAGTGGCTGATGTCTGCATTGCGCATTGCACGGTCGAAGAAATTGATGAGCACAACATCCTGCGCGCCAGCCACATCGCCATGGAGCGGGCCGTCGCCGGGCTGTCTGCGGCGCCCGATCACCTGCTGATTGATGGCAATTTAATCCCGTCTGGATTGCAAATTTCACCTGAAGCAATCGTGAAAGGGGATGCACGCTCTCTCTCGATTTCCGCCGCATCTATTGTCGCCAAAACGGCGCGCGACAGCATCATGATGGATTTGGCGCAACAGTTCCCTGGTTACGGATGGGAAACAAACGCCGGATACCCGTCCAAAAAGCACAGAGAGGCATTGGTGCAACTGGGCGTGACCCCACATCATAGGCGTTCGTTTAAGCCTGTGCACAATATCTTGTATCAAGCGAAAAACTAACTCGCTGATTCAAAAAAAGAAATTGACGCCGAATCGTGTTTGACTCAAACTTATCCACATAACGAGCGCACTAAAAAAACCGCGCCGTAATGAGGCAGAGAATGAAAACGATGACCAAAGCGAAGGGCGCATCCGCGCTCCCGATCAATAGTATATTGTCCGGCGACTGTATCGAAGTGATGAACAGTCTGCCTGAAAACTCCATCGACCTGATCTTCGCAGACCCGCCCTATAACCTTCAGTTAAAAGGCGATCTGCACCGTCCGGATAATTCCAAAGTGGACGCGGTTGATGATGAGTGGGACCAGTTTTCGAGTTTCGCCGCGTATGACAAGTTCACACGCGAATGGCTGAAGGCGGCGCGCCGTCTTCTCAAACCCAACGGGGCGATCTGGGTGATCGGTTCCTACCACAACGTGTTCCGCATGGGCGCGGAATTGCAGAACCAGGGCTTCTGGATTCTGAACGATGTGGTCTGGCGCAAGTCCAACCCAATGCCAAATTTCCGTGGCAAACGCTTCACAAACGCGCATGAAACCATGATTTGGGCTTCCAAATCCGAAGGCGCCAAATACACCTTCAACTACGAAGCGCTCAAATCGCTCAACGAAGGCATTCAGATGCGCTCTGACTGGGTGCTGCCAATTTGCACCGGCCACGAGCGTCTGAAAGACGACAATGGTGACAAGGCGCATCCAACGCAGAAACCGGAAAGCCTGTTGCATCGCGTGCTGGTTGGCTCGACCAACCCAGGTGACGTGATCCTCGATCCGTTCTTTGGCACCGGCACCACCGGCGCCGTCGCCAAAATGCTGGGCCGTGAGTACATCGGCATCGAGCGTGAAGCGGCCTATCGTAAAGTGGCCGAAAAACGCCTCAAGCGCGTGCGCAAGTTTGACCGCGAAGCGCTGACCGTGACCGCCTCCAAACGCGCCGAACCACGGGTGCCGTTTGGCCAACTGGTCGAGCGTGGCATGTTGCGTCCGGGCGAAGAGCTGTATTCCTTGAATGGCCGTCACAAAGCCAAAGTCCGTGCGGACGGCACGCTGATTGGTGACGACATCAAAGGCTCCATCCACCAGGTCGGTGCGCATCTGGAAGGTGCGCCTAGCTGTAACGGCTGGACCTACTGGTCTTACAAACACGAAGGCAAGAAGGTGCCAATTGACCTTCTGCGTCAGCAAATTCGTGCAGAAATGGCGGCGCGTCCCAACTAAATCACTTTGCGGTATTCCAAGACCCGGGTCACTTGTCGCTATTGTCCAAAAGACAGCACTGCACACAGGCGATCCGGACCAACCGCAAAGTGCCATGGGGCACGCCAACTACTATACCACAGATAACTATACCGCCGGATGCCTGTAGCCGAACTGACTACGCAGGTATCCAGACTTCCCCGCCGCAACCCGGCGGGGTTTTTTTGTCGCGGTAGGGGTGTAAGCTTGCGCACAACACCTATCTCAGCCCGAGAGAACGGAGAGCCAGTATATGGTCGAGCAGACGCAAACCAAATCGACCGCCTATCTGGATCGGTTTGAAGAGGGCGAAGAACGCAGCGACAGCTATACGGAAGCTGTGTTGGAGCGCCACAAACGTGAAGGACTGGATCTGGCGGTGAAAGCCCGCTGGGTGGCGATGTCGATCATTGGTGTGTTTCTTCTGTTCACCGTGCATTGGCCGGAAGTGTTCTACTACGAGCTCATTCTGTTTTTGCTCTGCGTCAACGGCTGGCTCATTCGCCGCGCGGGCCGGGTTGGTCGCTCCAAAATGGAGCTGTTCCTGATATTTGTGGATCTTCTGCTGATGGTTGTTGGCATCATCGGTCCTAACCCCATTGGGCTGGATGACTGGCCGCAGGCGATGCAATACCGCTTTGGCAACTTCCAGTATCTGTTCCTGATCCTCGCCATGGGCACTTTGGCCTATTCGTGGCGCACTGTGATTGCCATCGGTACCTGGACAGCCTCGATGTGGACGGTTGCCCTGGGCCTCTCAATTTGGCTGACAGATCCCCTGCCAGACATGAGTGAAGCGATCCGTGTGGCGCTGCCAGGATGGCCTGACCTCGCGTTTCTAATCGACCCAAACAGTTTCAACATTCGCCTGCGCATACAGGAAGTTGTGGTCTTCCTTTTGGTGGCGATCACTTTGGGTCTCTCCATGCGGCGGTTTAATGGCTTGTTGCGGTCCAACGCAGCCTTGGAGCGGGAACGGACAAACCTGTCTCGGTATTTCTCGCCCAACGTTGTCGAAGAGCTGAGCCAAAACGACGAACCTCTTAAGCAAATTCGCTCGCATGATATTGCCGTTCTGTTTGTGGACATCGTTGGCTTCACGGAGTTTGCAGCCACCCGTAAACCGGAAGAGGTGATTGAGACTTTGCGTGACTTCCACGGGCTCATGGAACGGGCTGTGTTTGCACATGAAGGCACGCTGGATAAGTATCTGGGCGATGGCCTCATGGCGACATTTGGCACACCCAACCCGTCAGACCATGATGCGCAAAATGCACTGCGCTGTGTGCGGCAGATGATGGCGGATGTGGACGTTTGGAATGACGCGCGCATTGCCAAAGGCCAGCCGCCGCTGCGGGTTGGGTTTGGCGCGCATTACGGCCCGGCTGTTTTGGCCGACATCGGCGCCAACCGCTTGGAATTTGCGGTTGTGGGCAACACCGTGAATGTTGCCTCCCGTCTGGAAAGCATGACCCGAGGTCTTAATGCCCGCCTTGTGATCAGCGACGGCATGCGTAACGAAGTCCTCAAGGAAGGGGGCGACGAGTGTCTCGAGGGGCTGCAAAAATTCACCGATCAAGACATTCGTGGTGTGGCGGAAAAACTGACGGTCTGGGCCTTTGAGCGGCCTGACGATCACGGGGTTTGACCGTCAGCGCGGCAGTGGGTTCTTGGCTTTGTTATAGGGCTGCCAATTGGTGATTTCGGGATAATACATGTCCCGCCATTTGCGTACGCGCGGGTTCATCACCTGTTTCCAGACCGGCGGGATCATCGCGGCAATGGTCATGATCGGGTAGCCAAAGGGCAGCTGCGGCGCCTCTTCATCCGTGTAGTTCTGCAACAGCGGGAAACGGCGGTCCGGCTTGTAATGGTGGTCTGAGTGGCGCTGCAAATTGATCAACAACCAGTTGGAGGCCTTGTGGGCTGCATTCCAGCTGTGATGTGGTTTCACATGCTCATATTTGCCTTCGCCCAAATGTTTGCGGGTCAGCCCGTAGTGCTCGACGTAGTTCACCAGCTCCAGCTGCCAGATGGCGATCCATGCCTGCCAGATAAACAGCGCCACACCTAGCCAACCGCCGATAAGGAGCGCCAGCAACAGCATCCCCCCTTGCAGCGCCCAGTAACGGAAAAACGGGTTGGACAGGTCAGTCCATGGCAAGTCTTTGCGGGCCAGCATGTCTTTTTCGGCTTTGAAAGAGGACTTTAGTGATCCGATCAGAACACGGGGAAAAAACCGGTGGAAGCCTTCGTTATATCGTGCCGTCACAGGGTCGCGTGGTGTGCCTACGTAGCGGTGATGCACCAAGAGGTGTTCGCTGCGGAAATGTGAATACAGCACCATCGACAGCAGAATATCCCCCAACCAGCGTTCGGCTTTGGGTTTCTGGTGCATCAGCTCGTGGCTGTAGTTGATGCCAATGGTGCCGCTGATTACCCCCACACCAAAGAACACGCCAATCAAGGCGCCGGTGCTCAGGTGATCTGCCCGGGTGGCGTAGAAAATCAGCCCAAAGATGGTGACAAACTGCAGGGCTGGCCAGATGAGCGTGACCATCCGGTACCATTTTAGTTGCTCATCCGTGGTGTCCAGATCGGCGTTCTCAAGGTTTAGTCCAGTCACTGCGTCCAATGCTGCAAACAGATACCACGTGGTGAACGGCACCAGCAGCACCCACCAGCTGCCCAACCCGGCGGTGATCCAGACCAACGGGATCAGAAACAGGGAACACCAGAACGGCAAGGCGTTGGCAAACTTGGCAACCTGAGAAGAGGCAATCATAACCACAGTCCTTTGAACTTGTTGCGCAAACTATGCGGCGAACTGTGGCTCAGTGCAATGAGATCAAGTGCCGCGATAGAGGTCAAACGCCTTGCGCATGGCGGTTGGGAGATTGCCCGAGTCATAGTCTTCATCGAGCACAAACGCGCCAACAGAGGGCTTGCGGTCCATCGGCACCAATGCTGTTTTTACGGTAAGACGCAGATGAAAATGCGTGAATGTGTGCTTTGCTTCCGTATTCAGCGTTTTCCACTCGGCCTTGATCGGGGCGTCATGTTTGGGCGCGTGTCCTTCGGTCCAATCTGATCCGGGCCACCCCAACATGCCGCCCAACAACCCGCTGTCTGGACGCGTTTCCAACAGATACGCGCCGTCCACACGTTTTGCGATGTAGACCACGCCGTGGCGGATGGGTTTGGGTTTTTTTGGGGTCTTCTTTGGCAGTTCAGCGGCTGTGCCCGCCGCCTGTGCCTTACATGCGGAGCGCCAGGGGCACAGTCCGCAGGCCGGATTGCGTGGCGTGCAAATGGTTGCGCCAAGATCCATCACGGCTTGCGCATAATCTCCCGGCCGCACTTGCGGGGTCATTGCCGCCGCTTTCTCGGTCAGTTCAGGCTTGGCGGCCGGCAGAGGTGTGTGGATATCAAACACCCGCGCCATAACCCGCTCCACATTGCCGTCCACGACGGTTGCAGGCTGGTCAAACGCAATTGAGGCCACCGCCCCTGCGGTATACGGGCCAACCCCTGGCAAGGTCAGAAGTGCCTCAACTGTGTCGGGAAACACGCCGTTATGTTCCGCCACAACATGGCGCGCACATTTCAGCAGGTTGCGGGCTCGGGCGTAATATCCAAGCCCGGCCCACTCCGCCATGACGTCCGAATCTTCTGCTGCCGCCAGGTCGCTTACAGTTGGCCAACGAGCTGTGAATCGCTCAAAGTAATCTTTGACGGCGGCCACCGTGGTTTGTTGCAGCATAATCTCTGACATCCACACCCGATACGGGTCTGGTCGCACGCCGCGCGCGCGCTCTTTTGGCCCAACACGCCACGGCATTTTGCGGGCATTGTGGTCATAGAACGTCAACAGGTCGGCGCTGTCTGGCCAATCACGCAAGTTTTATCCTCACTGGGTTGGGTTTCACTGGCGCCCTCGCGCCGAGCCACTAAAATAGCGACCGACCAAAGGATGCAAGACCAACATGCGCCGCGCCACCACCAAAGGGTTCTCCCGCACGTCTTCGCTGCTGCGAGAGCGGATCCGCAAAGCCAGCGAAAGCCGGGGTTTTGCCGAGTCGCGGGTGTTGACGCACTGGGCTGACATTGTTGGCGCTGAGACAGCGAGCATCTGTCAGCCGGTGGATGTGAAATACAGCCGCCAAGGGTTTGGCGCGACGCTGACCGTGCTGACCACCGGCGCACAAGCACCGATGCTGGAAATGCAAAAAGAAACCCTGCGCACCCGCATCAATTCGGCCTATGGCTACAACGCCATCACCCATATGCGTATTACCCAAACCGCGCCCACCGGCTTTGCTGAAGGTCAGGCACAGTTTGGTGCGGCGCCCAAAGTCGAGAAACCCAAACCCGATGCCGCGACCTGTGCGGAGGCGGCTGAAGTGGCCGCGCCTGTGGGCGATGATGATCTGCGGCAAGCTCTTGAGCGGCTTGCCCAAAACGTAATCTCAAAGAACAAAAATGCCAAGAAAGGTGTCTGAATGAACCGTTTTATCCCTGCGATTGCTGCTGTGGCTGTTGCTGCTGCGGGTGGTGCGTACTGGCTGTCCAACACACAGTCCACCAGAACCACGGCCTTTGACTTGCCGGAAGTCAGCAACATTCAGACGGTGTCGTCTGAAGGCGCGGCAAACGAGCATGGCATCGTGGAAATGGTCATGGGCTCTGAAGACGCCCCAATCACCATCGTGGAGTATGCGTCTTTCACTTGCCCACACTGTGCCAGCTTCCATGTCAACGTGCTGGAGCCGCTGAAGGCGGACTATGTCGACACTGGCAAAGTGAAGTTTGTTTTCCGTGACGTGTATTTTGATCGCTATGGCCTTTGGGCCTCCATGGTGGCGCGCTGTGGTGGTCAGGAGAAATTCTTCGGCATGACCGACATCCTGATGAAGACACAGAAAGACTGGACCCGTGCCGGTGATCCTGTGGCGATTTCTGACAGCCTGCGCAAAACCGGCCGACTGGCAGGTCTGGAAGACGATCAGCTACAAGCCTGCTTGCAAGACGAAGACAAAGCCAAAGCACTTGTGGCCTGGTTTCAGGAAAACGCCGCCGCAGATGATGTGAACTCTACGCCAACCCTGCTGATTGACGGTGAGAAACACTCCAACATGAGCTACAATGATCTGAAAGAGATCCTCGACGGTAAGCTCGGCGGTTAAGCTAAAACACCGACCGGGCAGCTTAGTCCTGCCCGGTCACCCCGATGCGCGTCAGAAGCGCATCAATTGGTCCCCAATCCTGCAACTCCAACCGTACTGGCAAGGTCAGCACCTGGAGGCGCACTTCCAATGGCAGGCGCACGGCGTCCTTCTCGGTTGTGACCAGCTGCGCGCCCATCTTTTGCGATTCCGCATAAAGACGGGCCAGCATCGCTGGCGGCAAGGATTGGTGATCTGCCAAAGCTTCGGTGTGCACCAAGGTGGCGCCCAGCCCGCGCAGGGTTTCAAAAAACTTCTCCGGATGACCAATGCCAGCAAAGGCAAAAAACGGTGTCTCGGTCCAGTCCATACCGGTTTGCAGGGGCTTCAATGCGCCTTTGGCATGGGGCAGGGACACCTCTGTGGCCCAGGTCTCCGCAAATCGCGATTGTGCCACCTCATTGCCAATCGACAACACAATATCACCGCGCGCCATGCCTGCGGCCACTGGCTCGCGCAAAGGACCTGCCGGAATACAGCGCCCGTTGCCAAAGCCGCGATGTGCATCCACGACAATGATCGAGGCATCCTTATGGACGGAAGGGTTCTGAAACCCGTCGTCGAGCAAAATCACATCTGCGCCAGCGGCTTCAGCTGCCTGCACACCCTCGGCGCGGTCTTTGGCAACCCAGGTTGGCGCAAAGGCGGCCAGCAGAAGCGGCTCATCTCCGGTTTCTTCCGCCTTGTGTGTGCGCTCATTGACCTGCACCGGGCCATCCAGACTGCCGCCATAGCCGCGTGAGACCACATGCGGCACCTTGCCCATGCCAATCAATCTTTGTGCCAGCGCGATGGTGGTGGGGGTTTTACCAGTGCCACCGGCATTGATGTTGCCGACGCAGATCACAGGCACCGCGGCTTTATAACTGTCGCCTTTGTTGACGCGGGACCTGGTGGCCATTGCATATAGTCCCCCTAAAGGGGCCAAGAGCCGGGCCTGCCAGCCGGGTCGCTTCGGGCTGTTGGACCAAAACAGAGGTTCCTTCATGCCGGTTCCTCCTGCACATCCATTAACGTATGGGCGTGTTCCAGCACTTTGTCAGAAACTGCCGCGCTGTCAGACACAACCTGCCATCCCGCATGTGCCATGGCGGCGACCTGATCCGGGGCGGACAGGAACATCAGCGCGGCGGTCAAACTGTCAGCGTCTTTTACAATCCGGGCTGCGCTGACATTGGCCAGACGTGTGTAGCTGCCCAGATAGCGCCGCACCGATGGGCCATATAAAATAGCACTGCCCAAAGCTGCAGGTTCTAAGGGGTCGCGCCCGCCTGCTCCGGCAATCAAGGAACTGCCAACAAAGCTGATGGGGGCAATGCGATACCACAGGCCCAACTCATCCGGCGTTTCAGCAAATAAGACTTGGGTGTTGTTGTCCGGAAAGTCACCGTTGTCCCAATCGGCCACCCGCCAACCTTCTTGGTCAATGGTCTCACGCATGGCCCGCGCCGTGCTTGGGCTGTCTGGCACAACAACCAGTAACATCCGGAATGACAGCCGCAAAACCGCACGATAGGCATTGAGCACGGCCTCAAGCTCTTCCGGTTGCAACCGTGCCGCCAGCCAAACGGGACGTCCGGCCAAACAGCTGCGCAACTCCTCAAGGTCACTGTCGCGCACGGGCAGAGCTGGGGCCTCCTCCATCAACGTCCCGCTGACCTCGACTTTGGAACTATCTCCCAGCAGTTTTCGCAGCCGTATTGCGGTGGCGCGGTCCTGCGCAAAAACGGTGTTGAAGCAGGCCAAGGTGCCACGAATGGGCTCTGGCCCCCAACGCCGCTTCTGGTCCAGCTTGGGGCGATGCACTTCGAGCATCATCGACGGAATATCCCGTGTGCGCACCGCATCAATCAAAGCGGGACGGATGCTGGATCCCAGCCAGATCATGATCTCTGGCTGCCAATGCGCCAGAAACACCGCAATGTCCGCGGGGCTTTCCGAAGGGCAGGGTTGCCAGATCACGCCGTTTGGCAAGGTCTGGGTCAGAGGCACATTGTTTGGGGTGGTCAAAAGAACATGGGCGTTGTCACGCTGTGCCGCCAGCCGCAATCCAAGTTTGGCCAAGGTCCGCGCGCGCGTCGGATCGGTGCTGTGGAGCCAGATGACCGCACCTTTAGGGCGCGGGCAGTCGATGTCTGCCAGCCGCGGAGGCTGACGGCGCGCAAACGCTAGATACGCCGCAAGGCCAAGCGAGCGCGCCATCCGGAGATCTTATCCGAGTTCTTCGGTGGAGGAGGCCGCTGCCTGCTCATCCCGCAGACGGTGCAGATGCGCAATGAAGTAACGCATATGGGCGTTGTCCACGGTCTTCTGCGCTTCGGCCTTCCACGCGTTATAGGCGCTGTCGTAATCCGGGAAGATGCCAACAACGTGGATGTCATCCACGTCTTTGAAGGCTGTTTTGGTTGGGTCGATCAGTTCGCCACCAAAGACGAGGTGCAGACGTTGTGCCATGTGGGCCACTCCTGTGAGGTGCTGAATTGGCCGCAACCTACGGCGCTTGGCCCCAAGCCTCAAGGGGAGGATCACGCAGCAGGACGCAAGTTTGGCTGGATTTGCCTTAACTTCCTCATGTCGCATGGTCTTGGGGTGTGTTTTTTGCAACTGCGCGCGGCATGAAGCCTTTTTTGATCCTGCAATTGCGCCCGGAAACCGTTGCCTCTGATGCGGAGTTCCAAGCGTTCCTTGAGAAAGGTCGCCTGACAGCTGACGAGGTACACCGCGTGTCGCTGGATCAGGAAACCTTGTCCACAGACATCACCCTGAACAGCTACTCCGGTGTGATCGTTGGCGGCGGTCCGGGCTGTGTCAGCGATTGCCCAACCTCACGCAACTCGCTTGAGGCGAAGATGGAAGCGCAGGTCATGTCGCTCATGCCGCAAATCACCAGTGAGGACATCCCGTTTCTGGGCTGTTGCCTTGGCATTGGCGTGTTGGGTCATCATTTGGCGCAGGCCGTGTCCAAAGACCGCTATGGGGAAGAGGCTGGACTTGCCCGCTGTAACCTCACAGCGGACGGGCAAAACGATCCGATGCTGGAAGATGTGCCGCAGGAGTTTGACGCTTTTGTGGGTCACAAAGAAGCTCTGCAACATCTGCCAGAAGGCTGCACCCATCTGGTGCAATCACCGTTTTGTCCGTTTCAAATGATCCGCTACCGACAAAACGTCTATGCCACGCAGTTTCACCCGGAAGCGGATGGGGCGGAGTTTGCCAACCGACTCAACATGTATCGGGACAAAGGCTACTTTCCACCGGAAGAAGTCGATCGCTTGATGGCGCTTTGCCGCGCGGCCGATGCCTCTGCGCCGCCAAAGATCGTCGCTAATTTTGTGGCCCGTTATCGCGCCGCGTGAGCTGGTGCCAGGGCAGCACAAATCTGATCTTTGAGCGCCTGTGGCGCCGCAATCACCCCGGCCAGACGAGGGTCAGGGTTATTGAACCGCAGCGGCGCTCCGTGGCGGTCTGCCGTTGCGGCTCCTGCTTCGCGAATAATCAGATCGCCCGCTGCCACATCCCATTCCCATGTCGGGCGCAACGTGACCATGGCGTCAAATCGCCCTTCGGCCACCAGCGCGGTCCGATAGGCCAGTGAGGGGCGATACCCGCGATCAAACGCCGGTGGTTTGCCTTGCCAATGGGCGGCGTCCATCACCGGACGGGCGACCAGCACTTTGGCCCCAGTCATGTCGGACCGCGCACCTGAGGTAATCGGCGCACCATTCAAAAACGCGCCCTGACCCTGTGCCGCGCTGTAAAGCTTATCCCGGCGTGGCAAGAACACCACCGCTGCCGTGACAACACCACGCTCCGCAATAGCCAACGCATGCGCCCAAGTGTCGGAGCCTTCGATAAAGCTGCGAGTGCCATCAATGGGATCAATGATGAAGGTTTTCTCCGCGTGGATGCGATCCCCTTCATCCAAGGACTCCTCGCTCAGCCAGCCATAGTCCGGCCGTTCTGCGCGCAGCGTATCTTCCAGCATCTCATTGACCGCAAGGTCGGCTTCGGTAACCGGCCCTGCACCCTCGGGTTTGTGCCAAGCTTTGGCATCTGGCCCATTGTAGCGTGTGGCGATGTCACCCGCCTGTTGCGCCGCTGCAATCAGCAGATCAAGATCAGTTTCCGGCAAGAGTCATCCCCGGAATGAGCAGCGAGGGTACGACGCGCGACAAATACGTGCGGGCATCATTGGCGGGCACAATCGACCTCATCATGTCATGCAGGTTGCCTGCGATGGTGCATTCATTCACCGGATAGGCAATCTCGCCATTCTCCACCCAGAACCCAGCCGCGCCACGGGAGTAGTCGCCTGTGGTCGGGCTGATGGTGGAGCCAATCATTGAGGTGACCAAAAGCCCGGTGCCCATGTCTTTGAGCAAATCATCGCGGCTTTGGTCCCCTTGAGTCAGTGAAACATTCCAACTGCTTGGGGAGGGCGGCGAAGAAATCCCGCGCGCCGCGTTGCCGGTCGATGCCATACCCAGTTTGCGGGCGGTGGCCAAATCCAAAGTCCAGCCGGTCAACACGCCATTATCGATAATCGCGCGGCGCATGGTTGGCAGACCTTCCGCGTCAAACGGCCGCGACCCGGACACACGGGCCCGCTTTGGGTCTTCGATCAGCGACAAACCTTCCGGCAACACCTGTTGACCCAGCTTGTCCCGCAACCAAGACGAGCCCCGCGCCACCATGCCGCCATTGCACGCGGCCAGCACATGACCAATCAGCGACGAAGAAATGCGCTCGTCAAACAGCACGGGGAAGCTACCGGTTTGTGGCTTGCGGGCGTTCAGCCGCTCCACTGCACGTTGCCCAGCGGAGGTGCCAATCTCGGCTGCGTCGCGCAGGTCATTTTGGAAAATCCGGGAGTCGCCATCATAGTCACGCTCCATCGCGTCACCTTCGCCAGCAATCGCGGTGGCGTAGATGCCGCGGCTGCTGCGGGCATAGCCGGCGGCAAACCCGTTGGTGGCGGCCAAGAATACTTCGCTGCTGCTGTAGCCGCCGGTGGCCGATTGCACTTGGCTCACGCCATCTACCGCTTTGGCAGCTGCTTCGGCGGTCATTGCGTCTTCCTGCAGGCTGGCGGCGACAGGTTCATCGGTTGGATCGCAGAGTTCCAGCGCCGCAATGTCCAAATCCTGCGCCAGCTGGTCTGCTTTCGCCAACCCCACATAAGGGTCCTCGGGCGCTTCCTTGGCCATCGCCACAGCACGTTCTGCCATCACCGCGATGCTTTCCGCGCGGGTGTCTGAGATCGAGACATTGGCCTGCCGCTGCCCAAGCAAGACCCGCAAACCAAGGTCGACACCTTCTGACCGTTCCGCCTGTTCCAGCTTACCTTCACGCACATCAATCGACACTGAGGTGCCGCGCATCGCCATCGCATCTGCCGCCTCTGCGCCAGCCGCTTTGGCGGCGTCCAACATGATCTCTGCAAGCTGCTCAAGAGTCTGCGCCATAAAATGCCTCGTGTTTGGTTTCGTGACAGGTAGTCGGCCCACGCCAAAGGCGCAAGCCTGCTGACAAGTTAGCGCCGCTGCAACACCTGGAAGGCGGCGGAGGCCAACCAGCCCGCCGCAATCGCAATTGCCAATGACATCAAGCCGTAAAGCAGCGGTTGATTGCGCGACATGTCAAACAGCCAGCGCTCCAGTCCGACCTTGTTCACGTTGATCACGGTCTCATAGTTGGAGATCACTTTGCCGCCGCGCGTCAGGAAAATCCGCGTGGGGTAATCCCCTTCGGTCAGGTTGGCGGGCATTTTGATCGAGGTGCGAAACAGGGTCTGCTCATCCACCGACACCGTGTTTTCCAGCACCTGATAAGCGCCCTCATCGGTGCGAATGCGGATCACCGCCTCGCTAAAGCTCTGCGCATCTTCGATGCCCATAGGGGCGCCAACAGACCGGATCGCACGCGGGATCGACACACTGTGGCGCTGATCCTCGACGTTGGACATCACCTGATTGAACGGGGCCGAAGTGGCCACCGCGTAAAAACTTGGCGCATGGTCAATCTCGACCGCGTCGGCATTCACCCAAATGCCAAATTTCCGTTCTTTGCGACGCACAGTCAGCGGGCCACTGGGGCCGGACACGGCAATCACCACTTCCAGCGGCGGGTCTTGCAAGATCGGGCTCTCGCGCTTCACCGCGCCAAACAGCAGGATTTCAGAGCCGTCAAAATCAGCGGTGATCGCCACCTGATCCTGACTCAATCCCAATACAACCTCTTCGGCGACAACCGGCGTCGCAACTACGAGCAATAGAGACAGCAACAAACGCTTCATGTTTAATGCCCCCCTGCCGCGCCGATGGAGAATAACTCGCTTGGCTCGAGCAACAGGTCCAACGCCAGTTTGGCACAAACCAAAATCACCAAAAGCGCTAGCAAAATACGCAGTTGCTCCGCCTTGAGGTAAGTGCCCAACCGCGTGCCGATTTGCGCACCAATCACGCCGCCAACCAGCAAGAGAACTGCCAGAGCAATGTCCACCGTGTAGTTGGTTGTTGCGTGCAGCAATGTGGTGAAACCGGTCACAAAGATGATCTGAAACAGCGAAGTGCCCACGACCACTTTGGTTGGCATGCCCAGCAGATAGATCATCGCAGGCACCATGATAAACCCGCCGCCAACACCCATGATGGCCGCCAAAATGCCAACCAACACGCCAACAATCAGCGGGGGAATGACCGAGATATACAGACCCGAAACACGAAACCGCATTTTTAGCGGTAAACCGTGAATCCAGTTGTGCTTCTTGCGTTTCGGCGGACCAGCGTTCTTGCGGGATTTTCGGATCGCATTCAGGCTCTCGACAAACATGAGCGAGCCGATCACGCCCAAGAAAACCACGTAGCACAGCCGCACAAGCAGGTCGACTTGACCTTGGGATTTCAAATAGTTGAAGACCACAACCCCGAGCGCAGCACCAACCAATCCCCCTGATAAGAGCACCGTGCCCATTTTGAGATCAACGGTTTTGCGCCTGAAATGCGCCAGAACGCCACTAAAAGACGAGGCCACAATCTGATTGGCTTCGGTGGCGACAGCCACCGCTGGCGGGATACCGATGAAAAACAACAGCGGCGTCATCAAAAAACCACCGCCAACCCCAAACATGCCCGACAATATACCAACCATGCCGCCCAAACCGAGCAGCAAAAAGGCATTTACGGAGACTTCGGCGATGGGGAGGTAGATCTGCATATTTTTTGATAGCGCCAGTGGGGGCGCAAAAGCAACCTGTCTGGACAGCTAAATCACTGACAGGCCAGATCAATGCCCGCAAACTGGACTTATTCAGGTTTGGGTTGTGGACAAAGGCAAGCATCAAAAGAAAACCCCGCCAACATTGCTGCGGGCGGGGTTTTGCGTGTTTTTGTGAGCTTGCCTTAGCGCTCTTTGATATACGGCTCGGCGCTGGCTTTTGGCGGGATCGCTTTGCCCACAAAACCAGCCAGGATCACCACTGTCAGGATGTAGGGTAGCGCGCCCAACAGCTGAACCTGAACCTTGAGGCCAGAGACGTTCTCGATGATGTCAGGACGCAGTTCCAAGGCTTGGAACAGGCCAAACAGCAAGCAGGCCCAAAGTGCATAAACCGGACGCCATTTCGCAAAGATCAATGCTGCCAGCGCGATGAACCCACGCCCAGCAGTCATGTCTTTCACAAAGCCCGCTTGCAGAGCGGAGGATAGGTAAGCACCTGCAACACCGCAGAGCACACCGCAGATCAGCACCGCTGCATAGCGCAGCCAAACAACCGAAACACCGGCCGTGTCCACCGCTGCGGGGTTTTCTCCCACCGCGCGCAGGCGCAGACCAAATCGGGTGCGGAACAACAGCCACCAGGTTGCCGGCACGGTCAGCAGTGCCAGATAGACCAATGACGAATGCCCGGAGATCAGCTCCGAATAGAACTGTTGCAACGGACCCGCCTCAGCAATCAACTGGCTTAAAGGCCGGTCAGCGGCCGCCGCATCTTTAGGGCCAATGGCAAACGGCAGTTCAATTGGGTTGAATCGCGCATCGCCCTCCAGCGGCGGCGTGCGGCCCCCTTGACGGAACCAGCTTTGCGCCACCAGAACGGTCATGCCCGCCGCAAGGAAGTTGATCGCCACACCGGAGATTAACTGGTTGCCGCGGAACGTCACCGACGCCAACCCGTGGATCACCGCCAGCGCCACGGAGGCGCCCACACCGGCAAGCAAGCCAACCCAGGCATTGCCTGAGTAGAAGGCCACAGCGGCGGAGAAAAACGCCGCTGCCAGCATTTTGCCCTCAAGGCCAATGTCGACCACGCCAGAGCGTTCCGAATACAGGCCTGCCAAACAGGCCAGCAGAAGCGGGGTTGCCAGACGCACAGAGGTGTCCAGCACCTGAAGAAGTGTCAGAAAGTCCATCAGGCGTTCCTCCGGCGCATCGCAATGAAGAGTTTTTCAAGCGGCTCGCGCACCATATTGTCCAGCGCCCCGGTGAACAGGATCACCAGCGCCTGAATAACCACGATCAGCTCGCGAGGGATGCTGGTCCACAGCGCCAGCTCTGCGCCGCCCTGATAGAGGAAGCCAAACAGGATTGCCGCCAGCAACACGCCAAACGGGTGGTTGCGCCCCATCAGCGCCACGGCGATGCCGATAAAGCCCGCCCCTTCGGTGCTGTTGAGGATCAGACGTTCGCTCTCGCCCATGGTGGTGTTGACCGACATCATGCCCGCCAACGCACCGGAGATCAGCATGGCAATCACGGTGATGCGCACCGGGCTGATGCCTGCGTACAAAGCGCCGGATTCCGAATGCCCAAAGGCGCGAATTTGATACCCAAGCTTGGTGCGCCACATCAGCAGCCAAACAAAGACGCATGCCAGCAACGCAAGGAAGAAGGTCACGTTGGCCGGTGCGCCTCGGAACAGCTTGCTGCCCTCGGTGGAGAACATGTCCTGGAACGTTGGCAGGTGCACCGCTTCTGGGAATTTGGCGGAGGCTGGATCCATCGCGCCCACCGGACGCAGCAGTTCCACCAACACGTAGTTCAGGATCGCGGCTGCGATGAAGTTGAACATGATGGTGGTGATCACGATATGGCTGCCGCGTTTGGCTTGCAGATATGCCGGGATCAAAGCCCAAAGCGCGCCAAACAAAGCTGCGCCTACGGAGGCGCCAAGGATCGCGAGCGACCAATGTGGCCAAGGCACGTAGAGACAGCACAGCGCCACGCCCAAGCCGCCCAGCATCGCCTGACCTTCGCCGCCGATGTTGAAAAGGCGTGCGTGGAACGCCACGGACACCGCCAAACCTGTGAAGATAAAGTTGGTGGCGTAATAAAGCGTGTAGCCCCAGCCAGCCGACCGCATCAGAGCGCCATCGACCATCAGTTTCAGCGCTTCAATCGGATTTTCGCCAATCGCCAAAATCACGAGGGCTGAGAAAAACGCCGCCAGAAACAGCGAAATCAAGGGGATCAGGACGATGTCGGCCCATTTAGGCATCTTATCCATCGGCGGGAACCTCCTGTGTGGAGTTGTCATTGCCGCCGTTGCCATTGGCCACAGCGGAGGTGTCGGTGATCCCGGCCATCAACAGGCCCAGCTCTTTTTCGTTGGTGTGAGCGGCGTCGCGTTCGCCGGTGATATGGCCGTCAAACATCACAACCACCCGGTCCGCCAAAGACAGGATTTCTTCCAATTCCACGGACACAAGCAGGATCGCCTTGCCCTGATCGCGCAGGTTCACAACTTGCTGGTGGATGAATTCAATCGCGCCAATATCCACGCCGCGTGTCGGTTGCCCGATCAGCAGCAGGTCCGGGTTGCGTTCGATTTCACGTGCCAGAACAATCTTCTGCTGGTTGCCGCCAGAGAAGTTTTTCGCTGCCAGCTTGGGATCCGGAGGACGCACATCAAAGCGCTGCATCTTGGCCTCAGCCTCGGTGTAGATGCCTTTGTTGTCCATCAGCAGGCCGTTTTGGATTTCCGGCGAATGGTGATAGCCAAACACGGTGTTTTCCCATGCGGCAAACTCCATGATCAGACCTTCACGTTGCCGGTCTTCAGGCACGTGGCTGATGCCAGCTGCGCGGCGCGCTTGCCCATCAGCCCCATGACCACTCAGCGGAATTTCTGCGCCATTCATGGTGATGGTACCAGTGCCATCGGCAAAGCCGCCCAGCACTTCGAGCAGTTCGGACTGGCCGTTGCCAGCCACGCCCGCAATGCCCACAATCTCACCCGCGCGCACGGTCAGGTCGATGCCTTTCACACGCTCCACGCCAGCGTCATCGACAACCCGGAGACCTTTGATGTCCAGCACAGTCGCGCCTGGCTCCGCAGGCTTTTTGTCCACGCGCAGCAGAACTTTGCGACCCACCATCAGCTCCGCCAGATGTTCCGGCGAGGTCTCTGCGGTTTTCACCGTTGCGGTCATCTCACCACGGCGCATCACCGACACGGTGTCGGTATATTCCATGATCTCCCGCAGCTTGTGCGTGATCAGGATGATGGTTTTGCCCTCTTCACGCAGACGATCCAAAATGCGGAACAGTTGATCCGCTTCTGCTGGGGTCAAGACGCCGGTCGGTTCGTCCAGAATGAGGATTTCCGCTTTGCGATACAGTGCCTTGAGGATTTCCACGCGCTGCTGGTGGCCTACAGAGAGGTTCTCGATCACCTCATCCGGGTTCACGTTCAGCCCGTATTCCTCGGCCAGATGTTTCAGCTCCTTGCGGGCATTGCCCAGCGAGCTGTTCAGCATCGCGCCGTGTTCGGCGCCCAGAATGATGTTCTCCAGCACGGTGAAATTCTCCACCAGTTTGAAGTGCTGAAACACCATGCCAATGCCCGCGCGGATCGCGGCTTGGCTGTCCGGGATCAGGGTTTTGTCACCCTTGATAAAGATCTCCCCGGCATCGGCTTTGTAAAAGCCGTAGAGGATCGACATCAGCGTGGACTTGCCCGCGCCGTTTTCGCCGATGATGCCGTGAATGGTGCCCGGTTGCACCGAAATCGAAATGTCCTTGTTTGCCTGGACAGGGCCAAAGGCTTTGGAAATGCCTTTGAGTTCAATGGCAGGCGCCGTCATTCAGGCTCTCCCAGTCCTGCGAAGCCGATCATGCGCGTGGCGCGCCCGTCAGCATCATGTTCCACATAGTATTGGCCCAGCTGTTCCTTGCCGTCAGCCATGCGAAAAGCCACCGTCAGTCGGTAGTGGCCTTTGGTCTCGCTGGTGTTCACCACAGCCGCCGTCGCGCCGGGCGCGTATTGCGAAAACATGCCCACATATCCGTTGAGCGCATCCAAGTCAGAGATTGGTGCTTCGGATCGTGGATCACTGTAGGTGAAGTCTACTGCCAGCGCCCCTTTGAGGGCTTCTAAGCGTTTTGCGGCGTCGGTTTCCCCCCACGCGACAAAGAATGCGTCTAACGCATCTACCATCTTCGTGTCCCCCTCTAAGGTTTGAGGGCCGCACCGCAATGGTACGGCCCCCATAAAGAGCTCCGGGTTTGATCCCGGAATCTGCTTATTCTACTGGGCAGGTGTTGTCGCTCATGTAGTCGTGTACAGCCAGCTCGCCGGACGCGATTTTTTCTTTCGCACCGTCAACCGACGCCTTCATGTCTGCGGACACGAGGGCAGCGTTGTGCTCGTCCATGGCGTAGTCGATGCCGCCGTTGGCCACACCCATCACGTTGAAGCCGGTTTCCAGATCAACGCCCGCCTTCATGGCTTCGTAAACAGCGTTGTCTACGCGCTTCATCATGGAGGTCAGAACTTTGCCGGAGTGCAGGTGGTTCTGGTTGCTGTCCACACCCACAGACAGGATGCCTTCATCCGCTGCGGTCTGCAGAACACCAACGCCAGTGCCGCCAGCCGCTGCGTATACAACGTCCGCGCCCTGTGCGATCTGCGCTTTGGTCAGCTCAGAGCCTTTTACCGGGTCGTTCCATGCGGCAGGGGTGGTGCCGGTCATGTTCTGGATCACGGTGGCCTCTGGGTTCACAGCTTTCACGCCCTGAACGTAGCCACAGGCAAACTTACGGATCAGCGGGATGTCCATGCCGCCGATGAAGCCCACGGTGCCGGACTTGGAAGCCTGCGCGGCCATCATGCCAACCAGGTAGGAGCCTTCGTGCTCGTTGAACACAACGGAGCGTACGTTTGGCTGATCCACAACCATGTCGATGATCGCGAATTTGGTGTCAGGGTAATCTGGTGCCACTTCGCTCAGCACGTTGCCGAAGGCAAAGCCGGTCATCACGATTGGGTTTGCACCCGCTTCAGCAAAACGACGCAGAGCCTGCTCACGCTGAGCTTCGGACTGCAGTTCGATTTCGCGGAATGTGCCGCCGGTTTCATCCGCCCATCGGGTCGCGCCGCCAAAGGCTGCTTCGTTGAAGGATTTGTCAAATTTGCCGCCGAGGTCAAAGATCAGCGCTGGCTCTGCCAGGGCTGCACCTGCGGAAAGAGCTGCTGCCGCGGCTGCGCCGAGGAATTTGTGCATGAGGCTCATAAATGTCTCCCATATATTGAGCGGGTCGGTCGTTGTTTTGGCGAGCTGCCGTCCCGTCTATTGTTTAGATCCCGCCGGATCATCGTGTTACTAAGGCGATTGAGACCGTTAGCGTCAACGGTTTTTTGACCGTTTGGGCAAAAATGACCAATCTCGAATCACACCTACAGCTACCTTAACGCCTTTTTCATAAGGCTGGCAGTGATTTGCTCTCCGTCCGGTCTGCTGTAGTAGCTAGGCCGCTCACCGCAGATTTCGTAGCCCGCCCGTGTATAGAGCGCAAGCGCAGCTGCGTTGTCCTGCGCGACCTCCAAAATGGCCCAACACGCTCCGCGTGTTTTTGATTCGGTTTCAAATTGGTCCAGCAAAATAAGGCCCAAACCTTGGCCCTGATGATCTGGCGTCACTGCGATGGTCAACAGCTCCGCTTCATCCGCGATCACCCGCCCCAAAGCGAACCCAACGTCACCCGAGATGGCAAAGGTTAAAGGAGAGGCCAACATGTCTGAAATTTCAGCAGCACTCCAAGCTCGGCTGTGGGGGAAAGCGGCCGCATAAATCGCCGCCATCGCCTCTGGCGTCATGGCAGGATCACCGGTGCCGGGTCTTTGGGCGGGGCCGCGTCCGCTGGTTTGATGTAGAGCGGGGCAGGTCGGGCAGGGTTGTCTTGGTACCGTTGCGCCGCCAATCGCGCGATCTGTTCCACGAGGCTTGTGGCTTCCGGTGTCACAAGAGGCGTTCCTTGCGCGATCTGCGCCAGCTCGTCTTCAGAGGCCAAATAAGGTGTGCCCTCTTTCGGGAACAAATACCCTTGGCCACGGGGGGCGCTAACCATGGCCACACCGTCGCCACTCAATCCGGATTCAATCGCGTCAAAGCTGTTCACGCCGACGGCTGGAATGCTCAGCCCTAGCGCCAATCCACGTGCCGCGGACACCGAAATCCGAATGCCGGTAAAATTGCCCGGCCCGACGCCGACGCCAATTGTATCGAGATCGGCAAAGGTCTTGCCGCCTTCTGCCAGAACTTCTTCCAGCAGCGGCATCAGCCGTTCGGCTTGTCCGCGCTTCATTTCTTCAACCTTGCGCGCGACGATCTCATCTCCGCACAGCAAAGCGGCCGCGACATGCGCGGCCGATGTGTCAAAACTCAGAACCAGAGGGTTGGTCATGCCCGTGGCTTACACCGCTACTGGGCGCACTTCGGTCACTTCCGGGATGTAGTGACGCAGCAGGTTCTCGATGCCCATTTTCAGGGTTAGCGTGGAGGACGGGCAACCCGCGCAGGCGCCTTGCATGTGCAGGTAGACAACGCCGCGATCAAACCCGTGGAAGGTGATGTCGCCACCATCCTGTGCCACAGCTGGACGCACGCGGGTGTCCAGAAGCTCTTTGATCTGGCCAACAATCTCACCATCTTCACCGGTGTGCTCTGCGTGACCCGAAGGTGCCGCCGCATCACCCGCCAAAACCGGCTGGCCGGACTGGAAGTGCTCCATGATCGCGCCAAGAATGGAGGGTTTGATGTGATCCCACTCAATACCATCTGCCTTGGTTACGGTGACAAAATCATTGCCAAAGAAAACGCCAGCCACACCGTTCACCGCAAAAATGCGGGTCGCCAAAGGAGAGGCCGCCGCGCCGTCCGCTGTTGGGAAATCGGCGGTGCCCATTTCCAGCACGGTCTGACCGGGCAGGAATTTCAACGTGGCGGGGTTTGGCGTGGATTCTGTTTGAATGAACATTGGCAGACCTTTCCTATCGGGAATTGATATGCGCCTGCGATGGGCATTAGTCAAGGTTTAGATTCATTCTAAACTGAGGTTTGGTCGCGGAGACTCTTAAGTCACAGCTTCCAGCTGTTCCTTAGTCAGATCTCCTGGCACCACGGTGATTGGAACCGGCAAACTGCCGGAGCTGCGCGAGAGCTGTGAGACCAGTGGTCCCGGCCCCTTACGGTCATTTCCCGCCCCCAGCACCAGAACGCCAATTTCCGCGTCTTCCTTGATCTCTGCGAGGATTTCGTTGACCGCCTCACCTTCGCGGATCTTGAGTTCAGGATCGACGCCCTGACGGTCGCGCATCCACTTGGCAAACACCTCGTAATGCACCTCGATCCGCTCCCGCGTTTCTTCGCGCATCAAATCGCTGACGCCAATCCAGTGGTTGAACTCTTCCGGCGGGATGATCGACAGGATTTTCACGCCGCCACCAGTGCGCGCGGCCCGCATCGCTGCAAACCGCATCGCATTCAGACACTCCCGGCTGTCATCCAGCACCACGAGAAACTTGCGCATATTGCCCCTCCGTTTCCGCGATCATGCCGCCTAGCGCCTTGGGGCGCAATGTTTCTTTCTGCCGCGTTACGCAGTGGTCGCGGCCCAGTCCCAATACAACTCACGCACACGGCGGGTGACCGGACCAATCTGATACTGATGATCTTCAAAAGCCTTCACCGGCGTGACTTTGCTCATGTTGCCGGACAAGAAGATCTCATCCGCCTCCTCAAAGTCGCCATAACCCAAAATGGTTTCATGTACCGTCACGCCATCTGCGCGCAGGTTTTCGATGTGTCGCGCGCGGGTGATGCCCGCCAAGAAGGTGCCATTTGGAATCGGGGTGAACACCTCGCCGTCGCGCACCATAAATACATTGGAGGTGGCAGTTTCGGCCACATTGCCCATCGCATCACAGGTCAGCGTGTTGTTGAACCCTTTCAGACGTGCTTCCCGCAACATCCGCGCGTTGTTGGGATAGAGGCAGCCTGCCTTGGCGTTCACAACTGCACTTTCCAAAACCGGACGGCGGAATTGCGTTTTGCAGAGGGACACCGCAGCATCCGGTGCCGCCATTGGAATTTCCTCAAGACACACAGCAAACCCTGTGGTGTCGGCGCTGGGTACAATCGCCGTCGCATCGCCATCCAGTCCCCAATACATCGGGCGGATATACACAGCCGCGCCGGGCGCGTAGGCTTTCAAACCTTCCTGCACGATGGCCACCATGTCTTCGGTGGAGATTGTGGGCGTCAACATCAGCGCCTCAGCGGAACGGTTGGTGCGTGCGCAGTGTTTGTCCAGATCGGGTGTTAAACCGTTCACCAGTCGCGCGCCGTCAAATACGGTGGAGCCCAGCCATGCGCCGTGATCCGCAGCGCGGATGATGGACAAATCGCCGTCATGCCAAGTGCCGTTGTAATAGGTGCGGATGTTTGTGCCGGTCGCCATGACGCAGGTCCTTTTGCTGATTTGAAGGCGAGACTAGGCCGCGCTTGCCGCAACGTCCAGTGGGGGAATGAGGCATTGAACGCGACGTCTTGCCGCCAACAAAAAAGGCCGCGGGAAAGTCCCACGGCCTTGAATATTTTTGGTGGCGAAGCGCTTACTTCAAGCGCTGCCCGTTGGCCAGAACCTGGCCCTTGTCGTTGACTTCGATCTTGGAGACCAGCGTGTCGTCGCCGTCACCTGGCTGGGTGAACATGCCCATCATCATGCGGGCACCCATCGCCTGTTCCTCTGGCAGCAGACCCATGGAGATCAGCTTGTCCATCAGCCCGTTGATACCGGCAATTTTGACGTCCAGGCTGCCTTCAGGACGTGGGAAACCGTCAAAGCTTTCCATGTCGGTGTTGTCAAAGGTGAAGCTGCCCGCACCTTCCACCGCTGCGCCAGCAAGGTTCAGCTGGATGTCGTTGATGTTCAGGGAGTTCAGCTCGCCAGGGATTTCCGGGCTGTCGTCATCCAAGGTCAGGATGTCGATTGCCACAGTTGCAAGACCACTCACGTCCACCAGCAAGTTGGCTGGGTCACGCGGCAGCACCTGACCGGGGTCAAACATGCCCCACAGCATTTCAGATACGCTCAGATCCAGCATTTTTACGGTGAGGCCAAATTCCTGTTGCTCGTCAGAAGCGGCCAAAGGCACGGCAAAGCCATAGCCCATTTCGCCAAAACTGACGTCAATTGGCAGCGGGAATTCAGGGCTGGCCACATTCAACGCAACATTGGTGACGGTGCCGTCGTAGGCCATGCCTTCGCTGTCCATATCAACCCCAACGACGGCCGGGCCGCTGGTGTAGGCCAGAGAGCCTGGAGTGCCGTCTTCCATGAAGTTTACATTCATGGTGGAGGATTGCAGCGAGTAGCTGCCTTCAATCGCAAATCCGTCCGCAAAAAATGCGGCTACGTCTTCGCCATAGTCGCCGGTTGGCACGCTGGCCGTACCGTCAACTTCCAGACCTGCGCCGGTTACGGACACGTCAAAGTTCTCACCGGAGTCTGGATCAACGCCTTTGGCGATCAAGGACACATTGCCGATGCTGCCTTTTTGGACGCTACTGATCACATCGCCAAACGTGGTCTGGGACCGTCCCGCAAAATCCGCAAAAGTCAGCGCAATGTCCATGTCCGGCACGGTTTCACCGTCCACAACAATGCTGTCGACCACTAGGTCCAGTTTGCTTGCGGCATAGTCGTAAATCATGGCTTCTGCTGTGCCGGACACGATGTTTTTCATGTCGGCGGACGACATGGTCAGCGCAATTTCAACCGTCTCTGTGTCATCCAGAAGCTTCACGAGGATCGGCGCGTTTTCTGGCACAACAACCCGCACGGTGCCGTCGCCGACATTCTCAAATGCGATGCTGCCCAAGTCGATCGCCACGGTGGCATCTTCTTCCGGAATGTCCATCGACATCGCCAGACCATTCACGGTTAGAACATCGCCCTCGGTGCTTTCGCTGGCCGAAAGCTCGTAGCCAAAACCAGTCATCGAGTCACGCCAGTTGGTCCAAACCTCGTCTGCGGTAACGTCTGCCCAAGCGGCTTGGGCGCAAAAAACCGTGGCCAAAGCCGTGGTTGTGAAAATGCGGGGTGCTGAAATCTGCATCAACTTATCTACCTTTTCAAAGCCTTCCCCTTAAGACTGGGTCTTCGATGGGGCAGGGTCAAGGGTCAAACCAGCGGGTTTTTTCGCTTAGGGTGGACGCCTCGCCATGTTCGCCTTACTTCAAGGGAAATCAAACATTCCAACAGGTTGCTTTCTGACGCGCGTCGGCAAAAAACAGCCTTCGGGCGGCAAATCCGGCCTATCGCGCAAAGTGAGACAGACATGATTGAGTTGACCAAAGACAACAGCGGCCTGTGGCTGGTGACCATCAACCGCCCTGAGAAAGCCAATTCTCTGACCGAAACCATGCTCACGGAGCTTGCCGAAATTGCTGAGTCCGCCCAAGAGGCCCGCGCGCTGATCCTCACCGGCACCGGCAAGGTTTTCTCCGCTGGCGCTGACCTGGACGAGGCCCGTGCAGGCCTGGCCACGAGCGCGGTTTGGGAGCGGTTGTCCGGCGCCGTTGCGGCGCTGCCCGGTCTGACCATCGCAGCCCTAAACGGCACTTTGGCGGGCGGTGCGAACGGCATGGCGTTGGCCTGTGACATCCGCATCGCCGCGCCACATGCCAAGTTTTTCTATCCGGTGATGAAGCTTGGATACTTGCCGCAACCTTCCGATCCGGCCCGCCTTGCCGCTTTGGTTGGGCCAGCCCGCGCCAAGCTTATGTTGATGGGAGGACAGAAACTCACAGCAGAGGAAGCGCGCACCTACGGTCTGATCGAACGTATCGTGCCCGCAGAGGATGTTGTCACTGTGGCGCAAGAGATCGCGGCGGACACGCTTGCGGCCAAACCGGAGATCGCTTCGGGTATTAAGCGGATGTGTCTGTGATACCCAAAACCCCTGATATATCAATTTGGTCACATTTCTAGACCAATTATCCTGCGCGCTTGACCCAACGGCACAGCTGTCGCAAACCGCACCCGCCGGTGCCATTGGCATGTGTCATCCACACCGGCAGATGTATTTACGGTGTGAGGGTCTCATGTGCGAAGATCACTTGATCGCGCAGCTGCGCAAAATTGTTGGCAAGCGTCACGTATTGACCGGCGCACGCCGCACGCAGCGTTTCCGCAAAGGCTTCCGCTCCGGTGAAGGCGACGCGCTCGCTGTGGTGCAGCCGGCGACGCTTCTGGAGCAATGGAAAGTGCTGCAAGCCTGTGTGGCGGCCGACAAAATTGTCATCATGCAGGCCGCCAACACCGGCCTGACCGAAGGCTCTACCCCCAAGGGCACCTATGACCGTGAGGTTGTGTTGATCAACACCCGCCGCATGGATGACATCCAACTCATCAAAGACGGCAAACAGGTAATTTCCTTCCCCGGCTCGACATTGTTCAAGCTGGAAAAGCTGCTCGCACCCATTGGCCGTCAACCACACTCGGTGATTGGTTCCTCCTGCATCGGCGCCTCTGTGGTGGGCGGTGTCTGCAACAACTCCGGCGGCGCGCTTGTGGAACGTGGTCCCAGCTACACGGAGCTCTCCGTCTTTGCGCAGATCACCGAGGCGGGCGAGCTGCAATTGGTCAACCATCTCGGCATTGACCTCGGCGCCTCGCCAGAGGAGATCCTGACCAATTTGCAATCCGGCGCTTTCACGCCAGAAGACATTCATGATGACAACCGCCGCGCCTCCGACACGGATTATGCCCGCCGCGTTCGGGATGTCGACGCCGACAGCCCGGCGCGGTTCAATGCCGACAAGTCCCGCCTCTACGAGGCCGCAGGCTGTGCAGGTAAACTTGCCGTCTTTGCCGTGCGCCTGGACACATATGCCAGGAACGATGCGGAAAAGACGTTTTATGTCGCGGCCTCCGACACAGCGGCATTGGGCACCCTGCGCCGTCGCATTCTGAAGGATTTCAAAACCCTGCCGGTCAGCGCCGAGTACCTGCATGAGGACGTGTTTGACCTCTCCGACGTCTACGGCAAAGACACCATGGTGATGATCGACAAACTGGGCACCGACCGTCTGCCCACCTTCTTTGCCCTCAAAGGCGCGGTCGACGCCCGCTTACAAAACGTGCCGGGTCTGACCCATTTCACCGACAAGTTCATGCAGTTTGCCGCCCGCCTCTGGCCAAATGTGGTGCCCAAACGCATGCGCGCCTTCCGCAAGGCGTATTCACACCATCTGATCCTGAAAATGCGGGACGGCGGCATCGACGAGGCGCGTGTGCTCCTGACTGAAATGACCACCAATGGCGCGCTTGATTTCTTTGAATGTGACGACCGCGAAGCCAAAATGGCCGGTCTCCTGCGTTTTGCCGCCGCAGGCGCCGCCGTGCGCTACATGAATGTGCACAGTGCAGAGGTCGAGGACATCATCGCACTCGACATCGCCCTGCGCCGCAATGATGAAGATTGGTTTGAAACCCTGCCCAAGAAGATCACCGATCAACTGGTCAGCAAGCTCTACTACGGGCACTTTATGTGCCATGTGCTGCATCAGGACTATATTGTGAAAAAGGGATGTGACCCCAAGGCGCTCAAATTGGCAATGCTGGAGATCCTCGATCAACGCGGTGCGGAATATCCGGCTGAACACAACGTTGGCCACCTTTATGCGGCGAAGCCAGACCTCGCGGCCTTCTACAAATCTGTCGACCCGACCAACAGCTTGAACCCCGGCATTGGAAAAATGTCACGCAAGAAGCATTACCAATAAGGCGCGCCATAGGGTTTTGCACAGCTTGGCCATGCGAGAATGCGCAAACACACAGCATTTTCCCCGCGTTTTTGATTGAGTTACCAAAGCCCGCAAGGCAAGAGGTTATCCCAACCCTCAAAGTCAGTAAGCGGACGCATTATGGACGGCACAGCCTTTCTCAACTCAGCTCTCGAACAAGTCGACCGCCTGTGGGGCATTGGTCAAGGCTGGCTATTGAGCCCCGCCGCCTGGTCGCAATTTGGCCTGCTGCTGGTGGCCTACCTTGCCGCGCTTTATGCCAGCCGTAAGCTGCACCCGCTGCTGGATCGCTGGCTCACGCCGCCAGAGGGGCAGGACAGCTACATTGCCCGTGCCCGCCGCTTTGTGTCGATGTTCCTACCGCTGCTGTTGCCGCTTCTGGCTTATGTCTTTATCGGCATTGGCGAAAACGTGACTCGCTCGTTGTTCGGCTCTGGCGCAGTCATTGCTTTTGGTAAACGGGTGTTCCTGTTCCTCGCCGTGCGCATTCTGGTCAAGGAAATCATCGCTGATCCTGTGATGAAGGTGCTCGGCCGCTACCTGCTTGTGCCTATTGCAGGCCTTTACGCGCTGGGCATTTTGGATGAGGTCATGGCCTATCTGGACGCCACAGTCGTTCCACTGGGCAACCTCTCCTTCTCGGTACTGTTTGCCATCCGCTTTGTTGTGGTGGCGAGCGCGATCTTCTGGCTTGGCCGCTGGTCCAACGAGCAATCCAGTCAGTTCATCAAGAAACAGGACGAGATGCGCCCGGCCATGCGCGAGCTCATCGCCAAAACCCTAGAAATCGGCATCTTTGGTGTCGCCTTCCTGCTGGTGATGAACATCATGGGCATCAACCTCACCTCCCTCGCGGTGCTCACTGGTGTGATTGGTGTGGGCCTTGGTTTTGGCCTGCAAAAGATTGCCTCCAACTTCATTTCCGGTGTGATCCTGTTGCTCGAAGGCCAGGCCACTGTGGGCGACTATGTCGAACTGGACGGCGGCGAGGCTGGCACCATCATCAAAATGACCGCTCGCGCCACCATTCTGGAAACCTACGATGGCCGCTGGATTGTGGTGCCCAATGAGGATTTCATCACCACCCGCGTGGTGAACTACTCTGACAGCGGCTCTGCAAACCGCTACGAGGCACCGTTTTCCGTCAGCTACGATACCGACATCAACAAAGTGCCGGACATCATCGAAGCGGCTGTAGCCAAACACCCGGGCGTGCTCAACGACCCGTTCCCACCTGATTGCGAGCTGCGCGGCTTTGGCGACAACGGTGTGGATTTTGCCGTCGAGTTCTGGGTCGAAGGCATCGATGATGGGCGCAACAAATTTACCTCTGACGTGCTTTTCCTGATCTGGAACGCGCTCAAGGACGAAGGCATCACCATCCCGTATCCACAGCGTGTGGTGGAGCTCAAAACGCCTCTGCCAACCACGTGAGTGATGCGCTGATCATAGGTGCTGGCCCCGCCGGTCTCATGGCCGCCGATGTAATCTCCGCGGCGGGCCATTCCGTTGTGGTGGCCGAGGCCAAACCTTCGGTCGCGCGCAAGCTGCTGATGGCAGGCAAATCCGGCCTCAACCTGACCAAAGATGAGCCGTTTGAGACCTTCCTGAGCCACTATCACGAGGCCGCCCCCGCCTTGCGTCCAATGCTGGAGGCCTTTGGCCCCAAGGAGGTCGCCGCCTGGGCCGAAGACCTGGGGCAGGAGATGTTCACGGGGTCATCTGGGCGTGTCTTTCCCAAAGTCATGAAAGCGTCACCGCTTCTTCGGGCCTGGCTCTCACGGTTATCAGACCAGGGCGTAGAGATCCGCACCCGCTGGCGCTGGACGGGCGGCAACTTCCGTTTCGACGCACCGACCGGCCAACAAGAGATCAGCCCCAAGGTCTGTGTCTTGGCCTGTGGCGGTGCCAGCTGGGCGCGCCTTGGCTCCGATGGCGCTTGGGCTGACTGGCTGAACGCACCGCTCGCCCCCTTCAAACCCGCCAACATGGGCTTTGAAGTAGATTGGTCTCCCCACATGGCCCGTCACTTCGGCACGCCGATCAAAAATGTGACACTAACCGCCGGCGATACCTCCCTGCGCGCAGAGTTTGTCATCTCCGAACGAGGCCTCGAAGGTGGCGGCATCTACGCGGTCTCCCGCCCTATGCGCGAAGGCGCGGCGCTCCAACTCGACCTGCTGCCAGACATGAGCTTGGAAGACATCCGCACCCGCCTGTCCCGCCCCAAAGGCAAAATGAGCCGCGCCAACTTCCTGCGCAAAGCCCTCAGGCTCTCGCAGGAAAAACAGGCCTTGCTGATGGAGTTTGGCCAGCCGCTCCCTGGTGATCTGGCGCCACTTATCAAAGCCCTGCCAATCACCCACACGGGCCCACGTCCCATGGATGAAGCGATCAGCACCGCAGGCGGCCTGCGTTTCGACGCACTGGACAACACCCTCATGCTCAAAGACCACCCAGGCACCTTTGCGGCAGGTGAAATGCTGGATTGGGAGGCCCCCACCGGCGGTTACCTCCTCACCGCCTGCCTTGCCACAGGGCGTTGGGCAGGTGCGAGCGCGTGCGATTGGCTTGCGCAGCGCCCTTAACATTCACTGACAACAAATATCCCGGGGTGAATTGGCCGCAGGCCAAGAGGGGCTGGCCCCTTATTTTTTCTTTGGCAGCAGCCGCTGAAACGCCTCACGTCCGCGCGTGACCTTGATGTAGCCAAGCAGATCTTCATTGTCGGTTGGAAAGCCCTCAAACTTTGCCCAAGTCGCGCAATGGGTCAGAATGATATCCGGCACGGTCATCTCTTCCCCCATCAGATAGGTCCCCTGCCGACGGCGCAGCACGTTCTTCAAGCCCCGGCTGTACTCCCACATCAGGGTCTCTTTTACGGCAGGCACTTTGCGCTCTTCGGGCAGGATGAAGTTGTGGCGGCTTGCGGTCCACAATCCAGCTTCCACTTCATCCAGGATCTGTTGTGTGAAACTGTCCTGATGCGCCCGCTCAATGGTGCCAGCCGGGTAGGTCAGCGCGCCATGTTTGTCCGCCAGATAGGTCAGGATCGCGGTGCTGTCGATGATCGCCGCGTCGCCGTCTTTCAGGATCGGAATTTTGCCAGAAGGGTTGAGCGCACTCACCACCTCGGAATGCGGCTTTTCCGGCGACAGTGTGTAAGGCTGGCCCAGTTCTTCCAACATCCACACCACGCGAAACGCGCGGCTGGTCGGGCTTCCGATCACTTCATACATGGCATCCTCCCTGCTCATAGAGGGGAGACTGCCTGTCGAGCACTTCTGAAACAAGCGTCTCCTGCCGTCGTGACGCCTCGTCGCGTTTTACCGCCCGCGCTGGCCCAGCATCGCCAACCGTAAGAAAAGCCGCTCCACCAGCGCCATCTCCGGCGCGCGTTGCCCGGCAGACCGCAACTGCAAGTCGGTGTCGGTCAGGCCGGTCAGAGCCTGTTCCAGCTTCGGCGCGCCCCAGCTTGAGGCCTGCCGCACCATACGGTCTCGACGTGGGCCAAAAATCGGCGGCCGCATCCGGGCAATGCCCGCTGCCGCCCCGCCGGGATCCGCCGCCGCGCCATACAGCGCCCGGAAATGCCGCGTGGCCGAGATGATCAGCAAAACAGGGTTCACCCCCTGCGCTTCAAGCTTGCGCAATACGGGGCCAATCTCCCGCGCGCGGCCTTCCGCGACGATGTTCAGAATATCATCCAACGCGGCCTCGGTGGACACGGGCGCACAGGCCGCCACATCCTCAGAGGTCACCGGCAGGTCGTCTTTGAACTTATAAAGCGCCAACTTTTCACAGGTCTGCCGGAAATCGCCGGGGTCCAACTCGCGCGCCAGATTGAACAGGTCGGTCATCGCCTCATGCTCAACATTGCTTAGGCCCGCAGCCTTCAGATCAGCTTCGATCTCTTCTCGGCTGGGCGGATCGTTGTAAATCCCCACGGCATAGGCATTGCGATGGGTCTCAAACGCCTTGCGCATCTTGGAGCTGGCTTTGAGCTGCCCGGCTGTCACAACGATCTGCGCATCGCCCGCGGCCCAATCTTCCAGCGCACTCAGAATCGCCGGCGCCCCGGCGTCGGTGGCGCCTTCGACAAACACCACGCGCGATCCGGGGAAGAAGCTCACCTCTTTGATGGCATCCAGCACGGCGGCCTTGTCTTTGCGCAAATCCGCCCCGGGAATGCGCGTCAGCCGCATTTCCTCTTCGCCTTGTGGGCCAATCAAAGCGGCAATCACCTCTTGGCGCTTCAGCGCCACACGCATCGCATCCGGCCCGTAAATCAACAGGCCCGTGCGATCTGCTTCGGGGTTTCCAAAATATCGGTTGGCGTCACGCGCAGAAAGCTTCATGCCGCCTCAGACACCGCATAGGCCTGCAGATCGACCACAATCCGATCCGCCAGAATCACCATCAACCGCTCATAGGCGTCGTCTTTTGCGGCCAATTCGGACACGGTGCTGCCGCTGGCGGAATAGCTGGTGAAGCTTGCCACTTTGCCAGTGGTGCGCACCTCTTTGTCGTCCATCCCACGCAGGGCATAGGTGACGGAGCCGGTCACATCATAGCGGTTGGTCACTTGTGCGGAGGTCCGGCCGACGCCACGCTCATCCAGATGCAGCGCCAAGGACAAGCCAAATTGCGGCGCGCCTACCGGCTGCCCCAAACGGTTCTCCAACTCGCGCACCAACAGGTAACTCTCGCTGGCCTTGGGCTCATCCACCAACACATTGTTGAGCAGCATCGAGGCCGCCCCGTCTGTGCCGTAGACAGGCTCAAATCCACAGCCGCTGAGGGAGGCTCCCCCCAATGCGGCTGCAGACAACAAAAAGAAACGGCGGTTAAACGACGACATTCACAATCCGACCGGGGACAACAATCATCTTCTTGGGCTGGGCCCCATCCAGCGCACGCTGCACAGCTTCATGCGCCAGCGCCAGCTTTTCAACCTCTTCTTTTGGCATGTCTTTGGCCACGGTGATTTCACCACGCCGTTTGCCGTTGATCTGGATCGGCAAGGTCACGTTGGCCTCGACCAGCATCGCCTCATCGGCCACGGGCCAGGCTGCGTTTACAACCATGCCTTCGCCGCCCTGATGCGCCCAGATGTCTTCCGCGAGGTGCGGCGTCATTGGTGACATCAGCTGTGCCAATGTCATGATCGCTTCGCGTTTGGCAGCTTTGCCCGCCTTGGATTTGGCGATGGTGCTGGTGAAGGCGTACAGTTTCGCGATGGACGCGTTGAAGCCAAAGCTCTCCACACCCAGCGTCACATCGCGGATCGCCTTATGCGTTTCACGCAGCAGCTCGTCGTCACCCTGACCTTTGGCGCCGTCATCCATCTCGCCAATCTTGTCACAGAGGTTCCAAACACGGGTCAAGTGTTTGTAAGCCGCTTCCGCACCGGAGGCGGTCCATTCCACATCGCGCTCGGGCGGGCTATCAGACAGCACAAACCAGCGCGCGGTGTCGGCGCCAAAGGCGGTGATGATGTCGACGGGGTCCACCACGTTGTTTTTGGACTTGGACATCTTGGCAGAGGGAATGACCTCTACCTTTTCGCCGGTCTCTTTCACAAAGGTGCCACCGTCCCGTTCTTCCACTTCTGCAGGGTAGTGATAGATCGCGCGGCCGTTTTCATCGGTGCGCTCCGCGTTCTTGTAAATCGCATGAGTCACCATGCCCTGCGTGAACAGCGCGTCAAACGGCTCTTTTGCGCTTTCTGGCAGGTGGCCACAGATGTGCATCGCTCGCGCAAAGAAACGCGAATAGAGCAGGTGCAGAATCGCATGCTCAATGCCGCCGATATACTGATCGACGTTCATCCAATACGCCGCATCTTCGGCCACGGTTGGTGTGTCTGCCTTAGGTGCAGTGAAGCGAGCAAAGTACCAGGAACTGTCCACAAAGGTGTCCATGGTGTCGGTTTCCCGCTTCGCAGGCGCACCACAGTTCGGGCAGGAACAATCGCGCCAGCTTGGGTGACGGTCGAGCGGGTTGCCCGGTACAGAGAAATCAATTGCCTTGCCGTCCTCATCGTAAGGCAGCGCAATTGGCAGGTTCTCTTTCTTCTCCGGCACCACGCCGCAGTCTTCACAATGCACCACCGGAATCGGGCAGCCCCAATAACGCTGGCGGCTCAGACCCCAGTCGCGCAGGCGGAAGTTGGTCACGCCTTTGCCCCAACCTGCCTTCTCGGCAAAATCGATGGTCACATCGATGGCTTCCTGACCGGTGGCCTCATCCAGACCGGCAAAATGGTTTTGCCACTTCACCTTCTCTTCTTTGCCCGGCACAAACGCGGTGTTTTCCACCGGTGTCTCGTCGCCAATGGCAAAGAAAGTGTCCACAACCGGCAGGTCATACTTGCGGCAGAAGTCCAGATCGCGCTGGTCATGCGCCGGGCAGGCAAAAATCGCGCCGGTGCCGTAGTCCATCAAAATGAAGTTCGCGATCCAAACCGGCAGCTCCCACTCCGGGTTCAGCGGGTGTTTGACGCGAAGGCCAGTGTCATAGCCCAGTTTTTCACCGGTCTCGATGGCCTCTTCCGTGGTGCCACCTTTGCGGCACTCCGCCACAAACGCCGCGACCTCAGGATTTGCTGCTTCTAATTCTTTGGCAATTGGGTGATCTGGCGAAATACCCACAAAAGACGCGCCCATCAACGTGTCGGGGCGAGTCGTATAGACTGTAATGTCTTCGCCGCCATCGGTGCGCTCAAAGCCAAACTCTAAGCCGCGCGACTTGCCGATCCAGTTCTCCTGCATCAGCCGCACTTTCGCAGGCCAGTTGTCCAACCCGTCCAGTGCGGTCAGCAATTCGTCGGAGTAATCAGAAATCTTGAAGAACCACTGCGTCAGCTCGCGCCGTTCCACCAGCGCACCAGAGCGCCAACCGCGGCCGTTTTCGACCTGCTCATTTGCAAGCACGGTCATGTCGACCGGGTCCCAGTTCACCACCGCGTTCTTACGATAGACGAGACCTTTCTCAAGGAAATCAAGGAACAACGCCTGCTGCTGCCCGTAGTAATCCTCGTCACAGGTGGCAAACATGCGCGACCAATCCAGTGACAGGCCCAGCGGCTTCATCTGCTCAACCATTGTGTCGATGTTGGAGTAGGTCCAATCCTTCGGGTGACCACCCGACGCCATCGCCGCGTTTTCCGCTGGCATGCCAAAGGCGTCAAAGCCCATCGGGTGCAGCACATTGTGTCCGGTGGAGATTTTGTAGCGCGCAATCACGTCGCCCATGGTGTAATTGCGCACGTGGCCCATGTGCAGCTTGCCGGACGGGTAGGGGAACATCTCCAGCACGTAATACTTGGGCTTGCTCTCATCTCGAACGGCCTTGAAGGTCTCGGTCTTGGCCCAGGCGTCCTGCCAGCGGGCTTCAATCTCTGCGGGGCTATAGCGCGACATGCGGTGGCACCTTTTCATCTATTCGTGTCAGCCACCTCAAAAGCGTGGCGCGGGTTGCGCAAGGTGATAGGCCGCCCGCGCGCCTTGGTCCAGTCACAAGCGCCGCAATTTGACCTATCACGTGGCTTACCATGGCCTATTTTCGCGCTATACACCTCTAACAAGACTATTTGAGACAGGTTGTTGGCGTGAAAATCCTCTTCATTCACCAGAATTTCCCCGGACAGTTCAAACATCTGGCCCCCGAATTGGTTGCGCGCGGCCATGACGTGCGCTCAATCACCCTGCGAGCCAAGCAACGCGGCACCTGGCAGGGGGTGGAGCTCTACCCCTATCAAATCAAACGCAAACCGGCGCAGGGCTTGCATCCGTGGATGGTGGATTTCGAAACCAAAGTCCTACGCGCCGAAGCTTGTTACGCCGCCGCGCGCAATCTGCGGGATCAGGAAGGCTACACGCCGGATGTGATTGTCGCCCATCCGGGCTGGGGCGAGTCGATGTTCTTGCGCGATCTCTGGCCGACCGCGCGGATCGGTCTTTATTGCGAGCTTTATTACGCGCTCAAAGACACCGACACGCATTTTGATCCGGAGTTTCCCAAGCGCAGCGCCGACACTGATTCCATTCGCCTGCGTCTCAAAAATCTCAACAACATGATGCATCACCAGTCTGCTGACTTGGGCATCAGCCCGACTCAGTTTCAGGCCGACACCTTTCCGCCGGAATACAAAGACATCATCAGCGTGATTCACGACGGTATCGACACCGAGGTGGTGAAACCGAATCCTGATGCCTCCCTGACCTTGGAAGATGGCACAGTTCTGTCTCGTGAGGATGAGGTCATCACCTTTGTGAATCGCAACCTGGAGCCGTACCGAGGCTATCACATCTTTATGCGCGCGCTGCCGGAGCTGCTCAAACAGCGGCCCAATGCCCGTGTTCTCATCGTGGGCGGTGATGATGTGAGCTATGGCGCGGCCCCGCCCAAGGGCCAAACCTGGAAGCAAATCTATATTGATGAAGTGCGTGGTCAAATCCCGACCCCCAATTGGGAACGGGTACATTTCCTTGGCAAAGTGCCCTACGATCAATTCCTCTCCATGCTGCAAATCAGCAAAGCACACGTCTATTTGACCTATCCCTTTGTGCTGAGCTGGTCCTTGATGGAAGCCATGGCCATCGGCGCGCCGATTGTGGCGAGCGACACCGCACCTGTGACCGAAGTCATCACCCATGGGGAAACCGGCCGCCTGTTCCCTTTCTTTGAAGGCGAACGCATGGTCAAAGAAATCTGCACTGTCCTCGATGATCCAGACATGTGCGCGGACATGGCAAACGCTTCCCGCGCCTATGCGGTGGAAAACTATGACCTACAAAGTTGCTGCTTGCCCAAGCAGCTGGAGTGGATTCAGAAGCTGCACGACATGCCCCCCGGCGCCCTGCGCAGCTGACTCAAAAAAGCCGCAGTCCCAAGACTGCGGCTTTTCGTAATTTGTGTACGTCAGATCAAATCTTGCGATCGGCAATCCGGATTTGCCGTGCCCGCGTGAGAATCGCATCTTCCACCGCGCGCGCTGTGCTTTCTGGCACCGCGCGTCCGCCGCTGGATTGCAGCGCCACATTCAAAGAGCGCGCATCCAGAGACGAATCGCGGATGTAAATGGTCGCGCGGTAAGACCGTCCACCGCCGGGCGGGGTGCCATAGCCAGTGGAAATCACACCGCTAAAGGGATCCACTGTCTGAATCGGCAAGAAGTCCAGAACTTCCATCGAGGCCGCCCAGAGGTATTTGTTCACCCGAACGGTCTCATCTGAATTGTCCGGACCAAAGATGTCCCAGATGGTTTCACGCTCCTGGCTGTATTCGGTGGTGCGGCCGTCTCCCAAGAGACCTGTCGGGTTTTTGTCCCTATTGCCACATGCACTGACACTCAGCACAGCAACAAGCGCGGCCAGAAGGGCGGGGCGACGGTATAGTTCCATAAAACTGCCTCAAGACGTGGTTTGTACCCGTCCTAGCCAACCGTCACGCGTTGGGCAAGAGTCTTACGCCTTATATAGGGGAGACCACATGGCGCAGTGAAATCACCCAAGCCTGCGTATTGGTTAATGTATCGGCGGTTTTTTGCTTGGGAAAACCAACTGTGGCATGTCTGCACCACGTCTGGTCATCTTCTCTTAAAGCTTCGCGCCGTGCTTGCCAAAACACCCCCAAAAGAGCGAGAGACTACGGCATACCCAATCAGGGATTCTCCGGGTTGGGCGCATGAATTGGAAATCCGAGGGAAAAAATCATGAAAAAGATTCTCTTCGCATCGACTGCACTCGTTGCTACCGCTGGCGTTGCAGCCGCTGAACTGACCTGGTCCGGCTCCGGCCGTTTGGGTGTTGTGTACACCGAAGGCGCGTCCCAAGAGACCGTTCTGGATCACCGCTTCCGTCTGACCGTAAACGGCGTGACCGAAACTGACGGTGGCGTTAAGTTCGAAGGCCGTATTCGTTGGCAGGCTGACGATGGCATCTCTGGCGGCAACGTAAACGGCGCCGGCGCAACCGGCGGCGCAGGCGGCGCAGGCTTCGCAGTATCCACCGGCGGTCTCCGTGTTGACGTTGGTCACGTTTCCGACGTGTTCGACTCCGGCGACGTTGTGTCTTGGGGTGGTAACGGCGTTGGCTACACTGGTTTCCTGGACCAGGCAGCGAACTTCACTGGCTTTGACAAAAAAGGCTTCGGCAACGGCGCGGCTGCTTCGCAGACCATCAAAGCTCTGTACACCATCTCTGACTTCACTGTGAACGCATCCTACACTCTGAATGACACCACCATCGCAGGTGCTGACGAGTCTTGGCAGATCGGTGCTGGCTACAACTTCGGTGCACACCGCGTTGGTGCCATGTACGGCGACGACAAAGCGTCCGGCAAGCAGTGGGCAATCGGTGCTGACGGTTCCTTCGGTGACTTCTCCTACGCCGCTCTGGTTGGTGACAACGACACTGTGAACAAAACCATGTACGGTCTGTCCGGTGCATACGCTGTATCCGCAGCTGGCTCCATCACTGGCTACGTTTCCGGTGGCGGTCTGGCAGCTAACGACACCTCCTATGGTATCGGCTACTCCCACTCCCTGGGTGGCGGTGTGTCTCTGGCAACCGGCGTTGCCAAAGCACCAGGTGGCAACACCATCGCAGACGCTGGTGTGACCTTCAGCTTCTAATAGCTGAAAGACACCAAGTCTTTTGGGGCGGGCTCGCAAGAGCCTGCCCCTTTCTTTTTGTGCAAAACCATGATTGTTGCAGGGCAGTACCAACAAGAGGCCTGTCCATGTCGCTCTCCGAAATTCAAAGCCGCATTGCCAAAGCTGAAGCCGCCGCCGGGCGTGCCTCTGGCGACACAAAACTGATCGCCGTTAGCAAGCGGCAACCCGATGATGTGGTGGAGGCGGTCCTGACACAGGGCCACCGCCTATTTGGCGAAAATCAGGTGCAGGAAGCGGCTGGCAAATGGCCTACCTTCCGCGAGACCTACCCGGATGCGAAAGTTCACTTGCTAGGTCCCCTGCAAACCAACAAAGCCCGTCAGGCTCTAGGCCTGTTTGATGCCATTCATTCGCTTGACCGTCCAAAACTGGCCAACACGCTGGCCCGCATTGCGCAGGAAGAGGGCAAATGTCCCGACCTCTTCATTCAGGTCAACACAGGCGAAGAAGAACAGAAATCCGGCGTGCTTTTGGCGGATGTCGATGGTTTTGTCACCGAATGCCGTGCACTGGATTTGCCAGTTGTCGGATTGATGTGCATCCCACCAGCAAACGAAGAACCTTCGTTGCACTTTGCATTGCTTGCCAAACTGGCGGCGCGCAACGGACTCACTGGCCTGTCCATGGGGATGAGCGGCGACTATGAACGTGCCGTTGCCTTGGGAGCCACTCACGTGCGTGTTGGCTCTGCGATTTTTGGCGCGCGCGACACCTAAACCTTTGCGCTCGCTTGCACGCAGGGACGCCTCCGGCGGGGATATTTAAGGCAAGAAGAAGCCTAAGGCACGATGATCCGCGTGCCGGGGCGGGCATGACGGGCGATCCAGTGCATATGCGGGCGGGCGAAGGCGATGCATCCCTCGGTCGGATAGCCCGGCCGCCGCCATTGATGCAGAAAAATTGCCGACCCGCGACCAGGCTGCGCCAGCGGCCAATTCCAATCGGTGAGCAGGATCACATCATACAGCGGATCCGCCCGTCGCAGTTTTTCATGGCTCGGACCATATGGCGCGCGCACCAGCTGATTGTAATCCGGATCCTCGCTGGCATCCGACCACAGATCATCTTTGCCAATGGCCGTCGCCCAAGGCGCAGGCATCGCCACCCGGTCCGCGCGATAGAGCAGGCCGGTAATCTGATGCACGTCCACTGGTGTTGCGCCATCGCCCTCACGTTTGTCCTGCCGGATACCCCCTTTGCCAATGCTGCATGGGAAATGCCGTCCCCTAAAGCGCACCCCGCGTGGAGTCAGAACCAGATCATTGGGCGTCACAGCATGTGTCCCGACTTCTGCGCTTTGGTGGCCAAATAGGCCTGATTGTGGGCGTTCTCGCCCACCTTCAGCGCCACCCGCTCTGTCACGGCCACGCCGGCTTTTTCCATCATCGCAATCTTGCGGGGGTTGTTGGTCAGCAGCCGCACGGAGGAAAATCCCATCTCTTGAAGGATCTTTGCCCCAATCCGGAAATCGCGCTCGTCGTCTTCAAAGCCCAAACGGTGGTTGGCTTCAACCGTGTCAAACCCCTGATCTTGCAGCGAATACGCCCGCATTTTGTTGGCCAGGCCAATGCCGCGCCCTTCTTGGTTGAGGTACAGCAACACACCGCTGCCTTCCGCGCCCATAAAGCCCAGGGCGGCGTGTAACTGCGGCCCGCAATCACATTTCAGACTGCCCAGCACATCGCCGGTAAAACAGGCCGAATGCAATCGCGCCAAAACCGGTGCCTCGCGATCCGGACGGCCAATTTCAATGGCATAATGCTCCGCCCCGCCGTCCTCTGGCCGAAAAATGTGCAGCCGGCCTGCTTCCGCAGCTGACATCGGTAAACGTGCATGCACCACCGGATGCAGAGGGCTGGTCGCGGCCAGATGAGGCGCCGCCAGCGAAGACGGGATCACTGTCAGCCCATGCTCAAGTGCAAAGCTGCCGGCTTCAAACAGCTCCAACGTCAATGCGGCGGGCAGCAACTGCGCTGACTTAACCAGCTTCACCGCCGCGCGATGCAAATCCGCATTTCCCGTGCGCGCTGTGGCCAAAGGCCCTTTCATCGGCGTGTTCAAATCATCTTCCGGGCTGACAATGCCTTTGATCCACCGCAGATCAGCCTCTGCAGGCAGCGCCACCCTGGCGAGATCACCATCATAAGCCCGCGCCTTCAGTGTCTCTGCGCGTCGCGCGGTCAGGGTAAGGTCGGGCGTGGCCCCAAGGGCCCGCACATCCGCCAACCGCTCCGCGGTCAGTGTTTCTGCAGCCAGCACCAACAAAGGCGCGCCGTCACCCGTGAGCACAATTGGCACACCCATGCGCAGATCCGCCCGCGCACGGGCCAGTCGCTCAATAATGTCGGGGGCAAAACTCATTGGAACCTCTGTCTTCAGCCAACCCCATGTAGCCTCTTCTGCAGCAATATGAAACATTTGGTGGTGTTGAAACACGAGGGCGTGAGCAGATTGCAGCAATTCTTGTTCTGATCGTGAACTCACCTCACATGGCTACCAAGCAACGCATAACGGAGAGACGCACATGGCACAGTTGAAAAAGATCCTGCTGGTAGATGACGACGAAGATCTGCGCGAGGCGCTTTCTGAGCAGCTTGTGATGACCGAGGATTTCGACGTGTTTGAGGCTGGCAACGGTGCCGAGGCCATGGGCCGCGTGAAAGAAGGTCTTTATGACATCATCATCCTCGATGTGGGCTTGCCGGACACAGATGGGCGCGAGCTTTGCCGCCTGATGCGCAAGCAGGGCGTGAAAAGCCCAATCCTGATGCTGACCGGCCATGACAGCGACGCGGATACGATTCTGGGGCTTGATTCGGGCGCCAACGACTATGTGACCAAGCCTTTTAAGTTTCCCGTCCTGCTTGCGCGGATTCGCGCGCAACTACGCCAGCACGAGCAGTCTGAAGACGCGGTTTTCCAGCTTGGGCCATATACATTCAAGCCCTCCATGAAGCTGTTGATCCGCGAAGATGAGAGCAAGGTTCGGCTGACCGAAAAAGAGACAAACATCCTGAAGTTTCTCTATCGTGCCACCGAAGGTGTTGTGGCACGGGATGTGTTGCTCCACGAGGTCTGGGGGTACAACGCCGGTGTCACCACCCACACGCTGGAGACTCACATCTATCGCCTGCGTCAGAAGATCGAGCCTGATCCCTCCAACGCCCGCCTGTTGATCACCGAGAGCGGTGGCTACCGCCTGGTGGCATAATCTTGCCGATTTCTCCGTGCCGCCCTTTGGAAACGGCGCGGAGATACTAAATATGTTACGTTGATGTGGATCAAAGAAATATTTGTGACACATCTTTTACAAAGACCTAAGAGTTCCCGCGCATGTCCGGGTTATGACATGAACCTCCCTGTTGGACTGGCCCGGGCTTCGGCTCGGGCCCTTTTTTGTGTTGAGGGGGGGACCTGAGGACCTATCCGCAGGAGAAGTTGAAACGCGACAACGCGCCATCGGCGGCTGGGCCAAGATAGCTCACGCTTACCCAGCGGTCCGCAACATCTAAGCGTAAGGTCTGTCCTGCGATTTTATTAGCCCCGTTCTGCTCACCATCCTTGGACAGTGTCAGATACACATGTCCAGATATGTTGGAGCGGGTCAGGGCGAAGCTGAAACGGCTGTCACACAGCGTCACGCCACCTTCAAACGGCAGGATGAAATCCGCCTGCGCACTGACACCCAAATTTCTCAACTCCCGAGTTTTTACGTCAGCGAGTTTGGGGGCGAACTGATCCGCTTGGTGGGCAAATTGAGAAACGGAGGGTTTCAACGCCTCCAACTCGTTCAAAATGGCCTGCGCGGTGTCTTCAAATGCGGCGGTGTCGGCGGGATCCAGTTTATTCAGATAGGCTTCAATTGTAGTGGTGCGAGCATTAATTTCTTCGCGCAATTCCTGCGCTTCGATCTGATATGAATCTGGCCAAATTTTATCGCGCACGAGGTCCAACCCCAGTGTGGCGCCCCAGCCCAACACAAAAAATGCCAGGCTGGTGGTCAGCGACAGCCAGGGGTTCTCTTGTGTTAGGTTGCGGATTTTCGACAGGAAGTGCGTCAGCTTTGCCAAGCGGGGGGGCTTTGGTTTTTGAGGAGGCCTCTGTGGCGTGATATCATGCGGTGTATCGGGCACGGAATTCACCTTTTAAAAAACTTATTTTACTCGTGGCGGGTTTCAAATGGGCATTGTTTATGTCAGCCAATCAGTGTTTTGATGTGAGGCTGACTGGGGATCGACAAGAATCCTGTCGCCCTAAAACCGTGTAACAAGAGGATGACATATGTCTTTCACCCTTGCCACCTGGAACATCAACTCGGTGCGCCTGCGCGAGCCAATTGTGCTCAAGCTCATGCAAGAGGAGGCGCCGGACGTGTTGTGCCTGCAGGAATGCAAAAGCCCGGTGGACAAAATCCCAACCGAGGCATTCGCTGAACTGGGTTACACCCACATGGTGGCGCGGGGCCAAAAGGGTTACAACGGCGTGGCGATCTTCTCCAAAATTCCAATGGTCGAAGCGGGCAGCGAAGACTTCGCGGATCTCGGTCATGCCCGCCATATCGCGGGCACGCTGGAAAACGGTGTCACGGTGCACAACTTCTATGTCCCCGCCGGTGGCGACGTGCCGGACCGCGAAAAGAACGAGAAATTTGGCCAAAAGCTCGATTACCTAGCCGAAATGCGGGATTGGTTCCGCAAAGAGCAGGTCAAAAAATCAATCCTCGTGGGCGATCTCAACATTGCGCCGCGCGAAGATGACGTTTGGGACCACAAGAAACTTCTGAAAGTGGTCAGCCACACGCCGATCGAAGTCGAGAAGCTGGCCGAAACCCAGGAGGCTGGCGGCTGGGTCGACATCACCCGTCAGGACATCCCTGAGGGCAATCTCTACAGCTGGTGGTCCTATCGCGCCCGCGATTGGGATGCGGCGGACAAAGGCCGCCGCCTAGATCATGTCTGGGCCACCGGTGACATCTCCAACGCCGGCCATTCCAGCCGTGTGTTGCGCGACGCTCGTGGCTGGGAAAAGCCGTCGGATCACGCGCCGGTGTTTGCAACTTTTGATCTGTAAGACAGATTACCGCGCCCACGCCGCGTAGTCGGGGTGGGCGTCTTTCATGTCTTGGTAGAGCCAGACCATCCGGTCCACAAACCACAGTTTGCCACCAATCATCAGGCTCAGGCCAAACAGCGTCATACCAAGATCAATCTGCCAAAGCCCCCAGACCCAAGGCACCATGCCAACGCCGGAAACCACGCCAAGCGCTATGGCCCACCGTGTATGATGGGACGGAATTGGAAGCACTTTGCGGTTGAGAAACACCCGCTCGCCAAAGGTGCCATGGGCGGCCCAGCTGTTGGTGGTGCTTGGCAGGGCAAAAGCGCGCGGGTTCCACCAGGTCCACATAATCACCAGACCAGTGGGCAGCAGCGCCCCCCAGCCAAGCCAGACCCGCGAAAACACCGCCAGCGTCATCAACGGCAAAATCGACATACGCGAATACACACTGAGCGGGTTTGAATGCCGCGCCCATGCGGCCTCATCCATGGCCATCATGCGCTCTGAAAGGGCAAATATGTCCCATTTTGCTGCCATGTCTGGCCAACTCCTCTCTTGGTTTCTGTCCCGCTCCCCTCCATATAGGGGGCAAGTTCCAGACGGAGAACAATGATGATGGATATTCTTGGCGGAGGCGCCCCAGCTGCGCCCGCAACAGGCGATTTGATCAAAGACGTGCCAGAGGCCACCTTTATGGCGGAGGTTGTGGATGCCTCCATGACCGTGCCGGTGATTGTGGATTTCTGGGCGCCTTGGTGTGGCCCGTGCAAAACCCTCGGCCCTGCGCTTGAGGCGGCCGTGACAGCCGCTGGCGGTGCTGTGAAAATGGCCAAGATCAACGTCGACGAAAATCAGGGCATTGCCGGCCAAATGCGCGTGCAGTCGATCCCAACGGTTTATGCCTTCTGGCAAGGCCAGCCGGTGGATGGCTTCCAAGGCGCATTGCCAGGCAGTGAAATTGACGCCTTTGTGGCCCGCGTGATTGAAGCTGCTGGCGGCGAAGTGCCGGATGGTGGCCTGGCGGATGCCTTGGTGGCGGCTGAAGAAATGCTGACCGAAGGCGACGCGGAATCCGCTGCGGAGACTTTTGCAGCGATTGCTGAGCAAGATCCTGAAAATGCCGAAGCCTTTGCCGGTCTGGCGCGCTCCTATCTGGCTTTGGAACAGGTGGATGAAGCCGAATCGGTGATCAACGGCGTGCCAGAGGCCATTTCTGCGGCAGCGGAAATTGAAGCTGTACGCGCACAAATTGAACTGGCCCGCCAGGCGGAGAATGCCGGTCCCGTGGCCGAGCTGCGCGCCGCTGTGGACGCCGATCCGGACAACCATCAGGCGCGCCTGGACCTGGCGCAGGCACTACATGGCGCGGACCAGGTCGAGGACGCCGTGAATGAGCTTCTGGAACTGTTCCGCCGGGATCGTGAATGGAACGACGGTGCGGCCAAAGCGCAGCTCTTCACCATCTTTGAGGCGCTTAAGCCTAATGATCCGGTGGTTCTGAACGGCCGTCGCAAGCTCAGCTCGATGATCTTTGTCTGATCCGCTTTGCGGATTGGGCAATCCAGAGTAGGCTTTTGGCATGATCAAAGCCGCTGACTTACCGGACACATTGTCTGTGTTTCCCTTGCCCGGGGCGCTGTTGTTGCCCCGGTCTCGCTTGCCGCTGCATATCTTTGAGCCACGCTATCTGGCGATGCTGGATGATGCGCTGAAAACCAGCGAGCGGCTGATTGGCATGGTGCAACCCAACGAGGTGCCGGGCCGCGATGCCAAGGGATTGCACACCATTGGTTGTGTTGGCCGCATCACGCAGTTTTCCGAAACCGGCGACAATCGATATTTGATCACGTTAACCGGGGTGTCCCGATTCCGGGTTCAGCAAGAGGTGGAGGGTTTCACACCCTATCGTCGGTGTCAGGTCAGTTGGGACGGCTTTGCCCATGACCTTGGCCCCACCGAACAGGACGCGGGCTTTCAACGCCCGGCTTTTATGGATCTGCTGAAGCGATTTTTTGAGCACCTTGACCTGTCAACGGATTGGGAAACGCTCAAAGACGCAGACGACGAATTGTTGATCAATTCGCTGTCGATGTTGTTGGAGTTTACGGCGGAAGACAAACAGGCCTTGCTGGAGGCGCCGTCTTTGTCCACACGTCGGGAAACCCTTGTCACGCTATTGGAATTTGCGCTGCGTGGCGGCGCTGGAGAGGACTTTATGCAATGAATGCCCACACCACACCCGGACCAAATTTTGACCGTCGCATGTTGGAGTCACTGATCTGCCCACAGACACGCACCCGTTTGGAGTATGATGCGGCGCGTCAGGAGCTGGTATCCAAAGCCGCCAATCTGGCGTTTCCGATCCGCGAAGGCATTCCGGTGATGCTGATCGACGAAGCCCGCGTGCTGGAGTGATTGTGGCGGGGGAGGGGGCTAGCCCCCTCTTGGCTGCGCCAAGTCACCCCCAGAGTATTTTAAGAATGAGAAAGCGCTTTAGCGCATCAGCTTGGGCAGCTCGCCATTGAGCCCCGCCGCCTCACGCATAAAGGTCCGGCGCAAACCGGGCATCGCGCCGACCAACCCCATACCCACATCGCGCGCGGCGCGCAGCAGCGGATTGTTGTTGGAAAACAGTTTGTTGGTCAAGTCGGTGGCCGCCACCAATGTGGCCGTGTCAAACCGTCGCCATTCCTGATAGCGCGCCAGCACCAGCTCAGAGGCAACGTCTTCGCCCCGTTGCTGTGCCTCGGTCAGGATCTGTGCCAGCGCCGCCACATCGCGCAGACCCGCATTGAGGCCTTGCCCCGCAATCGGGTGCATCCCGTGGGCCGCATCGCCCACCAGTGCCACACGTTCGGCAATGAAGTCGTTGGCCACCGACAGGCTCAAAGGGTAGGTGAAGCGGTTGCCGGTGAGTTCGATCTCGCCCAGGAAATCGCCAAAGCGCGGGCGCAGCACCGCCATGTAGTCTTCGTCGGGCAGCGCATGGATCGCTGTGGCGTTCTCATCGGTTTCGGACCAGACAATCGAGCACATATTGCCCGGCAGCGGCAGGATCGCCAAGGGGCCCGGCGGCATGAAAAACTGATGTGCCACGCCATTGTGCGGCAGTTCGTGCTTGATGGCGCAGACTAAAGCCGTTTGTCCATAGCCCCATCCGGTGCGTTTGATGCCCGCACGTTTGCCCACCCCGGTTTGCCGACCGTCACAGCCAACCAGCAGTTTGGCACGGTGTTTGCGGCCGTCGCTGAACGTAGCGGTCACGCCGGCGACATCCATGGTTTGATCGGTAACAGAGGTGCCCGAGATCAAGGTGATGCGTGGCTCGGCCTCCATCGCCTCCAAAAAGGCGCGGTACAGGAACCGGTCTTCGAGCATAAATCCCATCGGGCCTTCTTCGATCTCGGTGTGATCAAAATGCAAGAAAAACGGTGCCGGCCCTTCGCCCGCGCGGCCATCGGACACTTTGATGTCGCACATCGGCTCGGACTGGTCCGCCACCTTGTCCCACACGCCAATCGCCGCCAGCAGTCGTTTGGAGGCCAATGCCAGCGCATAGCCGCGCCCGTCAAAGTTGCTGCCTGCCCGTGCGGGCGCAGGACGCGCGTCCACCACGGTCACGTCAAAGCCGGCCTGCGCCAGCGCCAAAGCCAAGGCGGGGCCGTTGAGACCGCCGCCGGCAATCAGGATATCGCTATCAAATGTCATGACGCCAATATGGGCGTCGCTTCGGGATTGTCCATGCGCGATTGCGCCGCTACCGTCGCCTTCAAAGAGAAAGTGGAGAGCAGAATGTTGGATTGGCTGGAGAAAAGCGCGGCAGACCTGGGGCGGGGTATTGAGAGCGGCGCAATTGACCCTGTGGCGCTGACCCAAGCCTTTCTGGGCGCGATTGATGGCCATGACGCGCGGGATCGGATTTATGCGAAGGTGACAGCCGAACGTGCCTTGGCCGAAGCCGAAGCCGCCGCTGAACGGGCCCGCGCAGGCCAACGTCTGTCGCCGTTGGATGGTGTGCCGGTCAGCTGGAAAGACCTGTTTGACACAGCTGGCATCGCCACGGAGGCCGGCTCGGCTTTGCTCAAAGACCGCGTGCCGACACGTGACGCCGAAGTGCTGCGCAACGCCACTGCTGCGGGCCTGATCTGTCTGGGCAAAACCCATATGAGCGAACTGGCGTTTTCCGGCATTGGCCTCAACCCGATCACCGCCACACCGCCCTGCGTGAACGATCCCGGTGCGGTGCCTGGCGGGTCTTCTTCCGGTGCGGCGGCCTCTGTGGCTTTTGGGCTGGCGGCGGCGGGCATTGGCTCTGACACCGGCGGCTCCGTGCGTATTCCAGCCGCCTGGAACGATTTGGTGGGTCTCAAAACCACCGCAGGCCGCGTGTCCTGCGAAGGCACCGTGCCGCTCTGTCGCAAGTTTGACACTGTCGGCCCGCTGACCCGCACGGTGGAAGATGCGGCGCTGCTCTTGGGCATTCTGGAAGGCAAACCTGCGCCGGATCTGCGCGGCGCCACGCTGAAAGGCACCCGTATGGCGGTGCTCGAAACCGTGGCGCTGGATAAGGTGCGCGAAGCCCCTCTGGCAGGGTTCGAACGCACGCTGCATCGCCTGCGCGAAGCGGGTGCGGAGCTGGAGTTCCTCAAGGCTGAGGAGATTGCGGAGGCCATGGCCTTGTCCGGTCCGCTCTATACCGCCGAAGCCTATGGCGAATGGCAGGCGGTGATCGAGGCCGCGCCGGATAAGATGTTTACCCCGATTTTGGAACGCTTCCGGGCCGGTGCGACCTTCAGCGGGCCGGACTATGTCGCCGCCTGGCACAAACTCGATGCGCATCGCGCCACCTGGAACGCGCGCATTGCCGGCTATGACGCCGTGCTGTTGCCGACCGCGCCGATTTTACCGCCCAACATCGAGCGGCTGATGCACGATCAAGACTACTACGTGACCGAAAACCTGCTTGCTTTGCGCAACACCCGTATTGGCAACCTGATGGGTTCTGCGGCCATCACCTTGCCAACCGGCGTGCCAAGCTGTGGCCTGATGATGCTGGGACAGGGTGGGGCAGAGGAGCGTCTTCTGCGTTTGGCAGCGGCAGCAGAACCCCTGTTTGGCATCCCGTAAAAGGGGCCAGCCCCTCACTTGCGCCTTGCGCAAGAACACCCCGGGGTATTTAGGGACTGTGAAACCTGAGGCGGCACATCGCTTTGGTGATGGAGAGCGATATGCGCAAGTTTGAGATTTTTGTTGTCACCGCGCCGGGGTTGGAAAAGCCTCTGGCGGCAGAGATCACCGAAGCTGGGTTCAAAAAGCCCAAGATGATGCCGGGTGGCGTGCGCTTTCGTGGCAATTGGCAGGACGTCTGGCGTGCCAACCTGTGTCTGCGTGGCGCGGTGCGGGTGCTGGCGCGGATCGGCAATTTCCAATGTATGCATCTTAATCTGCTGGAGCGCCAAATTGGTGAGATGTCCTGGACGCCTTACCTGCGGTCTGATGTGCCGGTGAAGGTTGAGGTGGTGACGCAAAAGTCCAAGATCTACCACGCCGGCGCAGCCAAGGAGCGCATTGAGAAAGGTCTGGTCGCCGCCGTGGGCGTGCCGATTTCCAATGAAGCTGACGTGGTGCTCAAGGTGCGTATCGACAACAACATGCTGACCTTCTCGCTCGATACGTCGGGCGAAAGCCTGCACAAACGTGGCCATAAACCTGCTGTGGCCAAAGCGCCGATGCGGGAAAACATGGCAGCGCTGTTCCTGCGCCAGATGGGCTATGACGGCAGCCAGTCGGTCTATGACCCGATGTGTGGCTCCGGTACCTTTGTGATTGAAGCGGCGGAAATGGCCTCTGGCCTCCTGCCGGGGCGCTCCCGTAGGTTTGCCTTTGAGCAGCTGGCCAGTTTTGATGGCGAAGCCTTTGCCGCACTGAAAACAGAGAACACACAAGTGCCACAGGGACAGTTTTTCGGCTCCGACAAAGATGCGGGTGCCATCCGGATGTCACTTGAGAATGCGGACCGCGCTGGCGTGGCGGATATCTGCAGCTTTGAACAAAAAAGCGCAGGTGAGATCACGCCTCCGGACGGCCCGCCCGGCATTGTGATTGTGAACCCGCCGTATGGCGCGCGCCTTGGTGACAAAAAGGGGTTGTTCGCTTTGCACGCCAGCTTGGGCAAAGCCCTCTCTGCACAGTTCTCCGGTTGGAAGGTTGGCATAATTACCACGGACGCCGGCCTGGCCAAAGCCACCAACTTGCCGCTTGAGACCCGATTTGCCACGGTGGCGCATGGTGGTTTGAAAGTGTGCCTCTATACCTGTGAGGTGCCGTAGCACAGAGGGTGTGTCATGAGTGACGGGGTGTTTGATGCTGAGGTGGCCGCAACATATGACGCGGATCATGGCGGAACGGACCCTGCGTTGGTGGCCGCGACGGTCGACGTTTTGGCCGATCTCGCACGTGGCGGTGCTGCGCTGGAATTTGCCATTGGCACCGGCCGCATTGCGCTGCCTCTGGCCGCCAACGGCATCAAAGTCGCAGGCAATGAACTCTCCGCTGCCATGGTCGACGAGTTGCGCAAGAAACCCGGCGGCGCAGATATCCCAGTTGTCATCGGTGACATGTGCGAGGCCCGTTCTGAGGGCACCTTCTCCCTGGTCTTTCTGGTGTTCAACACCATCGACAATCTGACGACACAAGACGCCCAAGTTGCCTGTTTTCAAAACGCCGCTGCGCATCTTGCGCCGGGTGGGCGGTTTGTGGTCGAGACACAGCTGCCGCCGCTGCAGCGCTTGCCGTTTGGGGAAACCCGCCTGCCGTTTGCCCATGACCCGGACCACTGGGGCGTCGATGAGTTTGACGTCACCACACAGGCCTACAGCTCGCATCACCTCTGGATGAAAGACGGTCAAGCGCAGCACCTCGCCGTGCCGTTCCGCTACGCCTGGCCTTCCGAAATGGACCTCATGGCGCGGCTTGCAGGCATGACCTTGGAGCATCGTTGGTCCGGTTGGGACCGCGCGTCCTTTTCCAAAGACAGCACCAAACATGTGTCAGTCTGGCGCAAGCTGTGAGTTTGCCGCCCATAAAGCTGTGGGGCCTGTCTTGCTCTTTGGAAACGCTCGCCGGCGGCCATCGCAACCAAGTCTGGCGCACCCGTGGTTTGCCGCAGGACGTGGTGTTCAAATCCACCACCCGCAGTGAACCTGCGCTCGATTGGCTGACCCCGGTTCAGGAGGTCGCGCGGCGCTGTGGGTTTGTGGTGCCGCACATGATGCGCAGCACAAATGGTTGGTTGTCTGAGGCAGGCTGGACCTGTGAAACACTTGTTGAGGGCGGGATTGTCCCACGAGATGGTCTCGCTGAAGTAGCCGCTTTGCTGGCCAGCTTTCATGCGCGAACTCAAGGTTGGGAACAGCGTCCCGGATTTTTGTCCTCAATAGCGTTGCTCTCACAAGATCGGGGTGGCGATGTCGATTTTGCGCAGATGCCGCGGGATGTGGTTGCGCTGTGTCGCGCGGCGTGGCGGGCGGTGGCTGACCGCGTGACCTGCGTTGTGCATGGCGACCTTGCTCCTGGCAATGTGTTGCGGCTAGCTGATGGCCGCTTCGCGCTGCTGGATTGGGATGAATGCCGTGTGGATTTGCCGCTGTTTGACATTGCGCCACATGCGCCCAAGTCTGAGGCCGAGACACGGGCGCATCTCGCGTGGGAGGTGGCCTGTAGCTGGCGGCACGAGCCGGATTACGCCCGCGATATGGCTGAACGGCTGCGCAACACATAGGGCGTTGCGTTAACCCAATTCCGCTTCAAAGCGCACCTCTGCAAAACAGTCGTGATACCGACAAAATACCGACGTGGTTTTGAGGCCAAGTTTAATCCGTTAACGCCTGGTTCGGCTCCCCCGGCGTCAGGATATGCCTGAGCAGCGCCATCGGGTGTTTGCGCAGGGTCAGCCGCATTGCCACATAGTCTTCAACCACTTGTTCACCCATCGACATCTCCGGCAGCATCGCCGCAGGTTCCAGAATGCCTTCGCCGTCCATATCCCCTGCAAACAAAGGCAATGGCTTGTCCGCTGTGATCGCCTTGGCCTCCCATAGCGCGTCCCGCCGCTTGAGCCCCAAGGAGGCAAAGGCATCCGCCTCCGCCAGCCGGGTCAACACATGCGGATCAATGCCCGCGCGGCGCCAGACATCTTCCACAGTTTGATAGCCATTGCCCCGCGCCGCCGTGATCCAGCTCGCGTCCTCCTCGCGCAGCCGCCGCACCTGTCGGAACCCCAGCCGCAGCGCCAGTCCGCCACGTCCATCCGGCTCCATGACATTGTCCCAAAAGCTCTCATTGATATCGACGGGACGGACCTCAACCCCATGCTCGCGCGCGTCCCTAACGATTTGAGCAGGTGCGTAAAATCCCATCGGCTGGCTGTTTAAGAGCGCACAGGCAAAGATGCCGGGGTGGTGGCACTTGATCCAGGCCGAGGCATAGACCAAGAGTGCAAAAGAGGCCGCGTGGCTCTCTGGAAATCCATAAGATCCAAAGCCCTCAATTTGGGAAAAACAGCGTGCGGCGAAGTCCTCATCGTAGCCGTTTTTCTTCATCCCCCGCATGAATCGATCCCGGAACTCACTGACATTGCCGTGCTTCTTGAAGGTCGCCAAAGACCGCCGGAGCCGGTCCGCTTCCTCCGGTGTGAACCCCGCACCAATGATGGCAATCTGCATTGCCTGTTCCTGAAACAGCGGCACGCCCAGCGTCTTGCCCAGCACCTCGCCCAAAGCGTCAGAGGGGAAGGTCACACTCTCCTCGCCATTGCGACGCCGGATGTAGGGGTGCACCATATCGCCTTGAATCGGCCCCGGTCGAATGATCGCCACTTCGATCACCAGATCATAAAAGTTGCGCGGTTTCATGCGTGGCAGAAAGTTCATCTGCGCCCGACTTTCGACCTGAAACACCCCGATGCTGTCGGCTTTGCACAGCATATCATAGACCGCTGAATCTTCAGGCGGAATCGTCGACAAAGCGAGGTCCATCCCATGGTGACGCCTGAGCATATCAAAGCCTTTGCGGATACAGGTCAGCATGCCAAGGCTCAGCACATCGACCTTCAAAATCCCAAGGCTTTCAATATCATCCTTGTCCCAGCAAATGACGGTGCGGTCTTCCATGCTGGCGTTCTCAATCGGCACCAATTCATCCAGCCGCCCTTCGGTCATGATGAAGCCACCGACGTGTTGAGACAGGTGGCGCGGGAAGCCGATGATTTCCTGCACCAGCGCCATGGTCTGCGCCAGACGCCGGTCCTTGGGATCAAGGCCAATCTCGCGCATCCGCGCATCCTGCACCGCATCGGTGGAGAAGAACCCCCAAAGCTGGGAGGACAGGGCCGAGATGGTATCTTCGGTGAGTCCCATGGCCCGCCCAACCTCCCGGATCGCGCGTTTGCCGCGGTAGTGCACCACGGTGGCACAGAGCCCCGCGCGGTGGCGCCCGTAGCGTTCGTAGATGTGTTGGATCACTTCTTCCCGGCGTTCATGTTCAAAGTCGACATCAATATCAGGCGGCTCATCGCGCGCTTCACTGACAAAACGCTCAAACACCATGGTGCCAATTTCCGGGGACACAGAGGTCACGCCCAGACAAAAACAAACCACTGAATTTGCGGCACTTCCCCGCCCTTGGCAGAGGATGTCTCGGGAGCGGGCAAAATGCACGACGTCACGCACGGTCAGGAAATAGGGCTCGTATTTGAGCTTGCCGATCAGGGCAAGCTCGTGTTCCAACATGCCGCGCACTTTCTCGGGCGCACCATGGGGATAGCGCCAGCGCAGCCCTTCATAGGTCAGCCGATGCAGCCGGTCTGTGGGCGTTTCCCCCTGTGCCACCTCGCTGGGATATTCATAGCGCAGCTCATCCAGCGAAAAGGTGCAGCGCTGCATCAGCCAGTCTGTGCGCTCCAATGCTGCCTCATGTCCCGCAAACAGGCGGCGCATTTCCTCCGCACTGCGCAACCGTCGCTCGCCATTGGTCTGCGCTTCCGCGCCGAGGCTGTCCACGCGACAACCCTGCCGGACGGCGGTCACCACATCGGCCAAGCGCCGCCGCCCGCCGTGATGCATCACCGGCAGCGTGGTGGCCACCAGCGGCAGGCCCAGCTGTGCAGCGTGTTGGGCGCGGGTGGCAAAGCGGGTGGCATCTTCGCCGTCATATCCCGGGGCCAGCGCCAGTTGCAGTCGCCCAGCAAAGCGGCGCGTCAGCTGTGGCACAAGTGTGGCCCAGCCACACGCGCCGCGCGGCTGGCGGTGCGTGTGTGGATAGGGGTGCAGGATCAACTGCAACCCCGCGCCAAATTCCAGAAGATCGCCCAGATGCAGGATACAGCTGCCTTTCTCCGCGCGCAGGCGTCCTTTGGACAGCAGGCGGCACAGGCTCGCCCAGCCCTGGCGGTTTTCCGGCAGCGCGGTGATGGGTGGCGCGTCACTGAACTCCAGCCGGGCGGCAGGCATCAGGCGTGGGGTGGCATAGATCGGCGCGCTGGGTGGGGGCGCAATGCGCTCGGGGCAGGGGGCCCCAATTAGCCCTGTTGCATGATCGAAGTTGCGCCGTTCGCGCACTTTACGGGCAATTTCACGTGCTTCGGTATGACTGCGCACAATGCCGGCCACGCTGTTCACATCGGCAATGGCAATGGCGTTTAATCCGGCCATGGCAGCACGCCGCATATACTCCTCCGGATGGGATGCTCCGGTGAGAAATGTGAAATTCGACGTGATGCAAAGCTCGGCAACCATGAGAATCGTTATTATATTCATGTTTTGTTCTTTTGTGGAGTCTGGGAAAAGCACCTGCATGCGTGAAAAAATGTTTTGAAATTTCACGAAACTGGTGCAGCGTGAAATTCGAGGGGAAAATTTCACAACCGGGATTCGCGCCACATGCTTCATAACGTGCCACAAAATGTGCAAACGCTAGGCGCCGACCTGCGCGCTCTGCGCAAGGCGCGCAGCCTGACACTGACCGATATGGCAGAGGCGCTGGACCGTTCCGTGGGCTGGCTCAGTCAAGTGGAGCGCGACAAATCCGAACCCACCATTTCCGACCTGCGCCAGATCGCCAAAGTGCTGGATGTGCCGATGTCGATGTTGTTTGGCCAATCCGCCGCTCCAGCACATGAACAGGGCTATGTGGTGCGTGCGGGGGCCCGCCGCGCGATGGGCGGGAGTGAGGAAGGTTTGGTCGAAGAGCTGCTTTCTCCGGATCTGACCGACGACTTTGAAATGGTGCACTCCACCTTTGCGCCGCGTTCCAAAATGCAAGATGCTGCCACGCGCCCGACACAGGAAGTTGGCTATGTCATCTCTGGCCGGTTAGAGCTGCGCATAGGGGAACAGAGTTTCTCTGTTGGGCCAGGCGACAGCTTCCGCATTCGTGGGGAGGAGTACCACTGGGCCAATCCTCATGACGAAGCTTGCGTGGCGATCTGGGTGATCGCGCCACCTGTGTACTAAGGACGATACAATGCTGAAGGGATCTTGCCTCTGTGGCGACATCACATTCGAGACCGAAGCGGAACCGCAAGGCGCTTCCATGTGCCATTGCAGCCAATGCCGCAAACAATCCGGCGGAATCTGGTCTTCGGCCGCAGTTGCTGACACCGATCTGACCATCACCGGAGATGTGCTCTGGTATGAGGCCAGCGAAAGCGCCAAGCGCGGCAGCTGCCCGCGCTGTGGCTCTTTCCTGTTCTGGAAAGCCCATGATGAGGACACCACCAGCTTTGCGCTGGGGGCAGTGGACGGCCCAACCGGCTTGGAACTGACCAAGCACATCTTTGTTGCGCACAAAGGTGATTACTACACCATCGCTGACAACGTGCCGCAGAGAGACTGACCATGTTGGAAACCTTTGCAAATATGGACAGCGTCACACTCTGGGCCTTCATGGCTGCGTCGCTGGTGATGTATCTCACCCCCGGCGCGGATATGATGTTCACCATCGCCAGCGGCATTTCCGGCGGCCCAAAGGCGGGATTGGCCGCCACGGTTGGGGTCACGCTTGGGCTTGTGGTGCACATCACTTTGGCCGCTGCCGGGCTGGCCGTATTGATTGCGGCGTCCCCGACGGCACTGCTTGCCATCCGTTACGCAGGCGCGGCCTATCTGGTTGTATTGGCATATCAATCTTGGACCGCCAAACAGGTTGAGGATGACGTTGAAGGGCGCTCCAGTGTCTTGCGCGCGGTGCGCCGTGGATTTTTGACCAACATCCTGAATCCGAAGATCATTCTTTTCATCCTCGCCTTCCTGCCGCAGTTCACCACGCCTGCCGCAGGTCCAATCTGGCAGCAGATTGTGATCCTTGGTGTGATGTTTGCCTCTGGTGGGTTTGTGGTGGTGTCGATGATCGGTCTGTCGGCTGGTCTTGTGGGCGCAAAGCTCAAGCAAGCCACGGGTATTCTGAACAAAATTGCAGCCGTCATCTTTGGCGGCTTGGCAGCAAAACTAGTCTTTGACTGAGGGAGATGGTCATGTCTGATTTTCCAAGCAAGGCCCGTGTGGTCATCATTGGTGGCGGTGTTGTTGGCACCTCAAGCCTCTATCATCTGGCCAAGAAAGGCTGGACCGATTGTGTCTTGCTGGAAAAGAACGAACTGACCGCTGGCTCCACCTGGCACGCCGCGGGCAATGTGCCGACCTTTTCCAACAGCTGGGCGATCATGAACATGCAGCGCTACTCCACCGAGCTTTACGCCCGGCTTGGGGAAGAGGTGGATTACCCAATGGGGTATCACCAATCGGGCTCTATCCGGCTGGCGCACACCAAAGAACGGGTGCAGGAATTTGAGCGGGCCATGTCCATGGCCAAGTACCAAGGCATTCCAATGGAGATGTGGACACCGAAAGAAGCCAGGGAACGTTATCCTTTCTTGGAAACCCATGATCTCGAAGGCGTGCTCTATGATCCTACTGACGGTGACATAGACCCGGCACAGCTGACGCAAGCATTGGCCAAAGGTGCGCGGGACATGGGCCAGAAAATCCTGCGCTTCTGTCCGGCGACTGGCGTGACGCAACAAGAAGATAAAAGCTGGATCGTGCATACGCAAAAAGGCGATATTGCCTGTGACTATGTGGTCAACGCTGCTGGATACTACGCGCAGCGTGTTGGCGAGTGGTTTAAACCCTATGGTGGGCGCTCTGTACCGATGATGGTGATGAGCCACCAGTATCTGTTGACAGAAGAAATACCAGAGGTGGAGGCGTGGTCCAAAGCCAATGGCGGGAAAAAGCTGCCGCTGCTGCGCGACGTGGACGTGTCCTATTACCTGCGTCAGGAAAAACACGGCTACAACCTCGGCCCCTATGAGCCAAACTGTAAGGCCCATTGGGACACCGATGCCGACCCAATGCCGGACGACTTCTCTTTCCAGCTCTGGTCCGATGACCTTGACCGGATTGAAGACATCGTCACCGATGCCATGGAGCGGGTGCCGCTGATGCAGACCTCCGGCGTGAGCCGAGTGATTAACGGCCCAATTCCCTATGCGCCTGATGGCCTCCCGCTAATTGGTCCAATGCCGGGTGTGGAAAATGCCTTTGAAAACTGCGTGTTCACTTTCGGTATTGCCCAAGGTGGCGGCGCGGGCAAAGTGCTTGCTGAATGGATCGTGGATGGCCACACCGAGTGGGACATGTGGGCCGTCGATCCACGCCGCTACACCGACTACACCGATCATGATTACTGCGTGAAGAAAGGCATGGAAGTTTACGGAAACGAATACGCCATGCACTTCCCGCATCACGAATGGCCCGCCGCCCGGGACAAGAAGCTCTCCCCCGTCCATGACCGGGTTGTCGCATCTGGCGGTGTTATGGGGGCCTATAACGGATGGGAGCGAGCGAACTGGTTTGCCAAAGATGGCGATGACACGTCGCTCGCTGCCACCCACACCTGGGGCCGGACCGGTCCTTGGGAACAACGAGTAAAAGAAGAATGTGAGGCGGTACGCGACCACTGCGGCGTGCTCGATTTGCCGGGGTTCTCCCGCTTCATGGTCACAGGCGAAGGTGCTGCAGAAACCCTGCGCGGTTTGGTCACTGGCGGCTTGCCCAAAGTGGGCCGCATGAACCTCGTCTACATCTCCGACGACCGGGGCCGCATTCTGACAGAAATGTCCTGCATTCGCATGGGAGACGATGCATTCCTGATGATCACGGCGGCAACGGCACAGTGGCATGACCGCGATATCTTGGTGCGTGCGATGCCCGCAAGCGTGACGGTCGAAGACGTCACCACAACCCGTGACACGCTGATAGTGACGGGGCCAAAGTCACGCGACATCCTCGCGGCACTGACGGATGCGGATCTTCAAAGCGGCTGGCTCACCCACCAAAGCGCCACTGTTGCAGGGCAACCCGCCTATCTGATCCGCGTGTCCTTTGCTGGAGAGCTGGGCTGGGAGGTGCATGCACTGAACGAGCATATGCCCGCAATCTACGACGCAATCCGCGACGCTGGTGCAACACCCTTCGGAATGTATGCGCTGAACTCTTTGCGTCTGGAGAAAGGCTATCGTGCGTGGAAGGGTGACCTGTCCACTGATTACTCGCTACTTGAAGGTGGACTGGAGCGGTTTGTGAAGCTGGACAAACCACAGGACTTCCCGGGCAAGGCCGCGATCCAGAACGAGAAACAACTAGGCGCGCAAAAGTCCTTTGTCACTTTGAAGGTCGACGCCGGCGACGCAGACGCGCCCTACATGTCCTGTATCTACCACGGGGATCAGATCGTTGGCGAAACCACGTCCGGCGGCTGGGGCTATCGCGTGAACGCCTCCATCGCGCTGGGCATGGTGGAGGCCGAGCTGGCCAAGCCGGGCACCGAGCTTACGGTGGAAATTTACGGTCAGAAATGCCGCGCGGTGGTGCAGGAAGATCAACCCATGTGGGACCCAGAAAACGAAAGGTTGCGGGCATGACACCGGCTCGTTGCACGTCGCGGGGAGAAGACCCTGCGAAACTCTTCAAAAGGACGTAGCTTATGGTTGATCTCCCGAACAAAGCCCGTGTGGTCATCATCGGTGGCGGTGTGATTGGCTGCTCAGTGGCCTATCACCTCGCCAAACTGGGCTGGAAAGATGTCGTTCTGCTGGAGCGCAAACAGCTCACCTCTGGCACGACCTGGCACGCTGCTGGCTTGATCGCGCAATTGCGCGCAACGGCCAACATGACCAAGCTCGCGAAATATTCGCAGGAGCTCTACGGCAATCTCGAAGCCGAGACCGGTGTCGCCACAGGCTTCAAACGTTGCGGGTCCATAACCGTTGCCCTGAGCGAAGAGCGCAAGGAAGAAATCTACCGCCAGGCCGCCATGGCCCGCGCCTTTGGCGTGGAGGTGGAGGAAATTTCCCCGGCAGAAGTCAAAGCCCGCTACGAACATCTCAACATTGAAGACGTCACCGCTGGTGTGTACCTGCCACTCGACGGGCAAGGCGATCCCGCCAACATTGCGCTGGCGCTGGCCAAAGGTGCGCGCCAGATGGGGGCGACGGTTAAGGAACGCGTGAAAGTTACCAATATCGCCAAGTCGGGCCGCAAGGTGACAGGCGTGGATTGGGTGTCTGACGACGGCGAAGAACAGGGCCATATCGCCTGCGATATGATCGTGAATTGCGCGGGCATGTGGGGCCACGAGGTTGGTCGCATGGCAGGCGTGAATGTGCCGCTGCACGCCTGTGAGCATTTCTATATCGTCACTGAAAACATACCGCAGCTCACCCAGATGCCGGTGCTGCGCGTGCCGGATGAATGTGCCTACTACAAGGAAGATGCGGGCAAAATCCTTCTGGGTGCGTTTGAACCCAATGCCAAACCTTGGGGCATGAAAGGCATTCCGGATACCTTTGAATTTGACCAGCTGCCGGAAGATTTCGACCACTTTGAGCCCATTCTCGAAGCGGCGGTGAACCGTATGCCGATGCTGGCAGAGGCGGGCATTCACACCTTCTTTAATGGCCCGGAAAGCTTCACCCCGGATGACGCCTATCACCTTGGTTTGGCGCCAGAGATGGACAACGTCTGGGTGGCCGCCGGTTTCAACTCGATCGGCATCCAATCTGCGGGCGGCGCCGGTATGGCGTTGGCGCAGTGGATGACGGACGGAGAGAAACCATTTGACCTAGGCGATGTGGACATCTCCCGCATGCAGCCGTTCCAAGGCAACAAGACCTACCTGTTTGAACGCTCCAAAGAAACTTTGGGACTGCTTTACGCCGACCATTATCCGTATCGCCAAAAGGCCACCGCACGCGGTGTGCGCCGCACGCCGTTCCACCATCATCTGAAAGAACAGGGTGCGGTTTTTGGAGAACTCGCCGGCTGGGAAAGGGCCAACTGGTTTGCAAAAGAAGGCCAGGAACGCGCATACCAATACACGTGGAAACGCCAGAACTGGTTTGAGAACTCCGCCGCCGAGCACGGCGCCATTCGTGAAAATGTCGGCATGTACGACATGTCTTCCTTTGGCAAAATCCGGGTCGAAGGCCCTGATGCCGAAGCCTTCATGAACTACGTGGGTGGTGGCGACTACTCGGTGCCCAACGGCAAAATTGTCTACACCCAGTTCCTCAACCGTCGCGGCGGGATTGAGGCCGACGTGACCGTGACCCGCCTGACCGAAACCTCCTATCTGGTGGTGACCCCGGCGGCGATGCGTCTCGCGGACCAAACCTGGATGGAACGTCACAAAGGCACCTTCAACGTGGTGATCACCGATGTCACCTCTGGCGAAGGTGTGCTGGCAATCATGGGGCCAAATTCCCGCAAACTGCTGGAAAAAGTCTCCCCTGCTGATTTCTCCAACGCGACCAACCCCTTTGGCACCGCACAGGACATCGAGCTGGGTATGGGCCTCGCCCGCGCACACCGCGTGACCTATGTTGGCGAACTAGGTTGGGAGATCTACGTGTCTTCCGACATGGCAGGCCACGCCTTTGAGACCCTCTGGGAGGCGGGACAAAACATGGGGCTAAAGCTCTGTGGCATGCATATGATGGACAGCTGCCGCATCGAAAAAGGCTTCCGCCACTTCGGCCACGACATCACCTGCGAAGATCACGTGGTGGACGCGGGTCTTGGCTTTGCGGTGAAAACTGACAAGCCGGATTTCATTGGCCGCGAGGCGGTGATTGCGCGCAAAGAAAGTGGCCCGCAAAACCGGCTTGTGCAGTTCAAACTGACCGATCCGGAGCCACTTCTGTTCCACAATGAGCCAATTATCAGAGACGGCGAATACGTCGGTTATCTCAGCTCCGGCAACTATGGCCACACATTGGGGGCAGCTATGGGGCTGGGTTACGTGCCCTGTGCCGGTGAAAAAGCCGCTGAGGTTCTGGCCTCAACCTATGAAATTGACGTCATGGGCACAAAGGTGCGCGCCGAAGCCTCGCTGAAGCCGATGTATGATCCAAAGTCGGAACGGGTGAAGGTCTGACCTTAACAGGTGAACCATCAAGGAACGTGATGGTTCACCGCACAAATACCGAATTTCTTTCCGTCCGGCACATGGCTAACAAGAAGCGTTGCGAACGGGGAGGTCATCATGGCAGTGCGCAGTGAACAGCCGGACAATGTCGACACGCCGCAGGGGCTTGCCTATGCGATGACGGCTTACCTCCTTTGGGGGTTTTTGCCGCTTTACATGAAACTTGTCGCCCATATGCCTGCTCTTGAAGTTGTGGCGCACCGGGTGATCTGGTCCGTGCCAATCGCAGGGCTGGTGCTGATTGTCCTGCGCCGCACGTCAGATCTTGTCGCGGCTCTTCGCAATCCTCGCACGCTGGCGATGGCCTGTATCACGGCAGCGTTGATCACGGTGAATTGGGGGGTATATGTGTGGTCCATCGCCAATGACCGCGCGCTTGACGCGGCGTTGGGCTACTATATCAATCCACTGTTCAGTATTGCCCTGGCCTCGATGTTGTTGGGCGAAAAACTGACGCGGTTGCAATGGGTTGCCGTCGCCTTGGCCGCTGCAGCTGTAGGTGTGCTTTGGGTTGATGCCGGGACACTGCCTTGGGCAGCGCTGGCGCTCACCGTGTCCTGGGGCTTTTACGCCTTTTTCAAGAAGTCCCTACCGGTTGGCCCCAATCAGGGTTTCTTGCTGGAAGTGATCATTCTCACCATTCCGGCCGTTGGGTATTTGCTGTGGTTGACGTCGCAGGGGCAGGGGCACTTTGCCGGCACCACCCGGGACACAGTCCTTCTGATGGGCTGCGGCGTGGTCACAGCGGTGCCGCTGTTGTTCTACGCCAATGGGGCGAAACTCATGCGGCTCTCCACAATTGGAATCATGCAATACATCGCACCGACTATGATCTTTCTCATGGCGGTTCTGGTGTTCAACGAACCCTTTGGCAAAGCGCGTATGATTGCCTTCCCAATGATCTGGGCCGCACTTGTGGTGTACTCGATCCCAATGATCCGCGACTTGCGTAACGCCCGCCGGTGATCAGCCTTTGAAATGTCTGCGAATGTGGGCGGCAATCAACTGCCCCCACAACGTGTAGGCTGCCTCCGAAGGATGGTAGCCGTCTTCCGCCAGAAACCGGGACTCAAACGGCACATCTATAGGCAGGTGTGTCATTGCCGAGTGGCCGTCGCAGACATCCGCAAGGGCGCTGTCCAATCGCTGTGCCTGTTGCCCGATCACCCAACGCAATGGTTGTGGCAACTCAGGATAGGCGCCCATAGGCGGCAATCCCGAGGCAACAATCAGCTTTGCGCCAAACCTCTTTGTCAAAACTTTTGCCAGTTGCCGCTGTTGTTTTTGCCAAAGTCCACGTCGGTTTCCACGTGTCACATCATTGACGCCAAGGGCGGACACAACCACATCAAACGGTGTGGTTTCCACAGCCGCCAATCGCTTCAGTATCACCCCTGTTGTGGCGCTGGTTTCGCCAATCAATCGCCATCTCACGGCAAAATCAGGGGAGAGCGCCGCGACCAACTGGCCTGACAAAGCCGCTTCTTGCGTGCCTGCGCCAACACCTGCAGCAGAGCTGTCTCCAAGGATCAAAAGCCGCAGAGATGTGCCGGATCCGGCACAGCCTTCCCGTGCACCATGCGGCTCTGTCAAGATTTTGGCCCGCCGTCGCACGCCCATCGCCTGAGCGACAAGCAGGGGGGCCAGGGGGAGGCGAACAACCTGATCCAGTGCAACGCGCATCTTGGTTTAACTCATCGCATCTTTGAATTTGAGGAAACGGGCGTCGGTCATGACTCGTTTGTTCATGGCTTCGCGCAAGGCGCCAATGGTTTTGTACGGCCGCATGACCACTTCAAAATGCTGGATATTGCCCGACTCGTTCAGCGTGATTAGGTCCACGCCCACGCAATCCAGCTCCCCAACCTTGCACTGAAACTCCAGTGCCCAGTCGTTGCCATCCCCCATCACGCGGCGATAACGGAACTCGCTGAAAACCTGGCCAACATGCCCAAGAACCGCCGCCACAGCATCCCGCCCGGTCCAGGTCGCCCAATAGGTCGGCGGCTGAAACGTGGCATCCTCGGCCAGCAGGCCTTTGATGTCCTCCTCGTTGCCTTTGGCAACAACCTCCTGCATGCGCACGATTGTTGGATGCATGATTGGCCCTTCCCTCAATTCCCGTTTTAGACAGCCTGCCGATCCCTGCGTGTAACTCAAGGTTGACGTTGGGTTGCCGTGCCCGCGCCAAAGCCCTATGTCGGGCGCCATGACCGAGATCACGCCCTATGACCCGCCGATGGCCCCTCTTGTTGTCCTGCATGAGGACAGCGACATTGTTGTTGTCGACAAACCCGCAGGCCTGTTGTCCGTGCCGGGACGGGGCGAGCATCTCGCCGATTGCCTACTGACCCGGGTTCAGGTGGCCTTCCCGACGGCGCTTCTGGTGCACCGATTGGATCGGGACACTTCAGGCGTGATGGTCTTTGCGCTGACGCCACATGCGCAACGGTATCTGTCCAAACAGTTTGAAGAGCGCAAAACCAAGAAAACCTACGTGGCCCGCGTCTGGGGGCAAGTGGCGGAGAAAACCGGCACTGTGGATCTGCCGCTGATTGTGGATTGGCCAAATCGCCCACTACAGATGGTGGACCATGAAAACGGCAAACCCGCACACACCGATTGGCGGGTGCTTAAGGTCAAAGACAGCGAAACCCGCGTGCGGCTGACACCCAAAACTGGGCGCAGCCACCAATTGCGCGTGCACATGCTTGCGCTGGGGCATGTGATCTTGGGTGACCCGCTTTATGCCAAAGATGATGCGCGGGCATTTGACCGCCTGATGCTGCATTCTGAGGAGCTGCGGATCAGCCACCCGGAGAGCGGCAAAGGCATGTCGTTCCGCGCCAAGGCACCGTTTTAAGCAGCGTTCTTGAAGGCGTTGGCTAGGATGGCTGTCATCTGATCGGCATCTTCTTGGGTAAAGGCGTCTGGCTGATCACTGTCGATGTCAAACACACCCAACAGATCTCCCGCGCCATTCCAAACAGGCAACACCAGCTCGGACCGGGTTGAAGATGCACAGGCGATATGTCCCGGAAACGCATCCACATCCGGCACCAGTTGCACCTCGCCAGTCCGTGCCGCTGCGCCACAGACGCCGCGTGAAAACGGGATCACCAAACAGCCATGCCCGCCCTGGTAGGGACCAATTTTGAGCAGTTCCGGTGCCACTACGCGGTAAAACCCGGTCCAATCAAACCGCTCATCGGCGTGATGCACTTCGCAGGTCACGGTCGCCATCAACGCGACGGAGTCAGTCTCACCCTCGGTCAAGGATGCAATGGTTTTGGACAGGGTGTCGTAATTGATGGGCATGTCAGAACCTCAAAAGAAAACCGCGCGCCTAGAACCCTAAGCGCGCGATCAAAAGTGTTGTGCTTAAACGCCCGCGTCGACGATGGCTTTGGCCAGAACCGGTACGGTCTGGGCGTTTAGGCCAGCGATGTTCATGCGGCTGTCGCCCACCATGTAAATCGCGTTGTCGACACGAATTTTCTCCACCAGGTCCGGCGTGGTGCCAAGGCGTGAGAACATGCCCCGGTGCTGCGCCAGGAAGCCAAACCGGTCTGAGTTACTCAGACGTTTGAGTTCTGCCGCCAACTGCTCACGCAACGCCAACATGCCCAGACGGGTCTCTTCCAGCTCTGCCATCCAGTCCGCTTTCAGCTCTGGATCGGTGAGGATCGTGGTCACGACCCGCGCACCGTGATCTGGCGGGAAGGAGAAGTTCTGACGGTTCAGGTGGTTCAGGTTGCCCTGCGTCACAGCTGTGTTCTCTGCCTTTTCGCTCATTGCGATCAGCAGACCGGTACGCTCACGGTAGATGCCGAAGTTCTTGGAGCAAGACGCCGCAATCAACAGTTCAGGCACAGACTTCGCCACCAAACGCGTGGCCTCCGCGTCTTCTTCCAGACCATCGCCAAAGCCCTGGTAGGCAATGTCGATCATCGGCGTACAGCCTTTGTCATTGATCAGATCGATCACGTTCTGCCACTGCGGCAGAGTCAGGTTGGCACCGGTTGGGTTGTGGCAGCAGCCGTGCAACAACACAACGTCTTCGCTGGTCACATCAGCCAGATCTTCCATCATGCCGTCAAAGTTTACGGCACGGGTCTCGTCGTCAAAATAGCGATACTTCACCATCTCGATGCCCAGGTAGCCCAGAATGCTGATGTGGTTTGGCCAAGTCGGATCAGACACAAACACACGTGCTTTGGGGTTGGCCATTTTGATCAATTCAAACGCCTGACGGATTGCGCCGGTGCCACCAGGGGTCGCCACAGCGGCCAAACGATCGCGCTCAACTGCCCCCGCCAGCAGCATGTCGATCATTGCATCGGCATAGGCTGGATCACCCGCCAGACCGGTGTAGGCCTTGGACGTCTGTTCTTCGACGATCTTACGCTCAGCAGCCTTAACGGCACGCATCACCGGGGTCACCCCGTCGGCGTTTTTGTACACACCTACGCCCAGGTCTACCTTGGTGGGACGTGGGTCGTCGCGGTACATGGCCATCAGGCCGAGAATTTTGTCTTTGGGCTGCTCTTTAAGGTTGGTGAGCATCACGCTTCTCCGGTTGCTACGGGCAGGGTGGGGAAAGCCCCCCATTCGGCCCATGATCCATCATATAGGGAATGGTCGGTCTTGCCGAACCGCTCCATCGCAAGGCACAGGATCGCGGCGGTGACACCGGATCCACAGCTGGTGATGGCGGGTTTGGACAAATCAATATTGGCGGCTTCAAACACTGCGCGCAGCTCCTCAGGGGACTTCATCACTCCGTCCTGCATGAGTGTTGCGTAGTGCACGTTTTTGCTGCCCGGAATGTGACCGGCGCGCAGACCGGCGCGCGGCTCCGGCTCAGAGCCTGCAAAACGTGATGGCCCACGGGCGTCGATGATTTCGTGATCGGCCAGTTTGGCGGCGTGAGAGACCTGAGTCACGTCCCGCACCATGTGGTTTTGGCGGCGCACGGTCATGTGGCGGTCACGGATCACAGGCGGAAGGTCATCCGTCGGGCGTCCTTCGGCTATCCACTTCGGCAGGCCACCGTCCAGCACGGCCACGTCTTTTTGCCCCATCAGCTTGAACAGCCACCACACGCGGGCAGCGGAAAAAATTCCCGAGCCGTCGTAGACCACAATCTGATGCCCGTCGCCCACGCCCATGGCGCGCAGTCGGGACATGAATTTTTCAACCGGAGGCACCATATGTGGCAGGTCGCTGCGGCCATCGGAAACATCGTCGATGTCAAAGAAACGCGCGCCGGGAATATGCACTTCGGCAAATTCTTCGCGGCCGTTGCGCCCCATGTCCGGCAAAAACCAGGAAGCATCCAAAATGCGCAAATCCGGGTCTTTGAGATGAGCGGCCAGCCACTCCGTCGAAACAAGCGTTTTGGGATCGTCAGACATGTTATCCCTCTTCTGTCACGTCTGTGTCATTGCCTACAACTGGCGTGCTCTATAGGCAAGAGCGGCCTCGCAACACACGACAAAGTAATGAGGCCCCCTGCGCAATTTTCTTGAACTGGCTGGCTGTATTGTTCGTACTGAGGGGAAGCGAAGAGGGAAATCTCAATGCAAGATGTGGTGGTGATTTTGGGCAGCGGTCCCAACGCAACCGAGGCGCAAAGCTGGTCTCGCGACATGTTTGACCATTTGGTGGTGCTCAACAACGCGTGGCGAGTGCGCGACGACTGGAGCCACTTCATTCATCCAGAAGATTTCCCCGAAGAACGCCATCCGCCCTCTCAGGCTTCTGCGCAGATCGAAGTGACCTACCAAGACTATGTTCCGCAAAACAACACTTTTGGCGGCGTGCTTTTTGCCGGTGGGACCATGGCGTTTACTGCGGCCTATTGGGCATTGGCGGCGTTTAAGCCCAAAGTGCTGGCCTTTATTGGATGTGACATGGTCTACCCCACGGTGGGCCACACACATTTCTATGGCACTGGCGTGGCGGATCCCCTGCGCGAAGATGTGTCGCTGCAGAGTTTGGAGGCCAAGGCCGCGCGATTGGGGCTGATCGCGGCCGCGCAGGGCTGCACCTGCGTCAACCTTTCCCGCTTGGAAAGTGTGCTGCCTTACGAGCGGTTTCATGCGTCTCAGCTGCGTGATCTGTCTGCACCGGTGGTGCGGCCCGTGTTTGCAGTCAATAGAATTCAAAGTGCCGAGGCCGCACTGGGGTATGACGCGCCAAGCGGTCGATATTGGGAAATATTGGATCAGATCGACCCAGAAAAAATCACGCAGATTGATCAGATGTGGCTGCAAGCCTACACAGAGTCTTAGTCGCCGTGTCGCAGAAGCCGTTGCTTCTGGCGGCCCCAGTCACGCTTGGCGTCGGTGGCACGTTTGTCGTGATTTTTCTTACCTTTGCCGATGCCAACCTTCATTTTCACAAAACCCTTGTGATTGAAGTACATCACAATCGGGACAATTGTCATGCCCTTGCGCTGGGTGGCATTCCACAAGTTGGACAGTTGTTTTTTGCTGACCAGAAGTTTGCGTTTGCGGCGTTCCATATGTGGGAACATCGCCCGTTCATACGGCGCGATGTAGGAGTTCACCAACCACAGTTCGCCGTCCTCAACCGCTGCATAGCTTTCCGCGATGTTGCCGGATTTCTCTCGCAGAGCTTTGACCTCAGACCCGGACAAAACAATGCCCACCTCGATGTCGTCTTCGATGGCATAGTCAAACCGTGCCCGCCGGTTTTCGGCGATCACTTTGTAATTCGGGTCAGAGTTCTTTTGCTTCTTGGCCATAATGAACGTGGAATAGCCTGCCCGCGCGACAGTGTCCATGGCTGCGAAACGGGAGGGTGGCGCAGAGGACACAAGCCCAAAATTGGGCGGCATTTTAGTGGACGCACCAAAGACCTTTGGGTAACTTGGAAAAAAACGGGACGCAATGATCCCGATATTGAGGCAGTACGAATATGACTTTCCCCGAGCGGTTTTCGAACCTACCGGCTTATGCGTTTCCGCGTCTGCGGGCGCTGCTTGACCATTTGGAGCCCGGCGGCCCAGTGGTGCATATGACCATTGGCGAGCCCAAACATGCGTTCCCAGCGTGGGTGACGGATGAAATTGTGGCCCACGCGGAAGGCTTCAACCGTTATCCCCCCAACGATGGCACACCTGAATTGCAATCCGCCATAGCAGGCTGGATTGACCGCCGCTATGGCGTGAAAGTGGATGCCGCGACCCAGGTCATGGCGCTCAACGGCACCCGCGAAGGGCTGTACAACGCCGCTATGGCGCTGTGCCCGGAGCAAAAAAACGGCCAACAGCCGCTGATCCTGACGCCAAACCCGTTCTACCAGGTCTATGCCGTGGCCGCGCAATCGGTTGGTGCGGAGGCGCGCTTTGTGCCCGCCACCGAGGCCAGTGGCCATTTGCCGGATATTGCTTCGCTGTCTGAAGCAGACCTCGATCGGGTTGCGATTGCTTATGTGTGTTCTCCGGCCAACCCGCAGGGCGCTGTGGCGGATCGTGACTATTGGAAAGTGCTGATCGACTTGGCTGAGAAGCACGACTTCCAGATTTTCGCGGATGAGTGCTATTCCGAGATCTACCGCGATACGCCGCCTCCCGGTGCGCTCGAAGTCGCCAAAGAGGTTGGCGCTGATCCAGAGCGCGTGTTGATTTTTCATTCGCTGAGCAAACGCAGCAATCTGCCTGGCCTGCGCTCCGGATTTGTCGCCGGTGGCCCAGAAAGCCTGCGCCGCATCAAACAACTGCGTGCCTATTCCGGCGCTCCGCTGCCGTTGCCTCTGCAAAAGGCGGCTGAGAAGGTCTGGAATGACGAAGACCACGTAATTGAAAACCGTCGCCTTTATGCGGAAAAATTTGATCTGGCGGATAAAATTTTCGCTGGTGTGCCGGGCTACAAAAGCCCCGAAGCAGGCTTCTTTCTCTGGATGCCTGTGGAAGACGGTGAGGCGGCCGCGATCGAGGCGTGGACAGAGACAGGCATTCGAGTGCTGCCCGGGGCCTATCTGAGCCGCGATGTAAACGGGGTGAACCCCGGTAAGACATATATCAGGGTTGCTCTTATAGCGCCCCAAAACGAAGTGGCAGACGCGCTGACCAAGCTGCGCAACTGCCTCTACGGATAAGAAGAGACGAGGTGGATCATGGCATATCAAGCGCGCGGACGCGGACCCTTGTTGGATAGTGCAACCCAGGCCGCTGTGGAAAAACGCGGCAAAGAGCTGATCGGCATTGCATTGATTGTAGTGGCGGTTTTGTTGGCGGCTACAATTCTCTCCTATTCGCCAACAGATCCAAGCTGGATCTCTGTGACCGACGCCCCGGTGGAAAACCTGCTGGGACGTTTGGGCGCGTCTATCGCGGCACCACTGTTTATCATCGTCGGCTGGGGCAGCTTTGGCCTGCCGCTGATTCTTGGTGTTTGGGGCGTGCGATTTGCTTTCCACTTTGGCGAGGAACGGGCGCAGAGCCGCATTATCTTCGCGCCCATTATGTTGGCCTTGGCGGCAATCTACGCCTCCACACTGGCCCCCGGTGCCGAGTGGATCCATGCCTTTGGCCTTGGTGGCTTGTTTGGCGACACGGTTATGGGCGCGCTGCTGACCATCCTGCCAATTGGCGCGCAATCTGGTGTGAAATTGATGTCCATGCTGGCTGGCGTCGTGTTTGTGCTCTCCAGCGCGTTTGTACTTGGCTTCACCCGTATCGAACTGGGTAACATTGCCCGTCGCTTCATGATTGGGCTGGTGCTGACATATGACGGCATCATGCGCCTGTTGGGCCGCAGCGCCTCTGGCGCGGTCCAGGCGGCCAAAACCGCGCAAGCCCGTCGCGTCGAGCGTCGCGAAGAGGCTCAAGCGCACTATGAGGCGGAACAGGCCGCGTGGGAAGAAACAGTGGTCGAGGATGTGGCCGAGCCGTATGTGCCAGTGGAAGAAGAGCGTCCAAAGCCACGTTTGCGCATGCCAGCGCTGATCAAGCGCGCAGGGCCTGCGCCGGACCCCATGCCGGAGCCGGAACTGGTTGAAAATGTCTTCTCTGATGATTGGGATGTGAAGCCTGAGGAAGAGCGTATCAGCGCCAAGATCGCGGATGTGATGCGTACCCGGGCCCGTGCAGGTGCTCCAGTTGCGCCTCCTGAATTGCATCGTGACAAGCCGCTGACCAAGGGACGCGGCCGTGGTCCCGATCCTTTGGTGTTGGAGGATGACACCCCAGAGCATCACGTGGCGTTGCAGGCGGAGCCGCCTTTGACAGCCACACCAACACCGACCCGTGCTGAGCCACCGCTCTCTGCACCTGTCACGGCAGCTGTTGCGGCTCACATGTCTGCACCACAGGTGATGGACCCTGCGCCGGCAGATGAAGCCACACAATATGAGGCGGCTCCAATTGCTGAGCCGTTACCTCCGCAGCCACGCATGGCGCCCATTCCCACAGCGGAACCTAAGAAAGTAGTGCAACCGCGGGTTATCAAATCCGTGCAACCTTCCACACGGGCCAAAGAGGAGGCGCAGCCTTCGCTGGCGTTTGAGGAAAGCCAGTCCGAATATGAACTTCCACCGCTGGGTCTCTTGGAAAGCCCAATGGAAATTCAGCGCCATCACCTCTCTGACGATGCGTTGGAAGAAAACGCCCGCATGCTGGAATCCGTTCTGGATGACTATGGCGTGAAAGGTGAGATCGTCTCCGTCCGCCCAGGTCCGGTTGTGACCATGTACGAGCTTGAGCCCGCGCCGGGCCTTAAGGCCAGCCGCGTGATTGGTTTGGCTGATGACATCGCCCGCTCCATGTCGGCGTTGTCTGCGCGTGTGTCTACCGTGCCGGGGCGCTCGGTGATTGGCATCGAATTGCCAAACGAAAACCGCGAAAAGGTGGTGCTGCGTGAAATCCTCGCGGCCCGCGACTTTGGCGACAGCAACATGAAGCTGCCGCTGGCGCTGGGCAAAGACATTGGCGGCGATCCTGTGGTGGCCAACCTGTCTAAAATGCCGCACTTGTTGATTGCAGGGACCACCGGCTCCGGTAAATCTGTGGCGATCAACACCATGATCCTGTCGCTGCTCTACCGCCTGACGCCGGATGAGTGCCGCATGATCATGATCGACCCCAAAATGCTGGAATTGTCGGTCTATGACGGCATCCCACACCTGCTTTCCCCTGTTGTGACCGACCCGAAAAAGGCGGTTGTGGCGCTGAAGTGGGTCGTTGGCGAAATGGAAGAGCGCTATCGCAAGATGTCCAAAATGGGCGTGCGCAATATTGACGGTTACAACAGCCGCGTGGCGGATGCGCTGGCCAAAGGCGAAACCTTCTCACGCACAGTTCAAACTGGCTTTGATGACGACACGGGTGAACCGGTGTTTGAGACCGAAGAGATTGTGCCCGAGAAAATGCCTTACATCGTCGTGATCGTCGATGAGATGGCCGACTTGATGATGGTGGCAGGTAAAGAAATCGAAGCCTGCATCCAGCGTTTGGCGCAGATGGCGCGTGCCTCGGGTATCCATCTGATCATGGCCACGCAGCGCCCGTCCGTGGATGTGATCACCGGTACGATCAAAGCCAACTTCCCAACCCGGATCTCTTTCCAGGTGACGTCGAAAATCGACAGCCGGACGATCCTGGGTGAAATGGGTGCGGAGCAGCTCCTGGGCATGGGCGACATGCTTTACATGGCGGGTGGCGCCAAGATCACGCGTTGCCACGGCCCGTTTGTGAGCGACGAAGAGGTTGAGGAAATTGTGAACCACCTCAAGAGCTTCGGCCCGCCAAGCTATATTGGCGGCGTGATTGATGGCCCGGCTGACGACAAAGCGGACAATATCGACGCGGTTCTAGGCCTGAACACAGGTGTCAACACCAACGGCGAAGATGCGCTTTATGACTCCGCTGTGGCCATTGTCATTCAGGACCGTAAGTGCTCGACCTCTTACATCCAGCGCAAGCTGGCCATTGGCTACAACAAGGCTGCGCGTCTTGTGGAACAAATGGAAGACGAGGGGCTCGTCAGCCCGGCCAACCATGTTGGCAAACGCGAAATTCTGGTGCCTGAGCAGTGATGCCCAGGCCCAATCACATTTTTTTGTAACGCGTATCAGGGTAAGCGGGCAAAGCGCCCCTATATTGGACCTATGACCAAACTCAAAATCTTTGCCACCGCCGCCATTATGTCTTTGGCCACCGCAGTTCCCGCTATGGCGGAAAAGCTGTCGCTCAATCAGATCAGCGCCTATTTCAACACGCTGAAAACCGCGAAGTCCGACTTTATGCAAATCTCGGATGATGGCTCGGTGCAGACCGGTACGCTGTTTATTCAGCGCCCCGGAAAGATGCGGTTTGAATATGATCCGCCCCAAAAAGCTCTGGTGCTTGCGTCCAACAATGCTGTGGCGATTTTTGACAACCGCGCCAAAGGTGAACCTGAGACCTACCCTTTGAAGCGCACGCCATTGTCGATCATTCTGGCGCGCAAAGTGAACTTACAGTCCGCCAATGCCGTGGTGGGGCACACATTTGATGGCAAACATACCATTGTCACCGCGCAAGACCCCCAAAATCCGGACATCGGGCGCATTCAGATGAAATTTTCGGCATCTCCGGTCACGCTTGATGAGTGGGTGATTCAGGACGCACATGGTGGCCGCACAACCATTCGTTTGGGCGACACCGAAACAGGCATGTCTTATCCACGTGCTTTGTTTGATATCGACACAGAACGCAGCAAACGCCGCCGATAAGGCACTTGCTTAGGCAATGATGTCCGGTGTCAGCCGGTCTTCAATCCGCGAAATGATGTCTTTGAGGCGCAGCTTCTGCTTCTTTAGGCGCTGAATCGTCAGCTGATCCCCCGTGCCACGATGCACCAAAGCATTGATCGCTTCGTCCAGATCGCGGTGCTCTTGCTTGAAGACCTCCAGCTCGACACGCAAAACGTCGTCGGTTTTCATTGAAAGGTCAGTGGTGGCATTCATGTCTGGGTCCTTAGCCTAAACGGACTCCTAAGATAGGGCTTTCCTGACCCGCTGAAAAGAAGGCGATTGGTCCATTTTTTGATTACCTGTTTAGCATTCCGCGTCGCGACACTTGCAGCACAGGACATGCTGTCCCATATTCATAGAGCGCGAGGTTGCCAGAAAGGGATCTCGGCGCAGTCTGTCGCTTTGCACAAGGACGGGTCAATGACCAAACTTTCTTTGGGGTCACATCCCCACATGCTGGGCTTTGAACAGCTCGAACGCCTCCTCGAACGGACCGCCAAATCCGCTGAGGGCTATCCCCCGTTTAATATCGAACAGACGGCTGATTATGCCTATCGCATCACGCTGGCTGTGGCAGGTTTTCGTGAGGAAGATCTGAGCATCACCGTGGAAGACCGCCAATTGGTTGTTCGTGGCCGATCCTCTGAGGATGCAAGTGAACGGGTGTTTTTGCACCGGGGCATTGCCTCTCGGCAGTTCCAGCGCAGCTTTGTGCTCGCCGACGGTGTCGAAGTTGGCGAAGCCTCGATGGAAAACGGCCTGTTGCACATCGACCTATCGCACGCGCGGCCAGAGACCGTTGTTCAAACCATTCAAATCAACAAAGGATAGACTCATGCACAATGATGAAACACAGAACGAAGTTGCTGAAGATCGCACCGTTTATGTGCGTGAGGTTATGGTCTCTGATCTTCCTGAAGAGATGCAGGAAGAGGCAGACGGTGCTGAAACCTTGTTTGCCGTGCACGCCACCGATGGCGAGCGGTTGGCGCTGGTGAAAGAACGCGGATTGGCCTTTGACTTGGCCCGCCAAAACAACTTCTGGCCAGTGACCGTGCACTAGGAACGCTGAGACACTCCAATTCGGAAGAAGGCGCCATCTGGCGCCTTCGTTATTTCAAAGGCACTTCAACGGTCTCTTCTCCCCAACCATCTTGGTTGCATTTAGCTCGCACATAGATCGTGGTGATCTCAGGTGGAATCCAAACGTGGGACAGGCTGCGCGTGAACGGCTGTTCGTTCACATGCGGATGCGCCAGAATACGGGTGCCCATAACCTGGCCATCCTCGGTTTCTATACGCCAGCCATCCGCATAGTGGTCCCAGCCTGTGTCCGGATGTTCAAGGGTGACATCAAAGCGCCAGCCTGCATCGCTTTGCGTGGCTTTTACATCGGTGACCTGAGCCGGATCGGCCAACGCCGTCTGGGCGGCAACAACTATCAGTAAAACAAAATATCGCATGTCGTGAGGGTAGCAGCCCGCATTCAGCCTGTCGCGTCTCCATTCGGCAAAAAGAAACCCGGGCCGCTACGGCCCGGGTCAAATTATTGTGTCTCTTGGGGGTGTTTAGCCTTTGGAGAACTCTGGGTAGGCTTCCATGCCCAGCTCCGCCATGTCCAGACCGTTGATCTCGGTCTCTTCGTCAACCCGCAGACCCATGGTGGCTTTCAGGATGAACCAGACGATGCCGGAGACGATCACAGTGAACAGGCCGACCACAACGATGGCGTAGAGCTGGGTGCCGAGGGACGCGTCACCGTTTGTGAAGACAACCGCAATTGTGCCCCAGATACCGGCGATCAGGTGTACTGGGATGGCACCAACCACGTCGTCGATTTTCAGCTTGTCCAGGAATGGAACCGCGAAGACCACAATCACACCGCCAACTGCACCAATCAGAGTGGCTGCACCCAGGGATGGGGTCAGCGGCTCTGCGGTGATGGACACGAGGCCCGCCAGTGCGCCGTTCAGAACCATAGTTAAGTCAGGCTTTTTGTACAGGATCTGGGTGAGGATCAGAGCCGCGATGGCGCCGCCTGCTGCCGCAGTGTTGGTATTGGCAAAGATGCGGGATACGTCTGCCACGTCACCCACGGTGCCCATCGCCAGCTGGGAGCCGCCATTGAAGCCGAACCAGCCGAGCCACAGGATGAATGTACCCAGAGTGGCGAGGGTCAGGTTGGAACCTGGGATTGGCACGGTACGACCTTCTTTGTTGTACTTGCCGATACGTGGGCCGAGGATGATGGCACCGGTCAGAGCAGCCCAGCCACCCACAGAGTGCACAACGGTCGAACCAGCGAAGTCCAGGAAGCCAGCTGCATCCAAGAAACCACCGCCCCATTTCCACGAAGCCTGCAGTGGATAGATCACGGCAGTCAGAACGATCGTGAAGATCAGGAACGGCCACAGCTTGATACGCTCCGCCAGAGTACCGGACACGATGGACGCGGTGGTGGCACAGAACATCAGCTGGAAGAAGAAGTCGGAACCGGTGGAGGCGTAGGAATAGTCATCCGCCGCATCAGAGGTCACACCTACCGCTTCAAGAACGCCGGGGCCCCAGACGCCGGACAGGATGCCATCCACAGACCATGTGCCCAGCGGGTACATCAGGTTGTAGCCGATCAGGTAGTAGAAGATCGCGGCCAGCGAGAACAAAGAGATGTTCTTGATCAGTTGCATGGTCACGTTTTTGGAGCGTACGAGACCCGCTTCCAGCATGGCGAAACCCGCCGCCATCCAGAACACGAGGAAGCCACCCACAAGGAACAGCAGTGAGTTGAGAATGAAGACAGTGTCGGTGGAGGCATTTACGCCTGGCACCGGACCTTCTTCGGCCAGGCCAAGGCTCGGCAGCGCGATCAGCGCGGCGGGCAGGGCCAGTTTTGCGAGGGTATTCATCAGTGTATTCCTTCCTTGCGGCGCCTTAGATGGCGTCTGCATCCGTTTCGCCGGTGCGCACGCGAATGGCTTGCTGCACGTCCAGTACGAAGATTTTGCCGTCACCGATCTTGCCGGTCTGAGCGGTGTTGGTGATGGTTTCGACCACCTGGTCGGCCATGTTGGCGGCAACCACGAGTTCGAGCTTGACCTTGGGCACAAAGTTCACCGCGTATTCGGCACCGCGGTAGATTTCTGTGTGGCCGGATTGCGAGCCGAAGCCCTTAATTTCAGTGACCATCATGCCGCGCACGCCGATCTCGGTCAGCGCCTCGCGGACCTCCTCCAGCTTGAACGGTTTGATCGTTGCGATAATCAGTTTCACCTTGTTCCCCTTTTGGCGGTAGCGGGGAGTGCCCCGCGAATTTTGCACCTGCAGAAAAGCGCAGCAGCTCCCAAAAAACGAAGGTCTGAGGCTGGTTTTTGGGCAAAAATTTAGTTTGATAGCTGAAAAAATAAGCAAGACAGGTGGTTTGCTGGAAAAATAGGCGGTGAAAGAACGGCTTTGCCCCATTCGGTGGGTCTACATCGGCGGTCACACACGCTAAAATGCGTAAAACAACATCCCGGGCAGTGGGCAGAGCATGAGTGATTCAAGACGTCGGAAACCACCTTTGGTGGCGGACAAGCGCTACACGCGCAAAGCCAGCAAGCCTGCGCGCAAGCCGACCAAATCCAAAGCCAAGCCTGCCCCCAAGCGTCCTCTACGTCGTAAATCCGCGCCCAAGCGCCCCCGCAAACAGTCACGCAATCCAATTGTCCGGTTCTTCAGCAATATCATCCGCTGGATCCTGCGTCTGATCTGGACCATTGTCTGGCGCACCTCCGTTGTCGTTGGCATTATGGTTGGTCTTGCTGTGACTTACGTCTACGCAACCCTGCCTGAGGTGGACGAACTGTTGGACGGCCGCGCGCGTGGGTCGGTCACCTTGCTGGATCGTGAGGACAAGGTCTTTGCTTGGCGCGGGGATCAGTTTGGCGGTGTGGTCACGGCTGATACCGTGTCCAAACACCTCAAAAACGCGGTCATCGCCACCGAGGACAAACGCTTCTACCGTCACTTCGGCGTCAGCCCGCGCGGGGTTGCGAGCGCCGTGCGCATCAACCTCAGCGAAGGTCGAGGACCATTGTCCGGTCACGGCGGCTCCACCTTAACGCAGCAGACAGCAAAACTCCTGTGTCTCGGCGTGGAATATGACGCCAGCGCCTGGGAGAGCGAAGCGGACTACGTGCGCGACTGCCGTCGTGGCTCTCTCGGCCGTAAGGTCAAAGAAGCTGTCTACGCCATGGCGATGGAGGTCAAATACACCAAGGATGAAATCCTCTCGGTTTACCTCAACCGCGCCTATATGGGCGGCGGCGCTTATGGCGCCGAGGCCGCGTCTCAGCGTTATTTTGGTAAGCCTGCTGCAAACCTGACGCCAGCTGAAGGCGCCATGATTGCCGGTCTTTTGACCGCGCCGTCCTCCCTGGCGCCCACAGCCAACTTGAAACGGTCTCAGGATCGCGCAGCCACAATCCTGCGGTTGATGAACGAGCAAGGCTATCTGTCCGACAAAGACACCAAATACTATCAGACCAAGCCTGCAACCTTGTCTGCTGCGGCCAAAGCCAATGCCGGTGGATATTTTGCCGATTGGGTGATGTCCTCCGGCCCGGAATTCTTCACCCGCAACACCACAGAAGACGTGATCCTAAAAACCACCATGGATCCACGTATCCAGAAGGCTGCGGAAGATGGCTTGAGATGGGTGTTTGAAAACAAGGTGCGCGAAGGCTCCAAAGCGCAGGCGGCCATTGTGGTCATGTCTGCTGACGGCGCCGTGCGTGCCATGGTCGGAGGTCGTCAGACCAAAGTGTCCGGTGCTTTCAACCGTGCCACGCAGGCCAAACGCCAAACCGGCAGCGCCTTTAAACCCTTTGTCTATGCCACTGCGCTGGAACGCGGCGGACATTATGATGACAAGGTGTTGGACGAACCGTACTGCCTCAACATCGCTGGGTCCGGCCAATGGTGCCCCAAAAATTACACTGGCAAACACTACGGCAATGTCTCCCTGACGTTTGCCCTCATGAATTCTTTGAATATCCCGGCTGTAAAGGTCTCTGAGAAGGCTGGCCGTGAAAACGTACGTACCGTTGCCAGCATGTTTGGCATCGAAAATGATCTTGCCGCTGGCCCAGCTTTGGCCCTCGGCGCCTCTGAGAGCAGCCTGTTGGAAATGACGGGCGCCTATGCGGGCATTCTCAATGGCGGCTCCTCGGTGACGCCATACGGTTTGGTTGAACTGCGCCTCTTAGGGGAGGACAATGCGCTCATGGGCACCGGTGGCGGCATTGGCGAGCGCGTGATCTCTGACGCGGCCGCACGTGAGCTGATCTGGATGATGGAGAAAGTGGTCAGCGAAGGCACTGGCGGGCGCGCCAAGATGGACGGCTGGCAGGTGGCGGGCAAAACCGGCACCACACAGGCGGCGCGCGATGCCTGGTTCATTGGCTTTACCAATGAATATGTCGCTGGTGTTTGGATGGGCTATGACGACAACACCCCGCTGACCGGCGTAACAGGTGGCGGGTTGCCAGCTGAAATCTGGCGCGAAGCCATGGTACGTGTTCATGAAGGTATGGCGCCCACACCACTGCCTGCGTTCACGCCCAAGCCGCAAAATGCCCCAAAACAGCCCGCGCGACCGCGCAAAAATCAGGGGATTGATGGGGTTGTGAACGGTATCCTGCGCGACATCTTTGGCGGCCGGAATTGATCCGGCCTGCCGAATTGTGCCGGTGAGTCGGCTTAGCCGGCTTTTTTCAGGTCTTGAATCAGCCCGTTGATGTCGCCTTTGCGGCGATCCAGCATTGCACCAATTTCGGCCTTCTCAGACAGGCGCAAGCTGATGCCCTCGATGATCAGGTCAAAGAATTTATCCTTGCCGGATTTGTCGGACACCAGAAAGGCCACTTTGAAGGGTTTCTGGCCGCGCAGGGTCACTTTGGCGTTGACCTCATAGAAGCTTTTCACTTGCCGTCCACCGGTCACTTCAACCTTGCCGCCAACAAACTCATTGAAACGCTTGCCGTATTTGCGGGAGATATAGCCCTGAAACGCCTTGGTGTAGCTGTTCAGCTGGCTTTTGCTCAAGCCGCGCGCATCGGGACCAAGTGCGGAGCGCGCAATGATGCTCACGTCGCCGTATTTCACAAAGATCTTCTCAAAATCCTTGATCATCCGGTCCAGCGATTTGCCGGATGAAATCACTTTGTTGATGTCGGCAACTGCTTTGTCGATCAGCGCTTTGGCTTCCGCATCGTTCAAAGCGAAGACGGTGGAGGGCAAAGCTGCCACTGCGCCAGCAGCAGCAGATAGGGTGACGAAATTGCGTCGTGTGAGCTTAGAAATCAGCATAGGGATCCTCGTACGGGTCGAACTCTGGATCGACATAGGTCTCTTCGCCCTGCGTTCCAAGGCGGAAGCGGCGGTTTTGTAGGTAAAGAATGCGGGCCTGGGCATAACTATCCGCGCTGTCGTACAGAATCGAATCCACCGTAGCGTCATAGTCGTACCGCTCCCCCATCTTGTTTACGACGTACGCCACGCCGCCGATGTACCGGGGGGCGTCTCCGGTTATGACAAAGAAGGGATCAAGGAACACGTCTACCGCGAAGCCATATGTGTCTCGCGTAGTGGAAGGGCCAAAGAACGGCATTTCCGTGTAGGCTCCTTCGCCTACGCCCCAGGTGTGCAGTGTTTCGCCAAAATCGGTGTCATGGCGCTCCATGCCCGCCGCCGTGGCAGGATCAAACAGGCCGCCCACCCCAAAGGTGGAGTTCAACACAAACCGGAAAAGGGAGGACGCGGCTTGCGGCACGTTGCCTTGGAGCGTGTTGTTAATCACATCATTGGGCAGGGAAAGGTTGTCCGCAAAGTTGGAGACACCTGTGCGCACGGGGCGGGGAATAATCGTGCCATAGCCGTTAGAGGCGGGCGAGAGCAGGATCGTATCCACCTTTTTATTGAAGGTGTGAATGCGGCGGTTGGCGGCCTCATTCGGATCGTGTATCCCGCTCGGAGGGACATCTGTCTTGGCACATGCCGTGAGAGTTGTGCTGACGCAGAAGGTCAGTACAATGGAGCGCAATATTTTCATAGAAACCAGTTTCAAAAGGCGACCACACGTTTTTCATTTCGCGACAACTCTCCTCCATTTAGTTTAATCGATTACTTACCCCAATGTCATAGTGATGTTCGTCACATGTTGTGGCAGTTTGGGAACATAAACCTGAGGTTCAATCAGGTAGAATACACCGGGCTTTCCTTCCAAACAGAGGCGCTTGGGATACAGGGACCGTTTGATGACCACACAAGCCAAAGAACGCGGATTGCAGGAACTCCGCTCCGTCCGGGCACAAAGCCGCGGTCTTTACTGGACCGTTGCGGTGTTCAGTTTCTTCGTGAACCTGCTGATGCTGACCGGACCGCTTTATATGCTGCAGGTCTATGACCGGGTGCTCGGAAGTGGCTCTCGCGAAACACTTTTTGCGCTGTCGTTGCTGGTCGTGTTTCTCTATGGCCTCATGGGATTGATTGATTTTGCGCGTGGCCGGATTATGGCACGTGTCGGAGCCCGGTTTCAGGACGCGTTGGATCAACGTGTCTTTGATGCCTCTCTGCGTCGTTCCTCCGTCGGCAAATCCACGGGCTCGGAAACCGCGCTTCAGGATTTGGAATCGGTGCAGCGGCTGTTGACCTCACCGGTCCTGACTTCGGTTTTTGACATGCCATGGGCGCCGCTGTTCTTCTTTGGCATCGCTCTGTTCCATCCTTGGCTGGGCCTACTGGCGATTGTAGGTGGTGGCGCCCTGATTCTCGCAGCGATCTTCAATCAATTTGCCACACGTCGCCACAACGAGCGCATGCTGGCCGCAACTCACAATGCCAACCGCATGTCAGCACAGATGCAGTCCGAGGCTGAGTTGGTATCTGCGCTGGGCATGCGCCAAGCCGCCTTTGAGCGTTGGAAAACCGTGCGGCGTATGTCGCTGCAAGAGACCATGAACACCGCAGATGTCGGCGGTGGCTTCACCACCTCCATCAAAACCTTCCGCCTGTTTTTGCAATCCGCCATGCTTGGGCTCGGTGCGTATCTTGTGCTGGAGGGCGAGATCACGCCGGGCGCCATGATTGCAGGCTCTATCTTGTTGGGCCGTGCGTTGGCGCCCATCGAACTGGCGGTGAACCAATGGGCCGTTGTGCAACGGGCTCGCAAAGGCTGGAACAGCCTGGCAGAGCTTCTGGGCACGGTGTCGCCGGTGCCGCCGCGCACCGAATTGCCGGCACCTGTCGCCAAACTTCAATTGCAGCAGGTTACAATCGTGCCACCAGGTGAGTCACAAGCCACATTGCGGATGATGGCTTTTGACGTGAACCCCGGCGAAGCCATTGGCGTGATTGGTTCGTCCGGTGCCGGTAAATCGACTTTGGCCAAGGCCATAACAGGCGTCTGGCGTCCCGCAGGTGGCAAAATCCGTCTCGATGGTGCCTCACTGGAGCAATACGATCCCGCCGCCCTGGGCCGCTACATTGGCTATTTGCCACAGCGTGTCGAATTGTTTGATGGGACAATTGCCGAAAACATCGCCCGTCTTGAAAAAGATGCACCGGCTGACAAAATCATCGCGGCCGCACAAAAGGCAGACGCGCATGAAATGATCCTGAAGCTGCCGGATGGGTATGAAACCCAAGTGTCCGCGCACGGTGGTCGCCTGTCGGGTGGTCAGTTACAGCGCATTGGTCTGGCCCGTGCCATGTACTCCGATCCCGTGATTCTGGTGCTGGACGAACCAAACTCCAACCTCGACAACGAAGGATCCATGGCGCTCAACACCGCGATCCGCAGCATGAAGCAAGCGGGCAAAAGCGTGTTGATCATGGCGCACCGTCCAGCTGCGATCCAGGAATGTGACAAGCTGCTTGTGATTGAGCAGGGACAAAAACGCAGTTTTGGTCCCAAAGACGAAGTGCTCAAGGAAGTGCTGCGTAACCACAACGAGGTGCGCAATTCTATCGGGCCGGGAGGTGTGCAATGAGCGCGGAGAAAACATGGAGCGCTCGAAAGCCGCTTTGGATTGGCGGGCTGGCGTTGGCCACTCTGGTCATTGGCTTTGGTGCCTGGGCGGTTGGCACAGAGATCGCCGGCGCGATTGTGACCTCCGGACGTGTGGAGGTGGATCGCAACCGTCAGATTGTGCAACACATCGACGGCGGGGTGGTGACCGAGATCAAGGTGGAAGAAGGTGACCGGGTTGAGCCGGGCCAAATCCTGATGCAGCTTGATGAAGCCGAATTATCCTTGGAGCTCACCGTGGCCGAAGGTCAGCTCTGGGAGTTGATGGCACGGCGCGGCCGGCTCGAGGCGGAACGGGACGAGGTGCAGGAGATCATCTTTGATCCTGCTTTGGTGGCGATCGCGGAAAATTCGCAAGAGGCCGCAGGCCTGATGAGCGGTCAAAGCCGTTTGTTTGCTGCGCGTGCTGACACGCTCAACAAAAATCTCGACCAGCTGGCCAAACGCAAGGCGCAGATCCAAAGCCAGATCGTTGGCATTGACGCGCAAAACATCGCGCTCACACAACAATTGGACCTGATCAAAGCGGAATTGGCGGATCAACAGGCGCTGCTCGACAAAGGCCTGGCACAAGCCACCCGGGTTCTGGCCCTGCGTCGGGAAGAGGCCAACCTGGCTGGCCGCGTGGGCGAGTTGCAGGCCAGCCGGGCGCAGGCAGAAGGGCGCGTTACTGAAATTGAAATCGAGGCGCTGGCACTCGCCAGCACCCGTCGGGAAGAAGCCATCACCACCCTGCGGGACCTCCGCTATCGTGAACTTGAGCTGTCAGAGCGCCGCCGCCATCTGATGTCCAAAATTGAAAGCCTGGACATCCGCGCACCTGTTGCGGGGTTGGTCTACGGCTTGCAGGTTTTTGCCTCTCAATCGGTTATCCAACCTGCTGAACCGCTGTTGTATATCGTCCCACAAGACCGTCCCTTGATCGCTGCCGTGCAAGTGCCAACCATCCATGTGGATCAGGTGTATCCCGGCCAAACCGTTACCCTGAAGTTCTCTGCTTTTGATCAACGCACGACGCCTGATCTTGAGGGCAGTGTGGTCCATGTCTCAGCAGACGCCTTTCAGGACGAACAAACCGGTGGCTCTTTCTACAAGGCGGAAATCGAGTTGTTGGAAGGTGAGGTGGAAAAACTGCCTGCCGAAGCATCCCTTGTACCGGGCATGCCTGTGGATGCTTTCTTCCGGACCCGTGACCGCACTCCGTGGGAATATCTGACCAAGCCTTTGACCGATTATTTTGTGCGGGCCTTTCGTGAAAGCTGACCTGCATTTCCCGCTTTTCAAATGCGATTTTGCGGACTAGCGTCGCCGCAAACATCGCATATGGAGAGCACGTGATGAGCGCGATTGAAGCACGCCTGAAAGAACTGGGAATTACTCTGCCGGACATGGCCGCTCCGGCGGCCAACTACGTCCCCTATGTGGTTGTGGGCGACATGGTCTATGTCTCCGGCCAAATCTCGATGACCGAAGCAGGTTTCACCACCGGTAAAGTCGGCGCGGACCTGACCACCGAAGAAGGTGTGGCTGCAGCACAAACCTGTGCCGTCGGCCTTCTTGCGGCACTGAAAGCTGCCTGTGGTGGCGACATCGATCGCCTTGTTCAAGTGGTCAAGCTTGTGGGCTTTGTGAACTCCACACCAGAGTTCACCGATCAGCCAAAAGTCATCAACGGCGCGTCCGACTTCATGGTTGAGGTGCTGGGTGACAAAGGGCGTCATGCCCGTTCCGCGGTTTCTGCTGGTTCGCTGCCATTTGGCGTGGCAGTGGAAATCGAAGGCATCTTCCAGATCTCCTAAATGCTCGACAAACGGTTCTTGGATGCGCCCATTGCGCATCGGGCCTTGCATGATGTCAACGATGGCCGCCCGGAAAACAGCCGGGCGGCGATTGAGGCCGCTATTGCGCAGGGCTTTGGCATTGAAATTGACCTGCAACTGTCGTTAGACGGGGTGGCCATGGCATTCCATGACTACCAATTGCAACGTTTGGCGAAAGCCAAGGGCGCCGTGCGTCAGCACACTGCTGCGGCGCTGGGCGCGATTTCGTTGATTGGCGGGGAGGAAGGCATCCCAACCTTTGCCGAAGTGTTGGACCTGGTGGCTGGCCGCGTGCCGCTGCTGATCGAATTCAAAGATCAAGACGGCATCATGGGCCCCAACGTCGGTGATCTGGAAGCGTCAGCGACACAAGCTGTGCAAGGCTATGACGGACCACTGGCTTTTATGGCCTTCAACCCCCACAGCGTCGCTGTCCTGCGAGATCTTGCGCCTGAGGTACCGCGCGGATTGACCACTGATCCGTTCCATGCTGACGGATGGCCCCTGTTGCCCGAAACGGTTCGGACGCGTCTGAAGTCCATTCCGGATTATGACGCGGTTGGTGCCTGCTTTATCAGTCACAGCGTGGACGATCTGCAATCGCCTGAGGTCGCGAGGATCAAAGCGCAGGGTGCCTCAGTCCTCTGCTGGACCGTCACGTCCGGGGAACAGGAGCAAGAGGCGCGCAGTATTGTCGATAACGTCACTTTTGAGGGCTATGTGCCAAAGGGCGGCTAGAATTGGCTGCCTTAAAAGTGATTTGTCTCGCGCCCTACAGCGTAGCAGGTACACTACCATCAAGGAGGCGCGCATGGACGGGGATCCCATCGAAATCACATTGCATCAGTCGCTGGAGACTGTGTCTGCGGCCGATTGGGATGCCTGCGCCGATCCTTCTCCCAGGGGTACCGGTCGCGCAGAAAACCCTTTTGTCACCCACCGCTTTTTACGCGCACTTGAAGAGAGTGGCAGTGTTGGCTCTGGCACCGGCTGGCTGCCTCGCCACCTGACTGCTAAGGCAGGGGGCGAGGTTATCGCCGTGGCGCCGATGTACATCAAACAACACAGTCAGGGTGAATACGTCTTTGACCACAACTGGGCCCACGCCTACGAACAGGCCGGCGGGCGTTACTACCCGAAACTGCAAACCGCTGTACCGTTTTCCCCGGTCACAGGTCGCCGCCTGTTAACCCGTCCGGGCTGGGAGGCCACCGGTCAATCGGCTCTGGTGCAAGGCATGGTGCAGGTGGGAACCGACAATGGGTTGAGCGGTGCGCACATCACCTTTTGCACCGAAAAAGAGGCGCAGAACGGTCAGGAGATGGGCCTGCTCCATCGTACAGGGCAACAGTTTCACTGGCTCAACGATAGCTATGATAACTTTGACGCCTTCCTCGCGGCGCTCTCCTCCCGCAAACGCAAAAACATCCGCAAAGAACGCGCCCAAGCCCAAGCCTTTGGCGGCACCATCACCTGCCTGACCGGCGAGGACATCAAACCGCACCATTGGGACGCTCTGTGGCGGTTCTATCAAGACACCGGCGCGCGCAAATGGGGCACGCCCTATCTGACCCGCGCGTTCTTTGACAACCTCCACCAGACCATGCGCGACGACACGCTTCTGATCTTTGCCGAGCGCGACGGTGTGCCCGTTGCGGGCGCCATGAACATGATCGGAAGTGATACTTTGTTTGGCCGCTACTGGGGCTGTGTTGAGCATCATCCGGCATTGCACTTCGAACTGTGCTATTATCAGGCGATGGACTGGGCAATAACGCAGGGGCTGGGCTCGGTGGAGGCGGGCGCACAGGGAGAGCACAAACTGGCACGTGGTTATCTGCCGGTGACAACCCACTCACTGCACTGGATCCAAGACCCGGGCTTTCGCGACGCCATTGACCGCTATTTGCAGGAGGAGCGGAAGGCGGTTAGCCAAGACGTCGAAGTGCTCACCAGCTACGGCCCGTTCAAACGCGGCAATGAGGAGGACCACGAATGACCGAAAAACTCAGTCAGGCCGCGCGCGATGCGGTGATGGAGCCGCTTTTGCAAAGTGGCTGGGCTTATTGTGAAGACCGCGATGCGATCCGCAAATCCTTTGTGTTTGAGAATTTTGTGGAAGCCTTTGGCTGGATGACTAAGGCCGCCATCTGGGCCGAGAAATGGAACCATCATCCGGAATGGTCCAACGTCTACAAAACTGTCGAGGTGACCCTAATCACCCATGACGTGGGGGGACTGTCTGCTTTGGACGCCAAATTGGCACGCAAAATGGATGTGTTGTTTGGCGAGGCCTAAGGAAAAGGCCTGACACGCTCGCGCAGCACGTCAGGCCTCATTCTATATGCTTACAGTACTGCAACCATGGTCTCACCCGCGCTGATCTCGCAGGTGCCTGGCGCCTCTTCGACGTTCAGGATCTTGAACTCACCGTCTTCGATCATCGCCGCATAACGCTTGGAGCGGTTCACAAACCCAATTGCAGGTACGCTGAAGTCCAATCCCATGGCCGTGGTCAGGTCTCCAGTCGGGTCCGCCAGCAAAGTCACGCCTGCATCCGCCGCCTTGTTGGCCTTGTCCCAGGCGTCCATCACAAACGGATCGTTCACAGACACGCAGATCACCTCATCCACGCCTTTGTCCTTTAGCGCATCAACATTGCGCATAAAGCTGGGCAAATGTGCGCTGCTGCAGGTGGACGTAAATGCGCCCGGCAGGCCAAACAAAACCACCTTGCGCCCCTTGGTCAGGCTTTCCACCGACACCGGTTCTGGCCCTTCACCGCCAACTTTCATCAGCGTGCCTTCGGGGATTTTGTCTCCGATCGAAATACTCATAGTGATACTCTCATTGCGTTTCCCTGAACCTGCGATATAGGCTCGCCAACGGCTAAGACAATGGGTTTGAGGGAGAGTGACGTGACGCACGTTGTTGTGATCGGAGCAGGGCAGGCGGGCGCGGCCTGCGTGGCCAAATTGCGCGCCAAAGGCTTTGAGGGTGAGATCACCCTGATCGGTGCCGAAACCGCGCCGCCATACCAACGCCCACCGCTTTCCAAAAAGTACCTGCTGGGGGAAATGGACCTCGAACGTCTCTACCTGCGGCCAGAGAGCTATTACGCGGATCAAAACATCACCCTTCGCCTCGGCACGACCGTGAAGTCCATCGACACCGAGGCACAAACAATTTCCCTGCCCAGCGAAACCCTCTCTTATGACCACCTCGTTCTGACCACTGGCGCGTCTCCCATTCGCCTGCCCGCCACTATCGGTGGCGATCTCGAAGGTGTCTACACGGTGCGCAACCTCGCCGACGTGGACGCCATGGCGCCCGAGTTTGTTCAAGACCGCCACGTGCTGATCGTCGGAGGGGGCTACATCGGTCTCGAAGCCGCCGCCGTGGCTGCTGCCAAAGGTTTGAAAGTCACGCTGGTGGAAATGTCTGATCGCATCCTTCAGCGGGTCGCCGCCAAGGAAACCAGCGATTATTTCCGCGCGCTGCACAGCGCGCATGGCGTTGAGATCCTCGAAGGTACCGCTCTAGAAGGTTTCGCTGGCGAGGGCCGCGTGACCACTGCCAAGCTCTCCGGAGACCGTGAGCTGGCTGTGGACTTTGTGATTGTTGGCGTTGGCATCCGCCCCGACACCGCGCTGGCCGAGACTGCAGGCCTCTCGCTCGACAATGGCATCGCCACTGACGACCAAGGCCGTACCAGCGCGCCCAACGTCTGGTCCGCAGGCGACTGTGCCTCTTTCCCCTACAAAGGTACCCGCATCCGGCTTGAAAGTGTGCCCAACGCCATCGATCAGGCTGAAGTGGTCGCCGAAAACATCTTGGGCGCGAAGAAAACCTACGTCGCCAAGCCTTGGTTCTGGTCCGATCAATATGACGTCAAGCTGCAAATCGCGGGTCTGAACACCGGCTTTGACACCATCGTCACCCGTGACAGCGGCGCAGGGGCCACCTCCTTCTGGTACTACCAAGGCGACACGCTTCTGGCCGTGGACGCCATGAACGCCCCGCGCGACTACATGGTGGGCAAGCGCCTGATCGAAGGCGGGAAATCCCCGTCGCGCGACATGGTGGCGGATATGAACACCGACATCAAAGACCTGATGCGTCTCTAAGGAGTTCCCATGCGGATCATTGGCGGAGAATGGCGCGGCATCGCGCTTGCGGCAGTTGGCAAAGGTGATCAGGGCAAACACCTGCGCCCCACAACAGATCGCGTGCGCGAAAGTCTGTTCAACGTGCTGCAGGGCGGCAAATTGGGCGATCCTATCTCCGAGGCTCGTGTGCTGGACCTGTTTGCCGGCACCGGCGCGTTGGGCCTGGAGGCCGTGTCACGTGGCGCCACGTCCGTGACATTTGTCGATGACGGTCGTGTTGCGGGCAATCTCATCCGCGACAACATCCGCAAAACCTGTGGCACCCAACGCGCGAAACTGATCAAAGCTGACGCCACCCGCCTGGCGCAGAACCCGGATGCGCCCTATGACCTCATCTTTCTTGATCCACCGTATGGCAAATCCATGGGTCAGAAAGCTCTGGCCATAGCCGTGCAAAACGGCTGGATCAGCGACGATGCTTTGATTGTTTGGGAAGAAAATACCCCCCAAGTGCCGCCCGAAGGTTTCGCGCAGGTGGATCAGCGCAAATACGGCGAGACGTGGATGACTTTTGTGGAAGTTTCGTCCTCAAATTGAAGATTTGAAACGGCCTGCAGTGTTGAGTGACAGGGCGCAAAAATGCCTTAGAGCGAATGCGTCGACTCGACGGAGTAAATGCGTTCTCACCCTCAAATTCGGCCTTAAATCGGAATTTTAGGACATCTATTCCGTCTTAATTTTTCTGTACCCTTGTCGCGCTGCTCAGACGTCGCTTTCGATTTAGCTAGCCAAAACAACGCTCTGAGGTGCGTGTGTTCACAATGAAAGCAAGCCCCAATTAAAATTGTTGACAGAAATTCGACCCGCGTAAATAGTTCGTCTAGTTACCGAACTAAAGGAAAGCCGCGTGTCTTTTTCAGGAAATGTCTCCCGACAACTGTCGATGAGCACCATTGTACAAGCGATCACCAGCTACGCACCGATCTCTCGGGCGTCGATTGCAAAGATGACCGGCTTGTCAAAGCAAACGGTCTCCGAAATCATGGCGCAGCTGGAAGACGACGGGTTGGTGCAAACCGTCGGACAGACCGAAGGACATGTCGGGCGGCGGGCTGTGGTCTATGAAATCAATCCGCGTGTTGCTTTGGTTGCGGCGGTTGATCTTGGTGGGACCAAAGTGCGCGTCGCCGTCTGCAATCTGGTTGGCGAAGTTGTTGCTGAAACAGTGGCTCCCACAATCAAAGACGGGGGCGTGGCGGTGACCGCACAAATTGCCGATCTGATCCGAGAGCTGGCCACCGAAAATGAGATTGAACCAAGCGCGATCCGCACCGTTGTTGTTGGCGTCCCCGGTGTGCCGCAGCCAGATGGCACCATTGCCTTTGCGCCGAATGTGCCGGGTGTTGATGAAATCGACTTTGCAGGCACGCTGTCAGAGGTGGTCGGTGTTGAGGTGATTGTCGAAAACGATGTGAACCTGGCCGCACTCGGCGAGCATTGGATGACCAAACGTGGCGACAGCGATGATTTGGTCTTTGTGTCGATCGGCACCGGTATTGGCGCAGGTTTGGTGATTGGCGGTAATCTGGTGCGTGGCGCCACAGGGGCAGCCGGTGAGGTTGGCTATCTGCCGTTTGGCGCGGACCCGTTTGATCCGGAAAGCTTGCGTGTTGGCGCTCTGGAACGTGTTTCCGCAACCCAGGCTTTGATCGCACACTATCAAGAGCTCACCGGCACCACCGTGAGCGTGCCACAGATTTTTGATGCCGCTCTGGCTGGTGAAGAGTCAGCGCAAGCGTGTTTGCAACGCGCGGCAAAAAACATCGCTTTGGCAATAGGGGCCATCGCCGCCGTGCTGGATCCGTCTTGTGTTGTGATTGGCGGCTCCATTGGGGCGCGCAAAGAATTGACCGCATTGATTGAACCTGCACTGCGTCAGTGTTTCCCCGGTGCGATCCCGATTGAAAACACCCTTCTAGGCAACCACGCCGCGTTGGCTGGGGCCACCTCCATCGCCCTGTCACGCTTGCATGTGGCCCTGTTCACCGGGGGCCTCAAAGGTGCGGAAATTCAAGTGCCGCCACCGGCCTTGCAGACCTTCCAGGAGGTTGGCTTATGAGCGATCCGCTGGTGCAAAAACTCCGGGATTGTCAGGACCGTGATGCAGATATCGCGCTGCTGCAGTCCGCCTTGCGGCATGAAAGTGTGACCGGCAACGAGGCCAATTTTGTTTCGTTCCTACAAACGCAGATGGCCAGTTTGGAATTAGCCCCGCGATCCGGGGACTTTTTGCCAGGGCGTCCCAATATTTGGGGGCTGCGCAAAGGCGCGCGGCCAGAGCCAGGGCGCACTCTTATGTTCACCGGGCATACGGACACGGTTCATGTGCGTGGCTGGGCGGATCACTGGGAAGACGATCCGCGCAACGACCCCTTTGGCGGCGCCATTGTAAACGGGCATGTGTGGGGCCGAGGCGCCTGCGATCTGAAAGGTGGCATTTGCGCCTCCTTGGGCGCCCTGCGTCTGCTGGATCGCGCTGGCATCACCCTGGCCAATGACCTCAGCTTTGCGTTCATTGGCGACGAGGAAAGCGGCGAGGTCGGCACCGGCGTCAGTGCCGGCGCCAAAGATCTCACTCAGCGCATCTTATCCGGAACCGTTCCGAAGCCTGACTTCGCCGTCTATGTCGAGCCCACCAAGCTGGATGTTTACACTGCGCAAATCGGCTTCTTCATCGCGGATGTAAAAATCACCGGCAAATCCGCCTATTTTGGCACACCAGATGAGGGCGTCGATGCGCTCAAAGCCACGCATAAAATCCTGTCCGCCGTCTGGGAACACAGTGCAGAGCTGCGTCAACAGCCGCATCATGATTTGGTTGGCCCGTCTGATGTGCTCGTGACCCATCTGTCTGGCGGCGGCTATATCGCTGTACCCGGCGAGTGCAGTTTCTCCGTGATCCGCAAACTGCGCCCCGGCGAAGACTTGTCCGACGCGGTGGCTGCGTTTGAAAACGTGGTGCGCGGGGCCGACATTGACCCATATATCGAAATTTCTTTCGACTATCCTGCGGGACGCGACCACCCGAAAGGCGGCTCTCCGGTTGAGATCGACCGCAATCACCCCGCCGCCGCCATGTTGCAATCTAGTCTCAAAGACACAGGTGCCACCGGCGGAGGCATCGGCGGCGCCCCTTATTGGTCAGAGACCCCTTTCTGGGTCAATCAACTCGACTGTCCAACCGTATATTGCGCGCCCGGCAACATCGCCGTGGCCCATACATTTGAGGAACGCATCTGCATAGACGCCTACCTCGATGCCGTGAGGGCTTACGCCCTCTTCATGATCCGCTTCTGTGGCGTGATCGAAACCTAGTTATGTTTTTTGTGGGAGGAAAACATGAAATACTTCAACATCGTAGCGGCTGCGTGCCTGTCGGTGGCTTCGGCTGCCGGCGCGGAAACCATTGGTCCAAACGGCGAGGCGGCCACCGCCTCGACCGCTGTTCAGGTCAGTGACAATCACATCGCCGCGCTCAAGTCCGGCAACCACAGCGCCGCGCTTTTGTGGCATGATCAATCCGATTTTGTGAACGCCGTAACGGCGGGTGCCAGCGACGAATTTGAACGCCTTGGCATCAAAGTTGTCGCCACCGCCTCTGCCGGTTTTGACGCCGCCAAACAGCGCAGCGATATCGAAACCGCCATGGCCAAAGAGCCCAGCATCATCTTGTCCCTGCCATTGGACCCAGTGACCTCCGCAGCGGCCTTTGAAGAAGCCAAAGAAAACGGCGTGGCGCTCAGCTTCCTGTCCAACGTGCCATCAGGCTATTCCCATCCGGCAGATTACGCCGCCATCGTGACTGACGATCTGTTCCAGATGGGCAAACAGGCCGCAGACGCACTGGCCGCCTCCATGGGCGGGTCCGGCACCGTCGGCTGGATTTATCACGATGCGGACTACTACGTGACCAACCAGCGTGACAACGCGTTCAAAACCACCATCGAAGCCGATTATCCGAACATCGAGATTGTGGCAGAGCAAGGCATCAGCGACCCGGCACGCGCCGAGGAAATTGCCAACGCCATGCTGCTGCGCAACCCGGATCTGGGCGGCATCTTTGTCACTTGGGCAGGCCCTGCCGAAGGTGTTTTGGCCGCACTGCGCGCCAATGGCAACGACAGCACCAAAATTGTGACTTTGGACCTGTCCGAGCCGATCGCGCTGGACATGGTCAAAGGCGGCAACGTGGTCGCGATTGTGGCGGATGAAGCTTATGAGCTTGGCCGTGCTATGGCCGCCTCTGCCGCGCTCGATCTTCTGGGCGAAGAGGTGCCTGCCTTCGTTGTGGCCCCGGCCATCACCGTGACGGCGGACAACGTGCAAGATGGTTGGCAGAAGTCCCTGCGCGTCGACGCACCGGCCAGCCTGAGCAAGTAATCTCCTCTCTGCCGCCGGACCCCATGTGATCCCGTATCACACTAGTCTGGCGGCAGGTCTCGCCTATCTCGTGGCCCCTGCGCGTTTACGCGTGAATCGGCCTCCCTGACGTTCTCCTCCGGCGCACACAACGACCCTGCTTTGCTGCGGGATGTCGCTCCTGACGCGTCCGGTGTGGCAGCTCTTCTATCTGAAAGATCGATATGACTCGCGTCTCTTCTCGACTGCAAGGATTGGATTTCCAACAAGCGGTTGTCTACTTTGGCTTCCTGGCCATCTTCCTGTTTTTTGCAGTGACTCTCTATGACGATGGGTTCCTGACCCAACGCAATTTGACCAACATCGTGCTGCAAACCGCGCCTGCCACCATCATGGCTGTGGGCTTGGTCTTTGCGCTCTCCGCTGGCGAAATTGACCTCAGTTTCGGCTCTATTGTGGCGGTTTCCGCGCTCTCCTGCGCTGTGGCCTTGCAAAGCTTCCCCATGCCGGTTGGTGTGTTGGTCGGCTTGGGCGTCGGCGTTGCAATTGGCGCCTTCAACGGCGTCTTGGTGGCTTATCTCAAACTGCCCTCGTTCCTTGTTACCCTGGCCACCATGGGACTGTTTGCAGGCATTGCCCGCTCCATGACAAACCTGCGTTCCGTGCCGGTCATGAACGACACGTTCACCGGCCTGTTTGGTTCCGGCAAGCTGTTCTCGGTGCCCTCTTTGGTGATCTGGACCATTCTCGGTGTTGGCGTCGGGCATCTCATCTACCGCCACACCCGCTTTGGTGCGCATGTGCTGGCAACAGGGGATAACCCGCGCGCCGCGCAGGTGTCCGGCATCAAAGTTGCCCGTGTGCGACTATATGTTTTGATGATCTGCGGCGGCTGTGCCGGTCTGGCTGGTCTGCTCTATGCCGGTCGCCTTCAGGCCGCAAAATATACCCTTGGCGAAAGTGATCTGATGACCGTGATCGCTGCCGTGATTGTGGGCGGCACTGCACTCAATGGCGGCAAGGGCTCCGTTGTGGGCGCGCTTCTTGGATCGCTCCTGATGGGCATGCTCAACAACGGGTTGATCCTGATGAACCTCAAAGTCTCCGACCAGATGATTGTGCGTGGCCTGATCATCCTGATCGCCGTTGCCGTCTCGCTCCGCGACACGTCGCGCTAAGAAAGGACACCTCATGTTCCTGAAAACACTGATTGACCGAAACCCGCGCTTCATCGAGGCCGCTATGGCCTTGCATCAAGCCGGTGAGATCCCGCCCAACTCCTATGTGATCGATCTCGACCAAGTCGAAACCAACGCACGGCTGTTTTCTGACGAAGCCGCCAAATACGGCCTCAAGACCTTTGCCATGACCAAGCAGGTCAGCCGTCACTCCGGCTTCTGCGCCGCCGTGATGCGTGGTGGTATTGATCGCTCAGTCGCGGTCGACATGGACTGCGCTATTGCCTGTCACCGCGCCGGTCTGCGCACCGGCCACCTGGGCCATCTGGTGCAGGTGCCTCAACGGGACGCAGGCTATGCCGCCGCATATCTGAAGCCCGACTACTGGACCGTCTTCACCATGGACAAAGCCCGCGAGGCCGCCAAAGCAGCGGCAGAGGCAGGTCGCGTGCAAAACATCCTCGCACGGATCCAGACCGGAGGCGACAACTTCTATCGCGGCCACGAAGGCGGCTTTGCTGCCGAAGACATTGTGAAAATTGCCGATCAGATCGACGCGCTCGACGGCGCGCGCTTTGCCGGTATCACCACCTTCCCGGCCTTGCTTTTTGATCTCGACAGCAATTCGGTGAAACCCACCCAAAACCTCGCCACGCTAAGCAAAGCGCTCAAAGAACTGGCGGACGCAGGCCGCAGCGACATCGAAGTCAACGCTCCGGGCACCAACTCTATGGCGCTCTTGCCCGCTTTGGCTGAGGCCGGCGCCACACAGGTGGAACCCGGCAACGCGCTGCATGGCACCACGCCTCTGCATGCTGTCCGGGATCTGCCCGAAGGCCCCGCCGTGCTGTATCTCAGCGAAGTGTCTCACCAACACAAAGACGAAGCCTACTGCTTTGGTGGTGGCCTCTACATTGACCCGGTGTTCCCGGACTACGACGTGCATGCGTTGGTTTCGGATAGTCCGACTTCTGCTCTGGAAGCTCTCTATCAAGTCGACATCCCGGAGTACAAAGCCATCGACTACTACGGCATGATCAACACCAAAGACCGTCCCGTGCCCAACACCGGCGACACCGTCGTGTTTGGTTTCCGAGGCCAAAGTTTTGTCACCCGCGCCAATGCCGTCGGGGTCTCCGGCGTCGCGTCTGGCTCGCCCAAAGCCACCAGCATCGAAAACATCTTCGGCCAGCCCGTCGACCGCCACGAGGGGTATTCCGCATGAGTAACCAGGAAGTACTTTCCCTCACCAACATCCACAAGGCCTTTGGCGGCGTGGTGGCCATCGAAGACTTCTCCCTGAACCTGAAAGCGGGTGAGGTGGTTGCGCTGGTGGGCGACAACGGGGCAGGTAAGTCGACCCTGATCAAGATCATCTCGGGTGTTTACACGCCCACATCTGGTGAAATCCTTCTGGATGGCGAAGCCGCGGACATCCGCGACGCTTCTGCGGCCCGCGCCAATGGCATCGAGGTGGTCTATCAGGATCTTGCGCTGGCGGATCAACAACCGGTCTACATGAACATGTTCTTGGGGCGTGAGCTGACCAAAGGTCCGTTAAACCTGCTGGACAAGGCCCGCATGCGCCAGGAAACGCAGGAACTTGTGGATGAGCTTGACGTGCGCATCCCCTCGGCCAGCTCCACCATCAGCGACCTTTCCGGCGGTCAACGCCAAGGCATCGCCATTGCCCGCGCCACCCATTGGGCCAGCAAACTGGTGCTTTTGGATGAACCCACAGCGGCGCTTGGTGTGGCGGAAACTGCGCGGGTGGAGGCGTTGATCGAACAGCTCAAGGCCAAAGACCTCGCCATTCTCATAATCAGCCACAGTCTGGATCAGGTGTTCCGCCTGTCTGACCGCATCTGCGTGTTGCGGCGCGGCAAGCAAATTGGCGTGCGCGACACCAAATCCACCGACAAAAATGAGATTGTCTCAATGATCACGGGCGTCGCGTAAAGCGGCAAAACCACCACTCATTTCCCAAACCAGGGCGCTCCCGTGCCCTGGCACCTGTCCTCGGCCCTTTTCGGGCTGAGGACTTTGTTTTTGGGGCGGAAAGTTATTTCCAGGTTGGGTGGTACAGGCCCGCTTTGGACAGGGTGAAAATATCCACACCATCTGCGGTCACACCCACGGAATGCTCAAACTGCGCCGACAGGGATTTGTCGCGTGTCACCGCGGTCCAGTCATCCGCCAACACTTTGGTTTCCGGACGGCCCATGTTCAGCATCGGCTCGATGGTGAAGAACATGCCTTCTTCCAGCACTGGCCCGCTGCCGGCGCGGCCATAGTGCAGCACGTTGGGCGGTGAGTGAAATACCCGACCCAAGCCGTGGCCACAGAAATCGCGCACAACCGACATGCGCTGGCGTTCCGCATAAGTCTGGATCGCGTTGCCGATGTCGCCAAAAGTGTTGCCCGGCTTCACCGCCTCAATGCCCAGCATTAGCGCATCATGAGTCACCTGAATGAGCTTCTTGGCAAACCCCTTGGGCTTGCCCGCCACATACATCCGGCTGGTGTCGCCGTACCAGCCGTCGACCACGACGGTCACATCGATGTTCAGAATATCCCCATCCCGCAGCTTGTCGTCATCGCGCATCGGGTCTTCTTTGCGCGCGCTTGTCTCTTTGTTCCACTTCGGGATCGGGCTGCCAGGGATGCCGTGACACACTACGTGGTTCACGCTGATACAGCTCGCATGTTCGTAGCCGCGATAGCCAATGGTCGCGGAGGTTGCGCCTGCCGCATCAACCTGCGCCTCGATCAGCCTGTCCAGCTCCGCAGTGGTCTGGCCTGGAAACACGTGCTCTGCAATGTCGTCCAGAATCTGCGACGCCAAGGCCCCAGCCTTGTGCATGCCGGCATGATCCTCTGGCGAATAGAGGTCGATGCTGTCGCGTGTTTTGCGGCGTTTGCCGATCATGTGGAGTGCTCCGTCACGTATGGTTTGCGGCTATGTAGGCGCAATTTCTTAAAACTTCTAGGGCTTAGGCACGCCACCTTCTGTCACGCACCGTCAAAGGAAAAGGGCAGGGGGCGACCAATTGTGATCTCCGTTGGGGAAATGTCACAGCCATAAGCCAGCACTTTGACGCCAGCTGCCCGCGCCCGCTGAAAAGTCTCGGCATAGGTCGGGTCAATATCCGGTGCCAATGTGACCCGCGCTGCATCGGTGCGCTGCACCAGATAGAGCATCATCGCGTCATGACCTTCGGCGATCATCGCCATCAGCTCTTCGAGGTGCTTCGCGCCCCGCGCCGTCACACTGTCAGGAAACTCCGAAACGCCCGCTTCGCGGCTCAACGTCACCGACTTCACTTCCAGATAGAGGTCCTTGCGGCCTTCGCCAGACAGCAGGAAATCAATCCGGCTGTTGCTGCCGTATTTCACCTCCGGCCGTACAGTTTCGTAGTCCGCCAACTCCGGGATTTCATGCGCCAACAACGCGGCTTTCAAAGCGCGGTTGGGCACCGAGGTATCGACCCCAGTGAAATGCCCGTTCTCGTGCTCCACCAACCGCCAGCCGTATTTCAGCTTCTTCTTGGGATCATCGTTGGGTTCCAGCCAGATTTTGATGCCTTCATCCTTCAGCCCCATCATCGAGCCGGGGTTGGCACAATGCGCGGTCACCTCGCGCCCATCTTCTAGGCGAACATCAGCGAGAAACCGTTTGTAGCGGCGAAGTAGCACGGCGGGAACGAGAGGGGTTTGAAAGCGCATGTCACAGGCCTATACCTGCGGTGAGTGACTGACAAGGACATGAGACCATGGCAAACCCAACCGCAGCCATGCTGGTGATTGGCGACGAAATTCTTTCTGGCCGCACCCGCGATGCCAACATGCATTTCTTGGCTGGGGAATTGACCAAACATGGCATTGACCTGACCGAGGCGCGTGTGGTCTCTGATAACGCTCCGGCGATTGTCGCGGCGGTGAAGCAGCTGTCTGAGGCCTATGAACACGTCTTCACCTCGGGTGGCATTGGTCCGACGCATGACGACATCACTGCAGACTGCATTGCCGAGGCCTTTGGCAAACATATCGACGTCCGCGCCGACGCCGCCGCGCTGTTGCAGGCGCACTATGATAACGCAGGCCAAGAGTTCAACGACGCCCGCAAGCGCATGGCCCGTATCCCTGACGATGCCACGCTGATCGACAACCCCGTCTCTGTTGCGCCGGGCTTCCGCCTGGAAAATGTCTACGTCATGGCAGGCGTGCCGTCTGTGTTCCAAGCCATGGTGGCCAGTGTTCTGCCAACCCTAACCGGCGGAGCACCGCTGCTGAGCCAAACCTTGCGGATTGAGCGTGGCGAAGGCGACATCGCGGGCCCATTGGCAGATCTCGCAACCGAGTTCTCCGACCTCTCCATCGGTTCTTACCCCTATCAGCGCAACGGGGCTTACGGCTCCAACATCGTCATTCGTGGCACCGACGGTGCGCGGATTGATGCGGCGATCACCAAACTCTCCGGCCTCTTCGCATGACCTCTAAGATCACGGCGCAAACCCTCTATGATGTGATAGACGGCACCTGGCCTGCCGCCGCGACCCATAGTTGCGGATGTTTCACCCTGCGCGACGGTCAGGGCGGTGGCAAACGGGTCTCTGCCGCCACGCTAAACGGCGACCTTGTGCTGGACGACATCGCCGCGGCTGAGACCGGCATGCGCGGCCTCAACCAACAACCGCTCTTTCAAATCCGCGAAGGTGACATGGTGCTGGACGCAGCGCTCGACGCGCGCGGCTATGAGATAGTTGACCCGGTGACCATGTACGTCATCCCGGCGAAGGAGCTCGCAACCGAACGCCCGCCGCGCACCGCCGCCATCCCGGCATGGGAGCCGCTTCAGATCATGAAAGAAATCTGGGCCGAAGGGGGCATGGATCTTGCGCGCCTGAAAGTCATGGACCGCGCACCCATGCCCAAAACCGGCTTTGTGTCCCGCTGGCAGGACAAGCCCGCAGGCGCATCGTTCCTTGGCCTGCACAACGGCATCGGCATGGTGCACGCGCTGGAAATCTTGCCATTTCAACGCCGTCAAGGCGTCGCCCGCTTTCTCATGCAGCGCGCCGCTTTCTGGACGCTGGAGAACGGGGGCACGCACCTGTCGGTCATTTGTGTCACATCGAACGCAGCGGCAAATCGGCTGTACTCTTCCCTCGGTATGACCGTTGTGGGAGAGTACCACTACCGGTGCAAACCCACCGCTTAAGGGAGGCCAACGTGGCAGATACAACCAAACCAACCGCGCTTAACATTCCAATGATGGACCCGCTTCCGCCGGAGACACAGCGCTACTTTGAGATCTGCCAGGAAAAACTTGGTATGGTGCCCAATGTGCTCAAGGCCTACGCCATCCACGCCGACAAGTTGAACGCTTTCACCGCGCTCTACAACGACCTCATGCTCGGCGACAGCGGCCTCTCCAAATTGGAGCGCGAGATGATCGCGGTGGTGGTCAGCGCGATCAACAAATGTTTCTACTGCCTCGTCGCCCATGGCGCTGCCGTGCGCCAACTCTCCGGTGATCCGGCGCTGGGCGAGATGATGGTGATGAACTGGCGCGTGGCCGATCTCGATGCCCGCCAATACGCTATGCTGGCCTTCGCCGAGAAGATGACCATTGCCTCGGCGACCATCGAAGAGAGTGACCGACAAGGCCTGCGTGATGTCGGCTTCACCGATCAAGACATCTGGGACATCGCCAATGTGGCTGGCTTTTACAACATGTCCAACCGCGTCGCCTCCGCTACCGCCATGCAGCCCAACGCAGAGTACCACGCACTCGCGCGATGAAAACCGGCACGCTCATAACCTGGCTCCTGCTGTGCCCAGCTGCCAGCTGGGCCTTTGAGCCGCGTTTTGAAACGCCAGGGCAGCTTTTGGGGGAGGGCATTCAGCCGCAAAGCGTGTTGTCCCTCGCCCTTGCGCCCGCCACCGATGGCACCGTGCCGACCATTCCCGTGGCAGGTACGTTGCGCAAGCGCAGCTGGCGCTTTTCCAGCGGGTTCCCGGGCACCGGCAGCGTCAACGCCGACCTCGCCGCCCAGCTGCTGGATGACGGATACGACCTGATCCTGTCCTGTGACGCCGCAGGCTGTGGCGGGTTCGACTTCCGCTTTGGCATCGATGTACTCTTGCCGCCGCAGATGTTTGTCGACCTGTCTGACTATTTCTACCTCTCTGCCCGCCGCGAAACAGATGCTGGCCCCGAAGCTGTCGCCGCCTTGGTGAGCCGCACCGCCCAAGCCGGTATGGTGCAGATCTACGACATCCGGCCAGACAGCGTACCGGCCCCAGAACCCACCGAAGCCAGCGCGCCGCCTGACCCGCCCAAACAGGATGAGCAGCCGCAGCCCACCGCCGCGCCGGAGGTGACCACCCCTGTAACCCCACCTGAAACCGCCACCGACATCGCCAAAACTTTGGACCAATCCGGCCATGTGGTGCTCAGCGATCTGTCCTTTGAGACCGGCGCCTCCAGATTGGCTGACACCGAGTTCGCAACGCTCGCTGCCTTGGCAGAGTACCTCAAAGCCGATCCCAACCGCCGCATCGCCCTTGTGGGGCACACCGACAGCAAAGGCTCTCTGGCGGCCAACACCAGCCTCTCGCAAAAACGCGCTGCCGCCGTGCGCACCCGGCTGATCAACACTCACGGCGTGCCCAAAGCGCAGGTCGAAGCCCAGGGCGCCGGCTACCTCGCCCCCATTGCCACCAACCTCACCGAGGCCGGTCGCACCCTGAATCGTCGGGTTGAGGCCGTGCTCCTGTCCGGCGGCTAGTGGCTGACGCCGAGTCGCCCGCCCACAAGACCATTGCACCCGATTCGCCGCTGCAATAGGCTGATCCCATGGCCATCTGCATCCTGTACAAACCTGCCAAACGCACCCGTCCCCGCTTCTACCGCGTGGAAATCGCCATGAACCTGTTTGAAGAGGTTTCCGTCCTGCGCGAATGGGGCGTCGCCGGCGGCAAAGGCCGCAGCATGGTGCGTATCTTCAGCAACCTGCGTGACGCGTCTTTGGCGGCAGATCAGTACCGCGACGGTGCCCAAAAACGCGGGTATGCGCGGGGGTAGAGGCCCGTCTGCAATGCGGGACGTCGCGAACACCACACCATAGTCAGATTATGGGACGCCCGAACCGAGGTGAGACGCGATGCGCCCTCCCCATGGCGGAGATGAAGGATGCCTTTGCGGGCAAATTTGCAGTCGGCCGCTGTTACCTAAAAGGTCGAGTTGCCGTGCCCTTCCACAATACTCTGCAAATCGAAAGCTGCAGCTATTACGAGCTGTTCATTATCCTTGTTCAACTATAGGTTCAGGGCAAACAACTGGTCTGAAGAAAGAAAAACCGGATGTCGAATGATGCGTTTCAAGCTCGGATAAAACGGCTGCAATCGAAAACGCAAGAAATACCTAGCCCAAAGAAACCTTCCAACGACTTAGGCTGTTTCAGTTGGGGTGGTGCACTAAAGGGGTTTGTCTTGTCGCTTGTGATCGGTTTTGCTTTTGCAAACTTGCAAGCCATCAGTGATATGGCTCCGCAATCGATAAAAGACGGACCTGCGCCTGGGATACTCGGGGTGCCGATTGCTGTGGTTTCCGTTCTCTGGGTCATCATTACGCCGATTTGGTTCTTTCGCACAGTTATGAAAGGAGCTGCGTCGGGGTGGGCGGTGCCCCCGAAAGGCTTCCCTGTGGGGCTATTTGCGGGGATGGCTCTGACATTCTTGGCGATTCAATACGTTTCTTAGCCACTCTTTGATTTGGGAATACGAAGCACGGTCTGCAACGTCAAAAAGTTCACTAACCAAAACATGACATCGCATTCGCGATACAAAGGGGGGGCTAGAGATTTCGGGCGCAGCAGATATTGCTGACGTGAAGACCAGCGTTAAAGAGGCCTCAAACCTGCCGTCCGCTGCCACCGCAATCAAAACCCAACAAAAAAGACCGCCCCACCGGACGGCCTTCCAAGTCTCTCAAATCCCAAGCAGCCCTCACGCCACCTTGTCTTTGAAATCCTCATGGATGAACTTGCAATCGCAGTACGGACATTCCACCCAACCGTGTTCGTTGGGGATTTGCAGGTACACACGTGGGTGACCACCCTCACCGCCGTCACAAGACACACGGTAGCTGTCCACAATCTTGGTTTCTGGGGCTTCAATTGTCATCTGCGATGTCCTTCATAGCTTCGGAGGCCTCGCTCCGATGGCGGTGTTTTGTGTCGGCTGTGGTTGAGCTTCACATCCGCATTGGTTAGGGCGAATAATAGGCATTGCGCAGCGGGGAGCAAGAGTGGCCATGACCAACAACGCGATTGAAATCCGAGGGTTGCAAAAGACCTACAAGGGCGGCCGCGGCGCGCCGGCCAAACAGGCCCTCAAAGGTGTCGATCTGACCGTGCCCGCGGGCAAGATTTTTGGCCTGCTTGGCCCCAATGGCGCGGGCAAATCCACCATGATCAACATCATGGCCGGTTTGGTGACCAAATCGGCTGGCACGGTGGAAATCTGGGGGTTTGATCAGGACGAAAACCCGCGCCAATCCCGCGCGGCCATTGGCGTAATGCCACAAGAGCTGAACCTTGACCCGTTTTTTACGCCCCGCGCCGCGCTGGAGGTGCAAGCTGGCCTCTATGGCGTGCCCAAACATCAGCGCCAAAGCGACGAAATCCTGCGCATGGTGGGCCTGTCCGACAAAGCCGAGTCCTACGCCCGCACGCTTTCTGGTGGGATGCGTCGCCGTCTGCTGCTTGGCAAAGCGCTTGTGCATCACCCGCAGGTGCTGGTGCTGGATGAGCCCACCGCAGGCGTGGATATCGAACTGCGTCAGATGCTGTGGTCCAACATTCGCCGCCTGAATGAGGAACGCGGCCTGACTGTGATCCTGACCACCCATTACCTCGAAGAGGCGGAGGAGATGTGTGATGAGATCGCCATCATCAACCACGGCGAAGTGGTTGCGCGCGACAGCACCTCAAACCTGCTGGGGCAGGTGGACAGTAAATGTATGGTGATTGATCCGGTTGCGCCGGTGAAGACATTGCCATCCGCGCCCGGCATCGACGTCACCCGTCGCGGCGACGGCCGGATTGCCCTGACCTATCAGGCGCGCGACACCTCTGCCGAAGATGTGCTTGGCGCGGTCCGCGCAGCAGGCATTGCCATTGCCGATGTGAAAACCGAGCAGGCGGATTTGGAAGACGTCTTCCTGCAGCTGACCAAATCGGCCTAAGGCAAACGGGCAGGGCGGTCTTGTGCCGCCCCGTCCCTAGATTTCTTCCACCGCCATCACGCCGTCGACAGACTTCAGCGCGCTTTTGATCTGCGGGTTCACCGGGAAGCCAGCCCCCGCATCAATCTCCACCTCGCCGGGCAGTTCCATGTTGGTCAGGCAGAACCAGATCGGCCCTTTGGGCATGTTCTTCATGGTCTCTTTTGCGCCCTCAAGGATATTGGCCACCGGCCCGACCGCGCTGGCGTCATCCAAGTAGATCTTCAGCCCCGAGTTGCCTGCATCCGCAACAATGGTCTCCACCGGCGTCATGCTCTGCGCCAGCAGCTTCAGCTGATCACTCTCCATCTCCGCCTTCACGGTCACCACCACCTTGGAGCCGGTCTCCAGATGCTCGCGGCATTTCTCCAACGTGTCAGAGAAGATCGTGACCTCATACGCCCCCGTTGGGTCGCTGAGTTGCGCAAAAGCAAAACGGTTGCCCCGCGCCGACTTCCGCTCCTGCCGCCCGGACACCCGCCCGGCCAGCTTGGCAATACACGGCCCACCCCGCGCCTTGTCGGTCAGCTCATCCAGCGTCATCACGTTCTTACGTTTGAGCGGTGCCATGAAGTCTTCAAGTGGGTGACCCGACAGGAAGAAGCCAATCGCCTTCGCTTCCTCATCCAGCCGCTCCGCCTGCAACCAATCCCCTGCCGGTGATAGCCGCGGCTCCGGCAAGTCATCCCCGGCTTCGCCAAACAGCGACACCTGATTGGAGCTCTTCTGCTCATGGATTGCTGCGGAGTAGTTCACCAGCCCATCCAGGCTCTCCATCACCCGCCGCCGGTTTCCGTCCAGCTGATCAAATGCCCCGGACCGCGCCAGCATTTCCAAAGGCCGCTTGCCAACCTTTTTCAGATCCACCCGCCGTGCCATATCAAACAGCGTCGCAAACGGCTTGTCCACGCCATCCACCTTGCGCCCATCCGTCACCAGCCTCATCGCTTCCAGGCCAACGTTCTTCAACGCCCCCAGCGCATAGACCAGCGCGCCATCGACCACTTTAAATGTCGCATCCGAGCGGTTCACGCAGGGTGGCACATAGGGCAACTTCAGTGCCTTTTTCACCTCTTCGAAGTACACCGCCAGCTTGTCTGTCAGGTGAATATCGCAGTTCATCACACCGGCCATGAACTCCACAGGATGGTTCGCCTTCAGCCACGCGGTCTGGTAACTCACCACCGCATAGGCTGCCGCGTGCGATTTGTTAAAGCCGTAGTTCGCAAACTTCTCCAGAAGGTCAAACACCTCGCTGGCTTTCTTCGCTGGCACCCCGTTTTCTGCCGCGCCTTTTTCAAACTTCGGACGCTCAGCGTCCATCGCCTCTTTGATCTTCTTACCCATCGCCCGGCGCAACAGGTCCGCGCCGCCAAGCGAGTAACCCGCCATGACCTGCGCAATCTGCATCACCTGTTCCTGATACACGATGATGCCCTGGGTCTCTTCCAGAATGTGGTCGATCAACGGGTGCACAGACTCGATTTCCTTGAGCCCGTTCTTGACCTCACAATAGGTCGGAATGTTCTCCATTGGACCCGGACGATAGAGCGCCACAAGCGCAACAATATCCTCGATACAGTTGGGCTTCATACGCTTCAGCGCGTCCATCATGCCGGTGGATTCCACCTGGAACACCGCCACAGTTTTGGCCGCTGAATACAGCTTATAGGTTGGCTCATCATCCAGTGGAATGGCGTTGATCTGGTTCTCCGCCCCTTCTGCTGGCTCATACAGCTGGGTGCCATCCGCCGCGACATGCAATGGGCGGTCTGAGCTGTGGATCTGCTCAATCGCGTTCTGAATGACGGTCAGGGTTTTCAGGCCCAAGAAGTCAAACTTCACCAGCCCCGCCTGTTCCACCCATTTCATGTTGAACTGGGTTGCGGGCATGTCGGAACGTGGATCCTGATAGAGCGGCACCAACGCGTCCAGTGGCCGGTCGCCAATCACAACCCCCGCCGCGTGGGTCGATGCGTTCCGCAACAATCCCTCAACTTGCTGGCCGTAGGTCAGTAGCCGGTCCACGACCTCTTCGTTCTTGGCTTCCTCACGCAATCGCGGTTCTTCTTTCAAAGAATCCGCAATCGACATCGGCTTCACGCCTTCCACAGGGATCAGCTTTGAAAGTCGGTCCACTTGGCCATATGGCATCTGCAACACCCGGCCGATGTCACGCACGGCAGCTTTGGACAGGAGCGCGCCAAAGGTGATGATCTGCCCCACCTTATCGCGGCCGTATTTTTGCTGCACAAATTTGATCACCTCTTCCCGGCGATCCATGCAAAAGTCGATGTCAAAGTCAGGCATCGACACCCGTTCCGGGTTGAGGAAGCGCTCAAATAGCAGGGAATAGCGCAGCGGATCCAAGTCGGTGATGGTCAGCGCATAAGCCACCAGCGAGCCCGCCCCGGACCCCCGTCCCGGTCCCACCGGAATGCCATTGTCTTTGCCCCATTGGATAAAGTCGGCAACGATAAGGAAGTAGCCAGGGAACCCCATGCCCTCAATGATGCCGAGCTCAAAATCCAACCGCTCCTGATATTCTTCCACTGAGCAGGCGTGCGGGATCACGGCAAGACGCGCCTGCAGACCCTCGTTGGCAATCCGGCGCAGTTCGGCCACCTCGTCATCGGCAAACTTCGGCAGGATGGGATCGCGCAAATAGGTGGCAAAGGCGCAGCGCTTGGCAATCTCAACCGTGTTCTCAATCGCCTCCGGCAGATCCGCAAACAGCGTGATCATCTCTTCTTGCGATTTGAAGTAATGTTGCGGTGTCAGGCGGCGCCGCCCGTCCTGCTGATCGACATAGGCGCCCTCGGAAATACAGATCAGCGCATCATGCGCCTCATACATATCCGTGGTTGGGAAGTAGACGTCATTGGTCGCCACCACTGGCAGATCCATGGCATAAGCCATTTCAATAAACCCACGCTCGGTGCGCCGTTCCGCTTCGGGCAAGCCGTTTTCGCCAGGGTGGCGTTGCAATTCCACATACAGCCGGTCACCAAAAATCTCTTTAAGGCGTGTCATCATCGCTTGCGCAGCGTCGTGCTGCCCGTCCCGCATCATCCGCCCCATCGGCCCGTCCGGCCCGCCGGTCAAACAGATCAATCCGGCGGAGCGCTCCGCCAGCTCGTCCAGCGTCACCTGTGGCACCTGCCCGCCGTTGTCCACATAAAGACAAGACGACAGTTTCATCAGGTTCTCATAACCTTCTTCACGCTGCGACAGCAGCACAATTGGGGCCGGTTTTGGCGGGAGTGTACGGCCGGATGGGTCGTCATGCGGCATCTGCATGTCAACTTGACAGCCAACAATCGGCTGAATGCCCGCGCCTTGAGCGGTCACGGAAAATTCCAACGCCGCAAACAAGCTGTTGGTGTCGGTGATCGCCACCGCTGGCATGCCCATATCGGCACACATGCCGGGCAGCTTTTTACAGCGCACCGCCCCTTCAAGCAGAGAGTATTCGGTGTGGGTGCGGAGGTGGATGAATCGAGGCGCGTTTGTCATCTCGACAAGCTATCTCAGCCGCTATGGGGAGGGAACTGCTCTCGGCTTCATTTGGCCAAAAATATCCCGGGGTGGGCACATCGCAGATGTGGCAGGGGCAGCGCCCCTCATGTGACTTCGCGCCCGCCACAATGCGTCAATAATGCGGTGGTCGTTCGTCGCCCATCACAACCCCGCCGCCGCCGTCTTTCTCACGGCCGGCTTCCCGTTCCATCAACATCTGGACACGCCGGGTCAAAAGCGCAATTTCGGTGTCCTGGCGGGCGACAACGTCACTCAACTCATCGACGGTGCGTGTCAGGTGGGCGATTTTTTCTTCAAGCTGTTCCATAGGGGCGGCATAGGCTGTTGCAGCTGGGTGGGTCAAGCGACGCGGCGTTTTTCTTGCCTGTTTCCGCTCTGCGGAGAGAGTGGAGGCGGAGGTACCCTATGACAGTTTTGGTTCAGACAAGAGGTCGGGTGCGCATCGTGAGCATCACCCGGCCAGAGGTGCGCAATGCGGTAGATCCCCAAACCGCCCATGCGTTGTTTGAGGCCTTTGTGGCGTTTGAAACGGATATGTCCGTTGACGTGGCAATCCTGACCGGCGGCCAAACGGTTTTCTGCGCCGGGTTTGACTTGAAAGCCGCTGCGGGCGATCTCGGCGACAACTGGCAAAACACCGTGGCAATCGCGGACAGCTGGCAAAACGCGCAGGCCCAGCCCATTCTGGGCCCGATGGGCCCTTCACGTCTGATGTTGTCCAAGCCCGTGATTGCCGCGGTGGAAGGCCACGCCGTGGCGGGCGGGTTAGAACTGGCCGCTTGGTGTGACATGCGTGTGACATGCGTGTGGCGTCGAGGTCTTCGGTGTTTGGGGTGTTCTGTCGGCGTTGGGGTGTGCCCCTGATTGACGGCGGCACGGTGCGCCTGCCACGCATCCTTGGCCAAGGCCGTGCAAACGATCTCATTTTGACAGGGCGTCCTGTGTCCGGAGAGGAGGCCTTTCACATCGGCTTGGTGGATCGCCTCTGTCCCGAAGGTCACGCGATGGAAGAGGCTTTGATCTTGGCTGAAAGCCTGACGCGTTTTCCGCAAGCGTGTCTACGAGCGGACTTTCTGTCTGCCCGGCCAACCGGCGCCGAACTGGCCGGTGCATTGCGTCGGGAATGGGCGTCGTTTGAGGCCTTCGCGGCCGAGGGCCAAAAAGGGGCGGCGCGCTTTGCGGCGGGCAAAGGACGAGGCGGCGGGTTTTCGGACATCTGACATGGGCCGTAACGGCTGCGCACCTTGTGGTAAGACATGGTCGGGACACAAGCACCCGCACCACCGCAAAACAGTCGAGATACCGACGTAATACCGATGTCAAAAAGGAAGGTTAGTCGGCCAAAACCGACGCAACGGCACGTGGTCCGCCAAGCTGGTTTGACGCCGCGTCGGGCGTGACAAAAGCTCTGCTTTACGTTTTGGTCAACTCAACTGAGGAGGCACCTTTGGAGGCACCTATGACCCAATATCCGCACATGCTCGCCCCGCTTGACCTGGGCTTTACCACCTTGAAAAACCGCGTCCTTATGGGCTCCATGCACACTGGTCTTGAGGAAACCAAAGACTGGAATCGTGTGGCCGAATTCTACGGCGAACGCGCCCGCGGCGGCGTGGCTTTGATTGTCACCGGCGGCATGGCCCCCTCCCGCGAAGGCGGCGTGTTTCCCGGTGCAGCCGGTCTCTTCACCGACGAAGACATTGCCAATCACAAAATCGTCACCGACCGTGTCCACGAAGGTGGTGGCAAGATTGCCATGCAGATTTTGCACGCTGGCCGCTATGCCTATGGACCGGAGTGTGTGTCTTCCTCAGCAGTCAAATCACCCATCTCACCGTTCCCACCAAAAGAATTGGACGAAGAGGGAATTGAAAAACAAATTCAAGACTTTGTCACTGCCACAGTTCGCGCCCACGAGGCCGGATACGACGGCGTAGAGATCATGGGCTCGGAAGGCTACTTCCTCAATCAGTTCATTGTCACCCACGTGAACAAACGCACGGACCGCTGGGGCGGCTCTTATGAAAACCGCATCCGCCTGCCCATCGAAGTGGTGCGCCGCTGCCGCGAGGCTGTGGGCGAGGACTTCATCATCATCTACCGCCTCTCGATGATTGATCTAGTGCCCAATGGATCCACCCATGAAGAGGTGGTGCAACTGGCGCAAGAGGTCGAAAAAGCCGGTGCCACCATCATCAACACCGGCATCGGTTGGCACGAAGCCCGCATTCCCACCATCGCCACGTCAGTCCCGCGCCGCGCCTTTGCCTGGGTGACAAAAAAGCTGATGGGCAAGGTCGGTATCCCGGTGATCACTTCCAACCGCATCAACACGCCAGACGTGGCCGAAGAGGTGCTGGCCGAAGGTTGCGCCGACATGGTTTCAATGGCACGCCCTTTTTTGGCGGACGCTGACTTTGTGAACAAAGCTGCCAACGGCAATGCAAACCAAATCGCCCCATGTATCGGCTGCAACCAAGCCTGTCTCGACCACACCTTTGGCGGCAAGCTCACGTCTTGCCTGGTGAACCCACGCGCCTGCCATGAAACCGAACTGGCCATCCCAACCGTTGAAATTGCAAAGAAAATTGCGGTTGTTGGTGCGGGGCCAGCGGGTCTTTCCGCTGCTATGACAGCAGCACAGCGCGGCCACAAGGTCACTTTGATTGATCGCGCCGACAAGCTTGGCGGTCAGCTAAATGTCGCCAAGCAAATCCCAGGTAAAGAAGAATTCTGGGGCTTGGTAGATTGGTACGAAGCCATGGTGGCGGAGCTCGACATCGAGGTGCAGCTCAACACCGAAGCCACCGCCAACACTTTGGCTGGCTTCGATGACGTCATCATCGCCACAGGCATCCTTCCCCGTGATCCCGGTATTCCGGGGCAGGATCGTCCTGAAGTGCTGTCCTACCTCGATGTGGTGCGTGACAAGAAGCCGGTTGGAGAAAAGGTTGCCGTGATTGGAGCAGGCGGCATTGGATTTGATGTCTCGGAGTTTCTTGTGCACGAAGGCGAAAGTTTGACCGAAAACCTGCCAGAGTGGATGGAAGAATGGGGTGTGTCTGACCCCGCAGAGCACCGTGGTGGCCTTGCTCCAGAGGGGCCACAACCACACGCGCCTGCACGCCAAGTGACGTTGATGCAACGCAAGGCCAAAGCACTAGGCAAAGGCTTGGGTAAGACAACTGGCTGGATCCACCGCGCTGCGTTGAAAATGAAAAACGTCGAGATGCTTGGCGGTGTGAACTACGAGAAGATCGACGACGATGGACTGCACATCTCTTTTGGAGTGACCCGTGAAAGCCCGCGTGTCTTGGATGTCGACAATGTGGTGATCTGTGCCGGTCAACTAAGCGATCGCAGCCTCGCCGATGCCTTGGAGGCTGAAGGTGTGTCGTGTCACGTGATCGGTGGTGCAGATGTTGCCGCCGAATTGGACGCCAAACGTGCGATCAATCAAGGTACCCGCCTTGCGGCATCGCTCTGAAGCAGTGTCATAGAGCATTTGAAGGGGCGCCACCGGCGCCCTTTTTGCTATCCGCAAAAAAGAAGGCCCGGACAAATTTGCCGGGCCAAGGTGCTTTCTCATAGAAAGCCAGGGGAAAATTCGAAACTCACCAATCGGTGGGGCCTTTTTCAGCAAAGGCGTGCACCAGGAAGTCGATGAAGGCGCGGACCTTCGGCTGTGTGAACCGTCCGGGCGGGTAAACCGCATAGATGCCTTGTGTCTCCACTGGCAGGTCAGGAATGGCTTCTTCCACCAAACCCTGCTCCAGCGCGTCGGCATAGAGGAAGCTTGGCAGGTAAGCGATGCCAAGGCCTGCTTGCGCGGCGTTCAGCAAGGATTGCCCATCATTCACCGACAGCCAGCCTGCCGTGCGCACCTGGCGCTTCTCACCGGATGGGGCGGTCAGCTTCCACACCGCGCCGTTGGATTGGCTCGAGTAATGCAGCAGTTTATGGTGGTTCAGATCGTCAATCTTCTCCGGGCGGCCGTATTTCTCAAAATACGCTGGAGAGGCAATCATACGTTTGGTGGTCTCGGTCAGCTTGCGGGCCCGCAGAGTGCTATCTTCCAGCTCGCCAATGCGAATGGCCATGTCAAAGCCTTCAGAAATCAACTCCACATAGCGGTTGTTCAGCACCATATTTACGGTGATGTCTGGGAACTCGCTCAAGAAATCGCCTAAAACCGGCGACAGGTGGTTCACGCCAAAATCCGTTGCCACTGAGATGCGCAGCAACCCAGACGGGGCGGATTGCATGGATGTGACCAGCGCGTCTGCTTCACCCGCGTCGTTGAGAACGCGGCGGGCACGGTCGTAGTAGGCGAGGCCAATTTCCGTTGGAGACACGCGGCGTGTCGTGCGGTTGAGCAAACGTGCGCCCAAGCGGGCCTCAAGCGAGGACACATGTTTGGAAACGGCAGATTTGGAGATGCCCATCTTGCGTGCGGCATCTGTAAATCCACCCTGATCCACCACAGTGGCGAATGCTTCCATTTCGGTCAGGCGATCCATGTTTTGATCCTCTAATGTCTTCCTTGGAGACAAGATATGCCGGTGAAATCGGGCAGGAAGAGGGCAGAGGCCGGACAATGTTGAGGTTTTGGTGGGATCGTTTTTGTCCTGGAAACGGGGAAACGAAGTGTTTCTCAGTGCCACCGGTCCGTTTTAGGAGGGGACGTTTGCGTCAAACAATGCGTCGCCAAGCCGCCGGGCGGACTCTTTTAGGAACCCGACTTGTGCGATGGAATCGGTTATGGTCATGCGCGGTGTAGGCCCATGATAGGCCAGCGCCGCAATAAACCGGCCCCGCGCGTCGTTCACGGGCACTGCAATGGCAACCATGCCTGTCATGAACTCTTCACGGTCCAGGGCAAAGCCGTCGCGCGCAATCTGCGCCAACTCGTCCAGCAGTCCCTCGCTTGTGACATGGGTGACCTCCGTCCGTGCCTTCAAGGTGAGCGCGGTAACCATCTTGGCCGATATAGAACGCGGGGGAGATGCGGAGGCGCCGGCCTATACGTCCAAGTTCGACCGGTACGCTGGGCCAACGCGCGTGACGTAAGAGATCATTGCGCAGGCCGTTGCGCAGGTGCCGCAGAAGCTGAAGGACGACATCAATTTTGCCCATGACAACGTCCGCCGTTTTGCCGAATTGCAAAAGGCCACGGTGCAAGATTTTGAGGCCGAACTCCAGCCGGGGTTTGTCACCGGCCAAAAGTCTATCCCAGTGGATGCCGCTGGCTGTTACATTCCTGGTGGCCGCTACAGCCATTTCTCCAGCGCAATCATGACAGTCACCACCGCCAAAGTCGCCGGCTGCCAGCCCATCACCGCGTGTTCTCCGCCACATCCGGAAACCGGCGTCGCGCCCGCCATCCTCTATTCGGCGCTTGTGAGTGGCGCGGATAGGATTCTTGCTATGGGGGGCGTGCAGGCCATCGCGTCCATGACCTTTGGTCTGTTTGGTCTGCCCAAGGCGCACATCCTGGTGGGGCCGGGTAACCAATATGTTGCACAGGCGAAGCGTCAGCTGTTCGGGCGGGTCGGTATTGATATGGTAGCTGGCCCGACCGATAGTTTGATTTTGGCAGATGAAACCGCTGATCCCTTTATTGTTGCGACGGATTTGGTGAGCCAAGCAGAACATGGGTACAACTCCCCGGTTTGGTTAGTCACAAACTGCCGGACTTTGGCGCGAGGCGTGCTTGCCGCAGTGCCAAACTTGATTGCAGAACTGCCGGAGTTGAACCGGAAGAACGCCGAAGCGGCATGGCGTGACTATGCTGAGATCATATTATGTAATAATCGAGACGAAATGGCCGCCACCTCAGGCGAGTATGCGCCGGAGCACCTATCGGTACAGGCCGCCGACCCAGATTGGTGGTTGTAGCGGCTGACAGTGTATGGGTCTCTTTTCTTGGGGAGGAAACCACCGTGGCTTATGGGGACAAAGCTGCTGGAACCAATCACGTTCTGCCAACTTCCCGCGCCGCGCGTTACACCGGAGGTCTCTCTGTACATAAGTACATGAGAGTTGTCACTTGGTAGCGTGCCACCCGCGATGGGTCTAAAGCCGTTGCGCAGGCCACAGCTCGAATTTCTCGATTGGAGGGGATGGAAGGACATGCGCGATCGGCGGATGCCCGATTGGCCAGGTATTTCCCCGCAGAGCGTTTTGATCTGTCTGCAGTGGCTAACGCCAGTGTAAAAGGGATCACAACAAAGGAGAAAAAAGGCGTGTGATTGGCGCGCCTATGCGGATGGCTAGAGGCTGTTCTGACAGAGGTTTGTCCAAACGGAATGATCGGGCAAAGTCGGTTTTGAACATGTCTTCGAGATCGTCTGCCGCGCGTGAGTCAAACACAACCGCCATGGTTTCGAAGTTCAGAATGAAAGATCGCGTGTCCATATTTGTGGTGCCAACAGCGGCGAGACTGTCATCCACCAAAACGGCTTTTTGATGCATGAAGCCGTCGGTGTAACGCCAGATTTGTGCGCCTGCCTCCCGGACCTCATCAAAATACGCAAATGCTGCCAACCAAACAACTTTGTGGTCGATGTTGTCGGGCACAAGGATCCGAACATCCACCCCCTTGAGTGCCGCATGCTTGATTGCAGTGAGGATATCCATGTCTGGCACAAAGTAAGGGGATGCAATCCAAACGCGTTCTTTTGCGTTGGCCAAAGCGGAGAAGAAGAACAGGGCGCCGGTTTCCTGAGTGTCACCCGGCCCGGTTGGCACGATAAGCCCTGGCATGTCTTCTTCTGCCATCCCGCTTTGCCAGTTGAGAGTGGGAAGCAGGTTCTCATCAGTGGTCCAGTGCCAGTCTTCGGCAAAGATCAATTGAAGCTGGCTCACCACTGGTCCCTTGAGGCGAACATGTGTGTCCCGCCAGGCACCGAACCTTGGGCTGCGCCCCAGATACTCGTCCCCAACATTGAGCCCGCCAGTGAAAGCTGTCGTCCCGTCAACAACGACAGTTTTACGGTGGTTGCGAAAGTTGAGCTGAAACCGGTTTTTGGGCACGCGCATTTGGGAAGGCTCGACGATCTCAACGCCCGCGTCCCGCAAGGTTTGCCGATAGTCATGACGCAATCTATGGCTGCCAACCGGATCGTAGAGCACCCGTACCGTCACACCGCGCTGGGCTGCGGCTACCAAGTGTCGTTGCAAGCCCCTACCCAGACCGTCGTCGTGAATGATATAAAATTGTACCAGGACATATGTTTCTGCCGCATCAATGGCGGCAAAGATCGCGTCAAAAGTCTCTTCTCCGTCAATGAGCAACTCCATTGCGTTGCCGCGTGTGACGGGAAGGTCAGAGATCGCCTCTAGGGCCTTTGTTGGGAATGCTGGGGTAGTTTGGGGCCGAAGGGCTTCTCGAACCTCCTTTATGCGCTCAATCACTTCTTCGCTGTCCCGCCGGCCGGTGACATAGTGGGCAAACTTGTGGTGGCCAAGAAACGCATATGCGGGCACCGAAATATAGGGTGCAGCGATCAAAAAGATTGCCCAGCCAACAGCGCCTTGAGACGTGCGTGAATGTTGAATGGCGCGCCAAGCCATGATCACGGCGGTGACTTCGAGCAGGACAAAGAAGATTGCCAGAAATGTGGCCATTTCGGTCTCCGTAGCAGGCGGGTCACTGACCAAGTTGCGTAATGTTTAAAACCCTAGCCCACGCCGAATGCTTGTGCCAACACAGATCCCGTTCACGTATTAAGGGGGAGGTTTAATGGGTTGCGGGAAGCGGGCTAGACGACCCCAATATGCGCTTAAGATGCCAAAACGCTTGCCAGCCTAAAAAAACGACTGTAAAGGGCGCTGGTTCCTTACTGGAATCTTGAGGCGGGGTGATTCCCGCCTTTTGGGTTCGATGAGGGTTTGCGGTGGTCGCGGATCCTCCTCTCAACTCCAACGCCTATACAAGGCTGACGAAATGCAAAGTCAAAACATTCGCATTCGGCTGAAGGCTTTTGATTACCGTGTCCTGGATGCCAGCACACAGGAAATCGTGAACACTGCAAAGCGCACCGGCGCGCAGGTTCGTGGCCCGATCCCACTTCCCAACAAGATTGAGAAGTTCACCGTTCTGCGTGGTCCACACGTAGACAAAAAATCCCGCGATCAGTTCGAGATCCGTACGCACAAGCGTCTTCTCGACATCGTAGATCCGACCCCGCAGACCGTAGACGCGCTGATGAAGCTCGATCTGGCGGCCGGCGTGGACGTCCAGATCTCTGTATAAGGAGAGTATCTGATGCGTTCTGGTATTATCGCGAAGAAAGTGGGCATGACCCGCTTGTTCCTGGAAGACGGCAAACAGATTCCTGTGACCGTGCTTTCCCTCGACGGCCTTCAGGTTGTTGCTCAGCGCACCGAAGAGAAAGACGGCTACACAGCTGTTCAACTCGGCGCTGGTACAGCCAAGGCCAAACGCACCTCCAAAGCCATGCGTGGCCACTTCGCAGCAGCGAAAGTGGAACCAAAGCGTAAGCTGGTTGAGTTCCGCGTTCCATCTGAAGGCCTGATCGAAGTGGGCGCGGAAATCTCCGCTGAGCACTTCCTTGAAGGTCAGAAAGTGGACGTTGCGGGCACTTCAATCGGTAAAGGTTTTGCCGGTGCCATGAAGCGCCACAACTTCGGCGGTCTGCGCGCGACACACGGTGTCTCGATCAGCCACCGTTCCCACGGCTCGACTGGTCAATGTCAGGATCCCGGCAAGGTTTTCAAAGGCAAAAAAATGGCCGGCCACATGGGTGCCGTACGTGTGACCACGCAGAACCTGGAAGTTGTCAAAACTGACGCCGACCGCGGTCTTCTGTTCATCAAAGGTGCCGTTCCTGGCTCCAAAGGTGGTTGGGTCTCCGTTAAGGACGCCGTGAAGAAGAAAGCTCCTGAAGGTCTGCCTTTCCCGGCAGCCGTAAAAGCAGCAGCAACTGAAGCTCCGGCTGAAGAAGCACCTGCGGAAGGTGGTGAAGCATGAAACTTGACGTGATCAAACTCGACGGCTCCAAAGCCGGTTCGGTTGAACTGTCCGAAGATCTGTTCGGTCAGGAGCCACGTGCGGACATCCTGCACCGTGTGGTTCGTTGGCAGCGTAACAACGCACAGGCCGGCACCCACAAGGTGAAGACACGCTCCGAGACTTCCTACTCCACCAAAAAGATCTATCGCCAAAAAGGCACCGGCGGCGCACGCCACGGTGACCGTAACGCGCCGATCTTCCGCGGTGGTGGTATCTACAAAGGTCCAGTTGTGCGTTCGCACGGCCACGACCTGCCAAAGAAGTTCCGCAAGCTGGGTCTGAAGCACGCTCTGTCCGCGAAAGCGAAAGCAGGTGAGCTGGTTGTGATCGAAGACGCCGCATCCGAGGGCAAGACTGCCGCTCTGGCCAAGCAGGTTAAGAACCTGGGCTGGAAACGTGCTCTGGTCATCGACGGCGCATCCGTGAACGAAGACTTCCTGAAAGCATCGCGCAACATCGAAGGTCTGGATATCTTGCCTACGATGGGTGCGAACGTTTATGACATCCTCAAGCGTGACACTCTGGTGATCACCAAAGCGGGGATCGAAGCACTGGAGGCTCGCCTGAAATGAGCGCTAAAGCAGAACACTACGATGTGATCCGCGCGCCGGTCATCACCGAGAAATCCACCATGGCGTCCGAGAACGGCGCAGTGGTTTTCGAAGTGGCGATCGACAGCAACAAACCACAGATCAAAGAAGCTGTTGAAGCGCTCTTTGGTGTGAAGGTCAAAGCGGTCAACACCACCATCACCAAGGGTAAAGTCAAACGTTTCCGCGGCCAGCTTGGCAAGCGTAAAGACGTGAAAAAGGCTTACGTGACCTTGGAAGAAGGCAACACAATCGACGTGTCCACCGGACTCTAAGATTTGCCTGAAAATTTGGGGCCGTCCGAGAAATCGGGCGGCCCTTTTTCTTTTTTGTTGAGATTTTTGTGCATCAGCTTACTTGTGGGGCGGTGCAGGTCATATTTGAAACCAGCAGGGTCATGCCGTGTATTCACACACAATCTCTTTTCGAGACAACGAGGCGTCGCGCACCAGTAAGCAGCGCACGTTTCTGATTTTTGGTGTCAACCGAGGGGGCACAACCGCAACTGCGGGTGCCATTCGTCGGCTGGGAGTTTTCTTAGGCGATGACATTGGTGGCAACCTGGAAGACAGGCTGTTTCGCAAGCGCTTCGGACTGGATGCCATTCGCGCGACCGTGGCGGATCGCAACGCAAACTTCGGTATTTGGGGCTGGAAGCACCCGCATCCCCACCAATACATTGATGATCTGCTCCCGGATCTTCGCAATCCACGTCTGATCCTTGTGACCCGCGATCTGACGGCCAATACGTTGGGTGTGTCGTCTTGGGACCGTGAAGAGGTTGATAAAGGCCTTGCCCTGTATTTGGCGCAGACACGCAAAAATGTTGAGTTGATCCAGCGCGCCGATTGCCCGGTCCTGTTGGTGAGCTATGAAAAGCTCCTGGTGAAGCCTGAGCTCGTACTGCGAGACATTTCTCATTTTTGCGGGCTGACACCATCGGCGTCGAAACTCGCACATGCGGCGGACTTCATTCAGCCCGGTGCTTACCAACCTGGCGAAGCTCAAGAGCTGACGCTCAAAGAAAAACTGCGCCACCGCGGCAGCCGGATTAAGCGGGCCGTTTTGCGGCGCTAGCATAGCCTCCCTAGCTGTTGACGGGATTGCAAAGACAGATCGACCTCATCAGCACCTGAGAATAATTCACCACTCGCAATGACCTGCGCCACATCTCTTCATTGGGCTGTTGGCGGCGGCTTCGCGACGTCTGTTGCAGGGAAATATGACTTTCGATGACAAACAGATGAACGCACAAACGGATTTGTTTACGGCCGTGCAAACCTACTTTGATGGGTTGTTTTATTGCGTCAAAGAGAAGCTCGACAGGGTATTCCATCCGGCAGCAAGTTTGTTTGATGTGGAGAAGGTGGAGACTTTTGCGGAACCGATTGCGTGCTTCAACGCCGACGTGGGGGCTAATGCGGCTAACTCTCCACATACTCTGGGACATCAGATGGATGCCGAGATCTTGATGGTGGATTGCTTGTCGCCAAAAAGCGCTTTGGTCAAAATCCGCTTCCGTGCGCGGCGCAATGTATATCAGGATCACCTGTCGATGCTAAAAGGCGAGAGTTGCTGGCAGATCGTGGCAAAGGTCTGGATGCTGGAGAAGGTGGTGGAGGAGATTTGAGCGGCAAGCTTGGCAAGTGTCAAATTGCTCTCCCGCAGAGTAGTAAAGGCGAGCGGTGCTTGCGTAGATGAGGCTTCTCGCCTGTTCAGCGCTTGCTTTTGATTTGTGCCGGTCAATCGAACCATGTAAAAACAAGCCCTCCTATAGACACTGTCCCCCATCCCCGCTATATCGCGCAAGTCGTGTGGCCTCAGATTCGTTCTGGGGCTGCTCACATTTGAGAGTCGGGCACCTACGGGGGCCTATAACCTTGGCACCTTAGTAGTTGGGTTTGTGTTCAAAACCAGCGAGCGGGGGCCTTCATCTACGCAGAGAGCACGCTCTTTGCATGCACACGGAAGACAGAAAGCATGGCACTTAAGTCGTATAAGCCGACGACGCCGGGCCAACGTGGGTTGGTGCTGATCGACCGTTCGGAACTTTGGAAAGGACGCCCTGTCAAAGCCCTCACTGAGGGTCTGACAAAGTCGGGCGGCCGGAACAACACCGGACGGATCACATCGCGTCGCCGCGGTGGTGGGGCAAAACGCCTCTACCGGATCGTTGATTTCAAACGCAACAAATTTGATGTCGCAGCAACCGTTGAACGGATCGAATATGACCCGAACCGGACTGCGTTCATCGCACTCGTAAAATATGAAGACGGCGAGCAGGCCTACATCCTTGCCCCACAGCGTTTGGCTGTTGGCGATCAGGTTGTGGCGTCCGCGAAAGCTGACATCAAGCCGGGCAACGCAATGCCGTTCTCTGGCATGCCAATCGGTACGATCATTCACAACATCGAGCTGAAACCAGGCAAAGGCGGCCAGATCGCCCGTGCAGCTGGTACTTACGCTCAGTTTGTTGGTCGTGACGGTGGCTACGCTCAGATTCGCCTGTCCTCTGGCGAACTGCGCCTCGTGCGTCAGGAATGCATGGCCACCGTTGGTGCTGTGTCCAACCCTGACAACTCCAACCAGAACTTCGGTAAAGCCGGCCGTATGCGCCACAAAGGCAAACGTCCGTCCGTTCGTGGTGTGGTTATGAACCCGATCGATCACCCGCACGGTGGTGGTGAAGGTCGTACCTCCGGTGGTCGTCACCCAGTGACACCATGGGGTAAGCCGACCAAAGGTGCACGTACCCGCAACAAAAACAAAGCGTCGCAAAAGCTTATTATCCGCTCGCGTCACGCCAAGAAGAAGGGACGTTAATCTATGTCTCGCTCTGTATGGAAAGGTCCTTTCGTCGATGCTTACGTGCTTAAAAAAGCCGAAGCAGTACGCGACTCCGGCCGCAATGAAGTGATCAAAATCTGGTCCCGTCGTTCCACCATCCTGCCCCAGTTCGTGGGTCTGACTTTTGGTGTGTACAACGGCAAGAAACACATCCCTGTTAACGTCACTGAAGACATGATTGGTCAGAAGTTTGGTGAATATTCGCCAACTCGCACCTATTACGGTCACGCAGCTGACAAAAAAGCGAAACGGAAGTAAGTCATGGGCAAGGTAAAGAACCCCCGCCGCGTGGCTGAAAACGAAGCAATGGCGAAAACTCGCATGCTTCGCACCAGCCCGCAGAAATTGAACCTGGTAGCCGGCATGATCCGCGGCAAGAAAGTTGAGAAGGCTCTGACCGACCTGACTTTCTCCAACAAGCGGATCGCTCAGGACGTGAAGAAATGCCTTCAGTCCGCAATTGCCAACGCTGAGAACAACCACAATCTGGACGTCGACAGCCTCGTTGTTGCCGAAGCCTATGTGGGTAAGAACCTGACGCTGAAACGTGGTCGCCCTCGCGCCCGTGGTCGTTTCGGCAAGATCATCAAGCCGTTCTCGGAACTCACTATCAAGGTGCGTCAGATTGAGGAGCAAGCCTAATGGGTAACAAAGTCAATCCAATTGGCATGCGCCTTCAGGTGAACCGCACCTGGGACAGCCGCTGGTACGCGGACACCAAAGATTTTGGCGATCTTCTTCTGGAAGATATCAAAATCCGTGAGTTCATCAAAACCGAGTGCAAACAAGCCGGTATCGCACGTGTGATCATCGAGCGCCCTCACAAGAAGTGCCGTGTGACTGTTCACACTGCGCGTCCGGGCGTGATCATCGGCAAAAAAGGCGCGGACATCGAGACCCTTCGCAAGAAGATCGCCGAGATGACCGACTCCGAGCTGCACCTCAACATCGTTGAAGTGCGTAAGCCGGAACTCGACGCAACACTGGTTGGCGAGTCCATCGCTCAGCAGCTGGAGCGCCGTGTGTCTTTCCGTCGCGCAATGAAGCGTGCCGTTCAGAACGCAATGCGTATGGGCGCCCTGGGTATCCGGGTGAACGTAGCGGGCCGTCTGGGTGGTGCCGAGATCGCACGTACCGAATGGTATCGTGAAGGTCGCGTGCCATTGCACACACTGCGTGCCGACATCGATTACGCACACGTGGAAGCCACGACCGCTTACGGGATCATTGGTATCAAAACCTGGATCTTCAAAGGCGAGATCATGGAACATGATCCACAGGCACGTGATCGTCGCGCTCAAGAAGTCCAGGATGGCCCAGCACCTCGCGGTGCAGGCGGTCGTCGCTAAGGGAGACTGATCAATGCTTCAGCCAAAGCGTACTAAATTCCGCAAGATGCACAAAGGCCGCATCAAGGGTCTGGCGAAGGGTGGTTCCACCCTGAACTTCGGCTCCTTCGGCCTGAAGGCAACCACACCGGAGCGTGTGACTGCTCGCCAGATCGAGGCAGCCCGTCGCGCAATGACCCGTCACATGAAACGTCAAGGTCGTGTTTGGATCCGTATCTTCCCAGACACTCCTGTGACCTCGAAGCCAACCGAAGTCCGTATGGGTAAAGGTAAAGGCTCCGTGGACTACTGGGCGTGTAAAGTGAAACCAGGTCGCGTGATGTTCGAAATCGACGGTGTTGACGAAGACATCGCGCGTGAGGCTCTGCGCCTTGCCGCGATGAAACTTCCGGTCAAAACCCGCGTCGTCGTTCGCGAAGACTGGTAAGGAGGTGAGGGGCTTGCCCCTCAGTCCTGACAAAATTGACCCTCCGCCGGGACACTGGCGGAGGGTTTTCTTTTGTGCGCAGTGTTGTGATGCCTGTTGAGCCACGATCATGAGATTGGTCTAGGACGCCAAACAGAGATTCCCATCTTGGAAGGTTTCTTCGGGACCGTGGCCACAAAAAAAGCCCCGCCAGAACCGGCGGGGCTTTTTGTCGTGAGTTGAGGTAAAGGGCTTAGGCCGCGTCCCACTCGTCGTCGAGGTCGTCCTCAGCGGTGCGGGCGGCGGCTTCGCCTTTGAGCGTGAAGCCATCCACTGCACGGACCAGGTTCTCGGCTTCGCCACGCAGGACCTGACCAGAGGCAGCGGTCTCTTCGAGCATAGCGGCGCTCTTCTGGCTGTCGCTGTCGAGGTTTTCGACGGCCGCACTGACCTCTTTCAAGCCGGTGGATTGGTCCACAGCATTCTCCGCAATTTCACGGACCTTGCCCACAACTTGCTCAACCGCTTGCATAATCTCACCAAGCGAGTTGCCGGTTTCGTCCATGAGGTCCACACCGTTGGCAACTTCTGTTTGCGAGCTGGAAATCAACGTGTTGATTTCATGGGCCGCCTCAGAAGACCGTTGTGCAAGGGCCCGCACTTCGGAGGCCACAACCGCGAAGCCTCGGCCCGCGTCGCCAGCGCGTGCTGCTTCCACGCCGGCGTTCAGGGCCAGCAAGTTGGTTTGGAAGGCCACATCTTCGATCAGGCCGCTGATCTGAGAAATCGCATCGGAGCTTTCTTTGATCTTTTGAATCGCGGCCACTGTTTGATCGGCCACTTCCCGGGTCGACTCCGCCTTCTTCTGGGCGTTGTTGACGTGTGTGCGGGCTTCTTGTGCGCTTTGGGCCGTATGGTTGACGGTTTGCGCAACGGTCTGCAGAGAAGAAGAGGTTTCTTCCAGAGAGGCTGCGGAGATTTCTCCACGACGGGACGCGTCATCCACAGAAGAGGAGATCTCTTGAGAGGTGTGGTTCAAAACCTGGCTGGAGGCGGACAGCTGGCGTACCATGCCATCTAGGCTGTCTGTCAGGTGGGTAATGGTGTCCGAAATGTCCTTGAACACCCCTTTCTGACCTTGCGGCATTTCATGGGTCAGGTCGCCGGTCGCGAGGGTTTCGAGGGCCTCTTGAACGTCGCCCAGACCTTTCTGTGCCACCTCACCAATGGTATTCACCCCTTGACCAAGGTCTTTGAACACGCCTTCTGAACCCGCTGTGTCGATCCGGCGAGAGAAGTCCCCCTCACCACAGGCCTCAATCACTTTGGTGATTTCACGGGTCATGTGGACTTTGGTTTCCTCTTGTTTGCGGAAATCACCGACCGCCTCGGAAATGGCTGACAACTCGCGAATACCGGATTTGGGCATTTCTTTGGAGAAGTCTTCACTCATCATGTCCTTAAGCACTGCATCAATACGCTTGAGCGGACGAGAGATGCCACGTGCTAAGAAGAGGGCAAAGATTGCAAACAGTCCAGCGCCAATGATCGCGGCCCATTGGGAGCTTGCCTGGGCTTTTTGGCTGACCAGTTCGGATTGCGCCAATACGTCTTCAAGTGCAGCGGTAGTGTCACCAAGGATCGCGTCCATAAAGGGCGAGGCGTTGGAGTAGTTTGCCGAAACGTTCTTACGTTCCTCACGCTCCTTGAGAGTTTCGGTCACCAAGGAATCAAAAGCAACTCGGTAGGCCTCCATGACCGGGAGAATGGCTTCGCGTTGTTCGGCGCTGTCATAAAAGAAGACAGGGAACCCTTCAAATTCTGCAAGGCGTGCGTTTACTTCATCTTGCCACTTTGGATCGCCGGAGATGATGAAGTCTTTCTCGTGCAGGCGCATTGTCAGCACGTTGACCTTCAGCACTGGTATGGCAACGTCTTTAAGACTTTCGTTGACGGTGTTGGCAGCTTCTCCGAGTTGCGCGCGCAGGCCTTGACCTTCATTCAAACCGAGACGCTTGTTGCCGTTCACAACAGCTGCAAAGCTGGCCTCATAGGCATCTGTGAACTCGATCAATCGCGGTAAGTTTTTGGCCGTAGCTTCCAATGTGTTCACCGAAGGCAACACTTCTTCCAAAGTGGTGAGGTGTACGCGCAGTCGCTCCATGGTCGCGGCATGGCGGCCCACATATTTTTCGTCTAATCGGAGCAAGAAGTCTTTTTCGTTCCGTCGCGCCATCAGAAATTCAATCTTCAGGTTTTCAACGGCGATGGTGGCTTCCTCGATGAGTGCGACACGTTTTTGCATGTCATCGCGCATTTTATGAGAGTATAGCGATATCCCGGCCAAACCGCCCATGACGCCAATGGCCATAACGATGATTGAGACGATCGCGAATGATACTGTAATCTTACGTTTCATGGTTTTCCTGCTCCTGGACAGGCGGATTGCGAGTGTGACAATGAGATGTAGCAAGCAGGTGTTAATAGAGTGTGGCCTTAAAAATCGGGGGTTTAGCCCAAAAAATAGGCGATTCTTTTTGCCAATGTTTCAAGGGGATTAAGCGAAGGTTTCTACCGAAGCGTGTCTCGAGGAAAAAAACTAGCTACGACAAGGAACTGATATGTCGACCATCGAATCTCTCTTTGTGACCCGCTTGTACCGGGCGCGTTTGTCTGAATTTGGCGCGCCTGTGGATGCAGGGGAGCTGGAGACATCCTGTTTTTCGATTGCCGGAGATGATGAGGCGGGGCAGGAGTGGTGTGAGGCGAATGCCTACCCGGGTTATACGTCTTATGCCTCTTTGACGGATCTGCCGTGGCGGTTCCCGATTTTCGCGGATGTGGTCGCGTCTCTGGATCAGCATGTGGCGGCTTTTGCCAAAGATTTGGAATTCGACCTCGATGGTAAGTCTTTGAAACTAGAAGACTTGTGGATCAATATCCTTCCAGAAGGGGGCATGCATGCAAGTCATATCCATCCGCATTCGGTGATCAGCGGAACCACCTATGTGTCGATGCCAGACGGCGCGAGTGCCTTGAAGCTGGAGGATCCGCGCTCGGGGCGGATGATGGCCTCGCCAGTGAGAACCAAAGATGCGCGGCGGGATTTGCAACCGTTTATCTATATGAAGCCAGAGGTTGGCGACGTGCTGTTGTGGGAGAGCTGGCTGCGCCATGAGGTGCCAATGAACATGTCCGAAGACGAACGGGTGAGCGTCAGTTTCAACTATATTTGGGAATAGGTGTTGCGCCGTTAACCTGCCAAAAAGCCACGTCGGTATTGTGTCGGTATCACGGCTGTATCACGGAGGTGCGGGATTTTTCGGGTCTCCAAATGTAAAGCCGGCGCACGCAGCCGTTGCCATTTACCCAGTTGCCTTGCCCAGGCGCTGAGGTGTGAAAAGGCGGTTGCGTGCAGGTTTTGCGGTGGGAGTTTCAAGCAGCGGCGGCGAAAACTTCCTTTAGGGCGTCGTATTTCTCCGGTTTGCAAGGGCGGAATTGGCGAGGCTTTCTTCATGACATGGAAAGGGAGGGACCTATGTCTGAAGAAACCGACTATGAAGTTGGCCAAGACAATGTGCAATTTCTTGGATTGGATATACACAATCCGGTTTTTGCGATCTCAGGCCTGACAATCGTTGCCTTTGTGTTTTTCTCATTGGTGTTTCAGGAACAAGCGGCCGAGTTTTTCGGTTGGCTCCGACCTGCGCTGACGAGCAATTTTGACTGGGTCTTTATGATCGCCTGCAACCTGTTTGTGGTGTTTTCGCTGTTTCTGGTGATTTCGCCCTATGGCAAGATCCGCTTGGGCGGCGAAGATGCGAAGCCAGACTACAGCTATGCCGGATGGATCGCGATGTTGTTTGCCGCGGGCATGGGCATTGGCCTTGTGTTCTGGGGCGTGGCGGAACCAATCTCGCACTATGGATCGTCGCTGGGTGGCACTGCCGTTGGAGAAAACGGGTTACGGACGGATTGGGCACCTTTGGGAGCTGCAGAAGGTGATGTGGCTGGTGCGCGTGATCTGGCCATGGCGGCCACGATTTTCCACTGGGGACTGCACCCTTGGGCCATCTACGCAGTTGTTGCTTTGGCTTTGGCCTTCTTTAGCTTCAATCGCGGTCTGCCACTGACCATGCGCAGTGTGTTCTACCCGCTACTAGGGGAACGTACTTGGGGGCCTGCAGGTCACATCATCGATATCCTCGCTGTGTTTGCCACGATCTTTGGACTCGCGACATCTCTCGGTTTGGGAGCAAGTCAGGCTCTGGCCGGTTTGAACTATCTGTTTGGCGTGCCGGTCAGTGATGGCATGAAAGTTTTGCTGATCGTTTTGATCACCGGGTTTGCTTTGGTGTCTGTTGTGGCGGGGCTTGAGAAAGGTGTGAAGCGTCTGTCTGAAGCCAACATGATCCTTGCAGCGGCGCTACTTGTGCTTGTCCTTCTGGTTGGTCCAACCATTGCCATCATCGCGGCGTTCTTTAACGGGATGACGGACTATGTTGCTAATCTTCCGGCACTCTCAAACTGGGTGGGACGTGAGGACACCAATTTCATGCAAGGCTGGACAGCCTTCTATTGGGCGTGGTGGATCAGCTGGTCGCCTTTTGTCGGCATGTTTATTGCGCGGATTTCACGTGGGCGCACCATTCGGGAATTCATCATATGTGTTCTGATCATCCCAACGGTGGTTGGCGCGCTTTGGATGAGTGTCTTTGGTGGCGCAGCGTTGGAGCAGGTGACCGGCGGTACGGCACAGGCGCTTCAGGACGCCGCGCTTGAGCTAAAAATGTTCAAGATGTTCGAAGGCTTTCCGATGACCGGGTTGTTGTCCTTCATTGGCATCATTCTGGTGGTGGTCTTCTTTGTGACCAGCTCGGACTCCGGCTCCTTGGTAATTGATACGATCACGGCTGGCGGCAAGACCGATGCACCTACGGCGCAGCGGGTGTTCTGGTGTGTGTTGGAGGGGGCCATTGCCATTGTACTCCTGCTCGGCGGCGGGCTAGGCGCGTTGCAAGCAGCGGCGATCGCGACAGGCTTCCCTTTTGCGATTGTGCTGATGTTGATGTGTGTCTCTGTCATGATTGGTCTGGTTCGAGAGCGCAAACGCACGCAGTAAGCTTGAGATCAATAAGGACTGCAAAAGCCGCCCCTTTGGGCGGCTTTTGTTTTTCACATCGAGAACTTTGCGGGTGTCCCAAATTCAAATGCGACCTTCCCAAATTCCAATGCTGCGTCCCAATGTCGGCCCCATATCCCTTTCATCGAAGGAACACAGAAAACCCCAACTGAAAGGAACTACCCCCATGTTCACCAAATTTGCTTCTGCCGCCGTTGTTGTTGCTCTTACCGCGCCTTTGGCTTTTGCCTACCCTGTGACCTCGGCTCCTGGCCCAACCGAGCCAGTAATGACCGAGAGCTATGAGTTGGCTGGCACGGTTGGCATGGACCGCCGACAGGATCGTCGCGGCGATCGGCAGGACTGCCGTCAAGGTGAAGGAATTGTGGGTGCCGACAAGCGGGACTGCAAACAGGACAACCGTAACGGCTAAGCCATTCTGCACCATTTAAGATGCAAGAGCCTCGACCCAACAGGGTGGAGGCTTTTTGCCGTCAAAGGGACTTCTAAATAGGAGGGGCGCTCTGGTGCAGGCGAACCGCTGAAATGTATCCGCTGCGGACTAATTGAGGTTGTTAGACACAAACTGAGGAATGTCCCAAGTTCTAATGCTTTCTTCCCAAATTCTAACGCTGCTACGTGAGATGCACCCCATATCCCTTTCATCAAAGGAACACAGAAAACCTCAAATGAAAGGAACCACCCCCATGTTCACCAAATTTGCTTCCGCCGCCGTTGTTGTTGCTCTCACTGCGCCTTTGGCTTTTGCCTACCCTGTGACCTCGGCTCCTGGCCCGAGCGAGCCGGTGATGACCGAGAGCTATGAGGTGGCGGGCACGGTTGGGATGGACAATCGGGAAGATCGCCGCGACACGCGTCAGGACTGCCGGCAGGGCGAAGGTGTTGTTGGTAACGACAAGCGGGATTGTAAACAGGACAGCCGCAACGGCTGATCTCTTTCCTTCAAACCATGTAAGAGCCTCGCCCCACCCGGGCGGGGCTTTTGTTATTGGGGCTTCCCCAAGAAGACGCACACGCTAGAGTAGCTGAATGAAGCAAGTGCGCAGTGTGAGATTTGGCTACGTCAGTGAGACGTTACAGCGCAAGCTGGGCGTACAGGCGGGTGAGCGGTTGCTGCGCAAGGTTGGGCGCTATCCCGGGGCCAAGCAACTGGTCACGGTGAAGCAGGAGGCGGCCTTGATCCGGGCGGCGTGTTTGGAGACGCAAGATCCCACGCTGGGCGCGCAGGTGGGCATTGGCTATCGCGATGCGCCGACGCTGTCTGCTTATTTGGCGGCCAGTTCGAAGACCCTGCGGGCGGCTGTGGAAAATGCCGCTAAGTTTTACCGTCTGGCAGACCCGACAACGCGGATTGAGCTGCGCCAGATCGCGGACGGCGAGGCATTGGAGGTTGTGTCGTTGGAGGCTGATTTGCAGGCCAACGCGCGGTTTAAGGAGTTTCTGGTGTTTGGCGTGTTGGCGCGCATTCAGAGCATCACGCGGCGGAACACGCGGCCGACGCGGGTGGTGTTCAAACATGCGGCGCTTGGCGACGTGCGGGCGTATGAGCGGATTGCGGGCTGTCCGGTGCAGTTTGGCGGCGGGTTTAATGGGCTGCGGTTTGCGCATGGCGTGCCGGATGTGCCGCTGGAGACACATGACCCGGATTTGGTGACCCATCTGACGCGGTTGGCGGAGGCGCAGCTGCGTGATCTGGATGCGGATGAAGGGCGCCTATGGGACAAGGTGGAGCGTATGTTGGTGCAGGCGTTGCCGGAACGGTTTTTGACGGCGGACGAGGTGGCAGCGCAGTTGGGCATTACGCGCCGTACGTTGACACGGCGGCTTGGTGCAGAAGGGGGCAGCTATCGCGACCTGTGCAATGGCCTGCGATTTCGTTTGGCCAAAGCACATCTGCGGGATGGGCGGTCAGTTACGGAGACTACGTTTTTGCTGGCCTATAAAGATCAGGCCAGCTTTTCGACTGCGTTTAAGGGCTGGAATGGTGAAGCGCCCAGTGCCTTTGTGGCTGGACTGGACGCCTCTCAGAGCACTTAGCGCTCAGCGGTGACCAGTTTCACGGCCAAGGCGATGAAGACCACGCCTGCGAGGCGGTTGAGCCAGATTTGCGCAGTGGGGGAGTTTTTCAGCCAGTCACCCAGCCAACCTGCCGCCAGTGCGACGGAGCCGAACACCAGCAGTGTGGCGATGATCATCAGGAAGCCGAGTTGATAGAACTGCAGCACCAGCGGGCCGTTGGCCGGATCGACAAACTGCGGCAGGAAGGCGAGGAAGAAGATTGTGACCTTGGGGTTGGCGATGTTCATGATCAGGCCGCGGGTGTATTGCTTGGCTGACGTCTCTGGCGCAGGGGCGTCCCCGTCCAGATTGGATTTGGCAGCGGTGAAGGACTTATACGCCAAATACGCCAGATAGGCCGCGCCAATGTATTTCAACGCGGCGAAGGCGACTTGCGAGGTCTGAAAAATCACAGCGACGCCAAGTGCGACGGCGGTAGTGTGGAAGATCAGCCCACTGGCAAGGCCCAGTGTCACGGTGAGACCTGCAACGCGGCCATGCAGTGCCGATTGGGTCAGCACAAAGATATTGTCCGGCCCAGGGACCAGCGCCAAGGCAATGGCCGCGCCCATAAACAGGATCGCTACGTCGACAGGTATCATAGTCACTCCTCCCAGAGTGTGCGCTTTGGCAGTAAGGCTGAGCGCGGTGGTTGGGTAGGTGTAGGGGAGTTGGGGGTAGGAGGGAAGTGCGGGATTGGCTACGCCATTCCTGTTGGTTTAGAGCTTGCCGCGTGTGAAGTGAAAAAAGTCAGGAACAACGAATGCAGGGCTTTCAAATAGCGTGTGGTGTCACACTGGCTATGTTTGCACAAGCGGCCTATGCCTTGGATCGTCCTTCTGTAGCTGTTCGGTTATTTGAGGACGTCTGTTTGCCGATTGTTTCTGGCGTTCTCCCAGCTGCAGTATCTTCAACGGATGGTCAAAAGCAGTTCTCTGATGGTGACCATACATCCACAAGATGGTTTTGGTCCCATCTCCCATCAGGTTTTTCTGTCGAAGTGCTCGATTATCTGGATGGGCGTTTGCGCTGTGAGATAACGGACAAGTCCAACGAAATGTCAAAATCGGAACGCGAGACGTTCGAAAAGCAGGTGTCCGAGTGGATGGCTAATAAAATGCCAATGCTTGCGCATGAGACACCGGAGCCACTTGAGAGTTTTGAGTATTTTGAAACGTGGATGGACCCGCGCTTTGGTAAGAACGACCAGCGCAGGTGGGGGGCGCTTCATTGGCGGTTTAATGGGGAGTTTGGTCATACGACATCGCTGATCTTAGCGTACACTCGAGAGCGACCAACATCGTAGCCTCACCTTTCCCTTGCCATCCCTGCGACTCCCCCGTATAGAGCGCCATCTCATGGATTCCGTGTATGCGGGATTCGTGTGTTTTGTATTTGTCCATCAGGCAAAAGGGTCACCCCGCACATACTCGGGCGCCCTCTGATGTATGAGAAAGGAAAAGGCGATGAACGCCAACGAACTGCGTGAAAAAACGCCGGATCAGCTCCGTGAGGAACTGGCCAATCTTAAGAAAGAATCGTTCAACCTTCGTTTCCAAGCGGCCACCGGCCAACTGGAAAACGCGGCCAAGATCCGTGAAGCGCGTCGCAACGCTGCACGTGTGAAGACCATTCTGAACGAAAAAGCCAAAGCGGCAGCAGAGTAAGAGGAGCCTTAAAGATGCCCAAACGTATCCTGACTGGCACCGTTACTTCGGACGCCAACGCACAAACAGTAACCGTGTCCGTAGAGCGTCGCTTTACTCACCCGGTTCTGAAGAAAACCATCCGTAAGTCCAAAAAGTACCGGGCTCACGATGAACAGAACGCTTTCAAGGTCGGCGATCAAGTACGCATCATCGAATGCGCGCCGAAATCGAAAACGAAACGCTGGGAAGTTCTGGAAGCCTAAGAGTCTCGTAAGAGACTCCTGGCGACTAGACTTAACAGTCAGTCGAAACCCTGGGGGATACACCACGCATCGGTGCCCCATAGGTCGGGAGAAACCACATGATCCAGATGCAAACCAACCTGGATGTTGCTGACAACTCCGGCGCTCGCCGAGTTCAGTGCATCAAGGTTCTGGGTGGTTCCAAGCGTAAATACGCATCCGTAGGCGACATCATTGTTGTCTCGGTTAAGGAAGCCATTCCACGCGGTCGCGTTAAAAAAGGTGATGTCCGTAAGGCCGTCGTCGTGCGCACCGCTAAAGAAGTCCGTCGTGAAGATGGCACTGCAATCCGCTTTGACCGGAACGCAGCTGTAATCCTGAACAACTCCAATGAGCCAGTGGGTACACGTATCTTTGGCCCAGTTGTTCGTGAGCTTCGCGCAAAAGGCATGATGAAAATCGTCTCGCTCGCGCCGGAGGTGCTGTAAGATGGCTGCTAAGCTGAAAAAAGGCGACAAAGTCGTCGTTCTGGCCGGTAAGGACAAGGGCAAAGAGGGCACAATCACCTCTGTAAACCCATCCGCTGGTAAAGCCGTTGTGGAAGGCATCAACATCGCCATCCGCCACACCAAGCAAAGCCAAACCGCACAGGGCGGTCGCATCCCTCAGGCGATGCCGATCGAGCTGTCCAACCTGGCATTCCTGGACAAAAACGGCAAAGCAACCCGCGTTGGCTTCCGCATGGAAGGCGACAAAAAGGTTCGCTTCGCAAAGACCACAGGGGACGTGATTGATGCTTGATAATGCAGATTACACACCACGTCTGAAGTCGCTCTATGCGGATTCCATCCGCGCCGCTCTGAAAGAAGAGTTCGGTTACAAGAACGACATGCAGATCCCTAAGCTGGAAAAGATCGTGCTGAACATCGGCTGTGGCCGTGCAGCCGTGAAAGACAGCAAGAAAGCCAAGTCGGCACAGGCTGATCTGACCGCGATTGCGGGCCAGAAGGCGCTGACCACCGTGGCCAAGAACTCCATTGCTGGCTTCCGCGTTCGCGAAGGCATGCCAATGGGCGCCAAGGTGACTCTGCGTGGCGACCGTATGTACGAATTCCTCGATCGTCTGATCACCGTTGCGATGCCCCGCATCCGCGACTTCCGTGGTGTGAAGCCGAGCTTTGACGGCCGTGGCAACTTCGCCACCGGTTTGAAAGAGCACATCGTGTTCCCAGAAATCGACTTTGATAAAGTGGATGAGAACTGGGGCATGGATATCGTCATCGCCACCGATGCTGAAACCGACGCCGAAGCGCAGAGCCTGTTGAAGCATTTCAACATGCCCTTCACCGCGTAAGGCTGAGAGGATTACGACATGGCTAAAAAAGCAATGATCGAACGCGAAAAGAAGCGGGAACGTCTGGTAGCAAAATATGCTGCTAAGCGCGCCGAGCTGAAAGAAATCGCAGCCGATGAGTCCAAGCCAATGGAAGAGCGTTTCAAAGCGCGTCTGAAACTGGCGAAACTGCCGCGCAACAGCTCGGCAACCCGTCTTCACAACCGGTGCCAGCTCACCGGCCGTCCTCACGCTTACTACCGTAAGCTGAAGGTCAGCCGTATTGCGCTGCGCGAGCTGGGTTCTGCTGGTCAGATCCCTGGCATGGTCAAATCTAGCTGGTAAGGAGAGAGAATTATGAACGATCCTATCGGTGATATGCTGACCCGTATCCGTAACGGCCAAATGCGTGGCAAGTCCGTGGTATCTACCCCGGCGTCCAAGCTGCGTGGTTGGGTTCTGGATGTTCTGGCCGATGAAGGCTACATCCGCGGTTACGAAGCGTCTGAAGAGAACGGCCACGCGGCCTTCGAAATCAGCCTGAAGTACTACGAAGGCACTCCTGTTATTCGCGAACTGAAGCGGGTCTCCAAGCCTGGTCGTCGCGTGTACATGGGCGCTGAAGACATCCCAACCGTCCGTCAGGGCCTGGGTGTGTCGATTGTCTCCACCTCTAAAGGTGTGATGTCGGATGCAAGTGCACGCTCCAACAAAGTTGGCGGCGAAGTACTCTGCACGGTCTTCTAAGGAGAGCTTGATGTCTCGTATTGGTAAAAAACCGGTCGAGCTGCCCAGCGGCGTTAGCGCTTCTGTCTCCGGCCAGACCATCGAAATCAAAGGCCCGAAGGACACTCAGTCCTTCACCGCTACTGACGACGTAAACCTTGCAGTTGAAGAGAACAAAGTTGTTGTTACTCCTCGCGGCAAGTCCAAGCGCGCCCGTCAGCAGTGGGGCATGTCCCGCACCATCGTTGCCAACATGGTGACCGGTGTGACTGCAGGCTTCAAAAAAGAACTCGAGATCAACGGTGTTGGTTATCGTGCGCAGATGCAGGGTACCACCCTGAAGCTGTCGCTCGGTCTCTCTCACGAAGTGAACTTCGACGTGCCAGCGGGTATCACCGTGACCACACCGAAGAACACTCAGATCATCGTGGAAGGTACTGACAGCCAACTGGTTGGCCAAGTTGCGGCAAACATCCGCGAATGGCGTAAACCAGAGCCTTATAAAGGCAAGGGTATCAAGTACGTGGACGAATATATCTTCCGTAAGGAAGGTAAGAAGAAGTAAGGACCAGTTAGATGGCAAACAGCAAACGGGATCTGTTCCTCAAGCGCCGCCTGCGCGTCCGGAACAAACTTCGCAAGGTCAATGGCGATCGCAAGATGCGCCTGTCCGTGCACCGCAGCAACAAGAACATCAGCGTTCAGCTGATCGACGATCGCAACGGTGTCACAGTGGCGTCCGCTTCCACTTTGGAAAAAGACTTGGGCCTGATCGGCAAAAACAACGTCGAAGCAGCCACCAAAGTGGGTGCGGCGATTGCCGAACGTGCGAACAAAGCAGGCGTGACCGAAGCATACTTCGATCGCGGCGGCTTCCTCTTCCACGGCAAAGTGAAGGCTCTGGCCGAAGCTGCGCGTGAAGGTGGCTTGAAAGTCTAAGACTTGTGGGGGACGTTCGCGTCCCCCCGATGATCCGGGAGGTCGGGCTTCGGTTCGGCTTCACTGGGATTGAGTATATCAGGCGCCAAGCGCCAGTAGATAAAGGAATGCCAAATGGCAGAACGTGAAAACCGCCGGGGCCGTGGTCGCAACCGCGAAGAAGAAACCCCGGAATTCGCTGATCGTCTCGTTGCGATCAACCGTGTTTCCAAGACCACCAAAGGTGGTAAGAACTTTGGCTTCGCAGCTCTGGTTGTTGTTGGTGACCAAAAAGGCCGTGTAGGCTTCGGTAAAGGTAAAGCGAAAGAGGTCCCTGAGGCCATCCGCAAAGCTACCGAGCAAGCCAAGCGTCAGATGATCCGCGTGCCTCTGCGCGAAGGTCGTACCCTGCACCACGACATGGAAGGCCGTCACGGCGCCGGTAAAGTGGTTATGCGCACCGCGCCAGAAGGTACCGGGATCATCGCCGGTGGTCCAATGCGTGCCGTTTTCGAAATGCTCGGCGTCAAAGACGTTGTTTCGAAATCCATCGGTTCGCAGAACCCCTACAACATGATCCGCGCCACCATCGACGGGCTGAAGAAAGAAGCCAGCCCACGTCAGGTTGCGGCTCGCCGTGGCAAGAAAGTTGCTGACATCCTGCGCAAGGATGAAGCACCTGCCGAAGCTGCAGAGTAAGGAGTAACGACCAATGGCAAAAACCATCGTTGTAAAGCAGGTCGGTTCGCCGATCCGTCGCCCACAAGACCAGCGTGCCACGCTGATCGGTCTGGGTCTGAACAAAATGAACCGGACCCGTGAGCTGGAGGACACTCCTTCGGTACGCGGCATGATTCGCAAGGTTTCCCACATGGTGGAGATCATCGAAGAGCGCGACTAAGCCTTTTTGATCGACAAAATTAAAAACGCCCCCGGATTTTCCGGGGGCGTTTTTGTTTGCATTGTCGAGAGTTTGTTAAGGCTTTGTTGATGAAGGGCTGCGGCGGGAACCGCACCGGCCTAAATCTAGGGGCGGATCGCCCATAGGACCCCAAATATATCATTCCAAAATCGAATGATTAACATCGATTTCATCGATATTCGCAAAGTGCATATCTGGGATGCTTTCTTGTGCCTACCGCGCCGCAAAATTGAGCACTAAATGGAGCGCATGAACAGATAATGCGCGTCAAGCCGAAGTGGCGCATCGGCACTTGAAGGACTTAACTCATGCAACATGCTCCAACTCTGCACATCGAAGCCGTAGACATCGTAGGCCGTTTCACTCGTTTGGTTGAGAACTGGCTACTGACACGCAAGCGCGACGCGTCTTTTGCCAAAACCGTCAAAGAGCTGAACAAGCTCACCAACCGTGAACTGGCAGACATTGGCCTGAACCGCGGCGACATCGAAGATGTTGCGCGCAAAGGCGCTCTGGCCCTGTAAATCACAGGTCAACCAGACACTCCCCTAGAAGGCCTCGGAGATCGCTCCGGGGCTTTTTTGCGTTTGGCGGGATCTCCAAATGATTTGTCCTGGATGCATAGGAGTTAGTCACTTGCCCACGTTGAAAGGGCCGGGGCTGAGACCTTTATCTGTAGGGTTACACAGACCCACAAATGACTGACACACAACAGCGCTATCCGAAGGTGGATTGGCGCCCCAAGGAGGACTTGTCTGATGGCCTATTTGAACACACCACCCTCGCGCAGCATTGGTATGGGCGCTCGCATCTATGATGCCTGGTCCACCTACCGCGGTGAGCAGCGACAAAACGCCCTGTACCGCGAGACAACCCGCCAGCTTGGTGGGTTGAGCGACCGGCAGCTCGACGACATTGGCGTGTCCCGTCATGACATTGAACAGCTGGCGAGAGGCCAAACCATTATGCGGTGAGAGACGTCACAATTCAAAATGCGAAGCCTCGGTGCAAGCCGAGGCTTTTTTGTTTCTGAGAGGTAAAGAGCCATGACAAAGATGCATATCGGGCAGATCAATCTGGCAATTGTTGGCGCTAACGGGAAGACCTATGTTGAAGGCACCAGAAGGTAAAACAGAAAAACGCCGGAAAATGCGTTTCGGCACAGATAGATAAGGAGCCACCGAGATGGCATTTGTTCAAACCGCCCAGTCCGCCCGCACCGACCTTTTTGCAACCCTGCGCGCGTCGATTGAAGATTTCAAAGCAGCCCGTGAGCTGCGCCAGAAATATAACACCACCGTTCGGGAATTGGCCCGCATGAGTGACCGTGAATTAAACGACATTGGTGTGGATCGCTACGACATCCACAGCATTGCAACCCAGCATGTTTATGGCTGAGTGAACTCTCAAGATGAATGAAACGCCCCTGCCTGATCCGCAGGGGCGTTTTTGTTTGTCAGGAGGGCTGTGGGACGGCCGTGGTGTGGCCGGTCACGTGATCCTCAAGGCCTTGCAGGTTGCCGTCGAGCACCTTGCGCATCATGGGTTTCATCAGCGCTTGGCCCATGAGCCAGCCCAGCGGGCCAAACTTGGTGGCAAAGTAGATGCTCCAGGTGACGTGGGTTTTGCCGCTGCCGTTGGGGGCGAGGCGGATGTCGGCGTGCATCTCTTTCAATGGCATCTTGCCCAGGTCCACTAAAGCCACGCGATAGCCGCGGCCCTCGGTCCAGGTGGTGACCTCTTCGGCAACGGAATTGCCATCCGGGAAGTGACAGCGGCGTTTGGCGCCGAGGCCATTGGACTGCTCGCTCAGCGCGTCCACTTTGGTGATGCCGGGCGCAAAGGCGTCGATGTTCATATAGTCGCTCAATGTGGCCCAGACGGCTTCTGGGGCGGCGTTCAGGGTTTTGCTGCGCTGAAACTGGATCATGTGTCTTTCCTTAGAACAATAGCTGCGTTGATCCTTGTCTAAGGTTGCCCTGCTGACAGCGTTATGTCAGCAGTGTGTCAGCAGGGGTGAAAAATGCGTCGCACGGAACGGCTTTTCCAGATTATTCAAGTATTGCGGGCGGCTCGCGCACCGGTGACGGGGCGGGAGCTGGCTGACGAATTGGAAGTCTCCCTGCGCACGCTCTACCGCGACATGGCAGAGTTGATTGCGCAGCGGGTGCCCATCACTGGCGAGGCCGGAATGGGCTATGTGCTGGATGAGGGCTATGACATGCCACCGCTGATGCTGACACCGGATGAGTTGGAAGCGGCCGTTTTGGGCGCCGGCATGGTGGCGGCACAGGCGGACCCGTCGCTGGCGTTGGCGGCGCGGGACCTGGTGGCGAAGCTGACCGAGGTGATCCCCGAGGAGTTGCGCCCGGTGGTGCTGGACGCCGGTTCGCGGGCGATTATCACGCGCGGGCCAAAGGATGAGCAGTTTGACGGGGCACGGTTGCGCGTGGCCATTCGGGAGCGCTCCAAGCTTCGGATTGCCTATCGGGATCGCGATGACAGTGAGAGCAGCCGGGTGATTTGGCCGCTGTTGATCGCCTATCTGGATGGCGAGCGCTACATTGTGGCTTGGTGTGAAACGCGGCAGGACTACCGTCACTTTCGCACGGATCGGATTGTGTCGCTGGATGTGCTGAATGAGGGATATCCGGGGCGACGAGCGGCGTTGATCACGGCGTGGGAAGAGGTGATGGTCAAGCGCAAGGGGACGGTCTGACCAGTTTGCTCTACGGCTATCGATCCCCGCGGACTCTGCCCACTATCCCCAAATTTTCAGGCAAAATGACCGCTCAGCTTTGTTATGTCTTTGTGTAGGGCGCGCCGCCCGAACAAGACCTTCATAAGGAGCGCTTCTGGTGCTGGATCTCACTTCTTTTCGCCGCGACTTGCACAGCCACCCGGAGACCGGATTTGATCTGGAACGCACGCCGCGCTTGATTGCCGAGGTTTTGGAAGGCGCGGGACTTGAGGTTGTGCGGGGCATTGGGCAGTGCGGTGTTGTGGCCACCCTGCGGCGTGGCCCGGATGAAACAGCAATTGGATTGCGTGCCGATATGGACGCGCTGCCCATTCAGGAGGCCAACGGTTTCTCTTACCGGTCAAAGCAGGATGGGCTTTTCCATGGATGTGGGCATGACGGGCACAGCACAATGTTGCTCGGAGCAGCGCTCAAATTGGCGGCGGATCCAACACTCCAGCGGACCGTGCATTTTATCTTTCAGCCAGATGAGGAAAACGGCAACGGCGCTGCAGCGATGATTGCTGACGGATTGTTTGAGCGGTTCCCCATGGCGGCGATTTATGGGCTGCACAATATGCCGGGCATGGCGCTTGGGCATTTTGCCACGCAATCCGGTCCGTTTTGTGCGTTTGAAGACAATTTTGAGATTACAATTGGGGGGCAGGGCGGACATGCTTCAATGCCGGAGAAAGGGGTGGACCCAATTGTAGCTGGCTCAGCCATCGTGATGCAGTTGCAGACCATCATCTCGCGCAATGTGCCGCCGCGCGAGCATGCGGTTGTTTCCGTTACAGAGTTTGTGACTGATGGGGCCCGCAATATTCTGCCCAGCAATGTGACGTTGCGCGGCGATTGCCGGGGGTTTTCGCAGGAGGTTTCCCAAACCATTGAGAGCCGCATGCGCGCCATCGTGGAAGGGGTTTGTACTGCTCAGGGTGCAAAGGGGAAGGTGTCTTATTCAACCTCTTTTCAGCCCTTGGTGAATGACGGGCGCGCCACAGACACTATTGCTGCGGGGGCGCGTTGCGTTGGGACGGTTGATACAACTTACGGACGCGTTGGGTTTTCCGAGGACTTCGCGGAGTTTTTGGCCCACAGACCCGGGGCCTTCATTTTGATGGGCAATGGGTTGGACGGGTGCAACGCGATGCCGCTGCACAATCCGTCGTATGATTTTAATGATGATGCCATTGCGTATGGCGTCGGGTTTTGGACTCGGCTCGCACATCAAAACCTGTAGGATTGAAGATCGGCGTGCGGGCCATCTTCCACATTGCAAACCCACGTCTGAGGGTCTATACGCCCCCGGTGGCGCTTTGCGTCATGAGAATCAAAATCAAGAAAAGCCGTGTTTGGCCCGAAGACGCTTCGTGGGTCAGTTCCGGCAAGGAGAAGCGAAATGAAACTGCACGAACTGAGCGACAATCCTGGCGCAACCAAAAAACGCATGCGCGTTGGCCGTGGCCCTGGCTCCGGCAAAGGTAAAATGGGTGGCCGTGGTATCAAAGGTCAAAAGTCCCGTTCGGGTGTGGCGATCAACGGCTACGAAGGTGGCCAAATGCCATTGTACCAGCGTCTGCCAAAGCGTGGCTTCAACAAGCCAAACCGGAAGGCATTTGCTGTGATCAACCTGGGCCTGATCCAGAAATTTGTTGATGAGAAAAAGCTGGACGCCTCTGCTGCGATCACCGAAGACGCGCTGATCGCGTCCGGTCTGGTACGTCGCAAAAAAGATGGCATCCGTGTTCTGGCAAAAGGCGAAGTTTCCGCCAAGCTGAACATCGAAGTGACTGGCGCTTCCAAAGCTGCTGTTGAAGCAGTTGAAAAAGCGGGTGGCTCTCTGACAGTCAAATCCGCGCCAGCGGCTGAATAAGAGGTTGTGAGCGGGCGGATGTCCGCTTACATATCCTTCCAAGTTTTCCTAACGCCGCCAAACCGGAAAACGGTTCTGGCGGCGTTTTTAGTCTAAGAGAGATCCTAAATGGTATCTGCAGCAGAGCAAATGGCGGCCAACACCAGCTGGTCCGCACTTGGAAAAGCCACCGATCTGCGCAATCGCATCCTGTTCACATTGGGTTTGTTGATTGTGTATCGCCTTGGCACATGGATTCCGGTTCCGGGCATCGACGGTGTTGCCCTCCGTGAGTTTATGGAAGAGGCCGGCGCAGGCATTGGCGGCATCCTGTCCATGTTCACCGGCGGCGCGCTGGGACGGATGGGCATCTTTGCTCTGGGCATCATGCCTTATATCTCTGCGAGCATTATTGTTCAGCTTTTGGGCTCCATGGTTCCAGCTCTGGAACAGCTCAAGAAAGAAGGCGAACAAGGCCGCAAGAAGATGAACCAATACACCCGCTACGGCACGGTGGCATTGGCAACGCTTCAGGCCTATGGCCTGGCGGTCAGCCTGGAGGCCGGTGAGCTGGTCACCGATCCGGGCCTGTTCTTCCGCTTCAGCTGTCTTGTGACGCTGGTGGGCGGCACCATGTTCCTGATGTGGCTGGGTGAGCAGATCACCGCACGCGGCATCGGCAACGGTATCTCCCTGATCATCTTTGTGGGCATTGTGGCCGAGCTTCCTGCGGCGCTGGCACAGTTCTTTGTGTCCGGTCGCACCGGTGCGATCAGCGAAGCGGTGATTATTGCGGTGATTGTCATGGTGATTGCCACCATCGCCTTTGTGGTCTTCATGGAGCGGGCGCTGCGTAAGATCCACATCCAGTACCCGCGTCGCCAAGTTGGCATGAAGGTCTATGACGGCGGTTCCTCTCACCTGCCGGTGAAAGTGAACCCAGCCGGTGTGATCCCGGCGATCTTCGCCAGCTCCCTGCTGTTGCTGCCAACCACCATCGCGACCTTCTCCGGTAGTCAAACCGGCCCAATCATGTCGACTCTGCTGGCCTACTTTGGCCCAGGACAGCCGCTGTACCTGCTGTTCTTCGTGTCCATGATTGTGTTCTTTGCCTACTTCTACACCTTCAACGTCAGCTTCAAACCTGACGATGTGGCCGACAACCTTAAGAACCAGAACGGCTTTGTTCCAGGCATCCGCCCGGGCAAGCGCACCGCAGAATACCTTGAGTATGTGGTCAACCGTATCCTGGTTCTGGGTTCTGCATATCTTGCGGCAGTTTGTCTCCTTCCAGAGATCCTGCGTGGACAGTTTGCGATCCCGTTCTACTTTGGCGGCACCTCGGTTCTGATTGTGGTCTCCGTGACCATGGACACCATCCAGCAAGTTCAGAACCATCTGCTGGCGCACCAGTACGAAGGGCTTATTGAAAAGTCCCAGCTGTCTGGTAAAGGCCGGAACAAACGCAAACGCAAAGGACCTGCTCGTCGATGAATATTATTCTGCTTGGCCCGCCCGGTGCCGGTAAAGGAACCCAGGCTGGCCGTCTCGTAGAGAAGCGCGACATGATCCAGCTTTCTACGGGCGACATGCTGCGCGCCGCAAAAACCTCCGGTACGGAGATGGGCAAGAAGGTTGCTGAGGTTATGGACCGCGGCGAGCTTGTCACCGACGAGATTGTGATTGGTCTGATCCGAGAGCAGTTGGAAGGTGACAAGAAGGGCGGCTTCATCTTTGACGGCTTCCCGCGCACCCTGGCGCAAGCAGATGCATTGGCAGACTTGTTGGCGGACTGTGGCGAAAAGCTCGACGCCGTGATTGAGATGCAGGTGAACGATGAGGTTCTGGTGGAACGCATCGTGGGCCGTGCCAAAGAAGCCGTCGCCAACGGTGGCGAGGCCCGAGCGGATGACAATGCGGAAAGCCTGAAAGTGCGTCTGATGGCGTACTACAAGCAGACCGCGCCGCTGATCGGGTATTACCATGCCAAAGGCAACCTGACCTCGATTGACGGACTGGCGTCGATGGATGAGGTTGAGGCTTCTGTGGCGAAGGTGTTGGGTTGACCTGAAACACACCTTCTGGATGTATTGAGCGGAGCGCCTTCCGGGGGCTCCGTTTTTGTTTTTGTTGGGGAGTTATGGTCATTTTATGACGGATGTCAGGACTTTTGCTAAATTTGGACAGGTGGCGGGATCTAAGGTGCACGGACAAAGGGTGCATCGCGATCTACCGCCCAGATATCGCACCATCGGTATACGATATTTCCGTCAACAAACCGTTGCGAGCTGATCTCGTGCCTAAATTGATGGCGTTTGCACCCGCGATTCCGCGTGATGCAATAGAAGCGCTTTTTGGCTTGTGCAACGGTATCGTCGTGGGGCGTACCAAGTTTGCCCTATTTGGGGTTTTGGATGAAATTGGAGGGGGCGACCATGCGCACATTTCCTTCGACTTCAATATACTGAACTTCTATGAGCGTCCGGCAGTCTTAGGGGATGAACTGCTTATTCTTGCGGATAGCAGAGCAAAGAGCGCGGTGACCGGGGAGAGTCTATAGTTTTGCCACTACATCGACAGGGAGGGCAGCGTTTCGGTCGCATCCTACGACGACCTCCTGTCACCAGAACGTAGGTATGGCAATGTAACTGAGTGGCTTTATCGTAAGTTTGAGGCTTCTGCCTCCGCTTTGGAAGTGGCGAGGACTGAAGCATGATCACCGAAGCTGAAGCGCTTGAGATTGCCTACTTATTCCTTCGAGAACTGGAAGACGAGGTGGGGTTTGAGCTCGCGTTTAAGGGAGAAATCCTGAAAACTCAGACCGGTTTTGCTTTCTTCTATGATGGAAAGCGCATGATTGAAGAAATGGACCCGCGGTTTGCCTTGGCTGGGAATGTTCCCATTTTGGTTCGTCACGATGGATCGGTAGCGTTTTCGGTTGTAGACTAAGAGCTTAAAAGGACACTGTTAATGACACCAGCCGATCACATTTCTTCCGAACCTCACCTTCTGATCGGTGGAACCAAATCCAATGCCAGGCTTCGTGAAGTTATTAATCATCTAGAGCTGGGGCAGGATACAGTAGGGGAGATTTGGGCGAATGATTATGAAAACGGTATTTCCTTTGAATTTGAGGGTTCGTCTCTGCGGGATCTAAGGCTCAGAACAGTTTTCATTTTTGTTTCGGACGACGCTGCTGTGGAAGCGACATTGAACCAAGACTTCCGTCCCTTCGCGGGGCGTTTGCCTTACGACTTGATGCGCGAAATGGGACAGCTTGAGGTGGAAGCGATAATGGGTGAACCTGTTTCTTGGAGAAAGGAAATTGCTGATAGCCCTGTCGGTTTCCTTGGGGCAGCAATGAAATTTGAGCTTTCGAATTCCGCTGCAATTTCAGTTGAATTCAAAAATGATCGCATACACCGATTGGTGGTGATGGATTGATTAACGTGTGTGCGCGTCTTCTGTCATTCCTACATACTTGACACCCCCCTCAATCCCCCCTAAATCACCCCATCTCTTAACGGAGAATCAATTCTTTGCGCGTGGGTCGCCCCCATGGTGCAAGACCACCTGATCAGCTGAGGCCCGATCGCTTGCTAGCGTCGGGCTTACGTTGTGAAAAAAGGTTCCGGAGCTACGGAACCGCAACGAAAAGGAAAGTGACACGTGGCACGTATTGCCGGCGTAAACATCCCGACCCACAAACGGGTCCCGATCGCCCTGACTTATATCACTGGTATTGGCCCAGCATCTGCAAAAGAAATCTGCGAAAGCGTGAAGATCGACGAAACCCGTCGCATCAACGAGCTGTCTGACGCAGAAGTTCTGGCCATCCGTGAGCACATCGATGCGACTTACACCGTTGAAGGTGACCTGCGTCGTGAAGTGCAGATGAACATCAAGCGTCTGATGGACCTTGGCTGCTACCGTGGCCTGCGCCACCGTCGCAACCTGCCGGTTCGCGGTCAGCGTACCCACACCAACGCTCGCACACGCAAAGGCCCTGCAAAGGCCATTGCTGGCAAGAAGAAATAAGGGGGTCCTGATCGATGGCACGCGAAAAGACTCGTACGAAGAAAAAAGAGCGTAAGAATATCGCCACTGGCGTTGCGCACGTGAACTCTTCGTTCAACAACACAAAAATCCTGATCTCTGACGTTCAGGGCAATGCAATTTCTTGGTCCTCCGCCGGCACCATGGGTTTCAAGGGCTCCCGTAAGTCCACCCCATATGCTGCTCAGATGGCTGCGGAAGATGCAGGCAAAAAAGCTCAGGACCACGGTGTGAAAACGCTGGAAGTGGAAGTTCAGGGTCCGGGTTCCGGCCGTGAATCTGCACTGCGCGCTCTGGCTGCAATTGGCTTCAACATCACATCTATCCGTGACGTGACACCAATCGCCCACAACGGCTGCCGCCCTCCAAAGCGCCGCCGCGTCTAAGCGACATTTCTACTACCTGGGGCCGCGTGATCCGCACGGCCCCAGTTCGTCATTTTGAAACCTCGGGCGTCTGGTTCTTTTGGACATGGGAACGAGACAAGTATGGAGGGACGCATGATCCACAAGAATTGGGCAGAATTGATCAAGCCTACACAGCTTGAAGTGAAGCCGGGCAATGACCCAGCGCGTCAGGCAACGGTTGTTGCTGAGCCGCTGGAGCGTGGCTTTGGTCTTACTTTGGGCAACGCGCTGCGTCGTGTACTGATGAGCTCGCTGCAAGGCGCCGCCATCACTAGCGTACAGATCGACAACGTATTGCACGAGTTCTCCAGCGTTGCTGGTGTGCGCGAAGACGTGACCGACATCATCCTGAACCTGAAGGGTGTGTCCCTGCGCATGGAAGTGGAAGGCCCTAAGCGTCTTTCGATCAATGCCAAAGGTCCAGGTGCCGTAACTGCCGGTGACATCTCCGACAGCGCCGGCATCGAAGTTTTGAACAAAGATCACGTGATCTGCCACCTTGACGATGGCGCCGACCTTTATGTCGAGCTGACCGTCAACACTGGCAAAGGCTACGTGTCTGCGGACAAGAACAAGCCTGAAGATGCACCTATTGGTCTTATTCCAATCGATGCGATCTACTCTCCGGTGAAGCGCGTGTCTTACGACGTGCAGCCAACCCGTGAAGGTCAGGTTCTGGACTATGACAAGCTGACCATGAAAATCGACACTGATGGTTCTATCACGCCGGAAGACGCCGTGGCTTATGCTGCGCGTATCCTGCAGGACCAGCTGTCGATCTTTGTGAACTTCGATGAGCCGGAAGCGGCAGGTCGTCAGGAAGAAGACGATGGTCTCGAGTTCAACCCACTTCTGCTGAAGAAAGTGGACGAGCTGGAACTGTCTGTGCGTTCTGCAAACTGCCTGAAAAACGACAACATCGTTTACATCGGCGATCTGATCCAGAAGACCGAAGCAGAGATGCTGCGCACGCCGAACTTCGGCCGCAAGTCTTTGAACGAGATCAAAGAAGTGCTGTCCGGCATGGGTCTGCACCTCGGCATGGACGTCGAGGACTGGCCACCAGACAACATCGAAGATCTGGCCAAGAAGTTCGAAGACAACTTTTAAGTCTTGATGATTTTGAGCGGGTCGCATAGTGACCCGCTCATTCAATGCCCGGACCTGCCGGGGACGATCAGGGCACATGCCCCAAGGAGAGTGGCTGACACGCATCGGCTGCCAGACAAAGCAAAAACGCACTTAGGAGAAATACAATGCGTCACGCACGTGGTTACCGCCGCCTGAACCGTACTCATGAGCACCGTAAAGCCCTGTTTTCCAACATGGCCGGCTCGCTGATCGAGCACGAACAAATCAAAACCACCCTGCCAAAGGCCAAAGAACTGCGCCCGATCATCGAAAAGATGATCACGCTGGCCAAACGTGGTGATCTGCACGCGCGCCGTCAGGCCGCTGCACGTCTGAAAGAAGACCAGTACGTTTCCAAACTGTTTGACGTTCTGGGCCCACGCTACAAAGACCGTCAGGGTGGCTACGTCCGCATCATGAAAGCCGGTTTCCGTTATGGCGACATGGCACCGATGGCGATCATCGAATTTGTGGATCGCGACGTCGATGCAAAAGGCGCAGCCGACAAGGCTCGCGTGGCAGCTGAAGAAGCCGCCGAAGAATAAATCTCCATCTGGATCAACCAGATGCCTGGACCCCTGCCAGAATGGCGGGGGTCTTTTTGTTTGTGGTGTCGCCTGAGACATCCGGTCACCTGTTGACTGGTCTGCATCGCTCCTACCTGTTGAGGGAACTCAATAAGGTTTCGCGAACATGACCTTCTCCCAAACTCCCGTTTTCTTTTGCCACGGCGTACCTGGTGGGCCAGATGATGCCAGGCTGTTGCAAACCGGCGAACTGCCAGTCACCGCGCCAAACCTGTTTGATTTTTCCGCCGGGGGCCCGTTGCAGCATTTGGTTTCACAGTATGACGCTGCCTGTGCCAAAGCAGAGGGGGGACAGATGCATGTGGTTGGGTTTTCCATAGGCGCGATGGCAGCGTTGCGCTTGGCGGCCGCTCGACCGGCAGCTGTGGCCTGTGTGACCGTGATTTCTCCCGCTGCGCCCTTACAGCTAGGAAACTTCCTGCCGGAGATGGCCGGCGCACCAGTGTTTAAGCTGGCAATGCAGCGCCCTGGAGTGTTGCGTTTGTTGACGGCCCTGCAGGGGGGACTGGCGCGCTTTGCGCCGGGTATGTTGGTCAATCAGTTGTTTGCGAAATGTGGACCTCAAGAACAGTTCTTGTTGTCGGATGCGCATTTTAGGGATGCCCTGATTTCCGGGATGCGCAGCAGTTTCATAGACCATCGCCAAGGGTATCTAGCGTATCTGTCAGCTTATGTGGCGGATTGGTCGCGGGAATTGAGCCAAGTTCGGGCACCGGTGCAGATCTGGCACGGCGATGCGGACACGTGGTCACCATTGGCGATGTCGGCCGCGATCAAAGAGTTGGTGCCAGCAGGCTGCGACTTGCAGGTTGTTCCGGGTGGCGAACATTACTCAACCATAAAGGCTGCGCGGTTGGGCTAGCACTCACCGGGATTGCACGTCATTGTCCTTCCAAGTGATAGGGGGACATGATGGGTTTTGACGTGGTTGTGGTGGGCGCCGGGCTTTGGGGCAGCGCCTGTGCGCGGTATCTGGCTGAGATGGGCGCGAAGGTTGCGCTGGTGGGGCCTGCGGAGCCGGACCATGCAGCGTCGCACGATGGCGTGTTTGCCAGTCACTACGATCAAGCGCGGATTACGCGGCGGTTGGCGAGTCACGCGGATTGGTCTCGGGCGGCTGCGGCTTCCATGGACCGGTATGCTGACATTGAGGCACAAGGTGGCGTGCCGTTTTTCCATCAGGTTGGGGCGTTGATGGCTGGGCCGGAGCAAGGCGCGGGCAGTGACTATATTCTCAATACAAAAACTGTGGCTGAGGATTTGGGTACAGACCATGATGGCCTGCGTGGCGCAGCCTTGCGGGCGCGGTTTCCGTATTTTGAATTTCCTGATGGCATCCTTGGCCTGTTTGAGGCTGCTGGCGGTTGGATCAATCCGCGCGCCCACGCGACGGCGGAGATCACTGCGGCGCATGCCAATGGTGTGACGTTGGTGCGCGACGAGGTTGTCGACGTTCAGGAACGTTCGGATGGGGTGATCGTGCGCTGCGCTGGTGGCAAAGTGCTACAGGCAGAGCGAGTGGCTGCGGCCTGCGGCGCGTTTTCCAAGGCTTCCGGCTTGTTGCCAGAACCTGTACCGATCAAGGTTTATGCGCGCACGATTGCTTTTGTGGAGATTGACGACGCCGAAGCAGAGCGACTTAAGGACATGCCGTCGGTGGTGTACTTTTTTCCATTTGGTGCAGGGGATTGCTACATCCTGCCGCCAGTGCGCTATCCGGATGGCAAAACCTATCTGAAAATCGGCGGTGACCCGGAAGACGTGGAACTGACCTCCGTGGCGGAAATGAAAGAGTGGTTCCGCGGCGGTGGGGATCCGAAGGCGGGCAGCTTTATGGCGGATCAGTTGTTCCAGTTGATGCCGGGTTTGGCGTCTCAAGGCGTGACGTTTGGCAGCTGTGCCACCAGCTTTACACCGCGTGGCAACCCTTTGATTTATGGTCAAACCGAGCGGGTGTTTGCTTTGACCGGTGGCAATGGCGCTGGTGCAAAATGTGCCGATGAGATCGGGAGACTGGGGGCGCTCAGGGTGCTGGGCAAGTCTTTGCCAGAAAAGACCTATCAGACAGATTTTCTGCCTTAGTTAAGGGCTGACTCGCCTTGCATTGCTCCTGGCTGCTGCGCATATGCGATGCACTGAACAATTGAGGATGACGCATGATCCGCGCTGTATTGATTTCCCTCACGCTGGGCCTGGCTTCCACGGTGTCGGCAGAGACCAAGGTACCGCAATCGCAAGCCGAAATTTCGATGGGCTTTGCGCCTTTGGTAAAAGAGGCGGCACCTGCGGTGGTGAACATCTTTGCCAAGCAGATTGTGCAGGCGCGGCAGACGCCGTTTACCGGTGATCCGTTTTTTGACCAGCTGTTTCGCGGGTTTGGCACACCACAGCCACGTGTGGAGAACTCGCTGGGCTCAGGCGTTATCTTGTCTGAAGATGGTATTGTGGTGTCCAACTATCATGTTGTGGGCATGTCGACCGACATTCGCGTGCAGCTGAATGACCGCAGTGAGTACACCGCCGAAGTGCTTCTGGCGGATGAAGAGAGCGATCTGGCCATTCTGAAGCTGAAGAATGCCGAAGGGCTGCCGTTTTTGCAGTTCCGCGACAGCGACAATGTCGATGTGGGGGAGTTGGTGATGGCAATTGGCAACCCGTTTGGGGTTGGGCAGACCGTAACCAGCGGGATTGTCAGTGGATTGGCACGGTCGGGCGTGGCGACGGGCAATGCGCGCGGCTATTTCATTCAGACCGATGCTGCGATCAATCCGGGCAACTCCGGTGGGGCGTTGATTGACATCAACGGCGATCTGATTGGCATCAACACCTCGATCCTGACACGTTCCGGTGGCTCCAATGGGATTGGCTTTGCCATTCCGGCCAATCTGGTGGCGCAGTTTGTGGATCAGGCGCGCGCGGGCTTTGATGATTTTCAGCGTCCTTGGGCGGGCATGTTTGGCCAACCGGTCGATGCGGATATGGCGGAGGGTCTGGGGCTCGACCGTGCGGGTGGCATTGTGGTGTCCGAATTGCATGACATGAGCCCATTCCTGGCGGCAGGTGTTGAGGCAGGCGACGTGATCGTGGCGCTCGACGGGCAGCCGGTGAATACGCCAGCTGAGATGATTTTCCGCATGTCCGTGGCCGGTCTTGGCAGTGATGTTGCGGTTGAGACTTTACGGGATGGAGATGTGGTAACGCGCTCCGTGAAAATGGATGTGGCGCCGGATGTGCCGAGCCGCGATACCATTGAGACCGGGCGCAAGTCGGCGATCCCCGGAATGGTGATCTCCAACATCAATCCGGCGGTGTTGGGTGAATATGGCCTGCCATTGAGCCTAGAAGGTGTGATGGTGGAAAATCCCGGTGAGATTGGTGCCCGTTTGGGTATTGGGCCGGGCGATGTGTTGCGCGTGATCGACGGAACAGAGATCCTCACCACAAAAGACGCGGACAAGGCTTTGCGGGACGCGCGCAAGCGGCTTACGTTGGAGGTCCAGCGCGGCACCCAGCGGGTGGTGATGCGTTTTAGACTTTAAGGACTTTTGGGCGCACGATGGCCGATCTTTTTGACACCACACCGGCGGATATTCCTGTCGCGGAACCGAAGGGGGAAGCACCGCGACCGCTGGCAGATCGGCTGCGGCCCAAATCCCTGTCCGAGGTGATTGGGCAGGAGCAAGTATTGGGGGCGGAGGCGCCTTTGGGCGTGATGTTGTCGTCGGGATCGCTGTCGTCGCTGATCTTCTGGGGGCCGCCTGGTGTGGGTAAGACCACCATTGCGCGGCTGCTGGCGGATGAATCCGAGCTGCATTTTGTGCAGATCAGCGCGATTTTTACTGGTGTGCCCGAGCTGCGCAAAGTGTTTGAGGCCGCCAAGGTGCGGCGGGCGAATGGCAAAGGTACGTTGTTGTTTGTGGACGAGATCCACCGCTTCAACAAAGCGCAGCAGGATGGGTTTTTGCCCTACATGGAGGACGGCACAATCCTTCTGGTGGGGGCGACAACGGAAAACCCGTCGTTTGAGCTCAACGCTGCGGTCTTGTCCCGCTCACAGGTCTTGGTGCTGGAGCGGTTGGCGCTGGGGGATCTAGAGCGCTTGGCGCAGCGCGCGGAGAAAGAGCTGGAAAAGCCCTTGCCCTTGGATGGGCCGGCGCGAGAAGCGCTGTTGGAAATGGCAGATGGCGATGGGCGGGCATTGCTCAACCTGATTGAGCAGGTCATGGCCTGGAAAGTGGATGGCAAGCTCGACACTGATGCGCTCTCCACACGGTTGATGCGGCGGGCGGCGAAATACGACAAGTCCGGCGATGAGCATTACAACCTGATTTCGGCGTTGCACAAATCGGTGCGCGGATCTGATCCAGAGGCGGCGCTCTATTGGTATGCGCGCATGCTGGAAGGCGGCGAAGACCCGCGGTTTCTGGCGCGGCGGCTGACACGGATGGCCTGTGAGGACATTGCATTGGCCGATCCGCAGGCACAGAGCGTGTGCCTCAGCGCTTGGGAAACCTATGAGCGTTTGGGAAGTCCCGAAGGCGAGTTGGCATTGGCGCAGGCAGTGATCTATTTGGCGCTCGCGCCAAAGACCAACGCGGGCTATGCAGCCTATAAGGCGGCGCGGGCTTTGGCGAAGAAAACCGGCTCCGAACCGCCCCCCAAACATATTCTGAATGCGCCAACCTCGTTGATGGCGGACCAAGGATACGGCGATGGCTATCAGTATGATCATGATGCCGAGGATGGGTTTTCCGGGCAGAATTATTTCCCGGAAGGCATCAAACGGCCGGTGATCTATACGCCGGTGGAGCGTGGGTACGAGCGCGAGTTGAAGCGGCGCATGGAGTATTTCGCCAAGCTGCGCACTAAGCGAAACGGGTAGGGGGGCAAACCCCGTCGCCAAATTGGCGATTCCCTCGCGGTATTTGGGGAAGAAGAAAGCGGTTTCTTGACATTGTGGGGCAAAGCGCAGAGAGACGCGTGATGGTTTTAAACGTGGCATATGTGGCTTTGGGTGGCGCGGTGGGCGCGGCGTTGCGCTTTCTGCTGGGCATCGGTGTGGTGCGGCTGGTGGGGCAGGGCTTCGTCAGTGGTTTTCCCGTGGCGATCATCACAGTGAATGTGATTGGCTCGTTTCTGATGGGAGCTTTTGTTGTGCTGGCGGCACAGCGTGGGCTGACCCATTTGTCGCCATTGGTGATGACAGGCCTGCTTGGTGGGTTTACGACGTTTTCGGCGTTTTCGCTGGAGACCGTAACCCTGATGGAGCGTGGGGCTTATGGCGCTGCAGCGTTTTATGTGGCCGTTTCGGTGGTTGGCGCGGTGGGCGCGCTGATGCTGGGCATGGCCGTGACAAAAGGATTACTGGCATGAGCCGGGTACAGACAGTGACTGTTGCGGACGGTGAAGGTGATCAGCGGCTGGATCGTTGGTTTAAGCGCAAGTTTCCCCATGTGGCGCAGGGACAGATCGAGAAGATGTGTCGTAAAGGTGAGATCCGCGTTGAGGGTGGCCGTGTGAAAGCCAACACCCGTGTGGAAGAGGGGCAGAGCATTCGCGTGCCGCCTTTGCCGGAGCCACATGAAGTCGCACAGCGCGAACAGTCTCGCGCCGCAGCCAAGGTCAGCAAGGCCGATGCCAAGTTGATGCTGGACAGCGTGATCTACAAAGATGAAGAGATCATTGCGATCAACAAACCGGCGGGCTTGCCCACGCAGGGGGGCAGCAAGCAGACCCGGCATGTCGACGGGCTGTCGGTGGCGTTGCAGTTTGACATGGAAGAGAAGCCACGTCTGGTGCATCGGTTGGACAAAGACACCTCTGGGGTTTTGTTGCTGGCGCGGACACGTGCGGCGGCCAAAGCGCTGACCGAGGCGATGCGGCACAAACAGACGCGCAAGATTTATTGGGCTGTGGTGGCCGGTGTGCCTACGCCGTATCTCGGCGAGATCAAGTATGGTCTGGTAAAAGCTGGCGGTCACGGGGCGCGGGGCGAAGGCGAGAAAATGATTGCGGTGCATCCTCGGGAAGTCGACAGCACGCCGGGTGCCAAGCGCGCGATTACGCAATATGCGACGCTGTACCGGGTGGCCGGACGGGCCTCCTGGGTGGCGATGGAGCCAATCACCGGCCGGACGCACCAGCTGCGCGCGCATATGGCGGAGATTGGGCATCCGATCATCGGCGACGGTAAATACGGTGGCTCCGGTCAGGAAAACCTTGGTGATGGCTGGGGCGCAAAGCTGGGTGGGATGATTTCCAACAAGCTGCATCTGCATGCACGGTCGATGACCTTTATGCACCCAACCAAAGGCAAACCGATCACCGTGACAGCGGAGCTGCCTGAGCATATGGCCCATACATGGGAGAGTTTTGGTTGGTCCGAAGATCTGGCAGCAGACGATCCATTTGAAAGCTTGCGCTAGAGTTTTGTAATCTCACATTAGATTTGGCGCGTAAGTGAAGTCGTGGCATGCTGAGGCATTCCGCGACTTTTTTACTTTTGCACGTCATTTTGAAAGGAGATTCCCATGCCCGCTGTGTCGTTTTCCCATATTGGCATCACCGTGCCTGATCTGGATCGGGCGATCGAATTCTATACCAAAGCGTTCGATCTCTACCTGTTGATGCCACCAAGTGAAGTGCTGCAGGACAGCAGCGCGATTGGTGAGATGTGTGACGATGTCTTTGGCCCCGGGTGGGGACGGTTTCGGATTGCGCATTTGTCTACCGGTGACGGGGTTGGGATTGAGCTGTTTGAGTTCCCCAAGACCGACGATAGCAAGCCGCCGTTTGACTATTGGAAACCTGGGATTTTCCACTTTTGCCTGCAAGACAGCGATCTTGAGGAACGTGTGAAGCGCATTGAAGCGCTGGGCGGGAAACAGCGAATGCAGCAGGTGCGCTACTACTATCCGGATCAGAAACCTTATCGCATGGTCTATTGCGAAGATCCGTTTGGAAATCTAGTGGAACTCTACAGTCATTCTTATGAGCTGACCTATTCCTCAGGCGCCTACGCCGACGATGCTTGACCTCTGAGCGCGTCCGTGGTGAAGCAAACGCCAACGAACGTGTGGGGGGCTTATGCAGCTCAAACTGGTGATTTTTGACGTGGATGGCACGTTGGTGGACAGTCAGGGGCTGATCATTGAGGCGATGAACCTTGCCTTTGAAGGGGAAGGACTTGCGGCGCCTAGCCGTGCGGACACCTTGTCAATTGTTGGGCTGTCGCTGGATGTGGCGATGTTCAAGCTGCTACCAGAGGCGGATGCGAAGCTGCGGGAGCGCTTGGTTGAGGGCTATAAACACGGCTACATGTTGCGGCGCGCTGAGACGGGTGTGGCACAGTCTTCACCGTTTTTTGCTGGTGCACGGGATGTGTTGCAGCGATTGCACGCCTACGATGACGTGCTGTTGGGCGTCGCAACAGGGAAATCTCGGCGCGGGCTGGATAAGCTGATCGAGGGTCATGGGCTGGAAGGTCTGTTTGTGACCACGCAGGTGGCGGATGATCACCCGTCTAAGCCACATCCGTCAATGATCGCCACAGCGTTGGCCGAAACCGGCGTTGAAGCGCGGGATGCGGTGATGATTGGCGATACAAGTTACGACATGGACATGGCAGCGGCGGCTGGCGTGGCCGGCATTGGGGTTGGTTGGGGTTATCACGAGACCTCTGCCCTCAGTGCGGCGCGCCATGTTGTTGAGAATTTTGCAGCGCTGGAAGGCGCTTTGGCACAGGTTTTGGAGATTTCATCATGAGCGGATGGGCCAAAAAACGGTTTTGGAAAGAGACAGCCTATGAAGCCTCGGACGGTGGGTTCAAAGTGCTGTTGGATGGACGTGGTGTCAAAACACCAGCGAAGGCATCTTTGGTGGTGCCAACGAAAGCCATGGCAAAAGCCGTGGTGGCCGAGTGGGATGCCCAAGAGGGGGAGATTGACCCAACCGGCATGCCGGTCACACGCTCCGTGAATGCGGCGATTGACAAAGTTGCGGTGCAACACGCGGAGGTGGCCGACATGTTGGCAGAGTATGGCGGCAGTGATTTGCTCTGCTATCGGGCCACCACTCCCGAAGAATTGATTGCCCGTCAGGCTGAGGCGTGGGATCCGCTTTTGGACTGGGCTGCGGAGACATTTGATGCCCGGCTAAAACCGGTGGCCGGGGTGATGTTTGAGGCTCAGGACGCAGATGCGTTGAGCAAGTTAAGCGCGAAGACACATGACTTTGACAACTTCGAGTTGGCTGCCTTTCATGATCTGGTTGGCATCTCCGGTTCCCTGATCATCGGATTCGCCGCGACCCGCGATTTGCACCCGATTGAAACCCTGTGGAACCTGTCCCGAATCGACGAGCAATGGCAGGAAGATCAATGGGGGCGCGACGACGAAGCAGCGGAAGAGGCGGAGAAGAAAAAGCAAGCCTTTTTCCATGCTTACAGCTTCTTTAATCTGAGTAAGAGCTGAGCGCTTTGCATGTAAAACAAGGGGGAGAGGCTGTTAACGCAAGCATTGATAGTATTGCGTGATGGACCTCTTGACGTTTGGCGATGAATGCGACCAAACTGAACCTCGATGTGAGGGGGGTGTAATCTCTGAACATCTACTTTCGGTCTAACATGGCCAAAAACCACCCGGGATAGGGTGGACAACAGGAAGAGGTAAAAATGAAAAAATCCGTAGTTTTCGGTGCACTGACAGTTGCTGGTCTCGCGGCCGGCGCAGCTGCTGCTGGCACGCTTGACGATGTTAAAGCGCGCGGCAAGCTGAACTGTGGTGTGACCACTGGTCTGGTTGGCTTTGCCGCACCAGACGCAAACGGCGAATGGATGGGTTTCGACGTTGGCGTTTGCCGTGCAGTTGCAGCCGCCGTACTGGGCGACCCGAAAGCGGTTGAGTTTGTTCCGACCACCGGTAAGACCCGCTTCACTGCGCTGGCTTCCGGCGAGATCGACATGCTGGCACGTAACACCACATGGACATTCTCCCGTGACGTAGACCTGAAGTTCACCTTTGTTGGCGTGAACTACTATGATGGTCAGGGCTTCATGGTTCCAAAAGAACTGGGTGTGTCCTCCGCGAAAGAACTGGACGGCGCAACCGTTTGTATTCAGACCGGTACAACCACCGAGCTGAACCTGGCGGACTTCTTCCGTTCCAACAACATCAGCTATGAGCCGGTGCCAATCGAAACCAATGCTGAAGCACAGCAGCAGTACCTTGCCGGTGCCTGCGACGTGTATACAACAGACGCATCTGGTCTGGCCGCGACACGTGCAACCTTTGAAGATCCATCTGCGCACGTTCTGCTGCCAGAAATCATCTCCAAAGAGCCACTCGGCCCACTGGTTCGTCACGGTGATGACGCTTGGGGTGACGTGGTTCGCTGGTCCCTGAACGCTCTGATCACAGCAGAAGAGCTGGGTGTGACTTCCGCAAACATCGGTGAGATGGCTGCAGGCACAAACAACCCAGAGATCAACCGTCTGCTCGGCACAGAAGGCAACCTGGGCGAGATGCTCGGCCTGAGCGCTGACTGGGGTAAGAACGCTGTAATGGCCGGCGGCAACTACGGTGAGCTGTTTGAAGGTAACATCGGTGAATCCACTCCGATCGGTCTGGCCCGTGGCCTGAACGCTCAGTGGACCGATGGTGGCCTGATCTACTCCCCACCTTTCCGCTAAACACATCACGGAAAGGGCGCGGAACACTCCGCGCCCTTTTCGCTTTTACGACCCACAACAATAATCGGCCACGGCGCAACGACGCCATTGTTTAACCGGCCGACGAACGGGGAAGATCCTATATGACCACTCTGACCGACCCTCCCAAGGAGTCGTTCCGGCTGTCTATGCTGATCAACGACACGCGCTATCGCTCGTTGACGTTCCAAGCAATTGCAGCCGTCGCTCTGGCGCTGGCGATTTGGTATCTGGGCAACAACCTTATCCAGAACCTTCGGGCCGCCGGCCTAAATATTTCGTTGAACTTTATGTCCGACCCTGCCGGATATGACATCAACCAACGACTGATCGAATATGACAGCCAATCATCTCACGCGCGGGCTGCGCTTGTTGGGATTTTGAACACGCTTCTGGTGGCGGTCCTGGCTTGTATCACCGCAACAATTTTCGGCGTCGTCGCCGGCGTATTGCGCCTCTCCAACAACTGGCTCGTGTCCAAGGTGATGGCGTTTTATGTGGAAATTTTCCGCAACATTCCTGTGCTGATCTGGATCCTGATCATCTACACGATCATGACAGCCGTGATGCCGGGACCTCGGGAGTTCCGTGGCGATAACGCGACCTCCAGCATGGTGCTGGATCTTTTTGCCTTCACCAACCGCGGAATCTATGTCCCGATGCCGTTCTTTGAGAATGGCCTGTTTAGCAATGCCACGTTGAACTGGGTGCTGGTGCTGTTAGTGGCTTGTGGTTCCTGGTACGCAACCCGGACTGTGAACCAACGCGCTGCGAACATTCAGGCGAACACCGGTGTGCGTCCAAAGACACTTTGGATCAATCTTGCGATCTGGCTGGTACCGTTCATCGCGCTGATGTTCATCATGGGGCTGACCTGGGAAGTGCCGGCGCTGAAAGGCTTCAATTTCAAAGGTGGCATCAAGATTGGTGGTCCGCTGATCGCGCTGTGGTTCGCGTTGTCGATCTACACCGGTGCCTTCATCGCAGAAAACGTTCGAGCGGGTATTCAGGCTGTGTCCAAGGGACAGACCGAGGCCGCTGCAGCGTTGGGTCTGCGTGCGAACCGCGTGATGAATCTCGTGATCTTGCCACAGGCGCTGCGCGTGATCATTCCACCATTGATCTCAAACTATCTGAACATCACCAAGAACACCTCTTTGGCCATTCTGGTCGGCTACGCGGATATCACCGCAACTTTGGGGGGCATCACGCTGAACCAAACCGGCCGCGCGATTGAATGTGTGCTTTTGATGATGCTGTTCTATCTCTCGGCATCGCTGCTGATTTCGATGGTGATGAACATCTACAACTCTTCTGTAAAACTTAAGGGGCGCTGAGGTATGTCTGACTCTCAAAATAACTCTGTCGCTTTTGTTGCCACAGAAGTGATCCCACAAAGCCCGCCGCCCGCGCGCGAAACGGGTGTGGTCAAATGGCTGCGCGAAAACCTGTTCTCCAGCGTGACCAACGGTGTTCTGACTGTTGTGGCGCTGTACTTGATTTTTCAGGTGCTGGCCTCGATTTTGCCTTGGATCTTCAACGGTATCTGGACGACCAACTCTTTGGCCGAATGTCGCGAGATTCTGCAGGGTAAAACAGGTGCGTGTTTCTCGGTTCTGACCGAGCGTTGGCATCAGCTGATTTATGGGTTCAAGTATCCACAAGAGGCGTACTGGCGCCCGAACCTGGCCTTTGTGCTGATGCTGGTGGCAATTGCACCGGTTCTGTTCTTTGATCTGCCGCGCAAGATGTTGGTGATTACGGCTTTGTATCCGTTCATCGCATTCTGGCTGATCTGGGGTGGCACCGTTCTCGCACCGCTGGTTGCCCTGGTGGGCTTCGTTGTGGCCGCTGTGTTCTTTCAGGTGTTTGGTCGCAGCAGCTTTGCTCTGGGTTTCTTCGGAGCCATTGTGAGTGCGTTGATCGTCTGGGCTCTGGGCGGTTTCCTGATCCCTGAGGGCGCGTCTGACAATGCGTTGCTAACTGCCGTGCCTTCCCGTGATCTGGGTGGCTTCATGCTGAACCTGATGCTGGGTGTGACCTGTGTGTCGTTGTCTATTCCACTGGGCATTGCGCTTGCGTTGGGCCGTCAGTCTGACATGCCGCTGATCAAGGGCATCTGCGTGGTCTTCATCGAATTTATCCGCGGCGTGCCGCTGATCACGCTGCTGTTTGTGGCGTCGGTGATGCTGGCGTATTTCTTCCCGCCGGAAAGCACAGTTGACCTGTTCCTGCGTGTGGTGATCATGATCACCATGTTCTCCGCAGCCTATATTGCTGAGGTGATCCGTGGGGGCCTGGCCGCGTTGCCCAAAGGTCAATATGAAGCCGCTGACAGCCTTGGCTTGGACTATCCACAAGCGATGCGTCTGATCATTCTGCCACAAGCGTTGAAGATTTCGATTCCAGGTATCGTGAATGTGGCCGTGGGCCTTTTCAAAGACACCACGCTGGTGTCGGTGATCTCGATGTTTGATCTGGTGGGTATGGTCCGTGGCCCGATCCTCGCCTCCACTGAGTGGAACGGCGTGTATTGGGAGCTCTTCGGGTTTGCCGCGCTTCTGTTCTTTGTCGTCTGCTACGGCATCTCTCAATATTCCCAGTGGCTTGAGCGCAAGCTGCACAAAGGCCACTAAGAAGGGGTTCACAATATGTCTGAACTTATGTCTGATCGCGAAATCGACCGCTCCAAGATGCATGTGGGCAGCGAAGTCGCTATTCAAATCTCCAACATGAACAAATGGTACGGGTCTTTCCACGTGCTGCGTGACATCAACCTGACCGTCAACGAAGGTGAGCGGATTGTGATTGCGGGGCCTTCGGGGTCCGGCAAGTCGACCTTGATCCGCTGTATCAACCGTCTGGAAGAGCACCAGTCGGGCGACATCATCGTGGATGGCACCGAGTTGTCCAACGATCTCAAGAACATCGATAAGATCCGCTCCGAGGTTGGCATGTGCTTCCAGCACTTCAACCTGTTCCCGCATCTGACGATCCTTGAGAACTGTACGCTGGCGCCGATCTGGGTGCGTAAAACACCCAAGAAAGAAGCCGAAGAGATCGCGATGCACTTCCTTGAGAAGGTGAAGATCCCGGATCAGGCGCTGAAGTATCCTGGTCAGCTTTCCGGTGGTCAGCAACAGCGTGTGGCGATTGCCCGTTCGCTCTGCATGAAGCCACGCATCATGCTGTTTGACGAGCCAACCTCGGCGCTTGACCCAGAGATGATCAAAGAGGTGCTCGACACCATGATCGAACTGGCGGAAGAGGGCATGACCATGTTGTGCGTGACCCACGAGATGGGCTTTGCCCGTCAGGTGGCAAACCGTGTGATCTTTATGGACCAGGGCCAGATCGTGGAGCAGAATGAGCCGGAAGAGTTCTTCAACAACCCGAAGAGCGAACGGACCCAGCTGTTCCTGAGCCAGATTCTGGGTCACTGATCCCAAACACAGATCAAAAAGAAGGCCGGGCATCTGCCCGGCCTTTTGCGTTTAGCTATGGCTTTCAAACACTTCCGTGCGACCGTCCGGGTGGATCAGCAGGGTGTCATAAGGCTCTACCTCGCCGCCCATTTCCATGCCGGGCGAGCCCATTGGCATGCCGGGAACCGTGATGCCGCGTGCCGAGGGGCGCTCGGTCAATAGGCGGCGGATGTCGGATGCGGGCACGTGGCCTTCTATCAGATAGCCGTCAATTAATCCGGTGTGGCAGGAGGAGGTTTCGTCCGTCAAGCCCAAGCGGGCTTTGATGTCCCAGAGCTCTTCGTCCGGGATGGCGTGGCTCTCGACCGTGAAACCTTCCGCGCGGAGATGCTCTTCCCAGGCGCCACAGCAGCCACAAGTGGGGGATTTTACAACTTTTATGGTGGGGGTGTTCGCCAGAGCAGGCAGAGTGACTATGGGTAGGCTGGCGGTCGCCAGAAGGAAGGCGCGGCGGTGCATGAGAGGTTCCTTGAATGCTGTTGTTGGACAGATATGCAGCAGAGAGCTGTGCTACAATGCGCTGGATCAAGTGGCGTCTGATTGCGTGGCGATGACCTCGCGGGGGATCGCAAAATCTAGAATGGTGCCTTGGGAGAATTGAACCTCAGCCCACTTGGCCGCATCAAAGCGGATCACGGTGGTGGCGCAGGTTGGGTAGTCGAAGAAGCGTGGGTGGGTGGCCGGTTGTTTTGCAAGCATTTCAGCGAAGTAGGCGATTCCAGGATTGTGGCCCAGCAACAGGATGGAATTGGCCTCTGCGGTTTGTAGAACACGCAGCATGACGTCCGCGTTGGCGTGATACAGAGCATCCTCGTAGCGGGTTTTCACAGCAGTGATGCCAAGTTGGGCATAGGTCTCGCGGGTGCGTTCCGCAGTGGAACTGAGCAGTTCGTCGGGGAGGTAGTCGTTGTCTCTGAGCCACTTGCCCATCGCGGTGGCGGAGGTGCGGCCGCGTGCGTTGAGGGGGCGGGCGTGGTCCGGTTGCATGAAGTCGTCCCAGCTTGATTTGGCGTGGCGCATCAGGATCAGGGTGCGGCTCATGGATGAAAGGACCTCATATGCAATGCGGACTGAGCGTCGGTGCGCCCGGCTTTGGCTGAGTGTGGACAGGCGCGGCGGGCAATGCAACCGCGGGACATGCATTCGGAGCCATCTTCTGTGTCCAAGAAGGCGTGGCAGGCCGTGACGTTGTAGCCGGTTCCTGCACTGAGTGCGTCAACCGGACAGGCAGAGGTGCAAGGGCCGTCACAGGTGAGGCAGGGCGAGGGGGTATCCTGCTGATGTAAAGGGATTTCTCTTGGCAGGATGAGAGCGCCGCGTAGTGAGATCATTAGGCCAACTTCGGGGTGCACCATCATGCCCACAGGGCTTTGAAAGAACGGACCACTGTCCAATGCCCAACGGATGAACGGCGGGTAGGGCGGGCCGTCGGAGGGGAATTGGCATGTGCCGCTGAAGGTTTTGGCAAGGTCACCGACCACCCGTTTGGACCAACGGTCTACAGGGTGTTTTGAGCCATCTAGGTATTCCCGCGACGCGCTAAACGCGGCCCAGAAAGCGGGGCCGGTGCCTAAGAGCACGATGGTATTGCCGTCTTCATGCAGCGCGCCCATGGTGAGCAGGCCCGCGTTTGCGGCGGCGGTTTGAATGGCTTCCAGCGTCATTTGGCGCGGAACGGGAGGCGCAGACTCCAGTAAATCTTGGTGGGCCGGGTGTCCTGCCACTCTAGTCCGATGGTCATCTTATCATGTCCTGCACGGGGTTGCGCGATATAGGTTCCCAGCGCACGGTCCCAGATCGACAAGGCAAAGCCATAGTTGCTGTCGTGCTCGTCCCGATGCACCGAATGATGCACACGATGCATGTCCGGCGTGACCAAAACAAGCCGGATCAGATGGTCGATTTTGGCGGGCAGGCGGATGTTTGCGTGGTTGAACAGCGCGGTGCCGTTTAGCAGGATTTCAAACACCAGCACAGCAATGGCGGCGGGGCCAAGCAGGTAGATCAGGGTGATTTTCAGGCCCATCGACAGGGCAATTTCCACTGGGTGAAAGCGGATGGCCGTGGTGATATCAAAGTCAGGATCAGCGTGGTGCACACGATGCAGCCGCCACAGAAGTGGGATCTTGTGGGTGATAAGGTGTTGCAACCAAATGGCAAAATCTAGGATCAGAATTGCCAGGACGAACTCGATCGCGATGGGGAGACCGAGGATGTTGAACAGACCCCAGCCGTTGGATTGGGCGTCGGAGGCTGCGCCCACGGCCAGCAATGGCAAGGCGATGGCCAGTGCACGTAGAGTGAGCGTATTGAGGATAGACAGCCCCCAGTTGGTCAGCCATCGGCTGGATTTTGACCAGTTGAGTCGGCGGCGCGGGGCCAAAGTTTCGATTCCGGCAAGCACGACGAAGAGTCCGAAAAAAACGCCGAGACGGATCAGGAGTTCGTGTTGCATTGAGAGGACATCCTTGCTGATGGCCTCTCAATGTATTTGTTTTTCAGAATATGAAAAGGCGTTAGTCCGCCCGGATCAACGACCCTGCACCATGTTCGGTGAAGAGTTCTAACAGGCAGGCATTGGGCGCGCGGCCGTCCAGAATGACCACAGCGCGGACGCCGTTTTCAATGGCGGCGAGCGCGGTTTCTGTCTTGGGAATCATCCCACCCGCAATCACGCCCTCTTCGGTAAGGTCTCGGATTTGTTGGGCTTTTAGCTCGGTCAGAACCTCGCCTTCACCGTTCTTCACACCGGGCACATCGGTCAGCAGGAGGAGGCGGTCCGCCTCAAGCGCGCCAGCAATGGCTCCGGCGGCGGTGTCGCCGTTGATGTTGAAGGTTTCGCCATTTCGACCAGCACCAAGCGGAGCAATTACCGGGATGGTGTCGTTGGCAAAGAGTTCATGCAGAATCGCCGGGTTCATGTCCGCAGGGGTGCCGACAAATCCGAGGTCAGGGTTGGTTTGATCGCAGACAATCAGGTTGGCATCTTTGCCGGACAAGCCAACCGCCTTGCCACCCTGACGGTTGATGGCTTGAACAATGCGTTTGTTGACCACACCGGACAAAACCATCTCCACCACTTCGACAGTGGCAGCGTCGGTGACACGTTTGCCGTTCACAAAATCCGATTTGATTTCAAGACGTTCCAGCATCGCGTTGATCATCGGACCGCCGCCATGCACAATCACCGGATTGATGCCCACCTGGCGCATCAGCACCACGTCACGGGCAAAATCATCCATGGCTTCGTCCGAGCCCATGGCATGTCCGCCAAGCTTAATAACCACGGTCGCACCGGTGTAGCGCTGCAGATATGGCAGGGCTTGGGACAAGGTGCGGGCGGTGGCGATCCAATCGCGATTCATTTCTTGTGTCTTCATCTTGCTGGCCTCTTTGTCAGAGCGTGTTAACCGCTCTTAAGAGGAGTGCCAAGGCGTAGTGGAGGAATGAAGCGCCGATTTGGTAAAAAAGATCAAAATTAACCCGATTTGGAATGTCGGTATTGCGTCAGTATCACGGCTGTTTCGCGGAGGTGGGGCTGTTTGTTAACAGCGATGTGTTAACGGGCGTGCACAGAGGACGCGGCGGTGGGCACAAAATGCGGGGTGAGTTCTTTGATCACCAGATCGGTGACGCCGTCCTCAAACAGGTCTTGAAAGGCGTGCAAGGCATCGCTGTTGAGGAAGAGTTGCCAGTCGCGGCGGCTCTCCCAGCGGTGAAAGAGGATGAACTGGCCGGGATCGTCGGTGCCGGTGTGGATGTCAAAGCGCAGGCAGTTTTGTTCGTTGAGCACCCTTCGCGCAAGTTGCAACAAGCCCTCCCGCACGCGGGTGCGGTTGGGAGAGCCGAGGTAAAAGGACGCCATAATGGTGACGGTCATCTGAAAGCCTTTGCCGATTCCTTGCAGTCAGCGGTAATGGGCTAAGCCTGCGCCGCAAAAGTTTACTTAACAATGAAAGAATATGGCACTCCGGCCTGAAAGCGGCGGGAAAGTGAGGCACGGTCGTTTTGAGGTGCTTAACTCGCCAGAGCCAGACAGGTTGTGCGACGTGGCCGCAGGGGGGCTTGTTTGGCAACGGTCAGCTCCGACAGCATACCAAACACAGTTGTTTGAAACTCAAAATGGGCGTCTGAGTTGAGGTAAGCTTGCCACGCGGTGGCATTTTCCCATTTTTGCCGGATGTGAAACTCAGACGGGGAGTCCTCGAGAGTTGTGGCGGCGTAGCTGATGCAGCCGTGCAGATTACAGGCGCGCGCGGCGAGCGTTTTTAAGGCGCTGGCGACGTGATCAGCGTCACGCTCATCTGTTGAGAAGGAGACCACCACTGTCTCTCTCATTGCTTCACTCCATACCAATTACAAACGGTTTCACCCCGAAACACATTCGATAGCAGGGATATAAAATTCGTATACAAATGGTAAAGACACAGAGTGCCTTAGATTTTAGGCAATCTGTCTGTAGTTTTGGGAAAGCTTTTAGCGGCCAAAGGGTTACTTGCGCGGCGTGTGCAATTTGCGCAACGCCCATTTGAGATCGCCTTGGAGGGTTTTGAAATTGCGCGCGTCGGTTTCGTTTTTTCGGCCGATCAAAACGTAGTCCCAGCCGGGTTTTCCAAAGGCCGGGAGAATCGCGCGGGCCACTTCGCGCATCCGGCGTTTGGCGCGGTTGCGGGCGACGGCATTGCCAACTTTTTTGGAACAGGTGAAGCCCACGCGCACAAGCGATGGATCAACTGTCTCGTCGTCGCGGCGTTTGCGGGCCTGGATCATCATCGCCTTGGTGCCCTGTTTGCGGGCACGGGAGGCGGCGAGAAACTCACTGCGTTTTTTCAGGACGGGCAGCGCGCCGTCTGTTTTGCCGTCCAGACAAACGGAAACCGCCGGAGACGATGTCCCGTTGGTGGCTGTGCCATCCGTGGGGGTCTCCGGCGGTGTCATTCCGTCAAACGGTCGGTGAGCTTATGCGCTCAGCGACTTACGACCGCGTGCGCGGCGTGCGTTCAGGATCTTGCGGCCAGCTTTGGTGGCCATGCGCGCACGGAAACCGTGGCGGCGTTTACGAACCAGGTTCGAAGGTTGGTAGGTGCGTTTCATCGCTCCGTCTCCGTCATGTTGTTTCAGCGGGCCCCGGCGCGAGATTCGCGAAGCCTATCTATTCGAAGACCGGTCTTTAGACCTGCCTGCCGAATAAGTCAAACGTCAGATGCTGGATTCTTGGTAAAAAGGCAAGGGCTGGCACGGAAAGAATGCGATTGAGGCGTGGCTTCCTTTTATAAGGGGGATTTTTACCTGGTTTGAGGCCTTCAAAAAGGGGGGCGCCTGAAACAATCGACGGCTTTTTGAGTGCCTTACAAGCTGCAATATTACAGGTCTCTTATCCCATTGTTACGGTTAACCAAGAATCGCTCACGAAACAGCGGGGTGCGATCAAGCGCCCGTGAGGTCTCTGTTGTTTTGCCGGTCTGTCAGCCATGTTGAAAAGAGACCAAGAAACGGATCAAAGATGTCTGACGTGACCGAAACACCTCAAGAAACCAAATCCAAATGGGCGCGTATGGTGCCATTGGCTGCGCTTGTTGCGGGCGCTGTGCTCGGCGCTTATGCGCTGGGAGATTATTTGAGTTTTGAAGCGCTGCGCGACAATCGCGAGGTGCTGATTGCCTATCGTGATGCGCATTACGCGTTGGCAGTTGTGGTGTTCATGGCGATTTACGTGGTGATCGCTGGGTTTTCGTTGCCAGGTGCCACCATTGCAACGCTGACCGGCGGTTTTTTGTTTGGCACGTTTCCAGGCGTGTTGTTCAACGTCGGGGCGGCGACGATTGGCGCAACGGTGGTGTTCCTGGCTGCCCGCTGGGGGCTTGGTGACCGGTTGGCCGCCAAGATGGATGCGGGTGAGGGCAAGATTAAAGCCATCAAAGACGGGATTGATGAGAACCAGTGGTCGATGCTGTTCATCATCCGTCTTGTGCCTTTGGTGCCGTTCTTTGTGGCCAATCTGATCCCGGCGTTGGTGGGCGTGTCGCTGTGGCGGTACGTGGTGTCCACCTTTATTGGCATCATTCCCGGTGGGTTGGTCTATACTTCCGTTGGCGCAGGGTTAGGCGAAGTGTTTGCCCGTGGCGAGACGCCAGACTTGGGCATAATCTTTGAGCCACATGTTTTGTTGCCGATCCTTGGCCTGGCGGCGCTGGCGTTCCTGCCGGTTGTGCTCAAACTCATTCGCGGCAAAGAGGCGCTGTAAATCATGGAACAGATCAAGACGGATGTGCTGGTCATCGGGGCTGGCTCTGGTGGGTTGTCTGTGGCGGCTGGAGCAAGTCAGATGGGTGCCAGCGTCGTGCTGCTGGAAGGCCATAAAATGGGTGGCGATTGCCTGAACTTTGGTTGCGTGCCCAGCAAAGCGTTGTTGGCGAGCGCTAAGATGGCGCATCAGCAAACCAAGGGCCAAGCGTTTGGCGTGTCCGATCAGGTGCCGCAGGTGGATTATGCCGCGGCCAAGGCGCATGTGGCGGATGTGATATCGCAGATCGAACCGATGGACAGTGTGGAGCGGTTTGAAGGCTTTGGCGTGCGGGTGATCCAAGAATACGGACATTTCATCAGCCCAAATGTGGTGCAGGCTGGGGATTATCAGATCACGGCACGGCGTGTGGTGATTGCCACAGGGTCCAGTCCGCTGGTGCCGCCGATACCCGGGTTGGATCAGGTGGAGTACCTGACCAATGAGACGTTGTTTGAGCTGACAGAGACGCCGGAGCATCTGTTGATCATTGGCGGCGGTCCCATTGGGATGGAGATGGCGCAGGCGCATGTGCGGCTGGGCATCAAGGTCACGGTGATCGAAGGCGCCAAGGCGTTGGGGCGGGACGACCCGGAGATGGCCGCGATTGTTCTAGAGCGGCTGCGCGGGGAAGGCGTGGAGATTGCCGAAGACGCCATGGCAAAGGCGGTGACGCAGAAAGATGGTGTGATCACCGTTGAGGCGCAGGATGGACGCAGCTTTAGTGGTTCGCAGCTTTTGGTGGCAGTGGGGCGCAAGGCCAATATGGAAAGGCTCAATCTGGAGGCGGCTGGGATTGAAACCCACAAGACCGGGATTTCGGTGGATGCCTCGCTGAAGACCAGCAACAAGAAGGTCTATGCGATTGGCGACGTTGCAGGTGGGGCGCAGTTCACCCATGTGGCGGGCTATCAGGCTGGGGTGATCATCCGCTCGATGTTGTTTGGCCTGCCAGCCAAGGCGCGCACGGATCACATTCCTTATGCGACCTATACCGATCCAGAGTTGGCGCAAGTCGGGCTGACGGAACTGGAGGCGCAGATCAAATACGGCGACAAGCTGACCGTGACGCGGTTTGAGAGCCATCACAACGACCGGCTGATTGCCGAGCGCAATGCCTATGGGCTGATCAAGGCTATGGTGGTTAAGGGGCGTCCCGTGGGGGTGTCGATTGTCGGGCCGCAGGCGGGAGAACTTGTGAATCTGTGGTCGCTGGTGATTGCCAACAAATTAAAGATGAGCGCGGTGGCGGGCATGGTTTCACCGTACCCAACGGTGGGCGAAATCAACAAGCGGGTTGCAGGGGCCTATTTCTCTCCCCAACTGTTTGATAATCCTAAGGTGAAACGGGTGGTTGGCTTGGTGCAACGCTGGCTGCCGTAACCAGAACGGTCGCGAACTATGCTTAACACGCTCTCAGGTCGGTTCCTGATCCTGACGGTCATCTTTGTGATGCTCGCGGAAATCCTGATCTTTGTGCCGTCGATTGCACGGTATCGGGAGGATTACCTGCTGTTGCGGCTGGAGCGGGCGCAGATTGCGTCGCTGGCGCTTTTGGCTGATGACATGATCGACATGGATCTGGAAGAAGAGCTGCTCAAAAATGCCGGTGTCTATAATGTGGTGCTGCGGCGGGACGAGATGCGGCAGCTGATCCTGAGTTCGCCGATTCCCGAGCCGATTAGCGCGACCTATGACATGCGCAGTGCCACGGCGGGTGTGCTGATCAAAGATGCGATGATGCAACTGTTGGAGACCAAGAACCGCGTGGTGCGGGTGATTGGTGCACCAGTGCAGGACGCCGGGCTGCTGATCGAGGTGACGATGGACACCGAAGGGCTGCGCATGTCGATGATTGATTATGGCGTGCGCATTTTGGCGCTGTCGGCGGTGATCTCTGTGGTCACAGCGTTTTTGCTATTTCTCGCAGTGCGGGCCATTCTTGTCCGCCCAATCAAAGGCGTGGTTGGCTATATGCAGACCTATGCGGCGGCCCCGGAAGATGCGCGCAGTTTGATTAAGCCTCAAGCCGGAGTGACGGAGTTGCGCGAAGCGGAAGAGGCGTTGTTGGCGTTGCAGACCGAATTGACGGCGTCGCTCAAGCAGCGGGAACGGTTGGCACAACTCGGAGGCGCGGTGGCCAAGGTGAGCCATGATCTGCGCAATATCCTGACCTCGGCGCAGCTGTTCACCGACCGCATTGAAAGCAGTGAAGACCCGCTGGTGCGGCGGCTGGCGCCCAAACTGGTGAACTCGATCACCCGTGCGGTGCACCTATGTGAGAGCACGTTGGCCTTTGGCAAGGCGGAGGAGCCTGCGCCAACCCTGACGCGGTTTGCGTTGAGCGAGATGGTGGCGGATGTGATTGCCTCTGAGCGGCTGGCGGTAGGCGAGTTTGATCTCAGCTTTGGTGAGGATATTCCGGCAGGCATGATGGTGCGTGCCGATCCGGAGCAGATGTATCGTGTGGTGAGCAATCTGGTGCGCAATGCCCGACAGGCGATAGTGGCGAGCGGGCAGCCCGGGGAAATTGCGGTGAGCGCCTCCGAAAATGACGACTCATGGTTGGTGACGGTGACAGACACCGGGCCGGGGCTGCCCCCCAAGGCGCAAGAGCACCTGTTTCAGCCGTTCCAGGGGGGGATTCGCAAAGGCGGGTCCGGTTTGGGGCTGGCGATTTCGCAAGAATTGGTGCGCGGACACGGCGGAATGCTGACTCTTTCAGAGACCGGCGCGGCCGGAACCACCTTTGAAATATGCCTCCCAAAAGGTGAAGTTGCAGTAATCTGATTTTTCTTTGATTTTGCTCTTGCGCCCCCTGATTGTTCACATTAAACCGCCCCACATAACGCGCTCTGGTAGCTCAGCTGGATAGAGTACCTGACTACGAATCAGGGGGTCGGGGGTTCGAATCCTCCCCAGAGCGCCACTTTCCTACTTGCGGAACAGTGACATATCCAACACATCAAACTTGATGTTTCTGCCTTATTTTACAGGTGATTTGGCCTGTGGAAACCTTGGTTGATGACGGTCAGAGCAAGTCCACTTCGGGAATCATCTGTTTCAGGCGCTCGCTTGCAAAATCCAGAAAAGCGCGGACTTTGGGGGCGACCAGTTTGCTTTGTGGGTAGACCAAATGCACGGCCTCTGGCGGGGGCATGTAGCTGAACAGAATCGGTACAAGCTCGCTGCGTTTGAGGTGCTCCGCGACCATATAGGAGAGCGCCATGGTGATGCCTTCGCCTGCGGTGGCGGCGGCGAGGGCGGTGGTGGCGTCGTTGACCTCAAAGCGTGGCGCCAGCCGCAAGTGGCCGCGGGTGTTGCCGGATTTATAGTGCCAGTCGTGGCCGGGCATGATGCCGGTGAAGCCAATCATGGCGTGCAGTTTCAGGTCCGCCGGTTCATTGGGCGTGCCGCGCCGGGCGAGGTATTCCGGGCTGGCAACAAACAGACGGCGCACGTCGCCGAGACGTTTGGCCATCAGGTTGGAATCCGGCAGGTTGCCGATGCGGATGGCGACGTCGATGCCTTCCTCCACAAGATTGGTGACCCGGTCCACGGCGATCAGGGACACGGACATGCGCGGGTGGGCCTCCAGAAAGGCCCGCACCACAGGGCCTGCGATCAGGCGGCTGAAGGTCATGGAGCAGGATACGGTCAGATGGCCCTGGGCGATGCCCATCTGCCCCACGGCCTGTTTTTCCGCGTCGTCAATTTCCGAGAGCAGGCGGCGGGTGGCCTCCAGAAAGCTGCTACCCGCATCGGTCAGGGAGAGTTGGCGGGTGGAGCGGGTCAGAAGTTGCACGCCCAGCCGCGCCTCCAGCGCGTTCATGGTGCGGGTCACGGCGGGCGGGGACATGCGCAACTTGTTGGCAGCCTGCACAAAGCTCCCGGTGTCATTGATGGCCGCGAAGACCTCCATCTGTAAGATGCGATCCATTTATTCCACTTTCTGCAATAGTGACTTTCAAGATCAGCGTATTCTTCCAAAATAGCAAGGGCGCTATCTGTCCTCTTGTCGCAAGCGACACCGCCACAACTTGGCGCAGCGTTCATAACGAGGGACACAGATATGAAACGGAATGATCTTAAACAGAGTTTGCTTACCGGCTTGGTCACGCTTGGCCTGGGGGCGCAGCTGACGTCTTTGCCAACATTGGCGCAGGCAGGACAGCCACCGCAGGCCGAGGCTGCGGTCATCTACAACACGGTCACCATCGAGGGGCAGGAGATTTTCTACCGCGAGGCCGGTCAGGCAGACGCACCGGTTGTGCTTTTGCTGCATGGGTTTCCAACCTCTTCCCAGCAGTATCGCAACCTGATCCCCGAGTTGGCGGAAGACTATCGTGTGATTGCGCCGGACTATCCGGGATTTGGCGCCAGTGCGATGCCGGATCGGGCAGCGTTTGAGTACAGCTTTGCCACCTATGCTGCGCTGATGGACGGGTTCACCGATGCCTTGGCGTTGGACAGTTATAGTCTCTACGTCATGGATTACGGCGCGCCGGTAGGCTACCGGCTGGCGTTGAAAGAACCGGAGGCGGTTGAGTCGCTGATCATTCAGAATGGCAATGCCTATGAGGAGGGTTTGCTGGAGTTCTGGGACGTGTTCGGCAGCTATTGGGCGGACGGTGGTGCCGAGACGCGTGAACCGTTGCGGGACTTTCTGAATGTGGCGGCCACGGAATGGCAGTACACCCATGGGGTGCCCGAGAGCCATGCGCATCGTGTGAGCCCGGACGCCTGGATGCTGGATCAGGCCTATCTGGACCGGCCTGGCAATCAGGAGATCCAACTGGATCTGTTTTACGACTACCGCACCAACGTCGATCTATATCCGGAGTTTCAGGCCTATTTCCGTGCGCATCAGCCGCCGACGCTGATTGTCTGGGGTAAAAATGACCACATCTTCCCGGCGGAAGGGGCGGCGCCCTATTTGCGCGACCTGCCGGAGGCCGAGTTGCACATGATTGATGCGGGGCATTTCATTCTGGAATCGCACGGGCCGGAAGTGGCCGGGCTGATCCGCGAGTTTCTGGATCGAGAAATCAAAGACTAACCCAACGCGGCGCGGGGGAGCCTCTCGCGTCGTACTTTCCTTCCTCCCACAAAAGGACTGATACAATGACACCCCGCCCCCATTGCCGCCGTTTTCTCACAAACCGGAGAAAGTCTCGCTGGCCTACACTCCGGACGATCATTCTGGTCTGTCCGATCTCGGCTTGTAATCGGTCACTGTCAGAGAAAGGTCCAAGATATGGGACATAAGTTTGCAGAGATTGCCTTCACCGACGCGGTGAAGTTGCAACAAGAGGAGGCTGGGACGCGAGCATCCTATGCGCGGATGGAGGCGCGGGAGGACTACAACAATCGGCTAGGCCCGCATGAGGCGCAGTTTATTGCGGCGCGGGACAGTTTTTATATGGCGACGGTAAGTGAGACAGGCTGGCCGTATATGCAGCATCGCGGCGGGCCGGTGGGCTTTCTGAAGGTTTTGGATGAGCAACGGCTGGCGTTTGCCGAATACCGGGGCAACCGGCAATACGTGAGCCTTGGCAATCTCAGTCAAAACGACCGTGTGTCCCTGTTTTTTATGGATTACCCCAATCAAACGCGGCTGAAGCTGTTGGGGCGGGTGCGGGTGATTGCGCCGGAGGAAGAGGGGCTTTTGGCGCAGCTGTCGCCCGGAGAGGGTTATCGCGCACGGGTGGAGCGTGGGTTTGAGATCACGGTAGACGGGTTCGACTGGAACTGTCCGCAGCACATAACACCACGTTATTCTCGTGCCGAAGTGGAAGGTGAGTTTCTGCGGCTTCAGAACCGGATTCGCGAACTGGAAGAACAACTGGCAGGATCTTAAAGTTTGCGATGTGGGGACGGTGGCGAGAGCCACCGGCCCTTAGTGTTATGCGCGTTTCACTTCTTTGGCGGAGGCCACATAGGGCTGCAGGCTTTCGATAAAGGCGTCAACAAAGTCCAGCACCACGGGGGAGGTTGGGCCTGAGGCGGGTTGCAGGATCGAGAGGCGGTGGAACAGCTGGGGTTTAAACGGGCGGATCACGATGCCGGTGGCGCGGTAGGCTTCGGCATCCAGTGCGCTGACCACAGAAGCGCCCATGCCTTGGGCCACCATGGTGCAGGCGGTGGTGAATTGGCGCACTTCGATCAGGCTGTTGAGTTCCACGCCGTCTTCGGAGAAGGCGCGGGAAAGGTGTTGGTAAAACCGGCTGTCGCGGCGGGTGTGGATCAGGCGCTCTTGGGCAAGGTCGCGCGGGGTGATGTGGTCCTGATCCGCAAGCGGGTGACCCGCTGGCAGGATGCAGGAAGATTTGATGTGCAGATCTTGACTGCGGGTGGCGGGGTGGCCGAGGAAACCATCGGTGATGCCACAATCATATTGCTCGCCTATGATCCATTCCAGAATGCGCTCCGGGCGGTCCGGTTCTAAGGTCACGGTGACGTTTGGGCGCTCTTTGAGGAAGTTGACCAAGACGCCGGGCAGGTGGCTGGTGGCGAAGCCAGGCAGGCAGGCGATTCGGACGTGGCCGCCGGTGCGCTCAATTAGGTCGCGGCGCAGATCGTCGAGGTGATCCAGCCCGTCCAGAATGCGCTGTACCTCGGCCAGAAGATAACGCGAGTCACTGGTGGGTTCGAGCACGCCCCGGTGGCGGGTAAAAAGTTCAATACCGGCCGATTGGGAGAAATCAGAGAGCAAACGGCTTACTGCTGGCTGTGAAACTCCCATGCGTTTGGCGGCTTTGGTCATATTGCCGGTTTCGGCTACGGCGCGGAAGGCTTCGAGCTGTCTTAGTTGAAATTTCAATGGCTTATCTCGCATTCGCCGCGATGCGGCATGTTTACTCTTTGGTTAAAACATAACACGATGTTATGAGATTTGTTATAAATTCTTCACTTGCATTATGATCTAAACTTTTAAATGATCCCGCCAGCACAGCAGATGGAGGAATTTCCTGTGACCCAATTTAAGACAGTTTTGTTTGGTGCTTTGGCCGCTGGCATGACCGCTGGCATGGCTTCCGCACAAACCGAGATCAACTGGTGGCACGCCATGGGCGGCACCAACGGCGAGCGCGTGGACAAGATTGCGGCGGATTTCAACGCCAGCCAGTCCGAATACAAAATCGTGCCGTCCTACAAAGGCAACTACACTGAAACCATGACCGCTGCTGTGGCGGCGTTCCGCGCCAAAGAGCACCCGCATCTGGTGCAAGTGTTTGAAGTGGGCACCGCAACCATGATGGCCGCCAAAGGCGCGATCTATCCGGTTGAGCAGATGATGAAAGACGCCGGCGAGAGCTTTGACAAAGGCGACTATCTGCCAGCGGTTATTTCTTACTATCAGACGCCTGAAGGCGAGCTGCTGTCGATGCCGTTCAACAGCTCCACGCCGGTTCTGTGGTACAACGCGGACGCACTGAAAGCTGCCGGTGTTGATGCGCCAAAGACCTGGGATGACGTGAAATCCGTTTCCCAAGCGCTGGTCGACAATGGCATGGATTGTGGCGTCAGCTTTGGCTGGCAGTCCTGGGTGATGCTGGAGAACTACTCCTCCTGGCACAACATGGAAATGGGCACCAAAGAAAACGGCTTTGCCGGTTTCGACACCGAGTTCACTTTTAGCCAGAACGACAAGCTGGCCGCGCGTCTGGACGACGTGGCAGCGATGTCTGAAGGCAACCTGTTCAAATATGGCGGTCGTCGCGGTGACTCCCTGCCGATGTTCACCAACGGTGAGTGCGGCATGTGGATGAACTCTTCCGCATACTACGGCTCGATCAAATCTCAGGCCGAGTTTGAATTTGGTCAGACCATGCTGCCGCTGGACACTGCAGCTGCGGATGCGCCACAGAACTCCATCATTGGTGGTGCAACCCTGTGGGCGCTGGCCGGCCACGAATCTGAGGAATACAAGGGTCTGGCTCAGTTCATGACCTACCTGTCCTCGCCAGAAGTGCAGGCGTGGTGGCACCAGGAAACTGGTTATGTGCCAATCACCACGGCGGCTTGGGAATTGTCCAAGGACCAGGGTTTCTATGACAGCAACCCAGGGACCGACACAGCGATCAAACAGCTGAGCCTGAACACGCCAACCGCCAACTCCCGCGGCATCCGCTTTGGTAACTTCGTGCAGGTACGCGACGTGATCAACGAAGAGATGGAAGCACTGTGGGCCGGTGACAAATCCGCTCAGGAAGCACTGGACGCCGCCGCCGAGCGTGGCAACGCCCTGCTGCGCAAGTTTGAGCGTTCCGCCAAATAAGTGAACCTCTCCTGCGCCCGGCGGACCACATGTGTTTGCCGGGCGTGTTTCTGTCTAAACGACACCACCCTGACTTGAGGGCCGCATGCTCAAACGCGTCCACTTTCCCACATCTGTCTTGCCCTACCTATTGGTGGCGCCGCAGATTATCATCACGCTGATCTTCTTTATCTGGCCCGCGAGCCAGGCGGTGTATCAGTCTTTCCTGATCGAAGACGCCTTTGGGCTGTCCACCGAGTTTGTGTGGTTTGAAAACTTCCAGATCCTGTTTCAGGACTCGCAGTATCTTGAGACCTTCTGGCGCACGATTATCTTCTCCGCGGCCGTGGCGGTGCTGTCGATGGGCTCTGCGCTGATCCTCGCCGCTTTTGCTGACCGTGTGGTGCGGGGCGCCACAACCTATCGCACGCTGATGATCTGGCCCTATGCGGTGGCACCGGTTCTGGCCGGTGCGCTTTGGGTGTTTATGTTCAATCCAACCTTGGGCATTTTCCCCTATATCCTTGAATTTGTCGGCATCGACTGGAACCATTACCTGAACGGCTCCCAAGCGATGATGCTGGTGATTTTCGCCGCGGCTTGGAAGCAGATTGCTTATAACTTCCTGTTCTACCTTGCGGCGATGCAGTCGATCCCGCGCTCTCTGATTGAGGCAGCCGCGATTGATGGGGCAGGGCCGGTGCGCCGGTTCTGGGACCACATCTTCCCGCTGATCTCGCCCACCACGTTCTTCCTGTTGGTGATCAACGCGGTTTACGCCTTCTTTGACACCTTTGGCATCATCCACGCGGTGACCCAGGGTGGCCCTGCCAACAGCACCACGATCCTTGTCTACAAGGTGTTTAACGACGGCTTTGTGGGCCTCGACCTTGGCGGGTCGGCAGCGCAGTCGGTGATCCTGATGATCCTCGTGATCGCAATGACGGTGGTTCAGTTCCGCTATGTCGAAAGAAAGGTGGAATACTGATGGTTGAAAATCGTCGTATCCTTGGGATTATTTCCCACCTCGTGCTGATCCTTGGCGTGATTATGGTGGCTTTGCCGATTTGGATCACCTTTGTCGCCAGCACCCATGACGCGGTGCGCATGACGCAGGCGCCGATCCCGATGCTGCCGGGCACGCATTTCTTTGAGAACTTCAAGCAAACGCTGTTTGGCGCTGGGCTGTCCGGCTCGGAGGGCGCGCCGGTGTGGCGGATGCTTTTGAACTCGATGGCGATGGCGTTGATGATTGCCTTTGGCAAGATTGCGATTTCGCTGCTCTCGGCCTTTGCGATTGTCTACTTCAAGTTCCCGTTCCGCATGGGGTTCTTCTGGATGATCTTCATCACGCTGATGTTGCCGGTGGAAGTGCGGATTTTGCCAACCTTTGAGGTGGTCGCCAATCTGGGCATGCTCAACAGCTATTGGGGCCTATCGATCCCGCTGATCGCCTCGGCTACGGCCACATTTATGTTCCGGCAGGTGTTTTTGACCATTCCAGATGAGATGCTGGAAAGTGCGCGCATTGATGGGGCGGGGCCGCTGCGGTTCTTCTGGGACATATTGATCCCGCTCAGCCGGACCAATATTGCCGCGCTGTTTGTGATCCTCTTCATCTACGGCTGGAACCAGTATCTCTGGCCGCTGTTGATCACCACTGACACCGACATGACCACCATTGTGATGAGCATCAAGCAGATGCTGGAAGCGGCTGAGCAATCGCCGCAGTGGAACATCATCATGATGACCGCGCTTCTGGCGATGATCCCGCCGGTGTTTGTGGTTGTTGGCATGCAAAGGCTCTTTGTGCAGGGCCTCACTGAAACTGATAAATAACGGGGATCCTGAGAATGGCATCCATTACACTCAAAGACCTTGTCAAAACCTATGGCGATGTCGAAGTCCTGCACCATGTCGAAGGCGAGATTCAGGATGGCGAACTGATTGTCATCGTGGGGCCGTCGGGTTGTGGTAAGTCCACGTTGTTGCGCATGGTCGCCGGTCTGGAGACCGTGACGTCTGGAGAGATCAGCATCGGCGACAAGGTGGTCAACAAGCTGGAGCCAGCCGATCGCGACATTGCGATGGTGTTCCAGAACTACGCGCTTTACCCGCATATGTCGGTGCGCGAGAACATGGCCTATGGCTTGAAAATCCGCAAAATCTCCAAGGATGAAATAGATCGCCGCGTGCAAGAGGCGGCGGAGATTTTGGAGATTGGCCAGTACCTTGACCGTAAGCCGCGCCAGCTGTCCGGGGGACAGCGTCAGCGTGTGGCCATGGGGCGCGCGATTGTACGCAACCCGCAGGTGTTCCTGTTTGATGAACCGCTGTCCAACCTCGATGCCAAGCTGCGGGTGCAGATGCGTCTTGAAATCCGCAAGTTACAGCAACGCTTGGGCGTGACCTCGATCTATGTGACCCACGATCAGGTGGAGGCCATGACGCTGGGCGATCGGTTGATGGTGTTGAATGGTGGTTATGTGGAGCAATTTGGCACGCCGATTGAGCTTTATGACCGTCCGGCGACGGTGTTTGTCGCTGGGTTCATTGGCAGCCCGTCGATGAACTTCCTGCCCGCAACGGCGCAGGATGGCACCGTGGCGCTGGGCAACGGGGCAGTGCTTGCCGGTGGGGCACAGGCCAGCGGTCAGATCACGCTGGGCGTGCGGCCGGAGCATCTGGTTCAGGATGACGCGGGCGCCATCCGCATCACTGTGCAAATGGTTGAGCAATTGGGCGCCAATACGCTGGTGCATGGGGTTCTTGAAGGCTCAGAGACCGAGTTTGTGGCCAGTGTGCCCGGGCATGTGACTGCGGATGCCGGCATGATGATGAGCTTCTCGGCGGCAGCTGAGGATCTGCATATTTTTGACGCGACTTCAGGCAAGCGGATCGAGGCATGACGCAGTTTCCTCAGTTAAATGGTTTTTGTGGTGCGCCCGGATTGGTTCGATTGATTGGACATCGGGGCGCGCGCGGTGTGATGCCCGAGAACACACTTGAGGGGTTTGAGTTCACCGTGCGGTCAGGCGTGGTCGCGCTGGAATTTGATGTGGTGCTGACACAGGATCAAGTACCTGTGGTGACGCATAATCATCATCTGTTAAACGCGGCTACACGAGGCGTGGACGGTAAATGGCTGGTCGGGGCCGAACTAAAAGTGTCCGAACTGCCGCTGGCCAAATTGCAGACCTTTGATGTGGGCGGCTTGGACGGTCGGACCGTGTATGGGCAGCGTTTTCCGGATCAAGTGTTTATGTCCGGCCTCCGGGTGCCAACGCTGGGGGAGTTGCTGGATATGGGGCTCACGCCACAGGGGGCGGAGATGCTGTTCCTGTTGGAAATGAAGTCTGACCCGGCGTTTGCAGGGGACACTGCCGCGGCGGAGGCTTTGGTTTCTGAAGCGGTGAAAGCGGTACGGGCGCGGGGGCTGGAACAGCGCACGGTCTTGCACAGCTTTGACTGGAACCTGCTTGAGGTGTGTGGCTGTATTGCGCCAGACATGCCGCGGTCCTTCTTGACCAAATTGCCAGAGAATGCCGGCGAGCTTGGCGAGGATTCTTCCCGATCTGTTGCGCCTGATTTTGCAAGTTTGGGCATGCCGGTGCCGCAAGCTGTGGCCGAAGCCGGTGGCCAGATGTGGTGCCCCTTTTATGCGGATGTGACGCCGGACTCGGTGGCGCTGGCCCATGAGCTGGGTCTTTTGGTATCAACCTGGACCGTGAACGAGGTGGATGACATGCACCGCGTGATTGATGCCGGTGTGGACGGGATTGTCACGGATTACCCAGGGCGGGCGCAACGGGTGTTGCTCGAGCGCGGACTGGTCTGGAGTGAAGACGTGGCTCAGATGGTGGCCGAGTAACCCGCCATCACCGCCAAACGCGGGCCGGTCTTGGCGCGCGAGATGCCGGTTTGTGACCGCACGTGATCTCGCAAAGCGGGCATTTATGTTGGATAATGCCCACTTAGAACGGGCAGGCGGCTTTGCGGGAGGGGACAATGCCATGTCCCAACGCAGACCCGACCCAATCAGAAGAAGTGGACGAAGACACAAATTATGCTCCTATTCCTGATTAACATTGCAGGTGCTGCGGCGCTTTTGATTTGGGCGGTGCGGTTGGTGCGCACCGGAATGGAGCGGGCCTTTGCAGTGCAACTCAGGTTGTGGTTGCGGCGGTCCTCAAAAAACCGAGGACTGGCAGCGAGCGCGGGGCTTGTGGTGTCTATGTTACTGCAAAGCTCAACCGCGGTGGCGATGTTGGTGTCCAACTTTGCCGCCAATGGCGCAGTAGCGGTCCCGGTTGGGTTGGCGATCATTCTTGGCGCAGATGTCGGCTCAGCGCTGGTGGCGCAGGTGCTTCTGGTGCGCCAGACCTGGTTGATCCCCTTATTGCTAGTGATTGGCACCGGGTTGTTTTTGCGTGGGCAGCAGCGACGGGTGCGGCAGACGGGACGGATCCTGATAGGCTTGGCGCTGATCTTTGTGTCGCTGGATATGCTGCGGGCGGCGACGGCGCCGGTGATGGAAAGCGAGGCGGCGCTACGGATGCTGTCTTATCTGGGGGCAGACCTGTTTGCGGCCTTTGTGATTGGAGCGGTGTTCGCCTGGATGGTGCATTCCAGCGTAGCGGCTGTTTTGTTGTTTGTGACCCTGGTGGCGCAGGGCGCGTTGCCAACGGAAGCCGCGATGGCGATGGTTTTGGGGGCCAATCTTGGTGGTGCGATGATTGCCTATGTGCTGACATTGGCGGCGGAGCCAGAGGCGCGGCGGATTGTGGTGGCCAACCTGGTGCTGCGCGGCGGTGGTGCGGTTCTGGTGCTGCTGGGATTGCGGTTTGTCGAAGTGGATCTGTCGTGGTTAGGCAGCAGTGCCGCGGCGCAAACCATCAACCTGCATCTGGTGTTCAACGCGGTGCTCTGTGTGCTGGCGCTGCCATTTGTAGACCTGTTCTCCAAACTTGTGGGACGGTTTGTAGCTACGCCGGTGGCAGACGAGGCTGCAATTGCCTCGGCCCTCGACCCCGGTGCTTTGGACACGCCGTCGCGGGCGTTAGCCAATGCGTCTCGTGAAATGATGCGCATGGGTGAACGGGTGGAAACCATGTTGATTGCCGGGCAACGGCTGTTTGACACGTGGAATGATGCCAGTGCCGAGGCGATCCGGGCCAATGATGCAGCTGTGCGCAAAACCCATCAGGAGATCAAGCTCTACCTCGCAGAGTTGAACCAGCATGAGTTGGACAAAGCGACCGTAAAAGGCGCGATGGAGTTGTCGTTGTTGGCGTCCAACCTTGAGGCAGCGTCAGATGTGCTGGCGCGCAATCTGGTGGAACTGGCGCGGCGGATGGACTTGGAAGGGTTGAATTTTTCAAGCGCGGGGCGGCAGGAGATTTGTGATTTCCACGATCGGGTTTTGGCCAATGTGCAGCTGGCGTTGAGCGTGATGATGGCGGGGCAGCCTGATGACGCCCGTGAGCTGGTGGCGCAGAAGGAAAAGGTGCGCGGCGTGGAGCAGAAGCTTCAGCGCAAGCATTTGAAACGCCTGCATGAGGGGCTGTCTGAAAGCATCGAAACCAGCAACATCCATCAGGAAACGCTGCGGGTGCTGAAACAGGTGAACACGTCTTTTGCCATGGTGGGTTACCCGATTTTGGCAGAGACCGGTGATTTGCTGTCGAGCCGCCTGTCGCCTGCGGAAAGTTAAGCATCACAGGGCTGGACAGCGGCCGTCCTGTTTTCTAAGCAGGGGTATGGAATTTTGGTTTTTCAAAGCGAAGAGCATTAGCAGCCCGGTCTGATTGGTCGGGCCGGGATCATGTGTCGTTTTCCAATTCCATTTTGACAGGGGAGGTCCCATGTCTATGCCTTCTTCGAACTTTCACCTTGTGTGCGGCTATGCCGCTTCGGGAAAATCCACGTTAGCAAAACAGCTGGTGCAGGCGCATGGCGCGGTTGTGTTGTCTGAAGATCAGTTGCTCTCTGCCCTCTATGCGGACGAGTTGCAGGGGCTGGCTGATTACCTGCGCTGCACCAGGCGATTACGCGCGGCGATTGGACCACATGTGGTGGCCTTGTTACAGGCTGGTCAAGCCGTGGTGATGGATTTTGCCGCCAATACGGTGGAAGCGCGGCGGTGGTTGATCGGGCTTGCGCAGCAGGCGGAAGTGCAAGCCACGTTGCATCATCTGACCGTGCCAAAGCAGGTGTGTTGGCAGCGCGCCTTGGCGCGAAACCAAGCAGGTCACCATGAGTTTCAACTGTCTCAAGACCAATTTGAGCAATTGGCCTCACGTTTTGAGCCCCCGGATGCGACGGAAGGTTTTGCTTTGGTGTGGCACCAAACTGAATCGCTGTGAGGGTTGGGGCGCAGCGTCACAGCGTTTCTGAAAGTGTTGCGAGAAGAAAAACGCTGGTCCATAGTCCGCGCGACAGCGCCTAGAATGGGCGAAGTGAGAGTCGCAATTGTGTTTTTTTGGCTGCGTTTTGAGAGGGTTCAAGGCACCTGTAGCCTGCGTGTTTGTAACAAGCAGGGTGAGTCGCCAAGGAAGCGCCAACAAGAAAAAGACTAAAAAAGGAGAGGTTAGGGACAGATGGTCTCCGGTCGCACAGCGGTCAGATTGGTTTTAATTTCGGTATTGCCCAGGTGGGGCGCTTTAAAATCAAGGCGTTCCCTGCGGCGGTGCACTCCGCGCTTTCATGACTTAGATGAAAATGCGGCGCGTCAGCGAATGTTAACCATTTGGAGGCTTTACTTCCCCGCGAAAGCGGAGCCGTAGCCTGAACATCCACATGAAAGACACTTCCACCGTATTCAGCCCGATTGCGAGGCCTTCGGCACAGGAGTCCGATCTGCGCACGCGGCGTAAGCTGTTGCTGTCTTACGCGGATGAGCGGGTCAACCGGCTGTCAGTGCGGTTGGTGCTTTACACTTTGGGCTGTTCGATTGGCTATTACGCAGTGGATCTTGTGCCTGCGTTGCTGAGCTACATCATTCTGCTGACAGGGGATGCGGTGGACTGTCTGGTTCTGCGGACGATCGTGCGGCGTGAGGCTCTGGTTGGCAGCCTGAAGCGAGGGCAGCGTTGGGCCACAATCACCAGTGCGTTACAAGGCATCAGCGTTGTGGCCGGGGTATCCGTCTACTATTTTAAACTGGGGAATGACGCCAATATTCTGTTTGTGATTGGGGCGTTGGGTTTGGGGGCCGTGAATGCGGCCATTGTCCTTCCAAAGAACCCGCAAGCGGCAATTACTCGGTTGATCTTCTACATATTGGCGCCGTTTTTATACGTCGGGCTACAGGCACTTTGGGCAAACAGCTGGACGCCGTTTGTTATGATGGATGTGGCGGGCACCATGTTGGTGTTTTGTATGTTGTATATGTTTTTGGCGTTCACCAAATCGGGGTTGAACAATTTCCGGATCACGCAGGATCTGGAACGACAAAAAGCCGAGATGAAGGCGATGTATGCGCGGATGGACCGCCATCAGACCGAATTACAGCAACTGTCTCTGGTGGCGCGTCATGCCAATGACAGCGTGATCATCACAGACCGGGAACGGCGGATTGTGTGGGTCAACGATGCGTTCACGCGTGTGACCGGATTTTCCTTCGCAGAAGCAAAAGGCAATATCATTGCCGACTTGCTGACGGGTACGGATCAGGCGCTGAAAGCGATCAATACAATTGATCTGGCGGTGGAGGCGGCGCAGCCGTTTCGCGGCGAGGTGCAGAATGTCACCCGAGACGGACGCCGGATTTGGTTGGACGTGAACCTGTTTCCAATTGCGGATGCCGAGGGTGAGCCTGAGTTTTTTGTGTCCATTGAGCGGGATGTGACGGAGTCGCGCAAGCTGGCGGAGCAAATGGGCAAAGCGCGGCAAGCGGCGGAAGAGGGCGCGCGGGCCAAAGCGGAGTTTCTGGCCAATATGAGCCACGAAATTCGAACGCCGCTGACCGGTGTGATTGGCATGGCGGATTTGCTGTCAGAAACCGATCTGGACGCGGATCAGGGACGGTATACGGACACCATTCGTGGGTCGTCTCAGGCGCTGATGGCGATCATCAATGATATTTTGGACCTGTCCAAACTGGACGCAGGCCGGATGGAGCTGCATCCGGTCAGTTTTGCACCGCGGGCCTGTGTTCAGGAGACATTGGATCTGTTGACGCCGGCGGCGCGCAGCAAGGGGCTGGAACTGCGCTGCCAGGTGGACGACGCGGCACCGGAATTCATCAAGGCCGACGACGGGCGTTTGCGGCAGGTGGTGACAAATATTGTTGGGAACGCGATTAAATTCACCGAAGAGGGCGGCGTGTATCTGAAGCTGAGCCATGAGGTGGATGAGGCAGGCAAACGGCTGATCTGTGAGGTGGCAGACACGGGGATTGGTATCTCTGAGGAGAACCAAGCGCATATTTTTGACCACTTCACTCAGGCGGAAGCATCGACCACCCGTAAGTTTGGTGGGACGGGGCTTGGGCTGTCGATTTCCAAACATATTCTGGACGTGATGGGCGGGGCGATTTCCGTCACATCCGTTGAAGGGGAAGGCGCGACATTCCGTATGGTGTTTCCTTATGAGGAGGCTGAGGCCTCTCTGGAGGCCCCGGGACGGTCCCGTGCCGAGACACCCACAGCCTTGGTCCCTGGCCTGCGGGTGCTCGTGGCGGAAGACAACAAGACCAATCGCTTCCTTTTGAAGAAATACATGGCGGAGCAACCCATTGAATTGGCCTTTGCCAAAGACGGGGTTGAGGCTGTGGAACAGGTGCAGAGCTTTAAGCCGGATCTGGTGTTTATGGACATGTCCATGCCGCGCAAGAGCGGGATTGAGGCCACGCAAGACATTCGCGGCCTGAACATTGTGCAGCCGTCCATTGTGGCGCTGACCGCACATGCCTTTGATGAAGAGATGCAAGCCTGCCTGGATGCGGGTATGGATGACTTCCTGACCAAACCCATTCGCAAGGCGGCATTGCTTGAGTGGATGGTGCGTTTTCAGGTGCAACTTCTGGATGAGGCGGCTGCTGAAGAGGTGGTCCCTCCGATTGAAGGGGCTGCGTGACGGCCTTGAGAGTCTTATAAATAAGGCTTTCAACCTCAGGTATGCAACATCAAAAACCTTCCAAAAATTGAATTTGTTTTGCCAAAAACCGCTCCGAATTTCTTGCAGGTGATTTAACGCGCAGCTCTTAGATCGAGAATCAAACAAGATTCTGGAGCCCGGTTATGGCCACAACTTTTGATGTTTTTTACCTCGGCGTCTTTGCGGACCTCGATCCAGTCGAGGGCAACTATTCTGCCGAAAATGCCGAGAGCTTGGTTGGCTCCACTATTGGAGCGGCCGAAGCTCCGTTGTCTGGAAACCTGGTCACGATGAACCAGTACAACTCGGACTATGGGGAATATTACATCAATAACGCTGAGGGTAATGACCAATTTCAGATTGATGGCGGCGCGGCGCTGACCTTTGACAGCTTGGTCGAGTACAGCGCAACCATCACGTACACAGATGGCACCACGGCAAATATCACAGCTGTGGTTTTCCAGTCCACAGACGGGCAAACTTTCCTTGCGCCAGAATACGAAGACAATGCCGATCAGGATGCACTTGAGGCCAAAGCGATTCAGTCGCTAACTCTGAACAGCGTCGTCACTGACGGGGACGACATGTACAGCAGCCGTATGGATGGTGACTATGTCGTCGAAGATGGCGTTGTTGACGGCACAGAGACCGGAGAAGACGTGTCTGTAGGTTATACAGACTCTGACGGCGATCAGGTCACCGATGGTGCCGACAGTATCAGTGCCGCAGGTGGAGATGACACGATCTACGCTGGTGACGGGGACGACACGATTGATGCTGGCACCGGCAATGACGCTGTTTGGGCCGAAGAGGGCCATGATTCCGTGCTTGGGGGCGATGGTCTCGACACACTGTATGGGATGTCTGGAGATGACACGATCAGCGCAGGCGATGGGCAAGACGTTGTCTACGGTGGCTTAGGCGCAGACGCCATTGAAGGCGGGGCTGGTGCTGACTTTCTCTCCGGTGGCGGTGACAATGACACGATTTTCGGGGACGCCGACAACGATCCCGGTGAAGACTGGCAAATACACTCAAGCTGGAACGCCTACTACCTTGGCACGGCAGGGGACATGGATGGGGATGAGAGCGCTGGTTACACTAATAACGCGGCGAGCATTCTTGGCAGCTATGGCGCGGCCGACGATCCTTTGTCGGGTCATATAGTGCGCGTGGACATCAACGACCTCGATGGGGATGGCGGCGTAGATGAAAATGACGAGATCGCCGACGGCGCCACCTCAGAGATGTCAATTGATGGCGCGCAGCAGGTTATGGATTCCAATGCCAGCTATAACGCGACAGTGACGTTTGAGGATGGCTCAACAGGTTCGTTTACCGCTGTTGTATTTCAAACCGTTGACGGCAAGTTTTTCCTCGCGCCTGAGTACACCAACAACGCCGACATGGAGCTTTTGTCGAGCAAGCCAATTCAGTCGATATCGCTGGACAGTGTCTATTCCGACAACAACTACCTGATGGCGGAGCGGTGGGACTCGATCGCGGCTGACGATGGAGGCGATGACACCATCTACGCTGGCGAGGGTGACGACGTCGCGTACGGTGAAGTGGGCAACGACACGATTTTTGGTGAAGCCGGGAACGACACCCTGGACGGTGGTGTTGGCGACGACAAGCTGCTGGGTGGGACCGGAGACGATGTGTTTGTGGTCAGCGGCGGCAATGACACAATTGCCGACTTCAACACAGGCAACTCCGGTGCGCTGCGCGATGGCGATGGCAGCAACAATGATTTTGTCGATCTGAGCGGTCACTATGACCACATGGATGAGCTGCGCGCTGACTTGTCTGATGACGGTGTGCTCAACCAGTCCAACACGCTGGATGCCAAGGGCAATGCTGTGGACTATTCAGATAACACGCAATTTGGCGATGGCAGTCTGAGTTTTTCTCAAGGGGTGCAGCTGACGGCGGACAACACCGGTGTGGTGTGTTTCACCACCGGCACCATGATCCTGACGCCGCAGGGCGAGCGGCCAATCGAGAGCCTGAAGCCGGGCGACATGGTCACGACGATGGACAATGGGCCGCAGCCAATTGTGTGGATTGGCAGCACGTCCCTGTCGGGTCTTCAGTTGCGGGCGCAGCCGAAGTTGCGGCCGGTGCATATCAACGCCGGTGTGCTGGGCGTGGATCGCCCGTTGTTGGTGTCGCCGCAGCATGGTGTGGTTTTGCCGGGCAGTGACATTCTGGTGCGGGCGACCCATTTGCATCGCTTTGTCAGTGGCACACGGGTGGCGCTGGGCAAACAGGAAGTGACCTACTTCCACATGATGTTTGAGCGCCATCAGATTGTGTTTTCCAACGGCAGTCCCAGCGAGAGCCTTTATCCGGGACCGATGGCGTTGCAGGCGATGAATGCGGAGGCGCAGGCGGAGATTGATGCGCTGTTCCCGGGCGTGTTGGGCATGTCCGTGCGGGACAAGGTGGCGCAGCTATACGGCGACACGGCCCGAGAGGTGCTGCGCAGGCCCGGTCAGGATGTGGCGTGAGATGATGCGGATGCAAAACGGGCGGCCTTGGGACAAGGCCGCCCGTTATTGGTTGTACGGTGCTAATAGCCACTACAGCTGAATGAAATCATCGTTGCCAATAAGATCGTACCAGATATCCTCAAAGGTCAGAACCTGGCCATTGTCAAAGCGGACTTCGACGGTGAAGTAGCCAAGTCTCCAAATCGTGGCATAGCTGCCATCGCCATCAAGGTCGCGGAAGCCATCCGCCTCGACCTTGTCGATGCCGTTTTCGAAATCAGTGATGGTGTCGTTGCCATCGCCCACGTTGAAATGGAACACATCGGCGCCGGACCCACCGTAAAGCTCGTCGTTGCTTGAACCACCGTCGATGAAATCATTGCCGCTGTCGCCGCGAAGGGTGTCGTTGCCGCTGCCGCCAAACAGGCGGTCGTTACCGCTGCCGCCGTATAGGTTGTCGCCTGACGTGCCGCCATACAGTGTATCGTTTCCGGAGCCGCCATAAAGTCGGTCGTTGCCGCTGCCACCGTCGAGTCGGTCGTTTCCAGAGCCGCCGTCGAGTTTGTCGCTCCCGCCGCGGCCATAGAGCCTGTCGTTGCCGCCATAGCTTTTTAACGTGTTGGACCCGTCGGTGCCGTACATTGTGTCCGCCCCGGTGCGTGACCCAGAGGCGCCTTCGAAGTTGCGGATTGTGTCGTTTTCGCCCCAGGAGCCGGAGACGGTGTTGGCCCGCAGATCGATGGTAATGCCATTTTTGCTGTCGATGTAGCTGATGTAATCCGTCCCGGAGCCACCATCGAAGCTTTCTTTGCCGCCGCCGACTTTCACATAGTCATTGCCGGAGCCAAGATCGACAGTGTCGTTGCCTTTGCCTGCGTAGACTTTGTCGTTGCCGCCGCCGGAATTAATAACGTCATTGCCGCCGTAGGTTTTGATCTTATTGGCGCCGGAGTTGCCGAGGATGGTGTCATGCCCGGTTTTGGAGCCGGAGACGTTTTCAAAGCCGCTGATCACGTCGTTGTTGGCCCAGGAGCCGGACACCTCATTGGTCGACAGGTTCACGGTCACACCGTTGGCGCTGTCGTAGTAGCTGAGATAGTCGATGCCGTTGCCGCCGTGGAACTCTTCTTTGCCGCCGCCCGCTTTGACATAATCGTTGCCGTCACCGAGGTAGACTTTGTCCGAGCCTTTGCCGGCGTAGACTTTGTCATTGCCGCCGTAGGTCTTGATGGTGTTGGCGCCAGAGGTGCCGTAAATGCGGTCATCACCGGTGCGGGAGCCAGACACGCTTTCAAAGCCGCTGATGGTGTCGTTGGCGGCCCAGGAGCCGGACACCTCATTGGTGGCGAGGTTGATCGTCACCCCGTTTTTACTGTCGTAGTAGCTGATGTAGTCTTTGCCTGCGCCGCCGTGGAATTCTTCGCGGCCGCCGCCCACGCGGACGTAGTCATTGCCATCCCCAAGATGCACCACGTCGTTGCCTTTGCGGGCGTAGACCTTGTCGTTGCCGCCGGCGGCATGAATGACATCGGCCTGGCTGGTGCCGTTAATGGTTTGGTTGGTGTCGTCGCCGAAGATTTCACCCGCGGCGGTCACCATCGCGGTATAAGAGCCGAGGTGGGTCAGATTCAACTCGTCTTCACCATATCCCCACCGATGTTCCACTGACACGTAGTAAGTTGCGGTCTCGGAGATGGTGAGTTCAATCCTGTTCAATGAGGAGGCGCTGGTGCGGGCAATGACATTGCCGTCTGCGTCCAGAATCGACAGGGGGATGTAATCCAGGCCGTCACCGTCGCCAGGCGTCACATCGATTGAGTATGTCTCGCCGGCGGTCAGGGTCACGGCAAACATGTCGACATCGTAGCGATAGTCGATGCTGCCGGAGAACTCGGTGCCCACTTCGGCGGCGGTTGCCTCGGCAATTGTCCCACCAAAGTCGTCAAAGATCTCATTCACTGTGAAGGTGTAATCGACCGACTCGTTGATTGACCAAGAGAAGTGTTCCGCGCGGATATAATAGGTGTCTGTGACATCAGCCAGCAGGGGAATGTTTGCCCCTTCTGTCTCATACCACTCTTCTCGGGTATAGGTATCGGTGTCCGCATTGTAGCTGTAACGGTACAGGTCGATCTGGAATGTATAGTAGTTCAGGATCGTGTGGCCGGAATCATCCGTATAGTCAAAGCTGAACTCATAGATCTTGCCGGCCTCCAAAGTGACGGCAAACATATCGTAATCACGTGGTTCAAACGGGCCGGCGTAAGTAAACGTGCTGGTGATTGTTTCACCGACATCAATTGCCTGCGCTGTCGCCGGGGTGTGGCCAATGTCAGGAGCGGGCGCGTTCAGGGGGGCGGCCGGAGTATTTTCAAGAGTCATGGGGAGCCTGGATCAGTTGCGTTCTTTAAAAGTGTTTTTTGCGCGCCGTTCTAGCGGGTATTTGGACGACGGAGAGTCTCTGCCGTATCAATCACCCGCAAGATGATCACTGAAGCCGTCGGTTGCAAGGTTAATAGGTGATTAACGGAGCGGCAAAAAGGAAAAGTGTGGCGAAATATCGCGCATTGAGGTCTTGAAAACGGGGGGACCTGTTGTGAGCTCTTTGTTTTTGCGCGGGCCAGGGAGACGCTGCGCTGAAAGGCACTTTTTGCAGGCGCAGAAGAGCCTTGCCGCTTGCGGCCCTCAATAGGCGATTCTGTGAAGTATGTCGGACTGCCGGATATAGAAATTGGCGAATAGGGTTGACGTATAGGGTTTGTCCATACATCCATGGGGCGCATTGTGCTCGCTTGCTGATACGGGCAACCCATTTTTTTAGTATACGGCGATTGACGTTAAGATGAAGATTTGCAGTGATCCCAAGATTATTGAAAAGCTACTCTCGTTTTATGAGAGCGACCTACAAGAGGCCTTAAAAAGAGACCTGTCCGCTTTGGCTGTGCAGGAAATCCCAGCCAAAAAGAGCGCGGCTGCCAGTCTTCTGAATATGTATCTCTTTGGACCAGAAGTTGCTTATGTCTGGGGGCGGTGTGCTTGCCTTTTCTCAGTTGGATATTTACCGGCCCTATATCGCCCATTCTCGTCGTAAAAGTGTTATTATTTGCAAGGGTTTAAAGGGTAGGCAGATCAGCAAGTTTGCTCTCAAAGGGGTGCCGGTTTTCCATTTCGAAGACGGCTTTACACCCCATCAGTATATGGCGGCCTGTGAGCATTTGCACACCGCAATTTACGCAACAAACAAGGTTGATAACGTCAAATACCTGCGTGAAAATCCCCGGATGGTTCACATTCCTGGCTTGCACGGAGATTCGGATAAGCCGTCCTCTGTCACGCGATTGAGCTCGATGTATGATTATGTGCTGGCGGCGGATGCCAACGCCACCAATCGGGTGTTGAATTTCAAACTTCAAATTCAAGCAGACCGGATTCTGGTTGTTGGTGGGTCGCCAATTGAAGGCGTTGAGACGATAAAAGAGCGCCGTTCGATCAATAACATTCTCTACGCGCCAACCTGGGAAGGGTATCAAAACCTCGGCAATTTCAGTTCGCTGAAATCCGTGGCGCCGTTGATGCAAGACTATAGTGCAACAGGAAACGTTTTGCGCCTTCGCCCGCACCCCGGCACCGGAGCGCATGACAAGCAATACAAAATTATTGCAAAAGAGTTGAAGCAGGTTGCCAAGACCAAAGGGAAGGTTGCGGATTTCAACTGGTCGGATGTGCTGATCGCCGACGTTTCCGGTGTGATCTCCGAATATGTCTACTCCCGCAAGCCTGTTGTGGTGCCAGTGGATTTGGAAGACCCCAAAATTCTGGAATACGTCAATAAGACCAGCATTCCGGACTATTGTTATCTTTGGGATTTCCGTGGCGTGCCTTTGGCTGAATTTCTGGACAGTATTTCGGCGGATCCTTTGTGGGAGAAGCGGATGGAAAAGCGTGAGAACGCGTATTTCGGTGCCGAAACGCAAGCAGATGTGTCCAACCTTTTTTGAGCAGAAGCTCGATCTGTGTGAGTCGATCTGGAAAAATCGACTGATGCAAAAAGGGTATCAGCCTTGGATGGGGCGGGCGGACGCAGACCGAATTCGGTTGCCTGAGGACGGCGCGTTGGCGGAACTGGTGAAATCGGTGATGGCGGGCGAAACAATGCTGGAGCTGCGCGAGCGGCGACTTGTGCGCAAGGGCGGTATTCGCAAGCGCTCCGCGGCAGCTTTGACCCGTTTGGGCAAACGTGTCTCGAAGGTGCTGAGCTAAGCCCGAGCGGACTCAGTGCGGAAGTGTGCGGGCTACGGCTCTGGCGATGTGATCGCAAAACTGGTGCTGTGCGGTGTTGCGCAGAATTGCTTGGGCACTGCCTTCTTTCGGCCCTAGCCGCCGCCTGTCCGCCTATTGGATTGGGGGCACAGGCTGAGGTGTGACCGGGCGCGCGATAGATACAGAGAGGTGGAGGCGAGTACCGGAATCGAACCGGTGTACACGGATTTGCAATCCGCCGTCGCAATTGAAAACAAAGGGAATATTTGTAAACTGCACCCAGTTTACCCAAGTGTAAATCAATGGCTTACGTGGAAATTGTAAACCGATCTTGAGTGTTCCTACTCAATTTTCGGGGTGAAGATCGGATGACCTCCATTCACAAATCGAAACCGTTTCACTTGTGCTCGCGCATCGAAAGGTATTGTTTATTTGAAACAATGGATTGAGCTTTCTGCATCAAATGGTAAACCGGCATCACAAATTTTTGGCCAGATGCATTTCGATTGATCTTGAGGTAAACCCTCGGGAATCGAAAGTGTTCGCCATTGCGGCTGTTCGGGAGGATGGCACCACTGTTCTGAATTCTCGAAGCGCGTTGTCTGAGAGGCATCTCGACCAGCTTGAAAGAGCCCTTCCTGATTTTGGACATCCAATAGGACACAACTTCCTCCAACATGACATGGAACATCTGATAGCCGCCCGTTCTCGGTTGTCAGGAATTATGCAGGCGCCGATTGATACACTCTGGCTAAATCCGCTCGCATTCCCTCGAAATCCATACCACCATCTGGTCAAACACTATCATGACGGTCGGCTTGCGACCGGTCATTTCAACGATCCTGAGTTGGACGCCAAACTCGTCTTCGAGGTGTTCGCCAATCAGCTCGATGCATTTCAGGACCTCTCCGACAGCGACCCTGATTCGTTAGTTGCATACCATTTTTTGACAACGAGAATGGAACGGGCAGCAGGTTTTGATTCTGTTTTTAGATATTTACGGGACGCTGATCTTCCCTCACAGAACAGTGCTTTTGGCGCTATAAGGAGGATGTTGGCCGGACGGGCTTGCGAGAAACGCGTCGAGCAGACCTTGGGCAGGCTTGCCAGCCCGCAGAACGGTTGGCCCATGGCCTACGCCTTGTCATGGATCACCGTGGCCGGAGGAGACTCGGTAATGCCGCCTTGGGTTAGGGCGCAATTTCGAGAAGCCTCTCTCATTGTGCGTCATCTGAGGGATACTTCTTGCAAAGACCCGAGTTGCACTTGGTGTGCGGAGCAGAACGATCCAGTGCAGGCGCTCGGCAAATGGTTCGGGTTCCAGAGTTTCCGCCCCCAACCCGTTGATCCTGATGGACGCCCCTTGCAGGAGCGCATTGTTGACGAGGCAATGTCTGGCAATAGCCTGTTGGGAATACTGCCAACAGGAACAGGAAAATCTCTGTGCTATCAGGTTCCGGCGCTATCTCGCTTTGACAAGATCGGTGCTCTGACGGTGGTCATCTCGCCACTTGTGGCCTTGATGGCGGATCAGGTGCAAGGCATGGAACGGTCCGGAATTTCTTGTTCAGTGACCATCAATGGAATGATGTCCATGCCAGAAAGGCAGGATGCCCTCGATCAAGTCCGAATGGGCGACGCGGGTATCCTCATCATCTCACCCGAACAGTTAAGGAGTACCTCCATAAGGTCCGTTTTGGCGCAGCGAGAAGTTGGGCTTTGGGCGATCGACGAAGCGCACTGCGTTTCGAAGTGGGGGCATGATTTTAGACCGGACTACAGGTATCTGGGGCGCTTTATTAAGGAATTCTCCGGTGACCAGCCGCCTGCACCAATTATCTGTTTGACGGCGACGGCCAAGCCCGAAGTGGTCGAAGATATCTTAGAGCATTTTCGGTCCCGGGCAGGCGTAGAACTCATACCACTTGATGGCGGTGCAGCCAGGTCGAACCTAACATTCGAAGTTCGACCAACTACCAAAAACAGCAAAATGTCCGATGTGTTGGATGCGATTGAGAAATTGCTGCCTTCCGCCGGTCGGTCTGGCGCCGTTGTTTATTGCGCCACTCGCAGTGAGACCGAGCGTGTCGCCGAATTCCTTAAATCACAGGGTTTGGACGCTGAACATTTTCATGCTGGGTTAAGCTCTGACGACAAACAGGATGTTCAAGAGCGCTTCAGGGTCGGAGACCTTCGAGTTATCGCTGCGACCAATGCCTTTGGGATGGGGATCGACAAGCCGGACATTCGATTGGTTGTCCATTCCGACATCCCTGGATCTTTGGAAAACTACCTTCAGGAAGCAGGGCGCGCTGGCCGAGATCGGGAGGATGCAAATTGTGTTTTGTTGTTTGCGGCCGATGATGTCGAACGTCAATTCCGTCTTTCGGCCAACTCACGTCTCGCCAGACATGAGATTGGTGCCATCCTGAAGGCTTTGCGAAGGATTGATGAGCGCACCCAGAAGACGGGAAAGATAGTTGCGACTGCCGGCGAAATTGTCCGATCCGAAAGAGACTTGGAATTCGAGAGAGACAGTGCGACGGACGATACTCGGGTCAAGACTGCTGTGTCATGGCTTGAAGAGGCGAGGCTTGTCACTCGGGAAGAAAACCGGGTGCAGATTTTCCCTTCTTCTTTGCAGATTCATACTCTGGACGAGGCTAAGAGCAGGCTTCTAAAGGCAGACATTACTGCTAAGCACCGGAATGAGTTGTTTGCTATTATAAAGCACTTGATTTCAGCTCCTGCGGATGAGGGGGTCTCAACAGACGAGCTTTGTGGTGTTAGCGGACTGTCTCCGGGCGCCCTGACCAAGGCGATGGCAAATCTCGAAACGCTTGGAATTGCTCGCAATGACATTGCTATGACAGTGTTTGTTCATGTTGGCGTGGCGCATTCTTCTTCAGCGCGTTTGACACAGGCTTCAAATCTCGAGACTGATCTTATCGGGTTAATGCAGGAGATGGCTCCGGACGCAGATGATAAAGCGCCTACGCCTCTGAACCTTGCGGAAGCTTGTCAGAATCTCAGGGATACGGGTGGCCACGATGTCCGCCCCGACATTATTGACAAGCTGGTGCGCGGCATTTCCCGAGATGGCCGGGGGCATGATGGTGGTCGCGGTAATGTCAGATTGCGCAAAGTTAGCCGCAATACATTGTTGGTTACTTTAGAGCGCTCTTGGAGAACGATTTCCCAGACAGCTGAGTTGCGGTGGCGTGCCGCAAGTGTGCTTCTGAGTTATCTAACTGGACGAATAGAAAAGGGCGTTCGGGGAAAAGATCTACAGGTAGAGACAACGGTTGGGGACCTACTTGCGCAACTCTCACATGACATGGAGCTAAAATCCAGCGGCGTCCGTGACATTACTAAGCTTTTGGAGCGATCGCTCCTATGGTTGCACGAGCAGGGCGTCCTAACCTTGGGCAAAGGTTTAACCGTCTTCCGGCCTGCGATGACAGTATTCTTGAACTCTGATGGAGGGCAATTCACTCAGTCTGACTTCCTTCCCTTGGAAGAGCACTACGAAGAGCAGACCCTGCAAACGCACGTTATGGCGACTTATGCTGAGACGGGTCTGGAAACGATGGTAGATGCAGAGCGTCTGTCAGAAGACTACTTCCTTCTGAACAAGGACCAGTTCATGAAGCGCTGGATGCCCGGTATGGCACGCGAAGTTAGACGGCAGACTACCAGCAAGTCATGGAAGGCGATTGTCGACGATCTGGGAAATAAGGTTCAGCAGGATATCGTGACCGACGACCGCGATCGCACTAACGTGTTGGTCCTGGCTGGACCTGGGTCGGGCAAGACAAGGGTATTGGTCCATCGCATTGCCTACCTGCTTCGGATGAAACGCGAAGATCCGCGAGGTATTTTGGTGCTGGTCTACAATCGCCACGCCGCTGCGGAAATTCGTTTCAGATTACGTGCCTTGGTTGGGGATGACGCCGCCGGAGTTACCATCTCGACCTGCCACGCTCTGGCAATGAAGCTTGTGGGAGCCAGTTTCGCAGGGGTGCAAGCCGATACAAGTGATTTTGACAATGTCATTATGGAGGCTGTGCGCCAGCTCAATGCGGAAGGCTTGTCGAAGTCTGAGGCAGAAGCGCAACGTGAGGCCCTGATTCAGGGCTATCGTTGGATTCTCGTGGACGAGTATCAGGACGTGGGACCCGAAGAATACGCGCTGATCTCCGCAGTGGCCGGCCGCTCTCTTGAGGATGTCGATCTGAAGTTGAGCCTTTTCGCTGTCGGTGATGATGACCAGAACATCTATGCCTTCAATGGTGCATCGATCGAATACATCCGCAGATTTGAGGCAGATTACAAGGCCAAGCCTTCCTTCCTCGTCGACAACTACCGTTCAACACACAACATTATCCAAACCGCCAATCAGGTTATCTGCGGTGCTGCAGATCGTATGAAGATTGACCAAGAAATCCAAATCAATTCAGCGCGCGCGATCCTCCCTCCCGGCGGAAGATTGGAAAGTGTTGATACCGTTGCTCAGGGGCGTGTACAGCTACTCGATGTTCCACATGGCGACCTTCCACAAGCTATCGCGGCGGTCGATGAACTTATTCGACTTTCTCGACTTGATCCAGAATGGAACTGGGCGCGAACGGCAGTAATTTCCCGCAATTGGAAAGAATTGGGAGCTGTTCGAACTTATGCCGAGAAGAGGGGGCTTAAAGTCGAGATGGCCAACGAAAATCTCCCAAACATTTGGAGGCTGCGTGAAACCCAAAAGTTTGTAGAGGGCTTGCGCCTGAGGCATAGGGAGTTGCTTGGTATTCATGACATCGTTGGCGTGCTGAATAACCAGTCCCGCAACAAATGGGTGGACCTTCTGGCTGAAGGCATTGCGGACTTGGCACGTGAACTTAAGACCAAGGCCATGCCCGCGCCTGACGTAATTGAGTGGATCGCAGAATGGTCAAGAGACACGCGAGGCGAACAGAGAGGGCTTTTGCTCCTCACCGCGCACCGTGCCAAAGGGCTTGAATTTGATCATGTGGTGATCCTGAACGGCAGCTGGGATCGCCCTTCAAAGAATGAAGATCGTGATGCTCCAAGGCGCCTTTTCTATGTGGCGATGACTCGTGCGCAACAAAGCCTGACAGTGCTGACCAGCGGAGAGCATTCTCTCTTGAAATCTGGGGCGCACTCCGTTTTGTGTAGGCAGGTCGTTCCTGATCTCGGCGAAAGCATTCCTGTGGGCATGATTTATCAATTGCCACACTTGGACGTTGTAGATCTCTCATTTGCCGGAAGGCAAAAAAAGGGCCACGCGGTCCACTTGGCAGTGAGAGATGCCTCAGTAGGCGATGATGTTTCTTTGAGGCTCAGGGAACCATATTGGGAACTTGTGGATTCCAAGGGGCGAATTCTTGGGCGAATGGCCAAAGCCTGGCGCCCCCCTGAAGGTCACATGCTTTCTTCTGGACAAGTTGGGGCTATCATCAATTGGCGGAAGGCAGACAATGGTGAGGAATACATCCAATACCTTAAACGCGACAGTTGGGAAACTGTGCTTCCGGAGTTGGTTTTTCAGCCGGAGCCAGGGCGGGACGAACTAAAAAAGCCTAAAGTTGCGACCGCAACTACTTCCTTAAATCCAGTCAATGATGAAGGGCTTTTTGTTGACGAGTATGGCCAAGACAGTCAAGCCGACGGCGAAGATGTGACAGCTTTAGTAACCGCTGGGAGGTATGGTTTAGATGAGCTCAATGTGCTCATGAAAGCCGCGGTTTCTCAATCAAAAACATGGGCGGAACTGACAGATATTTTAAAAACAAACATGTTAAAACTCGCCCCTAAGGGAGGAGGTCTCGTGATTGAAAACGCAGTTACCGGTGAGGAAATCTGCAAACTGTCAACTACGAATTTTCGGTATATTGAACTGATCCGCCGCTTTGGTGAGGGCTTCCCAGAACATCCGCAAGCGTGGCTCGTGGAGCGTGCGTTGAACAAAGACTACGTTGCCAAAGGTCGAAGGGAATCCAATCGGAGTAAGGCGAAAAAAGTGTCATCGACGGATAAAGATGACTTCGGTTTAATTGAAGAATGACATCGACGGCTATTGTTAAAATTTGCGACGCTTTCGGCCAAGTGCCGGTCTTCACCCAACCGATAATTGCGGTGATACATCTGGCCCAAATCACTCGTTAAAGCATCGTCCACTTCTCAGTGATTACCATGAGCCAAGAACACTCTCTTATCAAATGCCGCTATTTGGACCCATAAGCGCTTACTTCAGACACCTGTTAGTCGAACAAAATCCTCCTGTGCGGCATAGCGAGACGTGCAGGTTTCGATGTAAATCCTATCGGATTCTCGCATTTTCGCAGATTTTTCGAGAGCTTTGGCATAGGATGAGTATGTCTGTTGGAAGACCAAAACAACTGCTTCGTCAATACCGGAGCGTCGAGCGCACTCCATCCAAAGAGAGCCTGCATTTATCAAAAGAGCGAACGCTTCCAACTCATAGTCTTTGTGTTCACGCATGAGGAATTCTGGCGCACTCCATTGTTTCAAGTATTCGGACAAAATCCGGCCTGTCAGTCGCACCCATCCACCCGGTTGTTTTGCTTTGTTAGTCAATGGCGGTATGGGGTATCTCTCGCTGGCAGAACTTTTTGCTGCAGCGCCGAGCGTGGCCATTATGAATGCGCGGAGGACCAGAGCTTGGCCGATCGGTAAATTTCCTGGTTCAAGCAGTTCAAAGAGGCCAACGAGAGCATCTCCTGTTTTCGCCAGGCGCTCTTCGATTTTTATCGAGTTTTGTCGTTCTGAAGTCGATATAATTGGCTTGTCCTGAGGCTTTTGCTCGATCCCATCATTTGTTAAATTTTTTTCTTCTTCGGGGGGGTGACCTTTAGCCTCTTCAAGGTCTGCATCAGAAACATGCAGGTCTATTTGTGCAATGCGTTCTTCTGAAGTTCCTTGGTCCTCCTGAGCGCGAACAATTTCCAATGTTCGGTTCATGGAGCGGCGGATTTCGTCGAGTGTCCCGATTTCTCGAAGGGCTTTTTCCTCATCGTTTTCACGCATCAACCTATCGATTTCTTCTTTTGTGAGATGCGTTTCTATTTCCCCGTCATCTGAAACAGGTGACGAACCGCCAGTAGGGCCAAGTCGCTTGGCAGAGAGATCGACCGGCCTGCGCAAGCCACCCATTCTTTCTAAAAGCTCAAGGACTTCATCTGAAACCCTACCCGACCTCTCCAATTCACGAAGAATGGTCAGATCACGATTGGATGCTGATGGTCGAGAGGCATGGTCAAGATCGGCAAGAGAAATGATAGGAACGAGACAAGATCTTTCTCCGCTTTCGTTGACGACGGCAGCGTATCGAGGAGCAGATGTCATTTCTGCAGGTAATGTTACTCTGGTTCTAATTCCGTCGAGACAATCAAATGTCGCAAGTTTTACCTCAACGCGATCAAAAACGTCTATGGATGTCGCCCTTACTCTTGGCGCGGCCACGAAAGCCATTTGACCTCCGCTGATTTCAAAGGCTCCAGGATAGAATGACGTCAAATCTTCTTTATCCTGGGTCCGATTAGGCTTTGGTTTCAGGTCGGAGTATCGCAATGTTTTTTGTAGGACCTGTTCGAGCCCGAGCAACTCTATTGCCTCACCGAACGGCACTGTTCTTGCAATTGCGGCTTCCGAATTTCCGCCGCGGGAACCTTTTCCGAATAGCCCTGGAATGCTTGCATTCATACTTCCGGATAGGACGTAGTCGTGGTTACGACCTTCAGCGACAATTACTTTCGCGTGCATTGGCCTACGCTCTCGATGGACACCAAGCGGCTCGGGGGAACACAGCTCTACCGAACCAAATGAGTTGAGGCTTTCCCGATCAAATTCTTGAAACCTGAGATCCGGAACGATCTTTAGCTCTGGATTACCTAATTTCTCATAGATCTCTTTGACACCTGCGAGGTCTCGGTCCCAAAAAGGGGACATAACGATAAGGTTAGAGATTTCATCTTCACCGATGAAGTCAACAAACTTGTCCCCTACGCCACTGTCATCTGTGTCAGTAAGAAACCCGATACGCTCGCCACTTTGAAGGGTTAGGGTGTTTTGAGCGCTTACAGACTTTAGCCAGGGAGATTGCGCTCGCGCTCTCTGCAATGATTGCATCATTGCACGGTCCGATGGATCAACCTGGGCTTCAAAATACTTCAGAGCCGCTGCGACCAGAGGCGATGCCTCCAAATCGTCACCGCCGAATTTCAAATCCGATAAAGTTTCGAGATTCCCTGCAAGCCCAGATGTGGTCAGATTCCCTGACCCAACCATCAAACGTCCACTTTTTTGGCCTAATTGGATCGTGATCTTTGGATGGAATGCGCCGGGAACCTCCTTTTGGGCCAAATGATAGTCAAGACCAGCCAGCTTAGGCGCGCCCATTTCTGATATGGATTGTCGTGCCATTCGCCCGTCCACGAGAACAGAAATGTTTCTGCATTTACCGCGTCTGAGGTTCAGCAAAACGACGTTTTCAAAAACCATCGGGTCAAAAGAGAAGCTGGTCAGAAACGCACTATGGTAGCCAGAGGCTCGAAAACTACGATCATGCCGCATAAGAAATTTCCTCTTCACCAGCGGCGGTTAACCCGTTTATGTCAATGAGGCCAACTTCTTGCAGAAACCTTGTTGCGATGGCGGTGCGGGGCCCGCTGGCCCCGGTGACACCAGCTCTTCGGTCGGAGAGCCGCCCGTCCTCGAACTCGAGCACGTATGTAAAGTTTCCTTGAGTGTGCATTTTTCGAGTGGCGATCCAGAGATGTTGGCGGATCACCTTCTCCAGAATGAACTGTGCCAGCACCTGTTTAGCACCGTCATTTTTTCTTTCCTTTAGGAAGCAAAGGCAGGCAACCGGCGTCAAAAATCGATCGGATTCAGGATAGACTTGAGCAAGTTCGTCAATTCGTTCGGACCATCTCCTGTAAAGGCGCGCCATGAGGGGAAGAATGTCATCAGCCGGTCCGCGTGCTTCAATTGCAGAATGACTTAGGTCGGCGGAGGTTTTTTCCGAGTTGGTATTATTCAAAGTCAGGAAGAAATCCTGAAGGCAAAGGTTATCAGGAACATTCTCGACCAGCCTGGCCAAAACATCTTGAGGCCTGAGGTTTTCACCTGCATCAGAGATGGCGCGAACGGACAAGAAGAGAATTGCCTCCATGCAAACCCTAAGGCTGTCGCCGACCTGATAGTATTGCCAGGCCAGCCGACATTCACGGTGTGGATGATCATCACCTACATCGCTATCAAACCAAAGCCATCTGAGATCGTCTTGCGTAGGAACCTTACCTAAGTTTTTTGCGGCGATCATGATCTCCTTCATCGTTTCGGCACGCGTATCACCACCTTCAGAGGAGCGCCCCATTAACAAATCTCTCAAGAAAGACCTCTCACGACACACACTCGGAAGGAAAGACAAGCGCATGATCGCCATGTTCAGCAGGTCGTTTTTGCTTGCGATACCTTTCTCAGCAAAATGCTTAAAAAGATGAAGGCTTTCTTCCGTTATTGTTTCTCGATAGGCGTCGGCAAGCTCCCGGCCCAACGGCGTTGGAGCAATCAGACTATAGCCTTCAAGACGCGACATCAGGCCAATTTCGATCAACTGTGATCCATAGGCAGCGCTATAAGCCAGAACATCGAGGTATCGCTTACCTTCACCTTTGGGAGTTTCCAAAGAAGTTGCGACCCTGAAGTCAATCATGTTGTCGTTGTCAGAGATCTGACTCGCAGCCCACTCAGAACCTGCAATACCTGAAGTTGTCTCAACACCTTCCAGATTGTTTTGGGCATAGACTGTGATAAGTGCAATCAGAGCTTCGCCCCTGCGCAAGTGTTCTTCAAATTTGCTTGCAGAACTGGATGCGCCATTCTTTGTGTATTCGTCTATCCACCAACTAAAAAATGAATAGTAGCGATATCGCACGGTTACTGACGTCAGGCCCGGTAAAAGCTGGCCATAACAGTTCTCGATTGGTGTAAGCATACCCAGAGGATCAAGGCCACCAAGTTTGCCCACTTTGGTCCATTGCGCAAAATCAGAACAATCGTCTTTCATAAAAACCTCGCAATCTGCTTTGCATTACCTGCTTCTAATTTTTTTGCGTCAGGCACTTTGTAGCAAGTGGCCTGCCCAAACTGAAAAATTCAAAAACACCTGAGTGTTGATTTGATACATCAATACCTCAAGTTAAAAGTGTTTGGCGACGGCTCGGTCTGGAGAACTGACCTTCGCACCATAGACGCTATTGGAGCCAACCCGCGAGTCAGCCAAAAGTTCCGCGCTGCGCATGCTTTAAGACAAACAACATGTTAGATCAGCCAAGCTAAGTCACCCTAAAGGCCATGCGATTGCTGTGCACCTTTAGCCGCAAACAGCTTCCTGAAGAGAGTTGTAGAGTTCCAACTCATCGCCATGGAGCAATTCATATTTTGTAGAGACCCTGATGAATCTTGTAACGTAAGCACATCTGAAATCTTGACTTGGCGGCAACCAGTCATCAGGCCCCTTTGCGCCTTTGTTTTGGTTTAGTGATGACTCGATTACAAAAAGATTGCTCTTGTCGTTGAAGAATTCTGCTTTTTGCTTTGGGCTCCAGTCCTGAGCGCCGCGGTCCCATGCCCATTTTATTGGCACCAGGTGATCTATATCCAATAGAGAAGGGTCAAAATAGTCTTTTCCAGAGTAGGCGTCGCGCCATTTACCACGCACAACATAACAGTTGTCGTTTGAAAGCTGAACTGTGGAGACACTTTGGTCGCGCAGGACCTCATGGCGTGTGTTTAAGCAGTCATTGTTTTGATCTACCCAATCGCCAAACTGGCTCCGATCATAAGAAGCATTTTGGGCTTCCGTCTGGATTTCTTCCAGAAGGTTTCGCGTGTCTGGCGTCGCGCTAAGGACGACTCGACGAGAGGATCTGCGATCCTCTTGCCCGTCTTCCCCCAGAACAAGACGTGCCGAAGAATACCCGACAGCAATCAGATGCGTCCTTGCCCATGAGAGAAGCTCTTGGTCCTCGACAAGTGAAAGACACTTTCTCAGGACAGACTGAGAGCGGAGTTGGCTCAAATTCAGGTTTTGGAGATATGCTTCGCGGGCGGAGGATTTACTACTCCACTCCGAGGATGCGTGACCCTCGATTTTCACTTCAGCAATGTTAACGCCAGAACCCTTAAGGGTGGAGAGCCATGGCTCGCAGGCTGTGACCAGAAATTCATTGAGACGTGGTTTGATAGTAGCCTTGCCGCGGTCGAATAAAAGCTCATCCGGAAGCGTGATTGCCCCATCGTCATCAATGCGTCCGCCAAGGTCCGCCACAACCGCTCCAAGTTCTTCACGCAAAGCATTAACTAAGGCGGCAGACTGAAGCTCTGCATCAGCTATTTTACCGGAAATACCAGCAAGCGTTTGACCAGCAGATTCAAGTTTCTGAATGGCATCCGCAGTCTCAATCACATCTTGAAGTGTTCGGCCTGACGCATCTAACTGTTGAAGAATTTTTGCAGCTTCGATCAGTTCGTTCAGTGGGATATCGGTTTGCTTGATTGCATCAGCGACTGCTTCCGAAGCAACGAGGTCTTTTAGACTTTTGCCGTCTTTTATCAGCTGCTCAAGAGCAGCCATCTCACTCAATACCTCCTTGGCACCTTCTGCCTCAACCATTGCAGCCAAATCACGCTGAACGTCTGCAGGCAATTCTTGCGCGGCATCCATAAGGCGCAAGAGTTCGGACTTGTCGATGAAGCGCCATTTTTCTTTGGGGTTTTCTGCAGAGGCGGGCGTCGTGAAATCTACCCCTTTCTCACTCAGTGCGATGAACGCCTCTATTGAGCCATCCATTGAGGAATTGAGGAAAACGTTTTGTTCCCTTAGCGAAAGCTGACGAAACTCTTTGACTGCCGGAGTGTTCTTTTTGTTTTCCTCCCCTTGCCAGAATGCCAGCAGAAGCAGGAGGGCGAAGGCAATTAACAGGAAGGCTTCAGCAGCAGTTAAGCCCATAATGGCACCGCGTCGATAATTTTTATCGTTTACGTGGGTGTCAGACATCTAACTCACTTCGATTTGTTTGGGATTGCTGTCTGGCCGGGCATGATGCGAGCATCAAAGGCAGGTGATTTTGTGCCTGAAAGGTTCTCGGGAAGTGGGGTCTGTCGGAAAACAACGGACTCTTTGCTGGCCTTGGTGAGGCCGTCTTCAAGTTTTGAGATAGAAGGGAGAAGTTTGTCGTTTATTTCTCCAGAAGTTAGTCTGGTGGCCTTGGACAATTCTTCCAGATTTGTGCGGTAGAGGCTCGCGGCTTCACTCACCTCATTAGCTTTTCCCATCTGATCAGAGCGGAGAAAATCCATATCAGAAATGAAGGACTTGAAGCTGGCAAGAAGTTCTTTCTGCCTTTCTTCTAAGCTTGCGAGGAGGTCATCTTGTGCGGAAATAACCGAGCTTCTTTTTTGCTGAACAACCTCGAAAGCGTCTGCTTCCTGCTCTTCGATACGGATGCGAAGATTTGCCAAATCAGTGACGAGGCTTTCGAGAGTTTCACTGACATCCGCAGCGTGTTTTTCGATCTTTTCAGTGACAGTAGAAATGCTGTTCTGCGCCAGTGTAGAAAACTCTCGTTCGGTTTTAGTAGCGATGTCTTTGAGCATTTTTTCGAAGCCAGCATCCAGTCGGTCAAAGGAGTTCGTGACCCTTTTGGAGAGTAGGTTTGCGGCTTCATCCAGAGATGCATGGTAATCTTCGACGAACTTTTCAGTGGATATTCTTAGGCGCTCATCGCGCTCTGCAGCCATTTGAACGGACTCAGTTGAAAAGGATTTCAGCTGGGAAAGCGCACCTGCCATGTCTTTTCTGAAGCGGGCAAGGGCACTGTTTAGATCAGAACGAACAGCTCTATCCTTTGCTACAAAATCTGGCCTCATCTGCAGCATCAAAACTCGTAAGAACACGCCGACGATTGTGGATGAAAGCGCAACACCAAAGCCGGAAATGACTTCAGGAATGGCAACCGGAGAGCCTCCACTTTCCGAACTTGCCAATTGGTAGAGAGTGAACGAAAGGCTTGCCAACGTGAATAGAAAGCCTAAGTAGTAGCAGTTATCGCCTATAGATTCTGGGTCGATGTGAAAGCGGCCATTGGCCCAAGTTGCCACAGCGTAACCAAAGAGAATAATTGCTGCATAAAGAGCGGTGAAAAGAGGGTGGACGCCGAGAACTTTAAGGGCGATTCCTCCAAAAACACCAAGAAAGAAAGCCATCACAAATGCGACGCGATCGCCGGCTTCTCTTGGAGCAACGCCGTGCATACGGGATCTACTTTTCGCCATCAGAGATCTCCCAAAGAGCGCGAGGTTGGCGGGCGAGCGCCTTGTCGATCAAAATAGCGGACCCAGAAATCCTCGGCGAACTGTCTCTTAGGAATCTTGGGGCCAGATCTCGGAATGAGGTAAATCTCAATATCGACAGCAGAGAGATTACCGGCAAGTCTGTGACTTCCGACATTTTCAGAAAAGAAATCCCAACCTTGTCTTCGATAAAAACTCAAGGTGTCGCTGTGCTGGAGCATGTCGGACACGACAATGAGTTTCTTGCTACCTGATACGCGCGTAAATTCAGGGGTTTCAGCAATAAGAGACTGCATCGCCTCCATGATGGGCGATTGGTTTTCTTTCTCACCAGTTAACATTGCCGCCAGCGTTTCATTGACCGGGTTTAGGAATTCTTCCTGGTATCGCTCAGCGATAAGACCCGGATTTTCATAGAGACTGTTTGCATACTCACCGGTTGCCGGTTTGCATTTTGCGAAGCGTGCTCCCCAGCGGCTCTCGTCCTCGCTGACGACACCCAAGGTAATCATCGTGTCCCTCTGGGTATTGTGCAACTCATCAGCGAGGATCGTTTTGAGACGTGCTTGCTGCGTTGCATTCAGGGGGTCAGTTAAGTCCAGCAAGATGGCCGTTGTGTTGATGGCCCCAGTTTGCCTACACAGCGTTGCGTCATTGATTTTGGAGGACTTAGTTACCTGTATAGCAACATAAGAGGCGGCAGATACAACAGCGACACAGGCAATGATTATGAGTATCCACACGAAGTTGGATGTTCCCCTGGATCGGCGGCGTGATCGCCGAGAGCGACTTCTTCTACGAGCCATCACTCACCCCCTCCCGGAGATTTACGCTTCTCAATGTAGGTGCCTTCAAGTTCGTCAATCTCGTAGTGGGAATTCACAGCTTTTTTGAAGACTTGGAAAATTTCAGAAATGGATGTGTCCACGAGACCAGCTACCTCCTTAGTCTGCTGTTCCGCATTTGCACGCCTTTCGAGATCCTCATCAGGAACTTCAAATGGCTCAAAGCTATATTCCTTGTTGAAATATTCCGGAGCATCTTCCTCACGAGCCGCTTTGTTTGCATCTCGATAGGTGGCGAGCAGAAAATTTGCCGCAATGTTGCACTGTTCCAGGAAAGGCGTGAGGTTAGAGTGAAGCGCTCTTTGCCCATAAAGAGCGTCTATTGAGTCATTGATGTTGCGATGAACTTCGTCATTGGCCGCGCGAAGCCCGTTCACTGCATTATCACGATGCTCTGCAAGATCTTCGATCGAGTCCTCCAAATCGTCGATGTAGTCGTTTCGCGCATTGACGACGTCGTCGTTAACGCGTGCATATCCGGGGTAGGGATCAGAAAAATAACAGCCCTTCAGAAAAGATATGACCGAAATAATCATTCCCAAGAGAAGGAGAATGTAGGATTCCATCGTGTGCAGAAGGATCGGATGACTTTGGATGGTCTCGATGGCGACGATACCAGCTTGGCGCCAATCACCTATGTTTTCAACGGCATCACGAAAGTGCGCGACACCGAAATTGTATACAAGAGCGAAGGCAATCCACAGCAATACGGAGATCAGGCCAAACAATTTTTTGACTATGTTTCTGAACCCGCGGCAGTTCAGATAACGAGCGAAAATTCCAAGGAGGGTGCACACAGAAACATTCACAAGAGAGACAAGAAAAGCAGCGAAAGCACCTCCCAGAAATCCCAAAGTATTTTTTTGAGCAAACAAATACATGTTGAAAACGGACTCGGCGAGAACCATCATGAAGCCAATGGCGAATAGGGCATAGAGGCTGCCCGTTTCTTGCGCCGGTCTGACCAGGCCGTTTTCTCGTCTGAATTCTTTTCGCCAAGCGAAGGACTCTTGAACTGCTTCGCGCGCAGTCACCATACGAGATTTCCACTTGGTAACTTCTTCGTTGAACTTTGCTTTGGAATCGTTTGCCTCGGTTTCTACGAGGCTTTTGGCGGATACGGCGCGGTTGAGGCGCTCCGCGTATACCCGCCTGTTTGTTTCAAAGTTCTCAAGCCCGCGTCGCCTAAGGTCATCCACTCTTGCGACCAGTTTGATTTCAATGTGGTCCAGTGACTGAGAAGTCTTTTCAGGTTGATTGTTCTTTCCTCGTTTTGTGCCTTCTTCTTCAACATTTAAGTCTTTAAGAAGTCTGTCTTTATCAATCTCTGGAAAGACGGCTGACGATTGGATGAATTCGTCAGATCGAAACACATCCGCAATTGCTTTAAACAATGTCGCACCCATTAGTTAAATTCGTTCGCCCAAAGTGCCCCCCGTTAACTTGTAAAATACCGCTTCGGGAAGGTCTATGGCATTTAGCTCCAATTTTCGCCTGAAAGTTGTCAAAAGCAATCCTCTTTGGCAGGACCTACTGTAAGTGAGACACCTATTAGCCCGAATGTTGACACTTTGATCTGCGATTAACGCAACAGAAACCACTGTGAGTCAAAGTCGGAGTGAGTAACACGTCTGGCTTGATAGGACGATCAGGCGTTCACAGTAAGTTTCTGGGAGTGGAACATTGCGAAGGACTGGGATCAGAATGCTTTTCAGAAGATTGGCAGAGCAAGTTGGTTTGCACCGATGTCCAACGGTTTTCATTTCGTTGGCGGCGACGGCTTCTTTGTTGGGGTGTGCGACGCCCAAGATCTTTGAAATGAGCCTGCCTCTGGGCTTTGGAGTTTTGTTTCTCAGTTTGTTTTTGGGACTTTGCGCCGCAAAATTCTATGAGGCGCATCTTTGGTTGCTCGACGAAGGATAAGCTTTCCGACCAAAAGAAACGACGATTTCCATCAGTGCCGTTTGCAACCCACCACATTTGGCGGAGATCTCAACGTCGCGTGCCTAAAAAGGCCACATCCTCTTCAACTCGTTCACAAACCTACCCAAAATTTCCTAAATCCTTTACACCCGATCAATTCCGAGAAGCTACTCGAACTTCCTCAACGATAGCCGTCAGTAGCGGCCTCTGGGGTGCCGGAGTTGTCGCAGCCAAAAGCTTCCTCGCCGCATCATTCAACTCCCCTTCATTGATCTCAGCCTGCTGAAAGGCTTCAAGATTGTCGAGCTGCCTGGCACGCTCTTGGTTCACCTTGATCAGCTTGGACGCGGTCGCCAGAGCCTCTGAGGCTGCCTTGACCGCATCAATGGCCACTTGCTCGACGGCTCCGATCCGTTTGACCGCCATGTGCTTCACAAATTTCGCAAACGCAACGATGCGATCTCGGGCTGGTTGGACTTTCGTTCTGATCTCTGAGCGCTCCTTTTGGCTCTGTGGAGCGTTGGACCCAAATACCAATCCGTCCGGTCTTTCTTTGGTTTTATCTGCCTCCTGATAAACAAGCTTTTCGTCGAGAACGGCCTGCGTGCCAAATTCAAAACTTTCCTGCTCTTTGACCGCCTGTGCTTCGATAGACCGACACTTGAGATCGGCTTTCTTTGCATCTTCCAGAAGTTCGCGCGCCCATTGCGCCTTGGTCGTGGGAGACGCCTTGGCCCCTCGCTCCGCTCGCGCAATACCCAAATGCTCCACGGCCGCCGCATAGCTGTCCACGACCTTTTCGTATGACCCTCGCCCATCCCCAAACAGGTGGTGCTTGTGATGGCTGACAATCCGTTTTTCCGACTTCTTGCGTGCCGCTGCCACTCGTGCTCGGAACGCGTCCTCAGTCTCGGCTTCGCGCTTCGGCTTGATCCGCTTTAAACGCTTTTGATACGCCGCGTCGTCTTCCTCATGCTTTCTTTTCCGGGCCTTCGTCACTCGTCGCTGATAAGCCTCTTCGGTCTCGGCTCTGCGCCGGTTCTTCGGCAGTGTTGGCGCCTTCTTTACCGTTGGAACGATCAAAGCATGCGCATGTATCGTGCGCTCATCTGCGTGAAGATGCGCGGCGACGCAATCAGAGCCAAATGTATCCTTCAGCCATTTTTTTGTCGCTTGTCTCCAAGCCTCCAAACGATCGGGATCATACTTCCCAAATCCCGCAGGATCTTCTCTGTTAAAGCTTGGCCGAAAGAACTCCGGACTTGCACCAATCACAAGGCAAGTTGCCGGCTTCACATTGCGCGCATCGCAACCCGCACCGAGCGCATGAATGTATGTTGAGACTGCTTTCGGAAACGGGACATCGCCTCCAATGAGCCATTCATTCGCTTTGGTCTGATCAGGGAACACATGATCAAGTTTCCCGCCCGTTCGAGTGCAGTGTTTCCACAGTGCAATGAGATCTGAGCGCGTCGCTCGTTTTATGTCCAAGACTGTGACCGGGTTCTTCGCGTCCGACATGGTTCCCTCCTCGATGACAAGGAGGAAGTCCGGCCCGATCACGGGCCTTGCTTTGGAAATTTTTGCTTATGCAAAATTTGGCTGATAAACCGACTCAAAATTTTTGACCCGGCCCGCGCAATCTGTGCGCACCAGTTTTCCCTTATGGAAAATGAAAAGGAATTTGTGCGAGATCGCCGGAGCGCCCCCATCTTTAGAGAGTGGCTTGAGCAGTCCGTCATCCAAAATCTCGACACGAGAATTTTCGATGGCTCACTATGGAAAACTCTGGCGTCCGGGTGCGCGTCGCGCCGTCCTCCACAAGAGTTTTCCACGGCCGATGGCCTGTTCGCCCTGTCGGGGGATCCTGCCGGAGGCCGCTCCGCGAGACCTCTGGCGCACCTCCGGCGGGGATTTTGGAGCCTCTCCTTCTCCAAAATGAAAGGGCAGCTGCAAATGCACCTGCCCCATGCAAACCGATTGCTTTGCCCGACGATCGCGTCGGATCTATCAGTTCATCAAAGCACTTCGACCAGTCATTTCCAAATCTGAAGACGATTTCAGTTCGTGGATCTCCGCAGAAAGCTGTTCCACTTGCTTCTCCAACTCTGCGACCCGATCCGCTTGCTTTTCACACAGGTCGTCAAGATATTCGACTTGCTCCTGTTTTGCGCGATCGCGCTTTTCCAGCTCTGCCATTTGTTGCTCTTGAACAAGGTTTTGAGCCGAACACTGCAATTGCATCTCGTTTGAATGCGTTTGCAGCTGCGCCAACAAGAGTCCCTTGATGCCTTCCCGTGTGCTCTCCAACACCTGCAACATATGCTCTTCAAGTTTTGTCGAAAGGTTTGGCTGTTCTTCAGCTTCTGCGTGCTCAAGCTCTTCCAGGTGAGCGTCCCAGACTTTAGCCACGATGGACAAACGTCCGCGGCATTCAAGCTTCTTATGGATTTGGCTCGCAGATACTGCGAACGGATCATCGCCGCCCAGCTCCATGCCTGCTGCGATGATTTCTGCTTCTGTGTGAATACGAGGTCTCATGATGGCGTCCTTCTAACCAGTTATAAGAAGGACGTGCTGTCGTTGCGGATCAAACAAAGCGGTTTGAAGCAAAAATCTTTGCCACAATCAAACCGCGATGACCTCCACGAATAAGCCATCAAAAACAGCGTGAAGTAGCTAATTGGCCAAAGTCGTCCGAAGAAACCGCGTGTCGTATGTAAGTAGGTCAGTAAGTAAGTTTGTAGGTATGTAAGTAAGTATGTTTGTTTGTAAGTCAGCAGCACAAACAAACGTTCGATCAGCTTGGTATTGCTGGAAGACGATCGACGGCTCTGAGCCAGCCTCTGCAACATCGATTTGGCCCAATTTCTTTGTGATTTCCGCTCGGGACTCAGTTCCCGACTATGGAAAATTCAAGCCAATCTCACCCCGCCAAAACACACGCATTCGCACACCTTCGACCGGAAGCCTATTGTTCCCTTTTGCATCCGCAAGATGGCTTCGGATTGCCGTCAATACTGGTCAAAAGCCACGACGGCAACACATCAGGTAAGACCGTTGAATTAGATCATCTGGTTGCGATGCTGCCGGTCTATCAAGACGCAACGAGCTACCTGTCCTTGAACCGCTTCCATGGCAGCAGAGGAAACAACAAAGTCGCTGCTTTGAACGCGCTCTATGTGGATCTCGACTTCTATAACATTGAAAAACTGAGGCGGATGAACTGTTCAGAGGTGCGCGCGGCTTTCCTGAGCCATCTCTCCCGCAAATCGGTTCCTGCACCCAACCTGTTTCTGAACAGCGGGCGTGGTCTTTCTGCAATTTGGTTGATCGACAGCCTCCCTCCCGGGGGCCGTTCCAGATGGAAGGCTGCGATGCAGGCTCTACTCAGGCTCTGCGCCCCCTTTGGAGCAGACAAATGCTGTTCGGATGAAGCGCGGGTCTTCCGCTTGCCAGGTTCCCTCAATGAAAAGTCAAATACGGAAGTCGCGGCACTGTTGGGCTCTTCTGAACGCTTTTGCTTCGATGCGCTAAGCGATGCGATATTCCGATCTGTTGGCCGACCTACGCGAGAGGAATTCAATTGCCGAAGACTGGGGAAGACAGGCAATCAAACCTCCAATCCAAATGGGAGAGAAATGCCTGTCGGACTATCGCCTGCGGCGCGGTTTGCCCTGATCCTGAGCGATCTGGAAGCGATTAGAGGTCACTTCGGTGACCGTATCCCTGAAGGCATGCGCAACACCTGGCTACACCTCTATGCGACCTGCCTGACCCATTTGCATGACGTGGTCGATATCGAAGGACAGATTGCAGAGACTGCGCGCCAGGCAACGCCAGATCTACCGCATCAAGAGGTCGCAGCTATACAAACGCAGGCGCAAGCCAAGACACTGCATCCGGACAAGCGGTATTACTTCAGAGGCAGCACAATCGCAGCGATGCTGGGAGTTTCTGACGATCTGGCGCGTGACCTTGGTCTCAAGCAGGTTATGTCAGAGAAATTGAGGACCGCCGGCAGAAGCAAGCAACGAACAGCCAATCGTCGTTCCAAAGGCGTTGTTGCGCGCGAAGACTATCTGGCCGCGAACTCCTCAAGCCAGGAGAAGCCATGGGAAGCGTTGGGGATTAGCCGCGCAACCTACTATCGGCGAAAGAAGCAGAACAAACTCCCAAGGCACTCAAAAAGCGTGAGACAGGTGTGTCTTCGACTACAGGGGCACCACGGGGATCAGGGCACTGATCCCAATTTTGGGGAGGGTAGGAATATCGCGCTTTGTCTGTCTGGCACCCCTCTATGCGAGGGCGCCAGACAGACAAAAGCCTGATCCACAAAGGAAATCATATGCAAGCAAGACGGCAGGCGCGTGCGTGAACCACGTGACCTCGACCAGCTGACCAGACGGTCTCTTGAGCCGGCGCGCGGTGCGCCAGGCATCTGCAATGGGAGAACAATATGTTCGACATTATCAATAGTTCACACGCTGATCTGCAGACCTTCTTGTGGGACAATTTTGAGGGGCTGCAAAATGCATCTCTGTTGCTTGGAGGCCGACCAGCCCTCAGTGCGACCAAGAGCCTGATCGCTGACATCTGCTCCAAACCAGAGCTGACCCGCCGCGACCAAATCGGACTGGTTCGTCTGCACGAACTCCTAACCTTGGAATACGTGCATGATTTTGACCGCCCAGAGTCCGCCTACTTCGCCGTTATCGATCCAGCCGAGCCATACATTGAAGAAATCTGTCTGCTGGCGGATCAACTCGCCGACCGTATGACGGCTGTGGCTCAGGCCTCTGGCATGGAAATGGAAGCTCAGGAGGTGCCCTATGCAGTCTGAGGACAAGAACCCGGAACTTTTGCTGTGCGTCACATGCGCCGCCAATCTTGAGAAGTTTCTCACCAACAAAATTGCCTCGTGCCAGGAGACGGCCGAGGGCGCTTGTGCAGCTCTCGGGATTTTGTGGCGCGTCGCTGACTTGGAGATCTCCCAAAAAACGCGGGAGATGCTGGAAACCCTTGCGACGAATTCGGAGGAAGAATTTGAGCTTCAGCCGAACACTGAGGATCGATTTATCGAAATGGGAGCGGCAATCATTAAGGCGCTCAACCAGTTCGAAAACAAGCTCGGCGAGCGCGCATTGGCCGGACACGTTGAGGTCGCAGATTTTGATGATCTTGAACAACGGCAACTCATCCAACTCGCGGCGCAGTGGCGCGCCTGCTGGGCGTTGATTTTTGACTGGCAGGAATGGGACCGAGTGAAAGAAAAACTCGGCACCGTCACAAACTAATTGCCACTCGGAGCGCTGGTTTGAATCGAAATTAATTCAACCAAATCAGCGCTCTATAAAAAAGTCAAAAAAATCTCATGGCGAGATTTTTTTTGGACTCACGTTCTTCTTAGAAAGAAAAACGGAACGACAAAGAGGTCGGCAATGAGTTCAGCACTTCACCAAGGAAACGAGCAGATTTTGGCATCAATTAGCTTCGTATCAAGCCGCGAACTTGCGATCGCGGTCGGTTACTCGGGCGTGTGCGAGGGATTTCGGAAATGGTGCAACGAGTATGGGATCACACCAGTGCCAGGTCGCCGATCCCATTTTGATCCAAAGCTGGTCCGCCTTCGATTAGATCAAATGCAGGGCCTTCAGGAACCACAAGTTAACAACATTGTGCCCTCCGATGAACCGCAGAGCCTGGTAGAGCAAAGGAGAGCTCGTCGTGCCGCACGTTAAATTGGTTGGAATTCACCGTCCAAAGAAGAAACTCGCAAACGGAGAAGTTCGGACATATCACTATGTTTTCCGAGGCGGCCCCCAGTTCTGGAACAGTGCTTCCGGGATCAAAGTCGGCTCGCCTGAGTATCTCGACGCCTATATTTCAAAATCGAAGGCATGCCAAACAAAGGGATCTGGTGCGCCGGAAGGCAGGGGGGGCACATCTTCGGTTATCCGGCGCTACAAGAACTCGATCCACTTCCAGAACCTCGCTCCACGAACCAAGAAAGATTACATTAAGTTTTTGAACTCATTTGATGAGGAGTTTGGACCTGACCCGATCAAACTCTTTGAAGAAAAAGAGTCCTTGTCCGAGATCCGCGGTTGGAAAGATCAATGGTCGCATTCGCCACGCCAATACGACTACGCCACCAGTGTCGTAACGAGATTGCTTAACTGGGCTAAATCAGAAGATGCGTCGATCACAACGCATTTTCACGTGGATATCGCGCGCCTCTACAAATCCAAGCGAGCACATTTGGTTTGGTTGCCAGAAGAAATTCATGCCCTAAAGAGCGTCGCCAACGACCGCGAAGCGCGAATTGTTATTGCCGCCTCCGAGGGCGGGCTCACCCCACAGGATATTGGTCTTTTGAAGCGCGAACACGTTCAAAAGACACCTAAGGGCCGTCGCCTGTTTTTCAAAAGGACTAAGACGGGCAACCCAGTAGCAATACCTGTGACCCCTGCGCTGGCAGAACTAATTGATACAACGCCCAGCCGCCAAGAGTATCTCGTCGTTTCTTTGGAAGGCCACAGATTGCAGCCGGAGCGAGCATCCAACATAGTGCGTGACCTTCGAAGCCGCGTAAATGAGCAGGCGAAAGGCGACCCGAGCAAGTTCTCTATTCGGGACGAACTTCACCTTTACGATATGCGTGGAACGGCTGCCACAGAGCTTTTGCGTGCAGGATGCTCACTGGAAGAAATTGCTGTCACCATGGGGTGGGGGCTTAGACATGCGTCCAACATCATCGAAAAGTATGTGGCGTTGGTGCCAGAAAAATCTGACGAGGTTCTCTTAAAGCTTGCGGCAGCAAGAAAGGCGTCTGGGATCGCTGGCTGATATTGCGCCCATTTAATGAAAGCTCGCTTGGAAGCTTGTGGCGGTCAGGTCGACATGAGCATTCAGGGGAGGTCTCAGTTCAAAGGCTCGTGGTTTCCGCGAGAAATTCCAAAGCCTAAATAGGGTCCAGCCGTCTCGATTAGCTTCGGCGACCGCCAGTTCATTCCTGGAGATGTGAAATGGGGTCCGTTCCCAGCCGTTGGTCGTTTTAACCTCGATCAGACGATTGTTTCCTTGCGGCGTAAAACTCAGGATATCATATCCTGCGCCATCGCCATCTTCGTGGCTGACCCAGCGCACCTTTTTGGCGAGGTCGTGCCTGCCAGCGCCGGAAAGAATGGCTCGTTCATGGCGCAGAACGCGTTCTTCACCAGCTTTGCCAAGCGATCTGTTTCTCTCATCCCGTCCAGCCACATCAAATTTTCGAGCCATGGCCTGCATTTGCTGCAATTCATTTGGAGGAGGCGTGTTTTGCATTGTTGGTGGTGTGCCTACCCAGATGGCATCAGAGGAGTCTGATGCTCCTATAGGAGGGGTAGGTTTTGCGGCAATCCATCCTCCGCTCTGATTTAGATGGCGAGCGACGGCGTCTACCAGGGACATTTGAAAGTTGAAGGCGGGTTTATACCCAGTGATCCAGGCTTCACCCAGGCCCTTGAGCACTGCGGAGATGTTTTGGTGCTTAAATTCAATTGATCCTTTGGATCGACCAATTAATGCCTGCAAAGTCCGATTGTGCGCCGCCTTGTTGTATCTATTGCCCGCCAACTCATCGGAAAGCATGGAAAAATAGTCTGCCACAATGGCGTTGTTTTCTTTGTCTGACCATTCTTCTCCATCCATAGCGAGACGGTATGCCAACTGAAAGAGGTTGTCACGCACATGAAGATTTGCGGACTGGTGTGTAAACTAACCTGTAAACTACGCTCTTCGAAGGAGCGAAATCAGCCATAAGTTATTGAAAAGATTTGGAGGCGAGTACCGGAATCGAACCGGTGTACACGGATTTGCAATCCGCTGCGTCACCACTCCGCCAACTCGCCATCCGTGGTGCTCTGAAGCGATGCTCCAGAGTGGGCGCATAAATGGTATGAATCTTGGGAAGGTGCAAGCCCCTTTTTGACGACATTTTGTGAAGCTGCGCATCGGTTACGTATCGGCTGGCATGTAGCTTCTGCGGGGCAGGGGCTTGATAAGGCGCGCAGAGTTGTCACATTTGGGGAAAAGACAAGCGCTTACCGTTGCTGAGAACGCGCGGTTGTGGCAAGAGAACGCAACACGAGTCTGAGCACATGAGAAATCGATGACCGACTATGCCACCCTCCGCACCACTATGGTTGACACGCAGATCCGCCCGTCAGACGTGACCAAGTTTACTGTCATTGAGGCGATGTTGAACGTGCCGCGCGAGGCCTTTGTGCCCAACAGCCAACGCGACGCGGCGTATGTGGACACCTGTGTCTCGCTGGAAAAGGGGCGCGTGGTTCTGGATGCGCGCACTCTGGCCAAGATGCTGGATGCGCTGGATATTCAAAATGATGAGCTGGTGCTCGATGTTGGCGCCGGCCTTGGCTATTCCTCAGCCGTCATTGCGCGCATGGCGGAAGCTGTGATTGCGGTGGAAGATGACGAAGCAAGAGCTTCTGAGGCGCAAGCCGCCCTGACCGAACAGGGCGCGGACAATGCCGTGGTGCATCAGGGCGCGTTGGTGGCTGGCGCTGCTGAACATGGTCCATATGATGTGATCCTGTTGCAGGGGGGCGTTGAGACGCTGCCAGACGGGCTTTTGGCGCAACTCAAAGAGGGTGGCCGAATTGCTGCTCTGTTTGTGGAAGGCGCTTTGGGGGTTGTGCGCATCGGCTATAAACTTGATGGTGACATCAACTGGACCTTTGCTTTTAACGCAGGGGCGCCCGTGATGCCTGGTTTTGAAAAAGACCGTGCATTTCAATTATAAGGCCGACAACAAGCAGGCCACGATACGCAGGAGGCAGCAGCCATGTTCCAGAAGGTACAAAATGCAGTCCGGCGCGGTGCGCTGGCATTGACCGTTTCAGTGGTGTCTATGAGCGCGGCGCAAGGCCAGACGCTCTCAGACGCTTTGGCAACCGCGTATGAGCACAGCGGTTTGCTCGAACAAAATCGGGCGCTGTTGCGCGCTGCTGACGAAGATGTTGCGATCACGCAAGCCTTATTGCGCCCGATCATCAACTGGTTTGGCAACGTCAACTACGACTATGGCCGGAACGGTGCGGGGTCGGTAACCTCCTCCGTTGGTTGGACGCCTTATGCCAATATTGGTGTTTCGGCGGATCTCCTGCTGTTTGACAACGGCAACTCCAAGCTGGCGGTTGAGGCTGCAAAGGAATCCGTTTTGGCAACCCGCCAGGCGCTGGTGTCTGTGGAGCAATCAGTGCTGTTTAACGCCGTGCAGGCGTTTATGGATGTTGTGGCCGACGATGAGCTGGTCAAGCTGCGTCAAAACAACCTGCGTCTGCTTGAGCGAGAATTGCAGGCGGCACAGGATCGGTTTGAAGTGGGCGAAGTGACCCGGACCGACGTGGCTCTGGCCGAAGCCCGACTGGCTGGTGCCCGGGCGCAATTGGCTGCGGCACGTGGCGATTTGGACGCCAGTAAAGAATTTTATGCAGCGGCCGTTGGCGAACGTCCGGGCAATCTTGTGACGCCACGCAGCCTGCCAAAAGCGGCCGGCTCGCTGGATCAGGCGAAAACCGTCGCAGTACGGTCACACCCGCAGATGTTGCAGGCGCAGTACCAGATTTCGGCGTCTGAAATCAATGTGGAGCGGGCGCGGGCGGCGATGGGGCCAACGGTGACCCTGAAGACCAACATCGGTGCGCGGCGCGATTTTGATTCCTCGGCCTTCTCTGACTCCGCCCGTGTGGGTGTCGAGCTGGGCGGGCCAATCTACCAAGGTGGCCGCCTGTCAGCGCTGCTGCGTCAGTCGATGGCACGTCGGGATGCGGAACGCGCGAACTTGCATGTGGTGCGCCACAACATTCGCCAGAACGCCGGTACAGCCTGGGCGCGTTTGATAGCGGCCGGTGCACAAATTCAAGCCAGCGCGCGGCAAGTGGAGGCATCGCGGATTGCCTTTGAGGGTGTGCGTGAAGAAGCCAAATTGGGCGCGCGGACCACATTGGATGTTCTGACCGCTGAGCAAGATTTGCTGGACGCGGAAGCCGATCGCATTGATGCGCAGGCGGTGCAGATTGTGGCGGCTTACGCTGTTCTTTCGTCCATGGGGTTGTTGACGGTGGATCACCTCAACCTGCGGGTGGAGCGGTACGATCCGGAAGCCTATTTTAACATGGTGAAAAACGCCCCGGCGCTGCGGTCCGAACAAGGTAAAAAATTAGACCGTGTGCTTAAAGCAATTGGGAAAGAATAACATTTTTCCTATCTGTTGTGTGGCTTAGCGGCAGAGGCTACACTCTTGTTGAGGTAAGAGTGGTGAATTTCTATGTCCGATCCAGTGACCAACACGGAAATCGAAGATGTTTTGACGTCCATTCGGCGGCTTGTGTCGGAGAATCGGCCATTGCCGGATGCGGAAAAAGACGAGGCACCGGCACGTCCGGTCGCCTTTGATACGTCTTCGGCTCACAACGCAATTGAGGAAGAAGAATCTCCTGTGTCGGAGGCGCCGTTGGCCTTGGTGCTGACTCCTGCGCTGCGGGTTGGGGATGCGCCTGAAGCTGAGGCTGATGAAGGCGCGTTGGAGTTGCCGGAAGCCAGCGACGAGACCGGTGCTTTGGACGGTGTCGAGAATGATCCGATTGACACTGTCGAGATTTCCGAGGAGCAGGTTGAGCCTGAAGCCATGGATGTTTCTGAAGTGGATCAAGACGAAGTTTCTTTTGAAGCTAAAGGGGATACGCCAGACGTTATTGAAGCCGCGCAGGATGATGTGATGGTGGAGGTGGCCTCTGAGGATGACGCGACTGCGTCTGAAGATGAGGCGCCTTTGGCTTTTGAAGCGGTGAGCGTTTCCGCGCCGGAAGAGGCGATGGATGAAGAGCAGCCGTTTGATTTCAAGCAGGTGTTGGAAGCTCGGATCCATCAGTTTCGGGATGCAACCGCCACCGATGAGGTCACCTATGAGGCCGATGTGGATGCGACGCCCGATATGGCAGATGCGGTGATGGATGAGTTACGCACAATTATGCCAGATGAGATAGCAAACGCCGGTGAAGTCGTCGATGCGGAGGCGCTGTCTGATGCCATGGAAGACGCGGCGGAAATTGACGAAGCAATGCTGCGTGAAATGGTGGCCGACATTGTGCGCCAGGAGCTGCAGGGCGCGTTGGGGGAGCGGATCACCCGCAATGTGCGCAAGCTGGTAAGGCGCGAAATTCACCGCGCATTGGCAGCGCATGACCTCGGATAGGTTAACGCGGCCGCGCTCAAACAGAGTTTAAGACAACAAAAAACGCGCCCAATTGGGCGCGCTTTTTGTTAGGCAACTTGCAGACTAGACTTAGGCGGCTTCGGCCTGCGCAGCGGCATTGCGGCGCTCGCTCTCTTCGCGCGACAGCGCAACAGAGGTACGGACACCTTTGCCAACAAATTCCATCAGGCCTTCGACCACACGTTCATTGGGGTCAATCCCTGCGCAGGACAGCACTTCGCGACCGTCACGGGACCGCGCCCAACGGGCGATCTGTTCCGGACCGTTGCCGTATTTCTTGTCATCTGCAATGGCATCATCCAAGGCCGCGAGCACCACAGCTGCGAACAACTTGCGGGCACGGTTGCCTTGTTCATTGTTGTATGCCGCTGCATCAACGAAATCGGTCATCGAGTCGTCCTTGTGTTATTGCTCTTGTATTTCCGGCGTGGCGCTCCTTATGACGTATCCAAGCCGATTCGGATAGTCCGCAGATGCATAGCTTCTATGCGGAATTTGCATAGCATTCTGTGGATTTTTCCCGCGACAGGCTGTCTTGCCAGCTGCCGACTGGGCAGATATAGGAGGCTAAACTCTCCGATCAACCTTTTTTGCTTAGGTTTTCTTAATATGCCCAAGATCAACGGTAACGAAATTCGCCCCGGAAACGTGCTGGAGCACAATGGTGGTCTTTGGGCCGCGGTGAAAGTGGACCACGTAAAGCCCGGTAAAGGCGGCGCATTTGCGCAGGTCGAAATGAAAAATCTGCGCAATGGGTCCAAGCTCAACGAACGCTTCCGCTCCGCGGACAAAGTTGAGCGTGTGCGCCTGGAGCAGAAAGACCAGCAGTTCCTCTATGAGGACGATGGTATGTTGATCTTCATGGACACCGAGACCTATGAGCAGAACCAAATCTCTGCGGAATTGCTGGGCGACCGCCGTCCTTTCTTGCAGGATGGAATGACCATCGTGGCAGAATTTCACGAATCTGAAGCGCTGAACGCCAAGTTGCCACAGAAAGTGATCTGCAAAGTTGTTGAGACAGAGCCGGTGGTGAAAGGCCAAACAGCGGCCAACTCGTTCAAGCCGGCGATCCTGGACAATGGTGTAAAAGTCATGGTGCCACCGTTTGTGGGCCAGGATGAGAGCATCGTCGTGAACACCGAGACCATGGAATATTCCGAACGCGCATAAGTTGCGTCCGGACATATATCCCCGCGCAACCTGCCGGGGGCCAGATTGAAAAACCTCCGGTGAAACCACTGGAGGTTTTTTTTATGATCAGATTTTTGAGAGCGGACGAGGTTGAGAAGCTGTTGCCGCTGTCAGCGCAGGTGAACGCGTTACATGAACAGGCGCATCCAGAGCAATACCGCGGTGATGCCTCGCCGGAGGAGGTGATGGGGTTTTTCACGCAGAGGCTGGAAGAAGGCGCGCAGGTGTTTGTTGCCGAGACGCCTGATGGTGCGGTGACCGGATTCTTGCTGGCAGTGCCTGTGGTGCGGGGGGCGTCGCCGTTTCTGCATCCGGCCCGTCATGTGGAACTGGATCAAATATGTGTCGATGAGGTTTGCCGAGGGCAGGAAATTGGCAAGGCGTTGATCGCCGCTCTGGAGGCGTGGATGCACGAGAACGACTTCCATGAATGGAAGTCGATGGTGCATGGCTTCAACACCCATTCCCAAAACCTCATGCGTGGGCAGGGCGCGGAGGTACTGGGGCTGCGCTATCGCAAAGCTCTTGGCTGATCAGGTTGGGTAGCTGATTTTGGCGTCGCCGGCGGTCATGTCTGCGCTTGCGCGGTCATAGCGTAGGTATGCCAGAGCTTTGTCGCCAGCGCGGCTGAGCAAGGTGCCGACGGCTTTGTCGTTAGCCTGAATTGGCGTGCCAAAAGCCGCGTCACCGTCGATACCAACAAGGGCAAGGCCTTTGCGCAACTCGGTCTTGTGCTTCATGCGGGCGGTGACTTCTTGACCGACGTAACAGCCTTTTTTGAAATCAACGCCGTTGAGGCGCTCAAAACCCATTTCGAGAATGAAGCTGTTTTGGTCCAGTTCCAAACCCGCGTTGGGCACTTGGTTTGTGACGTAGAGCGCGGTCCAGTCAACAGAGTCGTCTATTTGTGTAGAGCCGCGATAAGCCCGCCAGCCAAGATTTGGCGTGCGTGGATCAGGGGCACCGTCCTCCGGCGCATCACCAAGACCACGGTGCACCTGTAGGTTGGTCTTCTCGATGGTGACGTCGGCGCGCAGTTTATACATGGTCAAGCGTTGCAGAAGGGCGGGGGCCTGTTCGGCGTCAGCATCCAATAGGACCGCATCGTCATCGCGCTTCAGAAAGAAGTCGGCGAGATATTTGCCTTGCGGTGTCAGGATGGCCGCGTAGAGCAACCCATCGGTAAGATGGGTCATGTCATTGGTGATGAGACCTTGCAAAAAGCTCTCTGTGTCATCGCCGGTGAGGCGAAAAATGCTGCGATCTGAGGTGGACATGTCGCTGCTCCTGTTCTTGCGCTTCTCTGTCATATAGAAGCAATGTCGCCGTGCAACAGGGCTGGAGTAAGAAATGCGTGCACCCGTGAGTGTCATCATCCCGACACTGAATGAAGAGGCCGGGTTGCCGACCTGTTTAGGCGCGTTGTTCGAAGGTGTCTCGGCGGGCGTGATCCGGGAGTTGATCGTCGCCGATGGTGGTTCCGAGGATGCCACGTTGCAGATTGCCGAGGAGGCTGGGGCTGAGGTTGTGCCTTGTGCGCCGTCTCGTGGTGGGCAGATGCGGGCAGGGGCTGCGAAAGCGCAGGGTGAGTGGCTGCTGTTTGTGCATGCCGATACGGTTTTGCCGGAAGGTTGGAATGCATCAGTTGAGGCACATTTGGCGCAGAACGAACGTGCCGGATACTTTGGCTTGTCGTTTGACAAAGGCCAGCTTGCTGGCATGTTTGTGGCGGGCTGGGCCAACCTGCGAAGTCGGTTTTTTGGATTGCCGTATGGCGATCAGGCGCTTTTGATTTCACGAGGTCTCTATGAGGATCTGGGTGGTTTCCCCAATATTCCGTTGATGGAGGACGTGGCGATGGCGCAGGCGCTTGGCCGCGCGCGGTTACAGCGGCTTCCCGGGCAGGTTACCACCAGTCCGCGCAAGTACCAGGCCCAGGGTTGGTTGCGCCGAGGTGGGCGCAACCTTTGGACGTTAGCCCGATATCTGTGCGGCGTGTCCCCGGATAAACTGGCGGCGGCGTACCGGCGCCAGTAAATGGCTTATTCGCGTCCGGCCAGACGACCAAACAGACGGGCGACCAGCGACCGCTTGGGTTGGGGAAGAGCGGCGTTGAGGCCTTCAGCCGGTTTCAAGGCCCGGGCTTCTGCAGTCTCACCTTTGGTTTTGAATTGCAGCTCGTAGAGGTCCGCGTAGATGCCGCCTTTCGCTAGCAGCTCTTCGTGGGTGCCTTCATCCACAACCTGTCCTTTGTCCATGACCAGGATTTTGTCGGCATCCCGCACCGTTGAGAGCCGGTGGGCAATCACCAAAGTTGTGCGCCCGGTGGACAGCTTGTCCAATGCCGCTTGCACAACGGTTTCAGACCGTGTGTCCAGTGCGGAGGTGGCTTCGTCCAGCAGCAGGATCGGGGTGTCACGCAACAGGGCGCGGGCAATCACGACGCGTTGTCGTTGACCACCAGACAAATTGGTGCCGCGCGGGCCGACTTGGGTGTCCAGACCATCCGCCAGTTTGGGCAGGAAATCCGAGACATGGGCGGCCTTGAGCACCTCCTGCAAGCGGTCTTCGCTGACATTGGATTGATCCAGCAGGATGTTTTCCCGGATCGTGTCATCAAAGAGCATGGCCTCTTGTGACACCACGGAAAACAATCCGCGCAAGTCGGGCAGACTCATGTCGAGATTGCTCACATCGTTGATGAGGGTGGTGCCGGTTTGTGGATCCACCAAGCGGGTGAGGACGTTAAATATCGTTGATTTGCCTGCGCCAGATGCGCCTACAATCGCGGTTGTTTTGCCGGGCTCAGCCACAAAACTGGCGCCATCGAGCACCGTGACGTCGCCATAAGAGAGGTTGACCTTGTCCATCGTGATGCCCGGGATGCCCTGCGGCGCTGCAACAGAATTGGGGGGCGACTTGATGGTGGGTTCGGCCTCAATGAGTTCCTTGAGGCGTTCGATTGCAGCGGCGGCTACCTGCCAACGGCCAGAGAGGCCAGCGAGGCGGCGCAGCGGCTCGAACATCATGCCCAAAGAGGTAAAGAAGCTCATGAATTGGCCAATGGATTTCTCACCGGATACAATCTCGCCACCGCCGTAAATCAGCACACAGAAAAAGCCGAGACCGGCTGTAAAATCCACCATCGCCGCGATGGAGGATGTGCCTGCCGTTGCCCGCACCTCTGCGCGCACCAGTTTCCTTGTTAAGAAACCAAACTTGGTTGTTTGGTATTTTTCCAGAAGGTTAAGCTTGGTTGGAATGATGCCGTGAAACGTCTCGTCTAGCTGCGTGGCGATCTTTGCACCAAGATCGCGGGCTTCGCGGGCGCGGCGGCGGACGAAACGTTGTGCCACCAGAGAGGGGAGGATCAACAGAGGCGTGCCGACGCAAGCGACAATGGTCCAACGCCAATCTACGCTGAGCGCCACGCCCAACAAGGCAATCAGCGAAATAAAGTCGCGGCCTGCGCCGGTGATAAATGAACTCCACACGCCGTTGATCGCGCCAACATCGGATTGGGTGCGCTGAATCAGGTACCCAGGTGGGTGGGTTTGGTGGAAGGCATTGTCCTGCAGCATCATGCGGCCCAACAGGTCTATGCGCAGGTCTGCAGAGGTGCGTTGGGCGGCGGTGGTCATCATGACCTTATGGCCAATACTGGTGACGCCGCGGGTGAAAAAGATGCCCGCGAAAACCAAACCAACGGCCCAGAGCGCGGTTTCACTGCCGGCTGAGAAGGCGGTGTCAAACATCGGTTCCATCATCCAGGCGATGAGGCCAAGCGTGGAGCCTTCGATGGCCATAAGAACGGATGAGAAAATCAGCAGCCACTTGTGACGGTGGAGATACTTCCGCCAGAGCCAGGACAGCAAATAGCCATTGTCTTTGGTGGGTTGGACGTCTGTTTCAGTCACGATTGCAGCCTTTTCCGACCTTGTATTTGTAATTGACCTTTACAGGTCACGGAGCCGCAAAACCAGAGCCAAAACAGGGGGCTTCAGGGGGCGGCAGGCAATTGACGTTGCGCAAAAGCCAGCTAGGGTGCCCAGAAGATCAACGGAGGCGGCAAACATGAAACTCACTCAGGGGCAAACCTATCTGGCGATTCCGGGACCATCGGTGATGCCGGACGCGGTGTTGCGGGCGATGCATCGCGCGGCGCCAAACATCTATGAAGGTGAGTTGATTGACATGACACACGGGCTGTTGCCGGATCTGAAAAAGATCGCCGGCACTCAGCATGATGTGGCCATCTATATCGGCAATGGACACGCCGTTTGGGAAGCCTCGCTGGCCAATGTGGTTGCGGAAGGCGACCGCGTTTTGGTGCCTGCTACGGGGGCCTTTGGGCATGGCTGGCGCGAGGTTGCGACCGGATTGGGTGCTGAATGTCAGGTGCTTGATTTTGGGCGCCGTGCCCCTTTGGATCCTGTAAAAGTGTCGGAGGCTCTGGCGGCGGACAAAACGCACAGTATCAAAGCAGTTTTGGCTGTGCATGTGGATACCTCCACCTCGGTGCGCAATGACGTCGCCGCTTTGCGCGCGGAAATTGATGCAACCGGCCACCCTGCTTTGTTGATGGTGGATTGCATTGCGTCGCTTGGCTGTGACCGGTTTGAAATGGATGCCTGGGGTGTCGACGTGATGATCGCGGCCAGCCAAAAAGGGTTGATGGTACCGCCGGGCATGGCGTTTGTATTCTTCAATGACAAGGCCGCTGCGCGACGGGCCGAGATGCCCCGCGTGAGCCGCTATTGGGATTGGGTGCCTCGGGCCAACCCCGACGCGTACTATCAGTTGTTTTGTGGCACTGCGCCGACGCATCACCTTTATGGGCTGCGGGTTGCGCTGGATATGATCCTTGAGGAAGGTCTGGAACAGGTCTGGCAGCGCCATGAGGTTTTGGCAAAAGCGATTTGGGCGGCTTGTGACGCGTGGAGCGTTGGTGGCCCCTTGGAGTTGAACATTGCAGCGGCGGCGGAACGTAGCCGCGCGGTGACGTCTTTGCGGATTGGCAAAGAGCATGGCACACGGTTGCGGCGTTGGTGTCAGGATCAGGCTGGTGTGACGCTGGGCATTGGGTTGGGTATGGCCACAGAGGATGATCCGCACAGTGACGGTTTTTTTCGTTTTGGCCATATGGGGCATGTAAATGCGCAGATGATTATGGGATTGTTGGCAACCGTGCAGACAGGCTTGATTGCTCTGGACATTCCGCACGGTCCCGGTGCCATTGAGGCGGCGGCGCGGGTGATTGCAGACGTCTAAGCCTGGCTATTAAGATGGGAGCGCAGGCGGTCGATGCCTGCGTTCATAATCACGGCCAAGACGATCACCGCGGGAAATCCCCAAAGCAGAAACACCAGTACAAAAACCCAAAGCAGGTTCACAAACCCCATGATCATGCAGGTGGTGGTGAAATCTTCAACAGGTTGGACAGGGCGCGACATAACAGGCTCTCCATAGACGCAGGATAGCTCTGATTCGTGTCACAAGACGGAAAAAATTTCGTGAATGGCGCGCGAGTTCTGCGCCGTGCTCTAAGAAAGTTCCGCGAGAACCTCGCCAAGTGCTGTGTCCAGAAGGTTGATTTCATACTCTGGGGCGCAGCTGATGCGGATGCAGCGATTTTGCGGGGCTACAAAGGGCATGCGGGCAAAGATGCCCCGTGCCACCAAACCGTCGAGAACCGCTTTGGCGTAAGCTCCGTCTTTGCCGCAGTCGATGGCCACAAAGTTGGTGGCGGAGGGGAGCGCTTTGAGCCCGTGTTTGGCGGCCACCGCTGCAATGTACTGACGCGAGGCTTCGATCTTGGCGCAGGTTTCTGACAGCCACGATGCGTCTTCGAGCGCTGCCAGTGCGCCAGCTTGCGCGGCGCGGTTCATGCCAAAGTGATTGCGGATTTTCTCAAAGGCCCGGATGTTTTGCGTCTCGCCCATAGCGTAGCCCACGCGGGCACCGGCCATGCCGTAAGCTTTTGAAAAGGTGCGCATACGGATCACGCGAGGATCGGTGATGTCGATCTCAGGGGCTGTGCCGTCCGGTGCGAGTTCGACGTAGGCCTCATCCAGCAAAAGCAGACAGCCGTCCGGGATATTGTCCAGTTGGGCGACGATGTCTGCGCCCGAACACCAGCTGCCCATCGGGTTGTCTGGGTTGGCGAAGTAGACCAGTTTGGCGTCGACCTCCGCGGCTTTGTTCAAGAGCGCGGCCAGGTCTTCAGCGTCATCGCGGTAAGGCACTTTGTGCAGTGTGCCGCCAAAGCCCGCGACGTGGTAATTGAAGGTGGGGTAGGCACCTTCAGACGTGACCACTGCGTCCCCTTCTCCAATCAACAGGCGTACGAGGTAACCGAGCAAGCCGTCGATGCCTTCGCCCACAACCAGGTTTTCCGGCGCAATACCGTGATGTGCGGCCAAAGAGTGGCGCAGATCGTAGCTTTCGGGATCGCCGTACATCCAGATGTCACCCGCGACCTTTTGCATGGCTTCAATCGCTTTGGACGAGGGGCCAAAGATGTTTTCGTTGGCACCGATGCGGGCGGCAAAGGGGTGGCCCGTGGTGCGTTCTTGCGCTTCGGGGCCGACAAAAGGAACGGTGGCGGGCAGGCTTTCAGCCAGTTTGGTATAGCGAGGTCCGGTCATGCGCGGAAAGTGACGCAAGGACGGGGGCGGCACAAGAGGAAATGCCCTCACGTCAAGGTGGATTTTCAGCAGGTGCACGCAGAGTGTAGTGTCAACAAAACCCATCTGTGAGGAGGCTTCAATGGCCCGTGTATCGGTAGAGATCAAAGACCACATCGCCCACGTGCGGCTGACCCGCGGCGACAAGATGAACGCGCTGGATCAGGCGATGTTTGACGGTATCATCGCGGCTGGTGAGGGCCTGATGGACAATGACGATGTGCGGGTTGTGGTGCTGTCCGGTGAGGGAAAGTCATTTTGCGCCGGCCTCGACGTGATGAGCTTTGCCGCTTTGGCAGGGCAAGACCCGGTGGCGCGCATTATGCCGCGCACCCATGGTAATGCCAATGACGCGCAGCAGGTGGCCATGGTGTGGCGTAAGCTGAAGGTGCCGGTGATCGCGGCGTTGCAGGGCGTGGCTTTTGGCGGCGGCTGTCAACTGGCGCTGGGCGCGGACATTCGCTTTGCTGCGCCGGGCACCAAGATGGCGATCATGGAGATGAAATGGGGGCTAATCCCAGACATGGGCGGCATGACCCTGTTGCCGCATTTGGTGCGCTCGGATGTGTTGCGGCGTCTGACCTATACGGCGGCGCCGGTTGAGGCGGAGCAAGCTTTGGCCTGGGGGTTGATCACCGAGGTCGTGGAAGATCCACTCGCGGCGGCGATGTCGTTGGCGGAAGAGATTGCTGGTAAGAGCCCTTCGGCTGTGAAAGCGGCCAAGGCTCTGATTGGATACGCGGAAGAACACATGGATGATGTGGACGCGGTGCTGTTGGAAGAGAGCCGGGCGCAGGCGGAATTGATTGGCAAACCGCATCAGATGGAAGTGATCGCGGCGAACATCCAGAAGCGCAAGCCGGTGTTTAAGTAAGTTTGGCGTGGCGGGCAGCCGCCACACGCACGCACAAGTGGGGGCCAGCCCCCCACCCCCGGGATATTTTGGGCCAAATGAAGCGCGGGATTATTTGAGGAACTTGCGGTAGGCCTCGCGTTCGACGTTGTAGTCGAGTTCCAGCTTGGCAATTTGTGCCATCAGGCGCTTTTTCTCATCTGGATCCGTGGCTTGCTGCCAGTCAAGTTTGGCCGCCTCAAGCTGTTCTTTGAGTTTGAACTCACGTGGCAAAACGCCTGCGCGCGCCATGATGGAGTGGCCCACGGCGGTGGCCGGGTCTTCGACGTCGTGGCGTTTGGGGAGGGGTTTGCCTGCGCCGTCAAGGTCAGTTAGCTGGCCTTCGGCTTCGGCCTTTTTGATCTGACGTTCTATGAGGTTTCGAAAGGAGCGCATCATGCCCCCAATATGGGCATGATGCATTTGTTTGCAAGGCGCTTAGTCGAGCTCTGCGAGCTTGGCGAGGGCCGACTTGATTTTGGCTTCTTCTTCTTCGCGCAGGGCCAGGTTTTCGCGGGCTTCAGCCACCACTTCTTCCGGTGCTGATGCTGCGAATTTTGGGTTTTTCAACCGGCCACGTAGGCCGCCAAGCTCCTTGGCGAGCTTGCTCAGGTTTTTCTCCTGACGGGCCTTTTCAGCAGCCACATCAATGATGTCGGCAAGCGGCAGCGCAAAGGAGGCGCCGGGCGCCCCGATAGAGATGCAGCCTTTTGGCAGATCGTTTGCCTTTGTCAGGCTTTCGATGCGGGCTTTGTTCATAATCAGCGCACCGTTGCGGTCCCAGTAAGTTTGGGCGGCATCGTCCATTTCGGTGACCAGCATCGGTACAATGGACCCTGAGGGCACGTTGAGCTGCGCGCGGGCAGAACGGACATTGCCAATCACCGCGATGACCCAGTTCATTTCGGCCTCGGCCTCAGCGTCAACCAAATCGGCGGCTGTGTAGCTGGGCCATTGGGCGTGGGCCAGCATCTTGCTGGCTTCGCCGGTCTTAACGCCGCGATCTTCGGTGATGTTCCACAGCTCTTCGGTGACAAAGGGCATGATCGGGTGCATCAAGATCAACGCTTGGTCGATGACCCAGGCAAACGTCGCGCGGGTCTCTTCTTTGGCTGCGTCGTTGTCGCCTTGGAACACCGGTTTGGTGAACTCCAGGTAGCGGTCGCAGAAGGTGTTCCAGAAGGTGGAATACAGCGCATTGGCGGCATCGTTGAAGCGGAAGCTTTCAAAGCCGGCATCCACCTCTTCGCGCAGCTTGGCGATCTCACCAATGATCCAACGGTTCAGCGGAAGCGTCGCCTTGGGAGGCTCAGCATCACGCGTGACGTTAAAGGCATCAATCTGGCTGTCGCCATACGAGCAGGCCTGCCAGATTTTGGTGACAAAGTTGCGGTAACCTTCGATGCGCTTCATGTCGAGTTTCAGCACACCACCGAGCGAGGCCATGGCGGCATTGGTGAAACGCAGCGCGTCGGTGCCGTATTGATCAATGATCTCCAGAGGGTCCACCACATTGCCGGTGGATTTGGACATCTTCTTGCCCTTGGCGTCGCGTACGAGGCCGTGCAGATAAACCGTGTCAAACGGGATCTGATCCACGACGGCGAGCTGCATCATCATCATCCGGGCTACCCAGAAGAACAGGATGTCTTGGCCGGTGATCAGCGTGGAGGTTGGGAAGTACTTTTCCAGTTCCGGTGTCTGATCCGGCCAGCCAAGAGTGCCGATGGGCCAGAGGCCAGAGGAGAACCAGGTGTCGAGCACGTCGGGGTCACGCCAAACCGGATACACCAGCTTGAGCGGATCCTGATCCACCACATATTGCGCGAGGCTTTCGGCCAATATGTGAATGGCTTCGTGCTTGTCAGCCACTTCAACCACTGTGGCGTGGTTCAGAGGTGCCGGGATGTTGGCGTTGTCATCGAGGAACTGGTCTACCACGCCCTCAAAGTTTGCGGCGCAGTGGGTGACATTGCCCCGGTGCAGCATGCCGCCATCGCCAAGCAAACGGCCCATTTCGACAAGATCCAACGCGCCGTTGTTTTCGTAATCTTTGAAATCATCGGCAGAAAGATCGAGGCCATACCACACAGGGATCTGGTGACCCCACCAGAGCTGGCGGGAGATACACCAAGGTTCAATGTTTTCCAGCCAGTGGAAATAGACCTTTTCACCGCTTTCCGGCAGGATTTTCACGTCGCCATTGCGTACGGCATCCAGTGCTGGCCCAACAATTTTGTCGGTTTCTACAAACCACTGATCGGTCAGCATTGGCTCGATAACCACTTTGGAGCGGTCACCAAACGGCTGCATGATGGGTTTGTTTTCGACCACCGGGATATCGCGGAAGGCTTCGTGGCCTTCGTCATCGACGTAGTGTTCGGTTGTCATCACCGCGAGGCCTTCGGAGGTGATTTGCTCCACCACCAGCTTGCGCGCTTCAAAGCGGTCCAGACCGCGCAGGTCATCCGGGACCAGGTTCACGCCGTCAGCTTCGTTCGTGGTCAGAGTGCGCTCACCCTTGGCTACAGCCATGGCGATGGTGGCTGCGGCATCGTAGCTGTCACCGTCCGCGCGCATCGCGCCTTTGGTGTCCATCAGGCGGTACATTGGGATGCCGCCGCGCTTAGCAACTTGGTAGTCGTTGAAGTCATGCGCACCGGTGATTTTCACCGCACCGGAGCCGAAGTCTTTGTCCGGGTATTCGTCGGTGATAATCGGGATCAGGCGGCGGTGCTCTTTCGGGCCCACCGGGATTTCGCAGAGTTTGCCTACGATGGGCGCGTAACGTTCATCAGAGGGGTGCACAGCCACGGCGCCGTCGCCTAGCATGGTTTCCGGGCGGGTGGTCGCGATGGAGATGTAGTCGCGCTCTTCTTCGAGGATGACGTTGCCGTCTTCGTCTTTCTCGACATAGGTGTAGGTTGCGCCACCCGCCAGCGGGTATTTGAAGTGCCACATGTGGCCGGCAACTTCGATGTTTTCCACTTCCAGGTCGGAAATTGCGGTTTCAAAATGCGGATCCCAGTTCACGAGGCGTTTGCCGCGGTAGATGAGACCTTTGTTGTACATTTCAACAAAGACTTTCAGCACCGCGTCGTGGAAGTTGCCGCCAGCCACGTCGTCTGGCGCGCCGGGGGCGCCGGACATGGTGAAAGCTTCGCGGGAGAAATCACAGGAGGCACCAAGGCGCTTGAGTTGGTTGATGATGGTGCCGCCGCTTTCGGCTTTCCAGTCCCAAACTTTCTCAAGGAACTTCTCGCGGCCCAATTCGGCACGGGAGGGCTGTTGGGTTTCGGCCAGCTTGCGCTCTACGACCATTTGGGTGGCGATGCCCGCGTGGTCGGTGCCTGGCTGCCAGAGGGTGTCAAAGCCCTGCATGCGTTTCCAGCGGATCAGGATGTCTTGCAACGTGTTGTTAAACGCGTGGCCCATGTGCAGAACGCCGGTGACGTTGGGTGGTGGGATCATGATGCAGTATGTGGAGGCATCTGGTTTTGCGTTTGCACCTGCGGTGAAGCAGCCAGCTTTTTCCCATGCGTCAAACAGCCGGCCTTCGGCCTCGGCTGCGTTGAAGGTTTTTTCCATCGCCATTGGTGTGATCCCTTGTGTCGGTTCGCGCCCGTTATCAATCGGAGTTGTCTCTATCGAATGAGAGAACAAAGGGGAAGCGGGAAGAGATTGTTTAGCAAGGTGGAGAAAACCTGAATTTTTTCACTCAAGTTGAAAAAATTCAAAAAAGATCTGGTTTGTTAAGGTTCTGTTAACACTTGGCGCGGCATAAGCAGGGTGTGGCGCAGGACGCCTCCACGCTAGAAAGCGATGAGATGTACATCCTGCGTGCCAGAATGGCACGCAAATCATCTCCCCCCAAAGTTTCTCAAAACAGGACTGTTTCTTGAGTGAGATACACGTGGTCATCCGCGTGGGCGGTCCAGCTTGGTGGACAGGTGGATCAGGCTTTCCGAACTTTTCACACCCTTGGCCTCGCCAATGTTGTCCAGGGTGTCGTCCAGCTCCGAGGTGCTGTCCGCAGCCAGTTGCACAATCAGATCAAACCGGCCGGAGCAGGTGTTTACACTTTCCACGGCTGGCAGAGATTTGAGACGATCCAGTACAATAGGGCCGCTGCGCAATTCGATCGAAAGCAGCGCCGTGGCACGTAGCCTTGGGCGGGCAGTATCGCCGAGACGCAGCGTGTAGCCGGCGATGGCGCGGGAGGTTTCCAAGCGGTCGATGCGGGCCTGTACGGTTGTGCGGGCCAAGCCCAGTTTTCGGGCCAATGTGGCTACTGGTGCGCGGGCATTTTCGCTGAGCAGGGCCAGAAGTTGGGTGTCAATTTCGTCAAGTTGCATGGTAATGTCGTCTTTATGCCGAGTCTTACCTGCATTTTTACCAGAGTGCCGCGTGGAATCGACAGGGAAATCCCTCAAGCTGGTAAAAAAACAGGAGTGAGGTAGGAAATGCGCAATGATCCGGCCCTTTGGCCGTCCCCTTCTTGGCATCTGACGAAGTTTTCGCCGGACGCGCCGGTTTTGTATTTTGCACCTGAGGTGCTGCAAGCCACGGCGCGGCGGTTTATTGACGGCTTTGCCGGGCTGGTGACCTATGCGGTGAAGGCCAATGACCATGAGGCGGTGCTGACCAATTTGGTGAATGCCGGGCTGACGGCCTTTGATGTGGCGTCGCCGTTGGAGATGGCGCGGGTGCGGCGTGTGGCGCCGGATGCGGTGCTGCATTATCACAACCCGGTGCGGTCGGTGGCGGAGATCACCGAGGCGGTTGGGCATGGCATTGCTAGCTGGTCGGTGGATTGTCCGCGCGAATTGCAGAAGTTGGCGGATGTGCCGCGCGCAGGAACGGAGATCGCGGTGCGGCTGCGGTTGCCGGTGGCCGGTGCGGCTTATGATTTTGGCGAGAAGTTTGGCGCGGACCCGGATCAGGCGGTGGCTTTGCTGCAGCAGGCGCGGGACATGGGGTTTGAGACCTCTTTGACCTTCCATCCGGGTACGCAGTGTGCCGAACCGCAAGCCTGGGCGGTGTATATTGTCGAGGCGGCAGATGTGGCGCGGCGAGCTGGCGTGACGTTGAAGCGGCTGAATGTTGGTGGCGGATTTGCGGCGCATCGCAGTGGTTCTGCGCCGGATTTGGAGGCGATTTTTGATCGGATCGCGGCGGAGACGGTACGGGCGTTTGGCGAGGAGGCTCCTGCGCTGGTCTGTGAACCGGGGCGTGCGATGGTGGCCGAGGCGTTTACATTGGCGGTGCGGGTGAAGACCGTGCGCGAGACAGTCGTTTTTTTGAATGACGGGATTTACGGCGCGTTGACGGAGCTGCGCGACATAGGTGTGCCGGATCGGATTTCTGTGCTGCGGCCTGATGGGGCCGTTGTGGATGGGGACATGGCGCGCAAGGTGGTCTATGGGCCGACCTGTGACAGTCTAGATCGGTTGCCAGATCCGGTGGCGTTGCCCGCGCAGATTGGTGAAGGCGATTTTGTAATGATCAAGGCCATGGGGGCCTATTCGTCATCGCTGTCCACCGGCTTCAACGGCTACGGTTTGCAGGAAATGGTGACTGTCGCCACGTTGTAAGGCGCAACAGGCTCTGGACACCCCTGACTTGCGCTATAGAGTTGCTCCTCGGAGCGACGCGCAGGGGAGCCAGCAGCCATGGATAAGTTTGGGAAAAGCCAGCCGGTCAAACGGCTTGAAGACACGCGGTTTTTGACCGGCAAAGGCCAATATGTGGACGACATTGCGCCCAAGAATGCGCTGCATGCCTATTTTTTGCGCTCCCCGGTTGCGCATGGGGTTGTGACCGAGCTGGATATCGCGGACGCGCGTGAGGCGGACGGCGTGGCCTGCGTTTTGACGCAAGCGGACCTGTTGGCGGCGGGGCTTGAGGCTAATTTGCCAGGCACGCAGGTGGACAACCGCGATGGCAGCAAAGGGGCCAAACCGGAACGTCCGTTGCTGGCGGCGGAGCGGGTGCGCTACGTCGGGGAGCCGATTGCTGTGATTGTGGCAGAGAGCATGGATCAGGCGCGGGACGCGGCCGAGATGATCATGTTCGACTATGATGATCTAGACGCGCATTTGGCCTTGGCGCGGGGCGGTGAGCAACTGCACGACGAAGCGCCGGAGAACCTTGCGTTTGATTGGGGGCTTGGCGATGAGGCGGCGACCGACGCGGCCTTTGAGGCAGCAGCGCATGTGGTGAGCTTGGAGGTTGGTGACAACCGGGTGATTGTAAACGCGATGGAACCGCGTGGCGCCTATGCCGAATGGGATGGCAGCCGGCTGCATGTTGCCAGCAATGGTCAGGGGGTCTGGGGCACCAAAGGGCAAGTCGCGCGTGTTCTGAAGATGAATGAAGACGACGTGCGTGTGACCAACCCTGACACCGGTGGCGGCTTTGGCATGAAGGCGATGATCTATCAGGAGCCGCTGATTGTGGCTTATGTCGCCAAGATGCTGGACAAGCCGGTACGGTGGATTGCGGATCGCACCGAGTCGATGTTGTCAGACAACGCGGGGCGCGATCTGGTGTCGCTGGCGGAACTGGCGTTTGACGAGAACCTGAAGGCCACGGCCTATCGCGTGAAGTCTGTCGCCAATATGGGGGCGTATAACTCGCAGTTTGCCCAGGCGATCCAGACACAGCTTTTCAGCCGCGTATTGATGGGCGTGTATGACGTGCAGACCACCTGGCTGCAGGTGGATGGGATTTACACAAACACCACGCCGGTGGATGCCTATCGCGGGGCCGGGCGACCGGAGGCGATTTATGTGTTGGAGCGCCTGATGGATCGCGCGGCGCGGGAGCTAGGCGTGAGTGGCTATGAGCTGCGGCGGCGGAACTTCATCCCAACCGAGGCGTTTCCGTATAAGTCGGCGACGGATGAAACCTATGACGTCGGTGACTTTGACCGGGTGTTGAGCCGGGTGGAAGAGTTTGGCGACGTGTCGGGGTTTGCTGCGCGCGAGGCGGAGAGCGTGAAGGCTGGCAAGCTGCGCGGCGCTGGGCTGTGTTACTACATCGAGAGTATTCTGGGCGACCCAAGTGAAAGCGCGCGGGTGGAGTTCAATGACGATGGCACCGTTTCGATTTATGTGGGCACGCAGTCCAACGGGCAGGGGCACGAGACGGTTTATGCGCAGTTCCTAAGCGACCAAACAGGCATTCCTACCGAGATGATCGAAGTGGTGCAGGGCGATAGTGACCGCATCAAGCAGGGTGGCGGCACCGGTGGATCGCGCTCTGTGACGGTGCAAAACACCGCAACTTTGGCAACCGTGGAAACGATGATTAAAGCCTTTACGCCGTATATTGCAGATAAGATGGGCGTGGATGCCGCGGATGTGAGCTTTGATGATGAGCAATTCCGGGCAGAAGGCTCTAACTTACATCCTACCTTCCTTGAAGCCGCCGAAATGGCGCGCGCAGACGGACGCGTGGATTTGATGGTGCATGAAGAACGCACCACTTTGCCAGCGCGCAGTTTCCCAAATGGGGCACACCTGGCGGAGGTTGAAGTGGACCCGGAGACCGGACAGGTTTCGTTGGAGAAATACACTGTGGTGGATGATTTTGGCAATCTGATCAACCCGATGCTCGCTGAGGGGCAGGTGCATGGTGGCGTGGCGCAGGGCATTGGCCAGGCGTTGATGGAACATGTTGTGTTTGATGACGACGGCCAGCTTTTGACCGCGACCTTCATGGACTACGCCATGCCACGTGCCAGCGATGTGCCGATGATTGGCTTCGCCACCGAGGCAGTGCCTTCCACGGCGAATATCATGGGCATGAAAGGGTGTGGCGAAGCGGGTACCGTGGGGGCGATGGCGGCTGCTTCCAACGCGGTGCAGGATGCGCTGTGGGACGCAGGTGTGCGCCAAGCGGACATGCCGTTCACGCCACATCGCGTGTGGCAGATGCTGAATGAGGCCAAACATACGGCTGGCTAGACGCATATCAGAGTGGCTGACGGGCAAGTTCACCAGCAGCCATACCCCGGCAGCGCCACGCCGGGGAGCGGTCACGCATGTGATTATTTTGGATGGCACCATGTCCTCGCTTGCCCCGGGGCAGGAGACCAATGCCGGGCAGACCTATCTGTTGCTGCGAGAGATAGGTGCGGAGGTGTCCGTCTACTATGAAGCCGGCGTGCAATGGCGGTCTTGGCGGCAGACCTTGGACGTGATGATGGGGCGCGGCATCAATCGGCAGATCCGGCGGGCCTACGGGTATTTGGCAAGCCGGTACCGGCCTGGAGATAAGATCATCCTGATGGGCTATTCGCGCGGTGCTTTTGCGGTGCGCTCATTGGCAGGGGTGATTGATCGCGTAGGGCTGTTGCGCGCGGAATGTGCGACGGAGCGCAACATTCGCACAGCCTATCGGCATTATGAGCTGACGCCGGACACTGCTGCGGCAAAAGAGTTTGCGGCGGCACATTGTTATGAACACACAGAGATCGAGATGATTGGTGTCTGGGACACGGTGAAAGCGCTGGGCGCGCGGGTGCCGGTGTTGTGGCGTATCACCGAACGGCGTCATGCGTTTCACAACCAGCAGCTATCGCCCGTGGTGCGACATGGGTTTCATGCACTGGCCTTAGATGAAACACGACAGGTGTTTGAGCCGGAGCTGTGGCGCTGTCCCGATGATTGGGACGGACGTGTGGAGCAGGTCTGGTTCCGCGGCGCACATAGCGATGTGGGTGGGCAACTGGTGGGGTTTGACGCGGCGCGGCCGCTGGCCAATGTGTCCCTTGTGTGGATGTTGGAGCGTTTGGCGATTTGTGGCGTTGACCTACCGGAAGGGTGGCGCGACTGGTTTGAGACCGATCCGGATGCGCCGATGGTGGGGACCTGGCGGGCGCTGGGCAAGTATTTCCTGTTTCGAGCGCCAAGAGTTGTTTGTGCGGATCGCTCGGAGAGCATTCACCCCTCCGCCGTGCCCTATGTAACAGCCGGCGATATCAAAGGGCAGGTTTTGCAGCAGACCTAACGGGCTCAGTCGCGCCAGTCGACAAATTCGTCCAATTCCGCGCGGTCAGTGCGGAAGGTGTTGATTGCGGCGGAGTCGTCTGGATAGCCAAAAGAGATGGCGGCGAGGACGTTGCGGTCTTCTGGAATGTCAAAGTGGGCGCGGATGGTATCTGAAAAAAGGGACAAGGCGGCTTGTGGGACTGTGCCGATGCCCTGCGATTTGGCGGAGAGGCAGAAGGCGGTGATGAAGCCACCGCAGTCAAGCACGCCGTAGGGACCAAGCTCCTTGGGACAGGTGATCACGGCGACATGCGGCGCGCCAAAAAGTGTGTAGTTTTCGCGCATTTGACGGACACGGCCTTCGCGGTCACCTTTGCCAATACCTACAGCGTCATAGAGTTGGAACCCGCAGGTACGGCGGCGTTTGAGGTGCGCGCCGGAGTAGGTGTCTGGGAAAGGGTAGTCAGGTGCGGGCGCACCGTTGTCAAAAGCGGTGGACATCGCCTCGCGGAAAATTTCGGTTTCAGCGCTGGAGGTAACAATCGCCTTCCATGGTTGCGCATTGCACCAGGAAGGGGCACGGCCAGCATCCAGCAAAATTTGTTCAATCACCTTCCGTGGAACGGCATCAGACTTGAAAGCCCGGCAAGAGTGGCGGGCGTGCAAAAGCTCTTGCAATGCAGCGTGGTGAGACATCGCGGTTTTCCCCAAGTCTTATTGGTTTTGGGCGATGATATATCCAATCGCGCCCGCTGCAAGTGCGGCGAGGAGCACGGCAAAGGCGATTTTCCATTTCGAATAGGGACGCTCGCCCTGCACGCGGCCGGTTTGTCCATTCACAACAAAGCGATAAGACGTGCCGCGATACTTATAAGCGGCCATCCAAACGGGCAGCAGGATGTGTTTGAACGTCACGTCGTTCACAGCGGTGGAGATGTTGTGGATGCGCTGGCGGTCGCCGCCAATGTCAAAGGTCACGTCACGGCGGATCACCCGGTCCATATGATCGCGGGCTTCTTCGTAACCCTCTTCAAGTTCAATGGAGTAGCCTTCAGCTTGAAAGCCGGCGAGGAATTCCGGCGTGTACGGCTCAAGCGCGGAGAGGTCCCACGGCTGTAGGTTGTCGGTGTATTTTTTTGGCAGGGCTTTGGAGCCCAACACAAGGATATCGTCAAACCAGCGCGCGACGCGGCCAGAGGCCGGGGACCAGCGAATTTTTTGCACCTGTCGCTGTTCGGGTTTGCCATCCACCATGACGGTTTCAGTGACATAGTAGATCGTGCCGCGTTCGCCCATGTAGGACGATTTGGTGTCGGCATCATAGGTCCAATAGGGGACATAGATGCCATCCATTTTGCGGCCCTTCTTGGCGTACTCTTGCAGGCCATTGGGAGCAAACCAGAGTTTGCCCAGCCAGTCATTCATGGACTGGTGCGCGACTTTTTCTGCGATTTGGAAAGGCAGGACAGCCCGCGGTTTGATCAGACGATGTGTGCCGGTGTCGACCACAACAGGCGTGGCGCAGAACGGGCATTCAGTGGCGTGGACGTCGCCCTCAAACACCACATGCGCCGCGCAATTCGGGCAGGAGGTTGTACGGGCTTCGACCATTTCGGCGGCTGGAAGCTGTTCCGCAAGCGCCGCCTTGAAATCCAACTCAGCGATGGCGGCCTGACGATCACCTTGCTCGGTGGCTTCCTCATGACCGCAGTGATCGCAGATCAACTTGCCTTCGTTAGGAGCAAAGCGGTAGTCGGCGCCGCATTGGGCGCAGGGGAAACGGGTTGTCTCTTTGGGCGCAGGGGGCGGGGTGGCTGACATGAAATCTGCTTGCTCTGAAATGGCTTGGGAAGAAAAAGGTGAAGCCCCGGCTAGAAAGCCAGGGCTGAGGGTTACGCTCCGGGTGGTGGGGGCGGCAGGATGGTGAAGAGCTGCGCCAGCTCAGCCACGTCTTCGGCGTGTTTCCACCCGTCTTGGCCAGCGGTCCAGACATGGGTCTCGCGGGTAATCTCCCCGGCGGTGGCCATGCGGCCAAGCGCAGCTTTGGAGAACGGACCTTTGGTTTGGCCGTTTTCCGCAATGTGCCATACGTGCTCGACCGGCGGCGGGGGCGGTGGCGCAGCAGCGGCCTGTGGGGCAGGCGCGGCTTGCGGTGCTTGGGCGGCAGGTTGCGCGCCCCATGGGCCGGTTTGCGCCATCTGTTGGGCCATCGCCATGCCCATGCCCATCCCCATGCCAGCGCCCATGCCGGAATTTGGCGTTTGCGCGGCGGCGGTCATGGCTTCGGCGGCGGAGAACTGGGTGTACTTGCCCAGATCGCCGACAATGCCCATCGAGGTGCGCTTGTCCATGGCGGCCTCAACTGCGGGCGGCAGGGAGATGTTTTCGATGTAGAGCTCCGGGATCGCGAGGCCGTATTCGGCGATGGTACCGGAGATTTCGGCGGCGACCAGCTTGCCGAGGTCAGCGGTATTGGCGGCCATGTCGAGCACGGGAATGCCAGAGCCGGCCACAACCCGGGAGAACTCCTGCACGATGATATTGCGGATCTGGAAGGAGATCTCATCCATGGTGAACTCGCCGTCCGTCCCAACGATCTCCGCTAGAAAACGGGCCGGATCGACCACTCGAGCTGAGTAGGTGCCGTAGGCGCGAAGACGCACGGGGCCGAATTCCGGGTCGCGTACCATGATCGGGTTTTTGGTGCCCCATTTCAGATCGGCAAACCGGGTGGTGTTGACGTAGTAGATTTCGGATTTGAACGGGCTTTTGAAGCCGTGGTCCCAGTGCTGCAGCGTGGTCATCACCGGCATGTTGTTGGTTTCCAACATGTAGAGGCCCGGGGTGAAGACATCGGCCAGTTGGCCTTCGTGTACAAACACCGCCGCCTGACCTTCGCGCACGGTCAGCTTGGCGCCGTATTTGATTTCATGGCCTTCGCGCTCAAAGCGGAACACGAGCGTGTCGCGGGTGTCGTCGACCCAATGGATGACGTCGATAAATTCGCCGGTGAGGAAATCAAAAATACCCATGAAGTGGTCCTTTCAAAAGGCTGGTCGCGGGCGCGCTCAGAAGTTCTGTGCGGTTTGCTCGCGGGCCAGAATGTAAACAATGGGGCGGGCCTCGTCCACGCTCATACCGATACTGAGCCGGTTGTCATAGAGCATGGAGAGCAGTTTTTCGTCATGCGTGGTGAGCAGCGCAAACTCTTCGTCATCGTTGAAGATTGAGGGGCGGGCTTCGGGGCTGTCGTTGGCCAAACCAAGGCCCTGAGCGATCTCTTCGTGGAGGCAGGATTTGCGCAGCAGATCAGGGTGTTCTGCGCGTACCAGAGCAACTGCAGACGTGTAGGCGTTGGGATCGGTATCCGAGGCCAAGGCCACCACAAAACAATAGATATTGCGTGGTGGGTTGGCGAACAATGCGCGGGTTTTGGGGGAGGCGTTTGGCAACAGACTGTCCAGGCGGGCGTTCACCGTGTCCCGATCGTCGGCTCCCATTACCAGCACGTTGAAGTTGGGTTTGCTTGTGGTTTGGCGGATCGCGTGGCCGGTGGTGTTGGCCAAACGCGGCACATAGGCGGCAACCGTCGCGCGGTCTGTGGCGCGTTGGCTTTCTGGCACCGAGGGGCCAAATTCAACGTTCACTTTGACAGGGCCGCTCCAGCGACGCAGTTGACCTGCTTGACCTGAGGAGCGCTCCAACCCGCCACCGCTGTTGTATTCATCATAAAAAGCGATGCGCTCAAAGTTGCGCGCCAGGATATCCGGTGTAAACGGCGTGTCCGGGCCGCCGCCATCGGTGCGCAACAGGCCACGTGTCAGAAGATCAGCCTGAACTTTGCTATAATAAGACCGCAAAGCCGCGCTGGCTTCGGACGGAGGTGCTGGCACAGGGGCGACAACCGGCGGCGAGGTGGTGCCGCTGGTGTCCATGCAGGCCGCCAATGTGGTCAGCAGCCCGAGCCCTATGCCCGCAAATCGCTTCAAGTGGTCGGTACTGCGGTGGCGGTTGTGTCGCCTAGACCGTCCTTGCGCGCTTTTGCCGAAGCCAATGTGTCACGCAATTCGGCTTCCATCTTTTTCATATCGTCTTCGGCGGCGGCGCGTTTGGCTTTGCCTTCGTCGGCGATTTGCAGCGACTCGTTGATGGTGGCGATCAGCTCTGCGTTGGCGGTTTTCACGGCCTCGATGTCAAACACGCCGCGTTCCATCTCTGTGCGCACCGCGCGGTTGGTTTCGCGCAGGTTTTTGGCGTTTGCGGTCAGCAGCTCGTTGGTGAGGTCGTTGGCGTCACGCACGGCCGCGGCAGCTTCGGCGGAACGTTGGATGGTGACGGCCTGCGCCAGTTGGGTTTCCCACAGCGGTACGGTGTTGACCAAGGTGGAGTTGATCTTGGTGACCAGAGATTTGTCGTTTTCCTGCACCAGGCGGATGGACGGCAAGGATTGCATGGTGACCTGGCGGGTCAGTTTCAGGTCGTGTACGCGGCGTTCCAGGTCGTCCCTTGCGGCGCGCAGGTCGCGCAGTTCTTGTGCCTTCATGACCTGAGCATTTTCATCCGCAGCGGAAACCTCGGCTTCTTTGGTAGGGATGTCGTTGGCATCCAGGTCGGCAATCTTGGCCTCGCCCGCGGCGATGTAAAGCGCCAGTTCGTCATAGAAGGCGAGGGTTTTTTCGTAAAGCACATCCAGTGACTTGATGTCTTTGAGCAGTTTGTGCTCGTGACCAAGCAGATCGTCGGTGACGCGATCGATCTGATCCTGAACTTCTTCAAAACGGGCTGTGAACTTGGCAAAAGGCGCGGCCTTGCCAAATAGTTTTTCCCAGAAGCTGCGTTCGCGGCGGACGTCCAGTTCAGAAACCGAGAATCCACGGATGGTGGTGACGATGTCGCGGAGGCTGTCGCCCGCCGGGCCAACGTCTTTGTTGCGCACATCTTGCAGCATGGCTTGGGAAATGGTTTGCAGTTCCGCCTGAGCGCCGGAGCCAAAGGACACAATCGAGTTGGTGTTGGTCATGTCCAATTCAGCCATGCGTTTGGTGATTTCCGCAGACACCGGTGCATCTGCTTCGGCCAATGGCACGATGGCGTTGGCTTCAATTGGTTCCGGCAGCGCAACGGTGGCTTCAGTGATTTCAGCCAACGCGGCTTCGGCTTTTTGTTTTACGATCTCAGACATTTAAATCCACCCTTCCCGGTAGGTCACATGTGTTATCAGCTGTCGCGGCGCAGGCCTTCGCGCTCCAGGCGCTCGCGCAGTACGTCAATTTCGATGGTTAGGTCGCCACGGTCCTCCAGCAGGAGTTTCTGCGTTCGGGCGGCAAAATTTTCTTCCAGGTCATCCAGCAGCGCGAGGTAGTCGGCACGGGCCTGTGCGTCCTGTGTCCGGTTGTAGATGTCGGCGAACTTCACGGTCGCGTCTTTCGCTCCCAGCAAATAGACGCTGAGGTAACGGCGCGCTGCGGTCAGGTCGCGGGGATCTTCTTCTACAGTGCGAAACAGATCTCGTGCGGTGGATTGGAATGCAGCCACACGGCGCTCCACAGTGCGATCTCCGACGCGAGCAACCGCGTCGCTCATGGCGCGCAGGTGGTCTTCGGCTTCTTCCACAGCGCGGGCGACGCGGTCGGTTTGGTGACGGTTGGTGCCTTCCATGCCTTTGTCCGACATTGGATCGAGGCCAAAGGCAAAGCTGTGCAACAGTCCGCCAACAACCGCAAAGATGCCCGCCTCGATGGGGCCATGGCCTGCGAAACCCGCGATCGCGAGGCCGAGGCCAGTTAAGAGAGAGCCAAGCAGTTTGCGCGGCAGTGCCGGACGGCGGGCCACTTTCCGAGCGTCATAGGCTTCGTGCGCAAACATGCCCTCACGGGTCATCCAAGCCGCCAAGAGCAGAACACCAAGCGCAGCCAAATATTGTGCCATGCCGATGGGGTCTGACGTGAAAGCTTTCCAGATCAGGGGCAGCGGCGCGATGAACAGCAGGTTGACGCGCCCGCCAGCGCGGCTGCGTTTGGCGTTGCGAAAGCCATCGTCGCCGTTCACACCCTGCGCGCCGCTGGGACTATATTTGCCACCAAATTTCTGAGCCATCACGCGCCTCCTGTGAAAGAGACGTAGAAGATCAACAGAACCAACAGGCCAAAGGCCAGCTTCTGTAAACCGGTTGATGACATACCCACTCCACCCTGTGCTAAGTTATGGAGAAATCTAAGAACTCTGCCGCGATAAGGCTAGGGGGAAGTTTTGGTAAAGCGGCGCATTGCCGAGGCAATTGCACCGCTTGCCAGACTATTTGCGGCGTCGGGTGGGTTTGCGGCGTGTTTCTTCAGGCACCGCGCCTTCGAGCCCCAATTGGTCACGCACAACACGACGGCGCAGCTCTTCGACTTCGCCTGGCTTGAGTTGGCCAAGTTGGAACGGACCGTAAGACACCCGGATCAGGCGGTTTACGGTGAGGTTTATGGCCTCCATGGCGCGGCGGATTTCTCGGTTTTTGCCCTCGCGCAGGCCAATTGTCACCCAAGCGTTGGCGCCTTGCTGGCGATCCAAAGTGATCTCCATTGGTTGGAAGTGTTCGCCGTCGACTTCAATGCCTTTGCGCAGTGGGGCAAAGGTGTCTTCCGTTGGTCGGCCATTGATTCGCACACGGTATTTGCGCAGCCAGCCAGTGCTGGGCAGTTCCAGTTTGCGTTTTAGGCCACCGTCGTTGGTGAGTAGGAGTAGGCCCTCGGAGTTGAGGTCCAAACGTCCAACAGTCATGACGCGGGGCAGGTTTTCTGGCAGGTGATCGAAGATCGTATCGCGGCCCTTTTCATCGCGGTTGGTGGTCACAAGGCCGGAGGGTTTATGATAGAGCCAGATGCGTTCCGGATCTGGCTCGCCCACTGGCTTTCCGTCAACCGTGATGCGGTCTTTGGTGGTCACGTTAAGCGCGGGGCTGTCGAGTTTTTGGCCATTTACCGACACGCGTCCGGCCTCAATCATGCGTTCGGCGTCACGACGCGACGCCACCCCCGCACGAGCCAGCACCTTGGCGATGCGGTCGCCTTCGCGCTTGGGGGCGTCAGATACCGGTTTGGCTGGCGCCTTGCGCGGCTTGGACGGGCGCGTTTTGGCAGCGCTTGGTTTCGCGGTTGGGCGACGGGAGGAGGGGGGCTTTTGAGACATGTCCCCATGTACCTGTGAAACGGGGATTGCGAAAGGGGGCTTGGCAAGGCAAGTCTGCTGTATGACGTTCACTTCTCATATGGATCTGGCGCTTGAAGAAGCGCGCGCCGCGGCGGAGCGCGATGAGGTTCCTGTTGGCGCGGTGATTGTTGGACGGGATGGTGCGGTTCTGGCTTCTGCGGGCAACCGGACACGGGAGGACTGCGATCCAACGGGGCACGCGGAGATTTTGGCGATGCGGGCAGCCTGTGCCAAGATTGGCCGTGAGAGGCTGGTGGGATGTGATTTGTATGTGACGCTTGAGCCCTGTCCGATGTGTGCCAGCGCGATCAGTCAGGCGCGGATTGCACGGGTGTACTACGGTGCGTCTGATCCGAAGTCGGGCGGCGTGGCGCAGGGGCCGCGCGTGTTTGCCCATCCGCAAAGCCACCATGTGCCAGAGGTCTATGATGGCCTTGCAGCAGGAGAGTGTGAAGCGTTGCTCAAGGTGTTTTTTGCAAAGCGCCGGTGAGGTCTTAGAGCTCGATTGCTGCCATTACCTCAGGTTCGATCACGTCCACATCTGGAAGTGCCTCAATAAGCGCGTCGGCCGATTGTTCCAGCATCGGGAACGTCTTGTAATGACAGGGAATGACGGTTTTGAAGTTGAAGAATTTGTTGGCGGCGTAGGCGGCGCGGCGCATGTCCATGGTGAAGTATCCGCCGCAAGACATAAGGCCGATGTCTGGGTTGTGAAGGTCGTTGAAGATTTCCATGTCTGCCATCACATCTGTGTCTCCGCTGACATAGATGGTTTTGCCTTCGCCAGAGATCATAAGGCCGGCTTCGGTTCCGACGTATTGCCGCTGTTCGTTGTGGACCAAAGAGGATGAGTGGATCGCATTGACCAGTGTGACGGCGATATTGCCCAGGTGAATGGTGCCGCCTTTGCCAAACCCAATCCCTGTGAGGCCATGGGATTTTTCCATCCACTCGGCCAGTTCATAGACAGCCGCTACCGGTGCGCCGGTTTCAGCGGCGATGGCGGGGATGTCTTCGATGTGGTCCGAGTGGCCGTGCGTCATGAGGATTGCTGTGGTTCCTTGGATGGCGCGTTCACGATCTGCATCTGGAAAGGTAGGGTTGTTTGTGAGCCAAGGGTCGATCAGCAACACTTGGCCTCCGATTTCGATGCGAAACCCGGAATGGCCGAGCCAGATAATCTTCATAATCAATCTCCTATTGCAATGGACGTGACCCTAACGAGACGGTCAGGTTTGGTAAATGCACCAGATGTTCCAACCTTTTGGCGGGCGGCGGAAGCCTGTTGGGCTGGAAACCACGTCGCGTGGCTTGCACCATATTCCCGTGCGCGCTAAAGGCTGAAGGCACGTCCGCAACGAGAGAGTCTTGCCCCATGTCGATTGACGAAAGCACCGCCGCCAAAGTGGCCAAACTGGCCCGCATCAAGGTTGAAGAAGAGGCCCTGCCTGCGCTGGCTCAGGAATTCAATGCCGTGCTGGGTTTCATTGAGCAACTGAACGAGGTTGACGTTGAAGGCGTGGAGCCAATGGTGTCCGTAACCCCGATGCGCCTGAAGCGTCGTGAGGATGTGGTGAACGATGGGGATCAGCAGGAGAAAATCCTGAGCAACGCGCCGGATGCGCGTGAAGGCTTTTTTGCTGTTCCCAAAGTGGTGGAGTGATCCGGCCTACCTGCCGTTGATCCCCTGACAATAGATTTTGCCCCACATAGAGAGGCGCCGATATGACCGATCTGACCAAACTCACACTGGCTGAAGCCCGCGACAAGCTGCGCGCCGGTGATGTGACTTCCGTTGAACTGACTGAGACCTTTTTGAAGGCGATTGATGACGCGGACGCGCTCAACGCATTTGTGCACAAGACGCCGGAGATCGCGCTGGAGCGTGCGAAAGCGGCGGATGCGCGGATTGCGCAAGGCGATGCGCCGGACATGTGTGGCTTGCCGATTGGCATTAAGGACCTGTTCTGCACCAAAGGTGTGGCGTCCCAAGCGGCCAGCGGCATTCTGGAAGGCTTTACGCCAGAGTATGAATCCACTGTTTCGCAAAAGCTGGTGGACACGGGTGCGGTGATGCTTGGCAAGCTTAACATGGATGAGTTTGCGATGGGTTCGTCCAACGAGACCTCCGTTTATGGCAACGCCATCAACCCGTGGCGGCGCGGCAATGACGAAGCGGCACTGACCCCTGGTGGATCGTCTGGTGGCTCGGCTGCGGCTGTGGCGGCGGACCTGTGTTTGGCGGCGACCGGCACCGACACTGGCGGCTCGATCCGTCAGCCTGCAGCCTTTACCGGCATCACTGGCATCAAGCCAACCTATGGCCGGTGCTCCCGCTGGGGCGTGGTGGCCTTTGCCTCCTCGCTGGATCAAGCAGGCCCGATGACCAAAGACGTGCGCGACGCAGCGATCATGCTGGAAGCGATGTGCGGACACGATGAAAAAGACAGCACCAGTGTCGATCTGCCGGTGCCAAACTTTGAAGCCATGCTAACTGGCGACATTCGTGGCAAGAAGATTGGTATTCCAAAAGAGTACCGTATGGATGGCATGCCAGCGGAGATCGAAAAGCTCTGGGCCGATGGCACCGAGATGCTAAAAGCCGCAGGTGCGGAGATTGTTGACATCTCCCTGCCGCACACCAAGTATGCTCTGCCAGCCTACTATGTGATTGCGCCAGCAGAGGCTTCTTCGAACCTCGCGCGCTATGACGGTGTACGCTATGGCCACCGCGCCACTCTGGCAGCAGGTGACGGCATCACTGAAATGTATGAAAAGACCCGCGCCGAAGGCTTTGGCCATGAGGTGCAGCGCCGTGTGATGGTTGGTACCTATGTGCTGTCCGCTGGTTTCTATGACGCTTACTACAACCGTGCGCGTCGGGTTCGGACGCTGATCAAGCAGGACTTCGAGAACGTCTTTGCGCAAGGTGTTGATGCAATCCTGACACCGGCGACGCCGTCTGCGGCCTTTGGTCTGGGTGAAATGACCGACGCCGATCCGATCCAAATGTATCTGAACGACGTGTTCACCGTGACAGTGAACCTTGCTGGCCTGCCCGGAATTTCGGTGCCAACAGGCGTAGACAGCCAGGGTCTGCCTTTGGGTCTGCAGCTGATTGGCCGTCCTTGGGAAGAGGGTGATCTGCTGAACACCGCCTATGCATTGGAGCAAGCAGCAGGTTTTGTGGCCAAACCGGGCAAATGGTGGTAAGGCTGCTGCAAAACTAAGAGCAGTTAAGGCAGAACATGAAACGTAGCATTGGGGCCATTTGTGCGCTGGTCGCGCTGAGCGCGTGCCAGCCCGCCGTACCAGACAGCGCCGCGGGCGTGTTTTTCGACGAAAAAACCGGAGAGCATCGGCGGACAGCATTGCCGCCAGCCAATGCGGTGTCTCAGGAGACGATCCCGGACGCACCGCAGATCGCGACAATCGAGCCGGCGCCTTTGGTTGCCACCGTGCCCCCGGCGCAATCCGTTGCGGCGACGCCTTTGGTGACCACCACAACGGCACAACCGCAATCCGCAGCTGCGGCGGCGAGCACTGTGCCTTCGGCAAGCGCGGCTGCGTCAGCAACCAATGATGCGGCCAGCATTGCCAGCGAGACCACAGCCGCGTTGGTGGCTGCATCGGCCAATTCTGGCGAGCAACCACTTCACGCCAGCCCAAGCAACCCGGCGCCGCAGGTGTTCTCCAACCCGGGCATTTCGGATGAGAATGACTTTGCTGCTGTCGATGGGCGTCGCTCCATCGAAGCTGATGCGGCGCGGCGGGCGCAGAATAAAGCCAACTACACAGTGATCCAGCCGACCGCCGTGCCGGTGCGCACGGGTGACGCAGGGCCAAACATTGTGGCTTATGCGCTTGAGACCAAACACCCACGCGGGACCAAGATGTACAACCGTTTGAAAATTGGTGGCGCGTCACGCTACGACAAAGCCTGTGCCAAGTTTGCCAGCGACGAAGCGGCGCAGCGGGCGTTTCTGGAAAAGGGGGGGCCTAAGAAAGACCGCCTTGGCGTTGATCCGGATGGTGACGGCTATGCCTGCAAATGGGACCCCAGCCCGTTCCGTGTGGCGGCCGGCAACTAATCTATGCCCTCAAAATTGGACATTTTACATCAGCCCTCGCCAAACTTTGGCGAGCGGCGAGATGGCCAGCGGCCAGAGCTGATTGTGATCCACTACACGGCCATGGATAGCGCCCAGGCGGCGATTGACTGGCTGTGCAATCCGGAAGCGGAAGTCTCGGCGCACTATGTGATTGCACCAGATGGGCAGGTCACGCAACTGGTGGCAGAAGAGCTACGGGCTTGGCACGCGGGTGTTGGCAGCTGGCAAGGCCAAGGCGATGTGAATTCCCGAAGTATTGGTATCGAGCTGTCCAACAAAGGCGACCACCCGTTTGCGGCGGCGCAGATGGATGCGCTTGAGGTGCTGCTGGCGGGTATCATGCAGCGTTGGGGTATTGGCGCGGAGGGCGTGATTGGCCATTCCGATATGTCTCCAGGCCGCAAAATTGATCCAGGTCCGAAATTTGACTGGCTGCTTTTGGCGCGTCAGGGATTGGCTGTCTGGCCCGACCAAGTGGCTGAGCAGGCGGATTGGGAAAGCTGTGCCGCGGAATTTGGCTATGATCTGGAAAATCCGAACTGTTTGGACGCGTTTCGGGCGCGGTTTCGGCCTTGGGCTGAAGGACCATCCGACGCCGAAGACGCGCGGATTGCAGCACGATTGGCGCAGTTGTCACGCAGAGATTGACCCGGTTGCGCCAAGCGCCTATTGCGATAGCGCGCAGAGAGCTGGATGGCCGTGGGGGCGTAAGCCCGCGAGGAAAGTCCGGACTCCACAAAGCAACGGTGCCGGGTAACGCCCGGCCGGGGAAACCCGAGGGAAAGCGCCACAGAAAACAGACCGCTCTCGCTTGCGAGAGTAAGGGTGAAACGGTGGGGTAAGAGCCCACCGCGCGGCTGGCAACAGCGGCGGCACGGCAAGCCCCACCGGGAGCAATGCCAAATAGGGACCGCGTGTGCGCAAGTACAGGAGCGCTTTGCTCCGAGCAGGTCCGGGTTGGCAGCTTGAGGTGTCTGGTAACAGGCACCCTAGATGAATGGTCATTGAACCGGCTTCGGCTGGGGAACAGAATCCGGCTTATAGGCTCTCTGCGCGTCAGCTTCCCATTTTGCACAAGACAAACAGAGGCTTGCCGCCATAGGGTGTTGGTAAAACATATGAGGCTGCCATGAGTATTGTCGAAGAAATTGCCCTGCGCCAAAGCATCCGCTTGGGATTGCTTGTGGTGGGGCTGTTGGCGGCGGTGATTTATGCGATGGCCTTCTGTCACCGCCCACCCAGCGTTTGGAAAACGGTGATAAAGTCCATCCCAATGCCCGCCTTTGCTGCAGCCGTAGCCGTGAGCTTTGGATCTTGGGCGGTTGTGGTGGCGCTCCTGTTGTCTGCGCTAGGGGATCTGGCGCTGTCGCGGGATGGCGAGAGAGCGTTTCTGGTCGGTTTGGTTTCCTTTGCGGCGGCACATGTGGCCTATGTGGCCTATTTCTGGGACATCGGGGCTGGGCCGTTGGCGGCGCCGGTCTTGTTGGCAGTTTTGTTGGCTCTTGCTTTGTCGACTGAGCGTTGGTTAAGCCCTTTTACCGGCGATCTGCGTTGGCCAGTGAGAGCCTATGTAGTGATTATTTGTGCCATGGGGGCAACGGCGTTTGGGCTGGCGGATCGTTCGCTGGCGGTGGCTGGCGCTGTGGCCTTTATGGCGTCTGACACGCTGTTGGCGATCCAGTTGTTTCGCATGAAACCGGATGCGGCCCTGCAACGCATGGTGTCGATTGCGCTATGGGTGCTTTATGCGGGCGGACAGTTTCTGATTGTGGCGGGTGTGGGTTGGGCGACCCCGCTCTTTTAAATCCTGTAAAATCAGACTAACTGGAAGCAAGCAGTTCCGGAGACCACCATGGCGTTTTTCTCAAAGCTCAAAGACAAGCTGTTCAAATCGTCGTCCAAGTTGGACGAGGGGCTTGAGGCGATTGTCGAAGATGGTGGCGAAGAGACCGAAGCGGTTGCGGTTGAGAACCCTCCCGTAGAGCAGCCTTCGGCTGTGGCGATTGAGGTGGAAGCGGCGCCTGTCGTGGAAGAGAAAGCGCCTGTTGAGGCGCTCAAGTCCGGCATCCTTTCGCGCCTGACCGGGCAAAGCCAAAGCGGTCCAGTTGTGAAGCGTGTGCTGGACGACGACATGCTGGAGCAGCTGGAAGAACTGCTGATTGCCTCGGATATGGGCGTGGACACCGCCCTGCGCGTGACGGCGAATATCGCAGAAGGCCGTTTGGGACGGCGGGTCTCTACGCAAGAGATCAAAGATATTCTCGCAACCGAAGTGGCACGGATCATGGAAACCGTGGCGCGCCCTATGCCGCTCTATCCGTCCAAGCCGCAGGTTGTGCTGGTTGTGGGTGTGAATGGCTCTGGTAAGACCACCACCATTGGCAAGCTGGCAAGCCAGTTCCGTGCGGCTGGGAAGTCTGTGGTGATTGCGGCTGGGGATACTTTCCGGGCAGCGGCGGTGGAGCAGCTGCAGGTGTGGGGCGAACGTGCGGGTGTGCCGGTTTTGACGGCGCCGGAGGGTTCGGACCCTGCGAGCTTGGCTTATGATGCGATGACCAAGGCGGAAGCCGAAGGTGCGGACCTGTTGATGATCGACACGGCTGGGCGTTTGCAGAATCGTCAGGACCTGATGGAAGAGCTTGCCAAGATTGTGCGGGTGATCCGCAAGAAAGACCCGGATGCGCCGCACAACACTTTGTTGGTGTTGGATGCTACGACCGGGCAGAATGCGGTTAGCCAGGTGGAGACCTTCCAAAAACTGGCAGATGTGTCTGGTCTGGTGATGACCAAGCTCGACGGCACGGCCAAAGGCGGTATTCTTGTGAGTCTCGCAGATAAATTTGGCCTGCCGATCCACGCGATTGGTGTGGGCGAGCAGATTGATGATCTGCAACCGTTTGATCCCGAAGAGTTTGCTGCGGCCTTGATCGGCTTGGAGCAAAAGTGAGCTTGAACCGCTCTCTTGAGGCCATAACATGAGCGCCTGGCTGGTGTCTTTGGAGGGCACAGCCTCAGGACAGCAACTGGCTTTGACCTTGGCCTTGCTCGCCGCGTTCCTACATGCGGTGTTTGGCGCGCTTCAAAAAGGACGGCATGATCCCTGGCTAACGCGCGGCGCGATCGATTTCAGCTACGCGGCCATGGCGGCGCCGTTTGCATTGTTTGTGGTGCAGTGGCCCGAGCCGCATATGTGGCTTATTTTCCTGGGCGCCTTTGTCATTCACACAGGATACAAGCTCTTGCAAAGCTGGGCCTACACCAAAGGCGCGTTTACCGTGGTCTATCCGGTGGTGCGCGGCGTGGGGCCGTTTTTCACGGTCATTGGCGCCTATCTGATTTTTGGCGAAACCTTCAGTGGGCTGCAGTGGTTTGGGGTGGCGGTATTGATGGCGGGTATTCTTGGACTGGCCGTCTACAACATGGTGTTCATGACCGACGGGCGTGACACCTTGGTGGCGGCGATGGTCATCGCCGTGTTCACCGGATTTTTTGTCGCGCTATACACCACCTATGATGCTTACGGCATTCGTGCGACGGCGGATCCGTTCACGTTTCTGGCTTGGTTTTTCCTGATTGATGGTCTGGTGTTTCCGGTGTTGGCGGCGATGAGGTATCGCGCCATGGTCACCCCGCCCAGCCTTGGCCCGTTGATGATACGTGGATTTATAGGCGGGTTGGTGGCCTTTGCCAGTTTTGGCTCAGTGATGTTGGCTACCCGGTTGGACAACGTCGGTGAAGCGGCGGTGTTGCGAGAGACCTCGCCGGTGTTTGCCGCGCTGATTGGCTGGCTGGTGCTAAAAGAGACGGTTGGCCCACGCAGGATTGCCTTGATGGCATTGATTGCGCTGGGCGCTGTGATAGTGGAAGTGGGCAGGCAATAGGAATGCGACATGGCTGAGAATACTTCTGAGAACAAGATCAACCCGATGCTCAAGATGGGGTTGGAGCTGGGACCTATTGTGGTGTTCTTTGTCGCCTATCTGCGGCTGCGGGACCAAACCATTGAGATCGGAGGCACGGCCTATGATGGGTTCATTGTTGCCACAGCGGGCTTTATTCCTTTGCTGATCCTGACCACAGGCATCCTTTGGAAACTGACCGGCAAGCTCTCAAAGATGCAGGTGGCCACTTTGGTACTGGTGATCCTGTTTGGCGGGCTGTCGGTGTGGCTCAATGACGAGCGGTTCTTCAAGATGAAGCCAACCATGATCTACCTGCTGTTTGGTGGGGCATTGGGAGTCGGCTTGCTGCGCGGACAGAGCTATCTGAAGTTTGTGATGGAAGAGATGATGCCCCTGAAAGAAGAGGGTTGGATGCTTTTGACCAAACGGCTGACGGCGTTTTTTATCGGGCTGGCGGTGCTGAACGAGGTGATCTGGCGCACTCAGAGCACGGACACATGGGTTTACTTCAAGACCTTTGGCCTAACCGCAGCAGTGTTCATTTTCTTCATGACACAGGGCAAGATTTTCCAGGATTACGCGCTGGAAGAAGAGGCCGACAAGGGCTGAAGGGCGCCGTTTTTTGCGTGATGGCTGGGTGTGTTCTCGGACTACGTTCCAAATAAGTCGGCCTGGACCCAGGTGTCGGATCGGTCTGCGCGCAGATCGGTATGCAAAGTCCGCCCGCGCCGCAGGGCAGGGCGCTCCCACAAGGCTTTGAGCCAGCGGGCCATGTGAGGTTTGTCCTCCAGCGTTTGCTCTTGCCCCTCCCACAAAGAAGCCCAGCCCCAGGCGGAAATGTCCGCAATGGAGTAGAAATCGCCTGCCAGGTACTCGTTCTCGGCCAATCGGCGATCCAGCACGCCGTAGAGGCGGGCGGTTTCGTCGCGGTACCGGGCTTTGGCGTAGGCGATGTCTTCAGGCGCGTATTTCAGGAAGTGATGGGTTTGTCCGGCCATGGGACCAAGCCCGCCCATTTGCCACATCAGCCATTCTTCCACGGCAACTTGGTCCCTTTCTGTCGTACCCAGAAACTGGCCGGTTTTGCGCGCGAGGTAGAGCAGGATCGCGCCGCTTTCAAAGACTGAGATGGGCTGACCGTCTGGCCCGTTTGGATCAACAATTGCGGGCATGCGGTTGTTGGGGGCGATCTTCAGGAAGTCCGGCGAAAACTGATCGCCCTTGCCGATATTGATCAGATGCGTGCTGTAGGGCAGCGCCATTTCTTCAAGAGCGATGGAAATCTTCCAGCCGTTGGGCGTGGGCCAGTAGTATAGATCAAGTGGCTGTTGCATGGGCGGTCCTCAGGTTGGAGACGCCATGATGCCGGTTTCAGGCCGTGCTGCAAGAGGTCACGTTTGAGCTTGGGCGCACCGAGGCCAAATATGTGCGCGGTGTGAGTTGCGCCTGTAGCGTCTGAAGCGGCAATGATGCCGGATTGCGCAACAGATCCGAATAAAACGCCATAGCGCCGCGGCGCAGGTAAGGGGACCAGTGGCAGAGCCAATGGGCCGGTGGGTCAATGGTGTGCCCAAGGGCTGCAAGCCGCTTGAGGCCCGGTTTGTCCTCTAACCTGATGGTCAGCGCGTTTGGCGCATCAAAGCCCCGGCCGATCGAGCGGTCATGCGCGCGGCTTCGGCCCAAAAGCTGCTCAAAAAGGATGTCATAGAAGGCGTTTTCGCCGCTGACCACGTTGAAGAGCTCGGCGCCCTGTCCGGCGTCGGTGCGTAGAGCCATGGCGGCAGATGGGCGAAAAACCGCGCCGTTCAGAAGGATGATACGACCAATATCGCCGAATGAGAGGCGGTGCAGAGCTTGAAGCGCAACATAGGCGCCCATTGAGTGGGCCACCAAGTTCACCGGGCGGTTCGGGGCTTGAACGCGGAGCTGTTGCACCAGTGTGGCCAGAGCATGCGAGGCTCGGATCGCAGAGCGTAGAGCCTGTTTCAGGGAGCCACGTGCATTCCATCCAAAGGCAACTCCAACACCGCTGTTTGGCGTTGGGGAAAGGTAGCCAAGGTGTTTGGGCCAGCTCACGACCTTTGCACTGGCGGCATCCAATGGGGCAAAAATGTGGGCGTGTGGGCATCGACCAGGCACATAGGGGTGGAACTTGTATCCATGCAGCATGACAGTGATTGGGCCGTCGGTGTCCAGAGTTCGATTGAGCAGTGGCAATAGCGGTGCATCGGTGCCGTGCAACACGGGTTTGCGGCCTTCTGCGTTGATCCGAATGAGTGCCATCTGTGCTGTCCCTTTCACCTACTCTCAGTGTTGCGCGAAAATGTGCAGATTGCGTAAAGCAGGCGTTACAGGAAGGTGAACGGGCCCGTGTGCCTTGACGTTTGCGGCGTTGCGGCGTAATTCGCCTGTGTGGCGATTTGTTACCGGATTGCGGGCCACGTTAAAGATGCCGCTAAAGAGGTCAGGACGAAGGAGCCCCTTCCGCTTGGCCGGAACGGGGCTTTTTATTTGGGTCGGTCTGAGGGACCCGGGAGAGATGACATGAGCGATTGGAACAAACGCACAAAGCTGGTGCATGGCGGGACACGGCGCAGCCAGTACAACGAAGTGAGCGAGGCGATTTTCCTCACGCAGGGCTTTGTGTATGAGAGCGCGGAGCAGGCCGAGGCCCGCTTTGTCGAGATTGGCGAAGACGAATTTATCTACGCGCGCTACGGCAACCCCACTGTTGCGATGTTTGAAGAGCGGATTGCGGCGCTGGAAGGTGCTGAGGATGCTTTTGCCACAGCCAGTGGCATGGCAGCCGTCAGCGGCGCGTTGACCTCGATGCTCAAAGCTGGCGACCACGTGGTTTCCGCCAAGGCGTTGTTTGGTTCCTGTATCTATGTGTTGCAGGACATTTTGGGCCGCTATGGCGTGGAAGTGACCTTTGTCGACGGCACGGATCTGGCGGCCTGGAAGGCCGCGATGCGCCCGGACACCAAAGCGGTGTTTTTTGAAAGTATGTCCAACCCGACGCTTGAGGTGATCAACATCACCGCCGTGGCGCAGATTGCCCATGAGGTTGGTGCGACGGTTCTGGTGGACAATGTGTTTTCCACTCCAGTGTTCAGCAACGCGATCGAGCAGGGTGCTGATGTGGTGATTTACTCAGCCACCAAACATATTGATGGTCAGGGCCGGGCGCTGGGCGGCGTTGTGCTCGGCACCAAAGACTTCATCAGGGGAACGCTTGAGCCCTACATGAAGCACACTGGAGGCAGCATGAGCCCGTTCAATGCTTGGGTGATGCTGAAAGGGCTCGAGACCATTGATCTGCGTGTGCGGGCCCAGGCGGAGAGCGCGCTGGCGATTGCGTCGGCTTTGGAGGGCCATCCGGCCTTGGAGCGCACAATCTACCCTGGGTTGAAGAGCCATGCACAGGCGGCCTTGGTGAAAAAGCAGCTTGACGGCAAGGGCGGCACCGTGCTGTCGGTGGACATCAAGGGCGGGCGCGAAGCGGCGTTCAAATTCTTGAATGCGCTGGAGATTGCGGTGATTTCCAACAATCTGGGCGACGCAAAATCGATTGCAACCCATCCGGCGACCACCACCCACCAGCGTCTCGAAGATGAAGTAAAGGTGGATCTGGGAATCACGCCGGGATTGGTGCGTTTCTCCGTAGGTTTGGAAGACACCGATGATCTAATTGCTGATATCAAGCAGGCGGTTAAGGCATCACAAACCTAAGTTCTTGGAGTTGGCGATATAGCTCAACACGGCGCGCGACGGGAAAGTCGGGCGCTTTTTGTGTCTGATGTGACGGATGTGAACCAAGGTGTCGTTTTTTGCGTATGAGTTAGTGAAATTGGCATTTTGCCGACGTACGCACTAAGTTAATCAGGCGACAGCAGGGAAAAGGCGCTTGGCCATGAATGTTCAAAACTCCAAGACCCAAACTCAATTGACACGGGAAGACGCGGAAGAAGCGCTCGCGCGATTGCGGACTTGGGCTCAAGACGCGTCAGTGACGGAGATTGCGGAGCTGGACCCGGCGGTGGCACGTTTGTTGCCGGATCAACCGCTTGCCAACTACCCCGAGCTGTCGCGCCAGTACCCTGAGAGTTTTGACGTTACGCCCGAATATCGGGCGACCCTGCCGGATCTACAAAATGGTCCTGAAAGCTTGATCAAAGGTGAGAAGCAGCAAATCCAGCATGTCGGGATTTCCAACTTCCGCCTGCCAATCCGATTTCATACGCGCGACAATGGTGACATCAGCCTTGAGACCAGCGTCACTGGCACTGTCAGTCTTGAGGCGGATAAAAAGGGCATCAACATGTCCCGAATCATGCGGTCGTTTTACAAACACGCAGAGAAGACCTTCAGCTTCAGTGTGATGGAGGCGGCTCTGGCGGACTACATCACCGATCTGGAGAGCTTTGATGCGCGGCTGCAGATGCGGTTTTCTTATCCGATGAAGATCAAGTCGCTGCGGTCTGGTCTGGAAGGCTATCAGTATTACGACATTGCGCTGGAGAAGGTGCAGCACGGCGAGACCATGCATAAGATCATGCATTTGGACTATGTGTACTCCTCAACCTGTCCCTGTTCTTTGGAGTTGAGTGAGCATGCGCGGATGTCACGCGGGCAGTTGGCCACGCCTCATTCGCAGCGGTCGGTGGCGCGAATTTCGGTGGAGATTGTGGACCGCCCGCGGGTTTGGTTTGAAGACCTGATTGATCTGGCGCGGGCCGCGGTGCCAACCGAAACACAGGTGATGGTGAAGCGCGAAGATGAGCAGGCGTTTGCAGAATTGAACGCGGCCAATCCAATCTTTGTGGAAGATGCGGCGCGCCTGTTCTGCGAGAAGCTCAAAGCCGATCCGCGCATCGGAGATTTCCGGGTGATTGCCAGCCATCAGGAAAGCCTACACAGCCACGACGCTGTGTCAGTTCTGACGGATGGACCGCTGTTTGCGTCCGAAAGCATTGATCCAAAACTGTTCACCACGCTGTTTCACGTTGGGTAACGTGGCGGCGCAGTTGCACCGGCGTGTGCCGTTTACGCACTAAAACAGCACGTTAGCTGATGCGGTCTGTCTCTTGCATGAGGGAACGCGCTTGACAGCGGCTGGCGCAACCGCCAACCCTGCGGCCATGCTGGACTTACGACCCGTTGGATATGTGATCGGCCTTTTGGTGGCGATATTGGGCGTGGCCATGTTTGTGCCCATGATTGTGGACCTATTGGATGGCACGACACATTGGGAAGCCTTCTTTGTCAGTGCCGTTGTGACGTGTCTTTCTGGAGGGATGGTGGCGTTGTCGTGTCACAACGGACGCGGTGATGGGCTGTCGTTGCAGCAAACCTTTTTGCTGACCACGGGGGTATGGCTGGCTCTGCCAATGTTTGGTGCGCTGCCCTTCATGCTGGGCGCCACAGAAGCCCGCATTGTGGATGCGTTTTTCGAAGCGATGAGTGGTTTGACCACCACGGGGTCAACGGTGTTTTCGGGGCTTGATGAGCTGCCACGTGGGATGCTGTTGTGGCGTGGATTGCTGCAATGGCTGGGCGGCATCGGTATCATTGTTGTGGCGATGGTGTTTTTGCCCGAGCTGCGTGTTGGTGGGATGCAGATTTTCCGCAGCGAAGGCTTCGACACTTTTGGGAAAATCTTACCGCGTGCCACGGAGATCAGTAGCCGAATTTCGGTGATTTACATCACTCTGACGGTGGCCTGTGCGCTAGCATATGTGATCACGGGAATGAGCGCCTTTGATGCAGTGGTGCATGCTATGACCACCATCGCGACCGGTGGTTTCGCCAATTATGATTCCTCATTTGGCGCCTTTTCTGTCGGTACCGAATATGTTGGGGTCATCTTTATGCTTCTCGCCGCGCTCCCCTTTGTGCGTTTCGTGCAAATGACCGCAGGTAGCGCCAAGCCTCTTCTGCAGGACTCGCAGATCCGGGCGTTTTTTATGACCGTGGCTGTGATTGTGATCATGCTCACCAGCTGGCAAGTATTGAGCAACGGGATTGGCAGTGAGGCTGGGTTTCGCAAGGTGCTGTTCAACACCACCTCAATTGTTACGGGAACAGGCTACGCCAGTGCGGATTACATGCAGTGGGGCGGGTTTCCCGTCTCTGTGCTGTTCTTTGCGGGGTTGATCGGTGGCTGCGCGGGGTCAACGGCCTGTTCCATCAAGGTCTTTCGCTATCAATTGCTGTTTGCCACGATCAAAACCCAAATCCTCAAAATTCAGCATCCTAGTGGTGTGTTTACGCCAAGCTTCCAAGGGCGCAAGATTGACGACGATGTGCTGAACTCTGTGATGAGCTTCTTTGTGTTCTTCACCGTGACGCTTGGCGGACTCGCTGTTCTGCTGGGTATGACAGGGCTTGATTTCACCACCGCTCTGTCAGGATCGGCGGCGGCTCTAGCCAATATTGGCCCAGGATTGGGCGACATCATTGGCCCTGCAGGCAACTTTGCGACACTGAATGATGCTGCCAAATGGCTTTTGGCGGCGGGCATGTTGATTGGCCGGCTGGAGCTATTGGCGGTCTACGTACTCTTTACGGTTCAATTCTGGAGGGCCTGATGGTGGCACTGGATCAGGAGATGCGTCCTTTGGGGGCGCAGATTTCGCACATGCTGAAAGCACGTGGTGTGGATGTCATTTTTGGCATTCCTGGCGTGCATAATGTGGAAATGTATCGTGGCATTGAAGAAGCCGGGATCACGCATGTTCTGGCGCGTCACGAACAAGGCGCTGGTTTTATGGCGGATGGCTATGCGCGGGCCTGTGGCAAGCCTGGAGTGGCCTATGTGATCACGGGGCCTGGGGTCTGCAACATCTTAACGCCCTTGGGACAGGCCTATTCCGATAGCGTGTCGGTGCTGACCCTGGCGAGCTGCCTGGATGAGCATGTTGGCCATCGTGGGCAGCTGCATCAGATGCGTGATCAGCGCGGCGCGGCGTCGTCAGTGTGTGATTGGGCTGAAGAAGCACGCACTGCACGAGCGGCTTATGATCTGATTGATCGCGCTTTTGTAGAATTCAAGCACAAGCGGCAGAGATCAAAGTACCTTCAGGTTCCTATTGGTTTGTTGGGCAGCTTGGCTGAACAGGGTCCAGAGAAGGCCGCAGGGGACCATGCAAGCAGTGGTGGACAGCAAGTGCCGGTGTCCTTGGGCGGGCTTGATCAGATGTTGGCGGACGCGCAAAAGCCGATGTTTGTGTTTGGCGGCGGCCTTGTACAGAACGGTGCTCCTGCCGATCTGACCCCAATTGAAATTCCGGTACGTGACCTGGTGCGGCGCAGCGGGGCTGCGGCGTTTATGACTTATGCGGGGTGTGGCCTTCTGAGTGCGGAAGAGCCGTTGAGTTTTGGCACCTATCTTGGAAGGGCAGAAAGCAAACGCATTATTGGTGAAGCCGATTTGGTGGTTGTGGTTGGATCTGAACTGTCGGAGTGCGACCTGTGGCGGGATGAGTTGGGCCACAAAGGCACCTTGGTGCGAGTCGATATTGATGCGGAGGTTTTGGCTGATCGCCATCGCGCGGAAATCACGTTCCATAGCGATGCACGTGCTTTTGTGGAGGCCTTATTGGCTGCGTTGCCTGCGGAAACTGCGGAGCCGCGGTGGAACACGGACGATGTCGCAGGTGCGAAGAAACGCTTCCGTGCGGAAACCGATGCGGAACGCCCTGGTATTGCTGAGATTTGTGACGTTCTGTCAGAGGTCATGCCGGACGACGCGATGATCTATTCCGATATGACGCAGTTTGCCTACGTGGCCAAAGAGGTGTGGGACATGGAACGCCCCGGTTTTTGGCATCATCCCAGCGGGTTTGGCACTTTGGGTTATGCGTTGCCGGCCTCGATTGGCGGGGCGATGGCCCGTCCGGGGAAGCCGACAGTGTGCATCGCGGGGGACTACGGTTTCCAATACACCGTGCAGGAACTCGGCGCGGCAGTGGAGATGAAACTGCCCATCCCGATTTTGCTGTGGGACAACCACAAGCTCAAGGAAATCGAAGATAGCATGGTGTCCAGTCAGATCGCGCCGAATGCGGTGGTCGCCATGAACCCAGATTTCTGCAAGCTGGCGGAAAGCTATGGCTGCTTGGCAACGGACCCGAAGACGGCTGCGGAGTTGGAGGCGGCGTTGACGCAGGCTTTTGACGCGGATCGGCCAACCTTGATCCGGATGACGGCGGCGCTGTCGACATCCTGAAATACGTGATCTTGAAATGTAGAGGGCGGCTCCCAAAAGAGCCGCCCTTTGTTTTTTTGTGGTGGTGGGAGTTGCTTACCAGCAGCTCACCAGAACCGTCATGTCACTGGCCTGTTTGGTCAGGTCTTCCGGAGCCATGGAAGCGCCGTTGGAGGATAAGGCGGCTTGGATTCCTTCTTGCGCCAGAAGTGTGCGGATGGCGTCGCTGTTTACGGCGAAGTTTACTTCTCCCGGCAGCTGTTGTGCGGATTGTGCGTCGCGAGGCAGCAGCATACCAAACACGGAACCACCAGCGTCAAAGACAGGGCCGCCCCAGTCGCCAGGCTGGACGTTCAGCGCCAGACGGGTGAGTTCCTGCTCACCGCGCAGGCCCTTTACATCCGCCAATTGGCCGAAGGTCAGTGTTGGCGCACCAAGGGCACCTTCGTAGGAATACCCTGCAACGGCCACTTCGGACTGAATGCGTGGGGCGCCTTCCCGCAGTGTGGCGACGTCAATTGGTGCCAGCGAGGACGTCGGGCTTAGGATCGCGATACCAAGCGCTTCGTCGATCACAGAAACCTGCGCGTCGTAGTCTTCTTCAATGGTGACTTTGGTGCAGTTCTGCACGGCTTCGGCGGTGGTCACCACGTGGCCCTTGCGGTCAATGAAGAAGCCGGAACGGGACTGTTTGGGCTTGCGCACTTGCAGGCCGGAGATCAGATCGATGTTTTGCGCGGTGTCATCCCCGGCGGCGGGGTCCAAAACGCCGCCAATCCGGGTGAAGCTGGCCTGCATTTCGCCAAGAATACGGGCGCGGCGTTCTTCGTCGTTGGCAGGCCACACCAGTGTGAAGCCCTTGATCTGACCCTCTTTCAGGGTGACTTCAGTGTGGCTGACAACATCGGTGTTTTGACCTGTCAAAACAAAGCTGGACTTCTTGCGCTCACGTGGTCCGTCCAGCGGGACAATCTCAAGCGTTTGCATGATGTCATAGAGACCAAACAGGGTGTTCTGGTCGCCTTCCTGGCTGATCAACAGAACTTCCGCCGGGATGTCGCCGGAGGCCTGATACCGCACGAAGGGATACTCGGAAGCGGCTTTTGCTACCGCGCCCATTGGCACAACCATCTCGATACCTGCGTCCAGATCGCTCACCAATTGTAGGTTCATGCCTTCAAGAACCGCAAAGAATTGCTGGCGCAGTGTGTCGCGTTGCAGTGTTGTCATCACACCAGTGACGTCAAAACCGTTGTCTGCCTGCCAGTTGGACATGGAGGCGCGGGTGCCACGGCCAAAGGAGCCGTCGATTGCGGAGTTGTAGTAACCGGCCCATTTCAACCATTCTTGCAAGGTTTTCTTTTCGTCACGGGATAGAGCAGCTTCACTCGCGCGGGCTTCGCGGACGGTTTCGTCAGGTTGCTGCGGAACAACCGGCGCGACCTCTGGTTCAGTCGGTGTTTCCACGATCACAACCTGCGTGTCCTGCTGCGCGGGTTGGGCTGGCTGCTGACCGGACAGCGCGGCTTGTGGGTTGGCCAATTGGTTGGCGCCCACTGGCCAGAACTGGCTGCGGTATTCACGTGCTGTTGCCAGATAGGCATCCACGGGAATCACACCCTCCGACCGGTAAACGCGCAACACATTTTCCGCATCTTCCCGGCGGTAGGGCCCTACAGCGATGGCGTACCAGCCGCCACCTAGGGTAAAGCCGTTTACATCGTCCATACGCTGGGCGTAGGCGCGGATGTTTTCGCTGGCTTGGGTCAAGCTGGGTTGGGCTTCGAGCTGTACCCAAACGATGTCATCTGAGGATTGAGCAGTGGCGGAGGTGACACTGAAAAGCAGTGCCACAAAAAGCGACAGAATAGTGCGCAGCATGTTGGTGGTGGTCCCTGAAACGCGTGACAATTGTTAATTAGAGGCTCTTTTATCAGGTTCGGCGCGGCTTGCACTCATAATTTGGTGAGCTTGAGCCGTGGCGTGATGTTGACCCCGTGCAAGCTTGCGCATAAGCAAGACCCGCGTTTGGAAAGGGCTTTCACCATGGCACATAGCGACAGCAAACCGCGGAGCTTCCAGGAGATCATTTTGCGGCTCCAGAATTACTGGGCCGAAAAAGGCTGTGCAGTGTTGCAGCCCTATGACATGGAAGTGGGTGCTGGTACGTTCCACCCGGCGACAACATTGCGGTCCTTGGGCGGCAAGTCCTGGGCGGCGGCCTATGTGCAACCGTCACGTCGCCCGACCGATGGGCGGTATGGTGAGAACCCGAACCGCTTGCAGCACTACTATCAGTATCAGGTACTGATCAAGCCAAGCCCGCCCAACCTACAGGAGCTGTACCTCGGCTCGCTGGCGGCGATTGGCATCGACATGGAGATGCATGACATCCGCTTTGTTGAGGATGATTGGGAAAGCCCAACGCTTGGCGCTTGGGGCCTTGGCTGGGAAGTCTGGTGTGACGGTATGGAAGTCAGCCAGTTTACTTATTTCCAGCAGGTTGGTGGCCACGACTGCCACCCGGTGTCCGGCGAGCTGACCTACGGTCTGGAGCGCTTGGCGATGTATGTGCTGGGCGTCGATCACGTAATGGACATGCCGTACAACGATCCGCAGACCGAAATTGCGCTGACCTATGGCGATGTGTTCAAGCAGACCGAGCAGGAATACAGTCGTTGGAACTTTGACGTGGCCAACACCGATGTGCTGTTGAAGCAGTTTGAAGAGGCGGAAGCGGAGTGCGAGAAAATCCTCGCGCAGGAGCATGTTGATCCAAAGACCGGCAAGCGTATTATCATGGCCCATCCCGCGTATGATCAGTGCATCAAGGCGTCTCACCTGTTTAACCTGCTGGACGCGCGTGGTGTGATTTCCGTGACTGAACGTCAGGCCTATATCGGACGCGTGCGGGCACTGGCGAAACAGTGCGCGGATGCGTTTGTGCAGACAGAGGCGGGTGGCTACGCGGCGTGAGCCTCTTAAGCCAACCCCGGCAGCAAGACTTTCGCGCCGTCGGCTACCATGCCGACGGCGATTGCTATCAGGACCATGCCCATCAAGCGGGTCATGATGGTGCGGGCCGTATTGCTGAGATAGCGGCCGATGTTGCCAGCAAAATAAAACACCACTGCGATCATCAACAGAACCAGCACAACGCACCCGGCGTAGATGCCCCAGTCGGAGGGCTGTTGCACCTGCTGGGCATAGAGGATGAGTGTGGTGATCGTGCCCGGGCCCACCAGCATGGGGAAGGTCATAGGGTAAAACGCAATGTTGTCAGCATCGGAGTCGTGCATGACTTCGCGCTCTCGTTCGGTGCCATGGTGCGCCGTGCTGCGCCGGCCGTTGAGCATGACAAAGCCAATTTGCACCAGCACCATGCCACCTGCCACGCGAAAGGCATCCACGGAGACGCCAAAGAATTCAAGGATTGCGGTGCCCGAGATCGCGATGATCACACAGGACACGGCGGTATAGGTGAGGATCTTGGTGGCGGCGCGGCGCTGTTCGGCTTGATGCAGATCTTCGGTCAGGCCAAGGAACACCGGCAGGTTGATGAAGGGGTTCATAACGGCAAACAAAGCGCCAAACATGGCGATGGCGAAGCTTTCGGACATTTCCACCCCTTTGAAGGCCTGAAGAAATCACTTAAATCAGCGCCAACTGTGCCGTGGTCTTGTGCAACGTGCAATAGAAACAACACCCGTTGGGGGAAGGTAAGAGCATGACTGGAAAACTGCTTGGAGGGCTGATTGTGCTGACAGCGTTGATTGGCGGCGTCGCCATGTATTGGTTGCAGATCTACGGCTACTACGACGCGGTGCCTGCGTCGGATATGCAGGATGATGTGCAATTGACCCTGCTGGTTGACGGGCAGGTCGAGCCCATTTTGTACGAAAATTTTGAAGCCATCGACAGCGAGAGCTCCCCCATTCGCTATCGTGCGTGTTTCACCACCTCGATGAGTGCAGCGCTTTTGACCGAAACTTACGAGATGTTGGAGAAGGCAGAACCGCGCAATGCGCCCAAGTGGTTTGACTGCTTTGACGCCAGTGAAATTGGCAAGTCGCTCGAAAACGGTGAGGCGCTCGCGTTTTTGGGTGAGAAGGACGTGCTGTATGGCATTGATCGCATTGTTGCGATCTTGCCGGACGGGCGTGGGTTTGCCTGGAACGAAATCAATGCCTGCGGCGAGATTGCTTTTGACGGCAAGCGTTTGCCCGCGCATTGTCCTCCACGACCAATGGAGTGAGTAGATGGATCAGGTGTTTGTTGTCCCGGAAATGATCACGGCCACCTTGGGGTTTGCTGTGTTCCTGTTGGGCGCGCGCCTGACCCGCAAAGTCGCCTTTTTGCGGGAGTTCAATATCCCTGAACCGGTCACAGGTGGCTTGATCGCGGCGGCGGTTTTTGCGCTGTTCTCGGTTGTTTCTGGCGTGGGTTTGAGCTTTGAAACGGGCGCTCGAGACTACTTTTTGGTGCTGTTCTTTGCTGGCATCGGTTTGAACGCACGTTTTTCCGACCTGTTGTCGGGAGGCGGAATCCTGATTCTGCTGTTGGTTCTGACCCTGGGCACCATCATTGTGCAGAGCGTCATTGGCATTGCCGGAGCCACCATGTTTGGCCTGCCTGCGCAGTCTGGTGTGTTGCTGGGGTCCGCCTCCTTGATCGGCGGGCATGGGACCGCCATTGCCTGGGCGCCCAATGTGGCCGCAGCCACAGGCTTGAACAGTGCTGCGGAGCTGGGCGTGGCGATGGCGACACTCGGGTTGATTGCGGCCTCTCTTGTAGGCGGGCCGATTGCCAAGTTTTTGGTAGGCCGCCACGGACTAACCTCCACGCACCAAGGGGACGGCGACGTTGTTGGTGTGTCATTTGAGGAGGAACACGAGACCTCGGAAATTTGTCACGTGTCTTTGATGCGGGTGATGCTGAGCCTGCATATCGCTATTATTCTGGGCTACGTCTTACATGGCGTTCTCAAAGAAGCAGGCCTGATGTTGCCACTGTTTGTGCCCTGCCTGATTATGGGCATTGTGCTTGGCAACTTGCGCCTACTAATCGCCCCCAAAGCGGCCCCTGTGGCGCGCACCCCTACTTTGGCGGTGATCTCGGAATTTGCATTGGGGGTGTTTCTTGCGATCTCTTTGATGACGCTGGATTTCTCCACGCTGAGCGGGGCCGGCCTTGCGATTATGGCAACTGTCGGCGCACAGACAGTCATCACCGTTGTTTTGGTCATTCTGGTGTTGTTCCCAATCCTGGGTCGTAACTATGATGCCGCCGTGCTCGCGTCCGGCTTTGCCGGGTTTTCGCTTGGCGCAACACCTACGGCCATTGCCAATATGACCGCTGTGACCAAACGATACGGCCCTGCGCCAATTGCTTTTGTCGTTTTGCCCTTGGTTTCAGCCTTTTTTGTCGATATCGCGAACGCGATTGTCATCCAATCCATCGTGAACTTCTAAGGACCCGTCATGCCTGATCTGCTGATCGAACTTTTCTCCGAAGAAATTCCCGCGCGTATGCAGGCGCGGGCTGCTGATGATCTTAAGAAAAAGATCACGGATGGTTTGGTTGAGGCCGGTTTGACCTACGCCCATGCGCGTGCCTTATCTACGCCCCGCCGTTTGACCCTGGCGATTGAAGATCTGTTGGCGGAAAGCCCAACGATTAAGGAAGTGCGCAAAGGTCCAAAAGTGGGCGCGCCGGACAAAGCGATTGAGGGTTTCTTGCGTGGCGCAGGTGTGTCCCGCGACAATCTGGAAGAGCGCGACACGCCAAAAGGTGCGGTGTACTTCGCCTCCATCACCAAACCAGGGCGTGCGGCGGCGGAGATTGTGGCCGAAGTTCTTGAAGACACCATTCGCAATTTCCCTTGGCCCAAGTCTATGCGCTGGGGCACGGGGTCTTTGCGCTGGGTGCGTCCGCTGCACTCCATCCTTTGCATTCTGAGCGCTGAAGATGGCCACACTGTTGTGCCAGTTGATATTGACGGCATCAAATCTGGCGACACCACCGAGGGTCATCGCTTTATGGGCAGTGGCCGTTTCACCGTGCACGGGTTTGAGGACTATGAGGTCAAGCTGAAGCGCGACCGGGTGATCCTGAACGCCGAAGAGCGCGCCGAAACCATCTGGAACGACGCCACCAATATGGCGTTTGCCCAAGGTCTGGAGCTGGTTGAAGACAAAGGTCTTCTGGCGGAGGTCGCAGGGCTTGTGGAATGGCCGGTTGTGCTGATGGGCGACATTGCAGAGGATTTCCTTGGCCTGCCGCCAGAGGTGCTGCAAACCTCGATGAAGGAGCACCAGAAGTTTTTCTCGGTGAAGAACCCGAAGACCGGTCGCATTGAAAAGTTCGTGACCGTGGCCAACCGCGAGACCAAAGACAACGGCGAGACCATTCTGGCCGGAAACCAAAAGGTGCTGTTTGCGCGGTTGTCGGACGCGAAGTTCTTCTGGGAAAACGACATTCGCGTGGCCTCCGCTGGGGCGGATGCGTGGCTTGAGAGCCTGAACAATGTGACTTTCCACAACAAACTGGGCAGTCAGGGTGATCGGATCGCGCGTATTGCTGCGTTGGCGAGTGAGGTCGCGCCAGTGACCGGTGCGTCCTTTGGCGAGGCCGACAAGGCCGCGCGGTGGGCCAAAGCGGACCTGAGCTCGGAGATGGTCTATGAATTCCCGGAACTGCAGGGCCTGATGGGGCGATATTACGGCGAAGCGGCAGGGCATTCCGCAGCGGTTGCGGTAGCGGCAGAAGAGCACTACTCGCCGCTTGGTCCGTCTGATGATGTGCCGACGGCGCCGGTATCGGTGGCAGTTGCCATGGCGGATAAACTCGACACGCTGACCGGATTCTGGGCGATTGACGAGAAGCCAACCGGCTCCAAAGACCCGTTTGCCCTGCGTCGTGCGGCATTGGGAGTGATCCGCTTGGTTCTTGAAAACAACCTGCGTCTGTCACTGGATGCGCATTTTGATCGTCAGCTTTTGCGTCACAAGGCGCATGAAACGCAGGACGACAAGCTGGCGGCAGCATTGGCCAAAGATCTGGAGCATGAGATCGCGGAGCATGGTGTGCTGGGCGCCGTTGTGCACACGGTCAAAGCGACCATTGATGGCGAGTTGCCAAAGCACATCGAGGCACTGCGTGAGAGCTTGCCTGACACCTCGGCAGATCTGCTGTCCTTCTTCCATGACCGCCTGAAGGTTTATCTGCGCGATCAAGGTGTGCGCCATGACGTGATCGACGCCTGTATTGCGATGCCGGGCAATGATGATCTTGCATTGCTGGTGGCGCGTGCACGGGCGCTGCAAGACTTTGTTGCCACCGAAGATGGCGAAAATCTGCTGCAAGGCTTCAAGCGGGCCAACAACATTCTGAGCCAGGCCGAAGAGAAAGACGGTGTGGAATACTCCTTTGGCGCGGATGTGAAATTTGCCGAGGACGACAGCGAAAAAGCACTGTTCGCGGCGCTGGATGCGGCGGAAGGGGCGATTGCGTCGGCCATCAAGGCGGAAGACTTTGCCTCTGCGATGGGGACCATGGCGACGTTGCGTGCGCCAATTGATGCGTTCTTTGAGGCCGTGCAGGTGAACAGCGACAACGACATCGTGCGCCGCAATCGCCTGAACTTGTTGTCCCGTATCCGTGTGATCTGTCTGCAGGCAGCGGACCTGTCTCGCGTCGAAGGCTAACCCTCAAAATCGTCGCAGCGGAACAGCAAAGGCTTGTTTCGCTGCGACGCCGGTCTATGCTGCGTTGCACAACAAATAGGTGCCGCAGTGCAGCAGAACGACCCAAACATCACCTTGATCACCCCCGACGCGCCAATGAGCCCCGCCACACATGGTGGGCGAGCCAAATGTTTGCAGCGTCTGGTACGGTTGGACCTGCCGGTGCCGGCAACTGTGGCGCTGTCGTTTGAGGCGGTTCATGGGCTGGCTGCAGGAGAGTTGCCAGATATGGCGCGGATGCTGGCGCCGTTTGGGGACGATCAGCTGTTGTGTGTGCGGCCGAGCTCCGAAGATCCTGATTGGGGTGGTCCCGGTGCCATTCTGAATATCGGGATGAACGATGCGCTGTTGGGCACCCTCAGTGAGAGCATTGGATCGGAGGCGGCCACCAAGCTCTACCTGAAGTTCATTCAGTCCTACTCCACACATGTGGCGCGGCTTGATCCCGATATTTTTGACGATCTGGACAGTGATGATGCGGATGCGGTGTCCGATTTTCTGGCGGCGTATGAGGATGAGGCCGAGGAGCCGTTTCCACAAGCGCTTGAAACCCAATTGATTGGTGTTTTGCGCTCTATGGCGCGGGCCTGGGAAGGCACTACTGCAAGGTTGCTGCGCCAAGCCAAAGGGGCACCGGCGGATGCAGGGCTTGGGCTGGTCATTCAGGCGATGGCGCTTGGGGTTGGCAAAGGCGAAAGTGGCAGTGGCGTCTTGCAGCTTGTGAACAGCGACACGGGCCTGCCGCAGATCACTGGCCGATATTTGAGCCAGTCACAGGGACGGGACGCGTTGCAATCCGGAGCGGCTGCGCTGTTTTTGCAGCAGGACGAACGCGGTCCTTCGTTGGAGGAAAAAGCACCGCAGGCGTTTGATCAATTGATCGAGTTTTCAATTCTGATGCGAAAGCGTCTGCGCGAGGAAATGCAAATCGAGTTCACACTTGAAAACGGGCAGCTTCGCATTCTGGACGGCGTCCGCGTGCAACGCAGTGCGCGTGCTGCGGTCCGCATTGCCGTGTCTTTGGCGGAGGACAAAATCATTCCGCGTGAAGAGGCGGTGATGCGGGTGGAGCCGCGCGCGCTCAACGAGTTGTTGCACCGTCAGGTGGACCCGGAAGCAGAACGGGACGTGTTGGGCACCGGCATTGCGGCCAGTCCCGGAGCAGCCACAGGGAAGATTGTTTTCACGGCGGCGGAAGCGCAGGCAAGCGCGGCCCGTGGCGAAGCTTGTGTGCTGGTGCGGCGCGAAACCAATCCGGAAGACATTCGCGGGATGCACGCTGCGAGCGCCGCTTTGACAGAGCGCGGCGGCATGACCAGCCATGCGGCGGTGATCGGCCGTGGTCTTGGTTTGCCATGTGTTGTTGGCGCGACATCTATGCGCTTTCAAACCCGCAAGAAACGGATTGTCGCGACAGATGGGCGGGTGTTCCAAGAGGGTGATGTGATCACTGTGGACGGCACGAACGGGCAGATTTTGGCGGGTCATCCTAAGATGCTGGAAGCGGCTTTGGATGATTCCTTTCAGACCCTGATGGAATGGGCGGACGAAAGCCGCGATATCGGAGTGCGCGCCAACGCGGACACGCCTGCCGACGCAAAGACCGCGCTGACTTTCCAGGCCGAAGGCATTGGCCTGTGTCGTACAGAACATATGTTTTTTGAGGCAGATCAGCTGATCGCGATGCGGGAAGTCATTTTTGCCAATGGGCCGGAAGACCGCAGCGTGGCGTTGCAGGCTTTGCTGCCGATGCAGCGCGACATGTTTGTTGAGTTGTTTGAGTTGATGGACGGACGACCGTTGTGCATTCGCCTGTTTGACCCGCCGCTTCACGAATTTCTGCCAACAGATCGCGCGGGATTGCGTGACTTGGCGGAGGCGTTGAACTTGCCGTTGTCGGATGTGACACGGCGGGTTGAAGCTCTTGTGGAGTATAACCCAATGCTGGGCATGCGCGGTGTCCGGCTTGGGATTACGGTTCCTGAAATTCTCGACATGCAGGCGCGCGCTATTTTTGAAGCGACACTGGATTCTTGTGGCGACAATGACCCGGTTGTTCCAGAAATCATGATCCCTCTGGTGTCGGCAAAACGCGAAGTCGAACTGGTTAAAACCCGCATTGAAGCCATTGCGGCCGCTGTGAAGACTGAGCGGGGGCGCGATTTTGACTATCGCCTTGGGGTTATGGTGGAAACGCCTCGTGCGGCACTGAGGGCGGAAGACATCGCGCCGCACTGCGAGTTTTTCAGCTTTGGCACAAACGATCTCACGCAGATGACCTATGGATTATCTCGTGATGATGCGGGCCGTTTTATGAGCCCTTATGTGCAGCAAGGCGTTTTCCCTGAGGATCCGTTCCACACGCTGGATCAAGAAGGGGTTGGCGAGTTGCTGCGACTGGGCGCCGAGCGCGGGCGGCGTGCGCAGCCGAACTTAACGCTGTCTGTGTGTGGCGAACATGGGGGTTCTCCCGAATCGATTGCCTTCTGTCGCGAGATTGGTTTGGACTATGTGTCGTGCTCGCCATTCCGGGTGCCCGTTGCCCGGCTTGCGGCCGCGCAATTGGCAATTTCAGATAAGTTGCAATAAAATAAGAGAAAATTTTCCATAGAATTGCTGAGTTTCCGTCACACCTTTGGTGCGGCATTGTGCATTAGTGGACCATTTACGTTTTTTCCTTTAAGACACGCCTCGTTAATAGCTGCCAGGGGTGTATTGCCCCGCTAAGAGGTTCCGATGCGCCAACTGATTGTTAGTGTTATTGCATTTGCTTTGTCTGCCGGTATGGGAGTCGCAGAAGCGACACCTTCCAATGTCAAAAACAAAGAAAAGCCCCGCCAGTTGGTGCTGTTTGATGGCAAGTCGCTCCGTGATATTTTTGGCAAAAAGCAACCAAAACCAACTGAGATCAGCTACAGCCGCTCCTTTATTGACAGCCAACCGAAGGTGGCGGAAGAGAACCGTACCGCGGAGTGGCAGTGTCTTTCCGAAGCGCTGTATTTTGAAGCCCGTGGCGAAAGCGTGAAGGGGCAGTTTGCGGTGGCAGAGGTCATCATGAACCGGTCCAACCACGCCTCTTTTCCGGACAGCGTCTGTGGCGTGATCAATCAGGGCACTGCGAGTGGTCGCAAATATCAGTGTCAGTTTACCTATAACTGTGACGGTATCAGCAACAAAATCCGTGAGCACGGGGCGTATGAACGTGTCGGCAAAGTGGCGCAGCTGCTTTTGGGCGGCGCGCCAAAACAGCTTACGGATGGCGCGACGCACTACCACACCAAAGCGGTGAACCCACGTTGGGCGCGCACTTTCCCGCGCACCACGACAATTGGCGTGCATCATTTCTACCGGATGCCGACACGTCTTTCCCAAAACTAAGCCAATGTGGAAAATCGGGCGTTTCAGCGGCGTATTGCGCCGCTTTCCGCTATGGCTTGCTTGGGGCGGGCCTGCTAAAGCCTGCGAATATCCTGTCTAAGGGACAGACAACTGCGCGGAACTGACCCATGAGCAACGAAATTCGACTGGCCTTTGCCCACCCTTCGGAACGCGCGGAGGCGACGTCCGGATCTGATCCGCTGGATCGGATCTCTTTGCGGGATCATATTGTCGAAGTTGAGATTGGGGCGTTTCAGGCGGAGCGGGGTGCCACGCAGCGCGTGTGTTTTAATGTTGTCGTTGAAGTGCTTCCAACCAACGCGGCGGTGGCTGGGGATGATGTGGACCGCATTTTATCCTATGACAAAGTTACTGAAGCCATCGCTTTTGAGTTGTCGGCAGAACGCTTGAACCTTCTGGAAACCTTGGCCGCCCGCGTGGCGGATCGGGTGTTGCTGGAGCCGCAGGCGCAGCGGGTTTTTGTACGGATTGAGAAGCTGGACCGAGGCCCGGGGGCATTGGGCGTCGAGATTGTGCGTTCGCGCAAGGCGCATCTGGCACCGGTGGAAACGCTGGCCGAAGAGGAGCCGCCAAAGCCGCGGGTGGTCTATTTGAGCAATGAGGCGCGGACTTCTGAAAACCTGTCGGGTTGGATCGATCAACTGGAAGAAGCCGAGGCTCCGTTGATTTTTTGTGTGGGCGCGCCGGACGTAACGGCGCCGCAGACTGGCCAAGAATTGACGCAGAGGCGTGTGGACCTGCTGGCGATTGAACAAAATGCCTGGATGCTGGCGGCGCGAGACAAGCGGTGTGTTGTTGTGGATACGCGGACAGAGCTGGATTGGGCGATGAAGAATGGCCAAATTTGCGTGTGGGCGCCTTCCAAGATTGTACTAGACGCGGTGGAAGGACCGGATGCTCCGCCCAGCGATCCTATGGGGCTTGCGGGGTGGTTCGCGGCTGAGATGCAGTCGGAAGCGTTCTGGGTCATTGGGGATGTTGATGCGACCATAGCGAAAGCATCAATGCGGCACGTTGCAATCTCCCAGAAAGCCCTCTGAACTCTTGATTTTTACGCCGGGTTTGCGCAAGCAGCCGATATGAAACTATATTATCGTCCCATTGCTCAAACCGATGCCGCACGTCCCCAAGGTGCCAGAACATTGGCCGGCGGCTGGTGTTGGTTTACCCATGTTGAAGTGTTGCAACGTGGTCATGCTGCTCATGTAAGCTGGGCGACAGATGTTCCAGATGACGTGCTGACACGGCTTTGTGCAGCGCGTACCCCAATCTGCGGTTTGGATATGGGCGTAGCCCATCTTATGGGGATTTTGAACGTGACGCCGGACAGCTTTTCAGACGGCGGGCAATTCGACGGTGTTGCACCCGCTTTGCGACAGGCAGAGGCTATGGCGGCGGCGGGTGCTGGCTTGATCGATATTGGTGGAGAAAGCACACGGCCGGGTGCGGATTTTGTGCCGATTGAGGATGAGATTGCACGGACCGCGCTTGCCATTCGCGAGATTTCTGGCAGGCTGGATGTGCCGGTCAGTATCGATACACGTAAGTCTGAGGTAGCGCGTCAGGCTTTGTCGGCAGGAGCGTCACTGATAAATGACGTGTCCGGGTTTACCTATGATCCGCAGTTGGCGGATGTTGCCAGAGCGGCAAACGCGCCAGTGTGCGTGATGCATGCGCAAGGCGACCCGGCGACGATGCAGCAAAATCCAACCTATGACGATGTTTTGCTTGATGTTTATGACTTCCTTGAAACACAAGTTGAGCGCCTATCTGACATGGGTATTGCACGTGAGCAGATCGTTGTGGATCCGGGTATTGGCTTTGGCAAAACCCTTACACATAACCTTGCTTTGCTGGCGCGACTGAGCCTGTTTCATGGCTTGGGTTGTCCCGTTCTTTTGGGGGCCTCGCGGAAAAAGTTTATCGGCACCATCGGCAAGGCTTCGCTTGCGCAAAAGCGGATACCGGGCTCGGTGGCGGTTGCGCTTGAAGGTGTGGCGCAAGGCGCGCAAATTGTGCGCGTACATGACGTGGCGGAGACCCGTCAGGCTTTGAATCTGTGGCAGGCAGTGACGACAGGAGACTACAATGACGCGTAAATTTTTTGGAACCGACGGGGTTCGCGGCACTGCCAATACCTATCCAATGACCGCTGAAATGGCGTTGCGGATCGGGGCGGCTGTTGGGCGGTATTTTCGAAATGACGGCACCAACCAGCACCGGGTGGTGATTGGCAAAGATACGCGGCTATCAGGTTATATGTTTGAGAACGCGCTTACCGCAGGTTTGACGTCCACTGGCATGAATGTGTTTTTGCTTGGTCCTGTACCAACGCCCGCGGTTGGTTTGCTCACAACCTCAATGCGAGCCGATCTTGGTGTGATGATTTCCGCCAGCCACAATCCCGCAGATGACAATGGGATCAAGTTCTTTGGACCGGACGGGTTCAAGCTGTCCGACGAAGTTGAGCTGGAACTGGAGAAGCTGATTGAAAGCGGCGTCGAGCTTGCTCAAGCGCAAAACATTGGCCGCGCACAACGGATTGATGATGGGCGGTTCCGCTATATTGAACGTGTAAAAAGCTCTCTCCCGCGGGACTTGCCTTTGCGTGGTGTGAAGGTGGTGATCGATTGCGCCAACGGCGCGGCCTACCGTGCGGCACCGGAGGCCCTGTGGGAGCTGGGTGCGGAAGTGATCACAGTTGGTGTCACGCCAAACGGCTACAACATCAACGAGAATTGCGGGTCTACTAGCCCGCGCACCGCGCAGGAGACCGTTGTCGCTCATGGCGCTGATGTCGGGATCTGTCTAGATGGCGACGCCGATCGGGTGATGATCATCGACGAGAAGGGCAAAGTGGCCGACGGTGATCAGATCATGGGGCTTCTGGCCAGCCAATGGGCGGAGCAAGGTCGGTTGAAAGGTGGCGCACTTGTAGCGACCGTGATGTCCAATCTCGGTTTGGAGCGTTTCTTGGAAGGCAAAGGCTTGCGGTTGGAGCGCACGGCGGTTGGGGACCGTTATGTCGTGGAAGCCATGCGCAAAGGTGGTTTCAATTTGGGTGGCGAGCAATCTGGGCACATCGTGATGACGGATTACGCCACCACAGGCGATGGTCTGATGGCTGGCCTGCAGTTTCTCGCTGCGATGGTGGAAAGCGGTAAAAAGGCGTCTGAGTTGGCGCAGGTGTTTGAAACCGTGCCTCAGATGCTCAAGAACGTGCGCTATAGCGCCGGGCAGTCACCGTTGGACGCTGACACAGTTAAGGCAGCGATTTTGGATGCGGAAGCGGCGTTGGTTGGGCAAGGGCGTCTGTTGATCCGTAAATCCGGTACAGAGCCACTTGTGCGCGTGATGGCTGAGTGTGAGGATGCGCAGCTATTGGAGCGCACCGTCGACAGTGTCGTCGATGCTGTTCAGGCCGCCGTCGCCTGAACAGTCATACGGTTTTTGAGCCAAATAGGCGCTGCAAGGCCCCGAGCTGGCTCAATGCTACACCAGATAGAATCAGAAGCGTAGCCCACACCATAGAGCCGGGCAGCGGCTCTCCCATCAGCGTCACCCCAAACACAACCGACCAGAGCGGCACCTGATAATTGGTGAGGCTCATGAACACGGGGCCAGCGCTGCGGATCACCACGATGCGCAACAGCGTGGCTCCGGCTGTGGGCACAAGGCCAAGCAATGCAACCAGCGCTAGCCCCTCCAGTGGGGGCGTCGGTGGCAAGCCATGTTGAATGAACGCCAATGGGATGACCATACAGCTGCCAAAAATCAGGGTTGCAGCAGCTAGGCCGACGGGGTCGAGTGGAGGGAGTTTGCGCAGCACGATTGAGGAAACGCCGTAACAACTTGCGGCCGCGAGGCAGGCAATCTGCCCTGCGGTTTCCAATGGGCTGCCGCTGGAGGCAAAGGCCGCAGGTCCAATCAGGACAAGCACGCCCGCAAAGCCGATGAAGAAGCCAAAGTTGCGGCGCAGGGTCATGCGTTCGCCAGGAACAAGGATATGTGCAAGCGGCAGTACAATCAAGGCGACAGCGGCCATTGAGACACCGGTGAAGGCAGAGGTGACGTATTGTTGCGCCCAAGCCAGCAACATGAAGGGCACAGCGGCACTGAATACCGAGACAAACCCCAACCTTGTCCAGTCCGTTTCTTGAGTTGTGAACATACGCCCGCCACGCATCTGCCAAATCGCGACGGTAATCACCGCTGCAAAACCAATCCGTCCGGCGGCAACCCAAAAAGGTGGCAGGTGGCCAAGCGCGAGTTTCTGCACCATGAAAGTCCCCCCCCAGATCAGCCCAAGCAGAGCGACCATTATCCAACTTTTGAGGGTGATCTCAGGAGTAGAAGTCATGTGTTGCCTGCAAAAAGCGACAGGGCGAGAAATGTAAAAAGAGCAGCGTGCCCAAAGGTGATGAGAATGCCTGCGAATTTCCAGCCCAAGGGGGTGGGAGCGCCAGGGCGAGACCGCGCAACGGCAATTGTCAGGGCAAACTGATACAGAGCCAACAATGCAGCCAAGGTACCTGGAATGGCTTCATTGATTGGCAATACCAAAAGGAGTGCCATGAGAGGTTGATGGAACAAGGCAGTCCCGTAGTTGCCGACCCAAAAAGTTTCGCCAGAGGGGCGTTCTCCACGCAACACCGCCCGCAACCACGTGGGGGTAAACAGAGTCTTTTTTCCGTTTGTGTCGTTGGTCATGCGAAGGTCCCCTAAATCAACGGATGGACCATGCTTCGTGGCGACGAAAAGGTCAAATAGGTGATTGGAAAGTGATGGCTCTAACCAAAAAAAGGGGAGCCAAAGCTCCCCTTTTCCCAACGTTGAACCGCTTAGTTCTTTGCTTTGTCGACCATTTTACCGGCAGAGATCCAAGGCATCATGCCGCGCAGTTTCTCACCGGTGGCTTCGATCTGGTGCTCGTCGTTGGCACGGCGGGACGCTTTGATGGTTGGCTGACCAACAGCATTTTCCAGCATGAAGTCACGTACAAATTTGCCGGACTGGATGTCAGACAGAACGTCTTTCATACGCGCTTTGGTCTCGTCGTAGTTCAGGATGCGTGGGCCGGTGACGTACTGGCCATATTCTGCAGTGTTGGAGATGGAGTAATCCATGTTTGCGATGCCGCCTTCATAGATCAGATCCACGATCAGCTTCACTTCGTGCAGGCACTCAAAGTACGCCATTTCAGGGGCATAGCCGGCTTCCACCAGAGTTTCAAAACCACAGCGGATCAGCTCTACCAGGCCGCCGCAGAGAACAGCTTGCTCGCCGAACAGGTCGGTTTCACACTCCTCGCGGAAGTTGGTTTCGATGATGCCGGAGCGGCCGCCACCGATGGCGGAACAGTAGGACAGGCCGATTTCCAGCGCTTTGCCGGTTGCGTCGGTGTCAACAGCTACCAAGCAAGGTACGCCGCCGCCTTTAGTGTATTCACCGCGCACGGTGTGACCTGGGCCTTTTGGCGCCATCATGATCACGTCCACGCCTTCTTTTGGCTCGATCAGGCCGAAGTGCACGTTCAGGCCGTGGGCAAACGCGATGGCGGCGCCTGGCTTGATATTGTCGTGTACGTATTTCTTGTAGGTTTCTGCCTGAAGTTCGTCGGGCATGGTGAACATGATCACGTCACACCAAGCAGCCGCTTCGGCGATGCCCATAACTTTCAGGCCTTCGCCTTCGGCTTTCTTTGCAGATGGGGAGCCTTCGCGCAGAGCAACCACAACGTTTTTCGCGCCGGAGTCGCGCAGGTTCAGCGCGTGGGCGTGACCTTGGGACCCGTAGCCCAGGATGGCAACGTTCAGGTCTTTGATCAGGTTAATGTCGCAATCGCGATCGTAATAAACGCGCATGATGGGCGCTCCTCTGTTTGTGTCTGGGGGCAGAATACGGTTTTTGTGGTGGTGAGCGACCATGTTTCGCTGGAATTTTTGCGGAAAATAGGTGTAATCATTCCCCCAGAAGTGATAATTGGTGAAATTCATGCTTGATGACCTTGATCGGCGGATACTGCGCTACATGCAGGCGGACCCGACTCAGTCTGTGCCTGATTTGGCGGATCGCTTGTCTTTGACGACCGCTCGCCTGACGCGGCGGATTGAGAAGCTAAAGGACGCCGGGGTATTGCGTGGCCAGCGGGCTGTGATCGATTGGCAGGCACTTGGTTATACGGTGGAAGTCTCGTTGCGGGTGACGTTGGATAAGACGCAATCGCGGGCGTTTGATGAGTTTATCGAAGCGGCGCGGGACATTCCGGAAGTCACGGAAATACAAACGTTTCTCGGGCGTGTGGATGTGCGACTGTCGGTGATTGCCAAAGACATGGGGCATTATCAGGAAGTGTATCGCAGCCGTATTCTGACGTTGCCGCATATTGCGGACATTGAATCTCTCATGCATGTGGCGCGGATTAAATCTGATGAAAGCCTGCCGATATGATCGAGTTGGATGAGATTGATCGTATTCTTCTCAAGGCGTTAGCAGAAGATGCCACCCAGAACGCTGGCGCTTTGGGGCGGCGGTTTGGCTTGTCGCAGCCGGCAACCTGGCGGCGGATCAAGCGGTTGCAGGACAGTGGTGCGATTGCGGGGCGGAAGCTGGACCTGGATTATGAGAAGCTCGGCTTTGGGGTGACAGTGTTCTTGGGCGTGAAGCTGGCCACCAAAGGGCGGGTGAGTTTGGACGATTTTGAGCGGGCGGTTTCGGCCATTCCAGAGGTGCAGACCGTGGAGCATGTACTGGGATTGTATGACTACCGACTCCGGGTCACGGCCCGCGATATATCTGATTTTGAACGGGTTTTGCGGCGGCGGGTGATGACTTTGCCGGGTGTCGGAAATGTGGAGGCTAATGTTTTGTTGAGCGAAGAGCGGCGGCCGGGGCCGCTGTAAACGCTTGATTGAAATGACGAAGGGTCTTGAAGGCTTTGGGTGATTGGTTGGCGCGCCACTTTGGGCTACACCTTATGTAACATGATAAGGAGTTTCCCCATGGCACATGATATCGATCCCGGTGGGCTGAGCGAGTTTTCCGTGGTTTTCACGGACCGATCTTTGAACCATATGTCCAAGACTTTTCAGCAGGTTATGCGGGACATCTCCGACCTGTTGAAGCAGGTCTATAACGCTGATGCGGTGGCCTTGGTGCCCGGTGGCGGAACCTATGGAATGGAAGCTGTGGCGCGGCAGTTTGCGGCGGGGCAGAAAACATTGGTGGTGCGCAACGGGTGGTTCTCTTACCGCTGGAGCCAGATTTTTGAAGCTGGCGGCTTTGCGGCGGAGAGCACGGTGATGAAGGCGCGGCAGACTGGAAACGGGGCCACTGCGCCGTTTGCACCAGCACCGATCGCAGACGTGGTTGCGGAAATTCATAAGCAAAAACCGCAGGTTGTCTTTGCGCCTCATGTGGAAACCAGCGCCGGTGTGATCTTGCCAGATGACTACATCAAGGCCATGGCTGACGCCGCACATGAGGTTGGCGCTCTAATGGTTCTCGATTGCATCGCGTCGGGTTGTGTTTGGATCGACATGAAAGCGTTGGGTGTAGATGTGTTGTGCTCTGCACCGCAGAAAGGTTGGAGCGCGTCACCGTCCGCTGGGCTGGTGATGATGTCGGATAAGGCCTTGGCGCGGTTGGAAAATACCCAGTCTGACAGCTTTGCGCTCGATCTGAAAAAGTGGCGTGACATCATGGTGGCTTATGAGAATGGCGGCCATGCCTACCACGCGACCATGCCAACAGATTCGCTGCGGGCGTTCCGCGACACCATGTTGGAAACCAAAGAATATGGCTTTGATAAGCTGCGTTTGGCGCAGTGGGCTTTGGGCGACGGTGTGCGTAACTTGCTGAAAGACAAAGGCATTCAATCGGTTGCGGCGGATGGCTTTGGCGCGCCGGGGGTGGTGGTGAGCTACACCGGCGATCCAGGTGTTCAGAACGGCAGCAAGTTTGCTGCTGAGGGTATGCAGATTGCGGCCGGTGTACCGCTGGCCTGTGATGAGCCTGAGGGCTTCATGACCTTCCGGCTGGGGCTGTTTGGATTGGATAAATTGTACGACGTGGACGCGACAATAAATCGTTTACGAAATGTGCTCGATACGGTGCTTTAGCACGTCGGTATCGCGTCGGTATTACGACTGTTTTGCGGAGGTGGCGTTTTTGGCGCTGCCTCCGTTTGATTTTGGTGTTTGCTTTGCAGAAATGGCTGCGCGTTGGTCAACGTGTTGTCAGTCGGCGCATAGTGATGTTGCTGTTTGAGGGCAGTCCGTAGCGAAGAGTGAGGGCAATTACCCCAAGGCTGATCACCAGCCAGAGTCCGCCCCAAAACAGTGTCGAGCCGCCAACCTGTTCCGCCAGAATACGTGCATCAGAGCGCAGGTGGGCGCGGCGGATGGTGTCGTCAAAAATGTCCAGAGGTGCGTAGATCATGCTGCTGATGCCGATGGTACGCAGGATCATATCGTTGATGTCCATGCTGAGGAAGCGGCTGGCCAGTAGCATCGCCGCGCCGGTGGCAAATGTGAAGCCAAGCGCAAAGAGATCGCGCACATAGAAAGCCGCCACCGATAGGGTGATGACGCCGAACACCGCCAAGATGGTCCGGTCCCAATGGGTGCGCAGTGCCAGAACAAAGAGCGCGGCGCCGATCAGGAGTGAGCCGAGGTATCCGGCCGAGGTGATCCAGAACGGGCTGCCGCCGCGAGCGGTGACCAGACCGCCTTCGTTGGGGCTTACTGACAGGCTGAGGACTTCGCCTCCGGTGGCTATTGCGGCGACTGCATGCGAGAGCTCATGTAGGAACACCGTGAGAATGCGCAGCGGCAATAGCACATCGGTGTTCCACAAGAGCGTGATTAGCAGCGTCAGGGTCAGAAGCTGCCAATGATTGCTGAGGAAGGTACTTAGCGACCGCATCGGTCAGCGCACGCCCAGCCCCATTTGCATCAGTGTTTTGCGCACAGGCGCCAGCGAATAGAGCGCGTTCAGGCCAAGGGCGCGGGCGTTGCGCAGCGGTTGCGCTTCGGCCATGGAGGCGCGGTTGAGCATGTCGATGCCTTTCACGCGCAGTTTGACCTCGGCGAAGCGTTTGCGGTGGTAACGCTCCAGCATACGCTCGCTGCCGAGATCGGCGGGGTCGGCTTTGGCCAGTTCAAGCAGGACGCGCATGTCTCCCAAACTCATGTTCAGACCCTGCGCGCCGATGGGGGGCACGACGTGGGCGGCTTCAGCGACCAGCGCGAGGCGCTGGCTGTAGAGCCGGTCGGCGGATTGCGAGATGATCGGCCAGATGGTGCGGTTGGACGCCAGCGTGAGCGGGCCAAAGAGAGCGCAACTGCGCTCTGTCATTTCCGCCTCAAACTCGGCCTTTTCCATAGCAAAGAGTTCTTGCGCGCGTGGACCGCGTTCCATCCAAACCAGAGCGGACGAGGGCATGCCGTTGTGATCTGGCAATGGCACCAAAGTGAAAGGCCCGCCGGAGCGGTGGATTTCGGTGGAGACGTTGGCATGCGGGATCGGGTGGGTCACCGCCAGCGCCAGCGCTTTTTGCCCATAGCGTGTGGTCTTGGTGCCGATGCCCGCAGCCTCGCGCATGGGCGAGTTGCGGCCATCGGCGGCGATCACCAGACGGGCACGGGTTTGACTGCCATCGGACAGGCCAACGCGGGCTTCATGTGTGCGGGTGAACAGCGTGGTGGTGCCACAGCCCATGCGCAGATCGACATTGGGCAGCTCTTCCAGTCGCGCGATCATTTCGCGGCGCAAGAGCCAGTTTGGCAGGTTCCAGCCAAAGGGCTGTTCAGAGATGTCGGAGGCATCGAAGTCTTTCACGATGCGCGGCTCGGCCACTTCGCCACCGGCGTCGACAATGCGCATGATTTGCAGCGGGGCGGCGTGGGCGTCGAGGCGTTGCCAAAGGCCCGCCTCTTCCAGCAACGTGCGGGCCGGTTGCAAGAAGGCTGTTGTGCGCATGTCGGCACCTTTGGCGTCCCGCTCTGTGATGGCGGGCGCAGGGTCGACGCATTGCACGGTAAATCCGGCAGCGCCAAAGGCGGCAGCGGCAGTCAAACCGGCGATGCCGCCGCCGGAAATCAGGATGTCCACTTGGGTTGTCTCAGTCATGGCAAAGGCCTCCTGCGCGGCACCTTACGCCTGGCTCAAACCAGTTCCAAGGGGATGAAATGTCACCCGCGTGAAATCAGGATCAGAGCGAGGTAAACCACGGGAACCAAAGCCACAGCCGGGATGTAGAGACCAGGCACGCCAAACATCACAATCGAGGTGCCCCAGAGGGCGACAAGCAGGGCGATGCCGGCCCAAACCCAGGTGGCCGGGTCCAGTTTGGTTTTGGTTGTTGGGGCGGAAACGTCAGAGGCAGAGGCGAGGCTCATAAGGGCAGTCCTTTACAGGGCCCGCGCCGGGGAGGGTGCGGGGAACAGGGAGGATAACGCTAAAAGATAGCACTGTGGGACACGACACTGCCGCGCTCCCCCGATCTCTCAGACCTGTCAGAAAGGCTCTCCTGCCGCATGCTTTAGATATTCATCTGGGTTGCATGTTTAAACTGGCACCTTGTCGCACTGCGACCACATGCCCGACCCGACCTTTAGCGTAGTTTTGACAGAAAAGCGGTGAGATCGTCGGTGTGGAAGTGGATGTGATCATGATCCAGCGGATCTGGCGCGACGTGCACGGTGCGCATGCCCATGTCGTGGGGGGCTTGCAGGTTGCGGGCGTCGTCTTCGAACATGGCGGCGGTTTTGGTGTCCACGCCGTCTTTCTCAAAGATGGTTTCAAAGGCGGCGCGTTCCGGTTTGGGCAGGAAATTGGCGTGCTCGACCCCGTAGATGGCGTCAAACAGACCGTCCAAGCCGCGAGAGGCCAGCACGCGTTCGGCATAGGGCGCGGTGCCGTTGGTGTAGACAATGCGGCGGCCGGGCAGCTCTTTGATGTATTGCGCCAGCAGGTGGTCGGCCTGCATGTGATCCAGTGAGATGTCGTGCACATCAATCAGGTAGGGCGCCGGGTCAACATCGTGTTCGCGCATCAGGCCGGTGAGGGTCGTGCCGTAGCGCGCCCAATAGTCTTGCCGCAGTTGGTTGGCCTTGGGGCGGTCGACGCCCAGAGCGGTCATCACATAGTTGGTCATCCGCACCTCGATCTGATCAAACAGACGGGCTTCGGGCGGGTAGAGGGTGTTGTCGAGATCAAACACCCAGGTGGAGACATGCGAGAAAGACTGCTTTGGCATAGGTGGGTGATACGCGGGGCGGTGGTCTGGCGCAACGGGGAAACAGATTCTCCATTGTGCCGTCGGGGTTGCATCAATTGGCGCAGCGCGTAGTCTGGCCTGCAAGACAATAAAGGACCGCGCCACATGTCGCAGACGACACGCCCAAACAAAGATGCCTATACGCTGATCTTGGAAGCGATTGATGTGGGGGTGTACAAGCCGGGGGATCGGCTGGTGGAGAGCGATCTGGCGGAGCGGTTTGGCATGTCGCGCACCCCGATCCGCGAAGCTTTGCAGCGGCTGGAGACGCAATCCTTGTTGGCGCGGGACGGGCGCAGCTTGATTGTGAACTCGCTGGATCACAACCAGATGGCGGAGCTCTATGTGGTGCGCGGGGAGCTTGAGGGTTTGGCCGCGCGATTGGCGGCGCATCATGCAACCACTGAAGAGGTGCAGGTGTTGCAGGATATGGTCAATGAAGATCAGCAACGGGTGGATGATCCGTCGGCTTTGGCGCGCTCTAACCGGCGGTTTCATAAGCAGATCCATCTGGCGAGCCACAACCGTTATCTGGTGCAGCAGTTGGATTTAGTGCATCGCTCGATGGCGTTGATGGCGACCACTTCAATTGCAGTGGAAGGGCGCGGTGAGGACACGTTGGTGGAGCATCAGGCGATTGTCGATGCGATCACGGCACGCGATGGCGATGCGGCGGACGCGGCCTTGCGGGCGCATATCTCGACGGCCTTTGTGACCCGTCTGAAGCAGGAAAACTCTGACTGATCAGCCGGTTTCGCTGGCGTGACAGGTGCCGTGGTCGACGGCCTCGGCGGTTTTGCCGTGGCTGGTTTTGTCCCAGTAGAATGGGGCGAGGACCATTTCGATCAGACCTTTGTATGCCGCCAGGGTGGCCAGTGGAAAATATAGCAGCATAGATAGGATCCACGGGTAGAGGCGGGGACGGTTGCTTTTTTGCACGGCTGTGATCCAGATTGCGCCGTTGGTGGTGCCGGACAGCAATAGGGTTGTTGCGAGGATCAATAGCGTTTCCCGCTGTAGGATGTCAGTCAGGGGATGTGGCAGGCCAAAGGCCGCGCCCCATAGAAGCCATAGAAAGGGCGCCAGGAGAAACTGGCTGATCGTGCAGAGAAACAGCACTTGAAACCCCAAAAATTGGCGCGACCCGAGCTCGTGCCACAATCGCAGCGGGCTGCGCATATGGACAATGTAGGTGGCCATGTAGCCTTTGAGCCAGCGGGATCGCTGCCGGATCCAGGGAATAACATGACAGTTGGCCTCCTCTTTGGTGACGGTGGGAATGAGCACCGTGCAATATCCGCGTCGAGCAAGGCGTATACCAAGATCGGCGTCTTCGGTGACGTTGTGGCTGTCCCAGCCGCCAACTTCCTCGATGACACTGCGGCGCAAAAACAGTGTGGTGCCGCCCAGAGGGATTGGAAGCCGCAGGCGCTTTAACGCGGGCAGCACCAGTCGAAACCAAGCGGCATACTCAATGGCAAAGCAGCGAGAGAGCCAGTTGGTGTAAGGGTTGTAATAGTCCAGAACGCCTTGCAGGCAGGCAACGTCTGAGGCGGCATGGGCAAAATGATACGCCACTTGCTCCAATTGGTCCGGGGCGGGGGCGTCTTCGGCGTCCCAGATGCCAATGATCTCCCCCCGGCAAAATGGCAGAGCGTAGTTGAGCGCGCGCGGTTTGGTGGTGATGCCGGAGCCGGTGGGCACCTCGACAACGCGCATCCAGCGCGGCAGACGGGTTTGGGCGACGGTGGCTTGGGTGAGCTGGTCTTTCTCTTCGAGGACCAACACCACGTCGAGCAAGGCGCGTGGATAGGTCAGCCGCGTGAGACGGCGGATCAGGGCGGTGGCGATTTCGGTTTCTCGATACAGTGGCACCATCATGGAGATGCGTGGCAGGCGGGCGCGACGACCGTTGCGGGTTAGGTGGGCAGGCAGGGTAAATGGCGCGGCGGCGGACCAGCGTAAGGTTGGGGCCGGCAGTGTCCCCCCTTTGGGCCAGAGGTGAAAGCAGAGGGCCGCGATGCGCATGCTGGTGGCGGCGATCAGGGTGACAATGGTCCACCAGGTAAGCAAGTGCAGCGCCAGGTTGGGGACGGGCACGGCAGCAACCACGAGCAGGAGCAACAGGCAAACAAACAGGCAATGACGCAGGACAGCACCGTGGGCAAAGCGGCGGCAACTCTCAGTTTCCGGCACAGACGACTCGGCGGCTTCGGTCAGGGCGCGGCGGTGATGCAGAGCGATATGCGCTTGCAGCTGTTTGGCATCGGTGAGCGCAAAAAGTGCCTCGCGCAGATGGGCGGGCAGGACCGCGCGCAGGTCATCGAGATGATCGGCGCGGCCGGTGACCAAAATAACGGTGTCGCCAATTTTGACCCAAGGCAGCACGTTGTGTTTGAGACAGAAGGCGGGCGGCAACAGGTCCGCCGCAGAGGCCGAGGGCGGCGTGCGGGTAAGATCGACCTGACGCAGGTCTTCGGATTGGGCTTTGAAGCTGTGAAAAGCTGCATTTGTGACCCAGCCCTGGGCGGTCAGGATTTCGGTTAGGGTGGCATTCCAGGAAGACTGACAGCGCAAGGCGAAGAACAGCTGCCACGGGGTGACCAAACCTGCCTCGATCAAGGCGCGGGCCAAAGGCAGCCGCGCCGCGTCCTGCGGTTGATGTCGTTGAAGAGACTGCTGAAGAGGCGTGGTGGCCATACCGCACACCTAACTCGCTAAAATACACCGTTTTAGCCTGTGCGTGTATGGTTAATGCAAAGTTAACGTATGGCGGGCACGCCGCCATACGTCTGGATTTCCATACCTGAGGATCAGGCGCGCGCTGCCATGGCTGCGGCGAAGTTCTCAAACAGGTAGAAGCTGTCCTGTGGGCCGGGGGAGGCCTCCGGGTGGTGCTGTACGGAGAACACCGGCTTGTCTGCGAGGCGGATGCCGCAGTTGGAGCCGTCAAACAGGGAGACGTGGGATTCCACCACACCTTCGGGCAGGGTTTGAGCGTCGACCGCAAAGCCGTGGTTCATCGAGGTGATTTCCACTTTGCCGGTGTCATGGTCTTTCACAGGGTGGTTTGCACCATGGTGACCGTGGTTCATTTTCACGGTCTTTGCCCCCAGCGCGAGCGCCAGCATCTGGTGACCAAGGCAGATGCCAAACACCGGAATGTCAGCTTTCAGAACCTCTTGGATCATCGGCACAGCATATTCGCCTGTTGCCGCAGGGTCGCCTGGGCCATTGGAGAGGAACACACCATCCGGGCCATGCGCGAGCACTTCTTCGGCGGTGGCGGTGGCTGGCAGGACGGTGACGTCACAACCCACAGAGGCCAAGCAACGCAGGATGTTGCGCTTGGCGCCAAAGTCGACGGCCACAACTTTGTGCTTGGGATCGGTCAACTTAGGGTAGCCATCCGGCCATGCCCACCGCATCTCGTTCCAGTGGTAGCTTTGCGCACAAGTGACTTCTTTGGCCAGGTCCAGACCTTCCAGACCGGAGAAGGCGCGGGCTTTGGCGACCAGCGCCTCAGTGTCAAATTCGCCATCCGGGTTGTGGGCCAGTGCCACGTGCGGCGAACCTTGCTGACGGATGGCGCGGGTCAGGCGACGGGTGTCGACACCGCCAATGGCGATGCGGCCACGGGAAGCCAACCAGTCAGACAGGGTGTTCACGGAGCGCCAGCTCGAAGGTGTCGTTGGATCCCACTTCACCACCATGCCAGCGGCAACGGGATCCGCGGTTTCGTCATCTTCCGGTGTGACACCGGTGTTGCCGATGTGCGGGAAGGTGAAGGTCACAACCTGACCGGCATAAGACGGGTCGGTCATGATTTCCTGATAACCGGTCATGGCGGTGTTAAAGCAGAGTTCCGCAACTGTTTCGCCGGTGGCGCCAAAGCCACGTCCGTAAAACAGAGTGCCATCAGCAAGAGCGAGGCAGGCGGTCGGGTGATCGGGGGTCGAGGCGGTCATGGGCGAGTCTCCGGCTGGCAAATTGGCCGATGCATATGTCGGCGGGCGACGGGCGTCAAGCAGATGTGCATTCTCAGTGACCCCTTATTTTAAAGGGCTTCTTCAAAAAATGCGATGGTTGCGAGTCGCGGGGCGTTTATATAAGGTCTCATGCTTATGTTTGACAGCAATTGGCAAGAAGAATGGCACTCAGAGAAGACATCAACAGCGCGCTGAAACAGGCGATGCGTGACCGCGCGGCGGACCGGCTCTCCACTTTGCGCCTGATCATGGCTGCGATCAAGGATCGGGACATTGCGGCGCGGGGCGAAGGCGAAGAAGGCAGCAGCGGCGTGTCGGATGCAGATATCCTGTCGATTCTCGCCAAGATGGTGAAACAACGTCAGGAAAGTGCGCGTACCTATGAAGAAGGTGGGCGATTGGATTTGGCAGAACGGGAACTGTCTGAGATCACCATCATCGAGGAATTCCTGCCCAAGCAGCTGAGCGATGACGAGATTGTCGAGGCGGTGAAAGCGGCGGTGGCTGAGGTGGGCGCAGAGTCCATTCGCGACATGGGCAAGGTCATGGGCGCGTTGAAGGCGAAATACACCGGCCAGATGGATTTTGGCAAAGTCGGCCCGATGGTGAAAGACCAGCTCGCCAACGGCTAAGATGATCGCTTGAGATTTGAAACGGCCTCGCCTTATTGGGCGGGGCCGTTTTTATTTGGACTCAGTCCACCACGCCCGCACCGGTGAAGCCACATTCGTCCATGGCTTTCACATAAGCGGCGGTGAAACCGTCGAGGAAAAAACTGGAAAACACATGGCCGCCAACAACTGCGTCGAGTTGGTGGTTTTTGCGCATGGCGCGCAGCACCCATTGACTGTCGGGATGGTCAAAGCGGAAAAAGGCGTGTGCAAAGCCGTCTTCGTCAAAATACCCGCTGACCACAGCGTCCATGCTGTCTTCATCATCAAACCGGATGTAAACAGGTTGCCCCTCCTGCATCACGGTTGGGTAGCCGCGAATGGCGTGCTCGCTGATCGAGACGCCCGGGAAAAAGTCTGGTGGACCGCCGTCGCCGTTGCTGATTTCGATGCTCAGGGAAGGCTCGCCATCCCCACCGGTGAGCGCGGTGCAGGTGCGGCGCAGGTCTTCGCCGGTGTCGATGGTTTCGGCAAACACGCGCCAGGAGCCGTATTCCCAATAGCCGCTGTCCACTGGCGTTGGCGCGGGCGCGTTGTTGGTGGGCGCTTGCGATGGGGCGGTGGTGTTGGCGGTGAAGGCCAAAAGGCCAACGGCAAAAAGCTTCATAAAATGTGTCCCTGTTCTGTCTGGCGGCAGGGTTTCAGAAAAACCCTGACAAACCTTTGACGAGAATAGAGCTTTGGAGTGTTTTGCCTAGGATTGATTTTAGGGGCGTGGCCATAGCATTGGGAACCAGTCTTCGCGCAGCTTTTGGCCTTTGGTCATGTCGTGTCCTGGGAAAGGCGGCGAGGTGGGGCCGGGGCGCTCGACGTAACGCGCGTCGTCGCCAAGCAGGCGCAGGGAAAAGGCGCGGCGGCGTTGAGTGGCGATGTTGCCCCGCGCGCCATGCAGGATGTGGTAGTTGAAGGCCACGGCGTCGCCGGGTTCCATCTCCCATTCCAGCACGCGCATGCCTTCGGCATCTGGATCGGGGATCGGCATGTATGTGTCTTCGTCTGGGAAAAAGCTCTCCTCGCTGACCCAGCGGGTGGGCAGGACCGGCTTTTTCCATTTGTGACTGCCCGCCACCATACGCAGAGTGGCGTCTTTCACCGGATCAAGCGGCGACCAGAAGCTGATGGTTTGCTGGCCCTCGACAAAATAATACGGCCCGTCGGTGTGCCAGGGGGTGGCCATCGAGGTGCCGGGTTCTTTCACCAGCACATGGTCGTGGAACATCTGGACTGTGTTAGATTGCATCAGTTGCGCGGCGACTTCGGCGGCGTCGGAGGTTTCGATGACCTGCTGAAATTCCGGGATGCGCTGCCAGTTGCAGTAGTCGTCAAAGAAACGGCCGGTTTGGCCTGTTTTTTCGTTGTTAGACGCATAAGGACCGGGCTCTGCCAGGTTGCGTTCCACTCCTTTGCGCAGTGTCTCGACGTGATCTGCAAACAGCCCGCGGATCAGGACAACGCCGTCCTGCTGATAGGTGTCGATGTCCTTGGCTGTGAGCGTGACCATGATGTTGCCTCCCCAAAAGTGCGACGCTCACGGTGGGGTGGGACAAGAAAACCGTCAAGTGGTTTTAGACTTGGGTGGCGTGCAGACGCAGCGACTTAGCGATTTCGAGCAGGCGCGGGCCAAGGTCATTCTCCATGCGGTCTTTGGTCAGGAAGGGGGCAGGGCCACCCAGGTTTAGGGCCATGTCTGGTGCGGCGTCGCTTGCCATTGGAAAGGGCACGGCGAGGGAATGCACGCCTTCGTGCCAATCGCCGTAGTTCACATAGAACCCTTTTTCCGCGATCTGTGCCGCAGCGGCGTGAATGCCGTCGAGAATGGCAGGCCAGCGCTCCGGACCATGGTGGTCCGCCAAGGCTTCGAGGATTTCGGCGCGTTCCTCGGGTTTGCAGCCTGCGATATAGGCGCGGCCCATGGCGGAGCGGGCCAGCGAAATGCGGGAGCCAACGCCGAGTTGCAGCGACATCATGCCGTGGTCTGCACGGGCGCAGGCGAGGTAAGTCACGGTGTGATCGTCACGCGCGCCAAGAGCCACTTGCACGCCGTCACCAGCGTAATCGGCGAGGCGCTGCATGTGGTCTTTTGCAGCGTCGCGGATGGGTAAGGAGCCCAAGCAGGCAAAGCCAAGGCTCAGAGCGGGCACACCAATGCGGTAGCGGCCGGTTTGCTCATCATAAAGCAGGTAGCCGGTTTGCAGGAGCGTGTAGGTCAGGCGCGAAATGGTCGAGTTCGGCAGACCGGTGCGCTCGGCAATGTCGCGGTTGGACAGACCCGCGCGGTCGCGGGGACGAAAGCAGCGCAGCACATCCAAGCCGCGCGACAGGGCGGTGACAAACTGGCGGTCTGTTTCGGGAGATGGGGTGTCGCTGGTGGTGGGCGTGCGTTTTCTCATCGTTGAAGCTCACGGCAGTATAATTGAGGGCTGCGCCTGCCTGGGTGGGCGCAGAAAGCGCCTGCCGAGGGACAGGCAGGCGCAGCCCGGCGGTGCCGGGCAGGGGAAGGCAAGTGGAGGCTCATTGGTAGGCGCCTATTTCCGCATGGTGGAATTTTCTATCGCTCATGAGAGTTCTTTCCACAAGACCTTGCCGACGCCGGATTTTGGCAACGCGTCGATGAATTCCACGATGGTGGGGCATTTGTAGGCGCTCATCTGAGTCTTGCACCATGCGATGATAGCGTCTTCCGTGAGTGTGTCGCGGGCCTCGGTTTGGGGCACGACAAAGGCTTTCACACATTCGCCGCGGCGGTCGTCTTTGGCGCCGACCACGCAGCATTCGGCAATGTCTGGATGATGCAGCATCAGCATTTCGATTTCAGCGGGCCAGACTTTGAAGCCTGCGGCGTTGACCATGCGTTTGACGCGGTCGACCATGAAGAAGTAGCCGTCTGCGTCGCGGTAGCCGATGTCGCCGGAGCGGAAGAACGGCACGCCGTCAATCTCCACAAAGGCTTCGGCAGTGGCGTCTCGGCGTTGCCAGTAGCCGGTGAAGTTCTGCGGGGCATGCATGACAATCTCACCGACTTCACCGTGGGGCAGTTCGGTGTCGCCGCCGATTTCCATCACGCGGCTGTCGACCTCATAAATGGGCTGGCCAAGGCATTGGCGTTTGGGCGCGTCCATGGGATTGATGTGAGTGGCGGCCATGGTTTCGGACAGGCCGTAGCCTTCGATGTAGTCCAGACCGGTCATGTCTTTAAGCCGCTTGGCTATGGCGTCTGGCATGGCCGCGCCGCCGCCGCCGATCATCTCCAAGGTGGAGAGGTCGTAGCTATCAAAATCCGGGTCGTTCACCAGATCAATCGCCATGGTGGCAATCGAGCGCCAGCGGGAGATTTTGTAGCGTTGGATCAGGCCAGCGGCCAGTTTGGAAGACCAGCGCGGCAGGATCACGTTGCGCCCGCCGGTCAGGATTGGTGCGCACATGCCGCCGACCATGCCGGTGACGTGGAAGAAGGGCAGCGCGGCGAGATGCACGGTGTCTTCATGTGGCGGGTTCCAGATCACGCTGGCGTAGAGGGAGGCCAGAAAGGTGCGATGTGTGTGCATACAGCCTTTGGGTTGGCCGGTGGTGCCTGAGCTGTAGGGAATGACGGCGAGGTCATCGCTTGTGGCGTCGCGGGGGGCGGGCACATGGCCTGCGTCTAGAGCCGATTGGAAGCCGGTGATGCCGAGGGCTTCGGCGTCCTGCTCAGACATGGCCTGTGCCAGGTTGGGCGGGATCAGGTCAAAATCGGCTTGTCCCATGTCGGTCATGCGGGTGCCGATCAGCGTGGCTAGGTCGCCGCGCTTGAGGGCGGGTAATATGTGCTCGGACAGCTCCAGCGCGCAGACGGCGATTTTGGCACCGGTGTCCGCGACGAGATAGTCGATCTCGGCCTGCTTGTTCATCGGGTTCACTGGCACCACAGCGCCGCCAGCGCGCAGGATGGCGAAGAAGCTGATGATGTATTGTGGGCAATTCTGGGTGTAGAGCAGCACGCGGTCGCCTTTGGAAAGACCGATATGTTGCAGATAGCCAGCCAGTGCGTCTACGCGGCTGGCGATGTCACGGTAAGTGTAGTCAGCGCCGTTGTAAGTCACGGCGATGCTATCACCCCATTTGACCACGGCTTCATCCATGCTGACATCAATCGGCTGATCTGGCCTGTCAAAGGTCCAGTCTTTGCCAGTGGGCCAGAAATCCGGAATGCGGGCGTTTGGGTGGGGCATGGTGCCGTCCTTTGATCTTGCATGTCCGCGCGGGGCGTACGCCAGCCTAGCGTGGCATTGCGGGATTTCAGCGGGAAATCTTGCGCAAGTGTCGTCGCGTCGTTTTTTGCAGGAAGGCCGCGAAACAGATGTTCGCGTGGCGGAAGCCGCCGTAGACTGGGGCCAACATGTAGATGCGAGGGAGGCTCACGATGGGCGAGAAAAAGGTCACCGTGGAATTTGTGGAAGATGTGGCGCTGATCTGCATTGATAACCCGCCGGTGAACGCCAGCGGCGTGGCTGTGCGGCAGGGGATTGTCGATGCGCTTGAAGAGATCAAGGCGGCGGGATCGGCCAAAGCGATTGGTCTCTACTGCGCGGGGCGTACGTTCATTGCCGGAGCGGACATCACCGAATTTGGCAAGCCGCCTCTGCAGCCGGGCTTGCCGGAGGTCTGCAACATCCTTGAGGACAACGAGACGCCGATTGTGGCGGTGATCCATGGCACGGCGCTGGGCGGTGGTCTGGAAACTGCTATGGGCTGTCACGCGCGGGTGGCTGTTCCAACCGCGAAAGTAGGGTTGCCCGAAGTGCTACTTGGTATTCTGCCGGGTGCCGGTGGCACGCAGCGGGCACCACGTTTGGCGGGGATTGCCAATGCGTTGGACCTAATCTTGTCGGGGCGGCATGTGCCTGCGAAAGACGCGTTGGCAATGGGGCTTGTGGACCGCATCGACGAAGGGGAACCGCGCGACGTGGCTTTGGCGGCGGCGAAGGATGTCGTTGCTGGGACGTTGGCAACGCGCCGGACCGGTGAGTTGAGCACAACGCCGGATGATGCGGCGATTGAGGTCACTATGGCAGCGGTTCAAAAGAAGCATCCGCATCTGATTTCGCCGCAGAAATGTGTGGAGTGTGTCGCAGCGTCGACCGGGGATTTCCAAGAGGGGCTGGCGTTTGAGCGGGCGCGGTTTATGGAGTGTTTGCCCTCGCCACAGTCCAAAGGTTTGATCCATGCGTTCTTTGGCGAGCGGGCGGTGGCCAACATCCCGGAGAAGAAAGCGCGGCCACGTGACATTGCCAGCGTGGGGGTGATTGGCGGCGGGACCATGGGCTCCGGCATTTCGACTTCGGCTTTGATGACGGGGCTGCCCGTAACGCTGATTGAAGTGTCGCAGGAAGGTCTGGATCGTGGCGTTGCGACAATCACCGGCAATCTGGATGGCGCGGTGAAGCGCGGGAAAATGAGCCAAGAAATGCGGGATGCGGCACTGGCGAACCTGACAGCGTCGACCGAGACGGAGAGCCTTGCGGACGTCGATCTGGTGATCGAGGCGGTGTTTGAGAAGATGGAGATCAAGAAGGAGATCTTCACCAAGCTGGATGCCATCTGCAAAGAGGGCGCGGTGCTGGCGTCCAACACGTCTTACCTCGACGTGGATGAGATCGCGGCCACGACCAAACGGCCGCAGGATGTGTTGGGACTGCACTTCTTCTCCCCGGCGCACATCATGAAACTGCTTGAGGTGGTTGTGGGCGAGAAGACCGCGCCAGAGGTTGTTGCCACCGGTTTTGCGCTGGCGAAGAAGATGCGTAAGGTGGCTGTGCGTGCTGGCGTCTGTGATGGGTTCATCGGCAACCGCATTCTCGGCCACTACCTGAAAACCGCGAGCTATCTGGTGCTCGACGGCGCGCATCCCGATCAGGTGGACAAGGCGCTGGAAGGCTTTGGCTTTGCCATGGGGCCGCATCGTGTGGGCGATCTGGCCGGGCTGGATATTGGCTATATGACCCGCAAACGGCTGGCGGCAACCCGGCCTGCGGAGGAGCGCTATGGCGGCGCCATTGCCGACCGACTGAGCGAAAATGGCTGGAACGGGCGCAAGACCGCCAAAGGCTACTTTGTCTATGAGGGGCGAGAGACGCTGGAGAACCCGGACCTGAACGCCATCATCGACGAAGAGCGCGCCAAGGCGGGTGTCACGCCGCGTGACTTCAGCGACGCGGAGATTGTCGACCGCTACATGACCGCGATGATTTCAGAGGCCGCGCGGGTGGTTGAAGATGGCATCGCGCTGCGGCCTGTGGATGTCGATGTGGTGTTCTTGTCTGGTTACGGGTTCCCGCGTTTCCGCGGTGGGCCTTTGCATTATGCCGACACCATTGGCGCGGAAGAACTGGTGAAGCGGATTGAGGCTTATGCCCAAGAAGATGCGCATTATTGGCAAGTGCCTGCACTGCTTCGGAAAATGGCCGAGGATGGCAGCAGCTTTGCGGATTTGAACAAGGGGAAGTGATGCTATGGACCTGAGTTATTCCAAAGAAGACTTGGCGTTTCGCGATGAGGTGCGGGCATTTCTGGCGGAGCATTTGCCAGAGGAGATTTCCAGCGCGGTGCGGGCAGGCGGCGAGCTGACCAAGGCGATGATGGAAGCATGGCACGCCATTCTGAACACGCGCGGTTGGCTGGCGACGATCTGGCCAAAAGAGTTTGGTGGGCCGGGATGGTCACCCGTTCAGAAGCATATTTTTGAAGAAGAATGCTGTCGCGCCTATGCGCCACGTATTGTGCCCTTTGGCCTCAATATGCTGGGGCCGGTGCTGATCAAGTTTGGCTCCGAGGAACAGCAGAGCCATTACTTGCCGCGCATTCTGGACGGCACCGATTGGTGGTGTCAGGGGTACTCGGAACCGGGGGCAGGGTCGGACTTGGCCTCGCTCAAAACCAAGGCCGAGCGAGATGGTGACGAATGGGTCATCAACGGTCAGAAGACCTGGACCACCTTGGGGCAGCACGCCGATTGGATTTTCTGCCTGTGTCGAACCGATCCGGACGCCAAGAAGCAGGAAGGCATCAGCTTCATTCTTGTGGATATGGCGACGCCGGGCATTGAGGTGCGCCCGATCAAGCTGATCGAAGGCGGACATGAGGTAAACGAGGTGTTCTTCACTGATGTGCGGGTGCCGATTGGCAACCTTGTGGGGGAAGAGAACAAAGGCTGGACCATTGCCAAGTTCCTGCTGACCCATGAGCGCACGGGGATTGCCGGGGTGGGCTTCTCGATGCAAGCCTTGGAAGAGGTGAAGGCGATAGCGCGCAGCACAATGCGCGGGGGCAAGCCTTTGATCGAAAACCCGTTGTTTGCGGCGCGGATTGCGCAGGCGGAGATTGACCTTGAGGCGATGAAGATCACCAACCTGCGGATGCTGTTCAAGGCGCAGGAACAAGGCGCGCCTGGGCCGGAGACCTCTCTCTTGAAGATCAAAGGCACGGTGATCAATCAGGAACTCAAAGATCTTGCACGGCGGGCGCTTGGCCCAGCTGCTGCACCGTTCCCGGGGCATGTCACCGAGGGCAACCTGATGTTTGGCCCAGCTGATACCGAGCACAATGCGGCGCGGTATTTCAACAACCGCAAAACCTCGATCTTCGGTGGGTCCAACGAGATCCAACGCAACATCGTGACCAAAACCATGCTGGAGCTTTGAGATGGACTTTAATCTGACCGAAGATCGCCAGATGTTGGCGGACACGTTGGGGCGTTTCCTGGGCGAGCAATACCCGGTCGAGCACCGCATAAAGGTGGCTTATGATGCGCCGTTTCATGATCCTGCTCTGTGGGACCAACTTGTGGAGCTTGGTGTACTCTATGCTCTGGCGCCTGAGGACGCTGGCGGCATGGGCGGCAGCGGGTTTGACATTTCCGTTGTGTTTGAAGCGCTTGGCAAGGCGTTGTGCCCGGAGCCTGTACTGGGAGCGCTGATGGCTTCTCGATTGCTGGCAGCTGCGGGTGCGGATCAGGAGGCGTTGCTGACCGGAGCGACAAAATATGCCGTAGGCATCACAGAGATCGACGCGCCATATGAGTTGGACCAGATCGCCACCGTGGCCACGGCCAAGGGGGATGGGTTCACCCTGTCAGGGCGCAAGTCCACCGTCTATGGTGGGCAGGTGGCGGATGTGGTGCTGGTTGCAGCCAAACATGGCGACGGGTTGGGGGTCTTTGCGGTGAACGCAAGCGACGCCAATGTGACCGGCTACGGCATGATGGACGGCGGCGGCGCGGCAGAGGCGCTGCTGGATGACACGTCTGCGACGTTGGTCTTGGCGGACGCCGAGTCAGCTCTGCAAGATGCTGTAAACGCAGGCATTGTTGCCTTGTGTGCGGAGGCTGTGGGCGCGATGGAGGTGACCCATGCGACCACCGTGGACTACCTCAAGCAGCGCAAGCAGTTTGGCATTCCGATTGGCAAGTTTCAGGTGCTGCAACATCGCGCGGTGGACATGTTGACGGAAATTGAACAGGCGCGCTCGATCACGATCAAAGCGGCGGCGGAGCTTGGGGGCGATGATGCGTCCAAATATGCGTCCATGGCCAAAAACATGATTGGTCGTGCGGCGCGTCTGGTAGCGGAGGAGAGCATTCAGTTGCACGGCGGGATCGCCATGACCTGGGAATATGCGGTGAGCCACTATGCCAAACGGTTGATCATGCTCGATGCGCAGTTGGGCGACACGGATTATCACTTGAGCAAAGTTATTAAGGGCTATGCGGCGTAGGCTGTTGGTTGTTGATTGAGAAAACGCCCTGCAATGTCGGGGCGTTTTCTACTTTAGGCTCCGGCGCGACGGCGTTTGCCTGCGGTGAGCTTGCGGCCGTCACGAATGTTGAGGCCCAGCAAGGTCAGGTTGGCGGCTCCGGCGAGTAATTCGAAGGCTTGCACAACATAGAATGCAGTATCAAAACTGCCTGCCTGTGCCTTGGTTGCGAGGAACAGCGCGGCGGGGATCAGGATTAGGATTCCGTTTGCAGCCACAATCGGCATGCGTTTGGATTTTGCGCCCAATACGCCTGCCTTGCGGCCTTTTGCGAGTTTTGCACCGGTGACACCGGCAAGTACCATTGCGGGGATCAGGATGGAGAAGCCGTAGGGAATCGCGGTTTTCACAGCTGTAATCGCGGTGTGATCCAGAAAAACTTCGGAAAATAGCGTGGAAATCCAGAAGGTTGCAACGGTTGCAGTGGCCAGGGCGGCAGCGGCTTTGTGAATCGTGGATAGCATGGGAATCTCCATTTACATAGCTTGCTATATTGTATTGTATAGTTTGCTATATAATGCAAGGCTATTGGTATGGATTTTCGAACTGAAACCTCATTGGGCTATGTGGTGAACCATTTCGCTCGGCTTATGGCGCGTGACTTGGAAGCACGAATTAAGCCGCATGGAATCGCGCTGGGCGCGTTTCCAGCCTTGCTACATTTGTGGGAAAAAGACGGGCTGACCCAAAAGGAGCTGGTCGCCAAGTTGGGCATTGAGCAGCCGACTTTGGCGGCGACTTTGACCCGTATGGAGCGGGACGGGCTGGTCACCCGTCAACGCGACGCAGGGGACGGTCGCGTGCAGCGGATACGGTTGACTGAAAAGGCTCGCGCATTGCGAGAGGTGGCCTATGCCGAGGCAACGACGGTGAATGCGCGGGCGGTGGCTGATCTCACGGGAGCAGAGCAACAGCAGCTTTTAGAACTGATGAGGCGTGTGATCTCCACGTTGGAGACCACACCAGAGAGTGGTTAACCCAAGACTCCAGGCCAGTTAGCGAGACCCTTTTTGATGTTGCCGGGAATGTCCTGCCGCCAAAGCTCCTGCGCGCGCAGGTTGGCGTTGAGATAGAGCACGTCGTCGTAGATGGTCCAGGCTTCTGGGATGGTCGGTGCGAGGTAGCCTTTGGAGGCGGCGTAGGCGCAGTAGCCACCAAAACGAGGCGCGTAAGTCTCTGGATTGGCTTGGAACTTCGCCGCGTTTTGGGCGGAGGCAAAGCGCCAGGTCGCGCCGTTCCAGTCGACAAGGTTTGCTGCAGATCCCTCGACCGGTTTCTGCTCGCTGAAATAGGCCACTGGATCATAACCGTTGATCGCGATCGGATTTTGAAACACCTCCGGTTCGCGGGCCAAGGCGCGCTGTGGTGTGAGCGCGTAGGCAAGTGGGGCGGTGGCAAAAAGGCCAAGGGCGGCGCGGCGTGTGAGCATGATTGTTCCTCCTATGTTGGAGGCAATATAGCCGTGCAAATTTGGCTTTGGACCCCAGGTCACCAAGAGGTGAACTCTGTGTCAGAATGGAAGGGCGGCCACACTGGGCCGCCTATTGTTGTTCTAGTGCAAGAAGTTAGAGAACCTCAAAGAGGCCCGCAGCACCCATGCCGCCGCCGACGCACATGGTGCAGACGACATATTTGGCACCGCGACGTTTGCCTTCGATGAGGGCGTGGCCAACCATCCGCGCGCCGGACATGCCGTAGGGGTGGCCGATGGAAATAGCGCCGCCGTTGACGTTTAAGATCTCGTTTGGGATGCCCAACACGCGGGCGGAGTGCAGCACCTGACAGGCGAAGGCTTCGTTGAGCTCCCAGAGGCCGATGTCGTCGATTTTTAAGCCGTAAGCTTTGAGCAATTTGGGCACTGCGTAGATCGGGCCAATGCCCATTTCGTCCGGTTCCAGCCCGGCTGCCATCACGCCTACGTAACGCCCCAGCGGCTCAAGGCCTTGTTTTTCGGCCATTTTGGCTTCCATGATCACCGAGGCGGAGGCGCCGTCTGACAGTTGGCTGGCGTTGCCAGCGGTGATGTGTTGGCCTTGTTTGACCTGCTGCCCGTCTTTGAACACGGGGTTTAAGCCTTGCAGGTTTTCGAGCGTGGTGGAGGGGCGGTTGCCCTCGTCTTTTTCAAGCGTCACCTCTTGAAAGGTCACCTCTTTGGTCTCTTTGTCCATCACGCCCATGGTGGAGGTCAGCGGCACAATCTCGTCGTCAAACTTGCCAGCTGCCTGCGCTGCGGCGGTGCGATTTTGGGATTGCAGGGCATAGGCGTCTTGGTCCTCGCGGGTCACGCCGTAGCGGGCCGCGACGATCTCGGCAGTTTCCAGCATGGACATGTAGAGCGCCGGTTTGTGTTCCTTGATCCACGGGTCGACACGGCGATCCATGCGCATTTTGTCGTTTTGCACCAGAGAGATGGACTCCACGCCGCCACCAATCGCCACGTCCATGCCGTCGTGTACGATTTGCTTGGCAGCTGTGGCGATGGCCATCATGCCGGAGGCGCATTGGCGGTCCAAGGACATACCCGCAACGGTTACAGGTAGGCCTGCGCGGATCACCGCTTGACGGGCGATGTTGCCGCCGGTGGCGCCTTGCTGAAGCGCGGCGCCGATGATGCAATCTTCTACCTCATGGCCATCCAAACCGGCACGGCTAACCGCGTGAGAGACCGCGTGGCCAATCAATTCCTGGGCTTGGGTGTTATTGAAAGCGCCGCGGTAGGCCTTGCCAATCGGCGTGCGGGCGGTGGAGACAATGAGGGCGTCGCGCATGTCTAAAAGTCCTGATTTTTCACGTCGGTATTGCGTCTGTATCGCGGCTGTATTGCGGAGGTGCGAGTTGCGGCCTTAACTGGCCTGTGCGTAGGTTTCGACACCTTGCTCAAAGCGCAGGTTTTTCCATTGCGCGACCAGCGCCGGTTTGTCTTCGCCTTTGATTTCGACAGTCACGTTCCACTGCATTTCGATCACGCCGGGCTGCGGCTCAGAATATTTGGCCAGAGTGAAGCGGCCACGGATTTCGGCGTCTGCTCTGACGGGGGCGACAAAGCGCACGCGGTCAAAGCCGTAGTTGATGCCGGTGCTTTCCGCTTCGGTGCGCGGCACGGCATTGGCGATCATCTGGCTGAGCAGCGAGAGGGTTAGAAAACCGGGGGCAACGGTGCCGCCATAGGGTGTGTCTTTGGCCGCATCAGGATCTGTGTGAATACTCTGTGCTTCGCCGGTGGCCAGGGCAAAGGCGTCGATCATAGCCTGATCAATTTTGACCCATTTGGAGAGGCCAAATTCACAGCCCACACCGTCTTCGAGTTTGAGGATTCTAGAAATCATACCTTCGGCCTCCCAACCGTTGTCCGCACATCGACACATTCCCCCATGCGGAAAGAACTTCCGCTCTTGCTCTAAGAGACGGGATTCGGGGCGTTCTGTCAATATGCGGAAAGTTATTCCGCATAGCGGAATTATTGACTTTGCGCAGCAGATTGGGCCCTCGAAGAGAGGGGCCACGGGATCGATGTTTAGATGGTTCGGTGGTTAGGTGCGTTTGCGCCGACCGCGCATCAAATGGACAAAGAGTAATGCGCCGGCAGGCCAGATGACCCAAAAGAAGCCGCTCCAGGAAAAGAGGTTGATCAAAACCAATGCTCCGACAACGATGGCACCGCGCACAAAGGGGAGGCTCCGGCGTTCTGTGACCCAGAGCGGCGCAGCTTGCAGAAGCCAAACTGTCAGCAAGATTAGGCCGGGCCAATGTGCCCAAATCCCACGGTCAGAAACAATATCAATCAAACACAGCCCAGCGAAAATCAGGCCAAATTGTTTTGCGCGGCGCGTGAGCCGCTCCTGAAGATCGTCGTCTACTGGCGTGTTCAAAACGGTTTCAGGCCGCTTTTTGTTCAGCACCTCGTCAAACTCATCGTCCGGCCAGTCGCTGGCCTTGGGTTTGGCGGAGGGCTGTGTCGGGCCGTTGTGCGCTTTGGCGCGGTTTGGCCGCTCCGGCTCTGGGACGTGCATTTTGGGTTCGGCCTGTGCCAAGTTGGAGACACAATACACCTGCACACCTTCGGAAAAGTTCTTGGGGCGGCGTTCGCCGATGTAGTCAAAGCCGACTGAAAGCTTGCTGCGCACCTGATCATAGACCTGTTGTGACAGCAGAATGCCACCGGGCTCCGCCATGCTTTGCAGACGTGCGGCGAGGTTGACGCCTTCGCCAAGCAGATCTTCGCCATCCACCATCACATCCCCCAAGTGAATGCCGATGCGGAAATTCAGCGCGGTCTCGGGATCGTGTTGCAGGTCTCCGAGTTCGCGTTGTACCTCAATTGCACATTGCACAGCCTCAACCACGGAGGGGAACTCGGCGATCAGGCCGTCGCCTGCCGTGTTCGCGACACGGCCATGATGGCGGGAGATGAATTTCTTAAACACAGCGCGCGCTGCCTTGAGAGACCGGAGGCCTTCCTCCTCATTCAATTCCATCACTCGGCTGTAGCCAGCGGCATCCGCAGCAAGAATGGTTGTGAGCTTCCGTTGAATGTCGGAGGGCATAGCAAAACTCTCATGTTAAAGCGATTAACTTTGTGCGTGGTTATATGGGGCGCGGCCAAAATGGATCAAGCCCCATATGCACAGGAATGCCCAGTATTTTTGGGGCCAGATTGCGATAGGCTGTCGTTTTGATACGCGTACGACCTTGGTGTGCTTGCAGCTGTTTGTGCAACTGCCTAGGTTGGCGACAGCGAGCCACAGGAGGAGAGCCAAAATGCATATGAGTGATCAACGCGAAATTGCGGCCCCAGTGGCTGAGGTCTGGGCGGCTTTGTTGAGTGCAGATAGCCTGCTTCACTGTGTGCCCGGCGCTAAAGAAGTGACCGGCAATGCTGACGACGGCTTTGAGGCCACGGTGGTGCAGAAGGTCGGCCCGGTGAAGGCAACCTTCAAAGGCCAGGTTGCCTTGTCCAATCTGGTGGAAGGGGAGAGCCTGACCTTGACCGGTGAAGGCAAGGGCGGCGCGGCGGGCTTTGCCAAAGGCGGCGCGGATGTGACATTGGCGGCCAGCGAGACCGGCACGCTGTTGAGTTATGAGGTGGACGCCAAGGTGGGCGGCAAGCTGGCGCAATTGGGCAGCCGGTTGATTGACGGGTTTGCCAAGAAGATGGCGGATCAGTTTTTCACCAACTTGCAGACCTCACTGGAAGGACCTGCGGAAGAGGCTGCGGACGCGGATGCCGACGAGGCGCCGAAAAAGAGCCTGTTGAAGCGCATGACCGGCGGCTGATGCGGCGTCTGCATCGGATGTTTCTCTAACAGATTGCGCCACCGGGCTTGTAGAGCCGTGCGGTGGTGCACATATTCCTCTGAAAATTTGTGCACTTGGCGCGGATCATCCAACTGATAGGGTGGCGCGTTCAAAAGGTGCAGACCGGAAGAGGGAGCCGGCGGTGATTGTAGACATAAAAAATTTGCGCAAAACCTACAAAGGTGGGTTTGAGGCGCTCAAAGGTGTGACCTTGGGCATCAAAGAGGGCGAAATTCTCGCACTTCTGGGCCCAAACGGCGCGGGAAAAACCACGCTTATTTCCACCATTTGCGGGATCACCAACCCGAGCTCCGGCTCGGTGACAGTTGGTGGCCACGATGTGGTGACGGATTACCGCGCGGCGCGTTCGATGATTGGGTTGGTGCCTCAGGAGATCAACCTGGAGCCGTTCAACAAGGTGATTGACGTGGTCACCTACTCGCGCGGCCTGTTTGGCAAAAAGGCCAACCCGGCGAAGATTGAAGAGATCCTGAAGCAGTTGTCTCTGTGGGACAAAAAAGATGCGCGGGTGATGGAGCTGTCTGGCGGCATGAAACGCCGTGTGTTGATTGCCAAGGCGCTCAGCCACGAGCCACGTGTGTTGTTCCTGGATGAACCGACCGCGGGCGTGGATGTGGAGCTGCGCAAAGACATGTGGGATGTGGTGGCCAAGTTAAAAGAGCAGGGTGTGACCATCATTCTGACCACCCACTACATCGAGGAGGCCGAGGCGATTGCTGACCGCGTTGGCGTAATCAACGGCGGCGAGTTGCTGTTGGTTGAAGAAAAGGCTGCGTTGATGCAGCGCTTGGGGCAGAAAACGCTACAAGTGGACCTGCAAGCGCCGGTGGAGAGTGTGCCGGAGAGTCTGGCGAGCTACGACCTTGAGCTGGCAGAGGACGGCCATGCGCTGCGCTATCACTACGACACCACAGGTGAGAGCACGGGCATTACGCGGCTTCTGGGCGATATCAGCGCGGCAGGGCTGCAGCTGAAAGATTTGCAGACGGAACAGTCGAGCCTTGAAGACATCTTTGTTGGTCTGGTGAAGGAGGACGCGGCATGAACTATACGGCAGTATGGGCAATCTACTCCTCGGAAATGGTGCGGTTTTTCCGAACCATCGCCCAGAGTTTCATTTCGCCGGTGATTTCCACATCGCTGTATTTTGTGGTGTTTGGTGCCGCCATTGGCAGCCGGATCGACCAGGTGGAAGGCGTAAGCTATGGCGCGTTTATTGTGCCGGGGCTGATCATGTTGTCGGTGATGACACAGGCGCTGTCCAATGCCTCGTTTGGCATCTACTTCCCCAAGTTCATTGGCACAGTGTATGAACTTCTGAGCGCGCCAATCAGCTTCTTTGAGATTGTGTTGGGCTTTGTGGGGGCGGCGGCCACCAAGGCGCTGTTCATTGGCGTGGTGATCCTTGTCACGGCGTCGCTGTTTGTCGATGTGCCGATCACCCACCCTTGGGCGATGGTGCTGTTTTTGGTGCTGACCTGTGTCAGCTTTTCACTGTTTGGCTTCATCATTGGGGTCTGGGCGGGCAACTTTGAGCAATTGCAGCTGATCCCGCTGTTGGTGGTGACGCCATTGGTGTTCCTGGGCGGGTCTTTTTACTCGATCTCGATGTTGCCGGCGATCTGGCAGAAAATCACCTTGTTTAACCCGGTGGTTTACCTGATTTCGGGCTTCCGCTGGTCGTTCTTTGGCACGGCGGATGTGCCTGTGGGCCTGAGCCTCTTGGCGATCTTTGGTTTCACGTCGCTGTGCATGGGGATCATCTGGTGGATCTTCAAGACCGGTTGGCGCATTCGGGCGTGAGCTTTGGATGTGACGCGGGGTGACTCGCGTCACATCAGGATTTTTGATCACAAACATCGCTTTCCTGAGGGGCTTGCCTTGTGAAACGACCATGCGCGTTCTAAATGCCATGGGATGAAACGCTTAAACCCCTTTGCCAAAAAAGCGCCCACAGTGGCAGTTGTGCGTCTGCAGGGCATGATTGCCGCAGGTGGACGTGGACAATTGAACGACGCCACACTGACGCCGTTGCTGGAAAAAGCCTTTGCCAAAGGCAAGCCTGCGGCCGTGGCATTGGAGATCAACTCTCCTGGCGGCAGCCCGGTGCAAAGCGCCCTAATTGGCAGCCGCATCCGCCGCTTGGCGGAAGAAAAAGACGTTCCTGTGATTGCTTTTGTTGAGGATGTGGCCGCGTCTGGCGGTTACTGGCTCGCAGCGGCGGCGGATGAGATTTACGCAGACGAAAGCTCGGTTGTCGGCTCCATTGGGGTGATTTCCGCCGGATTTGGCGCCAATGTGTTCTTGTCGCGTCAAGGTATCGAGCGGCGGGTTTATACCGCAGGCGAAAGCAAATCGATGCTCGACCCGTTCAAGCCGGAACAGCCTGAAGACGTCGCACGGCTCAAGCGGATGTTGGAACAAATTCACCAAAATTTCATCGCCCATGTGCAAACACGTCGGGACGGAAAACTTGCGGACAATGATGACCTGTTCACCGGAGAAATTTGGATCGGGTCGCAGGCCAAAGAGGTTGGTCTGATTGACGAGATTGGCCATTTGGTGCCGGTGCTCAAAGCGCGCTTTGGGGACAAGGTGAAGCTGCGCCGCTATGGCGTGAAACGGTCTATGTGGCAGCGTTTTGGGGCCTCACTCGCCCAGGATGCAGTTGCGGGCATTGAGGAGCGGGCGCAATTTGCGCGGTTTGGGCTCTGACGTGCTGGTAAAGATTGTCTCTCTGTTTCTGGTTGGCATGGCGGTGCTCGCGATGTTTGGAAAACTTCGGTTTCCGGGACAGAAACAGCTGCAATCCAAGAAATGCGCCAAATGCGGACGCTTTAAAATTGGCAAGGGCCCATGCCCCTGTCGGAAGGACATGGGGTAAAGTATGGAATGGTTGCTGGTATCGCTGGGATTGGTGATCCTGCTTCTGGCGGGGGACGCGCTGGTTCGTGGCGCGGTGAACCTGTCGTTGCGGATTGGTATTCCGGCTTTGATCGTCTCATTGACGATTGTGGCCTTTGGTACCTCGGCACCTGAACTTCTGATTTCTTTGCAAGCGGCGCTGAAAAACGCGCCGGGCATTGCGATTGGTAACGTGGTGGGCTCCAACATCGCCAACATCCTGCTTGTTTTGGGGATCCCGGCCATTTTGGCGCCGATCCACACCAGCCACTGCAACTCCAAACGCAACTTCATCATGATGATTGCAGCCACTGTACTGTTTATCGCGTTGGCGGCGGACGGGTTCTTCCGCTTTGGCAATGGTGTTGTCCTGCTGGGCGCGTTGGCACTGGTTTTGGGAAGCGCGTTTTATCAGGCGCGGTGCCACAAAAGGGCCGAAGCGGCCGTGGAGATGGACGAGGAAGAGGTCGAGGGTGCGGACCCGGATATGCCGTGGTGGCGCATCATCGTCTTCCTTTTGTTGGGTCTGATCGGTCTGCCGCTGGGCGCAGATCTGATGGTGGACAACGCCGAGATTATTGCGCGCCGCTACGGTGTGAGCGACACGGTGATTGGCCTGACACTGATTGCGCTGGGTACCTCGCTGCCAGAGTTGGCCACCACTGTGATGGCGGCGTTGCGCCGTCAGGCGGATGTGGCGCTGGGCAACGTGATTGGCTCCAACATGTTCAACTTGTTGGCCATCATCGGCATCACGTCGATTGTGCACCCTATTCGCGTCGATCCGGATTTCTTCGACTTCGATTTCTGGGTGATGCTGGGCGCGTCGCTGATGTTGATCCCCTTTGTCTTCTTGAAGAAAGACATCACACGCATTTGGGGTGTTATTCTCACCGCGCTCTATCTAGCTTACATTTTGATTACCCTGACCTGAGTTAAGCGGAGGCTGATATGGCGCGGGCATTGGTGACTGGCGCGGGACAGCGGCTTGGGCAGGCGATGGCAATAGCACTGGCTGAGCGTGGCTACGATGTGGCGGTGCATTATGCGACGTCTGACGACGGCGCTGCAGATAGCCTGCGCGCGATAGAGGCTCAGGGGCAAAAAGGCGTGGCACTGCAGGCGGATCTGTTGGACGAGGCGCAGACCAGCGCTTTGTTTGCGCAGAGTGTGGCGGCGTTGGGTGGGCCCATCACCTGTTTGATCAACAATGCGTCGATCTTTGAGGATGACACGCTGCAGTCTTCAACCAGAGAGAGTTGGGACCGACATATGGAGAGCAATTTGCGCGCGCCGTATGTGTTGACGCAGGCTATGGCGCAGCAAGGGCTTAAGGCAGAGGTAGACGCGGCAGGAGAGCCGGTGGCGGCAGGGCTGGTGGTGAACATGTTGGATCAACGTATTCGCAACCTGACACCGGAGTTTTCGACCTACACTTTGGCAAAGATGGGGCTTTGGGCGCTGACCCAAACCGCAGCACAGGGGTTGGCTCCGGATATTCGCGTGAACGGCATTGCGCCGGGACCCACGTTGCGGGGGGCGCATCAGAGCGTTGCGGAGTTTGCCAATGAGCGCCACGGAACGGTGCTTCAGCGGGGCGTTGGTCCGCAGGATATTGTCGCGGCTTTGGGCTATCTGTTGGAGGCACAGGCTGTCACAGGGCAGGCAATTTGTGTGGATGGCGGGCAACATTTGACGTGGTAACATGCCGGGAGAGGCTTTGCCGCATGGTTGGCTGATTGCGGTAACAATGCGCGAAATTTTGGACCAAATACGCATTTCAAAGATAAGTTTTGCACCGGTCACAGTCCCGTTACATAAATTTTACTTTTTCTTAATGATTTCAACTATTTGCCGTGGTCGTAAAAAAGTTTCCTTTAAAATCAATAGGTTGATTTTGCGCCTAATTTTTAAGCAGTGCGTCGAAAGCAGCCAAAAACAAGGGAAATCCTCGGAAGCCGGAAAGATATCTTCAGACTTATCCACAGCTTCGGTGGATTTGTTTATGCTTGCTTCTGTCCCGTCAAGATTGCAGCCAGAGCAAAAGAATCATATTTGAGATCTCATGACCTCTGACAGCCACGACAGTCCTGACGGCCCGACGGGACACGAATGTATACATAGCTATCTGAAGACCCTGGATGGTTCGCCCGGCGTTTATCGCATGCTCGATGCGCAGGCGCGGATTCTCTACGTTGGTAAAGCGCGTAATTTGCGGGCGCGGGTGTCCAACTATGCGCGGCCCTCGGGGCACTCGGGGCGGATTGCGCGGATGATTTCCGAAACCGCGTCGATGATGTTTCTGACCACCAAGACGGAAACCGAGGCGCTGCTGCTGGAACAGAACCTGATCAAGCAGCTGAAGCCAAAATACAACGTGCTGCTGCGCGATGACAAAAGTTTCCCCAATATTCTGGTCAGCCGGGCACATGGCTTTCCGCAGATCAAGAAACATCGTGGGGCCAAGAAGGAAAAAGGCAATTACTACGGACCGTTTGCCAATGCCGGGGCGGTCACCCGCACGTTGAGTCAGCTGCAGAAAGTGTTCTTGTTGCGCAATTGTTCGGATGCGCAGTTTGAGAGCCGGACGCGGCCGTGTTTGCTGTTTCAGATCAAGCGTTGCTCTGGCCCTTGTGTTGGGCGGATTTCGGAAAGTGATTATGCCGACAGCGTACGTGATGCGGAGCGGTTCTTGTCTGGGCGCTCAACGCAGATACAGGAGACCTTGGCGAAGCAGATGCAGGCGGCCTCTGACGCAATGGAGTTTGAGAAGGCGGCCACATTGCGGGATCGCATTCGGGCGCTGACGTCTGTGCAAACAACGCAAGGCATCAACCCGCGAGGGGTGGCCGAAGCGGACGTGATCGCACTGCATCTGGAGAAGGGGCAGGCCTGTGTGCAGGTGTTCTTCATCCGGGCCAATCAGAACTGGGGCAACCGCGATTTCTATCCGCGGGTGGGTGCGGATGTTGAGGCGGCCGAGGTGCTGGAGGCCTTCATTGGCCAGTTTTATGATGGCAAGGAGCCGCCTCGGCAATTGATCCTGTCACATGCGATTGAGAACGCAGAACTGATGGCGGAAGCGCTGGGGTCCAAGGCTGGGCGTAAGGTCGAGATCACCGTACCCCAGCGCGGCGAGAAGGCGGAGCTTGTAGAAGGCGCTGCTAGGAACGCGCGGGAAAGTCTGGCGCGCAAGATGAGCGAGACGGCAACGCAGGCGAAGTTGTTGCAAGGCGTGGCCGAGGCGTTTGATCTGGACGGGCCGCCGCAGCGGATTGAGGTTTACGACAACAGCCACATTCAGGGCACCAACGCGGTGGGCGGCATGATTGTAGCCGGGCCGGAAGGCTTCATGAAAAGCAGCTACCGCAAGTTCAACATCAAGGGGGATGACCTGACGCCAGGGGATGACTTTGGCATGATGAAAGAGGTGTTGAACCGGCGGTTTAAGCGGTTGCTGAAGGAAGATCCGGATCGGGACAAAGGTATGTGGCCGGACCTGTTGTTGATTGATGGTGGTGCGGGGCAAGTAAGCGCTGTGCGTGAAATCATGGAAGAATACGGCGTGGAAGACGTCCCGATGGTAGGGGTCGCCAAGGGTGTTGATCGTGACCACGGCAAAGAGGAATTCCACCGCGTTGGCAAAAGCGTGATGGCGCTGCGTCGGAATGACCCGGTGCTGTATTTTGTGCAACGGCTGCGCGATGAAGCGCATAGGTTTGCGATTGGTACACACCGTGCGAAACGCGCCAAAGCTGTGGGCGCAACGCCATTGGATGACGTACCAGGCGTGGGCGCGACGCGTAAGCGGGCTTTGTTGGCGCATTTTGGCAGCGCAAAAGCCGTAAGCCGGGCCAATCTGGCGGATTTGAAAGCCGTGGATGGCGTCTCTGACAAGCTGGCGGAGACAATTTACGACTTTTTCCACGAAGGAAGTTAAACCCTACGGGCGGTGGGTGTTGCTTAAGCAGGTATCTTTCCACGCAGCACGAGGTTTTCGACAATCTGTTCGACAAAACCCAGCATGCCATCTGGACCTGAGGCGCGGTCCTTGAGATGGATCGACAAGTCAGGGCGACGGGTGGCGATCAGGCCAATCAGGTCGCCGCGCGTGTCGTCATCCATGCTCGCGCCCATAATCACGCAGCAAATGCGCGGTTCGGTGTCCAACTGACGAATGACCTCGCCGTGATCATGGGCGCCGAGCCATTGAATGGGCAGGTGATCAAGTTGACGTGGGACAGCGCCAATCACATTGGGCAGTTTCCCCACAAGCAATACAACAGGTTGCATAAGAGTATCTCCTTTGACGATGTGCGCCCGAGGGTCTTGCCCGCTTTGCCTCGGCTGAGTGTAGCACAGATTTGTGGGCAGCGGGCCATGGTGGCGGCACCGCGTCACAAACGCGCTTCCCCTGAGAGGGGAGACAGGCTAAGTCAGGGACATGACCTGGACCATTCCCAACATCCTCTCTGTGATGCGCCTGTTTGCAGCCCCGATGGTTGCTGTGATGTTTCTTTATTTTGAAAGGCCTTACGCGGATTGGTTTGCGCTGATGCTGTTTTTGGTGGCTGCGGTGACCGATTGGTTTGACGGCTATCTGGCGCGGCTGTGGAAGCAGGAAACCAAGCTGGGCGCGATGATGGACCCGATTGCCGATAAGGCGATGGTGGTGATCGCGCTGATGGTGATTGTGGGCTATAGCTCCATGTCGCCCTGGCTGGTGCTGCCTGCAACCGTGATCCTGTTCCGTGAAGTGTTTGTGTCAGGCTTGCGCGAGTTCCTTGGGGACACCGCCGGAACACTCAAAGTGACCAAGTTGGCGAAATGGAAAACGGCGACGCAAATGGTTGCGATTGCGTTCCTTTTTGGCCAAGGCGTGTTTGAGCATTACCTGGGCATGTCGGCCTGGGGCATGGATTTAGCACTGTTTGATCAGATCATGGCAGGTGAAGTCGAGGACCTGCAGGGGCTCCGTTGGAAGCACACCGGTATGGTGTGGAGCGGCTGGGTAGGACTTTTGTTGCTGTGGATTGCCGCCGCTCTAACGGCTATCACTGGATTGGACTACTTTAACAAAGCCAAGCCGCATCTAAAGGATTGATCGCAATGGATGTTCTCTATTTTGCTTGGGTGCGGGAGCGCATTGGTATCCCGAAAGAAAAGGTCGAGACCAACGCCACAACCGTGATGCAGTTGGTGGAAGAACTGAAGACACGCGAAGAGCGGTATGAGGTGGCCTTTTCGGATTTGAGCGCCTTGCGTGTGGCGGTGGATCAGGAACTGACCGACTTTGACGCATCGCTGGACGGTGTGCGTGAAGTGGCGTTTTTCCCCCCAATGACAGGCGGTTAAGAGGGTTCCCATGCGCGTCGTTGTTCAGGAAGAGCCGTTTGATTTTGGCCGCGAGGCGCAGGATTTTGCGACCGGGCACAGCAATATGGGCGCGATTGTCACCTTCACCGGTGTGGTGCGCGATGCCGACAAGGGCGGCATGGATCGGATGGTGATTGAGCACTATCCCGGCATGACCCAAAAGGCGCTCGAGAAGATCGCGGCGGAGGCTGTAAGTCGTTGGGATCTTGGCGATGTGTTGGTCATTCACCGCCATGGCGAGCTGCGTCAGGGTGATATGATCATGATGGTGGCGACCGCGTCGCGGCATCGGGTGAATGCCTTTGAAGCGGCAGAATATCTCATGGATTACCTGAAGTCCCGCGCGCCGTTCTGGAAGAAAGAATACACCGCAGATGGGGCCGAGTGGGTCGCGGCAAAAGACGAAGATGAGGACGCGCTGAGCCGCTGGTGATGCCGGTGCGTTAACCGGCGGATTTGGCCCGTTTGGGACGTCGGTATTCTGTCGGTATCGCGACTGTTTTGCGGACGTGAGTGTTTTTGCGACCGCGCGGCAGAAGAGCGTAAACCAACCGCGCGGTGCACCATCGCTTTAGGCAACAGCTTTTGAGGTGAGAACCGCTTCTCGCGCTTTGACGATGGCGGCAGCAAGCCGGTCGATGTTCGCGTCTGTTGTGGCCCAGTTGGAGACGCTCAAGCGGAAGCCGCTTTGACCCTGCCACGCGGCAGCACCAAACCAAGCCTCGCCGGAGGCCTGCACCGCCGCTGTGATGGCGGCGCAGAGCTCTGGGCTGTCGGGCAAGGTTACAAACACCTGATTGAAATGCACCTGATGCGGGACGGTAAAGCCTTCATTGCGCAGAGCTTCTGCAAGGCGGGTGGCTTTGCTGTGAAAGCCCAGGATCATGTCGTTGAGGCCTTCGCGGCCAAGCGAGAGCAGGGCGGCGTAGGTTTCGGCACCGCGGGCGGCGCGGCTGAACTCTGGCGTCAGGTCGGCAGGCGAGGGATCGGTGGGCGGCAGGTAGGCGGCGCCGATGGCCATGGAAGCGCGCATCTCTTCAGGTTGGCGGCAGAGGGCTAGGCCAGAGTCATACGGCGCGTTGAGGGTTTTGTGGGCGTCCACCACCCAGCTGTCGGCTTTCTCAAGACCCGTGAGCGCGTCGGAGAGTGCAGGCACGGCGCGCGCCCAGAGGCCAAAGGCGCCGTCGACATGCAGCCACGCGCCAGCGGTCTGGCAGGCGTCAGCGATTTCCCCAATCGGATCAAAGGCGCCGGTGCAGACGTTGCCCGCCTGCGCCAGCACAATGCAGGAGGCATCAAGCTTGGGCAGTTTATCGGCACACATGCGGCCCTGATCGTCAGTTGGGACGCGTTCGATATTGTCGGAGCCAAGGCCAATCAGGCGCAGGGACTTGAGCACGGTGGCGTGGATTTCGGCACTGGCGATCACGCGCAGGGCAGGGGCGCCGAGCAGACCCTTGCCGCGTGGGTGGCCGAGGCGGGCCAGCAAGGTGTCACGTGCGGTGGCCAGCAGGGTCATGTTGGCCATGGTCGCGCCGGTGGTGAAGGCGCCTTCGGTCTGGGCTGGCAGCTTGAGCAGGTCGATGATCCAGCGCACGGCGGTTTGTTCCATCTGCATCACCGAAGGGCCGGTGTCCGCGTTGGCGCATTGGTCCCAGGCGGAGAGCAAAGCGCGGGCACCGGAGGCGGCGGGCAGAGCGCCGCCGATGACGTAGCCGAAGTAGCGGCCCGCGGCGGTGGCGACGGTGCCGGGGCTGCCAGCATCCTGCATCAGAGCGAGCACGTCGTTGGGGCTGTGGCCGTGTTGGGGGAGCGCGATGTCGAGTGCGGGGAGTTGGGCTGTGTCTGCGTTCGCTTGGCGGTCGGAGAGTGCTTGCAGGTAGTCTGCGCCAAGTTTTGCGCCTTGGGCGAAGGCTTGGGCTTGGCGGGTGAGTGGATCTGAGGGTATGGTCATATCGAGATCAGTCTATATAGGGAATCATCTATATTGATAATTGACGATATGACCCAAGAGTCAACCGAGTCGGTGACGGCGCAGGCAAAAGTCTTTGCCGCGTTGTCCAGTCCGGTGCGCTTGCAGATCATGCTTTGGTTGCTCGACCCGCGCCCGCATTTCGCGCCGCAGGTGGATGGGGATTTGGTGGAAGACGGCGTTTGCGTGGGGCGGATTGTCGAGAAGCTGGACCTGTCGCAGCCTACAGTAAGCGCGCATATGAAGAAGTTGAGCGCCGCCGGATTGGTGCGCGGCAAGAAGATCAACAACTGGATTTTCTATAAGCCGCAGCGGGAGGTGTTGGCGGACGCGGGCGTGGTGTTGGGGAGTTAGGCTTGCTACCGCACCGGGTGCCAGAGACGATCCCAGCGCCATTGGGACAGATCCCGATAGCTCTCGCCTGAGGACGAAAATGCGACACGGAACAGCTTGTGCGTGACATTGGACACCGGCACAAAACCAAAACCGCGCGCGGCAAGGGGCGCGCGGCTGTCGGTGGCATTGTCGCGATTGTCTCCCAACATAAACACATGGCCCTCTGGCACGGTGTAGACGCCAGTATTATCCGCCCGGTTTTGCACGATGTTGAGGATCTGATGGCGGTGGCCATTGGGCAAAATCTCCTCGAACAGCTCCTTTGAGCAGGTGCCGCCTATTCCGACTGGGCCGTTGGCACAGCGGGGAAGGATTTGTGACGGGCCTTGTGGTTGAAACAGTTCGTCAAAGCTGCCCAGTGCGGTTTGCTGTGCCGGCGTGTCGTTGATGTGCAGGATGCCATCTTTCATTTGAATGCGGTCGCCTGAAACGCCAACTACGCGGGCGACAAATTCGTAGCCGGTGACCGGGTGGGCAAACACAACGACGTCACCTGCGGCCACGGTGGCACCATCCATCTGACGGGCAATGGCAAAGTCGCCCACCAACAAGGTGGGTTTCATGCTGCCTGAGGGGATGGTGTAGGGCGCCCAGAAGGCGCGGGACAGACCCAGGGCAACCAACAATAACAAAATGGTTTGGCCCAAGCGGTGGGTCCAATGTGCCGGCCAGGCGTGGTCGGGTTGAGCCTTGGGGTGGAGACAGCCAAATACAATGAACGCGATGAGGCCAAGGATTGGGATGGCGACCAACAGGCTCCAATAGCCGGGCGCACCAAAGCTGTGCACCCGGCGCACAAGGAGTGGCCAGAGTAGAAATTGGACCGTCGTTAGACTGGTCAACGCCATCCAAGATGGCAGCGCGCCGCTGTCTAAAGCAAAGAGCGCGGCGATCTGGCAGGACACGGCCAAAAGCAACCCAATCCAATAGGGTTTGCGGTTGAGCGTGCCGCTCCAGTCAAACGGGGAATAGCGCATCTGTGTCCAACTTAAAGTCTAGAAAACCTTGCGTCGGACTGTGGGCTGCGTGGGTTTATCGCGCAATCTAAAAGTGAAATCAGTTGGCGGCGCAGGCGTTACGCCCCGCCCAGATGCTCCACGTGGTTGCGCAGCTCTTCGGCTTCTTGGCGGGCGTCGCGCAGGCCGTCCATGGCAGCGCGCAGCTCGGCTTCGGTCTGGGTGAGCTGATTGGTCAGCTCGGCCTCACGCTGTTGCAGGTAGGTGATCGCCTGATCGCGGGTCTCTTCGGCTTCGTGCAGCTCCTGAGACATGCGCTCCAGCTGGTCGACGTCAGATTGCGCAACGCGGGTGAAGCGGTGCACCAGCCAATTGGCAAACCAGCCCATACAGAAGGCCACAAACAGAATGACGGCGGTGGTCAGGATGAACTCAATTCTGGTCATTTGTCTCGTCCTCTGCGCCGTCTTCTGGTGCGGCGTTGTCTGTCGATGTGTCGTCTGTGGCGGCATCTGCGCCTGTGTCCGCTGTGGCGTCTGCCTCGGTGGCAGGGGCGTCGGGGGCTGTATCTTCGGTGGCCGTGTCCTCAGAAGCGGTTGCCTCGTCGGCGGTCTCGGTTGCGGCTTCTGATGTTGCCGCGCCGGTGTCCTCTGACGTGGCTTCGGGGGTGTCTGCCTCGGTCGTCTCGGCTTCGCCTTCGCTTGGCGCCGCGTCGGCTTCGGTGGCCTCAGCATCTGCGGCTTCGGCGCCTTCTTCTGCAGCAGAGTCGGCTTGTTCTTCTTCTGGCACGATGCGGACAAATTCGATGCGGCGGTTGGCTTCGCGGCCTTCGGCGGTGTCGTTGTCGGCAATAGGCTGGCTTTCGCCATAGCCAAGCGCGAGGAAGCCTTTGGTCAGCACGCGGCGCTCTTGCAGCGCGGTCAATACAGCGAGGGCGCGGGTTTGCGACAGGGCCTGGTTCATGCTTTCGCGGCCTTGGCTGTCGGTGTGACCCTGGATTTCGATTTGCAGATCGGGACAGGCGTTGAGCTCTTCGGCCAGCTTGTCGATGATCGCAGCGGCGCTGGCGTCCAGCGTGCCGCTGCCGGGTTCAAAGGCAATTTTGGTCTGGTCCTGAAGCGCTGTGATGTTGGCCATACATTCTTCGACGGTGGGTAGACCCGCCAGCGGATTGAGTGCTTCGACATAGGTGACGTTGATGGCGAAGTGGTCGGTCTGGCTCAACTTGTCGGCAAGGAGCTGTGCAATGCGGGCGTTGGTTTCGGTGTTGCCGGTGTTGCCGGTGATGGAAACGGCCTCCGGGGTCACGATCAGAGAGCCGTTGTTGAGCATGGTGAGCGCATCCAGACCAGCCATCACGCGGAAGGGCCAGGTGGGGGGCAGGGTCTCGTCCAGGCGGGTCGCCATATGCACGGTTTCCGTGCCAAAGCGGGCGCGAGCGTAGCTGTCGGTGGTGTCGCGCGCAATGTCGTTGGGCAGGCGGCCACGCAGCTGCACCAGACCTTCGGGGCTGAGTGTGGCGGTGAACTCCTGCGCTTCGGCGCCGTTGTCGTCATCTTCGGGTGTTGGCGGAAGCGTTGCCAAGAGGGCAAAGGCCTCTGGCAGGGTGCCTTCGAGTTCGCCAACCACACGGTCAAACAGCGCCTGATCGGTGCCCATTTGTGCGGTCAGTGTCACGTCGGCATCCGAAAAGGTCAGCGTGCCGCCGCCCAGTTCGTTGAGGCCGCGAATGGCGGTAGACACCGCGTCCCCCCACTTTGTGGAAGGAACGCCAAGACCAATCACACATTCCACATTGTCCGTCAGACCTGCGGCGCGGGCTGCGGTCAGGATTTTGGCGCGGGCTTTGTCGGTGTCGGCTGAGCAGGCGTCAAAGCGGGCGATCTCGCCGTCTTTAACCAGACGCAGCGTGAAGGGCGTGATCACCGGGCGTGGGGCGGAGATGTCGAGGTTCACTTCGACGCCATTTGGGGCGCGGCGGGCCAGTTCAATCTCCAGCTCGGCGCGCTGCTCCGGGCTGTCGGCCATGGCGGTCACGTCGACGCGCCCGGCCTGAACCGAGATTTTGGACCGTGGCAGGTCTTTGAGCGCGGAGACTGCAAAGCGGGAGGCGGCGGACCACCCTGCCGGGGCGGCGTAGTCGGCAGTTTCCAGGAGATCGGCAACTTCGCCGCTGTTGGAGATGTCTTGCAGTTCGCGCAGCAAACGGTCACGGGCGGCGCTTTCCGGGATCAGGCCGATCAGGGAGATACCTGCATCATTGCGCAAGATTTCCACGGAGAACCGAGGTGGGGCGATGGCGGCTGTGGCCGGCACTTCCATGTTGTCGATCACACGTGCGGCGTCGACAATGCGGCCTGCCGCAGAGATGGCTTTGAAGCGGTCAGCCTCAGAAGGGGCCACGCCAGCGAGGAAGATCTGCAACCCTTCGGCGTGCACTTCGGCCCAGTCCATGCCGGACTTGGACAGCTCATGCTCTACCGTGGTTTTAGAGGTGTCTTCGATCAGGTCGGCAGACAGGCTCGCGGCAACAAGGCTGAGAAGCCCCGCAGTGGCGAAGGTAACAAACAGGATGAGGAGGGAAGAAAGTCGCATTCAGAAAGTGTGGTCCGTCCAGTGGTGCATGGTTGATACGGGGTTCTGCCACGGCTTGCAATCACAGGAAAAATGCGACGGCGAAAAACAGCAGAGGGATAAGGCCGGTGTCGCGGTTGGCGCGGAACAGGCGCAGCAGCACAGCGGTGTCGTCGGTGTCCAGCTGGCGCAGCTGCCATTGCATGTGCCAGCCCATGGCCAGCGGACCCAGCAGGGCGACGGCCATTGCGGCAGGGCTGCTCTCGATGGTGACCATCAAAACGGCAAATCCAAACAGCATGATGGTGAGGGTCAGAAAGCCCTGCAGCCATTGTGGGGTGTTTTTGCCAAACAGCCGAGCGGTGGATTTCACGCCAATTAGGGCGTCGTCTTCGGTGTCTTGATGGGCATAGATGGTGTCGTAAAACAAAGTCCAGGAGATGCCGGCGACGTAGAGAAGGACCGCTGGCCACGCGAGGCTGCCAGTGTGGGCGGTCCAGGCCAGCAGGGCGCCCCAGTTGAAGGCAAGGCCCAGAAAGACCTGCGGCCACCAGGTAAAGCGTTTGGCGAAGGGGTAGATCGCCACGGGGACCAGAGAGGCGATGCCGAGTAGGATGGCATTGACGTTGAACGTCAGCAGGATGGCGGCGGAGATCAGGGTCTGGATGCCCATCCAGACAGCGGCCTGTTTGGTGGTGACTTGGCCTGACGGGATCGGACGCGAGCGGGTGCGGGCGACCTTGGCGTCAATGTCGCGGTCGGTGATGTCGTTCCATGTGCAGCCGGCGCCGCGCATCAGGAAGGCGCCAATGGCGCAGCCACCAGCGATCCAGAGATCGTGCAGTGTGGCCTGACCGTCGCTGAGGATTGCCAGTGCGAGGCTCATCCAGCAGGGCAGCAGCAGGAGCCATGTGCCTATGGGACGGTCGGCACGGGACAAGCGCAGGTAGGGACGGGACCAGGCCGGTGCGAGGTGGTCGACCCAATTGCCTTTCACAGCGTCAGAAACTTGACCCTTGGGGTCTTCCTTTGCGGGCGTGTCGGCCATATGTCGGTTCCCATGAAACAGGCAAAAGTCAGACTGTATGTAGAGCAGGGCTTAGGGGAAGGGCAAACCATTCCTCTGACCAAAGAGCAGGCGCATTACCTTTTTGGCGTGATGCGGATGGCGGTGGGTGATCCGGTGTTGCTGTTTAACGGGCGGGATGGCGAATGGCGCTGTGTCGTGACTGTGGCGAATAAACGCAACGGGGAGTTGGAGTGTGAAGCGCAGACCAAGCCCTTGAAGATGCCACCGGACCTGTGGCTGTGCTTTGCGCCGATCAAGAAGGCGCGCACGGATTTTATTGTTGAGAAGGCGGCCGAAATGGGCGCGGCACGGATTGTGCCGGTGAACACGGACTTCACCAACAGCGAGCGCATCCGGCAGGACCGGTTGCAGGCCCATGCGGTGGAAGCGGCGGAGCAATGTGGCGGGACCTATGTGCCGGAGGTCAGCGATCTGGTGAAGCTGGATCGGTTGCTGGCGGAGTGGCCTGAGGGGCGTCATCTGATGTTCTGTGATGAGGCCGAGGTGGGCAGTGCCAAGCGGCTCGCGGCGTCGACCGGCGGACCATGGGCGATTTTGATTGGGCCGGAAGGTGGGTTTTCTGAAGCGGAGCGCGACCGGTTGAAGGCCTTGCCGTTTGCGCATGTGGTGAGCCTTGGGCCGCGGATTTTGCGGGCGGATACGGCCGCTGTGGCTGCGATGACCCTTTGGCAACAGAGCCTTGGGGACTGGCAGTGAGCTGGCGCGCGGTCAAGGAAGCGGACCTTGCGTGGATTGAGCCGTTTCTGCGAGAGCATGTGCAGAGCTCGATGTTCTTTTTGAGTAATCTCAATGAATACGGGCTGCAAGGTTCTGCCGACCGAGCGATGCGCATTTGGGCGTTGCACGGGGATCGCAAAGGGCTGTTTGCGCTGTCCAATGGCGGCATGATCTTGATGCAGGCGCCGGATGCCACAAAAGAAGATTGGCTGGCGACGCATGCCTTTTGGGCGGATCGGGAGCTGATTGGGTGTTTGGGAGACGGCGCGCAAGTGGCGGCGTTTTTTGAGGCGACAGGCATGGGCGACCGGCCGATGTCACTGAATGAAGACGAGCCGGGTTATCGGCTGGAGCTGGCGCAGCTCACGATGCCGGAGTGTAACGGCTTCAGCATGGTTCCGCTTGGCGAAGAGCACCGGGCGTTGGCGGTGGAGTGGCGCACGGCCTATCATGGCGAGGTTCTGGGCACGCCGACACATAAATGTGCCGAGGCGGCCGCGCAGGATATTGCCCGCTGTATTGAGCGAGACACGCACCGCATTTTGTTGAGGGATGGCGAGCCGGTTGCCAAAACCGGGTTTAACGCCACCTTGCCGGACACGGTGCAGATTGGCGGGGTCTATACGCCGCCGGAGTTGCGTGGGCAGGGGCTGGCACGCCGCGCAGTGGCATTACATTTGCAGGAAGCACGGGAAAAAGGTGCGACGCGGGCCATTCTGTTTGCGGCCAATGAGGCGGCGGTGCGGGCGTATGAATCCATTGGGTTTGAACGCAACGGGACGTTTTCTTTGATGATGTTTATGGCGGACGAGGAAGTGGAAGCATGAGTAAATTGACGTTTACAGCGATAAATCAAGGGTAGCGGCTGACCGCGGGCGGAAGCGAAGCGCCCGCCCATGGGGGCGGTCGGGCGCTGCCCGGACTGGCGTCCAGGCAAGACACGAAAGGGCAAAAGCATGACATTCATTCGACCTGAGGCCCGCGCGGCGGTGGCGCAGTGGCGGGAAGCCTTGGTGGGCGGCGCAGTGTTGCTGCTAGGACTGTGGTGGGCCAGTGGTTTTGGTGTGATGAAATGGCTCGGCATTGGCCTGGTTGCGGTTGGCGCGGTGCTGATCGTGAGCGGTCTGCAACGTGGTCGGTTTCGGATTGGCAAAGGTGGTCCGGGCGTGGTGCAGGTGGACGAGGGCGAAGTGGCGTATTTTGGTCCGCTCAACGGCGGCAGCGTCGCCATTCGCAGCTTGAGCCGATTGGTGCTGGACGGGCGCAGCAAGCCTGCGGTCTGGGCACTGTACCAACCGGGGCAGGCGCCGTTGCATATACCGGTGAATGCGGAAGGCTCCGATGCGTTGTTTGATGCCTTTGCGTCGCTGGATGGCATCCGCACGGAACACATGCTGGCCAAGCTCAAGGCCACGCCGGATCAACCGGTCGTGATCTGGGCAAAATCAGACCCTCGGTTGCATTGACACTGCACAAAATTACGATCACGACTACTAGTCCCAAGCGAGTTTGCAGGAGCGGAGCAAGCCTATGTCTATCCCACAGTCCGGCGGCGGGCCGATCGAACATCACGATCAGCTGGCTGAATACCTCAGCGATGGCTGTAAACCCAAAGAAGACTGGCGTATTGGCACCGAGCACGAGAAGTTCGGCTATTGCAAAGACACGCTGAAGCCGCTGCCGTATGAGGGCGAACGCTCCATTTTGGCGGTGCTGGAAGGGCTGCGCGATGGCCACGGCTGGGCGCCTGTGGAAGAAGGTGGCAAGCTGATTGGGCTGGAAAAAGACGGCGCCAATGTGAGCCTTGAGCCAGGTGGGCAGCTGGAGCTGTCCGGTGCACCGTTGGAAACCATCCACCAGACCTGTGACGAGGTGAACCAACACCTGACCGATGTGAAAGACATCGCGGACAAGATTGGTGTGGGTTTCATCGGGTTGGGGGCTGCGCCGATCTGGAAGCACGAAGATATGCCTTTGATGCCCAAAGGCCGCTACAAGCTGATGGATAGCTATATGGGCACGGTGGGCACCATGGGCACAACGATGATGCGCCGCACCTGCACGGTGCAGGTGAACCTGGATTTTTCCAGTGAGCCGGACATGGTGCAAAAGCTACGTGTGGCGCTGGCGTTGCAGCCGGTGGCCAATGCGCTGTTTGCCAATTCACCGTTTCTGGATGGCAAGCCTAACGGTGTGAAATCCACCCGTGGCTTGGTTTGGCGCAATCTGGATGATGCGCGCACGGGCATGTTGCCGTTTGTGTTTGAAGATGGCTTTGGCTTTGAGGCCTGGGTGCAATATGCGCTCGATGTGCCGATGTATTTTGTCTATCGCGACGGGAAATACGTCAATGCGCTGGGCATGTCGTTCCGCGACTTCCTCAAAGGTGAGTTGCCTGCGCTGCCCGGTGAAAAGCCGACGCTGAGCGACTGGGCGGATCATTTGACCACCGCCTTCCCTGAGGCACGGATCAAGAAGTTTATGGAGATGCGCGGCGCGGATGGTGGTCCGTGGCGGCGTCTCTGTGCGTTGCCGGCGTTCTGGGTGGGGCTGATGTATGATCAATCCTCGCTGGATGCGGCCTGGGATCTGGTAAAAGGTTGGGATGCGGAAACGCGGGAAGCTCTGCGTGTGGCGGCCAGTGAAAACGGGCTTCAGGCGCAGGTAGGCACCATCAATATGCATGATCTGGCACGCGAAGTGCTGGCGATCTCCGAAGCAGGATTGGTGGCGCGTGGCATGGCTGGTGCTGGTGGATTGGTGCCCAATGAGACCCATTTCCTGAATGCACTGAAAGAGAGCGTGGAGAGCGGCCAAGTGCCAGCGGATGAATTGCTGGCGCGCTACCACGGCGACTGGAACGGCGATCTGAGCCAGATCTACAGCGAATTCAGCTACTGATATTGGCGAAAGGGACGCCGCGGGCTTAGAGCAGGTGGCGTTCCGTGTGGCAGCCCTCAGGGAAGTACTTAAGGCTGTCCTCTGGCAAGTTGAGCACTGCCAATGCCTCTGGGTATCCGGGAAGAACGTGCAAACGAATTGGGATCTCTTTTGCAGCGATCATGCCTTCGTACATGAGGATTGCCGGTTCTGACACTTTGGTGCTGCCCACCAGACAAATGTCCGTTCCGATGTCCACGCCGCCATGAGTGGATTTGGAACGGCTGGTGAACTCATGAACTTCATCATAGCCAATCTCAAATGACGTCACCTGAAAAAAGTCGCTGACTTCAGCCATGCCGGGCTTGTATTCAGGCCGTTGATAGCAGGCTTGGGTCTCTTCAAAGAGTTCCTTTGGCGTGACCTGTCCTGAATATATTATGTGGACGAGGTTGAGCTCAGGAATGATCGTTAGGCTGACGGGCATCGCTTTCCTTTTGATTAGTTTGCGATGCATCTTTTCTCAGAGCAACCCTATGTTGCAGTGTTTGGCTAAGATTTTGCAACCAGTGCCTCCACCGCAGCGGCGGTGCGTCGGGTGTTGTCGTAAATGCCCAGCGCCAGATAAAGCATGCCCCCCATGATCAAGACGTAGATCCCGCCAAATACCCATACCGCGAGACCTGCCAACAGGCCGCCTTGAGGATTGAACATGGCGCCAAAGCCGCTCAGCACAACACCAACCACCATGAGGAGGAGGATGACGGTGACAATTTTTTCCAGAGAGTTGATAAAGAAATCGCGCATAAAACTGTTCCTTGTTTGATGAATGGGAACAGCATGAGTGGATCATTTGCATCTGGCAACAGGCAGTGACAGTTTAAAGCAAATGGCTTTCCTGTCGACAGAAGGCAGGAAGGTGTTGAAGGCCATCTTCTGGGAGGTTCAATAGGGCCAGAACTTCGGGGTAGCCCGGCGCAATGTCGACATGGAAAGGGGCGTTGCTGGCGGCGGAGAGGTTTTCATACATCGCCATGGCTGCGGCGGTGGCCTGGGTCTCGCCAACCAGAACGATTTGAATGGGCTCTGTCACATCGCGGTAAGTTTCCAAGGTTTGTTTGGCGTAGGCCATCATCTCGTCAAAACCGATGTCCACTTCGGTGACTTGAGACAGATCGTTCACCGCGGGCATGCCCATGACAAAGGCGGGGTTCTGGTGGCGTTTGGTTTGTTCGTCAAAAAGATCCCGGATGGTCACCCGGCCGGTATAGACATTATGCACAATGTTGAGCTCTGGAATGACGGAAACGCTGATCGGCAATTCAAAATCCTTTTCAGCAGTTTGCGGTGCATTGGATACTATTTCAAGTGACCCCCAAAACGAGATCGCCAGCAGCCAATTTGCGTGGCGACCGGACACGACCAGACAGTATTAAATGGACTGTTGCGCAAGCAAATGGGCTTCGACTTGACAGTCCTCAGGGAAGTGACGGAGGCTTTCAGAGGGCAGGTCCAAGAGCGCCAAAACTTCAGGATATCCAGCCACTTGCTTAAGCACATAGGGCGCCGAAATTGCACTGGCCAATCCGACATAGAGATCGATGCCAGCCTGCATTTGGTGCGGCGTGCCAACCACCAGCAGTGGGATTTCACGCGCAATTTCGGTTTGCCGTTCTCTGGATTTTGCAATGAAATTGCGCATCTCGCCAAACCCGATGTCATATCCCGAGACACGTGAGACGTCGGCAACTTCGGCCATGTCCACGCGGTAGAGCGGGTGCGCGTAGCTGTTGATCAGTAGATCGTTGACCGTGATGTTTCCCGAATAAATGTAGTGGACGAGCCCAAGCTGGGGAATGACTTCAAATCTGACCGGCATCAAAAATTTCCTTTGGCGCCAACGTAAAATTCTGTGTGGCCGCACCAGACATGATTGAAAAATTAAAGGGCAGTCGTCAACCTTGCCGTGTTATGAGGACCGGCGGGAGAGTAAGTGGGCCTCGGCTTGGCAATCTTCGGGGAAGAGTTTGATGGTGCCTCGGGGAAGATCCAGAATGGCCAGGATGTCAGGGAACCCCTGTAAGATTTCCACACTCGCCAAGCCGTCTTCCACATCTGAGAGGGAGCGGAACATTTCCGCAAGCCAAGTGCTTTGTTCATTGCTACACACGATGAAGATAAACACCGCTTCGCCCCGTTCTTTGTGGCGTTTTTGGATGTTGGCGGTGAAGGCTTTCATTTCGTCAAAACCCACGTCAAAATCGTCCAAGTTGCGCATGTCCAAAATCATGTGCATGCCCGGATAAAAGTCCGGATTGCCATGTAACGTTTGGGACGAGGCGGCAAATTCGTCCAAGGTGACGCTCCCGGTGAAACGGCTGTAGACAAGCGGTGCGGGGCTTAGAATTTGGACTTCAATTGGCATGGTCTCTCCAAGATGAGGGCAACACCTCAATGGGTCAAGTATCTCGTGCGCTTTGGTTTTCCTTTGCGAGATGTCTGGACGGATTGGCAAAAGACGGGAGAGGTCTGCGCTGTGCAGCGGGTTAAGAGCTGAGGCGGTTCAGCAGGTGAGACTCGGTTTGGCAATCCTCTGGAAACAGGGACAGGGTTTCTGCTGGGAGATCAAGAAGAGCAAGCACTTCGGGAAAGCCGTGCAGGATTTCAACGCTGGCCATGCCGGGTTCCAGATCTGCCAAGGCGCGGAACATTTCGGCCAACCAACGGCCTTGCTCACTGCTGCAGACAATAAAGATATGCACCGGCTCGCCACGATCACGATGACGGTTTTGAGTGAGGGCCGCAAACTCTTTCATCTGATCAAAACCGATATCAAAATCGGTGACATCCAACATGTCGACCACAGTGTGAGTGCCGGGAACAAAGGCTGGATCTGCGTGAAGCGCCAAGGAAGACGCGGTAAGTTCGCCCATGGTGACGTGACCCGAAAACCGACGGTAGGCCAGGGGCGCAGGCGTCAAAATTTGGTTTACGATTGGCATGGCAAATCCTTTGCGTCACGCCGTTGCTGTCTTACCCTAGGTTTACATTCGGTCATTGGAATGTAAATGCGTTTTGTGACATTGCGCCGCGCAATCTACGTGGGGTAATCTCGGCAGTCCTGATGGCCTCGCTGTGGTCAGGGATGTAGCAAATGCGCCTCGCTGCGGCAGGCCTCAGGCAACAGATCTATACTGTCTGGAGGCAAATCAAGCACCGCCAGGGCCTCAGGATATCCGTGAAGCACAAATAGACTTTCGGTGTTGCCAATCATGTCTGAGAGTTCGCGGTACATCATGACAACTGCGTCACTGCGTTTTTCGTTGGCCAGAAAACAATGCTTGGGCATAAAACCGCGTTTTTGGTAGTTCGCTTGAGCTTCTTTGGCAAACTCCATCATCTCAGCAAAGCCAATGTCGACAGACTCCGCGCCCATCAGATCATCGATCTCTGCCATTGTGTTGTTGTAATCTGGATGGGCGTATGCCTGCAGCACCGCTGAGCGAAGCTCGGCCATGGTCACCTTGCCAGAGTAGATCCGTAGAACAAGAGATAGATCGGGAAGTACACTGGTGGTGATTGGCATACAGCTCTCCCAGAAAGTCATACATGCGTGGTGTCGCATGCCTTCGGGATAGAGTGAGAATCTTGCGCAAAGGCGTCAAGGCTGTTTTCTTACCAAAGTCCCCATCTGGGCTTCCCATCAACAGCGTCAATACCTCTGGATTGTGGTGGCGTCAGTGCACCTCCATTAGGGTTGTGCCATCTGTGAGCGCGTTGATGCGCGAGACGATGGTGGCGGCGTCCAACCCGTGGTGGCGAAAGAGGTCGCCGATGGTGCCAGTCTGGCCAAAGTGCTCCACGCCAAGCGGCAGGGTTTGGTGGCCTTGCACTGCGCCGAGCCAGCTGAGCGTAGCCGGGTGGCCGTCGATCACCGTCAGCAGGCGGCAATGGGGCGGCAGCTCGGACAAAAGCCGCTCGATGTGGCTTTGGGCTGACATTTGCCCCCGGGCACGGGCGCGTTGGGCGGCGGTCCAGCCGGCGTTGAGGCGGTCTGCAGAAGTCACCGCCAGAACGCCAATGTCACGCCGATCGTTGGCGATTTGGCCGGCTGCCTTGATCGCTTCGGGAGCCACGGCACCTTGATAGGCGATCACCACTTCGCAGTTTGGGCCGGGTTTGCGCAGCCAGTAGGCGCCGTCGATGGCGCCTTGTTTGAAGGCGTCATCAACGCGTTTGCCGGGTTGCTCGATTGGATTTGTGGTCAGGCGCAAATAGACCGAGCCGCCGGTTTCGTCGCGCAGCCAGGTGCGCTCGTCCGGGTCGCCTTCGCCGTCGCGTTGCAGGTAGTCAAAGGCCCACTCCATGATCACAGCCAACTCATCGGCAAAGGCGGGTTCAAAGGAGGCGAGGCCGTCTTGCGACATGCCGATCAGCGGGGAGGCGATGGATTGGTGCGCGCCGCCTTCGGGGGCAAGCGTCACGCCGGAGGGGGTGCCAACCAACAGAAAGCGGGCGTCCTGATAGCAAGCATAGTTGAGCGCATCGAGGCCGCGGGACACAAAAGGGTCGTAGACGGTGCCAATGGGGATCAGGCGTTTGCCAAAGAGCGAATGGGATAGGCCTGCGGCCCCGAGCAGAAGCATCAGGTTCATCTCAGCAATGCCAAGTTCGATGTGCTGGCCTTCGGGGGTGAACTCCCATTTGGCGGTTGAGGGGATGCGGTGCTCGATGAAAGCGTCGGCTTGGGCTTTGCGGGCAAAGAGTTTGCGCCGGTTGACCCAGGGGCCGAGGTTTGTGGTGCCGGTCACGTCGGGAGAGGTGGTCACGATGCGTGACGCCAACGCGCTGTCGCCTTTGGAGAGATCATCGAGGACCTTGCCAAAGGCCATTTGTGTGGAGGTCTCGCGGTCGCTGGCCAGATCGATCTCAGGCACGGTCAGTTTGGCGTCAGTGAAACGGCGCGGGCCTTGGGCGAAGAAGGGCACTTTGGAGAGGAAATCACGCAGGGCAGCGGGATCGTCCACAGTGGCCATGGGGTCCCACTCGTTGCCTTCCGCAACGCCCATATGTTTCTGCCAAGTGGCTATTTGCGTCTTATTCATCAGACCGCCGTGGTTGTCTTTGTGGCCTGCAATCGGCGTGCCCCAGCCTTTGATGGTGTAGGCGAGGAAGCAGGTTGGGCGGTCGTGGTCGATGGCGGCAAAAGTCTCGGCCATGGTTTCCACGCAGTTGCCGCCGAGGTTTTCCATCAGTTCGGCGAGTTCGTCGTCGCTGCGCCGCTCCAGCAGTGCTGTGACGTCGCCTTGGTCGCCAAGGTCGTCCATCAGGTGTTTGCGCCAGACCGCGCCGCCCATGAAGGTCAGGGCGGAGTAGTCTTGGTTGGGGCAGCTGTCGATCCAGTCGCGCAGCTTGTCTCCACCCGGCTCTGCAAAGGCCGCGCGTTGCAGCGCGCCGTATTTCACGCGGACCACATCCCAGCCAAACGCGTCAAAGATTTTTTCGACGCGCTCAAACAGGCCTTCGCGAACGATGCCGTCTAAGGATTGGCGGTTGTAGTCGATGATCCACCAGGTGTTGCGCAGGTCGTTTTTCCAGCCCTCTTGGAGGGCTTCATAGACGTTGCCTTCGTCCAGTTCCGCGTCGCCAACCAGCGCCACCATGCGGCCTTGCGGCGCGTCTGCGCCCCAGTCTTTGGCGGTGATGTAGCCTTGGATCAGCGAGGCGAACGAGGTGATTGCGACACCAAGGCCAACCGAGCCGGTAGAGAAGTCCACATCGTCGATGTCTTTGGTGCGGCTGGGGTAGCTTTGCACGCCGCCAAAGCCGCGGAAGTTTTCCATTTTCTCGCGTGTCTGATTGCCCATCAGATACTGCATCGCGTGAAAGATTGGCGAGGCGTGGGGTTTCACAGCAACGCGGTCTTCGGGCTTTAGAGTGGCAAAGTAGAGCGCGGTCATGATCGAGACCATGGAGGCGGATGACGCCTGGTGGCCGCCGATCTTGATGCCGTCTTCTTTGGGGCGGATGTGATTTGCGTTGTGGATCATCCAATGGGACAGCCACAGCAGGCGTTGTTCGATGATCTTAAGGTGCTGGGTGTCGGTCATTGTCTGGCTCCGGTGGGCAATCGAGGAGAGTGGCCTTGGCGTAAGTGTAGCACGCCAAGGCCGTGGGGCTCATTCCGCGGCGATACGGGTGGGCAGGGCGTCGAGCGCTTGGGCGAGGTCGGCAAGGATGTCCTCAACCTCTTCGAGGCCCACAGACAGGCGCACGAGGCCTTCGGTGATGTTGTGCGCGGCGCGCTCCTCTGGCGTGTAGGTGGAGTGGGTCATGGAGGCCGGATGCTGGATCAGGCTTTCTGCGTCGCCCAAGGATACCGCCCGCTGGATGAGATTGAGGTTGTTCATCAGCGCGATGCCTGCGTCGTGGCCTTCGACCAGTTCAAAGGCAATCATCGCGCCGGGCTTGTCCATCTGACGCTCTGCCAGCTCATGTTGTGGGAAGCTTTTCAGGCCCGGGAAAGATACGGAGGCAATGGCCGGATGGCTTTCGAGCCACTCCGCAACCGTGTTGGCGGAAGCGACGTGCCGGTCCAGACGCAGGGCGAGGGTTTTCAGGCCGCGCAGGATCAGCATGGCGTTGAACGGCGCCATGACCGCGCCGGTCATGTCTTTCATGCCCACCAGACGGATGTCGGCAATTTGCTCGGCGGTGCCCACCACGAGTCCTGCTACGACATCGCCGTGCCCCCCGAGGTACTTGGTGGCGGAGTGCAGAACGATGTCGGCGCCCAATTCGATGGGGCGGGTCAGGTATGGCGTGGCGTAGGTGTTGTCGACCACTACAGTGGCGCCCACGCGGTGCGCAATTTTGGATGCGGCGGAGATGTCGACCAGACGCATATTGGGGTTGGCCGGCGTTTCGAAGTAGACAACCCGCGTTTTGTCGGAGACCGCTTTGTGTAGATTTTCGATGTCGGTCATGTCGACGTGGGTGATGGTCACGCCCCATTTGGCCAGACCGTGCTGCATGAAGGCAAAGGTGCAGCCGTAGAGTGTTTTGTCGACGATGAGCTCGTCACCGGGGGAGAGCAGGGTCCAGAGCGTGGCGGTGATGCCGCCCATACCGGAGGCCAAGGCAAGACCGGCTTCGGCGCCTTCCAGAGTGGCGATGCGTTGTTCCAGCAGATCGCAAGTTGGGTTGGAGATGCGGGAATAGATGTGGCCCACGCGGTCACCGGCAAACATCTCACCACCCGCCTGCGCGGTCTCAAAGGTGAAAGTGGAGGTCAGGTGCAAAGGTGGGGTCAGCGCGCCTTCGTTGTCTTGTGGATCGTAGGCGTGGTGGATGGCGCGGGTGGCGAAGCCTTGCGGCGCGTTGCGTTTGGTCATGGGAGAGTCCTCGCGTGAAACTGTTGGGGTCAGTTTGGGAGAGGTTGTCGGGCAGGTGATTGCGAAAAATAGCGCGAATGGATAGAATGTTGGCATAATCTGCCAAGGAGTCGCGAAATGGATGCCAAGGATCGTCAGATCATTCGGGCTTTGCAGGCCAATGGGCGCATGACCAATCAGGATTTGGCGGAGGCGGTGAATTTGTCCCCGAGCCCCTGTCTAAGACGGTTGCGTAATTTGGAGACGTCTGGGGCAATCACTGGCTACGGTGCAGAGGTGGACGCGAAGGCTTACGGGTTGCCGGTGACGGTGTTTGTGCGGGTGAAGCTGGAGCGGCACAACGAAGAGGATGTGCAACGGTTTGAGCGCGCGGTAATGTTGATCGAAGAGGTGCTGGAGTGCCACGTCCTGACCGGCGCAACCGATTATCAGCTGCGCGTGGTGGTGGCGGATCTGGAGGCTTATGAAGAGTTCATCCGCCTGCGCATCCATCCGATTGGCGGGATTGCCAGCATCGACACAACTTTTGCCTATGGAACGGTGAAAAAGACCGGTGTGTTTCCGGCTTTATAGATCACCATTGAGCGCGGTTATCACGCCACGCAGCTCCGCCAGACCTTTGGTGCGGCCAATAAGCGGATAGCCGGGCAGGGTGTCGCTGTGCAGATCATGTAAGATGTGCTGGCCGTGGTCCGGTCGCATCGGGATTTCCCAGTCAGAGCGGCCTTCGGCTTTGCGACGGGCTTCTTCCTTGAGCAAGGCGCGGATGGCGATCACCATGTCGGTGTTGCCTTCGAGATGCATGGACTCGTGGAAGCTGAGTTTGTCGCCATCTGAGGGGCCTTGGCGCAGGGTGTTGCGCAGATGGGCAAAATGGATGCGGGGGCCAAGGCGGGTGATGAAGTCCGCAACGTCGAAGGTCGGGTTTACGCCAAGAGAGCCTGTACAAAGCGTGGCGCCATTGGCGGGGCTGTCGATGGCGGAAAGGATGGTTTCATAGTCTTCCGTAGAAGACATGACACGCGGCAGGCCCAAAAGAGGGAACGGCGGGTCATCCGGGTGGCAACACAGGCGCATGCCGTGTTCTTCCGCCACGGGCACCACTTCGGACAGGAAGTCGATCAAGTTGGCACGCAGCTGGGCGGTGTCGATATGTTTATACAGGTCCAGAAGGGCAAGGACGTCGTTGAGGGTCCAGCTGTCGTTTGCGCCAGGTAGGCCGGAGACAATGGTGTTGACCAGGCGCGCTTGAGCGGTGTCATCCATGGCGTTGAAGCGGGCGGAGGCGGCTTGGCGAATGGCGGGGCTGTGATCATCTTCAGCTGACGGGCGGGCCAGTAAGAAGAGGTCAAACACCGCAAAGTCCACCACGTCAAAAGCCATCGCGGTGCCGCCGTGGGACATGCGCGCCGCAAGATTGGTGCGGGTCCAGTCGAGCACTGGCATGAAGTTGTAACAGACGGTCTGGATGCCGCAGCCCGCAAGATTGTGCAGGCTCTCTTTGTAAGCTGTGATATGTGCGCGGTAGCCGGTGCCTTTGGTTTTGATGACTTCGGAGACCGGCAGGCTTTCGACCACGTCCCAGTTCAGCCCTGTGGGTTGTGGGGTGGGTTTGGCGATTTCGGCCTGCCGTTGTCGAATGTCGCTTTTGGTCCAGGGGGTGCCCGGTGGAATGTGATGCAGGGAGGTGACCACGCCTTGAACGCCCACCTGTGGCAGGTCGTAAATGTCGATGGGGTCAGCTGGACCAAACCAGCGCCAAGTTTGCTTCACAAGCGGCTCCTTTGTCAGCTCGCGCAGAGCGCGGCCATCGATGTGGTGTGAAGGTGCAACCTAGAGGCGGTTCCGGCAAGGAAAAATTTCACGCAATTGCAAATGCTTGCCCCCAGGTGATGTATTATTGTTGCCGCAGGGTCAGCTTCGCGGAAGCAGAGCCCCGGCGCGCCGTAAAAAGGGGCGGCGGCAGGTCCAGTTTAAGATGGTTGCGCGGTGGCTTGAAGGCTCTCGCCGCTGTTCGTGCTGGGAATTTAGACGGCATTTTATGTTTGTTTTCAGGAGTATGGCGGGCGTGGCAGTTTTGGGTTTTGGTGTCGGGAATACGTGGATCAACAATCTGTGGTTGTGTGGCGGTGGCCCGCGCTTGTGAAGTGTGTGTGTTTTCATGGGCTTGTCAAAGATGTGAGAGGGGTGCGGCTTTTTGATGGATATCATGCGCACGGAATGGATGTGTTGCGGGCTGATGATTTTGACCCGTTGGCTGCGGCAAGGCGGAGAAGTGATGAAGCGCAAGGCGCACGCGTTAGCGGAACATCAATCTCTCTGTGTGCCATTGGCAAGGAATGACTTGGACCTGCCTGAGGCGTGTGACGTGCCTTGTGTGGTCCGCGTGGAGCGCCTGTTGAGGGGTTCTGCCAGCACAGAGAGACGTTAGACCTATGAGCCAGCCACTGACTTCCCTATCCGGGCACACCACTCCAATCCTGACCCTGCCGGATGCGGCGCAGGACATTTACGATGGTGTACGTGACATGCCGATCATTTCGCCACATGGCCATTGTGATCCAAGCTGGTTTGCCGAGAACCAAGCCTTTGCTGATCCTGTGGAGCTGCTGATCATTCCGGATCACTATATTTTCCGGATGTTGTACAGTCAGGGGGTGCCATTAGAAGATCTTGGTATCGGCGTGCCACCCGAAAAGCGGGATGCGCGGGCGATCTTTCGCATTTTTGCCAGTCATTGGCACAAGTTCCGCGGCACGCCGAGTGACGCATGGTTCGCCACCACCATGGCGCGGACCTTTGGCATCACAGCGACCTTAAACAGCGAAAACGCAGATGTGTTTTATGACAAGATTGACGCGGAGCTGAAAGCAGCCCGGTTGCGTCCCCAATCGCTTCTGTCGGAGTTCAATATTGAGGTTCTGGCGACAACTGACAATGCGCTTTCGAACCTGGATCACCATAAAACGGCGCGGAAGCAAAAACTCAGCGGCAAGATCATTCCGACCTTCCAGCCTGACAGCATTCTGGATCCGAAACATCCCGATTTCAAAAAAGACATCGTGAAGCTGGCCGAGGTGACCGGAGAAGATACGGAGAGCTTTACCGGCTATCTGGAAGCGCTGCGCGATCGGCGCGCCTACTTTATGGCTTATGGGGCCACGGCAACCGATCATGCGGTTGCGGAGTTGATGACCTGCCACCTCACCGAAAAGCGGGCGGCGGCGTTGTATGCCAAGGCGCGCAGCGGCACGATGACCCCCAAGGAGGCGCAGGTGTTCTACGGGCATATGCTGACCGAAATGGCACAAATGTCTGCGGAAGACGGCTTGGTCATGCAGATACATGCCGGCAGCAAGCGCAACACCAACAAGACGGTGTATGACAAATTTGGCGCTCATAAAGGGGCGGATATGCCTGTGCGTGTGGATTGGGTGGATGGCATGAATGCGCTGCTCAATCGTGTGGGCAATGAGCGGGACATGAACATCTTGCTGTTTACCCTGGATGAGAGCGCCTATGCGCGCGAGCTGGCACCGATGGCAGGCCATTGGCCAGCCCTGCGGCTGGGGCCTCCGTGGTGGTTCCATGACAGTGCCAATGGAATTGCGCGTTATCTGGATCAGGTGGTGGAGACCGCGGGATATTGGAACCTGGCGGGTTTCAATGACGACACCCAGGCCTTGTTGTCCATTCCGGCGCGGCACGACATGTGGCGGCGTGGTGTGAGCCTGCACCTTGCTGGTCAACGCGGACGTGGGATCCTGGGGCGCAATGATGTGGACGAGATTGCCTGCCTGTTGTGTCGGGACCTCGCGATTGATGCCTATAAGTTGGGGAAAGTTGTTTAGGGCGGTTGTTTGATCGAAAAACAATACCAATTTGCGCGACGCAAAAGCCCCGTAACCGGTCCGGTTGCGGGGCTTTTCGTTGGTCTTACGTAAAAAAATAATGGCGAAAGTGCCACGATCTCAGCCTTGAGCGCGGGAATTGTTGCTTTTTTTACGAGATTGAAACATGCGCGTGAGGAGGGCGGCGGAAAGTTGCCGGTGTGTCGGCCAGCATGTGTTTGCGTCGAAAATAGCGAATAATTAGAAGGAAAAACGAGCGCTTAGCCAGGTTTGGTAGCGGGGGGGGATTTGTTGAAGCGCTCGGTAATCCGAGGCAGCTTTGAGGCGGGGGGATCGCCTGAGCGACGGGGTTTGCAGACAAATACGTCGACAAAAACAAGGCCAAGAGGGCTGGCTGTATTTGATGATGAAATCGATGACTTTGCTTTTATTTTATTGACTTTCTCTTTGTTTTTAGGCTTTTATTTCCGCATCGCCTAGGGGCGTTAAAACTAATTTTTGGGCAAATATTCACCATGTTTAATCTCGTTTGCGCTCAGCTGGAGCTCGGCAGCAAAGTTCAGTTTTTCAGTTGGCCCAAGGATTCATAGGGCGTCCGCACTAAAAATAGGCGTGACGGCGTTAGAAGATCGGTAACCACTTTCGTAAATATAGTTCCCTCAAGAGCGCCCAGTACGGGTGCTTTCCTTGGCATTGTTGCAGAGCGTGCCTGTGGGATTGGTGGAATGCCCCTGTATTCGGGGAAACTCCATCTGTATTAAGAGCGGAAGCTTTGGTGCGAATAACAGGAAGTTGAAGACCAGAATGGTTTTGAAGGCGAAGCTAGAAAAAATGCGGTGGGGCCGGGCGATTGTCGCGGCCGTTGCCGTTTTGGCTATTGCGGGCTGTTCTACCTTGCCGGGCCAAGGCACCAGCAAGGCGATGATCACCATGACAGACGAGGTGGCGAACAATGAAAACGTCACCCGTAACTTTGCGCTAGTGCCCGTCACGCCGGATGTGATTGGCAAAATTGGTGTGCCTATGAAGGCGGGATTTGCAGGCAGTCTCAGTTCACGCAGCACATCCAGCGCTGGAACAAAGATTCGCGTGGGTGACCGGTTGACGGTGCGGATTTGGGAAAGCTCTCCGGAAGGGTTGTTTTCCACCGTTGAGCAGAAGTCGTCTGCGATCCCGGTGATCGTGAGCAATGATGGCAACATCAATATTCCCTATGTTGGCAATTTGCCGGTGGCTGGGCTGACGGTGGATCAGGTGCGTACGCATGTTGCGGATGGTCTGCGCGGCAAGGCAGTTGATCCTGAGGTGTCGGTCATTCTGGAAAAAGGCGGTGCGCAAAGCGTGACCGTGGTCGGCGATGCGCGCTCCCCGGGACGGTTTGACATTCCTGCCAGCGGCCTGCGCCTGTTGGATGCCGTGGCCATGGCGAGCGGTGCGACAAAGCCGACCCATGACATGGAAGTGAGTCTTGTGCGCGGCAGTTCGGTTGCGCGCGCGCGTTTGGATGAGGTGATCTCTACAGCCAGCGCCAACGTGTGGTTGCAGCCCCGTGACACAGTGCAGTTGCTGCACAAGCCTCGGACGTTCTCGGCATTTGGTGCGGTAGCAAAACCGTCGCAGTACCCGTTTGGGACCGAAGCAGTCACATTGGCTGAAGCGATCAGTAAAGTGGGTGGTCTGGATGACAAAACCGCCGATGACAGCGGCGTGTTTCTGTTCCGGTTTGAAAACCAGGCACGGGTTCAGAGCACCGGTGTGACGCTGCCAGACCGTAAGTTCACCGATGGCATTCCGACAATCTACTGGGTCGATCTGAACTCCCCGGAGGCGATCTTTATGACCCAAGCGTTTAACATGCGAGATAAAGACGTGCTGTTTGTCGCAAACGCACCGTCTACCGATCTTGCCAAATTTGTTGCCATTGTCGCGGCAACACTAGCGATAGCGAGCTGACCGAATGAGTTTACATAGACTAACCCGCCCCCATCCCGAACCGCAGGTGTCTTTCCTGTTGTTGTCCGGTGGTATCGGGTCGCGTTCAAACCACCATGAGCCAAAGCAATTTTATAAGCTGGCGGGCCATCCGATGATCGCGCATTCGATCATTGCTGCGGTGCGTACGCCCAATGTTGCAGAGATCGTGGTGAATGCACCGGAAGGGTTTGAGGAACGGACCCGTGAGATCATGGAAGCCTATTGTGCGGGCCTGCCGTACAAGATTGTTCCAGCCGGGGCGACGCGCCAGGAAAGCTGTGAGGCTTTGGTGGCTGCGGCGGAGAAGGACGTTGTTGTCCTGCATGAAGCGGCCCGCCCCTTTATCAGCGTTGATATGCTGGCCGATCTGATTGAGAACGACGCGGAAAACGCCGGCTACTGTTTTGCGATTTCCTTTTCGATGTGCCGCATCGACACCGAGACCCGTTTGGTCAAACGCGGCGTGTCTCGTGAGAAGGTATTCGACATTCAGCTGCCGCAGAAATTTGCGCGGGCGACACTGCTTGCCGCGCATGAGAAGGCTCGCAAGAAGGGCAAGAACTACAACGAAGATTCGGTAATGGTGGTCAAAATGACCAAGCAGCCGGTTCTCTCTCTGGAGGGTTCCAGCCGCAACCGGAAAGTAACAACACCTGAAGATTTCATTATCGCAGAAGGCATGATGAAGGATTTCCACAGCAAAGGAAAAGTGACTCCCCATGACTAAAACTGTTTTAATTAGCGGTGCCTCCAAAGGCATCGGACTTGCGACGGCTCGCCGTTTCGCGCGTGGTATGGATGATGTGAATTGCATTGTCATGGTGGCACGGAAGTCTGATGCGTTTGACAGCGCTGTGGCTGAAGTCCGCGCGATTTCCGGCAACCGCCAGATTTTCCAGGTCGAAGCGGATCTGTCCGATCCTGAAGCGGTCAAAGACGTGTTTGATCGGTTGGATGCCGAAAACGTCGCGGTGAACTTCATCGTGAACAACGCCGGTTTCACCAAGCCAGCTTCGATCAACGAAACCAACATGGCTGACTTTAGCTGACTATGCGTGTGAACGTATACGCCCCGTTCCGCTTTGTGCAGGAAGCTCTGCTGCGCAACCACCCGCTTGAGAAAATCGTTAACATCGCGTCTACTGCGGGCATCAACGGCCGCTCCGGTTGGCTGTCGTATTCGACCTCCAAAGCGGCTGTGATCAACATGTCTGAAGTGATGCGTGACGAGCTGGCGCCTTATGGTGTGGACGTTGTCTGCCTGTCGCCAGGCCGGTGTGCGACCGATTTGCGCAAAACCCTTGCGCCTGATGAAGATCCGACAACGATCATGCAGCCAGAACAGGTTGCGGATGTGATCGCCATGATGTCTTCGCCAACCGGCAAAATGCTGTTGAGCGAAAACCTGGTGGTACGCACCTAATCCGATGTTGGAAGTGCGGGACACGAGTAGTTTGGTGACGCGAAAAGAGCCTACAGGCGATCAACATGGTGATCGCACCGAGGCTGCGCCTCAGGATCGCAGTGCGCCCGTCGCGCTGCGGGATGTGGAGGCTGTGCCGGATCAGGCTGTCTATTTGGACAGCCCGGTGCTTTCTGCCGTCAACCAGATACGTCCCTTTTTTGAAAGCGGTGCTTACGGCAAGTCCGACACGCCGCTCTTGCTGCGCCATCGCGCTCTGATCCGGATGCAACGGCTGTTCAGCCGTCTGCCAGCCGATCTGGATGTGCGACCAGTCAAAGGGGCAAATGGAGCACGATTCCCACTGCGTCCGGGTGGGGTCCTGTTTTACCCGTTTAACTCGCAATCCAACTTGCAAACAGTGGCCAACCGGTCGTTCCGACACGTTCTTACGCTACATGGGGAGAGCAATAAGGGCGCGTCGGTACGACCGGCGTCACGCATGTATGACTATGTATCCATCGCCGGTCCGCTGGCGCGGGATCGCTATCTGGACGCGGGAATTTTTACCGCGGCAGATGTGGATCAGGGCCGTCTGGTGATGATGGGTGACACGTTTGTTCAATCCATGCCCTGGATCAAACCGGCGCGGATCACAGACACCGCGCCCGTGATTTTTTATTCGCCGACCTGGGAAGGCTACGGCAGTGAAGTGGACAATTACAGTTCGGTCTCCGGCCTGCGTGGGTTTATGGCTGTTCTGAAAGCGGCGCGGGCGCTAGACCTGCACCGCGTTGTGGTCAAACCACACCCTTATTTGGGCATGTTGCGCCCGGCGATGGTTCGGGAATTCATTTCCGGGATCCGCTTGCTACGCCGCTCTGGATTGCAAGTATCGGTGGCTTTGCGACACGCCAGCTTGCAACTGCGTTTTGGTTGTCACACCCAGCTGAGCCGTCTCACCACCATTGAGGAAGACGACAGTTCGCCGGTGGCTGTGGCTCTGGCGCTGTGTGATATTTCCGGCATGGAGGCCATTTTCCTTAAGCAGCGCATCCGCCATATGGTGTTGGCGCGGGAAAGTGATGTGCCCAGAGGGCTTGAGACAATCTATGATCACAAGTCGATCATGTCACACCAGGATCCGGAAACAGCGGTGATGGACTATCTCGATGGCGCAGAGGACACAGATGCGGCCCACCGGAAAATGGTGTTTGGCTGGCAAAATCCAGAGTTGGAGGGGATGTCGGCCAGTTCCGCACGTCGCTGGATTATTGAGTATGTGCGCCGGGATCCGTTCTGGTCTCAGACAAAATCAGTGTGAGCGACACGCAGCCGTTCAAACGGTAGAGTGTCATGAATGTTTGGTAATCTTGTTACGGCCGTTTCTCACATTATCTCAAACAAAGCGTGACGTAACCGTTGCGCGCGCACCTCTCACTGCTCCGCTGTGGTATGGTGTGAAAGATAAAAAGCCGGTGCCAAAAGGCGCTTGAAAGGTAAGTTATGGCAGAAGTCAAAGCGTTAAAGGCGGTCGAAGAGGCAGACGGTCCAAGCGGTGTGATGCAGGCACCGCCGAAGTCTTCGCCGTTGAAGAACAAACGGTGGGGATTGATCCTGTCTTTCCTGTTTTTGTTTGTGACCCCTGTTGCGCTCGGCGGGGCCTATTTTGGCGCAATCGCTTCTGATCGTTATGCGGCTGGGGCCAATTTTGTGATCCGTGGCCTGGAGGGCGGCGGCGCACCGGACTTTGTGACGTCGTTTACCGGGCTTTCCCCAAGCGGCAGTACCACCTCTGACAGCTATGTTGTGCGCAATTTCCTGGAGAGCGCAGATTTGCTCCGCCAATTGGATGCGGACCTCGATCTGCGCGGCCATTACTCACAAGAGTTCATTGATCCCATTGCACGCTTCAACCCTGAGGGCACCTTTGAAGAGTTGGTGGAGTATTGGCAGTGGCGGATCAATACGACCTATGACAGCACGACCGGAATTGTGACCTTTGAAGTTCAGGCCTTTGATGCCGTGATGGCAGAGCGTCTGGCGCAGCTGGCTTTGGCTGCTGCGGACCGGCTGGTCAATGAGCTGTCAGAAACGGCACGTCGCGACTCGGTGCAATTTGCGGCGAGAGAAGTTGAGCGTGCGGAAGAACGCGTACGCAATGTGCGGTTGCAATTGGTGGAATTCCGTGCCGAACGCGGTGCTGTGGATCCGATGGTCAACGCGCAGCTGGATGCGGAGTTGATGGCGTCTCTGGAAACCAAACTTGTCGATATTCAGGCGCGGATCAATGCGCTGTCAGGCTCTGTAGACGCCGACTCGCCTATGTTGATGCAGCTCAACCGTCAGGCCTCTGCGCTGGAAGACCAAATTCGCCAACGTCGGGCGTTGATCGGTCATTCCGGCGGGCCGGACAGTCTTGAAAACACAGCGGAAGCATTGGCCGCCTATGAGGGCCTCTTGATCGAGCAGAACTTTGCCCAGCAGAGTTATGCGTCCGCGATGGTATCGTTGGAGACCGCACGCATAGATGCGGACCGGCAGCAACGCTATCTTGGCGTTTTTGCGCGCCCCTTTGTGCCTAACGAGCCGGCCTACCCAGTGCGTGTGCGCGATTTTTTCCTGGTGGTGATTGCAGCCTTTGCCCTTTGGGCGATTTCCACGCTGATCGCCTATACGATCCGGGATCACATGCGCTGAGGTCTGGCTGATGTTCTATGCCATTTGGCTGCAAATTCGGGTCATCGCGGCGTTGACCTTGCGGGAAACGCGCATGACCTTCGGTACCTCTCACTCGGGGTATTTTTGGGCTGTGTTCCAACCGATATTTTCAGTGTCATTCCTGATGACGCTGTTTTATCTAATCGGCCGGCAATCCCCGTTTGGGCCGTCTCTGGCGTTGTTTTTTGCCACGGCGGTTTTGACGTTGGAGCTTTATAACAAGCTCTCGGTGTCGTTGATGCGGGCGTTTACCTCCAACAAATCGTTGTTGTCCTACCCTATGATCAAGGAACCGGACACGCTGTTTGCGCGGCTGTCTTTGATTGCCTGTACCTTCATTGTCATCAATGTGGTTTTTTACAGCGGGCTGATTGTTGTGGGATTGGGGCAGTTTCCGGCCAACCCAGAGAAGCTGGTGTATGCGTTTTTGACCACATGTTTGTTTGGCTTCGGCATCGGGTCAATCAACGCGATCCTGTACCAGAAAAACCAAGCATGGCAGCATATCGAAAAGATTTTTGCCCGCCCGTTGTTCTTCCTGTCCGGGGTGTTTTACATCCCGTCCAGCATGCCGCCTGAAGCGGTTGCCGTGCTGAAGTGGAATCCGATCCTGCACATTGTGGAATGGACGCGGGAGGGGTTTTACTCAAACTATCGCAGTGATGTGCTCGATATTACGTATCCTTTGGGCTTGGGCGCGACGCTTGTGATTGTTGCGTTGTTTGCCGAACGTATCACCCGCAAGCAGAGGGTCTGAGCATGATCGCTTTTGAAAATCTGACAAAGATCTACAATGTCAAAAACGTCCGGAAAGTCATTCTGGATGATGCGTCTTACCGGTTCGCCGATCGCAAGAACGTGGCGCTCATGGGGCACAATGGGGCTGGCAAATCGACCATGATGCGCATGATTGCCGGGATCGAACTGCCGACCTCGGGCCGGGTGCGGCGGACCGAAAAGGTGAGCTGGCCGATGGGGTTTGCGCGCGGCTTTAACGGGATGATGACCGGTGTGGAAAATGTGCGGTTTGTGTCTCGGGTTTATGGCTGTCACACGGAGACAATTTTGGAGCAGGTGCAGGAGTTTGCCGAGCTCGGAAAATCGTTGAACCTGCCGATTCAAACCTATTCGAGCGGGATGAAAGCCCGATTGGCTTTTGGTCTCTCTTTGGCGATCAGTTTTGAGTGTTATCTGATTGATGAAATCACGGCTGTTGGCGACCGGCGTTTTAAGAAAAAGAGCGAAAAGGCGCTAAAAGATAAAATCAAAGATGCGCGGGTGGTGATGATTTCGCACTCGGAAAAGACCATCAAAGATTACTGTGATTGCGGCGTGTTTGCCTATGGCAGCAAGCTGTATCACTACGATGATGTGAATGAGTTGCTGAAAGACTATAGGAAGTTTTGTTGATGATCCGCTTGGGTGCTGTTTTAGGCCTGCTGATTGCGGCCTTTGGGTTTGGGGGCGCTGCGGTAAAAGCGGAGCAAAGCTGTGGCGATGCGCAGGGCAATCTGCGGGTGATGACGTTTAACATCCGCACCGCGCTTGGCACCAAGAATCCCGGCGCCAACCCGCTGCATGAGTTGTTGGGGGACCATGACGTTGGCCCGATTGTGGCGGCGATTGCGGCTGCAGATCCGGATGTGGTGGCGTTGCAGGAGGTCCTGGGCTGGGGACAGACCAGTCGGATTGCGCGTGCTCTGGGAATGGAGAGCACGTTTGCCTTTCATCCGAGCCCGATGCCGTGGTGGGGCAATGCCGTGCTGAGCAAATGCCCGATGGCAGAGACAAAACGTGTGGTGACCAGCCGGGGCAAGGGCAATGGCAAGGCCATGCCTGTCGCGCAGATTGAGGTTGGCGGCCGTGCGCTGTTTGCGACCTCAATCCACCGAGATCGCGAAGACAACACCGGTATTCAACTGCAGCGCATGATGGCGCCGTTTGCAAAAACCAGTTCGCCCGTTCTGTTGATGGGGGATTTCAACTTCAAACCCAGTGACAAACGGCATGGCGTTGTGTCTTCTGCCTATGAGGACAGCGCATTGGTGGCACAATCGGGCGCGGAGTATGTGCTGGAACGCGGGACCTATCCGGTGATTGCAGGCACAGAGAAGCACCGTCGGATTGACTATGTCTTCTTGTCCAAAGGGGACTTTCTCGTCTCCAATGTGCAGGTGATTGAAGGTGTGCATGCGGAAGCCTCTGATCATCTGGGCTATGTCGCGGATGTGGTTCTGACCTCAGAGACAGACTAAGCGCGCCCGGATTTTGTTGTGGGCGCGGCGGTTGGTCCGCGTTACGCGGAGAAATTTGATCAAATTTCAGGGAAGCCCTTGCAGGACGTCACGCCACGTGATTGCATCTGGCGTCAGCATCGATGGTTTTTGGCACTACGCCATTGCCATCGATGGTGGGAGAGATGCAGCATTCTCATAAGGCGGGGCGCTTAGGTGACTGAGATTTGGGGACACATGCCAGACGGCGGCGCGGTTCATCGCGTGACGCTGACGGGCGGCGGGTTGACCGCACATGTGCTGACAGTTGGCGCGGTGTTGCAGGATCTGCGCTTGGAGGGGCATGACGCGCCTTTGGTGTTGGGGTTCCCAGAGTTTGCGCCCTACGTGACGGAGTCGCCGTATTTCGGTGCCACGGTTGGGCGGTTTGCTAACCGTATTCGCGACGGGCATCTGGAGCTGGACGGGCAGAGCTATCAACTGGATACCAACGATGGTGGTCGGCATACGTTGCATGGCGGGGCTGAAGGGCTGGGTGGTCATCTGTGGGAGATTGAGGCGGTCACCGAGGATCATGTGACGCTTAGGGCGGTGCTGCCAGACGGGCATATGGGGTTTCCCGGGACATTGACGTGTTTGGTGACATTTGCGCTTTTGGAGGGCGGTACGCTGGACATTCAGATGCTGGCCGAAACGGATCGGACTACGCTTTGTAGTCTGGCGCATCACAGTTATTTTGTGCTCGACGATGCGGAGACTGTTTCAGGGCATCTTTTGCAGGTCGCGGCTGAGCGCTACACACCTGTAGATAATACTCTGATCCCGACCGGTGAAGTGGCATCGGTGGCGGGGACGCGTTTTGATTTTTGTGAGGCTGCGCCGGTGGGGCAGGCGTCTCCGTTGGATCACAATTTCTGCCTGTCCGACGCGCGACAATCTCTGCGACCCGTGGCAACCCTGCAAAGCACGATTTCTGGCGTGCAGATGACGTGTTCGACCACGGAGCCGGGTTTACAGGTTTATGATGGCGCAGGGGTCAATACGGCGACGGCTGGGCTAACGGGCCAGCCAATGGGCGCAAGCGCGGGCATTGCGCTGGAGCCGCAGGTTTGGCCGGATGCGCATCATCACAAGAATTTTCCGCAGGCCGTGTTGCGGCCGGGCGAGCGTTATCACCAACACACACAATTTGTCTTTTCGAGAGGTCAGACATGAGCAACTTCAACGGACTGCTGCTGGAATCCAACTTGATTGGCGGCCAGTGGGTCGGGGCCGACAATGGCGCGACAACGGAAATCACCAACCCGGCCACAGGCGCGGTATTGGGCACGGTGCCAGAGGCGGGCGGTGCCGAGACACAGCGCGCGATTGCGGCGGCGAGCGAAGCCTTTAAAACTTGGTCCAAGACCAACCTGATGGAGCGCGTGACCCTGCTGCACAAGCTGCATGATGCGTTGATGGACAATCAGGAAGATCTGGCGCAGTTGTTGACCGCTGAGCAAGGCAAGCCGCTGTTTGAAGCGCGCGGTGAGATTGGCATTGGCGCGGCCTATGTGCGCTGGTTTGCTGAGGAAATCCGCCGCTCTAAAGGCGAGATCATTCCGTCTCCGACCAATGACAAACGTCTGATGGTGACCCACCATCCAGTGGGTGTGGTTGGCATGGTCACACCGTGGAATTTCCCTAGTTCGATGTTGGCGCGTAAAATTGCGCCCGCGTTGGCCGCTGGCTGTACCATTGTGGCCAAGCCAGCGCCGCAGACGCCCTATAGTGGTCTGGTCTGGGGCAAGCTGTGTCAGGATGTGGGCTTCCCGGATGGGGTGGTGAACATTGTCACCGGTGATGCGCCCTCGATTGGTGGCGCGATCATGGAGAACCATGACGTGCGCAAGGTGACCTTCACCGGCTCCACCAATGTCGGCAAGCTGCTGATCCGTCAGTCGGCGGATCAGGTGAAGAAGGTTTCTATGGAACTGGGCGGCAATGCGCCGTTTATTGTGTTTGACGACGCCGATCTGGACGCGGCTGTCGATGGCGCGATGATCGCGAAGTTCCGCAACATGGGGCAGACCTGTGTTTGCACCAACCGCTTCTACGTGCAGGCCGGTATCCATGACGCCTTTGTTGCCAAGCTAAAAGAGGCGGTCGCGGCTATGAAAGTCGGCGATGGCATAGAGGATGGCGTGGTGCAAGGCCCGCTGATTGACGAGAACGCTGTGAAAAAGGTCGAGGGCATGGTGGCGGATGCCAAGGCCAAGGGCGGCACCGTGGAGCTGGGCGGCAACCGCCATGCGCTGGGTCAGACCTTCTTTGAGCCCACCGTGATCACTGGCGCGACGTCCGAGATGTCTTTCTCGACCGACGAAATCTTTGGCCCATTGGCGGCGGTTTACAAGTTTGAGGACGAAGAGGATGCTGTGGCGGCGGCCAATGCCACGGACTACGGCCTTGCGGCCTATGCCTACACCAAAGACCTCGCGCGGGCGTTCCGCATGAATGAGAACCTGGAGTATGGCATGGTTGGCATCAATTCCGGTTTGATCACCACCGTGGAAGCGCCGTTTGGCGGCGTGAAAGAAAGCGGTATGGGCAAAGAGGGCGGCAGCCAGGGTTTGGAAGACTACATGATCACCAAATACACCTGTCTGGCCGGGCTGTAAGTCTGAGCTAAATCACTATTGAGACTGTTGGGCCTGAGCGGTGTGGATCGCTAAGGCCTTTTCTATGCAAACTGGCCCCATCCGTTGGCACATTCTGGCTGTACTGACGCGCAAGTGTATGCCCAAAGTCGCGATAGGTGATGCGCTCACGAGAGGGCATCTGGCCAGGGATGGGAGGACAGATGGCGACAGAGATGGATCATCAGATCGTTAGGGATCTGAAGGCGGCGGGGATTGATTACATCACCTCGGTGCCGTGCAAGCAGCTGGCAGGGGTGATCGAGGTGTTGGAGGAGACATCTGAGATCATGCACATGCCGTCCAATAAAGAAGACGAGGGCATGGGGCTCTGTGCCGGGGCCTATATGGGAGGCATGAAGCCAGCAATTGTGATGCAGAACACTGCGCTGGGGGTGGTGGTGAACACGTTGGCGACGTTGATCCAGTTCTACCAGATCCCACTGCCGATGTTGATTTCCTATCGCGGTGAAGTGGGGGAGCCGGTGGCCTGTCAGGTGGAGATGGCGCTGCACACCAAGGCAATCCTGAACCAGCTGCACATCCCGACCTACCATTTTCACAAACCGGAAGACGCCGCAGAACTGCCCGGCATTCTGGAGTATGCGCAGATGGCGTCCAAACCGGTGGCCATCCTGTGTGATGCATCTTTCTGGAGGGCTTCAGCATGATCCGCAACGATGTGTTCAAAACGCTTATTCCGGTGATCAGCGAGCATCTGGTGGTGTGCAACATTGGTGCGCCAAGCCAGGAACTGCATGCGCTGGATGACCGCGCGTCAAATTTCTACATGCTGGGGACTATGGGGCTGGCGTCCTCGATTGGCCTAGGTTTGGCGGCCGCACAAGATAAGCCGGTAATTGCGATTGACGGGGATGGCTCTGTGTTGACCAACCTTGGCACGTTGGCGACCATTGGCAACAACCCGCAGGGCAGCTTCACGCTGCTGATCATCGACAATGGGTCTTATGGCTCAACCGGGGATCAGCCAACTTATGCTGGCATGAAAACCGATCTGGCGGCGGTGGCGAAAGCGTGTGGCGCCGAGACTGTGCTGACCGTTTCTGCGGAAGACACGGCGGAGGCGGTGAAAGCGGCGATTGCCAGCGATGAGATGACAATCATTGTCAGCAAGTGCGAAAGCGGCAATGTGAAGGTGCCGGTGATCAAGACCAATCCCATTGTGATCCGGGAACGCTTTATGGAAGAAGTCCGGCGCTAAGCCTTTTTAACCGCTGAACAAATATTCAGTTTGGGCGCCTAAATTGGCGCCCTTTCTCGTTTTTTCACGTAGCGCGCGCGGGTTATGCTCAAAAAACTGGCAGGTTTTACCTTGATATTCGCGGCGTTGGCGTCAATCATCCCCGCACCAACTTTATCAGGGGAGTGAAATTGATGAAGTTCAAAACAATGATGCTGGCCACCGCCGCTATTGCAGCGATGCCAATGCTGGCACAAGCCGAAACCGTCCGTTGGGCCCGCGCAGGTGATGCGCTGACTCTGGATCCGCATGCACAGAACGAGGGACCAACCTCCGCGCTTGCGCACCAGATCATGGAGCCTCTGGTGATGCGTGACATGACCGGTGCCATGGTGCCGGCGCTGGCCACCGAATGGGGCCCGTCCGCAGACAACCCAAATGTTTGGGTGTTCAAGCTGCGTGAAGGTGTGACCTTCCACGATGGCGCTGCGTTCAACTCTGAGGACGTAAAGTTCTCGCTCGACCGCGCGATGACCGAAGACTCCGACTACAAAGAGCTTCTGGCATCCGTGAAAGAAGTGCGCGCCACCGGCGAGTATGAGATTGAGATTGAGACCAACGGTCCAAACCCGATAATGGCCAACAACCTGACCAACATGTTCATCATGGACAAGGATTGGGCAGAGGCCAACAACGCGGTCAAAGTGCAGGACTATGAAGGTGGCGAGAACACCTTTGCGGCCAAAAATGCCAATGGTACCGGTCCATACAAGCTGGTGTCCCGCGAGCCGGACGTGAAAACCGTGCTGTCTGCCTATGATGGCTATTGGGGAAAAAATGAGTTCCCAATGCAGGTCACCGAAGTGATCTACACACCAATTCAGAACGCAGCGACCCGTGTTGCGGCGCTGCTGTCCGGTGAAGTGGACTTCATTCAGGACGTGCCTGTGCAAGACCTTGGCCGTGTGAGCGGCACCGATGGTCTGGACGTGCGTACCGCACCTCAGAACCGCGTGATCTTCTTTGGTATGAACCAAGCGGCCGAAGACATTGCCAACGACGACGTGGACGGCATCAACCCGATGTCTGATGTGCGTGTCCGTAAAGCGATGTCCATGGCGATTGACCGCGCGGCGATCCAGAAAGTTGTGATGCGTGGCCAGTCTGCGCCTGCGGGCATGATCTCTCCTCCGTTTGTAAACGGCTGGAACGAGGCCATGGACAGCTCTTCCATGACTGACATCGAAAAGGCCAAAGGCCTGATGGCGGAAGCGGGTTTTGCGGATGGTTTTGGCATCACGCTGAACTGCCCGAACGACCGTTACATCAACGACGAGAAGATCTGTCAGGCGGCTGTTGGCATGCTGGCGAAAATCGGCGTGAAGGTGAACCTGGACGCCAAGCCTAAGGCACAGCACTTCCCACTGCTGAGCAATCTGGAAACAGATTTCTACATGCTGGGTTGGGGTGTTCCGACTTATGACTCCGAGTACATCTTCAACTTCCTCGCCCACACCAAAGGTGAGAAGTATGGTTCCTGGAACGCCACCCGCTTTGGTGATGCCGACCTGGATGCGAAGATCGAAGCGCTGGCCGGCGAAACCGATCTGGAGAAGCGTAACGGCATGATCAATGAGATCTGGACCGTTGTTCAGGACGAGCAGCTGTACATCCCGATCCACCACCAGGTGCTGAACTGGGGCATGGCCTCCAAGGTTGACACCATCGTGGCACCAGATGACACCGCCAAGTTCAAGTACTTCAAGCTGAACTAAGTTTGACAGTCTGACAAAAAGAAGCCCCCGCAGTTTTTGACTGCGGGGGCTTTTTCGTTTGTCGGGTTAGGTCTGTGACCAAAGCGCCTTGGCGGCCTCAGCAATGCTGTCGCGTGACGGCATGGTGGCGGCGTAAGCTGGGCCGGTGGCGATAAAGCTGTCGTGTGCCGCGATGCGGGCGTGGGGCAGGGTGGTCTGTTCCTGTAGCAGCGCCATCAGCGCCTCAGACTGGCTGCCGGTTGTGCGGCATTCATCCACGATCAGGACTTTTTCAGCGCCTTTCAGGGCAGATAGAATGCCTTCGGTAGGCAAGGGTGCCAGCCAGCGCATGTCGATGACGCGGGTGTCGATGCCTTGCGTCTTAAGGTCGGCGGCGGCCTGTGTGCTGAGATAACGCCCGTTGCCGTAGGTCAGGATCGCGAGTGGGCCGTCGCCGTCTACACCAACTTCGCCAAGGGCGATGGATCGATCCGGCGACGGATAGGTGGCCATCCAGCCGCTGTCTTTTTCCTCGATCAGGTCGCGCATTGGGTAGAGCGCGATGGGTTCCACCATGACCACCACGCGCTGTTCTTCGCGTGCCAGACGCACACATTCGCGCATCATTTTCGCAGCATCGTCGCCACGGGAGGGGCAGGCGATGATCACGCCGGGGATGTCGCGCAGCACGGCCAGCGAGTTGTCGTTGTGGAAGTGGCCACCAAAGCCTTTCTGATAGCCCAGCCCCGCGATGCGCAGCACCATCGGGTTGGTAAACTGACCATTAGAGAAGAAGGGCAGGGTGGCGGCTTCGCCACGCAGCTGGTCCTCGGCGTTGTGCAGATAAGCTAGGAACTGGATTTCCGGCATGGGCACAAAGCCGTTGTGCCCCATGCCGATGGCGAGACCAAGGATCGATTGCTCATCCAGCAGCGTGTCGATCATGCGATCGGCCCCAAAGCGGTCTTTGAGTTTTTGGGTGACGCCATAAACGCCGCCCTTGGTGCCGATGTCTTCGCCCATCATCACAATCTCGCCGTGTTCCAGCATCAGATCGGTGAGCGCCCAGTTGAGCAGGCGCGACATCGGTTGCGGGTTGTCCATCTGTTTGAGGTCGGAGCCAAAGGCTTTGGCGCGGGCTTCGTCACTTGGGCCATTGGTTGGCGGGCACGTGCGGGCGGGGGGGATGAGCGAGGCCATGACCTCGTCGGCGCTCTTCAGGCGTGGTTTCTTGACGGCTTTTGCTGCCAGCTCGGCACAGCGGTCTTCGCAGTCTTGATAGACCGTCAGCGCCTGATCCGGCGTCATCACGCCAGCCTGATCCAACAGGCGCACCGAATGCAGCAGAGGATCGTCTGCTTCCCAGCCCTCAAAAGTGGCTTTGGGCAGGTAAGCTTGTTGCATGTCCGAGCCGGCATGGCCGTAGAGGCGAACAACGGAGATGTGCAGGAAGGCTGGTTTGCGTTGGGTGCGCACGTAGTGCGCCGCCTCTTGGGCCACTTTGTAAGCGTCGTAGATGTTGAGGCCGTCCGCGGAGAAGTATTTCAATCCCGGTCGGTTTTCATAACTGGCTTTGATCCAGCCGCCGGGGGTGCGGGTTGAGATGCCAATACCGTTGTCCTCACAGACAAACAGCAGCGGCATCGGTGCAGATTGGTAGGCGGTCCAACAGGCGGTGTTGATCGCGCCTTGCGCGGTGGAGTGGTTGGCGGAGGCATCGCCAAAGGAGCACATAATGATGCTGTCATCCGCGAGGCATTTGTGTTCTGGCGCACGACGTTTTCCGAGGCCCAAAGAGTAGGCAGCTCCGACAGCTTTGGGCAGGTGGGAGGCGATGGTGGAGGTCTGCGGGGGAATGTTCAGCGCTTTGGAGCCTAGCACCTTGTGGCGGCCACCGGACATCGGATCCTCTTTGGCGGTGCAGAAGCTGAGCAACATGTCCCAGGCGGCATCTACGCCTTCGACCTGCAAAGACCGCATGGTTTGGAAGGCGCCATCGCGGTAGTGCAGGAACGCCATGTCATCGGGGCGCAGGGCGGCAGCAACCGCGGCCATGCCTTCGTGGCCGGAGGAACCAATAGTGTAGTATCCGTTGCCTTCGGACTGCATTTTGCGCGAGCGGCGGTCGAGGTTGCGGCTGAGGCATTGGGCGGCAAAAACCTCTTTGGCCAACTTTGCCGGAAGGGCGTCATTGGGGGCGGTGCCTGCCGGAAACTTTCCCGAAGCAATGCGCGCGCGAAATGCGTCATCAACCACGTTTGCTCTGTCCATCTTTGCCTCCCATGATGGTGCTGCAATTGCGTAGCACTTGTTCTGAGAGAACAGCAATCCAAGCGACCCCGCGTCAATGTCGTTTTGGATCAAAAGATTCCATGGGGGTGAAAAGGCGGGCTTATTGCTGTCGCGAAACAACCCATTTCTGCCCCAATCTCAGCCGTGCTCCGGCCCCATTTACCTTTCATTAACCAAGTCAACGACTTGCGGGAAGTGACCCGCGGGCACCGCGACAGCGGAAGACGTGTGAGGAGTGGGCTATGAGGCATGAGTTGCGCCTTGGAGATTTTGAACCGGTACAGCCGCAGGCGGACCATAACGGCCAACCGGATGTTGCGCCGGATGTGCGCGTGGAGAACAGGCGCTTGATGCGTGAAGCCAAGCGCCGGATGGCCAAGCTCTCTGCCAACGCCAAGCCACGTGAAGAGGCCTCCCCGCTGTCTCAAGCGAAGCGTGACCCTGCGCCGTCGTTGAGGTCCGAAAAGGACGTACGTCACGCCATACTGGACGAGGAAGCAAAACAGCGCTGGCCAAGGCCGCGGCTGCTTGCGTTGATTGTGGTGATCACACTGGCGGCCGTGGTGCCCTCTGTCACAATGCGTCTGTTGATCTGGATGGTGGTTCTGCTGTTGTTGACGGCAGTGTTGCTGGGCCCCGAACGGGCGCGGGATGCGGTTTATGCGACTCTGCACCATCTGTCGCGCATGTGGGGGCGGGAGATTGGCATCATGCGCCGTCTGCTGGATCAGATCCCGCACTAACGAAAGTTAGCTGCGCTGCGGCGCCATTGTTTTTCCATAATTTGACCTTTGGAATGCCTTGCTGCCCTGCAAGGCTACTGAGTTACATCGCGCGTTGCGATGGGGGTGTTTGGGTAAAAATCGGGTTGAGATATGCAAGAGACTGCCACCGCGCCGGAGCGGCTTAAACCGCCGCAGTACGGCCAAGACATCATAGAACCGGGTGAGCCTTTCACCGACGCGACGCTGGACACCATCCGCGCCTTGCTGGCCGAATCTGATCCGGTGCCGCAGCCAAAGCCGCTCGAAGAGACGGTGCTGTTTGCCGGTCGGCGTGGCAAGCGCGATAAGAATCGCGACACAACGCAGCCTGAGGTTCACAGCCATGATCCTGTTGTGGCGCCACAAGAGCCATCGCGCTTTCCGGAGTTGGCGGCGCCCGAGGAGGACCCATTTGAGATCGAGCGGTCCTGGCGCACGATTGAGGTCACCGAGGGCAGCGCAGGTCGCAGCCTGCGGCGGTTCCTGATGTCACCCCGATTGGTGGCTGTGGTCTTTTTGGCCGGCGTTGTGGCCTGGCAACCCTGGTTTATTCCGATGCTCGCCTTGATGATTGTCTCATCGTTGTTGCTGGTTGGGGCGTTGATTGGTCAGGATCGCATGGCCCGTATTGTGCTTTACATGCTGAAGCGGTTTGTCTGGGCGGATCCCTCTTTTGGGCGGGTGTTACAGAAGCTCTTGCCGCAGCGTTGGCATCCGGTGCTGTATCGTCCGACAACCAAAGGCGCTGCCTTTGATGGGCCGATTGATCCGGGGTTTGCAGCCCGTTTGAAACGCATCAAATCCTGATCTCAATGCAGACAGTTGTGATTGCTTTGGTCTTGGGCCTTGAATTTGGCGCAAGGCCCAAGTATGTCGACCTCTGATCAAGGCAGAGAAGAAGCGTCATGGCGAAAACCAATCCGATCACATTCATTCAGCAGGTCCGCGCGGAAGTATCCAAAGTGGTCTGGCCGACCCGTCGCGAGGTTGTGCTGACAACCGTGATGGTGTTCATCCTGGCGGCACTGACAGCTGCGTTCTTCTCGCTGGTGGATATTCTGATCCGCTCCGGCTTGCAGGGCATTCTGGCGCTGTTTGGCTAAGCTGCACGCGGCGGTTGTCTCTTGAAATCAAGGGGCAACGGCGCTACGCACTGCTTTAGAAGATACGGGGCGTGTGGCGATTCGAGTTGCACGCCGATTTTTTGTTTCTGACGGTCTGTTTTAAGACTGTGACGATAAACGACACTCCGGCACGACGCCGACAATGACGGGAAAACGAACACATGGCGAAACGGTGGTATTCGGTTAGCGTCCTTTCGAACTTCGAAAAGAAGGTCGCCGAGACTATTCGCACATCGGTCGAAGAGCAGGGGCTTGAGGACCAGATTGACGAAGTGCTGGTGCCAACCGAAGAAGTGATTGAGGTGCGTCGCGGCAAAAAAGTGACCTCTGAGCGCCGCTTTATGCCTGGCTACGTGCTGGTGCACATGGAAATGAGCGACCACGGTTATCACCTGATCAACTCGATCAACCGCGTCACTGGCTTCTTGGGCCCACAAGGCCGTCCAATGCCGATGCGTGATGCGGAAGTTCAGGGCATCCTGGGTCGTGTTGAAGAAGGCGAAGCGGCAACGCCAAAGCTGCTGATCAGCTTCGAGATTGGCGAGAAAGTCAAAGTCAACGAAGGTCCGTTCGAAGATTTCGACGGTATGGTCGAGGAAGTCGACGACGAGAACCAGCGTTTGAAAGTGACCGTGTCGATCTTTGGTCGCGAAACTCCGGTCGAGCTGGAGTTCACGCAGGTGACCAAGCAGATGTAAGTCTGCGACATCACATCAAGATTAAGAGCGCCGTCCCGTTGGGGCGGCGTTTTCTTTTGGCGCATGTTAGTGGGCGTGCCGGATGCGGTTGGCCAGATCGGTGACCATTTCTTTGATCACTTCCGCATCCTCTTCGCGTAGCGCGTAGAAACACAGCCCTGCGAGGTCAGCGCTCAATTGGCGGGCCAGTTTTGTGGCATCCTTGTTTGTCGGCAAGGTCCCTGTATCAATGGCTTCTTGAAAAACAGACGCAAAAGTGGCGTCGTTCTGGGTGAGCAGCTCTGAGAGCTTGTCTTCGATGGCTTGATTGCCTTGGCTGGTCTCCAGGGTGGCTTTCACAAGGTAACACACTGGCAGCGGGGCATCAGCATCTGACAGCGGGTGGGCTATGGCAATGAAGTCCGCGAGCCCGTCCAGCGGGGAAGCCGCTTTCGCCTGAAGCTCTGCCCGCAGGATGTTCAGACGTTTTGCATACCGTTCCAGGCTCAGGCAGTAGAGTTTCGCCTTACTGCCAAAGGCGGCGTAGAGCGAACCGGGATGCATGCCGGTGGCGCGCTCCAGGTCCTTGAGCGACGTGGAGGCGTAGCCCTTGGTCCAGAACAGGTCCAGCGCCTGATCCAGCGCAATGTCTTTATTGTGGCTCACATTCATAGGTCTCTATGTAACGGCGGAGGTTGGTAAAGCCAAGGTCACGGTTGAGTGATCACTCAAAATGGCACTTGAGTGATCACTCAAGTTGCCCATATGACAGTCACGTTGATGAATTAAAAAGGACACGACGATGACCAAGTTTCCCCGCCACACCGCAGAGACCGCACCAGAAGCCGCCAAGGAGCGTTTGAGTGCTTCTGAGAAAGCGTATGGCTTTTTGCCGGGGCTCTATCAGGTGATGGCCGACGCGCCGCAGCTGCTGGAGACCTACCAGCGCACCCACGAGGCATTTGTCAGCACCAGTTTTGACAACACCGAGCTAACGGTGGTGTGGCAGTCGATCAATGTGGAGCATGAATGCCATTACTGTGTGCCGGCCCACACGGGCATCGCGCACTCGATGGGCATTGCTCAGGATGTGATCGACGCGCTGCGGGATGAGACCCCCTTGGCCGATCCAAAGCTGGAAGCGCTGCGGACCTTTACACTGGCGCTGACGCGTGGGCGTGGCAATGCGACACCAGCGGAGTTTGAGGCGTTTTACGCTGCGGGTTATGGATCGCAGCAGGTGTTGGAGATCATTCTGGGTCTGTCTCAGAAAGTACTGAGCAACTACACCAACCACGTTGCACAGACCGCTGTGGATCCGGCGTTCCAGCAGTTTGCATGGAGCCGGACTGATAAGGCGGCCTAAGCGACCCAAACGATGTAAGGCCTTCGCAGGAGGCTGCGGGGGCTTTTGTTTTTTAATCACCGCTTGCATCTTCTGGTTGAGGTGGGGATTGTTCGGGGTGAATAAACGAAGGAGAGGCACAGATGATAATCCGACAGGCCAGGACAGAGGATGCGGCCGAAGTGAGTGCGTTTCTTCAGGCATTGGTGGTATTGGGAAAACGCCGACTGCCAGCGGGTGAGGACTTTGTGCGCGATGTGTATATCCGGCACGCGGACAATATTGCCTGTTCGGTGGCCGAGGATACAGACGGCAGCTTGCTGGGCATCCAGATCTTGCTGCGGGCCACGGAAGGCAACTCTTACGGCGTTGAGCCAGGATGGGGCGTAATCGGCACCCATGTGAACCCCAAAGCCGCGCGGCGAGGGGTAGGGCGGAAATTGTTTGCCACTACTCGGGCTGCGGCCGAGACAGCGGGGCTGCAGAAGATCGAAGCCACGATTGGCGCCAAAAGCCCGGATGCGCTGGCCTATTATGACACGTTGGGGTTTGAGACCTTTGCGCATGACGACGAGAAGGTGCGGAAGTGTTTTGAGGTTTAGTGACCTACGCTGCGATCTGAGGACAAATACAAACTGGCCCCCTTGCCAACCCATTAAAACAAGCCTAAACGGCCCTCTATCGTCTTCGGGCGAGATTCTCTCGTGGGAGGTTTTGGCATCGCGATGCCCGATCGGACCACGCAACACAAACCGGGCGGAACGCGTTTCGCTCACGTTGAAAGGAACACCAAATGGCTAAGAAGCTTGCTGGTACAATGAAGCTGCAGGTTCCTGCAGGTCAAGCCAACCCATCCCCACCCGTAGGTCCTGCGCTGGGTCAGCGCGGCATCAACATCATGGAATTCTGTAAGGCGTTTAACGCCAAGACACAGGAACTGGAAGCCGGTGCGCCGTGCCCAACCGTGATCACCTACTATCAGGACAAGTCCTTCACCATGGACATCAAGACGCCACCTGCGTCTTACTACCTGAAGAAGGCTGCCAAACTGAAGTCCGGTGCAAACCTGCCTGGTCGTGAAGTTGTGGGCTCCGTCACCGCTGCTCAGGTGAAAGAAATCGCCGAAGCAAAAATGAAAGACCTGAACGCAAACGACATCGAGGCTGCTATGCAGATTATCCTTGGTTCCGCGCGCTCCATGGGCATCGAGGTGAAGTAATGGCTAAGCTTGGTAAACGTACTGCCGCAGCGCGCGAAGCGTTCGCTGGCAAATCCAACCTGACCGTTGAAGAAGCTGTTGCACTGGTAAAGGGCAACGCTGGCGCGAAGTTTGACGAAACCGTCGAGATCGCTGTTGTTTTGGGTGTTGACCCACGTCACGCTGACCAAATGGTGCGCGGCGTTGTTGGTCTGCCAAACGGCACCGGCAAAAACGTGCGCGTGGCAGTCTTTGCCCGTGGTCCAAAAGCTGAAGAAGCTCAGGCCGCTGGCGCGGACATCGTTGGCGCAGAAGATCTGATGGAAACCGTTCAGGGCGGCACCATCGACTTTGATCGCTGCATCGCGACACCAGACATGATGCCTGTTGTGGGCCGTCTGGGTAAAGTGCTTGGTCCACGCAACCTGATGCCAAACCCAAAAGTTGGCACCGTGACTATGGATGTGAAAGCAGCCGTAGAAGCAGCCAAAGGTGGCGAAGTGCAGTTTAAAGTCGAAAAAGCTGGTGTGGTTCACGCCGGTGTTGGCAAAGCCTCTTTCGACGAAGGCAAACTGGTTGAGAACGTGCGCGCCTTCATGGACGCGGTTCTGAAAGCCAAGCCTGCTGGCGCAAAAGGTGCCTACGTGAAGAAGATCGCTCTGAGCTCCACCATGGGCCCAGGTGTGACCATCAACGTAGACAGCGCGTCTGCACAGTAAGATCAACCGATCTTCAGAGATTTGAGGGCGTCCCACAGGGGCGCCCTTTTTGGTTCACAGGTTTACGATTCGCGTTCTTAAACTGCTTACGTAATAATCAAAGCGTCGCGTGATGCAGCGACGCGATATGTGAATTAATTTGTTCTATTAAAAAATTCTAGGGAGAGTTGCGGGATTTTGCCACTCATCTTCAGGGTGTGTTTTGTAGCAAAATCCGTGGCTTATTGGACTTCTTCGGGGTTTGTTAAATCCTTTGGCGCAGGCGTTGACCATACGTTAGGACAGCCAATAGGACCACTAATGCCACGCCTCAACTCTATCCCGCTTTCTAGGAAGCTGCCGATTTTCATTGTCGGTTTTAGCATCTTGCTCGCGGCTGGACTGATTTCAGCCAGCCTGTTTGCCCTGCAAAAATACGCTTTTTCGGCCGTTGAGAATCAGATGTTCTCAACCATCGCAGACCGACGATTTGCGGTGCGGCAAATGTTGAAAGGTGTTGAGGCGGATCTGGAGTCCCTGTCGGTGTCTCAGGCGACGGCAAATGCCTTGGTCGATTTCGAAGCATCTTGGGGAGCGTTGGGGGGAACCGCGCAATCCGATTTGACGAAAGCCTACATCGACAGCAACCCAAATGCGGTAGGCTCAAAACATTTGTTGGATCGGGCGCGTGGGGATGCGGCCTATCACGCGGATCATGCGTTGTATCACCCCGGCCTGCGCACGTTGATCGAGACCAAGGGTTATTATGATGCCTTCCTGATCAACCCGGCAGGCGACATCGTCTACTCGGTGTTCAAGGAAATGGACTACGCCACCAACCTGATGTCCGGTGCCTACAAAGACAGCGGCCTGGCGGATGTGTTCAAATCGGCGTTGAAAGGCGCTGAGCGGAGCATGCACTTTGATGACATGACGCCATATGCACCAAGCAACGGCGCCGCAGCAGCGTTTATTGCCTCGCCGGTCCACGGTGCAGACAAAACGCTTTTGGGGGTTGTTGCTTTGCAGATTCCTGTCGAAATGATGGGGCAAATTGCCAACAGTAGCTTGGGTCTTGGTGAGACAACCCAGATTTTCATTGTCGGTGAAGATGGGCTTGCGCGCACGTCCTCGCGCTTTGAGGGTGACTTTGCGGTGCTCGATCCGCTGACAATGACTCACCACATCGAAGAGGCGCTTGCCGGGCACAGCGTTTACGAGATTGATATGGGTTTGCATGGCCAGCAGGTGGTCTCTTACGCCAAGCCGCTTGAGTTGGAGTATGCCAACTGGGCGATTATTGCCGAGCAGGACGTCAGTGAAACTATGGGGCCGGTGTGGGCGCAGGCGCGCATTCTGATCGCCGTGAGTGTGCTTCTGACCACACTGCTCTCTGTCTTGGGCTGGATGTTTGCCCGCTCTATAATCCGTCCATTGAACAACATTTGTGGTGATATGGAACAGATCTCAGGTGGAGACTTTGACACCGAGGTTGTCACGGCAGAGCGGGGTGACGAGATTGGTGAACTTGGCAAGACGCTTGTGGCGATGCGTGGTGACCTGAAGAAGGCCAAAGATGCTGAGGCACAGCGTGCAATCGCTGCGCAGGAGCAGGAAATTGTTGTTAAAAAGCTGAGTGCTGGTCTTGGTCAACTGTCGGAAGGAAACTTCGCGCAGACCATCGATGAGCCGTTTGCAGAAGACCATGACTCGTTGCGCTTGGACTTCAACAAAACCGTGCATCAACTCAACACGACAGTGTCGCAAGTGGTGGAATCTGCGGACAGCATCAAGAGCGGCGCAGCGGAGATCAGCCAGTCGTCGTTGGATCTGTCCCAGCGGACAGAAAACCAGGCGGCGACATTGGAAGAGACCGCTGCGGCTCTGAAAGAGATGACCAACAACGTGCAAACAGCGGCTGAAGGCACGCGCAACGTGGAAGAGGTTGTTGCTGAAGCGCGCAGTGAGGCCGAGATCAGCGGCGAAGTTGTGCGCGATGCGGTGACGGCGATGACAGAAATTGAGGAAGGCTCGCGCCATATTTCTCAGATCATCGGTGTGATCGACGACATTGCCTTCCAGACCAACCTGTTGGCGTTGAACGCCGGCGTGGAAGCGGCACGGGCCGGGGATGCAGGTCGCGGTTTTGCGGTGGTGGCCTCTGAGGTGCGGGCGCTCGCGCTTAAGTCCTCGGACGCAGCCAGCGAGATCAAAGCCCTGATCAGCGACAGCGCGCAGCAAGTTGAAAGCGGTGTGGACCTGGTGGGCAAAGCTGGTGAGGCGTTGACCAGCATTGCAGATCGCGTCAACAACATCTCGCAAATGGTCTCTGAGATTGCCCGTAGCGCGACCGATCAATCCGCCGGCTTGGCAGAGATCAACGCAAGTGTTGTGCAGCTCGATCAGGTGACGCAGGCCAATGCCGCCATGGTGGAAGAGTCCACTGCGGCCGGGCAGATGCTGGCCAAAGACGCGTCCGAGCTGATGGGGATGGTGTCGAGCTTCAAAACCGACGCGTCGGTCAACTCCGAGGCTCCGGTTGCGGCCCCTGCGCCAAGTGCGCCCAAACCAGCGCCAGCGCCGATGGCCAAAGCGTCGGCGCCAAAGCTAGTCCCAAAGTCGGCCCCAGAGCCAGCGCGTAAGGCTGCTCCAACGGCCGTAGATGGAAATGCGGCGGTTGATATGGAGCTGTGGCAGGACTTCTAATGCCCCAACTTCGGGCGCGCGCTTGTTGGCATGCGGGTGTCGCGCCCCAACCTCTGCACCAGGTGCCGCCGGACGGGTTTTCCTCCGGCGGCGTCTTATTTCGCCAGAAATGGCAAAAAACACGCGAAAAACTGACGCAACGGCATGAATGTGATCAAAAATCAATTGCCAGCCGCGTGCTTTCGTCTATCCACATCGCAACGAACAAAACATTGGCAGGCACATGGTAATTCACTCCGTTCCGCAACCTGATCAGCCTGTTGAGCGTTCCGCGCGCGAATGGGTCAAAGTCCTGGCACAGTACCGGGAGCCAAATGAGGCGCGCAGCGTCTTGGAGGTGCTGGTCACCGTGGTGCCGTTTGTGGCGCTCTGGGCCTTGGCGTGGTGGAGTATGTCGGTCAGCTTGTGGCTGACACTTGGCATTTCTATGCTGAACGCGCTGTTTCTGGTGCGCCTGTTCACCATCCAGCATGACTGTGGACATGGTGCGTTTTTCAAAAGCCGCGAAGTCAGTGATTGGTTGGGCCGCGTCCTAGGCGTGATCACCCTGACGCCATACGATGTCTGGCGCCGCACCCATTCGATCCACCACAGCGCCGCTGGTAATCTTGAAAAGCGTGGCATTGGCGATGTCTACACCATGACGGTGGCGGAGTATCAGGCAGCGCATCCTTTGCGGCGTTTGCAATACCGTATGGTGCGCAATCCGCTGACCATGTTTGGCCTTGGCCCGTTCTACCTGTTCTTCCTGCAAAACCGTCTGCCATTGGGCCTGATGGACAGCCGCAAATATTGGGTCAGCGCCATGGCGACCAATCTGGCTTTGGTGGCGGTATTGGCGGCGATCTACTATTTTGGCGGCTTGGCGCCGCTGTTGTTGATCTTCCTGCCGACCACGCTGATTGCAGGCACCGCCGGTGTGTGGCTGTTTTACGTGCAGCACCAATTTGAGCACACCCAGTATGACGAAGCGCAGGATTGGGACCTGCATGAGGCTGCGTTGAAAGGCAGCTCCTACTATCGGCTGCCCGCGGTGTTGCAGTGGTTCAGCGCCAATATTGGCATCCACCATGTGCACCATCTATACAGCCGTATCCCGTTTTATCGTTTGCCTGACGTGCTGCGCGACTATGCTGAGCTTGCGGATAACAACCAGCTGACCATTCGGGAAAGCCTGGCCAGTGCGCGGCTGCACTTGTGGGATGAAAAGACACGACGCTTGTTGTCTTTCCGTGAAGCCAAAGCAATCTATGGATAAAAGAAACGCCACCGTCAGGTGGCGTTTTTTTGTGTGCGGTTCGACCTGTCGTGCGACGCGATGAGCCGCTTAGGACTCTACGGTGACACTGAAGCCAAATGTCATGGCCTCGCCGGCAGGCAGAGACACACTGTTGGGCCGTTGAGAAATTTGCGGTCCATCCCCGACAAGTGACGCGGTTCCGTGCCATGGCTCCACACACAGGAATGGCGCATCGACCGGCTTCCAAAGCGCCAGATCAGGCAGGTTGTGGAAGGTGAAAGACAGCCCCGGGCCGTTCTCAGGGCCGTAACGCAGCGCTTCGGTGCCATTTGGGAACACCAGCGCGCCGTCGGTGAACAGCGCTTCTTCAATGCCCAGAGTGCCGTCGATAAAGGGACCTTCAACCCGCGTGGACTCCAGAAGCCCGTCAGGATGAAGGGGTTGTCGGGCGGGATTGTTGCTGGTTGCCAACTGGACAACATTGGGCTGGGTCTCGGCGCCGGGCAGGGGCCAGAGAAAGGCCGGGTGAAAGCCAAAGCCAAACGGCATCTCGGTGTCGGAAAGGTTCTCAACCCGGGCGGTGACGGTCAGGGTTGCCTCCGCCAAGGCATGGGTGAGGTGCAATGCGAAGTCGAAGGGGTACTGCGCGCGCGTTTCAGGGTCGGCGCGCAAGACGTGTCGGCACTGCGTTGGGCTGTGCTCCTCCAGTGTAAATACGCGTCGCCGGGCAATGCCATGCTGCGCCATGTCCGCACTGTGCGCACCAACAGCAATCCTGTCGTCCACAGCACGTCCGACAATGGGAAACAACACCGGTGCGCGACCCGTCCAGTACGCCGGGTCACCGCCCCACAACAGATCCACGCCGGATTGTGTGCGCAGAAATTGCATTTCGGCACCCATTTCAGCGACGGACAAGCTGAGGTGGTCGTTGGAGAGAATGCAGTCAGACGTCATATCAAAGCCTTTGCGAAGAGTGCCCTGTGGAATTGGCCACACTCTAGCGGTCGATGCCGGGAAGGGAACCGCTTCTTTGTTGGTCGGGGATTTCTATGCTTGCAAAGTGGTCGTGTGAGCGGTAAATGGCCTCTGCCCATTCCAAAACGGAGTCGCCTGTCGATTCTTTCTAGGGGTGGCCTGTCCAAGACGAAGGGTTCGGGTTCGCCTGAATAATTCCTTTCTGAGATGGGGTAAGAGACAAGAATTCTTAGAAGGCTTACGAGCCTTCGGCGATCTTGGTTCCCAACCCAATGTATGGACCTAAACGCGTGCCGCTTCTGTGGTGCGCAAAACTGAGCCGGGGAGCAATCCCCAATTTTGGAGTAAAACTGTGGATAGAGCACAAAAAGAGAAGTTGGTCGACGAGCTCGGCCAGATCTTTGAAAGCTCTGGCGTTGTAGTGGTTGCCCACTACGCGGGTCTCACGGTTGCTGACATGCAGGACCTTCGCGCACGTGCCCGTGCAGCGGGTGGTGCTGTTCGTGTCGCCAAGAACAGGCTCGCCAAGATCGCCCTGGACGGCAAACCATGCGAAAGCATCGGTGGCCTTCTGTCGGGTATGACCGTTCTGACCTATTCTGAGGACCCTGTGGCAGCTGCCAAAGTGGCCGAAGACTTCGCCAAAGATCACGCAAAATTCGAGATCCTTGGTGGTGCAATGGGCGAGAACGCTCTGGACCGTGCTGGTGTTACAGCAGTGTCGAAAATGCCTTCGCGCGACGAGCTTATTGCTCAGATCGCAAGCATGCTCGGCGCCCCTGCTTCCAACATCGCCGGCGCCATTGGCGCACCTGCTTCGAACATCGCATCCATCCTGTCTACCGTCGAGGAAAAGGCAGAGGCTGCGTAAGCAACTTATTGAGAGCCGCGTCGTGACATTGTCACAACGTTGGAACACATACCTAAGAACGGAAAGAGTCTAAAATGGCTGATCTGAAAGCACTCGCAGAAAGCATCGTGGGTCTGACCCTGCTGGAAGCACAAGAACTGAAAACCATCCTCAAAGACGAGTATGGCATCGAGCCTGCCGCTGGCGGCGCAGTTGTAATGGCAGGCGGCGGCGACGCCGGTGGCGCAGCTGAAGAAGAAAAAACTGAATTTGACGTTGTTCTGGTTAACGCCGGCGCATCCAAAATCAACGTGATCAAAGAAGTTCGCGGCATCACCGGTCTGGGCCTGAAAGAAGCCAAGACTCTGGTTGAAGCTGGCGGCAAGATCAAAGAAGGCGTGTCCAAGGACGAAGCCGAAGACGTTAAGGGCAAGCTGGAAGCAGCTGGCGCGGAAGTCGAAGTTAAGTAATTCGGTATCTCACCGAGTTATTGCAGGCGTCCCTTCGGGGGCGCCTGTTTTTGTTTTGGGGTACCGTTTTCTATGCGGTGGTGAATCGTCTTTGCGGGCTAAAGCCGCCGTTGCTCTATGGACCAAAGGTGGGTCAAATTGGATAGCATGGACAGATTCGATAACCTCGTAGATGACCTTCTCCGCTTTGGTTGGGAAAGAACCGCAATCCATGAACCACAATTTGGTGGAGGAATGCGCAGTCGAATTTGGAGGTTCACATCCGGGTGGTCGCCGGTTGGCTTCGAAGTGTTTGTTAGCTTTCTGATTGATCCTCAAAATCATGGTCTAGAGAATGAAAATGAGATTTGGGGCATCGAAATTTCGAGCGAAACTACAAATCACTACGTTGATGAAAACATTGTCAGTGTCGGTCGCCATTGGACGAAACAGCGTGCTGAGATTGTAGAGATAATCAACTCACTTAGAGTTCAAGCAGACTGAGATATTTTCGTACCGGCAGTAGTTTTGGGTGAAAGAAAAGTGCCTTTTTGCCGATTTCCGGAAACTCAATTGGGGCTCATCGCAGCTTTTCGCGGTTTTTGGGTGGTCGCAAATGTCCGGGGCGTGATTGACTATAGGCGCTTCCCGCCAAGTTTCTGATTACTTACAAAGCGGCAGCTTCAACGGTGGCTGCTTGGGCAGCGAGGCGCGCCATTCGTTGATGATCGGCTGCAGGGTCTGCTTGGGCCAGAACTTAGGAATGCCGATCGTTTTCAAACAGGCGGCATGCCAGTAGTGGCCGGATTGCTGCGGGGATTTTCCGCGTTGGATTGCTTTGGCCACGGCGTTGATGTCTTTTGAGGACGGGTAGATGTAGAGTGTTGTTGGCTTGCCGTCGGCAATTTTCAGGATCTCGTCGGTGGCGGGTTTGGACCAGGTGGTGCAGCCATTGCTACGACCGGAAGTATAATCCACCAATTTGCCAAAGGGCACATAGCCATCTGCATCGGCGTGGGTGCTTTGGGGCCGTTCCATCCGGCATTGCCAGCGCAGGAACATGGCGCGGTGGCCGCCGATGGCACGTTCGCGGGCGTTGCTGGTTTCGCCTTCACCGTCAAACAGCAGGAAGGTGCGCAGGAAGGGTTTCTTACCAGAGCTGCTTTGGTAGTAGCCTTTGAAGGATGTGCGGGACTCGGCGGTGATATAGGGACCACCTGCGGTGAGTTTGGAGCCTTCTGCATTGCTGAAATTGCGGGCGCATTGCCGACCGTTGGAGAAATTGGCTTTGGCCAGTTTGCGGCCATTGCCGTAGCCTGAGGAGACCGCCTTGAAAGTCTTTGATTTCTCACAAATCACGTAGAAGCGGGGCAGGGCGCTGCCGTCATCCCCTGTGCTGGGACGGGTGGCGTCCATGGCAAAGTAGCAGGGGTTTTTGACCGTGCCGCTGCGGCGTTTTTCCAAATAGAGCGCCCGGGCGCGGTCCAGGACCACGGGGGCGATTTTGCCAACGCCTGTTCCCACGTGGTTTTGCAGCCATTTTGGAATGTCTTGGGAGGCCTTGGATGCCCAAGTTGGCGCTGCAATATTAGTGCAAATCAGGGTTGCCAGACAAATGGCGCGCAGGGGTGAGGTCAAAAACAATGCGCAAGCTCCCAACAGTGACGGATAAACGAACTGTGTTCAGCCTGCCCAAAAAGGGCGCGCGGGTCTAGGGGGCAGAGGGTGTTTGCGAAGGGCGTCCTCGTTTGAGGACGCCCATGTTGCTTCAGGCAATGATCGGTGCTTGGGTATTGGTGTCCTCAACCCGAATACGCGCCAGTTTTTTGAAGCTTTCGGCGTGTTCTTGGCGCTCTCGCATGGGCAGTACCTCATCCAAGCGATCAAAGTCTCCGGCGCAGCGGTCTTCGGCCATTTGCATGATGGCATCCGGGCCACCATTGCCGCGGTTGGCTAGGGTGATGGCATTGGCCATTGGGCGCACCTGATCTTCGTAGGTTTTGGCGGCAGTGTGCCCCTCACCATGGGCTTTGATCGCCGCGCCCAACAGGCGGGCGTCGATAATGGCTTGGCTCGCGCCGCTGGAGCCCACGGGGTAGGTGGCATGCGCCGCGTCGCCAATCAACGTGGCGGCACCGTCGGTCCAGCTATCCACTGGTTCGCGATCCACCATCGGATACTCAAACACCTCATTGGCGTTGGCAATCAGTTCAGGAATGTCGATCCAGCCAAAATCCCAATCTGCAAAGTCAGCGGCAAAGCGGGAGGTGTCGACCTTACGGTTCCAGTCGCTTTTCTCGATATGCTCATTGGGGTCCACCTTGGCTTCGGCAATCCAGTTGATCAGCGCTTCGCCGGTTTCTGGATCGGGGGCAGAGATTGGGTAGGTGACAAACCGCTGGGTGTCGTGTCCGGCCAGGATCATGGAGGTGCCGCTTAGGAAAGCCGGCGCGGTTGTGGTGCCACGCCACATGATGGCCCCGCCCCAGACCGGGGCGCCTTCGTCAGGATACATCTGCGCGCGGATGGCGGAATGCACACCGTCGGCCGCGACAAGCATTGTGCCGGACAGGGATTTGATGGTTTCGCCTTGCTGGTAGATGACGGCCACACCTTTGTCGGTGTTGGTGAATTGGGTCACGCGGCAGCCAAAGGTGATGCTATCCTCTCCGCAACGCGCCAGCAGTGCTTTGAGCAGGCCCATCTGCAATTCACCACGATGCACCGAATACTGTGGCCAGTTATAGCCGGCATGTCGCCCGCGCGGCTCGGTCCAGATTTCCACGCCGGTCTTGGTGTAAAACCCATAGTCGCGGGTCTTCACGCTCACCTCTTCCAACATCTCTTCCAAGCCAAGCGCAAACAATTCGCGCACGCAGGGCGGCTGTAGGTTGATGCCCACGCCCAAAGGCTTCGGGTCATTTACACTTTCAAGGATGTGAAAAGGAACGCCAATCTCATGAAGGGTGAGGCCCATGGTTAGTCCGGCAATACCTCCGCCGGCAATGATAACGGTCATCTGAAATGTCAGTCTCTTGTTGTTGGATGTTTTGTTGTGGAGTATTGTGAAAATTCTTCGGCGGCGCAAACAGAACTGTGCCCGACCAAGGCACAGGCTTCAGAAGGAAGCCTTGGCTGATTTGGCGATTGTCAAGCCCCAAGGGGTTGCAAAGACACGCTTGATTCAATATTCGGTAATCTCTTGCGGTTTCGAGCGATTCGGGGCCGCTTTTGTCCTTTGCGGATTTATTGGATAAGGCGGCGCTGATCTGGGGCTCTCACCCCACACTTTCAAAAGACGACACAAACAAGACAAGACCTTGAAATACAGGTGAAAACCCCGGCTTGGAAAGCCTCTTGGGGTCTGCAATGCACGCAGCAAGAGGTTTTCCAAGGCAGGATTTTGATCGAGAGACCCCGGTGGGACGGGGTCGAGAATGGATCTGATCCACGCCGTCACTGACGCGACGTGCCGGGGCCCGACGGTATGTTGTTGATGATGAATCGAAAGGTGACATTGACCATGGCTCAAAGCTTCCTTGGCCAGAAACGTCTACGTAAATACTACGGTAAAATCCGTGAAGTTCTGGAGATGCCGAACCTGATTGAGGTTCAGAAATCTTCTTATGATCTGTTCCTGAAATCCGGCGATCTTGAGATCCCCACCGATGGTGAGGGTATCAAAGGCGTGTTCCAATCGGTCTTCCCGATCAAGGATTTCAACGAAACCTCCGTGCTGGAATTCGTCAACTACGAGCTGGAAAAGCCGAAGTACGACGTTGAGGAATGTCAGCAGCGTGACATGACTTACAGCGCGCCGCTGAAAGTCACCCTGCGTCTGATCGTGTTTGATGTGGACGAAGACACTGGCGCCAAGTCGGTCAAAGACATCAAAGAGCAGGACGTCTTCATGGGCGACATGCCTCTGATGACCCAGAACGGTACCTTTGTGGTGAACGGTACCGAGCGCGTGATCGTGTCTCAGATGCACCGCTCCCCTGGTGTGTTCTTTGACCACGACAAAGGCAAAACCCACTCTTCAGGTAAACTGCTGTTCGCTTGCCGTATCATCCCATACCGCGGCTCCTGGCTGGACTTCGAGTTTGACGCCAAAGACATCGTTTACGCCCGCATCGACCGCCGTCGTAAGCTGCCTGTGACCACCCTGCTGTATGCGCTGGGTCTGGACCAGGAAGGCATCATGGATGCCTACTACGACACCGTGAACTACAAACTGGACAAGAGCAAAGGTTGGGTCACCAAGTTCTTCCCAGAGCGCGTGCGCGGCACCCGTCCAACACAGGACCTGATCGACGCCGCCACCGGCGAAGTGATTGCCGAAGCTGGCAAGAAAGTCACGCCACGTGCAGTTAAGAAGATCATCGACGAAGGCAAGATCACCGATCTGCTGGTGCCATTTGAGCACATCGTGGGCAAATTCGTGGCCGAAGACCTCATCAACGAGGAAACCGGTGCGATCTACGTGGAAGCCGGTGACGAGCTGACGCTGGAATACGACAAAGACGGCGACCTGATTGGTGGCACCGTAAAAGATCTGGTGGATGCAGGTTTCACCGACATTCCGGTTCTGGACATCGACAACGTCAATGTTGGTCCGTACATGCGCAACACCATGGCGGCAGACAAAAACATGAGCCGCGACACCGCGCTTATGGACATCTACCGCGTGATGCGTCCGGGCGAGCCGCCCACAGTTGATGCCGCTTCTGCGCTGTTTGACACCCTGTTCTTTGACAGCGAGCGTTATGACCTTTCCGCGGTTGGCCGCGTGAAGATGAATATGCGTTTGGCTCTGGATGCGCCGGACACCCTGCGCACCTTGCGCAAAGAAGACATCGTGTCCTGCATCAAAGCGCTGGTTGAGCTGCGTGACGGCAAAGGCGACATCGACGACATCGACCACCTCGGCAACCGTCGTGTGCGCTCCGTTGGCGAACTGATGGAAAACCAGTACCGCGTGGGTCTGCTGCGTATGGAACGTGCGATCAAAGAGCGTATGAGCTCTGTTGAGATCGACACCGTCATGCCGCAGGATCTGATCAACGCCAAGCCAGCCGCGGCTGCGGTGCGTGAATTCTTCGGCTCCTCGCAGCTGTCGCAGTTCATGGACCAAACCAACCCGCTGTCTGAAGTGACGCACAAGCGTCGTCTGTCTGCGCTTGGGCCAGGCGGTCTGACACGTGAACGTGCGGGCTTTGAGGTGCGCGACGTGCACGCGACCCACTACGGTCGCATGTGCCCGATTGAAACGCCGGAAGGTCCAAACATTGGTCTGATCAACTCGCTGGCAACTTTTGCCCGCGTGAACAAATACGGCTTCATCGAAACACCGTATCGCAAGGTTGAGAACGGCGTGGTCACCGATGAGGTGAACTACATGTCGGCAACCGAAGAGCAGCGTCACACCGTGGCGCAGGCTAACGCGTCTCTGGACGACAACGGCAAGTTCGTGAATGAATTCGTGAACACCCGTCAGTCCGGCGAATACACGCTGGCGGCTTCGGAAAATGTCGACCTGATCGACGTGAGCCCGAAACAGCTGGTGTCTGTTGCGGCCTCCCTGATCCCGTTCCTCGAAAACGACGATGCGAACCGGGCCCTGATGGGTTCGAACATGCAACGTCAGGCGGTGCCACTGCTGCGTGCGGAAGCACCATTGGTGGGTACCGGTATCGAAGAGAAAGTGGCGATCGACTCCGGCGCGGCCATTCAGGCCAAACGTGCTGGTATCATCGACCAAGTGGATGCACAGCGTATCGTGATCCGTGCCACCTCCGATCTGGAGCTGGGCGACGCGGGTGTGGACATCTACCGTCTGCGCAAATTCCAGCGGTCCAACCAGAACACCTGCATCAACCAGCGTCCGCTGGTGAAAGTGGGCGACACGGTTGGCAAAGGTGAAGTGATTGCTGACGGTCCATCCACCGATATCGGTGAATTGGCTCTGGGTAAAAACGTGGTTGTCGCGTTTATGCCTTGGAACGGCTACAACTACGAAGACTCCATTCTGATCTCCGAGCGCATCGCGCGTGACGACGTGTTTACTTCGGTTCACATCGAAGAATTCGAAGTTGCCGCACGTGACACCAAGCTTGGCCCAGAGGAGATCACCCGCGACATTCCAAACGTCGGTGAAGAAGCGCTGCGCAACCTCGACGAGGCGGGCATCGTATACATCGGTGCGGACGTGGAGCCGGGCGACATTCTGGTTGGTAAGATCACACCAAAAGGCGAAAGCCCAATGACGCCGGAAGAAAAGCTTCTGCGCGCCATCTTTGGTGAGAAAGCCTCTGACGTGCGTGACACCTCGCTGCGCGTGAAGCCGGGTGACTTTGGTACGGTTGTGGAAGTCCGCGTCTTTAACCGCCACGGTGTGGAAAAAGACGAACGTGCGCTGCAGATCGAGCGAGAAGAGATCGAACGTCTGGCGCGTGACCGCGACGACGAACTGGCGATCCTGGACCGCAACATCTACGCCCGCCTCAAAGGCATGGTGCTTGGCAAAGTGGCTGTGAAAGGCCCGAAAGGCGTGAAAGCCAACTCTGAGATCACCGAAGAGTTACTGGCATCCATGAGCCGTGGTCAGTGGTGGCAGCTGGCATTGGCGGAAGAAGCTGATGCGCAGGTTGTTGAGGCCCTGAACGAGCAGTACGAGATACAGAAACGTGCGCTTGAGCACCGTTTTGAGGACAAAGTTGAGAAAGTCCGTCGTGGCGATGATCTGCCACCGGGTGTGATGAAGATGGTCAAAGTCTTCATCGCTGTGAAGCGTAAGCTGCAGCCGGGTGATAAAATGGCCGGTCGTCACGGGAACAAAGGTGTTATTTCCAAGGTTGTGCCTATGGAAGACATGCCGTTCCTCGCCGACGGTACGCCAGTTGACTTCTGTCTGAACCCGCTGGGTGTTCCATCTCGTATGAACGTTGGTCAGATTCTCGAAACCCACATGGGTTGGGCCGCACGCGGCCTGGGTGTGAACGTGGACGAAGCGCTGCAGGAATACCGTCGCTCCGGCGATCTGACCCCTGTGCGTGAAGCCATGCACCTGGCCTATGGCGATGATGTCTACGAAGAAGGCATCGCCGGCATGGACGAAGGTCAGCTTCTGGAAGCAGCCGGTAACGTGACCAACGGTGTGCCAATCGCGACCCCAGTGTTTGACGGCGCCAAAGAAGGCGACGTGAACAACGCTCTGGTGCGTGCTGGCTTCTCCGAAAGCGGTCAGTCGCAGTTGTTTGATGGCCGTACAGGTGAGCAGTTTGCCCGCCCTGTAACTGTGGGCATCAAGTATCTGCTGAAACTGCACCACCTGGTTGATGACAAAATCCACGCGCGTTCCACTGGTCCGTACTCCTTGGTCACACAGCAGCCGCTGGGTGGTAAGGCACAGTTCGGTGGTCAGCGCTTTGGTGAGATGGAAGTCTGGGCTCTGGAAGCTTACGGCGCCGCCTACACGCTGCAGGAAATGCTGACCGTGAAGTCGGATGACGTGGCTGGCCGGACCAAGGTCTATGAAAGCATCGTCAAGGGCGAGGACAACTTCGAAGCGGGCGTCCCAGAATCGTTCAACGTTCTGGTGAAAGAAGTTCGGGGTCTCGGCCTGAATATGGAACTCCTGGATACGGAGGAAGGTGAGTGAGGGCGTCAGCCCTCATCCCCACCACTCTCCTCCCAACCAAATTTGAGGTATCAAAATGAACCAGGAACTGACGAACAACCCGTTTAACCCACTGGCACCGCAGAAGACTTTCGATGAGATCAAAGTCTCGCTGGCGTCGCCTGAGCGGATCCTGTCGTGGTCCTACGGCGAGATCAAAAAGCCAGAAACCATCAACTACCGTACGTTCAAGCCTGAGCGTGACGGTCTGTTCTGTGCGCGTATCTTTGGCCCAATCAAAGACTACGAATGTCTCTGCGGCAAATATAAGCGCATGAAGTATCGCGGCGTTGTCTGCGAAAAATGTGGTGTTGAAGTTACGCTTCAGAAAGTGCGCCGTGAGCGCATGGGCCACATCGAGCTGGCCGCGCCAGTGGCCCACATCTGGTTCCTGAAATCGTTGCCAAGCCGCATCGGCCTGATGCTGGACATGACACTGCGTGATCTGGAACGTGTGCTGTACTTTGAAAACTACGTTGTCATCGAGCCGGGTCTAACCGACCTGCAGTACGGCCAGATGATGACCGAAGAAGAGTACATGGATGCGCAAGACGCATACGGCATGGATGCTTTCACCGCCAACATCGGTGCGGAAGCGATCCGTGAGATGCTGTCGATGATCGATCTGGAATCTGAAGCTGACCAGCTGCGCGCCGATCTGGCCGAAGCCACTGGCGAGCTGAAGCCTAAGAAGATCATCAAGCGTTTGAAAGTGGTTGAGAGCTTCATCGAGTCCGGCAACCGTCCGGAATGGATGATCCTGACCGTGATCCCTGTGATCCCACCAGAGCTGCGCCCACTGGTGCCGCTGGATGGTGGCCGCTTTGCGACGTCTGACCTCAACGACCTCTACCGTCGTGTGATCAACCGGAACAACCGTCTGAAGCGTCTGATCGAACTGCGTGCGCCTGATATCATCGTGCGCAACGAAAAGCGGATGCTGCAGGAATCTGTGGATGCGCTGTTTGACAACGGCCGTCGTGGCCGCGTGATCACCGGCGCCAACAAGCGTCCGCTGAAATCGCTCAGCGACATGCTGAAAGGTAAGCAGGGTCGTTTCCGTCAAAACCTTTTGGGTAAGCGCGTCGACTTCTCTGGCCGTTCGGTAATTGTGACCGGTCCGGAATTAAAACTGCATCAATGTGGTCTTCCCAAGAAGATGGCGTTGGAGCTATTCAAGCCGTTCATCTACTCCCGTCTGGAAGCCAAAGGTCTGTCCTCCACTGTGAAGCAGGCCAAGAAACTGGTGGAAAAAGAGCGTCCCGAAGTTTGGGATATCCTGGACGAAGTGATCCGCGAACACCCTGTGATGCTGAACCGTGCGCCAACGCTGCACCGTTTGGGCATTCAGGCGTTTGAGCCGGTGCTGATCGAAGGTAAAGCCATCCAGCTTCACCCGCTTGTATGTTCTGCGTTTAACGCTGACTTCGACGGTGACCAAATGGCTGTGCATGTGCCTCTGAGCCTCGAAGCTCAGCTGGAAGCACGTGTTCTGATGATGTCCACCAACAACGTTCTGTCCCCGGCAAACGGTGCACCAATCATCGTTCCGTCGCAGGATATGATCTTGGGCCTATACTACACCACCATCATGCGTGAAGGCATGAAGGGTGAAGGTATGGTGTTCTCCTCGATCGAGGAAGTTCAGTACGCGCTGGATAGCGGCACCGTGCACCTGCACACCAAAATCACCGCCCGTATTCCTCAGTTTGACGAAAACGGGCTGGAAGTCTTTGAGCGGTTTGAAACCACTCCAGGACGTGTGCGTTTGGGCGCGCTGCTGCCTAAGAACGCCAAGGCGCCGTTTGAGCTGGTGAACAAGCTGTTGCGGAAAAAAGACGTGCAGAACGTGATTGACACCGTCTATCGCTACTGTGGTCAGAAAGAGTCCGTGATCTTCTGTGACCAGATCATGACCATGGGCTTCCGCGAAGCGTTCAAGGCGGGCATCTCGTTTGGTAAAGACGACATGGTGATCCCGGACAACAAGTGGACCATCGTCGACGGCACCCGTGATCAGGTGAAAGACTTTGAACAGCAGTACATGGACGGCCTGATCACTCAGGGCGAAAAGTACAACAAAGTTGTGGATGCCTGGTCCAAGTGTAACGACAAAGTCACCGATGCGATGATGGGCACGATCTCCTCCTCGCAGCGTGATGAAGATGGCTCGGAAGCGGAACCAAACTCGGTCTACATGATGGCGCACTCCGGTGCGCGTGGCTCGGTTACGCAGATGAAGCAGCTGGGCGGGATGCGCGGCCTGATGGCCAAGCCAAACGGCGACATCATCGAGACACCGATTATCTCGAACTTTAAAGAAGGTCTGACCGTTCTGGAGTACTTCAACTCCACCCACGGTGCCCGTAAGGGTCTGTCAGATACCGCTTTGAAAACAGCGAACTCCGGTTACCTGACTCGTCGTCTGGTGGACGTAGCGCAGGACTGCATCGTGCGTGCGCATGACTGTGGTACTGATGCGGCGATCACCGCTGAGGCGGCTGTCAACGACGGTGAGGTTGTGGCGTCTCTGGCAGAACGTGTGCTGGGCCGTGTAGCGGCTGAGGACGTGATGAAGCCAGGCACAGACGAAGTTCTGGTCGCCCATGGTCAGTTGATCGATGAACGCATGGCGGACACGATTGACGAAGCTGGTGTGGCAACCATGCGCATCCGCAGCCCGCTGACCTGTGACGCGGAAGAGGGTGTCTGCGCCATGTGCTATGGTCGTGACCTTGCACGCGGCACCATGGTGAACACCGGCGAAGCTGTCGGCATCATCGCGGCACAGTCGATCGGTGAACCTGGTACACAGCTGACGATGCGGACCTTCCACATCGGTGGTGTTGCGCAGGGTGGTCAACAGTCTTTCCTGGAAGCAAGCCAGGAAGGTAAGATCGTCTTTGAAAATGCCAACACTCTGGAAAACGCCAATGGCGAGATCCTAGTGATGGGCCGCAACATGAAGCTGATCATTCAGGGCGAAGACGGCGAAGAGCGTGCCAGCCACAAGGTTGGTTACGGTTCCAAGCTGTTTGTCAAAGAAGGCCAAGCGGTCAACTTTGGTGACAAGCTGTTTGAATGGGATCCGTACACACTGCCTATCTTGGCGGAAAAAGACGGTAAGGCGAAGTTTGTTGATCTGACCGTGGGTATCTCTATCCGCGACGAGACCGATGACGCGACCGGCATGACCCAGAAAATCGTGACCGACTGGCGTTCTGCGCCAAAAGGCAACGAGCTGAAACCAGAAGTGATCCTGGTGGATGCAGATGGTGAGCCTGTGCGTAACGACGCTGGCAACCCGGTACATTACCCAATGTCTGTGGATGCGGTTCTGTCGATCGAAGATCAGCAGGACGTGAAAGCTGGTGACGTTGTTGCGCGTATCCCGCGTGAAGGCGCCAAGACCAAAGACATTACCGGTGGTCTGCCACGAGTTGCTGAACTGTTTGAAGCGCGTCGTCCAAAAGATCACGCGATCATCGCTGAAATCGATGGTTACGTGCGCTTTGGCCGCGACTACAAGAACAAGCGTCGCATCGCGATCGAGCCGTCTGATGAGACCATGGAAACCGTGGAATACATGGTGCCAAAGGGCAAACACATCCCGGTGCAGGAAGGCGACTTCGTGCAGAAGGGTGACTACATCATGGACGGTAACCCGGCACCGCACGACATCCTTGCCATTATGGGTGTTGAAGCGCTGGCGGATTACATGATCGACGAAGTGCAGGACGTGTACCGACTGCAAGGTGTGAAGATCAACGACAAGCACATCGAAGTGATTGTGCGCCAGATGTTGCAGAAGTGGGAGATCCAGGACTCTGGTGAAACCACGTTGCTCAAAGGCGAACACGTTGAGAAGATTGAGTTTGATACGGCCAATGAAAAGGCGCTGGCTGAAGGCCGTCGCCCTGCCAAAGGTGAGCCAATCTTGCTCGGTATCACCAAAGCGTCGCTTCAGACTCGCTCCTTCATCTCCGCGGCGTCGTTCCAGGAGACCACCCGTGTTCTCACCGAGGCCTCTGTCCAAGGTAAGAAAGACAAACTGGTTGGCCTCAAAGAGAACGTCATCGTGGGCCGCCTGATCCCAGCCGGTACCGGTGGTGCGACACAGAAAGTGCGTCGCATTGCGTCTGAGCGAGACAACGTGGTTGTGGAAGCCCGTCGTGAGGAGGCGGAAGCCGCCGCACGTCTGGCCGCACCGGTTGAAGATGTGACCGCAGAGGATGTGTTTGACAGCGGTCTGGTGGAAACACCGGAAAGCCGCGAGTTCGACTAAACCATCGATCTAACGCATTTCGAAAGGGCCTCCGGCAATACGCCGGGGGCCCTTTTGCTTTTGGCGCGGATATGTGGGGAATGAGACGCCGAGGTCTTGGCAAAGCACAGATGCGGTCCTAGGGTCGCTCGGTTGCATACGGGAAAGGGCGGCAGATGGCGGCGATGTCAGACAACACCAAAGGCGCAGTCCTAATGATGTGTTCCATGGCGGCGTTTACGTTCAACGACACGCTGGTGAAGGCGTTGGGCACAGATGTGCCGCTGTTTCAGATGTTGTTTCTGCGCGGGCTCGTGGCTTCTGGTCTGATCTGGCTATTGGCCAAATCGTTGGGCAAGCTGCGTTGGAACTTGTCTCGGTTTGATTGGGGACTGGTGACCGTGCGCACCGTGGCGGAGATCGGCGCGGCCTATTTTTTTATCACCGCGCTTTATCACATGCCTTTGGCCAATGTGACGGCGATCCTGCAAATCCTGCCGCTGACCGTAACCCTGGGCGGCGCTCTGTTTTTTGGGGAGGCCGTTGGATGGAGGCGGGCCTCCGCGATTGCCGCCGGTTTCTGTGGTATGTTGCTGATTGTGCGACCTGGGCCAGAGGGCTTTGACCAATACGCACTCTACGCCATGGTGGCCGTGGCCTTTGTGACTCTGCGGGATCTGTCGACACGCAAGATGTCCGCCAATGTGCCGTCCTTGACCGTGACGCTGGTGGCCTCTCTGGGCGTCATGGTTTTTGCCGGCGTGGCCAGTTTGGGCGGCGAGTGGGTCAGCCTTGATGGTCGCCAATGGGCGCTTCTCAGTGGCGCATCGCTGTTTATCCTTGGCGGATATCTGTTTTCCGTGCTGGTGATGCGCGTGGGCGAAGTCAGCTTCATCGCACCCTTCCGCTACAGCGGATTGCTTTGGGCGCTGGTGCTTGGTTTTGTGGTGTTTGGTGACTGGCCCGACCCAATCACTTTGACGGGTGCAGCGATTGTGGTCGGGGCAGGCGTGTTCACCTTATTGCGCGGGCGTAAACTGTCTCAGGAAAATGTCGCGCGCACCTGATCCACGTCGATGGCAAAGCGGGCTTTGAACTCGGCTTCTTGCTCCAGTGTAAGGGGCTCTACCGGCACCGGCTTGACCTTCTTTTGACGGCTGTCGTTGTAGCCATTGTGGGTGCGCACCCACATCGGCGTGTCCGTGAAAGAAACTGTGGGCATAAACTGGTTCATAATACCGTGGCGAAAATTCATGATCGTCAGGGAGCAGCCCCCGCGCACATACATGCCCAAAGAGGCCACATAGAGATTGCGTATGGTATCGGTCGCGGCGATGCCGTCCCCACTCATTTCCGCAATGATGCCCCGGTTCCAGTCAAATGCCACAGATCGATTTTCGAGCAAGCCAGGCACTGCGTTCACCGCCTCACGAAACCGTTCAAAGAAGTCGACGGAAATCGCATCATCATCGTCGTGGCGGAATTGCAAACAGGGCGCTTTGGGATCTTTGCGCGCGCCGTGGATCAGCTCTTTCATCAAAGGGCGGTGCGGCTTGGGTTCATGCGCTACAATGGAAATTTGGGGAATTTCGGCGGTGATGTCATGCAGGCGCTCCACATGGTGTTTGGGCAGGGTGTCGCCAATCACAATGATCATCTCAAAGTTTTGGTCGGTCTGCTCGCGCAAACAGGGCAGGGCGACGGTCTCCATCAGTTGAAACCGCTCCTCGAGCCGGTCCTCGGCATAGAGAAAGGCAATCCGGTCTTCGATGGTCTCGTGTTCCACTTGAAATCCACCCAAAGCCGGGTAGGAAAAGCGGCACAGGCCAATCATCTGCATGTCCCTGCTGTCGATCATGGTTTTGCCTCTCTTGTTTTGAAGGGCACATTGGCAGGGCCAGAGCGCCAGCGCAACAGCGCGGCTGTTGACAAGCACCGCGACTCCCCATATACGCGCGCCTATCCGGCAATGGGACAAGTGTATCCTGAGCCGTTTCACACCTGTAGTGGTCAAGTTCCGGTCTACTTTGAAGACCGCAACCGCTGAGACCTCACCGCGTCGTTTGCCTCGGAATGGAAACGATTGCGGTTTTTGCGCTTGTGTTCGCACAAGGCGTGAAAAATCAGATAACCGCGTTGGGCGTCAGCCCGGCGTATAAATGGAAGCAATAGGAAAGAGACCCTATGCCAACGATTCAGCAGCTGATCCGCAAACCGCGTCAGCCTAAAATCAAGCGCTCCAAGTCGCAGCACCTGGAGCAGTGCCCTCAGAAGCGCGGCGTATGCACACGTGTATACACCACCACGCCGAAGAAACCGAACTCCGCTATGCGTAAAGTTGCGAAGGTTCGCCTGACCAACGGTTACGAAGTGATCTCCTACATCCCGGGTGAAAGCCACAACCTTCAGGAACACTCCGTGGTTCTGATCCGTGGCGGTCGTGTAAAAGACCTTCCGGGTGTCCGTTACCACATCCTGCGTGGTGTTTTGGATACCCAAGGCGTCAAAGACCGTAAGCAACGTCGTTCGAAGTACGGCGCGAAGCGTCCTAAGTAAGAAGGAGAGGCTGATATGTCACGTCGTCACGCCGCTGAAAAACGCGAAATTCTGCCCGACGCCAAATTTGGCGATCTGGTGCTGAGCAAGTTCATGAACAACCTGATGATCGACGGTAAGAAGTCGGTCGCAGAAAAGATTGTCTACAACGCCCTCGATCGCGTTGAAGACAAAGTAAAGCGCGCCCCTGTGGAAGTGTTCCACGAAGCGCTGGACAACATCAAACCATCGGTTGAGGTTCGGTCCCGCCGTGTGGGTGGTGCCACCTACCAGGTACCGGTTGAAGTGCGTCCAGAGCGTCGTGAAGCATTGGCCATCCGCTGGCTGATCACCGCGTCGCGCAACCGCAACGAGAACACCATGGAAGAGCGCCTTGCCGGTGAACTTCTGGACGCTGTGAACTCTCGCGGTACCGCCGTTAAAAAGCGGGAAGACACGCACAAGATGGCCGAAGCTAACAAAGCCTTCAGCCACTATCGTTGGTAAATTCCAGAGGACATTAGACCAATGGCACGCGAATATACGCTTGAGCACTACCGTAACTTCGGGATCATGGCGCACATCGATGCAGGTAAAACCACCTGTTCCGAGCGCATCCTGTACTACACCGGCAAATCCCACAACATCGGTGAGGTGCACGATGGTGCAGCCACCATGGACTGGATGGAGCAGGAACAGGAACGTGGTATCACCATTACCTCCGCTGCGACGACCACCTTCTGGGAGCGCACCGAGGATGGCCAATCGGCCGATTCCGCAAAGCACCGTCTGAACATCATCGACACCCCAGGCCACGTTGACTTCACCATTGAAGTTGAGCGTTCTCTGGCGGTTCTCGATGGCGCTGTCTGTGTTCTGGACGCCAACGCTGGTGTTGAACCTCAGACCGAAACCGTGTGGCGTCAGGCTGACCGCTACAAGGTTCCACGTATGGTTTTTGTCAACAAGATGGACAAAATCGGCGCGGACTTCTTCAACTGTGTTCACATGATTGAAGACCGTACCGGTGCAACCGCTGTTCCAATCGCTTTCCCAATTGGCGCCGAAACCGAGCTGGAAGGCTTGGTTGATCTGGTGACCATGGAAGAGTGGCTGTGGCAGGGTGAAGACCTTGGCGCGTCTTGGGTTAAAGCTCCTATCCGTGATAGCTTGAAAGAGCTGGCTGACGAATGGCGCGGCAAAATGGTGGAAGCGGCTGTCGAACAAGACGACGACGCCATGGAAGCTTACCTGGAAGGCGAAGAGCCTGACGTACCAACTCTGCGCAAACTGCTGCGCAAAGGTACGCTGGAAATGGCCTTTGTGCCGGTTCTGGGCGGCTCTGCGTTTAAAAACAAAGGTGTTCAGCCTCTGCTCAACGCCGTAATCGACTATCTGCCGAGCCCGCTCGACGTTGTTGATTACATGGGCTTTGAACCGGGTGATGAAACCGAAGAGCGTAACATTGCCCGTCGTGCAGACGACGACATGGCGTTCTCCGGCTTGGCGTTCAAAATCATGAACGACCCGTTTGTTGGCTCCCTGACCTTTACCCGGATCTACTCCGGTGTGCTGAACAAGGGTGACACGCTCTTGAACTCCACAAAAGGCCGTAAAGAGCGCATCGGTCGTATGATGATGATGCACTCCAACAACCGTGAGGAAATCACCGAAGCGTTTGCAGGTGACATCATCGCGCTGGCAGGTCTGAAAGACACAACCACCGGTGACACGCTCTGCGCCACCAACGACCCGGTTGTTCTGGAAACCATGACCTTCCCGGATCCGGTGATCGAGATTGCTGTTGAGCCTAAGACCAAAGCTGACCAAGAGAAAATGTCTCAGGGTCTGCAGCGTCTGGCAGCCGAAGACCCATCCTTCCGTGTGGAAACTGACCTGGAATCCGGTCAGACCATCATGAAGGGTATGGGCGAACTGCACTTGGACATCCTGGTGGATCGTCTGAAGCGTGAGTTCAAGGTTGAGGCCAACATCGGTGCGCCACAGGTGGCGTATCGTGAGACCATCTCCAAAGCGATCGAGCACACCTACACCCACAAGAAACAGTCTGGTGGTTCCGGTCAGTACGCTGAAGTCAAAATGGAAATCATGCCGACTGAAGCTGGCGAAGGCTACTCCTTCGAAAGCCGCATTGTTGGTGGTGCTGTTCCTAAGGAATACATCCCGGGTGTTGAAAAGGGAATCAAGTCGGTCATGGACTCCGGTCCTCTGGCAGGCTTCCCTGTGATCGACTTCAAGGTTGCTCTGATCGACGGTAAGTTCCACGACGTGGACTCCAGTGTACTGGCCTTTGAAATCGCTGCTCGTATGGCAATGCGTGAAGGCATGAAACTGGCTGGCGCGAAGTTGCTTGAGCCCATCATGAAAGTGGAAGTGATCACACCGGAAGAGTACACCGGTGGCATCATTGGTGACCTTACCTCCCGTCGTGGGCAGGTGTCCGGTCAGGAACCACGTGGTAACGCTGTAGCAATCGACGCATTTGTGCCTCTGGCCAACATGTTCGGCTACATCAACAACCTGCGCTCTATGTCTTCGGGCCGCGCGCAGTTCTCCATGCAGTTCGACCACTACGATCCGGTTCCGCAGAACATCTCCGACGAGATCCAAGCGAAATACGCATAACAAAATTTGGGAAGCGGGCTGCCCGCTTCCCACCTCAACATTAAGGAGGCCATCATGGCTAAGGAAAAGTTTG